>NZ_FTNA01000022.1 GCF_900156205.1 Leptospira interrogans
AACTCAGCACAACGCTTTCCTATGGGTCGCGTTGTGGGATGGGAACTAAGTTTTACAGAGGATTTGTCGTAATTTCGACAGATTTATATTGAGATAACACTTGTGGGGTTGGTTATGATAGAAAGCGTTCTGCTGAATTCCTTGCATCGCCCCTTTCACTTTATACTAAATTCTCGTTAACATAATAAAAAATTTTCACTATGACCTTAAGAATTCAGTTTAAGAAATTTATTTTTCTGGAAAAAGTTGAAATTTAAATTTTGCAGTTCGATTTCTAAAATGTGGGAACTACCGCAAATCACGATTTTACTAACAAATTCTAAAATTGCAGAAACTCATATCTTTAGAAAATCTTTTCTCAACCGGATTCACGTTAATTTATTAGAAAATTTTTATAAAATGAATTTTTAATTCAATTAATGAAAGCTTTATAAAGTAGTTTTTTATTTTTATGCTGATCGCAAACGGTAATTCTATGCAAAAATTTGATCGGATAACGATTCTTTTTAGATTTTATAAATAGTTCTCTTAGCATAAATTGAACATAAGGAAAAAGTTTTACCCTAAAACTTAAATTTGTATGAGTTCCCACAGATTAAGTCTCCTAACTTGGAAAACAGTTTTTTATCAGTGAACTGTCTGGTGGAAGTTCCCACATTTGATTTTTTACAGAAAAATTAGGCTTTATAAAACAAATTTTTTATACAGATATAATAAAGAAGCTGTTTTAAATGTAGGAACTACTTCTTTTTTAATAACGTCTGCTTATCCCCCTAAAATACTGATTTTTACAAGTCTATAACCGACCTAAGCTATAATTTGTGGGAACTCACACAGATTTGAATTTTTACGAGCCATCCAGGAATGTCGAAAACTCAAAAGTTTCACACTCAAAATACAAAAGTTCGATCTGTAAATAAAACGAAAATATTTTCTCAGCAAACAAAGTATCAGTTTATTACTAAACTAATAACCGCATATGAAAGTTGAATTTCCAACTTTCATAAAAAAACAACCAAAACGTTATGCTACTATTAACATATACCAAAACAATAACCTGCAATTGAATCTGAGATGAATTTCACTCTATGTAAGTTCACTCGTTATACGAGAAAATTTCAATTGAATTCAACTCCGTTTCTTATACCTGTTACCTCTATGGAAAATTCTTTCGAAAGGCTTCCTTTGAAATATTTCCATCCCAATCCGTTTGAATGAGAAGAGCATCTATATATTGAGCTGGTTTTTTCTTAGTATAAGAAAGAATAATATAACCCTTGTCGTTTTTTAAAATCTTATTCGCCATATAAAGCCTTTGAGAATGTTTTTTTTCCCAAACTTTCTTCCCGTTAGAATCGAATTTGACTAAAATCATAGGTCCTTCTCCATCAGAAAGAACTCCGAAAAAACCTTGATCTGGAGATTCTATAATAGGCCCCATAAAATTATGACCACCTAATCTTTGTTTGGTTTCCCAGATCACCTCACCTTTTGGAGAAAGTTTCAAAAGCCAAACCGCTTGATGATTTTGCCCTGAAACACCACCGGATAAAAGTAGATTCCCATCGGAAAGTTTAAAGATAGAAACTGCAAAATCTTCTATATTAGGACTTCCGAATCTTTTTTTCCAAAGCGGTTTTCCATCTGAATCATATCGATGTAAAACCAAGTCTCTTTGAGATTCTCTCCCAGATACGTTATCCGTTCTTACTGCAAAAACAATCCCTTCTTCATAAGAAGTAGTTGCACTAGGAGCATATTCTAAATCTGGAATGTGTTTGGAACTTTTAACAGAGCCATCCTTACTCAAAAGGGTATAAAAGAATCCTGTCTTAATTCCGCTTATTACGGTAGTAGTATTTCCATGTTGCTCCGTAGATTCTGTTCTGTAAGAAACAGAAACAAGCGCCCTAAATTTTTCATTGGCAAGTTCTTGAAGATGAAATATATGCGGATCTTCAAATCCACAAACGTCGTCACAAATTTCTTTTGCTTCTATAATTTTATCAGAAACTAAACTTCCTTGTCCGTCGTATTTAGAGAATACGATCTTTCGATTGTAAGTTCCGCTCCCAATCGAACCTGAAGTAATAAAACCTCCATCTTGAGTCGCTATAAGATTTTCTCCTCGAACGCTATCGTGATTGTGAACGCTAACGGTATAACCTCCCATGTCGATGGGAACACTTGTAAAGAGATATTTCCACCAAACTGGATTCCCCAATGGATCAATTTTTGCAGACCAAGCAGCACTATATTTTTTCTGTTCTATTTTAAGGTTTGTATCTTGTCTGGAACAATCGTTAGAAGCGCCTACAACAACATAAGTTCCATCTTTTAAAGAAACCAATCCGGATGGAAGTTCCTCCGGACATTCGTTTGGTTTCAATCCATTATATTGTTCACCGCCAAAAATGGTTTGCCAAATAGAATTATTTTGTGCAAATGCAGAAGTTCCGCAAATCAGAAGAATGAAAAAAACAGATATTTGTTTCATCGTATGGTCCTTGTGAAATGGAATGTATCAAAGAGATTTCAAAATTGTAAAGAATTTATTTTTTAAACTCGAAATAGAACTTTATATTTGGTTGATTAGGAAATGACTCCCTACAAACAATAATCTATATATAAAACCAATCTAGATTTATTCAGGGAAAAATTTAAACATCCTCTGATAAAAAGCACATCTCAAAAATTTAAAACAATCGGCTAAAGTTATTCGGAAAATTTAAACGACCTAAAGATACAATAAGAATATATTAGAATTGTTGAAAATTACTTTTCTTTTATTTCTTATCCATTATTCATAACTATATAATAAAGTACCTAATATTTTGTATGGAACCAGCGTTTTGTGATAAAATTAACGGTACTCAATTCTATAGAGATCAGTAAAAGCAAACGGATAATGCCATTTTACTAATGTTAGATACGAAATTTTCAAAAACTCTATAAATAGACATTTAAAGATTGTGTTTAAGTTGAAAATGCAATAAGACATACAATCTTTAACTTTCTCTAAAAGTTTATAAATTTTCCAAAAAATACAATCCGTACTAACTGACATACTTTATAGGCTTAAGATAATTTTTATTTAAAACTTTTATTTCTTTGAAATTTAGAAAGAATTCATATTTTAGAATATTCAAAAAATTTGAATTTATAAATTAAGAAGTCATTTCAAAATTATATCGATTTTTTTAGGGTTTTATGGAGATTTTTAGGAACAGTTTACGCAATTGATAAAAAAGACACGTTCAAACTTAAACCAAAAGATTTGTTATATTCAAAAAAGGATCTGCTCAAAAAACAGATCCTTTTTTATTTAATTTTTATCTGCCGTATTTTGCTAAAATCTGTGCTTCGCCGATTTTAAGTTGATTGATATAAAATCCGATCAAAGCTCCAGAAGAATTTTGATCCGCCGGGATTTTATCTTTAAGGGCGTACACCGTAAAATAATAACGATGCGGCTTATGACCTTTTGGAGGACAAGGCCCGCCGTAACCAGACGTTCCAAAATCGGTTCTACTTTGAATCGCTTCTTTAGGAAGAAGGTTTTTTTCCAAGTTGCCAGCATTAGCTGGAATTGAAGTAATCGTAGATGGAAGATTAAAAACCACCCAGTGCCACCACCCGCTTCCAGTCGGAGCATCAGGATCATACACAGTTAACGCAATACTTTTAGTATCTTTCGGAAGACCCGTCCAAGATAGAGAAGGAGAAATATTCCCTCCAGAACATCCAAAGCCATTAAACACTTGTTCGTTGGCAATTAATTTAACCGATGTCAATTCAGGACTTTTTAACTGAAACGGTTCCGCTTGAAGCCAGCTAACGCTAAACAAAAAAACAAATATAAACCATTTGATTTTCATAAAATCAAAACCCTCCTAGATAAACTTTAAATTAGGAATTAAGTAAAACTATGCAAGACGGATTTGAAAATCAAATGAAAATTTTAGTTCTTTAAGAAGTTGAGAAATCTTGAATATGCAAAAAAATATTCTTTCTTTTTTAGTTTTGAATAGGTATCTAAACTAAAACTTCCAGAAATTGAAAAACTTTCCTTTCCAAGAAAGGATCGTATTTTCAATCAATTTTAATTGACATAAAGTACTTTTTTATTTTGTGAAATCATTTTATTACTCATAGCTATGTAATAAAGTACCTAATATTTTGCATGGAATCAGTGTTTTGTGATAAAATTAACAGTATTCAATTTTATAGAGATCAGTAATAGAATTGTTAAAAAATGAATTCTCCATCTATTTCATTGTATTGGAATGGACGATTCAAGTAGTTTTGCTAATCTCCATTATGGAATTTTTAACAATCCTATTTAGATATTCAACTTTATAAGATTAGTAATCAAAAAAGGCCTATCTTAAAACTTTAAAAGGTATCAAAGATAATTCTTTAGAAATTTCTAATAAAATATTAAAAACCGCGAAAATCATCACATCTGGTATTTATAAACTTTCCAATACTTTCTATTATCAAATCTTTATAATATTTAAATTTTGAGGCAGGTTCAAAATAAATTTTTAATTTCTTTGAAGACCCAAGGAAACTTCATGCAGAAATTTGATTTTACTACAAAAACTCAATCAAAATGAACGATGAATTTTTTGTGAAAATATAAAGCTTTATAAATTGCTGCTATTCTGAAATTTATAACTTTTTCGAGAAAGATCCTGGATTCTAACTTTTAAAACAAAACATAGTATTCTTTTCGTATGTTCTTGCAATAGGATCATCCTTTTGGATTTTATAAAAGTTTCTAAAAAATAAAAGTTCGACTATAATTTATCTTAAATCGAAACATAATAATTTTAAGGATTCAATTTTGCTTAAAATCTTCGTTGTAACAAAATTGAGTTAAAAATTTTTTTGTCTTATTCTTTAATCTCACAAACTACTTCTGGAAGAACTCTTTACTTTCAAATACGAAAGAAAAAATTTAAATCTTACTCAAAACTATAAAATAAGTATCAATATTTTGCTTCCAAACGAGGTTTTATAATAAAAATTATAGTACCTAATTTTTATAGAGGTCATTAGTATAATTGCGAGTCTTTCAAGTTTATAAACAATACCTTATTAAACTGATCCTTATACAATAGTAAATTTCGCAATAAACCCTAGTTTAAAAACAAAGTTTTGAGTAATTTTTTTAGAAGATTAACCCAATTTAGATCGTTTACGATTCTAATTCTCATTTTATAAAAAACATGAAAGTTATGAGCAATTGCAAACAGATATTCATCAAGTTTGTTTCAAATTAGACAATTAAAAGACAACATATTGTTTTATTCTAATAAAAGAATGATTTATCGTTATTCTATCTTAAGAGAAAATTAAAAATCACATTTATCTTTTAATTTGTTTTGAAATACTAAAATGAGTTCTTAAATGTTTATTCGAAAAATTTTTCATTCAGATTGCTTATCGAAATAATTCTAAATAAAATCTTGTCCAAACTAAAACAAGGTTTCAAGAGAAGTTATCTGATTCAAATTTCTTTATTTTTGAATATGTAAATTGGAAGCCATTTCAAAAATACTTTATCTTTGTTTAAAACAGTATTTAGAAATTCTTGAAATAAATTTTAGTTCGTCCCTTGCTCGATGGCGACAAACATCCGCCATAACCTGAAGGAAGGATCGGAGAAGTGATATGAAAATAATAAAAATTTTAAGAATTGTATTTCCGATCCTTCTTACGTTACCCACATTTGCTGAAACGATTCCTTGGAACGAGAATCAAGTTCGCCTTGGAATTTACTCTCAAATTTTAGAAGATCAGGATTCCAGTTTGACAATTGAATCCGTTCAAAACAAAGAATTTCAACAATCCAACCAAACAAATCCTTCTTTCGGATTTACTAAATCCGCTTATTGGTTGAAGTTTTCGTTTAACAATCCTGAAGAAACTTTCAAAGAAAAACTTTTAGAAATTACGTTTCCATTGATCGACGAGGTAATTCTATATTCTCCCGAAAATGGCACCTACCAACAAACTATCGTAGGAATAGAAAAACCTTTTACGGATAGGCCTATCGAAAGTCATACCTTCGTGTTTCCAATTCATGCTCCTCCAGGTGTATCCACTTTTTATCTTCGATTTAAAAACGAAGACAGTATGCAAATGCCTCTGATTCTTTGGGAACCTGATGCATTCTATAAGAATATTAGAGATATTCAATATATTAACGGGATTTATTTCGGAATTCTGATCGCCATGGCTGTATATAACTTATTTCTCTTACTCACGGTAAGGGACAAAAGTTATTTTTTTTACGTTTTTTATATTCTTTGTTTTGCTATTTTTTTGATGTCTCAATATGGATTCGCCTACGAATATCTTTGGCCAGAATTTTCCTGGGGAGCTAGACGAATGAATCCGTTCTTGGCCGGTCTTTTGGAATTTAGTATTTTACTTTTTACAAGAGACTTTTTGGATACAAAGAACACGTTTCCCACCCTACACAAGTACAATCATGTTTTAATCATTCTTTGTGCAATGGCTTCGTTCTCTTCTTTTTTTGTGAACCTAACTCAAGGAGCATTGCAGGTCGCAATCTTAGGTCTTTTAACTGCAATCTCCATACTGGCTTCGGGAATAAAAGCGTTGATGTCAGGTTTTCGTCCTGCTCGTTATTTTATGATCGCATTCTCCGCCTTACTTTTAGGAGGAGCGTTCTACGCATTAAAAACTATAGGAGCCATTCCAGTTTCTTTTGTTACGGAATATAGTATGCAAATCGGTTCTGGTTTGGAAGTAACTTTACTTTCTTTAGGACTTGGAGATAGAATTTCTATTTTGATTAAAGAAAAACAAGAAACTCAAAAAGAATTGATCCGAGAACAAAACGATTCGATCGAAAAACAAGCCAAACTGAACGAATCCTTTGCAAGATTTGTCCCTTCTAAACTCATTCATCTTTTGGGAAAAAACGAAGTGATACAAGTTGCACTCGGTGATCAAATTCAAAAAGAAATGACCGTTTTATTTTCCGATATTCGTTCTTTTACTGAACTTTCTGAAAGTATGAATCCACAAGAAAATTTTAATTTTCTAAACTCTTACTTAGAAAGAATGACACTAGCAATTGAAAAATATTCCGGAACCATCGATAAGTTTATCGGAGACGCGATTATGGCACTTTTCGAAACAAACGCGGAAGACGGTTTGATGGCTGCTATCGAAATGCATCGTCAATTGAAATTATACAATGCAGATCGGGATCGCCAAGGTTATAAGCCAATCGAAACAGGGATCGCCCTTCATAAGGGACCTGTTATGTTAGGTACAATCGGTTCCCAAAACCGGATGGAGGTAACCGTAATTTCGGATACGGTAAACACAACGTCCCGCATAGAAGGTCTTACTAAAAATTACGGGGCAAAAATACTTTTGAGTGAAACTGCGTTTTCTTCTTTAAAAGATCCTTCCCAATTTCTATATCGTTATCTCGGTAGAACATTTGTAAGAGGAAAAAAAGAAGATCTTTCTATATTAGAATTTTGTGATACAGAAAGCGACGAAGCGGAACAATTTTTTAAGACAAAAAGTAAATTTGAAAAAGGAGTTTTTCATTTTTTTGAAGAAGAATATACTTTCGCTTTCAATCATTTTAGGGATGTTTTATCGGAATATCCTACTGACTCTGCGTCTGCTTGGTATTTACAGGCTTGCAGAACTTCTCTCAAGAGAGAATAGGTTATTTTTAAATTTCAGAATATGGTAATAATGGCAAAACTCTAATAACACGTGAGTTGGACGTAAGAAATCCATAGTTTATTTTTCTAATAAAAAATTGTGATCTCAATTCCTAAAATGTGGGAACTACTGCAAATCA
This sequence comes from Leptospira interrogans, assembly GCF_900156205.1. Classification (GTDB taxonomy): domain Bacteria; phylum Spirochaetota; class Leptospiria; order Leptospirales; family Leptospiraceae; genus Leptospira; species Leptospira interrogans. The sequence continues at coordinate 7,865 of NZ_FTNA01000022.1, forward strand.
TGATTTTACGAACAAATTCTAAAATTGTAGGAACTCATACTTTTAGAAGATTCTTTCTCGTTTTGTTACACCCTCCTCACGTTAATAACAAGTAGAACTGTTAAAAATTTTATACCTTACTAAAGGGACTTAATCCGTGGGAACTACTACGAAAATTTAATAGATAAAATTCAATTTAAAACCTCAATCAAATTAGAAATCGATTTATAAGGTTTTTCTTAATTTACTTCACAGCAAGAGTCGAGTGCTCTTTTATAAAACTGAATTTTTCTATAAAAGATGAACCTAGGAACTGTTAAAAATTTTATACCTTGCTAAAAAGACTTAATCTGTGGGAACTACCACAATTTAGAATTGATTCTAAAACATTAAAATGTGGGAACTATTACATTTTTTAACCACAAAGATACACTCTAATCACTTGAAACTTTTTCTACGGATTGAGTTTCGGATGAATTCATAATTCCATAAAATAAAATTCCGTGAATTTCTCCCTGCAATTGCATCATCGAATAAGGAGAATTTAAAAGAAGTTCTGGAGTTGCGGTCATTTCGATCGCAGAATTTAAAAGCGCCGCAAAAATCGTAGGATTTAAGTCCTTACGAATTTCTCCTTTTTCAATCCCTTGTTTTACAAGAGCCTGAACCGATTTAGCAACAGATTCCATTCTCACTTCTTTGATATAAGCGTAGTGATCTGGAGCCTGATCTCTAATTTCTAAAATGAACTCATTCGCTCCAGTGGGAAACTGACTAATTTTAAATTCATTGATAGCTTGAATCTTTTCATGCACAGATAAAGAATCATCTTCACTGATCTTTTCTAAAGTAGAACTCATCAAGTTATGTTTATGGGAAAGAATCTCAAATAGAAGATGATTTTTATTTTCGAAATGTTTATACAAAGTCTTACGTGAAATTTTCAGGACCCTTGCAATTTCTTCCATTTTAGTTTTTGCATATCCATACTTTAGAAAAAGCTCAAGTGCTTTATCCATAATACGGTGTTTCACTTCGTCCTGATCCATCACTTTCATTTTCACTCACTCGCGCCATTTATGAAACTCTTTTTTTAAATTCGACAAAAATTCAAAATCAATTAAATCATAAACGGCGAGAGCAAATTCTTATTCATTACTTATGAACTACTTACGCATCAGGATTCGGAGAATTTCTTCTTACCATTTGATTCAGTTTTTCTATATAAGAAAATGCTGCAGGAACCACCACTAAAGTAAGTATCGTAGAAGAAATCAATCCACCAATGATCGCAACTCCCATACTCGTTCTTTGACGAGAAGCTTCGTTCAACCCGATTGCAATCGGTAACATTCCCGCGATAAGAGCAAAAGAAGTCATCAAAATCGGTCTCAATCTTTCTCTTCCCGCTTCGATAATCGCTTCTTTCATTTCTTTACCTTGTGACAACAATTGATTCGTAAAGTCCACAAGAAGAATTGAGTTCTTGGTAGCGACACCGATCAACATAATCAGCCCAATCATAGAAAAAATATCCAAGGATTTTTGGGTAATAAAAAGAGCGATAAAAGCTCCACAAAGCGCAAGAGGTAATACGAGCATGATCGCAATCGGAGTGATAAAACTTTCGTAAAGAGAAGCAAGAACCATGTAGATAAATAAAATCCCAAGTCCCATGGCGATCGCCATAGAAACTCCCATCTCTTTAAAACTTTCTGCCTGTCCAGAATAGCCGATCTTTACACCGGAAGGAAGAGGAATTTCAATCTGACTGATCTTTGTAACTTCTTCCATAGCTCCTCCCATTTCAGGACCTTTTGGATTTACATCTGCATAAATTTCCACGGCCTTATTTCGGTTGAGACGATTGATCGTTGCAAGACCAGTGGATTCTTCCGCCTTTGCTACGTTTTGAATTGGAATCAATCTATTGTTAAAGTTAGGTACAAAAGAACTATAAAAATTTTCCTTTAAATCTCTTTGAGAATCCTTCAGTCGAACTCGAATATCATACTCAACTCCATTTTCTCTATAAACCGCAGGTGTAGTTCCTTCTACAAGAGTTCTCAATTCAGTTCCTATAATCGTTCCAGGAACTCCTAAAAGTACTTCCTTTTCTCGATCCGGAACCACTCTAAACTCAGGAGCTCCCGTTCGATAACTCGTATCTACGTCTAAAAGCGCCGGAGATTTTTGAAGACGTTCGAACAACTTCTTAGCATAGTCTTCTACAACTTCTCTCTTTTGACCGCTGACTGTTAGAGTAAAAGGTCTTTGTCCTCCTCCCACATTGTCTACGTCCTTTACGATCGGATTGGCATAAGAAAATTCCGCCAATTCATTACGAAGAAACGCTTTAAACTGAGTTGTGTTCATCTTCCTATCTCTGGAAGGAACCATTTCTACGAACATATTCGTACTACGGTTCGTGTTAAACATGGAAACAATTTTGATTTCCTTATAAGAACGAATCTTTTGGTCTACTTGAAGAGCAATCTGAGACATTTTTTCCAAGGACGTTCCGGGTGGCATATCCAAAGTCACTGTAAATTTACCCTCATCCTGAGCAGGAAGAAACGTTTTTGGAATAAACTTAGTCAAAACCAAACTAACTACGAAAATTAAAATCGCTCCAGAAAGTATAAAAAAAGGTCTTTTTAAAGTGAATTTTAAAACGGAAGCGTATTTTTCTTCTAACCAAGATTGAAAAACATTAAAAATACTTAATATAGAATCTAGTCCTACTTCTAACTTTCCTAAAATGAACACAATAGGAGAAAATACGGTGGATAAAATTCCTCTGGAAGTTTTATTCTGAGAACGGATTTTAGAATAAGCAATCTCTTCCAGCGTAGTAGTAGCGCCTTTTGTTTTTCCTTTGACTGCTTTGGTTGTGATTTCAGGAATCGATTCGGAAGAATTATGTGCGTGATTTCCTACCTTTCCACCAAAATATGCAGACAACATAGGAGCAATCGTAAGCGCGTCATAAAGAGAAATGAGAAGAGCAAAACATACAGTCAATCCAAATTCTCTTAAGAACTGTCCCACAATTCCGCTGATAAATGCAATCGGCATAAAAACCGCAATCACCGTCATCGTAGTAGCAATTACCGCAAGTGTTACTTCTTTGGTGCCTTCGATAGAAGCCTCTCTCGCAGTTTTTCCCATTTCTCTGTGTCTGAAAATATTTTCTCGAACTACAATCGCATCGTCGATAAGAAGTCCAACCGCAAGGCTGAGAGCCAAAAGAGTCATCACGTTTACGGTAAAACCAGCAATCGCCATCAAAATAAACGCGCCTAACAAAGAGTTTGGAAGTGCAAGTCCAGTAATCAAAGTAGAACGAACACTTCCTAAGAATAATAACACTACGATGATCGTAAGTATGATTCCAATGATAATCGTTTCTTTTACATCATAGATATTGTTGTCGATCGTTACAGAAGAATCATTCGTAGACGTCAACTCAGGTGAACCGTTACGTTTCGAAAGATCTTGATTGATTTCTAAGACTTTCTTTTTTACAGATTGTGCAACCGCAACCGTATTGGACCCGGACTGTTTATATACCATGAGAAAAACGGCTTTTCGACCGTTTAGATAAGCGCGAGAGGTTTCGTCTTCAACTGTATCTTTGACTTCGCCCAATTGTCCAATTTTAATAGGAACTTCATTTCCAAAAAGAGAGATAGGAGTGTCTCTGATTTCCTCTGGAGATTGGAATTCATTGATCGTTCTATATACAAGTTCCTTATCGGTTTTACTTACTTTTCCGGCGGGGATGTTCATTCCTCCCGAAGCAAGTCGATTAGACACAACTGAAGCTGGAATCATATGTTCTTTGAGTTTGTTTCGATCCAGTTCTACGTGAATTTCTCTTTTACGTCCTCCGTAGATGGTTACGTTTCCTACGTCTTTGGTAGAAAGAAGAATCTGCTTCACTTCTTCATTAGCAATATCATAAAGTTCCGCATCTGGTAATTCAGCTCTTAGTGCAATGATTACGATCGGTTGGTCCGCTGGATCGATTCTTCGAATGACTGGTTCTTTTGCATCATTTGGTAATTTCGGTTTAACACTAGATACTTTATCTCGAACCTGTTGTTCTGCATACTTTACATCAGTTTCCAGAGTAAACTCTACAATAACGGTCCCCACTCCTTCGTTACAGACCGCTCTGACCCTTTTCACTCCCGAAATCGTAGATAGTTCGTCTTCAACCGGTTTTGCAATTAGTGTTTCGATTTCATTAGGCGCCGCACCTGGATAAGGCACGGTTACGGTCACGACCGGAATCGTTACATTGGGAAATAAATCTACCCCCAATTTGCTCAAAGAAAGGTATCCCGCGACCAGGATGAGTAAGACCGTACAAGTGACGAAAATCGGTCTTTGAATCGAAAGCGAAGCTAAGTTCATTTTGTGAACCTCCTAATTTTACCGGCTGACCAAAGCGTAGAAACTATAAGATTTTTCTAAATTGGAAACAATTTTTGAATTATTTGTTTTTCATCAACTAAGAATTTTCTATACCAAAGTAGTTATCTGGAAGTTCCTACAGAATGTGTCAAGGTGTTCTAAATTCTAAAAGTTAAAGATTATAAATGTATTTTAACTTATTAATTTGATATACGGAATATTCAAATCTACTGAATTGTGGGAACTACTCTAATCATTAAAAAGAATCTATTTTTTTACAAACCAATCTTTTGTATTCTTTATGCAGGAAACTTTTTAAAGCTTGCCCAAAACCTCAAAGAATTTCTACACGATCATTCTTTAGAAATTTTGAATCAAATGCAGTAGTTCTTACAAATTTAGATCGCATTTAGCAATTTGTGAACTTTCGAACCGTTCTAATCTCGTTAAATTTTCATAGTAGTTCCCACATTTTTATGAAACTCAATTTCACTTTCGAAAAACTCAGCAAAACCTCTAAGGATCGGCGGCAACTCAGCGTCTCACTTCTACGGTCGCTCGAAGTAACTCAAGCAAACACCTCCCTAAGGATCGGTATTTAGAATTTGGGACAAGTTCTAAATTTTTGAAGGGTTTCTAATTACAAAATCGAGATCAGAATGATTCTACATTACTGACAAAACGTCGTTTAAAAAGATAATTTCAGTGCATTCTACAGTCGTGGGCAAAAATCGTTTCTCTTATAAGTTTATTTTTTCGTAAAAAAAATTGGATATTTTAAAGTTGGGGTAGTTCCCACAGATTACGTCTCATTCCAACACCTTAGAGATTTTGAAAGTTCACTATCAAACGTGAGTCTGTGGAAAAATCAGAAAAGTAGTAGTTCCTACATTTTTAAGATCCGAGAACAAGCACTTGGTAAAAGTTCAGTTTTATACTAAACTCATTTTATTTATAATGAAGTGTTAAATTACAAAATCTATACACAGTTTGTCTTAGTCCCTGAATTTAGCATCAAATAGAAGATGAAAAATCCTCTAAGAAAAGTGAACCTTTGAAGGAAATAATGAAGAAACGTTTTGCGGCAAAATTGAACATTTCATTTTCTGAATAAAAGTACAATACTCTTTAATTCAATACGTCACTGATTTCTATAAAATTGAGTACCATAAATTTCTATTGTAAAAACCCTACTTTAGCCCCAAATATTGGGGATTTTATTATATAGTTCTGAGTTATTTTCCCAGAAGGCAACAATTACTAACTAACGTAAATTCGGTGTATAAAATCCGTAATCCATTTTTCTGAAAAAAAGTTGGGATCTGAGCTTTCCAGATCTATTCTTAACGTGAGTTCGGCGTAAGAAACTCATGATTTATTTTTCTGAAAAAATTTGAACTTTACAGATCGATTCCTAAAATGTGGAAACTACCACAATTTATAAAATAGAAGCTTATAACAATTGAATCTGCCGTATTCAAGTGCAGGAAACCTAGGTTTATCCGTAAATGATGTGGGAACTACCACGAATCACAGTTTTAAGAACAAATTCTAAAATTGTAGGAACTCATACTTTTAGAAAATACTTTCTCATTTTCTTACACCGAACTCACAGTAGGTGGTTACTCGGTCATTCTGCTTTTAGACCAAACTCCAACCAATTTCACTATAAGACCATCAACGAGAATTACTCACACAACGAAGATACCCGGAAACATTTTTTGGAGAAGTAATGTTTGTAGAACCGTTCGTAAAATTTACCTTCCAAGCAACTGCAGAATTCTGAGGATCACTCGTGCTACTCCAAAATTCAATTAGACTTCCAGTAGGATTTCCAGGAAACCAATCCTTTCGAATTGTAGGAGCTTCATAACTGGTTCCAGAAGAAGCACAGGTTTTAGAATAATCCTGTGACTGGGTCAGATCCGTTCCGTTCGAACAAAATATAATTCCCTTTAATTCGGAATGTGTAGGAACTCTCCAAGTTGCAGACTTACCGGAAACCTGGAAAGTGGAACAAGAATCGAAAGCAGATCCAGAAATTAAAGTACCTCCCGAAGTTCCATTACATTGGTTGTCTAAACTAGAACAATACTGAGGAGAAACTAAAAAACCAGTACAAGAATCGGAAGAGGCGTTGTAGGTCTGACCTCTAGAACATCTCATCCAAGTAAGACCGGTAGATGGGAAAAAGATCGTTTCTCCTTGGATCACTGGAGGAGAAACCGCAGTCGAAGATAAGATCAATAACAAAGGAATTAAAGATTCTTCTTTTTCATCGGAAGAAACTAAATCCTTAAAAACAGGATTCAAATAACAAGCAGAGCTAAAACTTAAAAAGAAAAAAAACAAAAGAAAAATTCTTAAAGAAAACATTAGAACGTTATTCGCCATTGGATCTACTTAATCTTGAAACCGAACTCTTTGTATGTCCGAACGACGAAAAGTTCTTTCTTTACCTTTATAAAACAAACGCACTCCATCTCCATCCATACGAGTAACGGTACCTTTTGCAACTTCACCTGACTTTAAATACAAAAGAGAAAGATTTTTAGATTGTTTTACTTCCTTATTCCAAGTATTGTCCAATTCCTCTTTAAAAGAAGAATGAATCCTTTCTTGCAATTCTTCTTTCCATTGTCTTTCATTTTGTCTAATATAATCTTCTTTGATCTTTGCAGTATCAATTTTAGAAACTTCTTTTTCCTGTTTTTCAGTTGGAGGATTAGAAACAGGAAGCACTTTAGAAGAAGCAATCTCTTTAGGATCACAACTTTCTGCATCGATGGTTTTACGAGTAACGGAAGCAGCAACTCCCAAGAAAGTGCTGAGGATTCCGTCCAACCAGGTAGTTTTCAAACTCACTCGATAAGTTCGATTTTGATCCGGTATAATTTCCGAATAATTGATCTTATTGATAGGAATCGAACCAAATAAAACATACCATTGATGTTTTTTACCAATCGATTTACAACCATCCAAATTAGAATTCTTTTGAGGATCAGTAGTAAACTGTCCTCCTCTTACTGAACCCAATTCTAAACTTGTACAAGAATATAAGAAAAACAGAATTAACGCAAAGAATCCAAACCGAAATAAAACCAAAAAAGAATATAAAAGACTCAATAGATTCTTCACTTACTACAGACTCCCAACTTCACAAAATGACGTGCTGTTGGTATATTTTTAGAAACTGTTCTAAAAGCGACTTTTTTTCTATAGAAAGCCGTATCAAAAGCTTCTATTTTATTTTCAAACAAATTTTAAAATACTCCTAAGTTCGTTTTTAAGATAAATTCTGATAGCTTGGAAATAATTAACGCAAGTTCATTGTAAGGAACCCGTTTTATAAAAGTTCGTTTTATCTCGAAAAAATAAAAACGAATGTGGAGATTACTATAAATGCAAATTTTAAAGATAAATCTTGAAAATGAAACTAACCATACTTTTAGAAAATTTTATCAAATTCTTTTAACCAAACTCAGATGAATTATTATCAGCGTAATAGATAGAAAGAATTATACAACCGATAGTCTAAAAAACATTTTTAAAACAAACAGATGATCTCAAACAATTTGAATCTTAAAAAACTCAAAACTCCAAAATTCACTCCGAGTGGAATTTTAAAATCCCCTTTTATACAAACGGCTCTCGCTTCCTTAAAATGGAACCTACCAAAAGAAATGACCTTCTTAAAAAATACAGAAAAAATGATCTTAGACGTCGGAAAAGGAGTAAGACTAGAAGGTTACCTAAGCAAACAAAAAAATCAAAAACCAAAAGGGTTTTTGATTCTATTACACGGTTGGGAAGGCAGCGTTAATTCAACTTATATCTTGAAAACTTCTAACTACTTTTATGAAAAAAAATATAATATTTTTCGTTTAAACTATAGAGACCACGGAGAAACACACCACCTCAATCCAGAACCGTTTAACGGAAGTTTGCTGGAAGAAACATACGAAGCCGTTCTTAAAGTTGTAACGTTTGCTGATAAAGGGATTCCCATTTTTATCATCGGTTTTTCTTTAGGAGGAAATTTTACTCTTAGGATTGCTAGACTTCATTCTCAATCGAAAAATAAAATCAAACAACTTAAAGAGTGTATTGCCATATCACCCGCAATTCATCCGAAAGATGCAACAATTCTAATGGACCAAAAGCTCATCATAGGCAGATACTTTCTTAAAAAATGGAAACAATCAATATTAAAAAAACAGAAACATTTTCCTGCTTTGATTCCTTATGATAAAATTTTAAAGGAAAAGTCCGTAATGAAAATGACCGAAAAGATGATAAACTCTACCGAAGAATTTAAGGATCTAGATCATTATTTCGGAACCTATACTTTAGGAGAAAAAGAACTCTCTCAAATTTTAATTCCAACTACCATCTTAACCGCAAAAGACGATCCAATTATTCGAGGAGAATCCTTTCTTTCTCTCCATCCAAATCGAAACGTAAGAATATCTATTCAAGATTTCGGGGGACATAACGGTTTTCTGGAAAACTGGAAAGGGGCTTGCTGGTATTTTCGCGTTTTAGACGAAATTTTTAGTGAGTATTAAAAACTTTCCCAAAATCTCAAAAAGTATAAATGATAATACTTTAGAAATTTCTAATAAAGACTGTGAAGTTCCCACAAAATTTAGAGGTTTGTAAACTCCAGTAATAATTCTCCACATTAAAATCTTTGTAATCTTTAGATTTTACAAATGCTTAATTATTATTCTGACATTTATATTTACTCAAAGAATGAATGGTATTTTTATTGTTATCTTACAAAAAGGTTTTAAAATGAAAAAAATAATTTCACTTTTCTTTGTCATTTTCATTTGTACTGAAATGACAGCAGAAACAAAAAGAGGCCCCCTTTTTTTTGAACTTACTTATGGAGAGGGATTCGATTATCTAAAAACCAATCCAAATAAAATCGATCCAAACTCAATGAATCGGGATTTTACATATGGTAACTCTGAAATTTTTGGATACTATGCAAGTGGAATTGGTTCAACCGAAGATAAATTGTTAAGCGCATACTTATTTGACCAAGCGCCCAAACCAAAAATTGCCGGACAAAATTCTTCGTTCTTATTTGAGTATTTAATAAAATCAAAATTTGGAATTGGATTTAGTCTCAATCAATCCCAATTTCAAGCGTCTAATCTTTCCTTTTCAAAATTTGATTTTTTATTAGTCACTGGATTTGCTCGTCTTACTGATTCCTCTTTTCAGAACGTTTCATTTGATCAACTAACAAAATGGGAAACAGCCTTTCCTTATTTTACTTATCGCAATAACGAATTAATGAAGGCAATGACGTTTAACGTGCATTTTTCTTACCATTTTTTAGAAAATTCTATATTGGATCCATATGTTAGAATTTCGTTCGGATATGGAAGAGACTCAGTTTCCAATTCTAAACTTTTTCAAACAAGTTTAATAATTGGCTCCCGTTACTTTATAACAGATCGAGTTTATCTTTTAACAGAATTAGTTGCTACAAATTACGACTCTTATTCTAAAACATACGGAAGTTTAAAAAATCTATTCAGCGAAAAGGAAAGACATATCTGGTCCTTACAAGAATATTCTGCAAAATTTGGAATCGGTTTGAACTGGTAAGATAACGTGAGTTCGACGTAAGGAGAAATCCTGGTTTTTTTTCTAAAAAAGTTGTGATCTCGATTTTTAAAATGTGGGAACTACTGCAAATCACGATTTTACAAACAAATTCTTAAATTATAGGAACTCATACTTTTAGAAAATTCTTTCTCGTTTTCTTACGCCCTGCTCACGTTAAGATACGTTTTTGAATTCAGAAACTATATAATAAGTTACCAATTTTTGTATTGAAACCAAAAGTTTTGCGATTAAGAGTTTGTCCCAAAACCTCAAAGAATTTTATGCGATCATTCTTTAGAAATTTTTAATATTATACAGTAGTTCCTACAAATTAGTCACATTTGGTAATTTGTGAACTTTCAAGCAATTCTAATCTTGTTCAATTTTGTATGAGTTCCCACATTTCAAAATCGTAGAATCAAATGGATTATACTTATTTTGTGTTTTATATTGATTTGAATAGAATTATTGAAAAATAAATTTCTCCATTTTACTTCTGTTTCATGAAATAATCTATTAAAGCAATTTTGTTAAATGCCGTTATGGAATTTTTCAACAACTCTAATATTTAAAGGCTAAAAATATGGGAGTTCCCACATTTTATTTTTACAGAAAAATTCAATTTTAAACTTGTCTCAAGATCTTTGATCAAGTCTTTAGAGCTTGCTCCAAAACCTCAAAGAATTTTACGCGATCATTCTTTAGAAATTTTTAATATTATACAGTAGTCCTACAAATTAGGTCGCATTTGGTAATTTGTGAACTTTCGATTAGTTCTAATGTCGTTAAATTTTTGTAGTAGTTCCTACATTGGACGGTTTTGGGAAAAACTCTTAATAATAAAATGTAGGAACTTCTACAATAGAATTTTTTCGTAAAATCGTCGTTTTACGACCGTCATCAAATTAAAAATTTATTTTATAGAAGTTCTTTTTACATCTAAACGCTCTTATGAGTTTCGATATAATAATCCGCTGAAATTCTTCCAGATCCATATAAAGAAAAATGGAAAAGTAATAAAAGAATCATCGCGGCATACGGAAGATTGGATCCCGGTGCCATAAACCCTTCTTTAGCGTGGATAAATAAAACTGCCCCGATCAATACCGGAACTTGAAGAATCGCCGCAAAACGAGTTAATAATCCTGATAAAAGCAAAACTCCTCCGCAGATATGTGCAATTACGATATAATGAGCGAGTAACGTAGACGCCATTGGTGCGTTATTCATCTCCATCAAACGAATCAACGCGTCCGTATCGTATAAAAATTCCAGACCTTTATAAATCAAAACTCCTCCCAGATAAATTCGCAGGAAATCAACCAACCAATCCCGATGATCTTTTAGCCAACGATCCATAACTTACCCCCAGGTTTTTAGGTAATGATACCCCTTTTCAAAACTTTTGCAAGGTGAGAAGTATAGAATTTTTTACGAATCAATATTCCCCATCTTACCAGATTGAAAATCGTGAAATGCCTGATAAATTTCTTCCTGAGTGTTCATCACAAAAGGACCGTATCTCGCGACCGGTTCCTCCACTGGTTGCCCTCCTATCAAAAGGAATTCCCAACCATTCGAAGAATCCTCCGGCAAAAAGAATCGAATGTCTCCTTCTCCTCTTTCAAACCAAACCATCTCCCCTTCTTTTAAAGTAACCTTTCCTTCTTGAGCATATAAAATACCATCTCCTGAAAATGGAAAAGCAAACACATTGTATGATTCAGGAATTGGAACGGAAACGTCTGCGCCAGGAATAAGATGAAAATGATAGTATAGAATCGGAATCTTAGTTTCGATCACCGCTTTTGTTCCAAATACTTCTCCGGCAATCACTCTAATTTTAGTTTTTCCATCAGACGTTTCAACTTCAGGAATTCTTTCTGAAGGAGTGTCTTGGTATCTAGGACGACTCATTTTTTGGGAAGAAGGAAGATTAACCCACAATTGAAAACCATGCATCCAACCACCGTTTTTCTGAAATTCATTCGAAGGCAATTCGGAATGAACCAAACCAGAACCTGCAGTCATCCATTGAACGTCTCCTGGTTTCAGTTTACCATAGTTTCCCCAAGAATCCCGGTGCTCCATTTCTCCGGATAATAAATAAGTGACCGTCTCAAAACCTCTATGCGGATGTTCTGGTGCTCCAATTGCTTTACCAGGTTTGTATTCTACAGGTCCCATTTCGTCTAATAACAGAAAAGGATCTAAATGAATTAAATCTTGAACAGGAAAAGGTCTGCGAACGGGGAAACCTCCTCCTTCCATTGTTCTCAATGACGGTCTGATTGTTTTCACTTTTCTTAAATTCATAAATCGCACACTCCTAGACACTCTGGTCGCAATACAAATATTTCTTAGACAGATTTTAAGGTTACAAAAAAATGATAACGACTACTGTAACTTTTTTAGTTTCATATTCTTTAGACGATACGTTTCAATTCGTGGCGGATTTTAGAAACTTAATTTACTGGGGAGATAAAATTTCCAATGTATCTCCAATTCTTTCCAAAAACGGAAATAGCTTTCCAATTTATGAACTACTTTATTCTTTTGGACCCTTCAAACTTAAGGCAAACTATTCTGCAAAAGAATGGATTCCTAATTCTAGAATGATTATGGAAATCCAAAGTTCGCTCATCGATCAAAGGGATATTTATACTTTTCAAATCACAGATCGAGGAACAAAAATAACGTTCACAAATCATTCTAAACTTAAGCTTCCTTATCACTTTATAGAAAAAATATTTGCTTCCGGGATTAGAGGAAGAATTTACAAAGAAATGAGGCAATTACAAAATTGTTTGTATCAGGATGAAAGTGGTTTTCCAAAACATTTTCAAATTATCCGAATTTAGTTTTCCGATCAAAATTCCTCTTGCCTAATATTAGTTTTTAGTGAAAATGTTTTCGGTTTAGTTCCAGTGAATACTTCAAACAACCATTCAGTTCCTATTCCACTTAACGAGACGGCAAGACTCCGCGCTCTACATTCTTATCAAATCCTAGACACGGCTTCGGAGGAAAAATTTGATTCATTAACTCAAATAGCAGCGTATATTTGCAATTCTTCGATGGCCTTGATTTCGTTAGTCGATACAAACCGACTTTGGTTTAAATCGAAATTGGGAATGCAAGAATCCGAAGCTCCTAGAAAAATTTCCTTTTGTCAATATGCAATCATGAAGGACGATCTTTTAGAAATAGAAGATGCTCTGGAAAACGAAATATTTAAGAATAAACCCTCCGTTTTAGGTCCCCCCTACATCCGTTTTTACGTGGGAGCCCCCTTAAAAACTCCGGATGGTTTTAATATAGGAACACTTTGTGTGTTCGACTCACAACCGAAACATTTAAATCCTAAACAAAGAGTCATTCTAAAAGCGTTATCAAATCAAATTATCTATAACTTTGAACTAAATAAAAAAAATATAGAACTATTACTGATTCAAAAGAAAGAAGAAGAATTACAAAAATCTAAAAGTCTGTTTTTTGCAAACATGAGCCACGAAATTCGTACTCCAGTTCACGGAATTTTAGGAGTTTCTGGTCTTTTATCGGAAACGGAATTACAACAAGAACAAAAAGAATACGTAGATACGATCCAGAGAAGCGGCAAGTTATTACTCAATCTTTTAAACGATATATTAGATTTTTCTAAATTAGAATCATTCAATATGAAAATTGAAATCATAGCTTTTGATCTGATAGATTTGTTAAAAGACGTATTTCATCTTTTTGAGGCGGATGCAAAACGTAAAAATATAGAATTTAAATTAGTAGGAAAACAACCCTCTCACTCGATCGTATCTACAGATCCGCACAGATTTAAACAGATCTTAGTCAATCTTATTTCCAATGCCATCAAGTTCACCGAAAAAGGAAGTGTATTGATCGAATTCGATTTCAAATCCGACTTAAAACATTGTGACATACAAATTCGAATAAAGGACACCGGCGTTGGAATACCGGAACAAAAGCTTAAAGAATTATTCCAAGCCTACAGACAAGTAGACACGTCTGTTTCCAGAAAATATGGAGGAACCGGACTAGGTCTTTCAATCAGCAAAAACCTTTCAGAGATGATGAATTTAAAATTAACTGCGCGGAGCATTATTAATCAAGGAAGTGTTTTTGAAATTTCGGGACAAATTCCACTCGCCGAAAAATCAGAAGTAAATTTTGAACCTAAAAAAGCGACCCAAAATATAGAGATTCAAAATCTAAATATTCTAGTGGCAGAAGACAACGAAACCAATCAAATGCTAATCAAAAAGATTTTGGAAAAACTAGGTTACAAACCTGTAATCGTTTCCAATGGAATAGAAGCGCTTCATCACATAAAAATGTATAAAACAGACGTTTTATTTTTAGACATTCAGATGCCAGAACTGAACGGAATCGAAGCCGCTAAAATCCTAACACAACAAAACGATTCATCCATTCGTCCTTATATCATTGCAATGACGGCTAATGCTAGTCAAACGGATAAGGAAGATTGTATGGCCTCGGGAATCGACCAATATCTCAGTAAGCCCTTTCACAAGGAAGAAATAGCAGACTTACTAAATCAATTTATTTCTCACAAAACAACAAATTGATTCTCTTAGGACAGTTAGAAATTGCCTTAAAACCTAAAAATGTGGGAACTATTACAGTTTTAGATTGAACTTTGGAATTATAGTAATTACTACAAATTATATTTTTTACAGATAGATCCTGAAAAATACGATTAGAATATTCTATTTTTACTTATATAGAATTCACATTTAAAATAACGCTGAATTTTTTCTAAAACTTCAAAATTACAATTTTTAACGCTTTAAAAATGTAAAATTATAATTTTCAAATACCAAGCCTAACTTGAAAGAATATTATTTTTTTATAATAAATTTTGCACCTAAAAATGTGGGAACTCCCAAAAAAACCATATTTCACAGTATAATTTTCAAGATTTTAGAATGTGTAAGAGCAAAGTTTTTTCTACGCCAAACACGAACTAATTAATGTGAGTTTGGTGTAAGAAAGAATTTTCTAAAAGTGTGAGTTCCTACAATTTTAAAATTTGTCTCTAAAATCGTGGTTTGTAATAGTTCCTACATCACTTTACAGATAAACCTAAGTTTTGTGGTAGTTCCCGCACTGGAATACGACAGATTGAATTGTTATAAACTTTTATTTTATAAATTGTGGTAGTTCCCACATTTAAAGAATCGATCTGCAAAGTTCAGATTCCAACTTTTTCAGAAAAATAAATCATTCGAATTCCTTACTCCGGAACTCACGTCAATTAGCAAGTTCTCCAACAGGATGCCCAGTCTCTAATTTTGTGATCAGACGAATCTCTCTATCCAGAAACGCATCTATAAAAGGATTTAGATCCTTGATCTTGCTGGACAACTCATATCCTGCTTCCATCGTTTCGACCAAAGAATTTGCACCTACCATAGAAGCGGCAACCTTAATCGGAGCCATCACAAGTTTGATCATAGGAAGTTTAGAAAGGGAAAAAAAGAATTTAAGAGTATTACCAACCATTTGGATTTGGGTTTTTCTTTCGTCAAAACGATTTGCTTCGCCCATTGCTGCATATAGATTATTTCTAGAAATTTTACCATCTTCGATGAGATTGTTTTCGATCACAACCTTTGCAGTGTCATAATCCAAAGAGTCAGTCAAACGATTTAACAGAATGATCTGATGAATGTTTTCGGTCATAGATTTACCAGCGACCGTTTTCAATTTCTCATAAAGACTTTCTAAAGCGTTATCTCTTTCTTCTTTGTTTGAAGGAGAATATAAATTGAACTCGAAAAAATCCGGAATCCCATCGTATCCTTTGACAACAAGAAGATCCGAATAAGTTGTACGAAGCCTCTCGATAGTCGCGCGAACAACCGCTTTACGCGTTAGCTCTAACACCTGTTGATCCATTCTTAATTCAGAAACAGATTTCGTAGGCTACGTAACTTAGGTCAATATAAAAATCAATCCTTGACTACGATGGCTCCGGATCTCAATTTAGCTGGCAAAAATTTTGCAAGGTTTTCCGCTCCTTTTTTAGAGGAGTCCGATCCGAACCGAACCGTATAATATCCGTTTCTGGATCTTTTGACGTTTGCTTTTATTTTTTTCACCGTATTTGAAATCGATTTTGCTAATTCATCCGCTTTTTCTTTTTCTTTAAATGCGGCCACTTGAAGCGTAAATTTATCTGATTCTTCGTCGGATGAGGATTTGATAGAAACTCGTTTAGATTGTTTCTCTTCGTTTCGTTTGATTTTTTTAGAGGTTTTAGACTCTTCTGGCTCCTTAACCGAAAGAGTTTCAATCGAAGAGTGACTTTCCTTTTCCACATTAGTTGAGCTTGCTTTAGTTCTTTTTAAATCAATAACTTCCGTAGCTGGAGGAATGTTTTTAAAAGTCACTGAATCTTGAGAATTTGTATTAGAAGGTAAATTCGTGTTTGCCTGTGGAATTTCAGCAGAGGCAACTTTATAATTACTTTCAGTTGGGATTTGACCAGGTTCAGCAAAAGGAATCGAACTTTGAATCTCCTGATTTTTGTTTTCGTTTAACGTTAGAGAATCTACCCCAGAATCAGCCGCGCGTTTTTTACCGACCGATACTCCTAATAAAAAGAATGAGAAAAGCAATCCGATTAAGAACGTGGATAAAATTAGAATTCTCTTATTATCCAAATTGATCACATAAAAAATTTTTTCTTTCATAACATTTTTCCCAATAAAGTGGAGTATAAACTTTTACATTCTTCTCTCAGAGAATCTATATTCCCTCTGTTTCTAAGTATATAATCGGCTCTTTTTAGTTTTTCCGTAAGAGGAAGTTGGTTTTTGATTCTAGCTAAAACGTCTTCTTTTTTCACTTTGTCCCTTGAAATTGTTCTTAAAATTGATTCTTCAGGATCGGAATCCACGGTTACGGTTGCGTCGCAGAGAGTATAAGCGTCAGTTTCAAACAAAAGTGGAACTTCCCAAATTACCATTTTTCCTTTTGCAGTCGTTTCTAAAATTTTTTGAAAATCTTTTCTAACCAAAGGATGAATCAATTGATTCAGTCTTGACAATTTTTTCGGATTATTAAAAACAATTTCCGAAATTTTTTTCCTATCCGGTTTTCCTTGCTCATCTAAAATCTCACTTCCTAAAAGTTCCACAAGTTCGATTAAAATAGGAGAATCTGGTTCTGTATAACGTTTGGCCAAACGATCTGCATTGATTCCAAAACATCCCATTTCTTCCAAAATTTTAGTCGCGGTACTTTTACCTCCTCCGATCATTCCAGTAATCCCAATCAAAAAGGTTTTTTTACCAGAATCGGAATTCTGCATACGTTGAAGATAGAGCGCCTGGACAAAAGTACAAGCAAAAAAGATAGATTGTTTAGAAAGCTTTATTCTTATCAGCTTGGATCGGAATTCATAGCCGAACGACAAAGATCCAAGACAGCAATTTTTGTAGGAACTACTTTAGAATCATCATGATTTCTATCTTAAAACTAGACTCTCTAAAATTTCAAAATGTAGGAACTCATACAGAAATTTGAATAACACGAAAAAACGTTCAAATTCATATATTAGAGTTGTTGAAAAATTCCATAGCAACAATTAACAAAACGCTTCAATCGACCGTTTCCATACAACGAAAGCCCATAGAGAATTAATTTTTCAACAATTCTAATATCAATGATCTTGTGGGAACTAACACGATTTTAAATTACTGAAAAATTTCAAAAGACTAATGAATCCAAATGCGACTAGGGAACTATTACAAATTCAAATTTTACAGCAAATTTTAGAATGTGGAAACTAACACGATTTTTATCACGAAAGACTGAATCATTTCAAAATTTCCTCTGAGTCTGCTTCTGTCGGTTTAACAAAAACATTGGGTGAAGATGTATGTTTTCTACAACCGTAAAAATATTCTCATTTAAAACTTTTATTTCCGAATTAATTCTTTTAGCCGGATTTCCTATTAACATTTCTAGAAATTCCATATAAAATCTAAAAATAATGGTCTTACTACAAAGATGTATCAAGAAAGTACAATGATCCTGCTCGTTCCTATAAAATTGAATACCTAAATATCTATCTCAAAATGTCGTTTAACGTAAATTAAATATAATCCGATACGAAAGCGATTGAAGTACAGTGGAAAGAACGCTCTTTCAAACTCAACGTTTCATTTCTTGAATGCCGATCCTTAAAGAGGCATTCGCTAAGTTTTCTGGATCGCGTTTAAACTTAGCAAAATGCTCTCTATCGATAACCAACCCCACAAGTTGAATAGAATTTTAGAATCAGAATGAACTCAACAGAACGGGCTTTCTTATGGATCGCGTTTTAGGTCGTTCGAAGTAATTCAGTGTTTCGGCGCTCGACAAATCGCTTTCTATAATAAATTGAAACTAAAGAGAAATTATCGCATTATGCTTCTTTTATATAATTTATTGACTGTAGTTAAAAATGTGGTCCGGCAATGCTGGATTCGCTCAAACTTGATTACACAGAAGCTACATTAGAGTTATTGAAAGAGGCATTTAACAAAATTGTGTTAATAGATCATTTCATGAAACAAAAACAAAATGGAGAATTCATTTTTTTATAACCTGTTATTTTATAGATAAAACAAAAATACTATAAAATATTTTTTGAATATACAATAAAACTTATTTGATTTTAAAACTTTTAGTTTTGGATTTTTTAAAAATAAAAAACAAATTTAAATACAATCCAAACAAATGGTTCAAAACTAGTTTATAACCAAAAACTACCGTAAAAAATTTAATTCCATTTTAGCCCTGTTCGCTTAATAAAATACGTACTTGAGACTATTGTTCACTACTTCCCTTTGTGAGAGAATGAAAGGTGCTAAGGAATGAAACAAAAATGAGAATTTTTCAAAAACTAACAAATACGATTTTTATAGGGGTTCTTCTGATCGGAATTAACGCCTGTACAAATTCTCAAGATCCCAACCTGCTCTGGCTTTTAAGCGCAACACAGCCCAACCAGTCGTCTCCACCTCCGGCCGGAGAACAACCGTTCAGTATTGTAATCAACGATGAAACCGCTCCAGTAGATTTCGTCTTCGACACTACAAAAACGGTAAACGTAAACATCCAGGTTCTCAGCCCGGAGTCTCCTATTTCAGGAAGTTTAGTACAAATTTTTAATATAGATAATACTTCTCAAAAATCTATCTTCAGAGCAGTAACTGCAGAAAACGGGGAAGTCAAGGGAAGTTTTACAATCGATGAAACAACTCATAAAGTTTTACTCAAAGTACAAGCATTTGGTCAACTTTACGAAGCAGAAATCCAAATCATCAACGCTTATAGCATTTCTAGACGAATTACAGTAGTAATCAAAGGAAATAACGTAATTCTTCCAGATACGGATGGAGATGGAATTATAGATCGAGACGATACATATCCAAACGATCCTACTCGCGCGTCTACGTTTCGTTATCCAGCAGAAGGATATTATACAATTTCATTTGAAGATTTATACCCGAATCAAGGAGACGCAGACTTTAACGACTATAATATAAGAGCTATATTTGAAGAAGACTGGAACGCAAAAGGAGAAGTGGCGAGAATACGGGCAAATTTTATCCACGTAGCCAAAGGAGCCGGCTATAATCACACTTTACATCTTACGATTCCACAAATCACTGCCTCATCGTATTCTCTTACTAGATATGGATATGATAGTTCAACCATAGAATATAACTCTACTGGCAATAACTCTACAATTTCTTCTTTAGAAATTCTTCCGAGATCCAATACTACAATTCTATCTTCAAATTCTTCTAAAACCAACACCATTTTTAAAAAAGGCAAGTCTGCAAGTTTAGAAGTAATTCTACAAAATGCAATCAACCGAGTAACCCTAGGGCCCGCTCCGTATGATACTTTTATCAAAGTGATTAATACCAATCAGGAAATACATTTTCCAAAAAGATATTTTGATACCAACGGAAAGGATCGTTATTTGGATTCGACAGGATTTCCTTGGGCTTTATTAGTTCCCGGAAATTTCCTCTGGCCTTATGAAAGTACGGATATTCGTAAATCATATCCTTCTTTTAAACCTTGGTACGAATCTATGGGAAATACAAATCACAATTGGTATCTCACTCCAGTTTCCTCGGAAGTATTTCCTGCATCGAACTGAATTCATTTTCCCAGGAATTTTTTCCTGGGAATTCTTTTTTTCTTTTCTTTCTTTGAGGTAAAACAAAAGTGTTTAACCTCTTATGCAGGATTTGAAACGTAAGAATCGAAAACGTCTTACCACTACAACGATATTGAAACCAGGTCTTCCGCCTAAATTTTTTCTCAATCTTCTTAAAGAGATTTCTCCCATCGTAGCAATTGACAACACTCAAACGATTCTGTTTGCAAACCAATCCTTTCAAAAAGAATTTGCTGGAAGCTCTCGGAGTTTGATCGGTAAAAACCTATTTCGAATTCTGAACCTAAATCCGGTAGACCACGAAGAAATGGAATCAAACATCAATTTATCCAAATGGGGAAAAATACAAAATCAAGAATTTAGAAAACAAAAAATCTATTACGGTTACTCCGTATTTCGTTTTGGAGATCACATAGGAATTATTCTCAAAAACATTACAGAAAACAAAAGATTGGAAAGAAAAATTGCAAGTCTTCATACCCAACTCCTACAATCCCAAGAAGAAGAAAGAATTAGACTTTCCGGAGAATTGCACGATGGAGTTGGTCAAACCATCCTCGCGGCAAAACTCAACTTCCAAGCATACAATCGAAATCCTAAAGTCTATGGGGCACAGTTCGATACGGGACTTCTTTTGATAGATAAGGCAAGCCAAGAACTAAGAGATATTTATACAAATTTACATCCTTCCACACTCAGAGAAATCGGCTTAGAAGCCGCAATTCGATCCTTAAGTTCGGATCTATTTCCGCCTATGGACATAGAAGCAGATTTAGACTTAAATCTCAAATTGAATCTAGAGCAGACAACGGCCAATCAGGTTTTTAGAATCGTTCAGGAAATCTTTCAGAACGTGATTAAACATTCCCAAGCGAGTAAAATTTCTCTCAAGATTCAAGCCAAAGGAAGACAGTTGTTTATAGACGCTAAAGATAACGGCATCGGTTTTCAGGAAAGAAAGGTCAGAGCGAGGTCCTCCGGTTTTGGACTTGAAAATATCCGTAGAAGAGTAGAAGATTTAAATGGTAAAATTAAGATTGATTCTTCTGCTGGGAAAGGAACTAAGTTTATCATCCGAATTCCTTTGGAAAAAAACAAAAACACTTACGCTAAAAAAACATGAAACCTACCGATACAAAAATATTTCTAGTCGATGATCACGCAATTCTTAGAGAAGGATTAAAAATGATTCTCTCCGGCCAACCCGGTTTCGAAATTTGTGGCGAATCGGGAGACGCTGAAAAAGCATTAGATCAAATCGGCAAATTGAATCCAGATCTAGTCATCACAGACATTTCAATGCCGGGATTAAGCGGAATCGATCTCGTAAAAAATCTGAGAAAATATTATCCAAATATCCGAACTATCATTCTTTCACGTCATGATAATAAAGAATACGTTCAAAAATTATTAGAACTAGGGATAAACGGATACGTATTAAAAGACGACGCAGGAAATGATCTTCTTCGTGCTATCGAAGCGGTTCATAAAGGAGAAACATATTTAAGTCCGGGGATAACGACACACTTTTTATCCGGATTTGTAGGTTCCGGGAAACCAGGAGAAGACAATCAAGACGCTAAAAAAGCGTTTTCGGTACTTTCAGATAGAGAAAGAGAAATTTTGAAATTAGTCGCCGAAGGAAACTCTAACGAATCCATTGGAAAAATATTAAGAATTTCTCCGGCTACGGTTAAGGTTCATCGCGCCAATATTATGAAAAAACTGGATCTACATAAGGTTGCAGATTTAGTAATGTATGCGATTCGCGCCGGTTTAATTGAATCCTAACTATTTATTTTGCGAAGTTTTGTTTTTTCAGATCAACATTTCAAAACCAAACTCTTTATAGATTTTTACTGATCCTGAATAGAAATTTAAAACCTAGGAACTCACACAAAGTAACAACCAAAAAACCGATACAAATGATACAGAAAAGAGGACTTTTAGACTGAAAGGATATGAGATGATTTATTTTTACCCTCTTTTTTGTGGACATAATTTTTTATTTATTTTAGCGCCTTTTCTAGTTTGATGAGAAATTCAATTCACGTTGAATTAACTAGAAAAATTCTATTTTAACGTGAATTCGAAGTAAGAAAAACTAAGAAAATTTTTCTAAAAGTAGTAAGAGCTTGTCTCAAAACCTCAAAGAATTTTATGAGATAATTTTTTAGAAATTTTTAATAAAATACAGTAGTTCCTACCAATTAGGCTTCATTGGCAATTTACGAGCTTTCGAGCAGTTTTAATCTCGTTAAATTTTTGTAATAGTTCCCACATTTCAAAGTTTTACCGTAAAATATAGATTTGTGAGAGTTCCCACAGATTCAGTCTCATCATAAATTTTTAAACATTCATTTTTTATGATTCGAGTTGGGAAATTCCCACATTTATTTTTATGGAAAAAATCAGTTTTTTATAAAACGAATCCTTACGCCGAACTCACTTTATTTTAAAAGCAAAACCATTGATCTTTAAAAACGTTTTTATGTTTTATAGATCCATCTCGAATTTAGAATTTTGCTAAAAGAAAATATCCGTTATATATTTCTAAATTATATAACGTCTTACAAATACATTATTCTAAGACCCGAACTTGTAATCAAATTGAAATACTCTCCTCATCCAGTTGTAATCAAAATGAAATATAAGTTTCAGAGAAATTACAAATGGTTCAAATAGAGAAAGGGGAACGGTCTTATACCGGCATTTGAAATGGAAAAGAAAAGAGAACGTAATAAAAGAAGCAGAAAATTACAAATCGGTTTTCAAATTTTTAGTTTAATATTACTCACCGAAGTTGGGTTATTCGCACAAGAAAAACCAGCCGGAGTAGATTCCAAACCAGTAGAAAAGCCAAAAAAAGAATTTTACGAAGACAACGACACCGGTTTGATCTACACAAAACCCGGTCCAAATCGCACTAAGATCGATTCCTTCGAAAAGGAAAATTTTCCTGAACGTAAGGATATGCAACTTCCAAATCATTACAAACATAGACCTGAAAATTTAAACGAGGAAAAGTTGGTAATCGCTGCAAGAACTCAGTTTCGCGGAGTTAGTGGGGATCGTAATTCCGCATTTTCTGGCAACGAAGACTTTCACACTGCAGACGCAAACTTCAGAAGACTTCGCCTTGGTTTCTTTTATCAAGGTGCAAAATGGTGGGGATTTGCAACTCAGCTTCGCTTAGAAAACGCAATCAATAGTCAGTTTTTAAGAGTAACAAAAAATAAAACTACTGGCGATGTTCAAGACGTAACTCTCAACGATTCAAGAGGTTTAATTCACGAAGCAGTCATTTGGATGAACATTCCAATTCTTAGTTCTCGTATCACTTTGGGACAAATCAACGTTCCGTTTAACAGAGAATATATTCAAAGTTCTGCAAATTTTATTTCTTTAGAAAGATCGATCGTCACGAACATGCTTCCTCAGTTTGACACAGGCGCAATGATCGCAATTCATCCTTTAGAAGCGATCGATAAAAAATATACGAGATATTTATCTCTTCATGGCTTTATTGGAAACGGTCACGGTGGCGGTGGTGACTACGGTTATGGTAGAAGACAAGATAATACGGCCGCACGTCAAAATCTTCCTCAATTACTTGCACCAATTTATTACGGAAGAATTCAATACAACGTATTTGGCGGGTTGATAAAAAAAGATAAAGACATAGGTTGGGTCGAAGGAGACGAAATTTTTCAAGACGACGCCAAACTATCGTTAGGCGCTGCAGTGGCCCAAACGACTCAGCTTAAAACTTCACAGCCAGTTCCAGTAGAATTCCTTCTTAAGGATCAAACTCCTACTAGACTTGCAATTCAACAGACTACACCTACAGGCGGAATTGATCCAACCGGATTGAAATCCGATTATCTTGCTGATAAAACGATTACAACACCTGGAAGACCAAATTTTGGTATTGTAGGTCATACATACGACATGACTTTTACTTGGAAGGGATTTTATTTAAACGGAGCTTGGAGTAAATTTTCCGGTTCGGCAGCCAATCAAGTGATGGGTTATCATGGTACGATCGGTTACAATTTTCATATTAGCGGATCGAAATATATTATGCCGGTTTTCAAAGGAGAATTTTTGAAGGGGGACTGGAATCAAAATCAGACTTTCGAACCAGGAGAAGCTTATTACATTTATTGGGCCGGAATAAACCTGTTAGGCGATTATCATCTTTATAAGATTCAACTTTTTTATCAGGTCATTCATACGAATACCGCTAAAAATTATTTTATCAATACAGCGGATAATCGGGACGCAAGAACAGTTTATCTTCAATTCCAAGCAAATTTTTGGACTGGAACTTCTTCTCCTGAAAATATTTCAGGCGGAGCGATTTATAGGCAAGATTATTAATTCGACTTTGTAAAAGAGAAAAGGAACTTTTATAAAATAGTTTTTTCATTTTTGTGATAGCCGCAAAACGGCGATTTTATGCAGAATTTGATTAGACGATTCTTTTTGAATTCTATAAAGGTTTCTTTTAGATTTTATAAAAGTTTAATTAACAAAATCATCTTTCCCTAGTATATTATATTTTTTGTAAGTATAGTTTCAATTTAACTCTAATCAATTATTTTAAATTGTTCTTAAAATTGTGATTTGTGATAGTTTCCACATTTTACTGATTGATATAAAATTGAGTGCCATATTTTTTTTGCAAAATTCTATTTCAGTGCAAAATACTGGGGATTTTATTATATCGTTCTGAGTAGGAATAGATCTTAAGTTCAGCTTTTTTCAAAAAAATGGATCATGGATTCTTACGTCGAACTCACGTTAAAATATGAACTCCTACAATTTGAGGTCTATGAAATCATAACTTGTAAGATTGGGTGATTCGTAGACTTTTAGATAATGGCAAAAATTGCATGAGTTCCCACAAATGTGGGAACTACTAACTTTCTGGTTTTCTTTACATCAAATCTGCGTTAAAAAGATTAAAGCCATTAATCAAATTTCTTACTTCTTTTTTGACCTTTTTTCTTTGAATCGAGTAGTAAGATCATTAAACACTGATAAGGTGACCGGAACATATAAAAGACTTCCTAATGTTCCAAAACCCAAACCCCAACCCAAAGCAAGTGTCATAGGAATAAGAACCGGATCGGAACCACCAAGACTATAAGCGGTAGGTAACAAACCCGCTACCGTAGTCAGAGTCGTTAAAAGAATCGGCCTAAATCTTCTTTGACTTGCTTCGATTAAAATATCGTCCATACTTGCCTTGGAATCTTTTCGGATAGAATCGATACAATCCACTAAAACAATCGAAGCGTTTACCAAAACCCCAGCTAAACCAATAATACCGATCATTGCTAAAAAGCTAATAGACTTTCCAGAAAGAGGAAAACCAATCACAATACCTATAATTCCCAAAGGAATAGTGCTGAGTATCAAGACAGGCTTCCAAAAACTTTTGATTGTAAGAGCCAAAATTCCAAAAATGCCAAATATAGCAATGATCCCCGCTTTTGCAAGAGAGGCCATAGATCTTTGTGTATCCTTTTCTTCTCCTCCAAACGTAATCATAATTCCGGGATATTGTTTTTCGATTAGCGGTTTAAACTCCGTGGCTACTCTTTGGTTTGCGTCGTGAGCCGTAATTTCGTCTAACTTTACATCTCCGTTAACGGTAATGGCGCGTTCAAAGTCTTTATGCGCGAGAAGTTCAGGAGATTCGATCAAATCCATTTTAGAAATCTTTGCAAGATTTGTAATGTTTCCCGCCTTATTACGTAATGGAATCGTCTTAATTTCATTAGGATTTTTCCGAAAGTCTCTATCGTAAAGAACTCTTAAGTATATTTTTGTTCTTCCTTTTCGAACGGTTCCCGCCCTTTCTCCATCATACGCAGCACGCAGACCGTTCGCTGCGGACAAAGTGGATACCCCAGTAAAACTTTCCAATCCCTCGTCGAGTTGAATATACATCTGCTTACGACCATATCGATAGTCATCTCGAACAGAAAAAACTCCGGGAATCGACTTTAAAAACGATTGTAACTCATTCGAAATGTTCTTTAGAGTTTCATAATCTTTGCCTTGAATAGAAATAGTAATCGGAGCACCAATTGGAGGAGCATTTCCAAATTCTTCTAAAAAGATTTCGTTTAAACCTGGAGTTTTTTTAAGATCCGGTTCGATCGAACGAAGAATTTCAGTCGCCTTTCTTTCGCGTTTTACTTCAGGAGTCAGATAAATTAAAATCACTCCCAAGTTTTCACCAAAACGAGATAAAGGATCATCTGGATCGGTTTGTTGCACCCCTATCTTTGTGGAATAGCTGACCAATTCTTCTTTAGGAATTTTCTGCACAATACTTTCCATATATTTCATTTTTTCTCTGGTTTGAAAAATTCTGGAAGTAGGTGGAAATTCGGCTTTGATCATGATGATTTCTATATCTTCTTTTGGAAAAAGTACAAAGTCCATCTGAGACAAGGCTCCACAAGAACCAAAGACCAACAATAAAATGACCGCAAACGAAGATTTCTTATGTCGAATATTAAAAGAAACTAATTTAGAAAAATTTGTTTCGATAGAGTGAAAAATCGAATCCATCTTGAGACGAAATTTACTTTTGATCTTCATCTGGTTTGGAGTTTTTGCAAACGCAGCAATCCTCGCCGGCAAAAATAAAAACGATTCTATAAGACTCGCTGTAAGCGCCACAATCACTACTAAAGGAATTTCCCAAATGAATTTTCCCATAATTCCAGTCATAAACAACATGGGCAAGAACGCGGTTACAGTTGTAAGATAAGATCCAAAAATAGGAACGATCATTTCCACGGTTCCGCGTAACGACGCAGCGACAGAATCATTTTTTTCAGCAAGATATGTATATATATTTTCCGAAATTACAATCGAGTTATCCACCAACATTCCAAGAGAGATGATCAAACCCATCATAGAAATCATGTTAAACGATACGTCGAAAAATGGAAGAACCGAAAAAGTCATCAACATCGAGAACGGTAATGAAAGAGAAGTCAATGTAGCCGTTCTAAAATCCAAAAATAGAAATAAAATCCCGAATACGATCGTAAATCCGATCAAAGCGTTAGAAGAAACTACGTTGAGTCTGTTTTTAGTCCTTTTGGCCTCGTCGTTTAACACAAAAGTTTTCATTCCAGAAGGATAAGTTTTGGAAAGTTCGTTTAGTCTTTTGTGAACGTTATCTGCAACCTCAATCGCATCCGATCTTTCTTTTTTGATCACAGAAAGAATTAGTCCCTGTTTCCCATTTGCAATCGCAAGAAATCTAGGATATTCAAAAGTATCTTCCACCCTTGCAATATCTTCTAGTTTAACCGTGGAAAAAATTTCGTTAGTCCTTGTAGGGATTTTCCCAATTTCGGAAGGGTTTTTAAATTCTCCATCAATTCTCAAATCGAACGCAGTTTCCGAATCCACGGAACCGGCAGGAAGATTAATGTTTCTGTTCCGAATCGTATTGATAATATCGTTTAAGTCTAAAGAATATTGCTTTAGTTTATTAGCATTTACTAAAATATGCCATTCTCTATCTCTTTTACCAAAAACGTCTACCCTAGCCACACCTTGAATTTTTTCAAGTTCTCGTTCTACAAATTCGGCGGTGGTATGTAGTTCGATTTCGTCCTTTCCTCCAAAAATAGAAAATTCAAGAATCGGAAAAGACCCTGACTTGCGCTCCGTCATTTTAGGCTTTTCGGTAACTTGAGCCGGTAGCTCTCCCATCGCATTGTCTACGGCTCTTCGAATTTCATTTAAAACTTTTTCCGGATCTTTTTCTTCCAGACTAACACGAACGTCAATGTCCGAAACGGAATTTCTAGAAAAAGAACGAATCTCATCGATTCCATCTATTTCTTTGAGCTTTTCTTCTATAGGATAAGTGACTCTAAGTTCTACATCGGCGGGAGAAGCCCCAGGAAATTTTGTAGAGATCACCATTTGCTTTAAGTCCACATTAGGAAATGCATCTCTTCGTAATCCGATCAGTGAAACAACTCCGGATAAAAAGATAAAGACCATCCCTAAATACATAAAAAGTCGATTTTGAATAAAAGATTCTATGAGTGATTTCATATTTATTTTTGACTGACAGATCAGTTTCCAGAATGCCATGACCTACTGTCAAACTGGAAAATATGAATTCAGAGGGCAGAAATAAGGAAAGCGAATTTATCTAAACTTGGTGTTGGGTTCGGGCTTTTTGAAATCCTAGGAATTGCCCGGAGAGGAATACCGAGCTTGATTTAAAAATTCAAAATCTCTAATTTAGAAAAAATGCAAACTCTTGATGTAGCGAGTGGGCTCTCCTCCGTTTCAGAAAATAGAAAAAATAATCAACGAAATTTACATTATAAAAATAAAATATAGATACTGCCTTTAATATTTCAAAGGAAAACTCTGCCACTTTCGTTCTCTATTTAGAACGAGCGAAACGAAATTGGTCTCGTCTTCTGAAATCGAGCCAATCTCAAAATGAATCCATCTAGTTGCTCATCTTTATAAAAATAAATATCGTAAATTTTAATTACAAGGTTCTGTTTAAGTGAGAAATATCGGTTTCCCCGTTATATAATTCTGAGTAATTACAAAAAGATAAAATTTTCGGCTTCTGATTCCACAAACTTCAATACAAATTCTATTTTCTTTAGCCCCAAGAATCCTTAAAATGTGAAAGCTCAGATAAAATCTCATTTGACACCATTACGGGGAAGAATCTGATTTCAAGTGTGGAAAGAAACCGTCTAGCATTAGCAATCACATTCGTATTGACCACTTTGTCCATATTGATCGGACTCGTGAATATCTCTTTGGCAACTACAACTTCGAAATACTCTCGAACCACGGGAGGAACATTTTTTAGTACGGCTCCTATTGGTGCCGCACTGATTAAAATCGAAGGTGAAATTCATTCGGGACATTCTACTTTTGAATCGACCGGCTCAGAAAGCATATTGCAGAAACTGAGAGATATAGAACAAAATCCGAATATTAAAGGAATCTTAATCGAAATCAATTCTCCCGGTGGAACGGTCGGTGCCTCCCAGGAAGTTTACAACGAATTAATGCGACTTAGAAAAACAAGAAAGATCGTAGTGTCCATGAAAGACATGGCGGCATCGGGCGGTTACTACATCGCTTCGGCCGCAGATAAGATATTCGCCTTGTCCGGAACGATCACAGGATCAATCGGAGTCATTGCAATGGCACCGAACATCAAAGGGCTTTTAGATCGTTACGGAGTCAAAATGAGAACTTATAAAGAAGGAAAGTATAAGGATTCCTTATCTTTATTTCGAGATTCTACTCCCGAAGAAGACGAAATGATTCAAAAGATGTTATCCGATACTTATAACGAATTTATTCAAGATGTAGCGAAAGGAAGAAATCAAACCGTAAAGTCGGTTCAAAATCTTGCGGAAGGAAAAATTTATTCGGGACAAGACGCATTTAGAAATAAACTCGTAGATGAAATCGGCGGAAGAAAAGAGGCTCTGGAAGAATTATCCAGACTCTGTCAGTATGACGGAGAAATACCTTTATATGAGGAAGATGAATCTCCATTCGATAGATTGTTTATGATGTTAGGATCTAAAATGAATTCTTTTTCCGGCGAAAAAATCTTCTTTAAAGAATTCAAAAATTCTCCTGTGCTCATCATTCTTCCTCAGGCGATCAGGTAGGTTCTCTTGAAAGAATTATTCAATACAATACTCGGATTATTGGAAGCATCTATTTACGAACCGATTCGGCTAGAAACAGCACTTGCAAATATTTCCGAAAGAAATCTAAATTTGTATTCTTGGATCGTTTTGATTCCAAGTGCTCTAAGTATTTCCGTTGGTGCAACTTACATATCCCCTCCTTATACGGGAAATTCTTTTGGGATGATTGGATTATCGTTCCTTGCAAATTTATCTATGATTTCCATTCTCCCCATGATTTTAGGAGCAGTAATCGATTTTCACGCACAAAAGAAACAAAGAACGGGTAACGTGCATTTTTCGTACAATCTATGTCGTTTCGGGATGGCGATCTTTGCTTTTTTTGCACCCATTGCTATTCTATTGCGTGAAACGGGTATGACGGGAGGAATCGGTTATTTTACAATTCTACTTTTTCTAATCGGATACTATGTAACAATCCTTTCAAAAGGAATCCAATTTATTTACGATTTAAAAACTACAGATGCAGTTCGTTTTTCCTTAACGGCGGTGTTTTTTTCCGGCGCATTTCCTTTTATATTTTATTTTTATATTTCAGGTTCTATACTACATTTGATTTTATGAATATTCTAATTACAAACGATGATGGAATCGCCTCTTCTGGAATCAAAGCGTTAGAAACGATCCTTCAGAAAGAACACAATACATATTTAATCGCTCCTTTGCGGGAAAGATCCGCCACTTCCATGGCCTTGTCGATTTACGACTCCATGAGAGTAGAAAGAATCAACGACAATCATTATATCGTAGACGGTTATCCGGCGGATTGTGTGAATATAGGTTTGCACGGAGAAATTTTTCCAAAAATTGATCTGGTTTTATCCGGAATCAATCGAGGAGTCAACATGGGTCACGACGTTCATTATTCCGGAACCGTCGGAGCGGCCAGACATGGAGCGATACATAAGAAACTTTCCTTAGCGGTCAGCTCTGGAAATATTGCTAAAGATTATGATTATATTAGAGAAGCTGAATTCGTTCGAAAGTTCATTAACGAATATTCTTCTCAATTGAAAGTGGGAGTAGTTTACAATATGAATATTCCCTCTGATTTTATATCCTCAATGGAGAATTTAAGAGTTACAAAATTAGGCAAACGCACTTACGAAGATACCTACTCCCAAAAAAATATTATCGGAGGAATCGCTGATTTCTACTTAGGTGGTTCAGAACTCGGACATTCTACCGAAGAAGGAACGGATTTCACTGCATTCTTTTCGGGAAAAATTTCCTTAACTCCCTTATCCCTAGATCAAACCGATTTTTCTATCTTAACGCAACTTTCGGATTCCTTAAGTAAAAACATTTCTTAAGTTTTCAAAAACCGAAATAGAAATACATAAATGATACTTTGTAAAATGGTCTTTTAGTTCTCTATTGTCTCAAAATTAAGAATCAATAGAGTCGTTGAAAAATTAATGTCTTATCCGCTTTATATTTCATTGAAATATGACGATGAATCAGTTTTGTTAATTTTGAACTACAGAATTTTTTAACAATTCTAATTTTTTATTGAATGATGATCGCAAAACGGTAATTTCATAAAATTCTTAGAGTAAAACTTTTAAAGAAGATAAAACTCAAAGGAAAATGAAGAAACACTTTGAGAAAGAACAAGATTAACAATCAATTGAAAGTATCAGAATCAAAGGAAATAAAAATATACAATAAATCAAAAGGAATACAATTGATTTAAAAACCGTCCCAAAACAATAGCTTCTTTAAAAACTTCACTTCTTTTAGGATTTTATGAAAGTTTTTGACAAGCTCTTTAAGAGTCATTTTTAAATACTTTTATGGTCATCTCTATAAAATGAAATTTTCATTTAAAAATCGTCAAACAGTGATTTTATGTAAAAATTCAATTCTGAAATCGTTATATTTGAATTTATAGAAATTTTCTTAAATATACAAAAAATAGAATTCACCAAATGAAAGATTATAAAATTGAAAAGTATTTCTGTGTGAGAATGATCATATCGTTGCGGTCAAGAGTTATGTATAAATAGAACGTCTAAACATAGATTAATTGAACTATAGAATAGAGTGTCCAAAATTCTGTTTCTAAATTTGGGTTTATTTAAAAACTCATAGTATTCTACTATATAGAAATTATAACACAAAAAACTAAGACATCTATTATTAAGAATCAACAAATATGCGAATTTTAATAGGTACGTGAAAATAAAAATATAGATCAATAAATCCATTACGTTTTGATATAAAATAACTGTCGTTAGGTGAATTATAAAAATGTCCGACAAGGATAAAAATAAAAAATTTTCTTCCGCTAAGAGAAGGATTCTTCAAGAAATCAATAAGGAAAATTTTCTTTTTGCACTGACTTTAATCGATCGAGAAATTTCTTCAGGAAATGAAGACCCGGAACTATATTATAATTTTGCAATATGCTGTGCAAGAACTGATAATTATAAAAAATGCGTTTCTATTTTAGAAGAACTCCTTGAAAAATTTCCTAGATTTGGTGAAAGGGAAAATTCCATTTTGATGATCGTTTATGCGTTAATTCAAAATAAAGAATATTCAAAAGCCTTAGATAAATGTGAAGAACGCCTCAAGTTTCAAGTGGACGATCTAAAAATTCTTTCTATGAAAGCATTTGCTCTGGAAAAATCCGGTAAGGTCGAGGAAGCAATAGAAATTCATAAGAGAATTCTTAGGCTACGTCCCGATTATAAAAATAGTCTAAATTCTCTCGGTTATTTATTGTTAAATCAAAAAAAACCTAATCCGGAAGAATGGAAGTTGGCCGTTGATTGTTTAAAATCCGTTTTAAAAAATGAACCTGATAACCCCGCTTATTTGGATTCTTTCGGTGTTCTTCTTTTCAAAAGTGGTAAAAAAGAAGAAGCAGTTTTAGCTTTTAAAAAAGCTCTCTTAAAATCTCCTACACATCCTGAGATATTACGACACATTGAAAAAGCGGAAGACTCTACTTGACACTGCTACTGTTTTCAAAAACATGGAGTCGAAAACGGGATGTAGCGCAGGGGTAGCGCATCTGCCTTGGGAGCAGAGGGTCGTAGGTTCAAATCCTATCATCCCGATTTTCCAATCCTCCCAAGACTCGGTAGCTCAGTTGGATAGAGCAACTGCCTTCTAAGCAGTGGGTCGGGGGTTCGAATCCCTCTCGGGTCACCAGGATCAGCAAGAGACGGAGAACGTAGCTCAGTTGGTAGAGCTCCAGTTTGTGGTACTGGCCGTCGCGGGTTCGATTCCCGTCGTTCTCCCCAGTTTTGTGGGAACTCCAATTAAAAATTCAGACAATCACGAGTTTTGATGAATGTGATAATTCCCACAGGTCTTTTTATTCAAAGTTTATAACCTTTGAACCATATTCTTGTTGTTTAAACAAAGTTTAAGCTTGGCTTCTCAAAATTTTATTTAGGAAAGACTGAATTTCATTTGAATCCGATATAAAAATTTATCTTTTTGGATAAAGAATGTGGGAATTCATACAAAATTACAGTTTAGCAACTCATTATAAACACTACTTTTTCTAATTTATTTACAAAAAATTCATATTCAATTCAATACTTTCAAAGTTTATAATATATTAAAATGAGACCGAATCTATGTTTGCACAAACCACGATTTTACAAATAAATTCTAAAAATTTAGAAACTATTACCCTAAAAAAATTTCCTAATTTTCTCACACTGAACTCATAATCTAATTTTCAATGAAATAATAAACTAGTAACTTTACTTTAATCCTCACTCAACCAAATATCTTCCAAACAAAGTTCTTTTGAAAAATCAGAATCTTTTGCAATCCAAGTTCCGTTAACCGTCCAGATAAACATATTCTGTGGGAACTCCTCGCTCATTTCAGGTTTATAATACAAATCTAAAGGAATTTTAAAATGTCTGGACTCTGAAAAATTCAAAAATTTTTCTCCTATAATTCTGTCCTTAGGCAATCTAAGTTCAGTATCCATATCAATCGATTCGCGTAAAATAATACCGAGCTTCAATATTTTCACACTCTCTTTACAACCTACAACGTGAAGGGTTTTCCATTTTGAGATTTCAGGCTTTTGATTTTTAAGGTGGTGTGTTTGTCGTAACTCAACTAAAAAGTCTTCCTTTTGAATTGAGTTACGAAGTTTAAACCATTTTGTAGAAGGATTTTGATCTAAAAGATTACGGATTCTGGAACTTCTATTAGAAAGATAAGAATTCGTAAAATCAAAAGCTAAAAATGGAGGTTGAATTGTAAATGCTTCGATTTTATTCTTTGTAGTATTAAAGAGATAAAAATTCCCTAAAATGATCGTGACCGGAAAAATGAAAACTAAAACTTTGGGCAACAGGCTTTTAGGAATCATAAGATCAAAAGTGTGGGAACTATCACAATGGGCAATCAGGATTTTGAATCACAACAAAAGGTAATTAAGTATGAAAATAGGTATTGTAGGTGGCACTGGATTAATCGGCAGGAATCTTACATTTCGCTTATTAGAAATGGGATACTCTGTAAAAATTTTAAGTAGATTTTCTAATATTCCTAAACTTCTTCAGAGCAAGAAAAATTTAGAAGTTGTCGAAGGAGATTTCCCAAAATCGGAAAATCTAAAACATTTAGATGCGATTATAAATTTAGCCGGATCTCCTATCGCCGGAGTTAGATGGACAAAAAAAGTGAAAGAAGAGATTCGTTTGTCTAGAGTGGGTTATACGGAAAGTTTAGTTTCCTCTATCTCTAAAATTACAGGAGCCCTGCCCAAGGTATTAATTCAGGGATCTGCGATCGGCTATTACGGTTCTTATGATCATGATACAGAAAATTTTTCAGAACATTCTTCTGCCGGTAAAGA
Organism: Leptospira interrogans; assembly: GCF_900156205.1. Classification (GTDB taxonomy): domain Bacteria; phylum Spirochaetota; class Leptospiria; order Leptospirales; family Leptospiraceae; genus Leptospira; species Leptospira interrogans. Next base: position 42,708 of record NZ_FTNA01000022.1, read on the forward strand.
CTTTCTTTCGTCTTTATGCGTGGATTGGGAGAAAGCCGCTGAACCAGTTTCAAAACTTGGAATCAGATTAATTCAAGTTAGAACAGGAGTCGTTTTAAGTATTCAAGGAGGAGCTTTAAAAAGTATGCTCCCTTCTTTTCGTTTAGGTTTAGGAGGGCCATTAGGTTCCGGAAATCAAATTCTTAGTTGGATTCACATCGACGATGCAGTTAATGCAATCATTCATTTATTAGAAAATCCTAATTCTTCTGGACCATTTAATTTAGTAGCACCGAATTCGGTAAGTAACGAAATTTTTTCGAAAACTCTTGCATATATTTTAAAACGCCCTGCGTTTTTTAGAGTTCCTACTGCGATTTTAAAAGTTCTTTTTGAAGAAGGTGCAGACGTAATTGTAAAAGGTCAAAGAGTAATTCCAAAAAAATTACAAAAGTCTGGATTTTCTTTTTTATATCCAGAATTAGAAACTGCGTTGCAGGATTTGTTACGATCGTAATTCTAACAATTCTGTCTCGTTTTCATGAGATTTTAAAATAAATCTCTAATTTATACTTAAAATTCAGGGCAAATCATAGAGAGTTGTTGAAAAATAAATTCTCCATCCGTTTCTGTTGCATTGAAATGGACAATTGAAGTAATTTTGTTGATCCCCATTATGGAATTTTTCAACAACTATAGTGCAAAAAGGAATTTTAAAAATTTATAATATTATAATGTGATCTATGTATAGAGCTTATCCCAGGATCCTTTCTGCCAAGACTCTTTCACAATCTGTGTTTGATTAGGCGGTTACAAACCTATATTAATTCGCTTACAAACATAGCAGTTTTTACAAATTAGAACCATTTTTATTACTAAATTCATGTATGAATTTTTTCACATTTTAGTATTTTGTGATAAATTCAGTAGGGCAAAAAATTTAAATCGTTCACATCGGAAGAAAATCTACCGATGTGAATTCTCATTTCAATTTCAATATATAGCAGTTCCGAATTCGTTTGAATTCAAAGCAGCCCCCCAAATTCCACCCGTAAGACCAGAACCCAAAATAAGACCCGATGGAGTTGTAGGATCATTCGTTATTGGTGTAGCTCCACCTACAGAGTGAAAGATACGAACTGCCTCATTCGATCCTCCTACAATTACATCCGAACGACCATCACCATTAATATCGCTTAAAGAAAGAGGAATACCTTGTCCATTATTTTGATCAGTAGTAATTCCAAGCGCCGGAATCGCTCCTGCAACCATAGTCACGTCTGCAGTCGTCGTATCTCTCTGCCCGACTCCCCCTTCCAGGAAGACAAGAACCGAATTGGGCGTAAATGGTGCTACCCATAACTGTACGGTTGCGATAACAATATCTGCCATTCCGTCCAGATTCAAATCCTTAACCCCAAGTGTGAGCCCTATACCCTGCCCATCTGCAGCATTCAATCCAGTTATAGAGCGATGAGCGGCACCCAGAGTTACATTTCCCATACCGCCAGCACCAGCTGAAAATAAAGCAATTATCCTACCCTGCCTATTAACATTTGGATTACCAACTTGTATGAAGTATGGCGCTCCTCCGATCACATCTGCAAAACCATCTCCGCTAACATCAGCCACTGCAACTGTATATCCAAGTTGTGCAGCCCCACCTGGCACTCCAGCTGCTACAGGAGCATCTCCTGTAGTATTTGTAAGAGTATGTGTTGTCGCAGTTAAACCAGTGCCTGAACCATAGTAAGCATATATTCTTCCCCAATTTGGCTTGGTTCCGTTTCCATTAATGAAATCAAAACCTGGAGCCCCTACTGCAATATCATCTGCAACTCCACCATTGATGTTTCCTACAGCTAAAGAAAATCCAAATTTCTCACTCGGTAAACCACCAGTTCTAAAAGAGTTAGCCCCCGCTCCACCAGCAGTAACAGCTGCAGTAGCAATTCCTGCTGCTCCAGCGGAATGAAAAATATAAATTCTCCCTCTAGACCCATTATAACTCGGAGCACCAACAACCACATCTGCAAATCCATCTCCGTTAATATCTCCTGCAGCTATAGAATCTCCAAATCGATCTGCGGTTCCAGCTGTACCAGTAAGTGTACTATTTGGGAATGCAGAGAAGGATGTAGTCACACCTGCGGTTCCAGAAGAATGGAAAATATAGACTCTACCATTATCAGGAGCACCAACAACCACATCTGCAAATCCGTCTCCGTTAATATCGCCCATAGTAACTGTTTTTCCAAACTGATCTGCAGCACTTCCTATAATAATTCTGTTCGCAAATTGTGCACTTGTAGTTGTAATCCCTGCAGTTCCAGACGAATGGAAGATATAGACTAATCCTTGACCATATTCAGGAACTACTAAGTCCGAATAACCGTCCCCGTTAATATCTCTATTGGTTCCTTTTCTCACAGTAACCATAGCTGATGTAGTAACGTTGTTAGAAGTATCCGTAGCTCTTACTTGGATTGTATGTTGAGAGTTAGGTCTCCAAGTTGCAGCTCCCGTTGGAAGAGGATATTTCCAGGAAGTAGTTCCAATTACACCTGCACCTGTAAAACCTCCACCATCGATTGAAATTTCAATACTTGCAATCCCACGTGCATCAGCCGCAGTTCCGATCACAAACCCAGACTCTACCATACTATTGGTTCTTAAGTTTTGAATTGCTATAACAGGAGGTGTAACATCCGGGGCTAGTCCAGTTGTAAAATTCCAAGTTAAACTAGGGCCAGGAACAATCGTATTTCCTTGTAAATCTTTTACAGTTACTACGTTAACGGTATAATTGGTACCTGTATTGAACGGAGTTGGCACAGTAGGAGTAAAAGTTGCGGATGCTCCGGAACAATTGGTATTTACGAAAATTCCATTATTGACTGTAAGGTTCAAAGTAGAACAATCAATCGTTTCACTAAAAGAAACCGTGATATTTGAATTTGTAGGAATCCCAGTTGCTCCAGGCAAAGGACTTACTAAAGAAATTTGAGGAGGGGTTACATCCGGTGCCGCTCCTGTTGTAAAACTCCAACTATAAGCTCCGATCAGGTTACCTGATGCGTCCGTTGCAGTAGGAGCAATCGCTACCGTATACGTCGTGTTAAATGCTAAGGCGACTGCCGGTGCAAAGGTAGCAGTATTTCCGTTACAGTTAATATTTAAAGGTACTGTAGAAAGTGGAGTAGTAACATCGTCATCCATACTGATACTTCCCAAAACCGTTCCACAATTCATCGCCTCGTCAAAAGCAATACTTCCACCAGCATTGGTAGGCAATCCTGTAGATCCATTTGCAGGAGTTACAAAAGCTACACTCGGTGCAATCTGATCTGGACCAGGACCAGTTGTAAAATTCCAAGAGAATGGAACAGCTGGGAGATTGGCACTATCGCGAGCTCCCGCATTAATTTCGACCGTGTACGTTGTATTAAATGCTAAAGGGTTGACTGGATCGGGCGTCCAAGTTGCGGAAGTTCCAAAACAAGCAACGCTTCCAACTAAATACACTCCTGTTGCTTGTCGTTTTAATTTAAAAGAAGCGGCATTTACAGTACCACACGCCATCGGCTCACTAAAAACTACAGTAGGATTGATATTCACACCTACTCCGGTCGCATTCACGGTAGGAACCGTAAACGTAACAGTGGGCGGAGTTAAGTCTGGGGCGGCTCCCGTAGTAAAAGTCCAAGTGCGTGGCATTATTGGATTGGAAGATAAATCCGTAATTCCTGCGGTGAGAATAGCTTTATAAGATTTATTGAAGTCCAAACCTGCAACTGCAATCGGAGTTATAGAAGCAGTTGCACCCGAACAGGTTAGAGTTACACCTACATTATTCCCCGGAACAAGCGTTTCTTCTAAAACAAAATTTCCAGGAACCGAACCACAATGAATCGGTTCGTCAAAAGCGACTCCAATAGCAGAGTTCACTGATACACCCGTTTCTCCAGGACTTGGAGATGCAAATGAAAGCGTAGGAGGAGTATTATCTTGACCAGCCCCTGTAGTAAAAGTCCAGTTCAAAGCGCCTGCAAGCGGATTATTGGCTAGATCCTTCATAGAAGCAGAAACTTCAACGCGGTAAGTAGTATTTGGAGTTAAAGGGTTATTTGGACTTAAGCTAGCACTGGAACCCAAACAATTTACACCGGAAGGTTCTACTACATTTGTAGCATTGTTTTTAAGTGTGAGAGAAACATTATCAACGGTAGTACAATCCATTGTTTCCGTGAAAGCTACTTGCACGGATGTTGTATTGGAAATAAGAGCAGCACCAGCTGCAGGTATTCTTAAAGATAAAGCAGGAGCCACTGCATCCACTATAGTAGCCGTGGTAAAATTCCAGGTAAGATCTTCTTTTAGAGAAATTCCTTCTGCAGATTTAATTTCTTTGGAAATTGTTACGCTGTAAGTTGTTGAAGCAGATAAGGCCGAACTAGGAGTGAGAACAGCAGTATTATTATCTAAACGTAAGGTTGCTAAAATAGGATCTCCACCTTTGTTAAGAAAAAAAGTAGAAGAAGTCACGCTTGAAGAATCAAAAGCACTATTGAAAGTCGCTTGGATTGAAGTATTGAGAGGAATATCGGACACACCCGAACCTGGAGTGATTTGCGCAATCGCAAAGGAACTTCCTCCTTTAGTACTCAAATCTAAATAGGCAAAGAAAGGTAGGGAATTTTTACTTCCATTAATACAATTTATTCCCCAAGTGAAAAATAAAACCAATAGAACGGTTTTTATAATTCTCTGCATATCGAACCTCCAACATACTTCGAGCTATCTATTTATTGCGACGAACGTATATCAGTAGAATATCATAGATGATTAGTATTTATCTCTTTGAGTTATAATATGAACGGTAAACTTTGGAATCCAAAGTATCTACTCATTTGGGACTAATGATTCTGTCAAACTCACTAATGTGAACACTTTATTATAAAAAAATGATAATAAGTACATAGGTTTAATTTCGTTTAAAAATTTTTTCTCATTTTCCAAAAAGAAAAAAGAAAAGAATTTAACTTATTTTATAACTTGAAAATACAAAACTGTATCATCCAAATAAATAGCTTAAATATAAGGCAAATTGAGTAATCGTACAAAGAATTGCTTATGTTAGGCGGATTTATAAGTAAAACAGATTATTTGCATCTATCTTTTCTGTATTTGATTGTTTTATCGGAATTTTTTAATTTCAGAGAAAGGTAAGTATTTCAATTTTATACTTAACCTAAATGATGTTAGTGAATAAAATCCTAAAATTTATTTTCTATCTATTCTTAAAAAGATCTTCTTCGGAAACTTTATAAAATGAATTTTGAATTTGATTATAATCGCAAAACGATGATTTTACGTAGAGGTTGAATTCGTTATCTCTTCGTTTTTGTTTTTAAAAATATCTCAAGCATAAAGAAAAGAATACCCAGACTTCATGTCTAAATAAAAAATTTATATCAAATTTATGATATTCTGTCATATATAAGACTTGAGTGGGTGTACTTACAAAGTTAGAAAGTGACTATTCAATTAACGTGAATTCGATGTTAAAGACTCATTTTATAAAAATCCGATTTTTTCGTAAAAATAAATGTGGAACTCCCCGGGCTCTAACCACAAAAAATGAATGTTTAAATGGGACTTAATCTGTGGGAACTATAACAAATCTATATTTTACGGTAAAACTTTGAAACGCGGGAACTCCAATGTTTTAAATCTTTAGAAACTTAAAAAATAGAATCGATCATTTCTATCAATGAATGTAGTAACTCTCACTTTTAGAAAAAATTTCCCTAGTTTCTCTTAAGCCAAACTCACGTTAAATTAATAGAGTTGTTGAAAAATTCCCTAGTTCCGATTAACAAAACTGCTTTAATTGCCAGTTTCCATAAAATAGAAACAGATGGAGAATTAATTTTTCAACAATTCTAATGTGAATTCGATTAACTTTCAGCGACATAATAAAGCCTTCAATATTTTGCATTCAAGCAAGGACTTTAACAAAAATCCACAGTACTCAATTTTATAGGGTGAAACTAACGCAAAAGAGATGATTATGTTATGAACCGAACGTGTGCCTCATAGAGAGTATTTCATTGAGTTAACACGATTCATGAGTTTTATTCGCCAAAATTCTATTATGTCGAATTCACGTTAAATTAAGAATACCAATGAATCTTTTGATTTCTAAAAAATAGAAGGTTCCTACATGCAATTTTATTTTTTATATAAAATTTGTATGAGCTCCCACAAATTCGGATCAACGGAAAAACTCTTTTCGAATCACAGGGTGGTCTTTTAACAATTCCAATGCTTTTTGGATTAATTTTTTACCAGTCTCAGTTTGATTCCATACGTTCAATCCGGAAGGATGCGGTAATGGAATCCAGTCTAATTGAACTCCATAAAATTTACGGGAAAAACTTCTACCGATCACGTCTTCAAGTTTGTATTTTCCAAGTTCAAACACTTGATCAATTGCAAGCTTACCAATCGGAATCAAAAGTTCTGGTTTATGAAAACGAACTTCAAATTCTAGAAATTGAGAACAGTTTTTTACTTCTATCGAATCCGGTTTACGATCTCCACTTTTTGCTTTGCCAGGAAAACATCTACAAACAGCAGACATATTTACTTTACTTCGAAAGTTTTCCTCTTCAATTCCGATTTTTTTGAACCAACCAAAAAGGGTCTTTCCAGCAGTATAAGCAAACGGTCTACCAAACCTTTCTTCGTGAATTCCAGGAGCTTGACCCAAACTAATAATTTTTGAAACGGGAACACATCCATGTACAGGATTCCCTTGCATATTAGGACATTTTCTACAACTTAAAAGACGTTCTATATGATTCGAATATTCTAATTTTCTACTTTTCATTCTATAGAAAAATCTAATTTAAAAGAATCTTAATCGACTCCGCCAAAGAATCAACAACCCGAATAGTGGATTTTAATTTTGTAAGCTCTAAAATTTTTTTTACGTGAGAAGAAGGAGAAAATATTGCCATTCCACCTTTTCCTTTTTCCACAAACTTTGTATGCGTATTTACAAAAACGGCTAGTCCGGAAGAATCAATATATCTAGTTTTTTCCATATTCACAAAAATAAATATGAATCCTCGATCAATTAAATCGAAAAATTTTTCCTTAAGCGCGTATGCAGAGTAAAGATTAATTTCTCCGCTGATTTTTAAAATCACGGCATTTTCTGGAAAGTTTTCGGGGAGATCTTCTTTTTGTAGGGCTACGTCCAATTCATTGATTGAAAAATCCACTTCTTTGGCGTCGAGGTTAAGTGAATCTTCTGATCCCATACCATTTCCCCCAGTTTTCAAATTTCTCTGACCCCGTCGGAGACTTTAAACGAATACAATTTTAGTTCATTTTGGAATTTATCAAAGTAACGGGTTTTTATTTTTTCAAACAATATATTTTTTCTACCTACTTTGTCCAGTACCAAAACACAACCTCCAAAACCACCTCCGATCATTCTTGCTCCTAGAACTTCTTCCATTTTAAGTTCATGAACTATAAAATCAGTTTCTTTACACGAAACTTCGTAATCTTTAGAAAGCGAAGAATGACATTCAAAAAGTATTTCACCTAATCCTTGTACGTTGCCGTTTTTTAAATTTTCGATCGCTTTAGAAGTTCTCAATCTTTCTCCGATTACGTGTTTTGCTCGTTTTTTTTCGATTTCGCTCAAACCAAAAGAAACATTGTCTAAATCCTCCAATTCCACCTGATAAAGTGTTTTTACAGATGATTTGTATCTTTTAATTTTTTGAAACGCAGATTCTACTTCCTTTCTGCGTTCGTTATAAGCGCTATCTTTTAGAGAATGTTTTATTTTTGAATCGATCAGATAAAATTCACAACCTTCTAAGTCCATCTTATGAAAATCGTATTCTAAACTTTCCGTATCAAGAGAGATACAGTATCCTTCTCTCGCGGTAGAAATAATAAATTGATCCATAATACCACAGTTAACTCCAACAAAGTGGTTTTCTGCTCTTTGACTTAACAATGCGATCTCTTCTTTGGATAAGTTCCAATTATGAATTTCAGAAAGTGCAAATGCCACTACAACTTCAAAAGCGGCAGAAGAAGATAATCCAGCACCTTGAGGAATATTTCCCCAAACTACTAAATCAAAAAAATCGGAAATGAAATCTAGTTTTCTAAATTCCTCGACTATTCCATAAACATAATTTACCCAAGCATGTTTGGGATCATAAGTGATGGATTCGACTTCGATTTTTTCTTTGGAAGCAACAGAATAAATTCTGAACTTTCGGGTTTGATTTTTACGGATCGCAATTCGAATTGAAAAATCGATCGCCGCCGGTAAAACAATTCCTCCCGCATAATCCACGTGCTCTCCTATGATATTGATTCTTCCAGGAGCGGTAAAAAATCGAATCTTCTCCTCATTTGATGGAAATTCTTTTTTTAGATTTGCTGCCAAGTCTTCCGGAATCATCATTTACTCTTGATTTGAAATTTGGAAAGTCTTGAAACATTGTTAGAACCTTTGATTCTAGTCAATCTTTCTCTGGTCGTTCGTTATTCAATTTTTATGGTTTGATACACGGAATATTCCAACTTACTGAAATTGTGGGAACTATTTCCTTTTATTGAAATTTTAAAAATGGCCTTTAAAGATTATTCTGAAATTTTAATAGAAACCATTTACAAGTTACAGTAATTCCCACAAATTACGTATCTTGAACTAACGGATTTTTTAAATAGTCTTCTTGTTCAATTTTTATAGTTTGATATGCGGAATATTTTGAATTAGTAAAATTGTGGGAACTCCCAATTTCTTTTTCACAAAAAAGTTTTTGTCATTGGGAAAAAATCTCCGCGCTTGCGATTTAACAAACTCTTCAAGCCGCAATCGTTAGTCGAAGACTATAGCAGTGTTTAATTTTTTTATAGAGTTAATCTAAAACGCCATCATTAAAAATAGAAATAATATTCTATATTCCAAATATAAGCTGAGTGACCTTTACTTTGGGCATCAATGAACTTGAAATGAGACAAAATCTATGGGAACTCTCACATTTTTAATTAATGTGAGTTTGGCATAAGAAATCCGTAATTCATTTTTCTAAAAAAGTTGTGATCTGAATTTTAAAGATCAATTCTTTAAATGTGGGAACTGCCACAATTTATAAAATAGAAAGTTTATAACAATTGAATCTGTCGGATTCGAGTGTGGGAACTACTACAAAATTTAGGTTTGTCTGTAAAATGACGTGGGAACTAACCGCAAATCACGATTTTACGAGCAAATTCTAAAATTGTAGGAACTGATAATTCTTTCTCGTTTTATTACGCCAAACTCACGTTAATTGCCGTATAACTTTCAAACGCCAATAGAAACGAGGCACTTTAGTTTCACAAAGATGTGAAAACTTATACAGAAACTATAATGCTAAAGAATCGTAAATTGTACAATGTGACAGTTTCTATAAAAACCTAACGCTTTTTATGGGACTCAAAAATGATTGATGATAAGATTTCAGTTTAAGAACAAATTTTTACTGGCCCCTATAAAATTAAGTATTGTAAATTTTGTCGTAAAGCCTTGTTTCAGTGCAAAATATTGGATACTTTATTGTATAGTTCTGAGTAATAAGTGAATACAATCTTTTTGGATTTTTCGTTTATTTGATCTAAAATTTCTATAACTTATTCTCAAAATTAATTTTTTTCCAAAAATTTATACAATACATTTTTACACAGAAAATATCTATTGAGTGACTATAAACAAAAAAGACTCTGAATTTTTTTCAGGACAGATTTTAATTTTCAATAAGCCACAAACTGGATTTTTCTTGCCGATCGGTTTAATTTTTTAAAACTGTTCAAGCGTTCTTTTTTATGATTCGACTAGAAACCAGATTCGCTTCTTCTTTTATACAATCCTCTAAACTCGAACCTTTTTTAGAGAAGTCAGAATCGGCCCGACTTACACTTCACTCCTCTCAAGGACAAGGAAAAGAATACTTAGGATGGTTGTATCTCCCCAAAGAGTTGAAAAATTCAGAAATCGAAAGAATGACTCAAGTCGCAGAACGCTTAAGAAATTCTTCGGAAGTAATCGTAGTGATAGGAATCGGAGGTTCTTATTTAGGATCGCGCGCCGTATTGGAAGCCACACTTCCATTTTTCAAAAAACCTTCCATCGGAAATCCAGAAATTATTTTTGCAGGACATCATCTCGAATCTAGATATTTTTCTGAACTAATAGAATATCTCGAAGATAAAAATTTTTCGATCAATGTCATCTCTAAGTCAGGAACAACCACGGAACCTGCCATTGCATTTCGTCTTCTTTGGGAACTTCTTCGTAAAAAATATGGTTCTTCTGCATCTTCCAGAGTAGTCGCTACCACAGATTCATCCAAAGGAGTTCTAAAAAAATTTGCGGATTCGGAAAAACTCGATACGTTTACAATTCCAGATAACGTTGGCGGAAGATATTCCGTCTTAACCCCCGTAGGTTTATTTCCTCTTGCAGTCGCCGGAATTTCGATCAGTAAATTTATATTAGGATTTCAAAATATTCTAAATGATATTCATTCAATTACTGATCCTACCCGCAACCCTGCTACTTATTATTCCGCATTAAGAAATTATTTTTTATCCGAAGGAAGATATATAGAAGTATTAGCAAATTTTAATCCTTCTCTCCGATACGTTTCAGAATGGTGGAAACAATTGTTTGGTGAAAGTGAAGGAAAAGAAAACAAAGGAATTTTTCCGGCTTCTATGGATTTCACTACCGATCTACATTCTTTAGGGCAATACATCCAAGAAGGAAAACGTATTTTATTCGAGACGGTTCTAAGCCCTTCCGAAGTTTGCTCAAATCTGACCTTGAAACCAACTCAAGACAATTTAGATTCTTTGAATTTTCTTTCAGGAAATACCCTCGGATACGTAAACGAACAAGCAAGATTAGGAACTCTACTTGCCCATGCGGACGGTGGAGTACCTTGTTTAGAACTTGTATTTCCGGACATATCTCCTCAATCCTTGGGAGAATTGATGTATTTTTTTGAATATTCCTGTGCAATTTCAGGTTACTCCTTGGGAGTGAACCCATTTGATCAACCTGGAGTAGAAGCGTATAAAAAAAATATGTTCGCTCTTTTAAATAAACCAGGTTTTGAGCAAGAAGGAGAAACACTTCGCAAAAGAATTTCAAGGAACTAAAAATCTCTAAATCTTTAAGAGCCTTTCACATCTCCACTTGAATAGAACCTTTTGAAGTAGTAACACTCAACGATAAGAATATAAGATTATGGTAAAATTTCATTTTACTGCTTGACATCTTTTAAAATCAAGAGCTGGATGAAGCTATGAAGAGGTACAGAAACAAAATCGGCGCCTGCATTTTGGCGTTTTTGTTTGTATCCATTTCGTTTCCCTCTTCTAGCAATCTTCCTGGGAAGTTGTATCCCCATAAACAAACCATAGATGGGGTTGAATCCGAATACAAAGAACCGGTTCAGCTAGAAAAGGAATTCGAATTCCTATTCAGTTTCCACTCTTTGACCCATAAAAATACTTTATTTGTATTCAAGAGCAAAGTTACTTCCCTTCAGGATAGGTTCCAATTCCATTTCTGTAACATCCAAACTCTTAATCTGCTGAATTTACCTCCTCCTTCTCTCGTATAACGAAACTTTAATTTTCTTAGTTTTGTACTTTACGGGGTAAATATGTCTTATCGTCCTCTTTTAGTCGCGTTTGTTATACCTAACGTAGCTTTTTTAAGCATAAACCCTTCTTTTTATTTGGGTTAAATTTTTGTTTTACTGTTTGCAACTTACGGATCTCCAAGTTTTGCCAATCCCTATTCTTTGGGTATTCCACTCTTAGGGTTGGGATTGGCATATTTTTTACCAAGTTCAAACTCGGAATTGTTAGCATTTTTGTGAGAGTTCCTACATTTATTTTTTATGGAAAAATCAGGTTCTTATAAAACAAATCTCTTATGCCAAACCTACGTTAAAATATAGATTTGCAGTAGTTTCCACAGATTAAGTCACATTACAAATTTTTAAACATTAGAATTGTTGAAAAATTAATTTTCTATCGGTTTTCGTTGTATGGAAACGGCCGATTGAAGCGTTTTGTTAATTGTTGAATTTTTCAACTCTATTCATTTTTCTGAAAAAGTTGGAATCTGAACTTTACAGATGATTCCTAAAATGTGGGAACTACCACAAATCACGATTTTACGAACAAATTCTAAAACTGTAGGAACTCATACTTTTAGAAAATTCTTTCTCATTTTCTCTACAAATTCACGCTAAATATCAGCGATTGTTAAAATTCTCATATTCCCTCTTTTTCCAAATTAAGAGCTTGTTCCCAAACCTCAAAGAATTTTACCCTATAATTCTTTAGAAATTTTTAATATTATGCAGTAGTTCCTGCAGATTATAGGTGGCGTTTGGCAATTTGCGAATTTTCGAGCAGTTCTAATGTCGTTAAATTTTCGCAGTAGTTCCCACATTGAGCAGTTCTTAATTAACGTGAATTCGGTATAACAAATGCGAAAGCGATTATTATGCTGCGATCGCAGCATTGAGTTTGGAAATTCCGAAGGAATTGAAACGAAAAGCGCGGTCGCGAGAGCAATTCGCCCAGATTTTTTCTTATGCTACACTCACGTTAATTAAAAAAAATAGGTTTTCTTTCTAGAAAACTTAGATAGTTTTTCCCGGAAATTTTCTACTGAAGTAAAAATGGACCAAGAATTTAAAAGATGGACCCGTCTTCTTAGGGCAATCGAAGCGGGAACAAAAATCGAACTCGATGGATATATACTCAACGATTCCTTTAGATCGAATTTAGAAAAGTTCGTAAAACTTTGTCTAGAAAACTATAACAAAAACGATCTGGCTCCAGTGGTTTATTCTGTAATTCAGGAAATGCTTCTACGGGCGACTGTCTCTAATCTGAGAGAATATTTTTGCCAGGAAAACGGAATCGATTTTTTCGATCAAAATTCTTTCGATTCTAGTGAAGAACAATTTAGGAAATTCTTAAATACTTTAGATCTCAAAGCGGTAAGAGATTCTTTAAAGTCAAAGGATTTATTTTTAAAAGTGATCATTCGTCACAACCATACTGGGCTGGCTGCAGAAGTATTCAATAATTCTAAATCGATTCCATTTATAGAAGAACGTCTAAGAAAATATCTTGCTTCCGCAATGGAATATAAAAATCTAATGGACTATTATAATTCTTATCCGGAAGATAAAGAAGGCAAGAATCTTGGGCTTGCATTTTCTATTTTAATGCTTCGTGAAACCGGATTAAAACCGGAATTGCTTAGAATCAGTTCCAGAAACGACGTTCATATTTCTAGACTGGAAATTCCGTTTGGAGAAGAATATAAAAGTATTCGTAAACAAATTCTAAAATCCTCTATTTTTACAAACGAAAACCAAGAACCAGAACTTCCTTGGAAAACGAGCCGCTGCAGTTACTGTGGTAGAACCGTAGACGATCGTATTTTTTTCTCAAAAATTCCAGAGGATATTCCAGTTAAAGGAATTCCGGAACCAGTTCGGTCTGGAAACGGCATTTGTGCATGGTGTTTTTCCTCTTATTTAACGTAAGTTAGGCGTAAGAAAATTTTTCTAAAAGTAGTAGTTCTTACATTCATTTATAGAAATGAGTAATCCTAATTTTTAAAGGTTAAAAACAGCTGATTTCCCACATTTCAATGTTTTATCGTAAAATATAGTTTTGTGAGAGTTCCCACAGATTAAGTCGCATAATAAATTTTTTGTACATTTATTTTTGATGGAAAAATCAGGTTTTTATAAAAAGAATCCTGACTTCGAATTAACGTTATTTAACGTGAGTTAGACTAAGGAAATTTGGTTCTGAAAAAATTGAAATCTAAACTTTACAGACTGATTCTTTAGATGTGGGAACTACCATAAATTACGATTTTATGAACAAATTCTAAAATTGTAGGAACTACTACTTTTAGAAAATTCTTTCTTATTTCCTGACTTCGAATCCACGTCATTTATGATTGGGAAGTCTACAAAGTTCCAAAAACTCTTTCCAACTAGAACCTAAACGTTCGGAAAAATCATTATCCTTTAGAGAAATATAATATTCTTTTTCACCTAAATCGAACACATTTCCTGGAAAAATTTTTCCACCTAACCTTTGCTTAATGGAAAGTTCTTGAAAGATTTGAGAAAGATCAAAGAAAGTTTCTGATTGAATTCCATCCAGAATATTACTATTCAACACGGAAATTCCTACGTAGAACATATTTCCTTTTCCGAAAAGAATTTTCCCATTTTTCAATTCAAGTCCTGTATAACTCGCTGTCTTTGGCTGAGGCAATAAATACAAAAGGCAATCTTCTTCCGAAAGAACATTTGGCATTTGAAAAAGCTTTTCTGGAAAATAAAGAAAATCAGGATTAATAATCCCGACCGTTTCCCCCATCCATCCTGCCCTTTCCAATCCGGTTCTAATTCCTCCGGCTGTTCCCAAAATTTCTTTTTTTTCCTCAGAGAAAACCAGCGGAAAAAGTGAAAATGTTTCCAGCTCTTTACGAATCTTTTCTCCGAGATAATGAATATTGATTATGGCAACTTCTGCATTCTGTTTCCAAGCTTGAAATAAAGAATAATAGATAATAGGAATTCCATTTACAGTAAGTAGTGGTTTAGGAACGTTTTTGGTAAGCTCCTTCATCCTAGTTCCAAAACCGGCTGCGGGAATAAAAAATTTCACCTGATCCCTTTCATAAAATTAGAATCGGATAAGAGTTCTTCTTTTAATAGATGAAAAAATACGTAGAGTTGATCTGGAAACAAACCAACTTGAACAATTTCCAAAAGATTATCAAGCGCATTCAAAACACTTTGCTTATACTTATTCATCTTTTTGTCAGCTATCAAATAAAAATAAGAACCGAGAGCCTTGTAAGAACGTTGAAGACATTGGATATAATAACATTCTTTAGACTTAGGAAAGTTTTGTTCACTAAGATTTAGAAAAATCTGATATAGTCCCTGTCTCATTCCAAACGGTATCGGTCTATACGCGTCGTAAAGAATACTGGCAAGATCATAAAAGGGAGTTCCCATTCGCGCGTCTTGAAAATCTATCATACAAATTTGATTTTGGGAATTAATCAGTAAGTTCCTTCCATGAAAATCTCTGTGACAAAAAACTTTCACTGGGTATTCTGCAAGAAAAGCAGAACATTCTTCGATAAAAATTTTAGTCTCACTTCTTAATTGAGTTTTGAGCTGAAATTCTTTTTTGAATTTTAGATAATTAGAATATGTAAAATTACTTTCAAAATCGAGTTTTTCTAAATCAAAATCTCTTGAACTAACCGGAGGAATCGGATTTGTCTTTTGTAATTTGACAAGTATTTCTATCGATTTTATAAGCCAATCCCTATATTCCAAATCGTCTTCAATCGAAGTCAGATCCTTTTCTCCTCCATCGGTCATCAAAATTAAAAAATGGATCAAATCTTTCTTTAAGATTTCAGGAACTAAAAATTGTTCGTGACTTAAAAAATCAGCAATCTCTACAAAGTCGTGTTGAAAACGAAGGTCTTTGCAAAGAATTAGGGTTCTGTCCGGATAAACGACACGAAAATATTTTCGATCAGAGGCTTCGGAAACGATCGGAGTAATTTCTTGAGGAAGTTTTCCAGAGAATTCCAAAAACTTCAGCTCTGGATCCGTGAGAGGAATTGAAATGTTCATAGTATTATACCTTATTCGGAAAAATTAAACGGAATTCAGTTCCGAAGTTCGGCTCCGATTCAATTTCGATTTTAATTTTGTGTTGGTCCGCAATTTCCTTGGCTACAAACATTCCGAGTCCAGTTCCCTTCCCAATTCCTTTTGTAGTAAAATACGGTTGATAAATTTTTTGAATCACTTCTTCGTCCATTCCAACTCCATCGTCCAAAACAGACACGACAGGATGATGATTTTTAATATATACAGAAATTTGAATATTCCCCTGATTTCCAGTTGCGTCCGCGGAATTTAATACGATATTGGAAAGTAAAAGAGAAAGTTGATCCTGATTCGATTCTACAATCACTGGTATCGGTTCCGGTTTAAAATGGATCTTACAGTTTTTAAGTCTGGAAGTTTTCTGAAAAACGTCGATTACACTTTCCACACATTCGTTTAGATCAATCGGCTCCGAAGCCCTTTTGAAATTCTCACCTGGTTTCCCTAACTGTAAAAGGTTGTTTGTAAGAGTCTTCAATTTGACCAATTGACTCCAAGTGATCTGAATCGCCTTTTGACGAATCGGATCCGTTGCATCTGGAAGTTTTGCAATCTCTATATGACCTTGAATCGCAGTCAAAGAATTGTTAATCTCGTGTCCTATACTCGAAGCAAGAATCGAAAGAAACGCCCTACGTTCCGCATCTATGAGTTTTTCAGAAATCAAAAGTTTACTCGTTATATCTCTCGCAATTCCAGTATAATAAGTTTGACCTTCTATGTCATAATAACATATCGAAATTTCATAAGCTCTTACTTCCCCATTTTTACTTTTTAGATCGGCTCGGCTGATTCTTGAAATTTGCTTTTTATTTTTTCTTTTTAAGAGCCGATTTAGCCGTTCCATATAAAGTTTTTCTTTTCCAACTGGTATCAGAACTTCAAAATGTTTTCCTACAATTTCTTCTTCGACGTATCCAAATGCATCTAATGCGGCTCGGTTTAAACCCGAAAATTTCAATTCTCGATCCAAAGTAATTACACAATCACTAGTTGCGTTAAGAATATTATAATTTTGTAAATATAAGTCCTTAGCTCTTTGTGCGAGTTTAGTATTTTCCGTTTCCGATTTAATCAGATTTTCTGCACGTTTATCCCTGGTTTCTTTTTCTATTTTAGCTCTTTCTAATATCTCCAAAATGTTTCTACGACGGATCGGTTTAGATATGTAATCGAATGCCCGATTGCGGACAGCTTCTTCCGCAGAATTGAGATCGGGATTTCCAGTCATTAAAATGACTGGAATATTTTCATTGATTTTACGGATTTCTTTTACAACTTCGATTCCACTTTTACCGTTCATTACGATATCCGAAATAACCACATCCACTTTTTGGTTTCGAATAATTTCGAGAGCAGAATCCGAATCCTTTGCGGATAATACTTGATAACCTTCTTTGGAAATAACTCTTTCCAAAACGATACGAATTTCGAATTCATCGTCGATTACGAGTACCGATGTAAACTTTGATTCCATAAACTTTTGCACTAAACTCTATTTTACCAAAAAAACGTCCTTATATAGGAAGGCGAATCAAAACCCTAGTTCCATTTCCAATGGAAGACTCCAAAAAGAGATGGTTCCATTGTGTTCCGAAATGATTCTTTGGGAAATGGAAAGCCCCAAACCGGTTCCTTGTTTTCCTCTCCGAGTAGTATAAAGAGGAAGAAACGCTTTTTCTAAAACTTCTTTAGTCATTCCTGGGCCGTTATCCGAAATTGTAAAAAGAATCGAGTCTCGATTCAAATGAAATTCTTTCTGAACCGTGATCGAAATATTAGGTAAAAAAGGTTTTGTTTCCATTTCGGCAATCGCGTTAATCGCGTTTACCAAACAATTGATTAAAACCTGTTCGATTTCTTGCCAAGCAGCTCGAATTTTAGGAAGATCCGGATCTGCAATTCGTTTTAATTCGATCCCATTTTTTTTACAGGAAACTTCAATCAACTCGCAAGCTCTGAGAAGAATGTAGTAAGGAGATACAAGTTCTTTTTCCCTTGCTACGGTTCTTCCTAAATCCAGTAAAGACTTAATAAGATCTCGGATTCGAACACTTGCAGCTTCAATTCTTTTATAAATCTTTAACCTTTCTGCAGGATCAGATTCTTCGGTTTCTATTAACTCTTCTAGATAAAGTAAACTCGCCTGAAGAGGATTATTTACTTCGTGCGCAATCCCTGCGGCGAGTTCTCCTATAGAAGCGAATCTTGCGGTTTCATAAAGTTGTTTGTCCAGAAGTTTGGTTTGTGTGACATCCGAGAAGATCAACATAACTGCCTCACCTCCGTTTTCCCTATATTTTTTTAACGGAAGAATTTTAATCGAAAAGAAATTTTCCTGCTCCCTAATAAACGGAATTAAAAGGTCTAAAAATACAGCTCTTCTGGAATCGAGACAGTTTTTGACTCCGTTTTTAAGTTCTTCCGCTACATTCTGAACAAAAAGCGAGAAAAAATTCTCACCGATAACTACATTCAATATTTGGAATAAAAGGAACTTGAGAATCGGAGCCACTTCTAAAACGATTCCTTCTGAAGTGAGGATTACAATTCCATTGTTCATCGCAGAAAATAAGTTTCTCAGTTTGATTTCGGAAGAACGGATCAATTCCTCATTCTTCTTTTGTTCCGTAATATCTAGAAGTAACAAAATAGTTCCAATAGGATTTCCATATTCATCCCTTATTCTCGAAGAGGCAAGAAGCATTGGCACTTCCATATCTGGAAAAATTTTCATTTTGATTTCGGTTCTGAATTCTTCCTTAGAAAGTCTCTCTAAAACGGCTGGAGGCAAATTTAAAAATTCGCCAATTGGAAGATCAATGAAATCTTCTTTATAAACTCCTAATATTCTTTCAAGACTTCTGTTTCCGTACGTAATATAACCCTCGTCATCAGTGGAGATAAGAGGGACTTCTATAGAATTAAGAAGTGCTCCTTGAAACTGTAATTTTTTGGAATTTTCAATCCTGGTTCGTTCCGTCTTAGCATTTTGTAACGAGCTATGTATGTCCGAAAGAATTTCCTCATATAGAAAATTTTCACCGGAATCAAAAGCCATTTCCTCTAAAGATAGAATTTCAACTCCTCCTAAAAGGTTTTCTTTTTCTCGGATTCCAAGAGAAAGACTTCTTCGGAATTTATGATCCGTAAAAATAGATTCCCATTCCGGATACTTCCCATTACCGAATTCATGTATGACAAAGTTATCCTTTGTATCTATCAAATTTCTCATCGGAAATGGAACATTAGAAGAAATGAATGAATGAATTTTATGTTTTAATTCTGGATTCATCCCCTTTTGTCCCAGAATTTGTAACTCTCCTTCCTTGAAAAAAAAAGCCCAAACTAAAAAGTAATGCGGATTTTCCTTAAGAGTATCGCAGAGTTTTTGAAAGATAGAACTCTCAGAAGTCAAATATCTTAAGTTTTGTCTTAAAAGCCTTAAGGTTCTTAAGATACTTTGCATATAATAAAGTCTGAGTTCTGTCTGCTGAATTTCAGACTGATCGGTGAAATAAAATAACAACAATCCTCTTCCTTCAAAGTGAGTACTGTTTACCGTAAAATTTACAAGTTTGTCTTCTCCACTTTTATGTTTGAGTTGCCAATAAACTCTTAAGGGTTCGTTGTGTTTGATTGTTAGAGTTTCTTTTGGATGTGTCGAACTAGATAAAATGAAATCGAGTGATTTTCCCTGGAGCTCTTCCGAGGAATAACCTAAGATGTTTTCAAGAGCTGGATTTAAATAAAGAATAGTTTCCGTCTCTGTATCTAAAGCAAGAATTCCTTCCTGAGTAGGATGGAAAAAAGAATAAAACACGGAAAGTAATGAATCTGGCATCCTGATTTCCAGTATAACCTGAAGTGAGTCTCGACTTACTTTCGATTCTTTGCAAGAACTAATTCCGGAAAACATACCAAATCAAACGTCTCTTTGATAAATGGTTTTTTGATAGATTTAGATTCCTTATATAAGGATTTTTTAGGTCGATTTGTTGAAATTCCAAAACCCCACCACATAGTGCTAAAATTGTACAATTTGAATTTAGAATCTGCCCAAAATCTATAGGCTTCTTTCACACAGGAACTGATTTTGACATTCCTTATTTAGCGCCAATAAAAAGCGTGAGAGTAATTTTTTAGCAGATCTCTTTTAGTATATTTTCAAAGTTATCAATTTCAATTGGTTTACCTGATTTATAGAATCTATTTTTCAAAATCCAATTTATTCAGAACTATGTAATAGAATGTCAGAAATTTTGTCTCTAAATTCAACTCCTAAAGTTTTGAAGGCGTTTCCACATTTTGAGTGGCTATAACTCAGGAACGAATTATCAAAGGTGAGAATATGGTATCAAAGTTTACTCTTTCAAATTTGAAAACACATCAGTTATTGACTATAAAATTCAAAAAGAACAATTATCCAATTAAATTTCTACATCAAATCACTGTTTTGCGACTGTCATATAGAAAACATCTTAGAGTTGGCATTTTGAGCAAAGATAAAATAGAGTTGTTGAAAAATGAATTCTCCATCTGTTTCCGTTGCATTGAGATGGACAATTTGAAGCAGTTTTGCAAATCTCCACTATAGAATTTTTCAAAAACTCTATTTATTTTTGAGATAGGATTCCAATTAAAAATTCATTTGATAGAGGTTTCCTAAAAATAACTTTATGAAAGATGAATATTATAAACGAAATAAAAAATCTATACTTATGAAATTGATATATGGATCGTTTCTGAACTACTATCACTGGAAAAAGAAAAAATACATGAAAGAAATTCTTGGGTTTAGGGATCTAAAAGTGGAAATCGGAGGGCATTTCATTTATTTTTTGGAAAAAAATCCAGAAAAAAAGAATTCGATCCTTTTAATTCATGGCCTTTTGGATTCCGCAACTGGGCTTAGAAAAGTGGCCCCTAAAATCAGAGAGGATTATCGTGTTTTGATTCCTGATATTCCCGGTTTTGGAAAAAGTAAACTTCCCAATCTTAAATATTTGTATCAAGTAAACGTTTTTGCGGATTTGATCTACGAGTCGATTCGAAAACTAAATCTCACCAATACAGTGTTAGGTGGTCATTCGATGGGGGCTTTGATTTCTATGCATATTGCACTTAAAGACAGCGAAAAAAGAATTTCCAAACTCGTTTTGATGGCTCCCGGTGGAATCCCTCATCCGAAACGGGACGAAATGAAAGAGCTTCTATTTCCTAAAACTGAAGAAGATCTTTTGAAACTTATTGAAGCGTTGTATTACGAAACTCCAACTCTGCCGGGAAAAATTGCCAGAAAAGCTCTCATTCAATCCTGGAATGAACTTCCAAATCAATTTTTAACTGTAAATACTATAGAAAGAGAAGAAGAAATTTTCCTTGGAAAAAAGTTAAGTGCAATTCAAATTCCCGCTTTAATCCTTTCCGGTAAAGAAGATCCTATTACGGATACTACAATGATTAAAAAACTTCATTCTTATTTAAAAAGAAGCAAACTTGTTTTGATTCCAGGTGCAAAACACGCAATTCATATGGAAAAATCGGATGAACTTTCTTTGGAGATTAATCGTTATTTAGATTAGATTTCGATTTAGTCTGCGACTTGTTTTCCATTAGTCTGTTAACTTAGAGTTTGCCCTAAATCCTAAACACCGATCATAGAAGCGAGACGAAAAACTCAGAGAATGTGTCTCTAAGGATCGGCATTCAGAAAGTGAAATTAAGTTTCACAAAAACGTGGGAACTACTGCGAAAATTTAACTACATGAGAGCTGCTTGAAAGTTCGTAAATTGCCAAATGCGACGTAATTTGTAGGAACTATTGCATTTTATTAAAAATTTCTAAAGAATGATCACATAAAACTCTTTAAGGTTTTAGGACAATCTCTGATAATTTTTTAAAAAAATTATTAGTAAGATAATTACTGAAAAGTCCACAAAAAACAAATGCGACCTAATCTGTGGGATAACCAACCCCACAAATAATTGGATCTCAAGATCTATCGTCGGAATTACGACAAAATCTTCTGTAAAACTTAGTTCCCGCCCCTATTTTTGGGTGGGGGAGGAGGTGGAAAGGTTTTCTTTATCAGAAAAACATACT
>NZ_FTNA01000002.1:0-227513 GCF_900156205.1 Leptospira interrogans
ATTGGTTACACTGAACTTATGTTAAAATAACGTGAGTTCCGGCGTAAGAAATTCATGATTCTGAAAAAAGTTGGAATCTGAACTTTATAGATCGATTCTTTAAATGTGGGAGCTACCACAATTTATAAAATAGAAGTTTATAACGATTGAATCTGTCGTATTCAAGTGTGGGAACTCTCACAAATCACGATCTTAAGAATCAATTCTAAAATTGTAGGAACTCATACTTTTAAAAAATTCTTTCTCAACCGAGCTCACATTAAAAAAATAGGTTTTCAATTTTGATGATGGTTGCAAAACAGCGGTTTTGTGTAAAAAATTCATTGGACGGTGATTTTTTTGTATTTTATAGTAGTTCCCACAATTTTCAAAGTTTAACTATAAATCTACGATTTGTAAGAATTCCCACATCTATTTTTTACGAAAAAATTGACCTAAGATAAAACGGATTTTTTATACCGAATTCACGTAAACTTTAAACTACTGATCTCTATTAAATCAAGTATCTAAGTGTTTATCCCAAAGTGTCATTTCGAATAAATTTGATAGAATCCAATATGAAAACGATTGAAGTGTAGGAAAATTCAGCAGAACGCTCTTTCAAATTCATGGGTGCTCGAAGTAACTCAGCGTCTCACTCTCTGAATGCCGATCCTTAAAACGCATTCTCTGAGTTTTAAGGATCGCGTTTTATAATAAATTGAAACTAAAGACGAAATATCGTATAACGTTTCTCTTATGCAATTTATTGACTGGAGCTGAACGCACGGTTCGGCAACGCCGAATTTGCCTAAATTTTTTTACATTGAATTTGCGTTAGAGTTGTTGAAAAATTCCATACTGGAGATTAACAAAACTGATTCAATCGACCGTTTTCATGAAATAGAAACGGATGAGAATTCATTTTTCAAAAACTCTATTATTGATGTGTAAACTATTGGATTCAATGTTTTATTATATAGTCATAGTAGCAAACGCTATAAGATTGATTACCGTGATTACTCGTATGCATAAAAATAATATTTATGCTGAACTTGTTTTAAAACTTAAAATGCGGGATTTTCTTCAAAAGGCCAACAAACTCAGATTAAATGTAATTTTTTGAAAATTCCATATCTTTGTAAAATCAATCTTTAATTTGAGGTATTATTTTTATACGTTCGGGTAGTAATTTTGATTTTAGGACACTGTTTCAGCACAAAATATTAATACTTTTTTATATAGTTCTGAGTAAGTAATTCCTAAAAAATTATAAAAATTTGTAATTCCCTGTATCTTTTTTTGCGAAGAAAGTTTAAGACCATCCTTTCCAATTTACATCAGAAGAATTTTCATCATTTTATTGGTCCCTAAATTTGAAAAATAAATTAAGGGCTATATAAAAGAACTCCTAATGTTTCCCACTGAAGCGTGTTTTACAACGAAAATTCATAATATTCGGTTTTATAAAAATAGATAAAAAAGATTAAAAATAGTATCAGAAATTTTTCGTGTATAATAAAAAGTATAGGCTTTGTTTTGCGATTTATGTAAGTATTAAATATTTTTATTTCTAAATTAGATCAGATCACTATCTTTAACAACAAGTGAAAGTATATATAAAAATATTAAAAAAATCGAATAGAACTGATTACTGTTGTTAATTCGTTAACTAAATAATTGTGAGGCGTCTCATCGCTGTTATATGTAAGAAGGATCATTCTTTTGCGATTTGCAATCATATATACCATCCAGAATCGATCTTCTTTTGTAAATTCGCATGCCATAATCTTGCTACCTTCTTCGTTATCAAACACTGCGATTTTATCTTCTTCAAAATTGATTTCGTGAGTTTTTAAATATCTTTCTAATTCTTCTCTAAGATTGTAACTTCCCGATTTGTTTTCAAATGCGTAAACTTGAAGAGCACCACTTCCATTTTCTTCGAAAAATGCTGGAATTCCTTCGATGACCATATGAACCCAATGCACTGGAATTACCATGGAATACCATCCATTAGGTGATTTATAGAGTTTGTATTCTGGTGTTTTAGACATGAAGAATCCTTTACCAGAATCTTTTCCAGGATTTTTCGGGCAAGCAGCTTCTATTTCTTGACATTTCAGAATTTCCAATATTTTTAATTCTGTGATCGCAATTCTCAAGAATCGTAGAAGTCCGTTCTACTTGGCGACTACGTTCTTAATTCTATTATTATTTGCATTATTTGCTTCTACGCTCGCTTTTATTTTTACAGGCGTTTTGATCTTAATACTTTTGATCCATCCTCTTCTTTTAAATTGGATCGGAAAATTATACGGACAAGAAGACATCGCCGATGAAGTTCATTTTGCTAAAACCAAAGACGGATGGAATCTGGCTCTTCACAGACATGTTCCTATTCAACCAAATCCTCAATTAGCACCTGTGTTGGTGGTTCATGGAATTGCTACCAATAAGTTTGTGATGGATCTGGATCGAAGACATTCTTTACCTTATTATTTGAAACTTAGAGGATATGACGTGTTTGCGGTTTCACTTAGAGGTTGTGGAAGATCTTATCATGAGAGTCCTACACGTTACGAGGATTTTACTTTCGATGACATCGTAAAATATGATGTTCCAGCTATGATTGAAAAGGTGAAAAAAATCACCGGTTCCGATAGGATTTCGTATGTAGGCCATTCTATGGGGGCGATGATTTTATATTCGCATTTTTGTATATCTGAACATAAAAAAGATGTAGAAGACATTGCCGCTTTTGTATCGTTAGGTGGACCAGGAAACCTAAACCATATCGGAATTACTCTAATCGGAATGCTTTCTAGGTTTCCACGTGCGAGAAAGATGTTGGATCTTAAATTTGGGGCTTCTATTCTCGCACCGTTGGCTGGGGAACTTTATACTCCGATTGACGAAGTTTTATATAACCCTAATACAACTTCCTCCAGAACAGTTAAGAAAATTATGAAAAACGCAATTGAGAATGTTTCGGATGGAGTTACGGAACAGTTTATGCATTGGATAGAAACGAAACGGATGCATTCTCTCAATGGGTTTTATGATTATGTTCAACTTCAGAAAAAAATTTCTGTACCTTCTTTGTTTATTGCTGGAGAAAAAGATGTGATTGCAACTCCGGAATCTGTTCGTTCCGTGTATGAAAAGGCAAGTTCTAGAAAAAAAGAATTTAGAGTGATTTCTAAAGCGAACGGAGCTTCCGATGATTACGGTCACGCCTGTCTTGTAATGGGTGATCGTGCGGAAGACGACGTATTTCAACATGTGGAATCTTTTTTGAAGAAACACGGACTCAGAGACCAACCAGGAATCGGAACCAAGATCAAGGAGGGAATTCTTTCCGCTTTATTTAGGTTTCGCGGTTAGATCTTTGCCTAAGAGCTGCTTATATCTTTAATATGATTTTTGACTGTTCTAAAAATGGGTATTTACGAAAATTTTCGGATTACTCGAGATAAGATTCCAATTGCTGGTCTGTTCGCAAATTTCGCTCAGTGAGAGTGATGTTCGAAAGATTATGATATTGATATTACATAAATTCGATCATATCGATTTTGGAAGCGTTGGCGAAGGCGTCGATAAGTAAATTCTATTTCGGGATTTACGTTGACGGATTCCTTTTCGGTCACAGATTAGATGTATGAGCCATTTTTCAGGCCAAATTTTTAAGTTTTTCGTTTTTGTCCTAATTTTATTACTTTCCAATTGTTTCGACTATGAGGAAACACTTACAATCAATCATGATTTTTCTGGGACATTAGAAATTGCTTATGTGGTTCCTACTCGTAGAAATTCAGATGAATCTCTCATCAAATTCCTTCCCACTCAAAAAGATGAAATTTTAGGAAGATTGAATAAGGGTTTTTTCTCTAGAAATATTTCGTTAAAAGACTATACATATCAAAAAATCGTAATTCCAGAAACGGACCCGAGTTTATTTCGCGAAAAAGCGAAGGTCTATTATAAGGTGGAATTTCAAGATCTTTCCCAAATTGAAGATGCGATGCTTGGAAAGGTTCAGGTTCGTAAAAAAGGAAATACTCTTTATGTTAAAAGAGAAATTCCTATGATTAGTCGTTCACCTGAAACCCTCAAGAAAGATGGGGAAAAAAAGATTTATTCGGAAACTCTTCGTTTATTACGTACAAGTTCTATTTTATTTAAGGTAAATTTTCCGATCGCTTCTATTTGTAGATCTAATCGAGGAGACGTAAATTTGGGAAAACTCAGTTATCGTTTACCTCTTGCGGAAACGATTGAGAGGACGGGAAATAATTCTTGGGATTATAGGATCACTGTAATTTATTGATTATTTTGTAAAATCATATAATTGAATATATTTTTATATTATTTTTTTATAATATATTTATTTAACGCGAGTTTGGTGTAAGAAATCCGTGTTCATTTTTCTGAAAAAATTAGAATCTGGACTTTGTAGATCGATTCTTAAAATGTGGGAACTCCCACAAAACTTAAGATTGTCTATATAATGATGCAGTAGTTCCCACAAATCGCAATTTTTACAAATCAATTCTAAAATTGTAGAAACTCATACTTTTAGAAAATTCATCTTCTTGCATCGAATTCACGTTATAGAATACTCAAAATCCTGCTTCTGAACGGAATTTATCTAAAAATTCATGAATGGGATCGTAGTTTCACAAAAATATGGGAAATCATACAATTTTTAATATTGTTCAAAAGTTTATAAATTGTTCCGAGAAACTTAAAATGTGGGAACTCCCACAAATCACGATTTTACAGATGAATTTTGAAAGTGTGGGAACTTATACGTAAACAAAAGCAGGCTTATAAACCAAAACTCGCTAAAATTACACAATTTGTGGGAATTACTGCAATTTATGAAAAGGTTCAGTACGATTTTTTTCAAGTTTTGGGATAAAACTTAAATATAAGTTTTTCTATAGATCGTGTTCAAACTCAGCAAAACGCTCTTTATGAATCGCGTTTTAGGCCGTTTGAGTAACTCAATATAATAATTACTTTTGTATTGATTCTATCGAATTCACGTTTTACTGAGTAAGAGCGACCATTGAAATTAATTCATCGCTTTTCTGTTATAGACAGAGCCTGGATAGATGTTACTTGAGTTCAGAAAACAATATTGAGTTTTTATTCATCTAGATTTTCTTACATCTAACTCACGTTAAATAGAATAAGTTTCTGCAAAATCGATTCGTTCTGAGGCTCAAAATTAACTCTTCAAAAATACTAGATCAAGTTTTTATAAAAGATTCAACTGGCTGCATTTCTCTCTAAAAAGTAAAAATCCTTTTTGATCTTCTTCCGTAATTTTATAATGAAGTTCTTTTGTAAGATATTCTCGGACTAGGGTGGAAGAAAGTCTGGATTCATGAGAGATAATTTCTTCTATGTGAGAAACTCCATATTCTAAAGATTGAATGAAGATAAGATCGTCTAATTTTAAGGATTTTTTACTCGCCCAAAGGGCAAATATAAAACCGAGTCCTGTAAGTTCGTTCCACCACTGAGCTAAATCCTTGACCTCGTAAAACTCTGGATTCCATTTTGCCAAAAGAGCGTTGTCTCCAAATAACATGTGTGAACCGATTCCATTTGAAATTTTTTCCTGAATCAATTTTGAATCGGTAGGTTCTACATAGGGAATCAAACCGCTTTCTTCATAAATTAAAACTCGAACTAGGGCCACACTCGTTTTAGATCCATTGTCCGTTAAGATTTGTTTGGGAGGAAAATTTTCTCTTTTATTTTTAAAAAAGAGAATGGACCTTACCTTTTCCCGAGCGCAGACTCCGGTACCGTAATAAGTGTTTAAGACATGATCGTTTCGAATACATTCGATCGAAGAAATCAATCCTAAATCGATGGTTCCGTTTAATAGATAATCTTTTAAAATGGCGGGATTTTCCGGAACAATCTCGTGTTTCTTATTTTTTTCGAATCCCCAAGTCAATGGTCTGGCGTTTAAATGTTTAACAATTCCAATTTTCAACGATTTTCTCTTTCTAAAAACTCCAATAAAATCGGATAATCTGAGTTTGCTAAATATAGAATTGCACAGTGATTGGCCGCTGGAACGGCGGCTCCTTCTAAAAAAAACAATTCTTCTCCGACTACAAAATAATGAATTTCTCTAGAATCTAAAAACGATTTTACGATGGAAAGCAACATTGGGTCTGTCGTTTCCCAGCGAGCCGAAAAATCGTCTTCATTTTCTTGTTCGTTTCTTTCAAAAGGTTCCATAAAAAGTTTCAAAAAACGCAACGTTTGAATTCCATTTTTTATACCGTCTCATTTTATCAACGGTTTTCAACCAGAAAGTTTTTATCGATTCGAAACGATAAGAATTAAAATTGAGAAAAATTACAAAACGATTTTTTAATTCATATCTTGAAAACCTAAATTTGTAACTCTTGACAGAGGATTCGGTTTTTTATAAACCATTTCAAAATATGACAGAAAGCCAATTCGGAATAACTACGATTTCGGACGAGGAATTTCAATTCGTCAAATCCCTCATGTACAAGGAAACCGGAATCTTTCTCGCAGATCATAAAAAGATCATGGTTCAATCCAGACTCAACGGAAGAGCAAAACATTTCGGTTTAAAAAACGTTTCTGAATATATAGGAAAACTTAGGGCCGATCATGGATTTTTTAATAGCGAACTTACCGAGCTCATCAATCGAATTACTACTAACAAAACGGATTTTTTTCGAGAGAATCATCATTTTGAGTTTTTAAGAGATACCTTCTTTCCTTCAATAGAAGAGAAGGCAGCAAAAAATGGAAAAAAAATTCTCAGAATTTGGTCTAGCGCGTGTTCAACGGGAGAAGAACCCTATACGATTGCAATTACATGTTTAGAATACTTTGCATTCAAACCGGGATGGGACATTAAAATTTATGCATCTGATATAGATACAAATGTAATCAATACCGCCAAGGAAGGAATTTATAAAGAGGATCGTCTTCAGCCTGTGGACGATAAACTTAAAAATAAATACTTTGTCAAACATAAAGATCCCGAAAGAGGGGAATTGACATATCACGCAAAACCACAACTTAAAAATCTAATCGATTTTAGAAAGGCGAATCTTCTGGAAACTCCTTATCCAATTCCTGAAAAGATGGACTGTGTGTTTTGTAGAAACGTGATCATTTATTTTGATAAACCGACTCAAAAAAAAATATTCGAAAATTTTGAAGCCGTTTTAAAGGATCGAGGATTGCTTATCATCGGGCATTCGGAAACTTTATTCGGAATTTCGGAGAGCTATAAATTTTTAGGACATACGGTATATCAAAAAAAACCTGTGGTCTAATTTTAAAATGAAGAGTTTTGACCTTTCGCTCGGAAATATCTAATCTTTTGAAAGTTTTTTTATAAAATTAGATTTGTGTTATTCAGAGCTATAACACGATACTCAATATTTTGTTTTGAAACAGTACTTTGTAATTAAAATTTACGGAACTTAATTTTATAGGATCAGTAGTTCTCACAGAAATATATTCTTTTCTGAATAAAAATACTAAAAGAGTAATTCTAAGTAATTTAAAAAAATCACTAATCAAACTAAATTAGTTCTTCAAAATCGTTTTAAAAACCTAGTGTTTAATTTTAAAGAATGATCAACTACTAATCTCTATAAAAGTAACGTAAATTTTTATCATAAAACACTGTTTCGCGGTACAAATTGGTTTTTATTATATAGCTCTTGAATAAAGAGAAAACAATTCAGATTCCGTTTTTATTTCTTTTGATACAATTCAGCTTATTGATGATTGAAACGTTTTCAAAAAATTTCTATGAAAATTCTTTCCAGATTCGAATCCATTCCTTTTGCATTTCATAAGGTTCGTAAATTACAATTCTTGAATTTGCTAATACGTCTAAAAATCCGGCTTCGTTTGGGAATCTAGGAACGATGTGTTCGTGAATATGAGGAATTGAACCTCCCGAATTTTTACCTAGATTATAACCTAAGTTGAAACCCTGAACGTTCCAAAGTTTTTTTAAAATAGAAATTGCTTTTACAGTTCCTTCATGAATTTCCATTGCTTCTTCTTTGGTTAATTCTTCGTAGGAAAGTATATGGCGTTTTGGAAAAACGATTAGATGTCCAGGATTATAAGGGTAAAGATTTACCGAAACAATAGTAAAATTAGTTTCTGCAACGGTAAGATTAGGAACTTCCGGATCCTTTCTACAAATTCCGCAAAGAATACAATCTACATCGGGTCTTTTCCCTCTCGCATAATCCAGTTTGTGAATAGAAAAAAGATTTTTCCTAGGTTCGTCCCATTGTGTAGAATTTGAATCTTCCATTACACACAAATTATTTGAATCTTCTTTTGTGTCAAAAAATTAGCGTACGTTTGTAAAACATGAATAGATTTTTAAAATCTATTCATGTGTTTTTATAGTAAATTTGAGGTATAAGTTCATCCTTCCGGAAAAAGATAAAATGTGGGAACTCCCACTTTTAAATTTTCAAAAACGAGAAATTGAGTAGAACCCTGAAAATGTGGGAACCCACACAAAATAACCGATTCGATTCAATTTTTGAGAATTTCTACAGATGGGCCGTCAAGAATTTTCATGATTTAGAGTTATAATGGAATCTCCTTGCAGGACCATCACTTTAGAAAAGAATGGAACTAGTTTGGAACCAGTTCATTATTCAGTTCAAGGAAAAGAGATTCTTCAAATTTTTAAGGAGAATTTTCAAAAAGAAGATCCGGTATTATTTTTAGATGGAACTGCTGGAGAAGGAGGGCATAGCTTTTTATTTTTAAAAGAATTTCCCAATTCCAGAATTATACTTTGTGACAGAGATCCAATTATGCTTTCAAGGGCGCTCACAAGGCTTTCCGATTTTTCAGAAAGGGTCGTTTCGATCCAAACAAACTTTTCCGAGATCAATCAAAAGCTTCTAACTTCTTATGGAATTGATCAAACTCCACAGGGAATTTTACTGGATCTTGGAATTTCCACATTTCATCTTTTTCATTCAGGGAGGGGTTTTAGTTTTCGAGAATCAGAACCTTTGGATATGAGACTCAACCCAAATAGTGGACAGAGTGCAGAAGAAATTCTGAATATATATCCTAAAGATAGATTGATGAATATATTTTATACGTATGGAGAAGAGAGATGGTCCAAAAAAATCGCAGAAGTGATTGTAGAAACTAGAAAACAAAATTCAATTTCAACTACTTTTGAACTTGCGAATTTGGTTTCTAAAATAATTCCCCGAAAGTTTTGGCCGCCGGGAAGACATCCAGCAACTCGAATCTTTCAAGCGCTTCGGATTGAAGTCAATCAGGAGTTGGCTCATATCGAAAATGGACTCAAACTCCTTTTGGATCTTTTGCGTTTGGGAGGAGTGATACAAGTGATCTCGTTTCATTCTCTAGAAGATAGAATCGTTAAAAATTCTTTTAGAGATTATGCGAAACAAAACGGATTTGAGCTTCTTACTAAAAAGCCGATTCTTCCTTCCCAAGAGGAAATTGACGAGAATCCCGCTTCTCGTTCAGCAAAATTGAGAATACTTAGAAAAACAAAATCGGTCGATAAAAAATATAGAAATAAAAATTTCGAAGAAGAGGAAGAATAAAAATAGATGTCGTCGTTTTCTGCGTTACTAAAACATTCCGTTTGGAGAGATCTCTGGACTTTATTTTTGAACCTAGGAAAAGTGATTCTTTTTTTAAGTTTATTCTTTCTTTATGTTTGGCAGAACGTTCAAGTCGCCAGGCTCAACAGAGAAATAGGAATTGCTACGAATGAAAAAATCAAACAGATTAAAAAGAACGACGATTTAAAAATTGGAGTCGCCACTTATACTTCCGCGAGAAGAATCGAAACTCTTTACAGAAAAACATACAACTATCTTCCTATCACAGTGGGGGATAGAATCGTCACTTTGAATTTACCTCCTGAAAAAAACGAAGATGAAAATGAAGTTAACCAGTCTTCTCCTTAAATTTCCAGAAATCAAACTAAAGTCTTTTCCTTCCGGAAAAAATCCGGATTCAATCGAAATCGAATATATTCAATCGGATTCTAGAAAAACAAACAAAAACGATATATTCTGTGTAGCCGATTCTATTGGTTCCAAAAAGAAAGAATTTATTTCCAACGCAAAAGCTTCCCTAATTTTACTACGAACCGATTCAAATGTTTTGAATGATCTTTTAGAAGTTATGAATTCTTCCAAAATTTTTTTGGAATGTGAAATAGATCCGGAGCAGCTACAAGGTAGAATCGCATCTTTTCTTTTAGGACATCCTTCTAAAGATTTGGATATTGTAGCCGTAACCGGGACAAACGGTAAAACTTCTTTGACGAATATTCTATTCTCATTAGCAAAAGACCAAGGAATCAATTGTGGATTGATCGGAACAATTGGAGTTAAGTTTGGAGATAGAGTGATAGACACAGGTTATACTACACCGGATGCTTCTTCTCTCAACTTAATACTCAAAGAAATGAAAGAAGAAGGAATCACTACCGTTTTTATGGAGGCAAGTTCTCACGGTCTCAAATTAGGTAGAATGAACGGGATTTCTGTAAGGGCAGGAGTATTTACAAATCTTACTCAAGATCACCTAGATTTTCATTCCGATATGGAGGATTATTTTGAAAGTAAATTTCGTCTTTTTGAAATTTTAGATTTTTCTAAATCTACTTTTGCGGTTTTAGACTATTCTGCGCCAAATGGCAGCAAACTCTATCATAAAATTCTAAATCGATTTCCTGATCTTTTAATATATGCGTTAGACGATATATATAGAAAATGGAAGATAAGTGACATTTCTTTAAACTTACAAGGTACTTCCTACGTTTTAGGCTTACCTGGAAACCAGGAACGAAAGATTTCAACCAATCTGCTCGGTTCATTTAACGTTCGAAATACGGCTCTTGCGTTTTTGACCGGAATTGGTATAGGTTTAGATCTGGAAAAGATGTCTAACTCTCTGGAAAAAATTCCTCAGATTCCTGGAAGATTTCAGATCATCTACAGCAAAGATCGTTCCAGGATGGCGGTCGTGGATTACGCACACACTCCGGATGCTCTCGAAAATATAATTCGAAGTGTAAGAGATTCTCAACCTAAATGTTTGATTACTTTGTTCGGATGTGGAGGAGATCGGGACCGAACCAAACGTCCTAAAATGGCTCGAATCGCCGAAGAACTTTCCGATCAGGTGATCTTGACCTCCGATAATCCTAGAACGGAAAAACCAGAAACGATTTTAGATGAAATTCAAACCGGGTTTTCCTCCGGTTTTATTCCACTTTTACGGGAAGTAGACCGTGCGAAAGCAATTGTAGAAGGTATTTCTTGTTTACCCGAAGGAGGGTGTTTACTTGTGGCTGGTAAAGGACACGAAGAATACCAAATCATTGGAAAGGAAAAACGTCATTTCAGTGACGTGGAAGAAGTTCAAAAAGCGTTCGGGCTTTTTTAGAAATTTTCCGATACAAAAAAAGAATACTCCGTTTTTTTGAAAACAGGGCAGGAAAAATGTTTTATTATCTTTATGATCTTTATTTCAATCATCTAGACTCGCTTCGAATTTTCAGTTATGTTACCTTTAGAGCTCTGATGGCCGGTTTGACTTCTATGTTAGTCACGTTTTGGTTCGGACATAAGATCATCGACTTTTTATACGGATTAAAATTTAGAGAATCCGTTCGAGATGACGGTCCCAAGTCTCACGAAATTAAAAAAGGAACACCTACGATGGGAGGACTTTTGATCATAGGTTCTCTTTTGATTTCAGTTTTACTCTGGGGAAATTTAAAAAATCCGAATGTGATTTTACTTTCCGTATTCTCCCTTTCTTTTTCTGTGTTGGGTTTTGCGGACGATTATATGAAGTCAGTAAAAAAAATCAAAGGTGGAATGAGGGCAAGAACTAAGTTTATACTTTCAATTTTGATCTCTTTTATTTTTTGTATATTATTTTTTTATTATACAGGAACGACTGGTCAAACTGGTAAGATCTCTTTTCAACTTACTGATTTATTTTTTCCTTTTATCAAAGGACCCGTAATTGCGTTAGGCATAATTGCTATTCCTTTTTCAATTCTTGTCATTATTGGTTCTTCTCACGCTGTGAATTTGACGGACGGACTTGATGGTCTTGCAACGGGAACCGTTTTGATTTCAGTGATGACTTTAGGAGTTATTGCTTATTTTTCCGGAACTCCTATTGTAGCGAATTACTTGAACATTCCTTATCTTCCGGGGGCACACGAATATTCAGTGTTTCTTTCCGCACTCACAGGTGCACTTTTTGGTTTTTTATGGTTCAATGCACACCCCGCTCAAGTGTTTATGGGTGATACCGGTTCTTTGTTTTTAGGAGCAACACTCGGGATGATAGTGATTCTTTTGAAGAAGGAAATTTTACTTTTAATCTTGGGAGCGATTTTCGTGAGTGAGGCTCTTTCGGTGATACTTCAAGTAGGTTCGTTTAAACTGACCGGAAAAAGAATCTTTAAGATGGCTCCGCTTCATCATCATTTTGAGTTAGGTGGATTGAAGGAAACTAAGATAGTGATTCGTTTTTGGATCATTGCAGTCATTTTGGCGATTATATCTCTCTCGACTTTGAAAATTCAATGATCAATTTTATCATAAGAAAGTGGAGAGAGTTTTGGCTTCCCGGAAAAAATTCCTTAGACGTTCTTTTGATCGTGACGATTTTTATTCTCTTATTTACCGGGCTATGTGTTATGTATTCTTCTTCCAGTATTACCGCTTGGAGAGAGTTTAAAGATTCCGAATATTTTTTAAAAAAACAAACGATTTGGATCTGTGTGGGATTAGTTTTCTTTTTTTTCTTTTCCTTATTTCCTTATCAAAAACTCGAAAAACTAGCGTTAATCGGAATTGTTTTGGCGATTGGTCTTTTGATTCTGGTTTTTATTCCTGGAATTGGAAAATCTGTTTCTACGTATTACGGAAGAAACTTTCATAGATGGATTGCTATAGGGCCGTATCAACTACAACCTTCCGAAGTGGCTAAGGTGGCGGTACTTGTTTATCTAGCCTCTCTCTTTCAAAAATTGAAATTAGAAATTACTCTGGACTATAAAAAACTTTTAATACCCATTTTACTTCTTTTGACAGTGATCGTGTTGATTCTTGTAGAGCCCGCATTTGGAACCACACTCGAAATTCTATTTGTCATTTTAGGTTTTATTTTTTTATTCGGATTTCCATTTCGAAACCTGCTCATTGCAGGAATTGTTTCGCTTCCTTTAATTTACATTTTAATCGATCGTGTTGGTTATCGAAAGAAAAGGGTGGAGGTTTGGCTCGATCCGTATCGGTATCGTTTTGACGAAGGTCATCAGCTTGTGACTTCGTTTCGAGCATTTTTAGATGGTGGATGGTTTGGAAATAAATTGGCGTCTGGTTATGCGCACAGGTATTTAACTTACAGTCATACCGACTTTGTACTAGCTACGTTTGTCGAAGATTTTGGTTTTATTGGATTTATGACATTTATTTTTCTGGTTCTACTTTTATTGTTCCGAAGTTTTTATCTGATCCAAAAAGTTCAAGATCCATTTGGATTTTACTTAGGGGCGGGAATTTTGATCGTTTTAGGAACTCAGTTTATCATCAATATGTTTGTGGTAACTGGAATTTTTCCGATTACTGGAATCAGTTTGCCGTTTGTGAGTTACGGAGGATCTTCAATTCTGATCGTATTAATTTCTCTCGGAATTCTTGTCAATATTACTCGAAAGGAAAATCTGGGATTATGAAATCGATTGTAATCGTGGCCGGCGGGACCGGAGGACATATTTCACCGGGAGTTGCACTTGCGGAAGTATTGACTGAATTGAAAGAAAAAATCGGATACGAAAATTTGTATTTATATTCTTTGGTTCGTAATAAAAATAATCCAGATTTAGAACAAGCTCCTTGTCCGGTTTTATGGCATAATCTTCCACCTCTTTCCAGTAATTTTTTTCTGTTTCCTATTCGATATACTATCCAAATTATAAAGACTTTTTTTATATTCAAAAAATTAAATATAGATGTAGTCATAGGAATGGGGGGATACTCCACGGTGTCTTCTATTCTTTATGGAATATTTTTTAGAAAAAAAATCTATCTGTGTGAACAAAATACAATTCCAGGAAATGTAAATCGATTGTTCTTCCGGTTTGCGAGCAAAGTGGCGTTTAGTTTACCGCCTAAAAATTCTAAAATTCCATGCGATTATCAAGTATTAGGAAATCCTCTTCGAAAAAAAACGATCCCTAAAATGTCTCTTAAGTTTTTTGAAAAATACGACACTAAAAAAAAGAAACAATTTAATGTGCTTGTGATGGGAGGAAGTCAAGGTGCGAGACAGATCAATAATATTGTAATCGCTTTGATGAGTCACGAGGAAATCAACAAGCAGTTCCGATTTAGAGTGCTAACTGGTTCGGCTCTTTACGAAGAGGTTTCTAAAAAATCCAAAAAGGACGCAGAGCTTATCTCTTATTCTGACAATATGAAGGAGCACTATGAATGGGCAAACTTTGTTATTGCTCGTTCTGGCTCGGGGGTTCTTTCTGAGTGCGCCGCATTTGCATTGCCTATGATTTTAATACCTTATCCTTATGCAAAAGACGATCACCAAATGGCAAACGCAAAATATTTTGAACTTAACGGAGCGGCCATCGTGGTCGATCAAAAAGACGAGGATGAGTCTCATCTTTTTCGTGTTTTAGACCAAATGGCAAATGACGTAAATTTGTTAAACGACATGTCGATTAGTTCTCTTGAATGTTCTCACGTGGACGCTTCTAAGGACACGGCTAAATACTTTTTCTCTCTCGATTGAAGATGGATTCAAAATCCTTTCAAAAACCGTTCTTTTTGGGAATCGGCGGTTCTGGAATGTCTTCTCTTGCGTTTTTACTTTTGAGCAAGGGCTTTGAGGTAAGCGGATATGACGGTAAAAATTCCGGAATTGTAGAAAAATTGATTTTAAATGGAGCAAACGTATTCCATAAATCTGATATTTTAGAAGTGGAAAATTACAGTATAGCTGTGTATTCTTCTGCGATCCGATTGGATAACCATCCTTTGGTGAAAAAGTTCAAAGAAAAAGGAATTCCTTTGATCCATCGATCGGAACTACTTCATAAAATCATGTCGGAGAAAAAACAAATTTCGATTGCAGGTTCGCATGGAAAAACGACTACAACTGCGATGACGGCGTTTTTATTGGAAAAGTGTGGAATGTCACCGTCCGTAATGGTAGGGGGAGAAGTAGCGTTTTTAGGTGGTAAAGGTGGTGTATGGGGAAAGGGAGAATGGGGAGTATTTGAATCGGACGAATCGGATGGGACATTTAACAATCATTATGCGGAAATGAGAATTCTTACCAACGTAGATGAGGATCATCTAGATTATTATCAAACTCGAGAAAATTTGTTGAATGCGTTCGTACGTTATATGGAAGGCGCATCCAGAAGATTGATTTTAAATTTAGACGATATAGGAATTAGGGATTCCATTAAACTTATACACGATCATTCTAAAATATTAGGATTTTCTAAATATAAAAATCCAGACGAATTTACGAGTGGTTTGTCTCGAAATTCAGAAAAATCAAAGGATGACTTAAAAAATTCGGATATTGCTGGGGCTGAAAAAACTTCTAAGGTTTTGTACGGCATCGATCCAGATAAAATTGTGTATTACACAATACAATCCGGAATTCTGTATTTTTATTTTCAAAAAAAAGAATATTCTTTTTCTCTAAAATATCCAGGGGAACACTACTTAAAAAATGCTTTGGCGGCGATCTTGGCCTGTTTTGAAACCGGAATTCCTCTTTCTGACTTGGTTTCTAAAATTTCAGAGTATTCCGGAGTAAACAGAAGGCTTGAATATTTAGGAAGTAAGAATGGGATTGAAGTTTATGACGATTACGGTCACCATCCCACTGAAATCAAAGCAGTGATACAGTCTATGGAAGAGTTGAAAAAAGAAGGAAGGGCGGTCATATTATTTCAACCACATAGATATACTAGGACACAAAATCTTTATAAAGAGTTTGCAGAAAGTTTAGATTCGGGTGAGATCGTATTTCTTTTACCGATTTATTCTGCGGGAGAAGATCCTATCTACGGAGTGAAAGCGGAACTCATTTCAGATTTTATGAAGTTCCCCGCAAAAATTCTTCCTAAGGAAATTTCAGAAGGAATTTTCACATTGAAAAGTTTTTTAAAACCTGGAGATAAGTTAGTCACCCTAGGAGCGGGTAACGTAAGAGACTGGGGTTTAGCTTTTTTAAAAAATTAAATTGTATTTAAAAAGTTACTGATTTAAAATACGAGTTCAGATTCTTCCGTTTAAAAAAACTTCTTGTATTTAATTTGATTCTCCTTAACGTTTCCCATCTATGCGATTAGAACAAAAACTAAAAAGATGGGTAAGTGCGGGATTGATCGCTTCCGAACAATCAGAGGCGATTTTAAATTTCGAAGAAAACCGAAAATCTTCATATTTATACTATTCGTTCCTCATTTTAGGAGTAGTAATCATCGGTATTGGCGTCCTTGCGATTATTGCGGCTAACTGGGAAGAGCTTGATGATCTTGTAAAATTGGGATTTAGTTTTATCGTTCTTACTTTTGTCGCAGGACTAAGTTTTTGGAAACGGGAAAATCCGAATCTATTTACAGTTTTTATAGTTCTATATTCAATTTTGATTTTAGGAATGATTGGATTGATTTCTCAGGTTTACAATTTAGAAGGAGAGTATTATCAAGCAGCGATGCTTTGGTGTATACTCAGTTGTTTGTTCTTAATTACGACTGATTCTAAAACCTTTTTACATCTTTGGATTTTAGGGTTTCAAATTTTTATGATTGGATGGATACAGCAACACACTTGGGATGATCCGGAACATCTTGAACAAAATCAGAGTTACTGGACTCAATATCTTTATTATTCTCTAATTGGTTTTACTGGATTTTGGTTAGCTTCTGAAAAATTTGTTTTGGAATCTAGAAAAAATACTCTATTTCTTTGGGCCGTAATTTTTTGGGTTATTGGAACTTGGTCAATGGGGTTTTTTCCAAATCTTTCCAATTTTTATGGTAGTTCGGGTACAGAAAATGGGATTAATCATCTGTTTTCATTTCCGTGGGTGATTATGATTTGTAGATTGTTGATTCTAACTCCGATTTTCTATCTTCTAATTACTAATTCTGAAATTGATTCTAATCAAAAAAAATCTTTAGGAATCGGTTTGGTTTTATTTTTCTTACTGTGTTTTCCACATCCATTTCGTTATATTCATTCAGCAGAAACGATAGGAGCACATATTTGGAATTATTCTATCCAGTTGTTACCTTCATTTTTATTCATTTTATTTTGGTTGGCAATTGCATCCGCGTTTCGAAACCATAAAAGGATTTTCGACCTTTCTTTAGCAATCATAGGAATTCGGTTCTTATATTTTTATTTTGATCTATTTGGAAGTCTTACCTATACTGGATTTGGGCTTATCATTTCTGGATTATTTATTATAGTACTTACGATCGGATATTTAAAATATAGATCTAAGGTAAGAGTTTTATTAGGAGGAGGAGAATGAAAATTTTCAAACTAATTCTTCCTATTGCTTTGGTGTTTCCGATCTTGTTTTTCGTTTCGGAGATTATAACTTTAGAATTTACTAAAACTAGAGGAAAGGAATTGATTCTACCAATCAAAGGTTATGATCCAAGAGATTTACTTTCGGGACACTATCTTCAATATAATATTGGGTTTAAAACTAGCGAAGGTGACGCTGTTTGTAAAAGACAAAAAAATGAAATATTGAATCAATCTAATTCAGATGGAAAGAGTTGTATTTGTTATCCTCATTTGGGTATGATTTATGAAAACGAAGGACTTTTTGTAGAAGATTGTGACGAGGGAACTTTAAAGGATAAGAGTCTTTGTAAAGTATATTTACGTGGAACCTGCAAATACGGACGTTTTGAGATTGCAAACGAACGTTTTTATGTGAACGAGGCAAAGGCTCTGGAATATGAAAAGAGACTTAGAAAAGAGAAAGTACACATTCGTTTAAAAGTAGACTCAAAAGGAAAAGCGATTACAGATTCTCTGATTTGGGAGGACGGATCTTCGCTGTGACTTCGTTTAAACTACAAAAGTCATTTTCCGCATAACCAGCGTTCATTCCTAAGTCGTAGATTTCCGGAAGATTTTTACAAAGGGAAAGGTTTGTTTTGTTTTCTTTGGCAAGTTCTATTGCGTGATAAACGTCCTTTCTCATGTTTTTGAGAGAAAAATGAGTTTCGTAGTCTCCTGAAAATACATAAGGAAATTTGAATTCTGCAATTCCCGATTTAGCAGCGGATTGAAGAAGAATTTCTTTTAGTATTGAAGGATCTAACTCGGAATTTTTTGCAAGTTCAAAACCTTCCATATAAACTTGAAAAATTCCCGCCTGGATCATGTTAAGTGCAAGTTTTGCCTTTTGACCTCCTCCAATGGAACCACAATAGACTGCGTTTTTACCACAAACTTCAAAGAAGAATTGAATGTCTTTTATATCTACTTGTTTGGCGCCTATCATAAAAAGAATCTGTCCGTCTCTTGCGGCGTTTTTAGAACCGGTCATAGGAGAATCATAAAAACGAATTTTTTTCTCCGAGCATAACTTTGAAAGTTTTAGTGTCAAAGAAAGAGAAGTTGTTCCACAATCGATTAAGATGGGAGGTTTTGTATCTAAAAGTCCTGAAGAAATCGTTTCCTTTTCTACGATTTGATCTTCGGTCAGACAAAGAACTACTAAATCAGAATTTTTAGCGGCTTCTACGGGAGAATCAAAAATTTGCACGTTATCTTTTTTTAAATCTTGGATTTTAGAAAGGTTTCTTGTGTAGAGTCTGAGACTATGTCCGGCTTTTGCAAGATTTACCGCCATTCCACGACCCATAATTCCGGTGCCTATGATGGATATAGTATATTTATTAATCATAATATAACATTAAAATAATTTATGGTGTATTTAAAGTTTTAATTAAATTTGTCAGAAAAATTAAGCTGTAAGATTTATCCCAGTCTTGGTACAGATCTTATAATATTAAAAAGCACTTAAGGCAGCCCGTATAAAGCTTGTCACAGGAGTTTGTTCTCTTGTATCTTCTAATCCTTCTCTAAGCTCTCTTAGTACAATTTGAGCGTCTGTCAAAACTGTGTTTACATTTTTATGAACATCGTCGTTGTTAATCAATCTTCCTAAACTTCCGTCTCCGGTATTGATTTTAGTGGTAATATCTGCGATATTAGAGAATGTTTTTCGAATATCCCCTCTGTTTTCTGAAATCAGTTCCGATAAACTTACCAAAGGATCTTGTAATACACGACCTTTCAGAGAACCAGTTGTTTTATAGTCTATCATAGTAATTGGAGTTGTTCTCGTTTTGAGCTGTTTGGGTTCCAGATCTGCAGTGCCTGGATCGATTGCGATTACACGTCCGGTCAAAAGACTTTCATTTTTAATGATAATATCGTAGTTGTCATAGAGACTGATTTTTTCTCTTAGTAACATCGTAATTTCTACTCTGGTTCCAATTCCCATTTCTCCAGACTGAACCTCGGTTCCATTCTCATCGATTTGAATTAGTCTGATTGCAGAAACGTAACCAAAAGGCACCCCTTGAACGGTTACCTTATTTCCTACTTTGATTCCTTCCGCGTTTCTAAAGGTGACCTTCATAAATTCTCCCTTTTTTTTGATGGGTCCGCCTTCCGTAATAATTGTAAAATAACCTACTACGGTAATCGCAGCTGTAAAAATGATACCTACAAGTAAATAACGTAACGAATTCATATTCAATTCTCCTTATATATTAAGCAGTTTTACGATTTGGTTTCGAGGATCATAGGTCCTGTAGTTTTTCCGTGAATAAATTGTTGGATCAATTCATTGTTTGAATTTTGAATTTCTTCAGGGGTTCCAGTAAATACAATTTGCCCTTTGTAAACAAAGCTGATTCGATCTGCGATCATGTAAGCGCTAGACATATCGTGTGTAACTACAACTTGTGCGGCCCCGGTTTCTTTTTGAATTTTTAATACAAGTTCATTAATCACGTTAGACATCACAGGGTCCAAACCGGAAGTAGGTTCATCATAAAGTATGATTTCCGGATTGGTAGTAATTGCTCTTGCGATTCCTGCTCTTTTTTTCATACCACCGGATATATCGTTCGGAAAATTATCTTTTGCGATCACCATATCTACTAATTTTAGTTTTTCCATTACGATCTTTTGGATTTTTTCTTCCGAAGCCAATTTATGTTCTCTTAAAGGAAGTGCTACGTTATCAAAGACTGTCAGCCAGTTGATCAGAGCTCCCGACTGAAATAAAACTCCCA
This sequence comes from Leptospira interrogans, assembly GCF_900156205.1. GTDB lineage: Bacteria > Spirochaetota > Leptospiria > Leptospirales > Leptospiraceae > Leptospira > Leptospira interrogans. Next base: position 20,438 of record NZ_FTNA01000002.1, read on the forward strand.
TTCTTGCACGTAGTTTCTTTTTTACTTTAGAGTCTACTCTGGAAATACTTTCTCCAAATATAAAACAATCTCCTGCGTCCGGTTCTAAAAGCCCGGTAATATGTTTGAGAGTGACCGATTTTCCAGTTCCGGATGGACCTAAAATTACTAAGGTTTCTCCTTTTTTTACATGAAGATCCATTCCCGCTAAAATCTTTCTTTTGCCGAAAGTTTTATGTACGTTTTTAAGTTCGATTGCAAACGGTTCCATGGTTTAATCTCTATAGAATAATGCAGTAATCATATAACCTGTAAAGATCACCATCAAAAATGAAGCAACTACAGATTCTCTTGTGGCTCGACCGACTCCAATTGCTCCTCCGGATGTTCTAAGTCCGTGCGAACAAGAAATCGCAGATACGATGATTCCAAATATAAAACCTTTTAGAATTCCTACATATAAATCTTTTAAGCCCGGAATCGAAGCGATTCTATCAAACACGTCTCTAAAATAAGTAAAATAGTCGATTCCAAGTTGAAAATAACCTACGATCGCTCCTCCTAAAATTCCAAGAGCAGTAGAATAAACGCATAACACAGGTACCATGACCGAAAATCCTAAAATCCTAGGAAAGATCAAATAACGCACCGGATCGATGGACATCACTTCGAGTGCGTCCACTTCTTCGGAAACTTTCATCGTTCCAATTTCCGCGGCCATGGCGGAACCGATCGAAGCAGCAAGAATCAACGCGGTCATAAAAGGAGACATTTCTCTGGTCAAAGTAATTGTCATCAAAAGACCGATTTGACCTTCTGCGCCGAAGTCTTTGAGTCCCAGTCCGGTGTTAAGCGACATGATCATTCCAGTAAAAACGGCGACTATCGAAACCACAGAGATACTTCCGACTCCTGTAATATACATCTGATCTAAAATTTCCTTTCTTTTGAAAAAACTATAAGGAAGGTTTAGAATACTCTCATATACTAAAAGAATTGTAAAACCACTAGCGTAGAAAAATTCGGTAAGTTTTTCTTTGATAGGTCCTGTCATATCTTGATAAACCAGAGTATTTGAAGATTCCGGTTGGTTTCGATTCTTTCATAGCCGATAAGACCGTAAAGGAATTTCCAGGAAGTTTTTTCGGGAGTAATCGAAAGTTCTAGAACAAAAGGAATACTTGCATGAAACTCCGTTTCAGTCCATCTTTGAGAATAAGCCCTCATCAAAACTGAAAATCTTTTTTCTCCGTTGGAAAGTTTTTGATATTCCACTAGGGACCAAAGAGGGTCCCAGATTCTATCTATTACCTCCGATTTAACCGGGAATAAGGATAATACATTCCAAACTAAATTTCCTTCTCTGTCTTTTTGATATTTAAAAATCGGCCAGAGTTTCAAATAACTTTCGTCCCGTTCCCATTGAACGTATTTTCTTTTAGAATAAAAATAAAATGGAATTAGAAATGTATCATCTGATTGGATATGATACGTGTCCGTCTGTAAGTGAAAGTAAAAAGGGGTGATAAATGTAGTTTGTTTAGATGCAAATCTATAATGTCCAAAAAAAGGAAATAATATAAATTTATGATAGTCTTCGTCCTGATTGGTTCCGTATTGAAACAAGAAAAATAATGCATTATAGTCTTGTTCTCCTGTTCGTTTATCATATCCGTAACCGAATAGAGAACCTAAAAGTGGAAGGATTAAAAATCCTCTGGACTTCATATTTCCGGTTTCTGAATCTTTGAATCCAAAAAATGGAAAAAAAAGTTTATAATGAACCGGCTCTTTTTTATCCTGAAATGTACTTCCCCATTGAAAAAAGGGCCACAAGATAGAATAACGTTCATACTTACCTCGATGAACTTTTTTAGAATACAAAGGGAAAATTCTAAATTCTTCTCTGGTTTCGGAAGAAGCATATAAAAAGAAGGGCCAAAGAATCGAGGTAGCTTCGTAGTCTTTGTATTTCCAATTTGTATAAATAGGAAAAAGAAAAAAGCTCAGTTCTGAATAACCGATTTTGTTTCTTAATTTTCCAGCTAAAGGAAAAAAGCCGAAGTATTTTTCTCTAGCCGTATCTCCCCAACCCCAAAATAAAAGAGGGGTTAAAACGTCTGAATCTTCTCCTACGTCTTCGTGTAACGCGGAAGTTCCAGTAAAAAAAAACAGGAAAGTCCAAACCTTCCAGTATTTTGTTTCTTCACTATAATAGATCGGATAAAGAACCGTTTGAAACCGATATGCAGACTTTTCTTCTCTATAACTGGAGTAAAACGGACGAAAGATCAATTCTGATTCTCCGGCTCTGATTTCTTTTTGATACAAAAACCAGAATTGATCATACTCCGATTTGAATTCTCCCACAGGTTTAGAAGGATATTCTGAAAATATGTTTTCAGAGTAGAAAAGTATAATTACGATGCAAAAGATTCTATAGAAATCGGAGAATTTTTTTTGGCAAAGATTGCAGTCTTTTTTGGTGGTAGTTCTACGGAACACAGTATTTCGATTCTAACCGGATGTTTTATTTGTAAGACATTGCATACAATGGGACATTCGGTCAAACCCATTCTTTTAACCAAGGATGGGGGTTGGGTCGTCCCTTCTGAATATCGGATGTCGATTCCGTTTGAAGTGTCTAATTCTCCAGATTTATTTCAGGAAGAATTTCAAAAAAGATACGGAGTGTCCAGAACGAATCAAATTTTTTCTTTGGATGCGGATATCGCTTTTTTAGGTCTTCACGGAGGCCAGGGAGAAGACGGAACGATCCAAGGGTTTTTAGAAATTTTAGGAATTCCTTATACTGGTTCTGGAGTTCTTGCTTCTGCGATTGCAATGGATAAAACCAGAGCCAATCAGATATTTTTACAATCCGGTCAGAAGGTTGCACCTTTTTTCGAAATTGATAAATTAGAATATCTAAATTCTACCGATGCAGTGATTACAAAATTAGAAACCCTAGGTTTTCCACAATTTTTAAAACCAGTGGAAGGTGGTTCGAGCGTCTCTGTTTATAAAATAACAAATAGGGAACAGCTGAAAGAAAAACTTGCTTTAATTTTTGAATCCGATTCTAAAGTGATGAGTCAGTCTTTTTTGACTGGCATTGAGGTTTCTTGTGGGGTTTTAGAAAGATACAGAGACGGAAAATTCAAAAAGATTGCGTTACCCGCAACTGAAATCGTTCCTGGGGGAGAATTTTTTGACTTCGAATCTAAATACAAACAAGGAGGTTCTCATGAAATCACACCTGCTAGAATTTCGGAACAAGAAATGAAACGTGTTCAAGAACTTGCTATAGCTGCACATAGATCTTTAGGATGTAGCGGATATTCTAGAACCGATTTTATTATCGTAAACGGAGAACCTCATATTTTAGAGACTAACACGTTGCCTGGAATGACGGAAACGAGTCTAATTCCTCAACAAGCCAAAGCGGCTGGAATTTCTATGGAAGAAGTTTTTTCCGATCTAATAGAAATAGGACTAAAACGTTCTCTTTATTAGAAAATTAGGATATTACGAAAAGCGCAAGCTTAGAAAAGAAGTTGGGGCGAAAGCGAACCTGGGATAAATCTCTGAAGTAAGCCCTGTCTTCGATCTTAAATTTTTGGATTTCGCAAAATTCTATAAAATCCAAAACCGAAAGAAAATGAAGGTTAGGAGTATTGAACCAGCGATAGGGAAGCAAATCTGTTACAGGTGTTTTACCCGTGGTCAAAATTTTCCAACGAACGTTCCAGTGTCCGAAGTTTGGAAATGCTACGATTACTTTTTTACCGATCCGCAACGATTCTTTTAAAATTTCTCCTGGATTTCTAGTTTCTTGAATCGTTTGGTTGAGAATTACGTAATCAAAACGTTTGTCTTGATGATGTTCCAAACCTTCGTCGATATCTCCGTGATGAACATAAACTCCTCGTTGGATACATTCTACGATACAATCTTCATCTTTTTCGATTCCCTGTCCTCGGATTCCTTTTTCTTTTAAAAGATAGAGTAATGTTCCGTTTCCGCATCCTAAATCTAAAACTCTCGAACCAGAAGGAATCAAGTTGAGAATGTAGGCGAAGTCCGGTCTTTCTTTCAAAGCCAAATCGATGGATGTTTTTTTTTCAAGAGGAGTCATGAATTAATTTGGGTTTTCTAAAAATCCTTTTAGAATTTCAATTTGTTTTGGATTTTTTAAAAGAAAAGAATCGTGACCTTCACCGGACTGAAGTTCTACGTAGAACACTCGTTTGTCGGCGGCTTCTAAAGACTTTACAATTTCTCTGGACTGAGCAGGAGGGTATAACCAATCGGAACTATAAGATACTACTAAAAATCTACAAGTTGCATTAGAAAGAGCAGCGGTCAATTCTTTCCCTTTTCCAAGGCTGTAATGATCCAAGGCTTTTGTAACGTAGATATAAGAGTTTGCGTCGAAACGATCCACAAAACTTTCTCCTTGATAGATTAGATAACTTCCAACAGCAAAATCGGTGGAAAGTATGTTTCCTCTAGGAGGGTTTCTGCCGAATTTTTCCCGCATCTTATCGTCCGAAAGATAAGTGATATGTCCTACCATTCTGGCAAGTGCCAAACCTTTACGAGGTGAATTTTCATCATAGAGACCATTTTTCCAATTTGGATCAGATAAGATTGCTTGTCTTCCTACTTCGTTAAAAGCTATCTGCATTGCAGAATGTTCTGCAGTAGAAGCCATTACGATACAATTGGAAAGTGAATTGGGATAAGCAATACTCCATTCTAAGGCTTGCATTCCGCCCATAGAACCGCCAGCGACACAGAAAAGTTTTTCAATTCCTAAAGATTCAACTAAAAGTTTTTGTGCTTTCACCATGTCTTGAATGGAAACAAAAGGAAAACGAGAACCATAGGGAGTAGAGGTTTCTGGATGAATCGAAAGGGGACCAGAAGAACCTTTACAACCTCCGATTACATTGGAGCAGATAATAAAATATTGATTGGTATCAAAGGATTTTCCGGGTCCGATATAATCGTCCCACCAACCCGGTTTTTTATCTGACCCAGAGTGATAACCTGCCGCGTGAGCGTCTCCAGACAAAGCGTGACAGATTAAGATAGCGTTATTTTTAGAAGAAGAAAGGGTACCATAAGTTTCGTAGGCAATTACAACCGGAGATAAAACAGATCCGTTGTTCAAAATGAGTTCTTTGAATTCTGCGTATTTCGTTTCAATGATTCCGATAGATCCAGTTTCATTCATAAAATTTGGTGATAACCTTTTTTCTAAAAAAATTTTGTCGTTAAAACTTCAAAAGAAACCGGCTTTCAAACATATAATAAAGTGTATTCGTTTTCACAGATTAAATTTCATTTGAGCAGTATTATAGTTTTTGGACGATCCAGTTCGCGATTAAACTCCATTTGAGTTGTCGCTCTACTGTTGAATACTTACTTTCTATAGATAAATCAAAGGAACTTAACTCCTTTGAAATACAAAAAAATCAAAACCTCTTTACTATCAAACTTTCTTCAGAGCTTCCTCTAAATCGAATAAAATATCTTCTATATTTTCCAAACCGACGGAAAGACGAACAAAGTCAGGAGTAACTCCAGCTGAAAGTTGTTCTTCCGGAGTTAACTGCTGGTGAGTCGTAGACGCTGGATGGATCACCAAAGATTTTGCATCTCCTACGTTTGCCAAAAGGGAAAATAATTCTAACCCGTCTATGAATTTCTTTGCTTCTACAGCTCCACCTTTAATCCCAAAACCTAGAATGGCACCGTAAAGATCTTTTTTATGATATTTCTTTGCAAGAGAATAGTTCTTATCCATTTTTAAACCTGGGTAGTTTACCCAAGAAACTTTAGTATGTTTGGTAAGATATTCTGCGACTGCAAGAGCGTTTTCGGAATGTTTACGCATTCTAAGAGGAAGAGTTTCCACACCTTGTAGAATTTGCCAGGCGTTAAAAGGAGAAATAGAGGCACCCATATCACGAAGTCCTTGTACTTTTGCTTTGATGATGTAAGCGATATTTACTCCGCCGAACGGTTCGAACTTACCAAAAACTTCCCAGAACTTTAAACCGTGATAACTTGGGTCTGGCTCTGTAAAATTTTTAAACTTTCCGTTTCCCCAATTAAACTTACCGGAATCGACTATAATACCTCCGATTGAAGTTCCGTGCCCTCCTAAAAATTTAGTTAGAGAATGAACTACAATATCTGCACCGTGTTCGATCGGATTGACTAAATAGGGAGAGGGTAAGGTATTGTCTATTATCAAAGGGACTTCCGAATCGTGTGCAACTTTTGCAATCGCTTCCAGATTCAAAGTATCTAATTTAGGATTTCCTAATGTTTCTGCGTAAAATGCTCTGGTTTTATCATTGACTGCTTTGCGAAAATTTTCAGGATCCGAGGGATCTACAAAATGTACCTTAATTCCTAATTTAGGAAACGTATAATGAAGGAGGTTATAAGTTCCGCCGTAAAGGGAAGAAGAGGCCACAATTTCTTGACCAGCTTCTACTATGTTTAGTAATGCGAGAGTTTCCGCCGCTTGACCGGAAGCAGTAGCAAGCGCTGCAACTCCGCCTTCTAAAGCGGCGATTCTTTGTTCAAGAACGTCTGTGGTAGGATTCATAATCCTTGTATAGATATTTCCGAATTCCTGTAGGCCAAAAAGTTTAGCGGCGTGTTCAGTGTTTTTAAACACATAAGATGTAGTTTGATAAATTGGAACTGCCCTAGATAAAGTAGAAGGGTCTGGAGATTGACCTCCGTGCAGCGCAATTGTTTCTGGCTTATAATTTCTAGGCATTTTGGTTTTAATTCTCCTTTTTCGTATTCTGAGAATTTTTGCCCAGAAGTCAAACTAAAATCCGTTATATTGAAATTGAATTCTGTTTATACGAATGAGATTTAAAAAAATTTCCTTTGCAATTCTAGTCCTTTTTGATTCTATTTAACACCTAAGACTGTAAAGTCGCTGAATGGATTGAAATGGGCTGAATTTTTAGAAATTGATCTTCATTTCTTTCCGAAAATTAAGTAAGACTTTATTTGTAAGGAGAGTGTAGCGGGATTTTCTAAGGAATTTTCGGTTTAAATCAATCTGACATGACCAAACGTTCTAAATATCTTTTCGTATTTTTATTTCTTTTCTTTGGAATCCAAACTGGAATTCAAGCGCAACTTTGGATTCCACCGGGTAGACAGTATATGCATCCCACAGAGCCGTTTACTTATGATCTTGGGATCAATAAATATCAGAAAGATTATTATCTCTATGTAGCACCTACCGTCAATTTGAACTTCGGAGGTGATTTTGGAGCTTCGTTGACTTTACCTTTAAATTTTTTGATCTACGATACGGAACCAAAACAAGAAAATTCTAAGATAGGGAAACTTAGGTCTTTCGATTACAATGAAAAAAGCGATTATCTTAGATTGATCAATAATATTTGGTTTGGTCAGTATGGAAAATACACTCCCGGAGAAATTACATATTCTGCATATTTAGGAAAACTATTCGATGGTTATATAGGTCACGGAACGATCGTAAATCGATACGTAAACAATCAACGTTTAGATGTGTATAACGTAGGTCTTCAAGCTGATATAAACAGTGATTTTGGAGGGGTACAGGTATTTTCCAATTCAATTTATACAAGAGAAGTCAGTTCAGCAAGGGTTTATATCCGACCCTTTGCCGTTGGATATAAACTTTTTGATATTGTTACCGGCAGGTCCAAATTTTTGACGATGATGACAATTGCACAAGGAAACGTAGCCGATGAAGCCGGGAGAAGAAAAGTTTATGAGGAAGTAGGGGCGGAAGAAAAGGAATCTTATCGTGCTTTGATTGAAGATCAGAAGACACAGCAAAAAAAAGAAGAAATGATTCCTGCGGATAAAAAACCGGAAAAACCTCAAAATTTGAAAGAGATATTTAATCAAGATAATTGGGTCAACCGGTTTGCAATTGGTTATACAACCGCGTTTGATACTAAAGCTCCTTCGGAACTTAAGTTTGATACTACAGGAAAGCTAAAAGTAGATGAGAATGATAATCCACTCGTCAAGTCTACGGAAAGACTTTCGATTACTGGTTTCGATTTTGAATACAAATTACTTAGTGCGAAATATATAGAGCTGACTCCTTACTATGACATAAATAAAATCAGACAGATAGAAAACGCAAAAGGTACACATTATGGAGCAATACTTAGATTGGGTGGAAAGGACATTTATGTACAAATAAAACCTGAATATAGAAATATGACAGCAACATATATTCCTATGTATTTTGATAGTTTTTACGAATTAGAAAGATTTCAGAGTAATTTACAAAGTCATATTCCACAGACCAAATTAGAAGCCGCAAAATTAGCTGATCCAGATGGACCTAAGGTAAAGGGACATTTTACAACTGTATTATTCAATTTTTATAGATTTGCGATCGAATCAAACTATGAAAACTATGCCGGACCGAATAACTCCAGAGTGTTTCTAGGAGTTTATATTCCGATTGGAAGTATGTTCCTCATTAATGGGTATTATATGAAAAAAGCTTTTGATCAAAATAAAGAAGCTTTTAAATTAGATGATCGATCTCAAGGGGCTTTGGAATTGGCTATCAATTTAGGTCTTATAACAATCAGACTTCAGAATATACGTAAATGGGTTTATGACACGGCTTCCAGTCAATACGAAGCTCAAGACGAACAGAAAATATTATTTTCCGGTGGTTTATCTTTTTAGAAAATTGTTTTTTCTTCAAGTCTTGCAAGTAAAAACGCAAAAGCTGTTTCGGTGCGAAGTATTCGATCGGAGAGATTTAGTTTTTTAAAACCAAAACGTTTCCAAAAGTAGATTTCATTTGGAATAAATCCACTCTCTGGACCGATCACGGCTAAGACGCGAGGTGTTTTAGAATACATTCCAAAATTTGAATCTATTTTTTTTTCTTTAAATACCTGAGTAAATGTAAAACCTTTTCGATCTAAAATAAAACGAAATGTAAAATCTAATTCTTTTAATTTTTTTATAAGAATATTTTCGATTTGATTTTGAAAGTCGAAACAAACTTTAGGAAGAAATATATTTTTTCCTTGTTCCATACCTTCTAAAAGTTCGGATTCAATTTCGTTTTGGTTCCAAATAGGAGAGGTTAGATAATCTTTTCTAGAATTTTTACTGATAAAAAAATGGATTGATGTAACTCCCCAAGTTCCTGCTAACTGAAGGATTTTTCGAATCGTAGGGGGCCGATTGATTGCCATTAGAATATGGACTTCTGGAAAACGAGGTCGTGGAACTAAGATTGGTTTGTAGATTCCTACGATTTGATTCTTATTTATTTTTTCAAGAAAGAATTGTCCTAGATCTGTATCTATCAGTCCCGCTTTTAAACGATCACCTTCTCGTTTATTCAAAATATTGCATATATGATTGATTTTTTTAGGGTCTTGAATGGAAAATCGACTCGATTTTTCAATTCTCCATTCTTTTTTACAAATGAGTAGATTCAAAAGTAAGTCGTATTAAATTTCAAACTTGGGAATAGGTTGTTCTTCCGGTTGAATTTCTTGAGGTTGAGTTTCCGGGGGATCTGGGAACGGATTTGAATTTTGCAAATCCTCAAACGGAGAAAAAAAACAAGTGCGAACGATTCCAATCGCTAAAAGTAATAATAAAAAATTTCTGGCAAGTTTTTTGCCTGGGGTTTGATAAAGTAGATGCGGATTTTTGAATCTAGATTTGAAATTCAAAAGTGTTCGTTTTAAATTTTCCAAAAATAAATGAATGGAACTCTTGAGATAGGGATTGTCTTCTTTAGAATCCTCTTCAAGATTCTGCAAACGAGCTATTTCTGGATCAAATAAAAAAGATTCATAACACCGCGGACACCGAACGGTCAGTTTTCCCAAATCGAGTGGGATTCTGAGTTCCGTCCGGCATCGTGGACAAGGGAGAATGGTTCGCACTTTTTAGTAGCGGAGGGAATCCTTTAAGGCGTCCACGTTCTCTTTGTAGTTTTCGTTTCCTAACTGGTCGTTGTAATCGAAAATTTTGGTAAAGAGTCTGTCAAACTGATCCAGGTGTTTGATATAGAATTCTTTTTTGAAAGAGTTCCGAATCGGATGAGTCTTTGTATTTTCTACACCTGCGAGGATGTATTTACCAACACCTTTTTCGGCTGGAGTTTCAGGACGACCGTATTCTGGATAATTGTCTTTTTGAAAGAATACTTCCACCTTATCGTTGTGAGACGGTTGAGTGTTTGGTCCTCTGTCCATCACTTCGGATATGATTTTATCTTCCAATACCATGTTATTCTTATAGATCTTGGATTTTAGTTTATTGATATTTCTAGGAGGTTCGGTTCTCGGTTCAGGATCGTTGCTATTTTGACCTTCAAAGTAGATCTCCATATATTTCGCAAGAGCTCCTTGAACGTTTTTGTTCAAACCTCTTTCTTCGTCTCGAATAAAGTCGTAGACTTCGACACGAATGCAATTATTTGCTGGATCTTCTTGGTTGATCGCAGGTGTACATTCGTCGTTGTTTGCTTTTCCCTTAAACAAAACCGTTCTGAAAGGAAGAACTCTGACTTTCATTTTCATAAGAACCGTATGACGCGTTAGTCTCTGGTTCAGTTCGAAAATCTTTTCGTCTAGCTTTCTCTCAGTTTCCAGAATAGATTGGCCTAACTGGGCACTGGATGGTTGTGATTTTTGATCGGATCCGGAATTTTGCTGAGAAAATACCGCGGTCGAAATTGCGATTAAAACTGCTAAAAATAGCTTTTGAAGTTTCATTCCCCTTGTCCTTAGTAAGCGGATATTTGAATCCTATAACACGGAGGTTATAAAATCCTATGTGTATTATCGGAATAATAGACTCCAGATTGAATGAGCAGATCATTTTTTATTCAAAAATCCCAGATTATTTCTCAGATTTGGAGGTATTTTCCAAATACAGCTCATAGGGTGGCGGGACGGGTTTCAATCCTTTTTCGATTAGATAAGAAGCCCATTTTCTTTCTATTAAATCGCAAAAATCTCGAATTGTTCTTCCAGAATGTCCAATCAAACCTTCTGAAATCCGCATTCTTTCGGTTTTGGAAAGATGGATCGCATAGGTCTCTAAAATTTTGGATCTTTCCTCTAGATCGGGTAAAGGGAAATAAATGGTTCGGTCAAATCTGGAAAGAAGTGCGTGATCTAGATCTTGTTTTCGATTTGTAGCTCCAATTGTAACTGAATTTCTCTGGCTAGTAAAACCGTCTATCTTACGTAGAAGAACTGAAAGAATTTTTCTAGTAGCCTCGAACATACCTTCTTCTCTGTTTCCGGCCAGGGAATCAATTTCATCTAAAAAAATAAGACAGCCCGGAAAAAGAGCCGCCGCATCGAATACATAGGCCATATTTTGAGCGCTTTCTCCGTAGTATTTACTCATAATTGATTCTACGGGGACGTAAATGAGGGGAAGTCCGGTCATACAAGAAACTACCCGAGCCATTGTAGTTTTTCCGACGCCTGGATCTCCTTCAAAAAGAACGGCCCGAGGTCTTATATCGCTTGGAAATTTTCGGGTCAATTTAGAAAGTTCGGTGAGAATTTCCGGGTTTTTTAAGGGAAGAATGATCGATTCTAGGATTTGTTGTTTGACCCCTTCATATCCTGCTATTTGGTCAAAGGAAATGGATTTTCCGTTTTTTTCTGCGTTTTCTGGATGAAAAACTTCTACTCCTAAAGAAGCCAAAAGTTCTTCTGGTTTTGCGGTTTCGATACTTTTTTCCGATTTTAAAAATTGGAAAAGACCTAGTATGGCAAATAATTCTTCTCTTGTAAAATCTCCTTTTTTAGTGATTTCGACTCGATTTTTAGTTCTTCCGGAATAGAATCGAAATCGAATCGTGTCCAAAAGGTTTTTTGTTTCGAACAGATTTTCATTCAATGCTTGAATACAATAATAACCTGGTTCGAAGGTATGGATTCTTAAATTTTCAATATGGTTTTTAAGAATCTGAAAACAGTCTAGTAGGGCCGCCTTGGAGATGGAAGTGACAGTAAATTCGATCTTAAGATCTTTTTTTTCAGAAGTAATTACTGGAAGGTCTACGTTGGAAAAACCGAGTGCGCTCAATTCTCCATGAAGAAAACTTTTTGTTTTTGTAAAATCTACTTCGGAAAAGGTTGTTTCTTTAGAAGTGGAGGGGGAACTCAAAGTGGAAAGTACCTCGTTTCAATCTGAAAATACTCTTGTAGGAATCTATGATTCTGTCGATTTATTTACCATCGGTTTTGTGAAGGAGAAAAAAAAATGGGAGAAGGGTCACTCTCACAAGAGGATATAGACGCACTTTTAACTGGCGGTGGTGGAGAATCTGCTGCACCTTCAGGCGGTGGCGGGTCTGATTTCAATCTGAGTGGTGAATTAGATTCACTTCTCGGAGGTGAAGGTGGAGGAACTGGGACTGGGGGAGGGGATAGCTCCGGAACTGATTCTCCTTCTTTTGCAGATATTTCCGCAGCTTTGGGACCTTCTCCAACTCCAACTCCTGCGCCTGCAGCACCTAGACCGACTTCTCGTCAGTCTTCTCCGTCTCAATCCACAAATTTAAACTTACTCATGGATGTAAACCTAGCTCTTACTGTAGAGTTGGGTAGGACAAATATGTTTATCAAAGACGTCAACGGTTTGAATGAAGGTGTTGTCGTAGAATTAGATAAAAATGTGGGAGAGGATCTAGATATTCTTGCGAATGGTCGTTTAGTAGGAAGAGGGAAACTGGTTGCAATGGATGATTTTTACGGGATTCAAATTACGGAGATTGTAGATCAAAGTAGAAGGCTTTAGAATCCGGCCTTACTTTTTTATAGCTGTTTTAGTTGTTCCTATAAATGTGGTAGGTTTCCACAGAAACCGTTGTATGATTTATAGTTTTTAGTATTCTCTGTTATTATAATCTTTGTATGAGTTTCCACATTCGATTTGTTTTTTTGCAGAAGTATTCCCATATAGAGAATTTGTGTTGTATGTGGTAGTTCCCACAAATTCCAATTTTTCTGAAAAGTTTGTGAATTTCCATTAATTACAGAATTGATTGTTGAACTTGCTCAAAAGCTCATAATCAATTAACCTGAGTTCGACGTAAGTAATCCATTTTTCCGTAAAAAGTTAATTCTAAATCTGAATTTTACAGATCTATTCCTAAAATGTGGGAACTCTTACAAAATCACGATTTTACGAACGAATTCTAAAATTTGTAGGAACTCATACTTTTAGATAATTATTCTCAGCTGAACTCACGTTAAGTAGGAACTACTCCAGATTTAATTTTTCTGATCTTCGTTTCCTAAAACGGATTTTAGAATCGAACGGAAATTAGCTAGGTTTAAAGGAAGCACAATTTCCGTTTTCTTACCGGAGATTTTTTCAAATTCTTTAATAAATTTTTGACCGATTCGTAGTTTGATCGCATCCTTTCCTCCTTGAGAGTGAATGGATTGGGCGATGAGTTCGATACCTTTTGCAGTTGCGGTCGCAATGGATTCAACTTCTTTGGCAACCCCTTCCGCTTCGTTGATTCTTTTTTGTTTTTCTCCTTCAGATTTGTTGATTGCTTCTTCTTTGAATCCCAGAGATCGATTGATCTTTGCATCTCTATCCCCTTCCGAAAGTGAAATTTGTGCTTTCTTGGAAATCTGAGCCTTTTTCTCTTTTTCCATTGCTTCTAAAATGGACTTAGGAGGGGTAATGTTTACGATTTCATAACGATTGACTTTAATTCCCCAAGGTTCAGCAGCTTGATCTAATACTTCTAAAATTTTATTATTAATTGCGTCTCTTGTTTCAAACGTAACGTCTAAATCCATAGTTCCTATAATGGCACGCATTGTCGTTTGAGCAAGTTGAGAAGCCGCAAACTGGTAATCGTTGATTCCATAACTTGCCTTATAAGGATCTAAAACTTTTAAATAAAGAATTCCGTCCATCTCCACTTTTACGTTATCTTTCGTAATACAGGTTTGAGGAGGAACGTCTGTGGCTTGTTCCTTCAAAGTATGATGATATGAGTCTTTTTCGATAAATGGCCAAAGTAGATGAAGTCCAGCGTGTAGGGTTCTACTGTATTTACCAAATTTTTCAACTACGATACAATCTTGAGCGGAAACGATTCGAATGGAACGATAGAGTTTATATGTAAAATAAATTCCAAATAAAGTCCAGAATATGATCACAAATGTGGTTTGAAACGTTTCCATTTTATTGACCTCCCTTTTCTTTCTGTGTTTTGATTTCAGGTAACTTTCCGGTTACTTTGGAAAGTCCTTCAAATACACCTGCTATGTTGGCTAGTTCCGCAGGTAGAATTGTAGTTTTAGATGTACTTAGAATTTCTCCGAGTCCAGTTAAATAGTCTTCCGTAATTTGTAGATTGACTGCTTCTTCTCCACCTTCTTTGGAAATTGATTCTGCGATCATACGAATACCTTTTGCTTTTGCAGCGGCAATCAGTTCGATTTCTAAAGCTTTACCTTCTGCTTCGTTGATTTTTTTCATCTTTTCTCCTTCGGAGATGTTGATCGCTTCTTCTCTTTCTCCCACAGAACGATTGATCCTAGAAAGTTTTTCCCCTTCCGAAATGGTAATCTCTGCTCGTTTCACTCGTTCTGCTTTTACCTGTTCTTCCATTTCGTGAAGAATTTCCTTTGGCGGGGATATGTTTTTGATTTCATATCTTGTAACTTTGATCCCCCATGGATCGGTTGCTTCGTCTAAAGCGCGCACAACGTGTGAATTAATATCATCTCTTTCAGCAAAGGTCTGATCTAAAATGAGTTTACCGATTTCAGAACGAAGAGTGGTTTGGGCTAGTTGTTGAGTTGCTAACATATAGTTTTCGATCGCATAAGACGCCTTATACGCATCTACAACTTTTAAATAAAGAATTCCATCTACAGATATAGAAACGTTGTCTTTTGTAATACACATCTGAGGTGGAATATCGATCGCTATTTCTTTTAGGTTTTGTCTGTATTTGACTAGTTCTATGATTGGCCAAAGAAAATGAAACCCTGCTTCTAAAGCGCCATTGAACACTCCTAGTCTTTCTATGACGTAACAATACTGTTGGGGAACGACGATAAACGTCTTACGGATCAGATAAACCAGCGCTATAAAAAATAACGTGAATATAAACCCTGCGGACATAAAATCTCCTTTTTTTATTTTAAAATTAGAATTACTTTTCTGGAAATTCCAAAGGTTCGACGAAAAATGTAAGATTGTCTCGGCTCAAAATTCTCGCTTTGTTTCCTTTAGGGATTCTGGATTTTTTAGAAATTGCGTCCCATTCGACTCCTTGAAAAAGAATTCGGCCACCTTTTCTTTCTACGAGAATATCTTTGACTACGGGAACCAATTTTCCTACCTCATCATTTTTAGGAATAGAATGTTCTATTTGAGCCGGAAAAATCTTTCGGATTGTAGTACTTCCTACATAAATTAATAGTGTGGAAAGAAAAACCCAAAGTCCAAATTGCCAGCCGATGGAAATATCAAAAAAATATACTACAATTCCGGTAATAATACCTGAAGTTCCTAAAAAAGCTACAAACGTTCCCGGAATAAAAAACTCGGCTAGAACCAGTAAAACGCCTCCTCCGATCCAAAGTGTTGTAGGTAGATTGGAAATAAAATCAAGCATGAAAGATCATTTTCCAGAGTAAAAAAGATTCGTAAATTTTTTTCAAAGTTCAATCTGTTTTTTCTATTTAAAAAAAATGGAAAAGAAAGGTAATATCCAGAAAAAAGATATGAAAAAGAAATTTCTCTTCTCAATTGCGGCTGTAATAACGATCCTAATTTTACAATTTCTACCTTTACATCCTCCTCAAGGAAAGAATCAAAACGAAATTCAAACTTCGAATGAAGTCAAAAAGATATTAAATCAATCTTGTTATGACTGTCATTCTGATCTGACTCTTTGGCCTTGGTATTCTAAAATTTTCCCGATCAACTTTTACTTATATCGCCATGTAGAAGAAGGTAAAATGGAACTCAATTTTTCAGAATGGGAGCTTTTAAGTAAAAAAGAAAAATCTACAAAAGGGGATTCTATTTTAGAAGTTCTTGAAGAAGGAGAAATGCCTCCTCTTGATTATATTCTTCTACATCCTTCTGCAAAAATCACCGAAGAAGAATTAGAAGTTTTGAAAAACTGGATTCAAAACCTGGAAGAAGAGTATCAGAAAGAGTAATCAAAAATAATCTGGTAAAGATCATCATGACTGAAAAAGAAAAAAAACTTTGGGGTGGAAGATTTCAAGAAAACGCATCTTCGATTTTAGAAAGGATCGGACAATCCATATCCTTCGATCATAAACTTTATAAAGAGGATATTCAAGGAAGTATAGCTCATGCTAGGATGTTAAAACAGATCGGAATTTTAAATTCAGAAGAATTGTCTAAAATAGAAATCGCTCTCGCACAGATTAAAACCGAATTAGAAGAAGGAAAATTCGAATTCAAATCGGAACTAGAAGACATTCATATGCATATAGAGTTTCGTCTAACGGAATTAATAGGTGAAACCGGAAAAAAATTACATACTGCACGATCTAGAAATGATCAAGTTACTCAAGACGTAAGACTTTATATTTTAAATCAAGGAAAAGAAATTCTTAAATCCATCATAAATCTTAGATCCTCTCTTTATCAAAAAGCAAAACAGAGTTTGGACGTAATTATACCCGGTTATACCCATTTACAAATAGCACAACCCATTCGCGCGTCCCAATATCTCCTTTCTTGGTTTTGGGCCTTGGAAAGAGATCAGGAATTTTTTCGTTTTGCGTTTAAGGCTTCGGAGGAATTAGCTCTAGGTTCTGGAGCAATGGCGGGAGTTAACTATCCGACTGATAGGGAATTTTTGAAAAAAGAATTAGGACTTTCTAAAGTATCCCCGAATTCTATGGACGGAGTTTCCAGTAGGGACCATATTTTAGAATTCTTATTTGCATGTACTCAGTTAATGATCCACGTTTCTAGAATTTGTGAAGATATAATTCTTTATTCTTCTCAAGAATTTGGAATTTTAAAACTACCAGATTCCCTTACAACCGGTTCTTCTATCATGCCTCAGAAAAAAAATCCTGATATTGCAGAACTCATTCGTGGAAAATCGGGAAGGGTAATTGGGAATTTAAATCATCTTTTAGTAATGCTAAAAGGTTTACCTTCCACATACAACCGAGATTTGCAAGAAGATAAATTAGCTCTGTTTGATTCGATCGAAACTGTTCAGATTAGTTTAGAGGGAATTCGAGAGATGATTGAAGGTTGGATCTGGATTCCCGAAAGGGCAGAGGTTTCCCTAAAAAATGGATTTGCGACCGCGACGGATCTCGCTGACTTTCTCGTAAACGAGAAGAAAATTCCTTTTCGAACGGCTCATGAACTCGTAGGAACTCTTGTTGGAGTTTGTGTAAAACAAAAAAAGACATTGTTCGATTTACCTGAATCGGATCGAGTTTCGATTTCGAAATATTTTGTAGGAAAGGAATATGAGGATGCGGTCTCTCTCTCTCTTTCTGCGGATAAAAAAATTTCTTATGGAGGAACTTCTAAAAAAAGACAGGAAGAGCAGTTAAAAATTGCGCTGGATTCTTTGAAGGAAGCAGAAAGATTGTTTTTATGAGAATTATTTTTGGAATATTAACGCTTGTTTGTTGTTTAACGTGTAATCGAAATCCATTTACTCAAACCAAATACCAACCGGAAGTTTATACTATTTCTTCCGTAGTGGTCCCAAAACCGGATACTGCAGTTGTTCCTTTGCCTGAAAAACCTGGTATCTACGCAATATTTTTGACTACTCAAGGAACGATGGTGCTTGAATTGTTCGATAAGGACGCTCCTAAAACAGTTCAGAATTTTATTGATCTTGCTCAGGGTGAAAAAGAATTTTTATCTAGAAACGGACAAAAAGTAAAAAAACCTTTTTATGACGGTTTGACCTTTCATAGGGTGATTGAAAATTTTATGATTCAAGGAGGTTGTCCGAACGGAGACGGAACGGGGGGGCCAGGTTATCGTTTTGAAGATGAAATCAACGGAAAATCACTTGGGCTTGATCAAGTAAAAGCGGGAGAATCTCCTTACTATCAATATCAATTGCAAAAAGTTGTAGCAAACGAACTTCAAATTAAAAATAGGGAAGAGGTAGAAACCAAAAGAGAATTGATTGAAAAAGCGTTTGAAGACGCTAAAAAATTATCCGTTTTAGAAATTCTTTTTAGAACTGGATACAAATATAATGAAATTTTAAAGTCTCATAAAGCAGTTAAAGGATCTCTGGCAATGGCAAATGCCGGACCTAATACGAATGGTTCTCAATTTTTTATCAACCAAGTGGATACACCTCATTTAGATGGGCTTCATACCGTTTTTGGACAACTTGTAACTGGAGAAGACGTAGTGGATAAAATCGTAAAGACTGGTAACTCTAAAACTACGATTAAAAAGGTGCTTATCGTAGATAAAAGAAACGTAACTACAACTCCACAATGACTTTTGCAAAGGATAAAACTCAGGCAAAAAATTACTTAGCAGTGATTCATGAACTGGCAAATTATGTGTCTGGTTCTAGCACTGGTCGTATTTTAGAATGCTTGTCTGTACTTCCTGCGCACGATCAGGAATCTAGAACTTCGATTTTAGAGACGAACGAAGGAAAAAATCTTCCGAACCGTTTGGTTGGAATTATAAAGATTTTTCGAATCATTCATTCTAAACGACAGGAAGTACACTCTTTTTATGAAACTGCAATGTCAAAATACGGAACGATTAATTCTTTGACTGCAAAACGGAAGCCTACCGACGATGAGGCAAGGATCAAACAGGTTCTTACAGATTATATTCTAAAAATTGAATCCTTTTTCGAAAAAAATGATATAGGAGACGAGGCGCTCATCAAAGAAATTAATCGGTTTCTAAACGAATTAGAATCTTTGAATTTGTTAAACGAAGACAATTTACCCGCCTTGATGCTTTCTTCAAAAGCGATTTCTCTCATTCAACCTCCTATGGAAAAACTCGTTTCTTGTTACGAAGACTATGATAAGGTGGAGGCGATTCTCAAAAGATTGATCCGAATCGCGGAGATGATTATTGAAGATGCAAAGGGATGATCTTAAGAGTAGTTATAAGGATTGTAAAAGAATCGTTGAGTTTGTCTATGTTCTTTTAGACCGATATGAATAACGTGTTGTGATTTAGTCCGTTTCATAAAACTTTTTTGATCTCAAAAAAATAAAAACAAATATCAGAACTGAAATGATCGAGCCACATAAGAGAGTTTTAAAGTGACATCATCAAACATTCTTTTTACTCGGAAATTTTTCATGAAATTTGAATTTTTGAGAGGTTTCGTAGTCTTTAAAAATCAGAAAATGAATCCATAATTCATTATCGTAAAATGTGGGAACTCTTACATTTTAAGAATCGATCTGCAAAATTTAAATCCCAACTTTTTTAAAAAAATGAATCATTGGAGTCGAATTCATCACGTTAATCAAATACTGGAGTTCCCACAAACTGTCATATTGTAAATGTACGAACTTTGATGAGACGTAATCTGTTTTATGTCCGAGAAACATACGAATCTGTGGGAACTACCACACTTTTACTTTGAGCTTCTGGGAGCCTTATTACTTTGAGTATTTTTTCGCGGGTTTTAGGAGAATTTGCCGAAAATAAAGCAGAATGATCCGTGTTCTATTGGTAATCTTATACTTAATTTCTTCGATTCTATTTTCATTTCCAAAACGGGACACAAGAGGTTCTGTATCCGAAAATTATCTCAAACAACAGGGAATGATTACCTTGGATTTGAAAAAAATCCATTATCGGGAAAATGATAGAATTCCAGTAAAAATGTCTATTACAAATACAGGGGAAGAGGTAGTTCGAATTTTCCCATCTGGAAGAGATTTAGAATCTTATCGAATTGTGGTTCGGGACGAGGACGGAAATCAAATTCCGGAAAAGGATGAAGAAAAAAGAACAGAATCAAAACGAAGAAATATGATCCAGTCTCTGGAAGGAAAAGAAATCAAAGAAATTATACTTCATAAGGACGAAGTATTTTCTAAAGAAATCGATTTGAATTCCCGCTTCGACTTAAATCCTGGAAAAAAATATTTTGTGACTGCTTATTTTCATCCAAACGTTCATGAAATGCCGGCGCTTTTTATTCGTTCTCGTAATCAACCCTATTTCTTTTATGAAGAAAAACATAACGAGCCGGTTCTTTCTTCTATTCCGGAAAAAGATCCTTCCGTGGACGGTTTAGAGCCGGAGGAAGTAATTCATTTATTCTTAGGTTCTGAAAAGAAAAAAAATTGGGTTCATCATTTTAAATGGATTTATTTTCCAGAATACGTACAAAGTTACGATCAATATGCGGAAGAATATAATCGTGCTGAAGAATCTGAAAGAGATTTTCTTTTGGAGAATTTCAAACGTTATCTTACCGAATCTAGAGCAGGGATTTTGAATTCCTATAGAATTTTAAATACAGAATCCGTTTCACCTGGTTTGGCAAAGGTGACTGTTTTTGTAGAAAGAAGACTAAATCGTCTTCGTGCCAAATATGAATATACTTACACTCTCCGAAAAGTTCCTGATGAACAGGGAGGTTTTTGGAAAGTGTCTAACTTAGTAGCAAAGGTAAAGAAATGACAGAAATTTTATCCCAAGATGAAATTGACGCGTTACTTAGCGCCATCA
The DNA here is from genome assembly GCF_900156205.1 of Leptospira interrogans. Classification (GTDB taxonomy): domain Bacteria; phylum Spirochaetota; class Leptospiria; order Leptospirales; family Leptospiraceae; genus Leptospira; species Leptospira interrogans. The sequence continues at coordinate 41,210 of NZ_FTNA01000002.1, forward strand.
GTTCCGGTGAAGTAAGCGAATCAGATTATGCTTCCGTTTCTGAACAAAAAAAAGTAAAGATCTACGATTTTAAACGTCCGGATAAATTTTCAAAAGACCAAATCCGTACTTTACAAATGATGCATGAAACCTTTGCGCGTCTTGCAACCACAGGGCTTTCTGCTCAGCTAAGAGCGCTTGTTTCGGTTCACGTTGCTTCTGTGGATCAGTTGACTTACGAAGAGTTCATTCGTTCCATTCCAAATCCCACAACACTTGCAGTAATCAACATGGACCCTCTTAGAGGTTCTGCAATCTTAGAAATTGATCCATCAATTTCTTTTACGATCATCGATCGTCTGTTTGGTGGTAAAGGAGAACAGGCAAAAATTTCCAGGGAACTTTCTGAAATAGAAATGAGCGTAATGGAAGGAATTATTGTAAGAATTTTAGGAAACATGAGAGAATCGTGGTCCACAGTGATAGACTTAAGACCTAGGCTTGGAAACATTGAAACAAACCCTCAATTTGCTCAAGTAGTTCCTCCAAACGACATGGTGGTTTTGATTACTCTGGAAACTAAAATCGGAGAAGTGGAAGGGATGACGAATCTTTGTATTCCTTATATCACGATCGAACCGATCATCAATAAACTATCAGCACAATATTGGTATTCTTCCATTCGTAAGGGAGAATTGGATGAAAACCGCGCCGTGATTCAGGAAAGATTGGATCAAGTAGCCATTCCTTTGATTGCGGAAGTTGGGTCTGTGGACGTTTCCATTAACGATTTTATGAATCTTTCTATTGGAGATGTAGTAAAACTCGAAAACACTTCTACAAGATCAGAGATGATCGTAAAAGTAGGAGAAAGAAAAAAGTTCAAATGCCTTCCTGGAAGAGTAGGAAGCAGACTCGCCATTCAGATCGGTGAAAGAGTAGAAGATATTCCAGATGAACTTTTGGGTTCTACTCGTTCTGAACAAGAATATTAGAATTCTTTGAAGTTATTGGTAGTATGTTTTAATTTCATTTTGAAATTTTAAAAACTCAATTTCTAAACTTCTAAAAATTTTCAAAAAGATTTTTGAATGCACTTTTATAAAATTTTATTATATAACATGAATTTGACGTAAGAAAATCTAGGCGAATCAGGCTTGTGCTACAGATAGCTGGACCGGGCTCTCAACTCTGGTCAATAAATTGCATGTAGGAAATATGATATAACAGTCGTCTTTAGTTTTAATTTATTATAGAACGTGATCCTTGGAAAGTGAGACGCTGAGTTACTTCTAACGTCCTAAAATGCAACTTAGAGAACTCAGCGAATGCCTCTCTAAGGATCGGCATTTCGGATTTTGGATAAGTTCTGATAAAAAAGACGGTTTTTTTAACCGCCTTAGAATTTTACAAACTTTCAATCTGATTTAAAAATTTGAATTTAAAGAGTCGTTTTATTTAAAAAATTATTTTTTCCACTGAATACATTCGCCTGGACATTCATCCATTTCTTTTTGAACAATTTTCCAGTCTTCTTCAGGAATCGGAGCTTGGTTGATCATTTCTCCTCCGATATGAGTTTCTGAAGTATCGTTGTCGTCCATTTGAAAGTATTTCGGAAGATTGTCTGCACATTGATTACAGGAAGTACAGTTATCCTTGTCTACATACGCAATTTTAGTCGCCATAGGCTCGATTCTCCTGGGTCAGTTCGTCCCGGTTGCTTAAAAAACAGGTTTCAAGTTCAATTTTCCAATCATCCTTTAGACGGCAAGTCCTTTTCTAATGGAGTAGAATCAATCTTATAGAATTTGAATTTACTTCGTGGATAGTAAAAAACAGGTAAAACTGTGGACTTGCAATGAATTTTATGTTACCTTGCCCGGAAAGAATTTATAGATAGGAGAACTAAAATGATTCAGAAAAGTTTTTGTTTTGTATTGATCGTATTATTTTTAGCTAGTTGTACAAAATCTAAAAAGGAAGATCTACAAGGTGGGGTTTTTACTTTTATAAAAGGTAACATTAAACTCTATGATAAAGCTGGAAAAATAAAAAAAACAGGACTTTCTGAATTTATTTTACCGGAAGATAAAATTGAAACCACTAAGGATTCTTATGCAGACATTCAATTGATGGACGGTGTTGTCATTCGTATCAAAGAAAATACAATACTTACTTTGAACAAGATTTATGTAGATTCTAAAAATTCTGAAATTTATTCCGACATTAGCCTCAACAAAGGAAAGATATTTTCTAAAGTTGGTACTAAGTTAAGTAAATCTTCCGGATTTAAAATTACAACTCCTACTTCTACTGCGGCGGTTCGTGGTACTGACTTTCAAGTAGAAGTGGACGGAGCACAAACAGAAACTCTCGTTTCTGAAGGATCCGTGGAAGTGGTGGATAACGATAATCCTGATCAAAGTAACGTTGCAGATGCGGGTGAAAAAATAATTTCAGATGGTAAAAGCCAGAAAGAAGAAAAACTTTCGGAGGATGAGCTAAAAGAATTACAAGAAGATTCCGCTACCGTTCAATCTGTAACAGAAGAACAAAGACAAAAAATAGAAGAGATCTTAAAAGACTTTAAAGAAAATAAAGAGCGAATTCTTCAAGGTTTGGAAGAGCAAAAACAAAGAAACCAAGAACTCATCAATGCGACTAAAGAAGAAAATCGTAGAATGATAGACGAAGTCAAAGAATCCGGTAAGGCTGAAAAAGAAGCTATTAAAAATGCTGCCGATGAAGAGAGAAAAAATATCAAATCAGGTATTGATAAAGAAAAAGAAGCTTTGGAAAATTCTAGAAAGTCTCTAAAGGACCAAGTAAAACCTCAGTAAGTTTGAAGCCTTGGTTTTTTCTTACAGAAAAACCAAGGCTTTTTATTTCAATTTTATAATATTTGAATACGATATTTTTAAAATTAAATGATAGTATGTTCTCAAAACAGCCGTTTTATGGGAATCTATTGAAAAATTCTGTAGTTCAAATTTAACAAAACTGCTTCAATTGACCGTTTTCATAAAATAGAAACAGATAGAGAATTAATTTTTCAATAACTTTAGTAATAATGATGTATTTAAATTCTGTTTTTGAAATACAAACTTATTTTGAAATTCATAATATTTTAATATGTGGGGAACAGTAAAAAATCAAACTTAAAAATATTCGATGATTCTAAAATTCTTTTTTAATGCAGTCGATTTAATATTTGTAAAAACTCATTCCTCATTCGATTTATTTTTTAATTTTACTTTAGAATCACTTTTTAGTTTGAAATAAAGTATAGTCGCAGCAAAGAGAAACGTAAATGCGTTTGCCAGAATGATGGGAAAATCTTGTTTTAAACATCCATAGATAAACCAAAGAAATACACCTGTGACAAGTACAATATACATGTTTCTAGAAATGTCTTTTGTGCTACCTCCCATCAATATTCGGATCAATTGGGGTAAAAATGAGATTGTTGTTAGTAGGGATGCAATATATCCTAAAAACGTAATAGAGTCCATGTCGTTTTAAATTCCGATTAAGGTTTTTTGTATTCTCTGGTTACGATCGTCTTAATTCCGCCTCGAGCGTTATAATCTCCAATCACTTTCAAGTATTTTGGGTCAATCGATTTGATTACGTCTTCCAAGATCTTGTTCACCAAAAATTCATGAAAGATACCTACGTTTCTATAGCTTAAGATATATTCTTTAAAGGATTTAAGTTCGATACAACGTTTGTTGGGAATGTAGGAAACTAAGATCACACCAAAATCGGGAAGACCTGTTTTGGGACAAACTGCAGTAAATTCAGGAACCGTAAAATCGATTGTGTAATCTTTTCCCTCATAAACATTGGTGAAAGATTCGATCTCGGGAGTTTGTAAAGAAGGGATATGATCCTGTCTTCCGTCGTAGGTTTCTGGATGATTCGTTTTCATGGACAATTTCCTTGATAACCAGATTTTTTGATCTTGTAATTGCGAAAACTCTTTTTCCCGAATCGATAGCAAAGTCCAGAAGAGGCTTGAAATGGTTATCCATAAAAAAATCGCCGTGGTTGATTTTGGCGGACAATATGCTCATTTAATTGCTTCTAGAATTAGAAGACTTGGGGCATATACGGAAATTCTTTCTAACGAAGAACCTATTTCTAATTATCAAAAGTATTCAGGTATCATTCTTTCCGGTGGTCCGGAAAGCGTTTATGAGCCAAATTCTCCTACCGTTACAACTAGAATTTTTGATTTAGGAATTCCTATACTTGGAATCTGTTACGGTCATCAACTTATTATGAAATTATTAGGCGGTGTTGTAGAACGTTCTGGAACTGGAGAATACGGTCCTGCTTCTCTACAACTTCATGGAACCAATGGAAATTCTATTTTGAAAAATTTCGTAGGTGGGGAGCAGGTTTGGATGAACCACGCGGATGAAGTTGTAAAACTTCCAGAAGGTTTTTCTAAAATTGCTTTTTCTAAAGATTGCGGTTATGCGGTTGTTGCAAATTCATCTAAGAAAATTTTTGGAATTCAGTTTCATGCAGAAGTTAGTCATAGCGAAAAAGGTTCGGTTCTTTTAGATAATTTCATTCAAATTTGTGGGGTTTCTAAAACTTGGGGAATCGATCAGTTTTTAAAAGAAAAAATCAAAGAGATTCAAGAAACAGTTAAACAAGAACAGAAAATTTTTATGCTCGTTTCTGGAGGTGTGGATTCTACGGTTTCTTACCTTCTTTTGTGTAAGGCTCTTGGTGCTGAAAGAGTTTTAGGTTTTTTGATTGATACTGGTTTTATGAGAAAAGACGAAGTTGTTTCTCTTCAAAAAAAATTAACTTTTCAGAATATTCACCTAACAGTGAGAGACGAATCCTCTCTTTTTTATAAAAGTTTAAAAGATAAATCCGATCCGGAAGAAAAAAGAAAAATTGTAGGTAATTTATTTTTAGAAGCGAGAGATCGTGCTGTAAAAGATTTAGATCTGGAATACGGAGATTGGCTTTTAGGTCAAGGTACTATTTATCCGGATACGATCGAATCTGGTGGAACCAAACATTCGCATACCATTAAAACGCATCACAATCGGGTAGAAGCGATTCAAAAACTGATTGAACAAGGAAAAGTAATAGAACCGATTCGGGATCTTTATAAAGACGAGGTAAGGGATTTAGGTGTCCTTCTGGGTTTGGAATCGGAATGGGTAGGGCGTCATCCGTTTCCAGGACCGGGGCTTGTGGTTCGTATGCTCGCAGTAGAAAAAAAAGGAACCGATAAGGATCAGTTGGAAATTGATTCCTATCTTTCGACCCAAGATGGGTTGTCCGGAAAAATTCTTCCGATTGCAAGTGTGGGTGTCAAAGGAGACAGAAGGTCTTATGCCAATTGTGTTGTGTTAAACGACATTGAAACAGATTGGAACACTTTAGATCGTGTAGCTACTCATCTTTCAAACCGATTTTCTTTTATCAATCGAGTGGTTCTTTTACCTTTTGAATCGGATCTTAAAAAATGGAACTTTCAATTTACTGGAATGCAGTTAGATAAAAAATGTTCGGACTTACTCCGTGAAGCTGATTTTACAGTTGAATCCGTGATTCGTAAATTGGGACTTTATAATAAAATCTGGCAGATGCCTGTGGTTTTACTTCCGATTGGAGAAAAGGAGAATGAAAAAAGTATCGTCCTTCGTCCTGTAGAATCTCAAGAAGCGATGACTGCTAATTTTTTTAGGATGGAACGTTCTGTTTTACAAGAAATTAAAATAGAAGTTCTAAAAATTCCTGAAATTCGTTATCTATTTTTTGATCTCACGAACAAACCTCCCGGAACGATCGAGTGGGAATAATTGATTCAATTATTTTAATGTAGATTCGATTTAAAAATTGAGAGAAAATTTTAAGCGCGTTCAGAAAACAGATGAACTTTGCTTCGTTGAAAGATTAGATTGTCTAATTTATATAATACATATTTTGTACTGAAACAAATCGATATGCATAATTTAAAATATAGTTTGAGGAATCTAGGTTTAATTGTAAATTTTAGGAATCATACTGAGAAATTTATTCTGCACGACTGCTTTTCAAAAAAAGTCTAGAAACTTTTGTAAAGTTCTTTAAGTTATATTGATAGATTATGATGTTCAGTAAACGGTAGAGTTGTTGAAAATTTTATATCTAATAATATTAGAGTTTGTCCCAAAACCGTCCAATGTGGAACTCATACATTACTGATTCGTATAGAATTGAGTATCGTAAATTTTCGTCGCAAAGTAATGTTTCAGTAGAAAACTTTGGGTATTTTTTTCATAGTTTTTAGGTAGTAAGTTTTTTTAATATCTTTCACAAACTTACTTCATTAAGAATGTAAGTTCGGTGTAAGAAACCCGTGATTCTGAAAAAAGTCGAAATCTGAAATTTACAGATCGATTCCTTCAATGTGGGAACTACCACAATTTAGAAAGTAGAAGTTTTATAACAATTGAACCTTAGATGTGGGAACTACCACAAAACTTAGGTTTGTCTGTAAAATAATGTAGGAACTATTACAAACTACGATTTTACGAACAAATTCTAAAATTGTAGGAATTCATACTTTTAGAAAATTTTTTCTTATGTCGAACTTACCTTCATTTATAAAATCTCTCTAAAATGATTCTTTCATTTTTATGATAACTGCAAAACGGCGATTTTATGTAAAAATTTGACTAGAGGATAGTTCTTTTTGGGATTTTATAGGATTTCCTTTTGTGAAATTTTTACTTTTCTTTCGAAATCGAAAATTCTTTTCCTAAATATTCAAATATGAGTAAATCTTTCCTTTGAAAAATTTGTTTTGAAAAATCTAACAATAGTTCGCTGGAAAAAGAGCCCCATTCTCCTAAAAGTGGAGCAGGATGTGCTATAGATTCTTGAAAAACTTTTAAATTCTCTGGTTGAAAAGAAACGGATAGACCGGGAGAGTAAAATAGTCTGCCGTTTTCCAATTTTCGAAAAACAAAAATCGTAGTTGTTGGTTGAATGAAATTCCATTCTCCGTTACAAATAGAAAGATAGGGAAATTCTAAATATTCTCCGGTGTCATTCTTACGAATTCTAGAAATAAAAAAATCTAAGAACTCAGGGTCCTTTAATTCCGAAGAATCGTGATAAAGTTTTCCTCTTCCGTCTAGTCGATAAAAGTAGATTCTTCTTTGTTTCATAAAGACTTTTCTATTGACACTGATCTTTCTCTTAAAATTATACCCTATAACGGCGTCGTGGCCAAGTGGTAAGGCATGGCTCTGCAAAAGCTTGATCCCCGGTTCGAATCCGGGCGACGCCTGACACACACGTCGTATCCTGCCTGGATGGTGGAATGGTAGACACCCAGGACTTAAAATCCTGTGAGAGCAATCTCGTGCGAGTTCGAGTCTCGCTCCAGGTACCAATTTTAAAAGAAATTCAAAATACCTCAGAAGATTTTAAAGTTTATTTAGATTTTTCTTTCACGGATCGCAGTATAATCATCACTTTCGTATGGTTATACAGAATTTACGTTAGTTGATTATATATGTTTGGTAAAAAACTGCCTGTAAGAGTTCCCACACATCCTAATTTTATCTGTAAATCGATCGACTTATACAAAATATGTTCGGTCAGTACTTGGGTTCGATTAAGGAATCGGCGATTTGTTTTTTTATGTGGGAACTATTACAAAAATTCGAATTCTCTGATACAAAATAAGGAATAAATGACGTGAATTTAGAACAAGAGATTCATTTATAAAAACCCGATTTTTCCAGAAAAAATAAATGTGGGAACTCCTGCTCTAATTACAAAAAATGAATGTTTAAAAATTTATAATGCGACTTAATCTGTGGGAACTCTCACAAATCTATATTTTACGGAGAAGTTTTGAAATGTGGGAACTCCACTATTTTTAACCTTTAAAGACTAAGATTGATCATCTCCATAAATAGAATTGTTGAAAAATTAATTCTCCATTTGTTTCTATTTTATGGAAACGGACAATTGAAGCGGTTTTGCTAATCTGAACTATGGAATTTTTCAACAACTCTAATGAGTGTAAAAATTTTCCTAGTTTTTCTTATACCGAATTCGCGTTATATTAGATTGATCTAACGTTAGTCTTTTCATTTTTCTATAGGAATTACAGTATCACAGATTCTACCAAAATACAATTTTGGAAGATCGGGCTTTCGCTCCATTTCAAAACCGGAATAACTAATTCTAAAATCACGAAAAAAAACTCCTTCCGGAAATTCTTTCGGAGTTGTATCCATTAGAAAATTAGGGATTAAGATTTGATTGTTTCCTTTTTGTAAATTCACAGAAATGGTTCCTAAATCTCCCTCTCCATGTGCCCAATAAAGTTGGTCTTGGTCAAAAGAATCTCTAGTAACGACTGTAATCTTTGCCGATTTTGGAGGATTGATCGAATTTTCGGGAACGTAAATCGCAAAACTAAATGGAGTTTTTCTAGGTTTTGGAGGATTTGGATAACGATGAGTTAAACAACCTTCTACTTGAAAAGGTAACGAAGCTTGAGATACGTTCAAACGGTAAGGTTGAATTTTGAAAAGAGACGATTTTAAAGATGAATTTGACGTTTGTCTAAAATTAATCCAAGAAAAAATACTCGGAGATTTTTCTTCTGAATCTAATTCGTATTTTAGAATATTATTTTGTACTTCATGAGTCAAAGTAAGATCAGAAGATCTTACTCTTCTGTTATATACTTCCAGAGGTTCTAAATTTAAACGTGGAATCCAAAAAATCCAATAAAAAATCATTGGAATAAAGATTGCACAAATTGTTTTTAAAAACAGATTCCAATTTTTTTTAAAATGTAAAATTATTTTTTCGAATGCAAATTTTTTTAAAAAATTTATTTTCTTTTGCGAAAATTCTTTCTTTAATCTATAGAAAGAAAGAGAAAAATTAAAAGTCAAAACTGTGTTAGGACTTGAAGAATCGGTTTGGCTCTGTTTTAAATTAAAAATTGTTTCTGTTTTATCTAAATTCAAAGATTGAGAATCATGATGCGAAATGTTTTGATTTTCTTTTTCCTCGTCCTGCATGTCTATTTTAGAAATTATAAATTTGTCTAAAATTAAATTCAATTTTCTGAATATAGTATTAAATCGTAAATTGTTTAAAGTTTTAGGGATTGATTGTAAGTTATTTTCTCTGATTTTGTCAAAAAAAACTTTTGGAAGTGATAAACTACTTCCTAAAAAAATTCCACAAAACGCGAAAAATGGTAGAACCACCTCATCGTCTAACAGATAACACTGAAAAAAACCAGCTGGAAACAAACTTAAAATCCCGATTGTAAGTATCGAAATTCCATTCTGAGTATTATAATCATTTTGAAAAAATGAACCGAACAATCTTCCCCAAAAAAGTAAAAATAAGATTCCAGAAAAAATTCCTCCCGTAACGATAAAATGTAGAAGATCGTTGTGTGCGTGTCCTCTAGGAGTGATATAAAGTTCATACCAAAGTTGTTCTTCTTTCTGGATCATATTCGAAGATTCTTTCCAATGAAAGTCTTTGTAGTTTCCTCCTCCTATTCCGATAAACCAATGTTTACTTAGCAAAGGAATTGTGTTTTTATAGATATAATATCTTTGATTTTCTGTATTATGAGTTTGGAATATTTGAGAAATTGATCTTTGGATTAGCCAGTTGTTTCTAAAAAAATACACTGTAGACAAAAAGACGGAGATCAAAATTAAACCAGAAATCATTTTTGTTTTTAGGGAAATTTTAGGTAAATGTTTTCTCAGAGAAAGTATGAGTAAAAGTAAAACATATATTACTCCTAACCAAACCGATCTACTTTGATTGAAAAATAGTATTATAAATCCTATAAGCATTAAAATAGTTTTGAATCCGAAAACAAAACTTCTTTTTTGTTGAAAGGATTGAATCCAATCTATAAAAAGTCCGGGTAAAAAAAGTCCTAAAAGTCCTCCAAATGTTAGGTGCGTATTCATCATTCCGATAGGAAGATAGAGTTTGATTGGCCCTATACTTCCAGAAAAATGTTGTAGCCTATCACCTGGTGCATATTTAAACCCGTTTGCTACAAACTTTCCAATACGAACTTCTGAAAATAAACTGATACAACCTAATAGAATTGTGATCGTCGCAGATATGAATAAAAATTTTCTTAAGGTTTTGTGATTTTTCTCTATGGATGCAATTAGAAAGGACGCTGGGAAAATAAGTAACATCCAAAAATCGCCGGACTCAGATTGTTTTAAAAATTTTTTAAAAAAAGGAGAATAACTTTCTGATTGAAAAATAGAAAATAAGAAAAGTAGAATATAGATTCCTAAAAAGCTGTAAAATGGAATTTGAATTTTATCCCAAACTTGTTTCAATTTTTTTTCTAAAAAAAACAAAGGATAGGTGCTAAGGATCGTAGTCGCTCCAAATATCTGAGATATACTTACCGACAATGGAAAGCTAAATAAAAACAAACCGAAAGAAATTAAAGAAACTGTTTGCAGTCCGTTTGCAATTTTATATTTCAATATCTATTCTCCCTAAGTTCCTAAAAATTCTCTTAAAAAACCAATGACAGAGAAGGAATTCATTCTACCATTAGAAAAAAGAACCGATTCCAGGAATCAATCAAACCGATGGCAAAATCAATTCCAGCCAAGAAAAAAAAACAAACTCAAAAAAAGGGAATTCTACAAGAATCGATCGGAAAAAAACTTTCGGTTGCTATCATTACCTACAACGAAGAAAAAAACATAAAAGAGTGCATCGAATCTTGTTTAGAAATTGCAGATGAAATTGTGGTCTTAGACTCAATCAGCACGGATAAAACCGAAATGATCTCTAAGTCTTTTTCTTCCGTGAGATTTTATAAACAGAGATTCAAAGGTCATATCGAACAAAAAAACGATGCGATTGCACTTTGTAAATACGACTGGATTCTTTCTTTAGACGCAGACGAAAGAATTTCTACAGAACTGAAAAATTCAATTCTATCGTTTAAACAAAAACAAGACGATGAAACTTTAAACGGTCTTCAAGTTTCTCGTCTGACTTATCACATGGGAAAGTTTATACGTCATTCCGGTTGGTATCCTCAATATCGTTATCGTATTTTTAAAAAAGGAAACGCGATTTGGGTAGGTGAAAATCCACACGATTATATTAGCATTCAAGGAAAAGGAAGTAAAATTTGCGGAGATATTATTCACTATAGTTTTCGAGATCTTTCCCATCAAGTAAATACGATCAATCAGTTCTCTTCGATTGTTGCGTTTACAAGACAAAAAAAAGGAAAAAGATTTTCTATTTTGAGAACTATCTACAAACCGTTTTCTAAATTTATAGAGACGTATTTTTTTAAGTTCGGGTTTTTAGACGGTTTTCCGGGTTGGGTAATTGCGGTTTCTTCTGCATATTCTACTTTTTTAAAAGACGCCAAACAATACGAACTGCAAAAAGAAATTTTAGAACGACCGTCTAACGTGAAAGAGGACTATGGGCGCCATTAAGTCGTTCTTTATAAAATTCTTTTCTCTTTTTCAAAGAAAAAAGAAAAAAAGACGTCCCGAAGAAGAAACGCCTCCAGTACGTGAAAGTTTTGGTTATAAGAGAGAATTGGCCGAACTGAGGGAAAAAGCGGATCGTTTTTTTGTGACTCGAAAGAAAAATGGCGGATTGATTCACGAAACAAAATATTATAAAATTCTAAAGAATGGCCCTAAACTTTTTAGACTCGAAGGAAAAGAAAAATCTGGAAGAGAATATTCTATCGTGATCAGCACCGGAAATTTTTTAAGTGTTCAAGCAGATAAAATTAGTGGAGTCGTTTTTATTCCGGAAGCAGAATTCAATCGGATTCTTTCTTACGAACATTCCGATTTAAAAAGTGTATTTTCTAGATTTCAACCAGAAGGAATTGAAGAAGACATCAAGGTTTTATACGAAAAATCCGATTCTTCTCAAGAAACTTGGAAGGACTTTTATAACTGGGAACCTTTTTGGAAACAACAGATTTTTATTCGTTTGAAACCAAGTATTCTTTGTATTTTACTCGTGTATATGGGATCAGAGTTCGAACAATTCTTTCAGTCTAATTCTACAAAAAGACTTAAAAGTATCGTTTCGGATGAATTGTATTTTTTAAACGTGAGCGGTAATCAAAAAGAAAATTCTCCGTATACGGAAAATCTTTCTCTTCAGGATTTTGAAAAAGCAAAGAAGGAATTTTTTCAAGTGCTCGAACAGATTCGAAAAAAAAGAGGAAACACCTAAGATGGATATTAAAGAAATCGCCCTCGGTCAGATTCGGGATTCTATTGCCACCAAACAGAAATGTATTGATTCAATTTTAGAAGACATCATAAAAGCTGGTGAAATCGTTTCCAAGATTCTACAGGCTGGGAACACGATTTTTCTTTGTGGAAACGGAGGATCTTCTTGTGACGCTTCTCATATCGCTGCGGAATTGGTAGTTCGATATAAGTCCGGAAATGAAAGAAAGGCGCTACCCGCACTTTCTCTTTCTGCTGATTCCGCCGTTTTGACTGCTTGTTCTAATGACTACGGCTACGAAGAAATTTTTTCAAGACAAATAGAAGCTTTTGGTAGAAAGGGAGATTTATTGATTGGGCTTTCTACAAGTGGAAATTCTAAAAACGTTTTACTGGCGCTGGAAAAAGCAAAAACGAGAGGAGTAAAAACCATATCGTTGTTAGGTGGTGACGGCGGAAAAATGAAAAATCTTTCTGACTTGGACGTTATCGTTCCGAGTAACGTGACCGCTAGAATCCAAGAATCTCATATTTTAATCGGGCATATCATCTGTAGTATCGTGGAATATAACCTTTTCAAAATGGAATGACCTGTTTGTTGTGAATTCTGTTGCCATAGAAATTTCTAATCTTAAGGTTTCCACTCCTGGCTGCCACATTCTTAAAGGAATCGATTTTACACTCGATGTAGGAGATGTACATTGTATCTTAGGAGAATCTGGAAGCGGCAAATCTACGTTTGCGTCTTGTCTTTTGGGAACGACCGAAAAAGAGCTCTTTCTAAGGTCTGATCGTTTTTTTCTGTTAGGCCAAGACGTTCGGTATTTTACCGAAAGAGAGTGGCAGAATGTTCGAGGAAAAAAAATTGCGTTGATTCCACAAAATCCGATTTGGGGTTTTCATCCATATCGAAAAACTGGATCTCAGATTTTAGAAGCGTTTTCACTTTACAACCTAAAACTCGCAGAGAAAAAGAAAATTTTATCTTTATTAGAATCCATTTTCATTTTAGAACCGGAAAAAGTTTTCGATTCTCTTCCAAGTTATCTTTCTGGAGGAGAGAGACAGAGGATTTTGATTCTTTTAGCGGTTTATTCTGGGGCAGAAATTGTTGTGGCGGATGAACCAACTGCAGCCTTGGATTCGATCAGCGAAACAGAAGTTCTCAAACTTTTGATGAAATTCAGAAAAGAAAAAGAACTTTCTCTTATTTTTATTACTCATGAAATCTCTATCGCCAAATCTTTGGCCGATACTATAAGTATCCTTTATCAGGGAGATTGGGCTGAAATTCTCAAAAGACCAATTCAGGGAGAATGGATTGTTAAATCTGAGTATGGAAAAAGACTTTTTGAAAGTTGATCTCAGATAGTAGAGTGCGAACGATGAGGTATGCAGTTTTACTGACGTTAATTTTATTTTTTTCTCCGCTTTGGGCGCAGAAGTCTCCTTTTATCGTGGAGGATAAGGATTCTTCTTCTTATCCTTCAATTCAACTTTTTATTCGAGATAAAAAACAATTTCCTTTGGAAAGAGAAAATTTTCTAATTCGGGAATCCAAAGGATCTGAAACCAGAACTGTTCTTAGACCAAAAGTTCTTCGTAAAGAAGGGAATCGTCCAATACATTCTGTTTTTTTAATTCAATCCGGAACTTCTCTAGAAGAAAATAATTTCAATACTCGATTTTTACAAAAAGTGATCCAATCTTCCGGAGAAGAAGATCATTTCAGTTTTATCTTTTTTTCGGATGATCTTCTTGTTGTAGAAAAGGATTTGGATAGACAAACCGCTCTTTCTAAAGCTAGAGTACCTGGTTCTCTCAGTAATTATAATACCGGAGCGAATCTAGATCTAGTATTCCAAAAATTGAATACAACTTTAACCAAAGAATCTTATTTGAGCTTATTAGTTTCAGATTCAGAATACAAATTACCTCCGGGTCTTAGACAGGGGTTATCTACTTCCGGTCTTCCAATCCAAGTGATAGGCAAACGTAATTTTTCTAACTTAGAGCTCGTTCGGATTTACGGTGGAGAATTTTATGACATTGATTCTACTGATTTGATCTCTAAGTTCTTAACGGATTTTGAATACTTTCATAAATACTCTGCAGAGATTCGATATAATTCTCCCTTTCAAAACGATTTTTGGAAAGGGGAGGTGGATTTTATTCGAGTAGATTGGGAATCTTCCAGAGGCGGAAAGTTTACTTACACATACAAACCAGGAATTATAAAACAACTCCGTTTTGTTTTGCTCAGTCCGGAAGTGTTTCTTCCTACGATTGGTTTTTTACTCGTTCTTACTTTGATTGGACTTCTTCTCTTATTTCGAAAAGAAAATGTGGATTTAGATGAACCTGGAGAAGAACAAAGAAAATTTCAAGCAAGAGGTGAAGAAAGAGAAGTGTATCAGAGAATGTACGGGGATCAGTTTCATTCTTCTCCGTATGCGAACCCGGAAGGTGTACACGTTTCTCGTTCTTTACCTGTGAGTGAACTTGAATTTGAAGCAGCGGAAGTCTATGATCTTGCTACTCTAATTCAAAAAGAAGGTAGGTCTCCTGGAAAACAAGTTCCGATTCGTAAGGCAGAAACAACTTTGGGAAACGGAGAACTTTCCGACGTAGTTGTTTCCGATCCTGGTGTCAATAAACAACACGCAAGAATTCGTAAGATCAAAAACCGTTTCGTATTATACGATTTGATTTCTGATGGTGGAACTTATCTCAACGGAAAAAAAATTTTAAGACCTAGGATTCTTTATGACTTTGATGAAATCAGTTTAGGAAAAACTGTCTACGTTTTTAGAGCCCGTTAGAATTTTCAATCTTCCAAATTTGTTACTTTTCACTTACAATAGATCCGGGTAGACGAAAAGACCCGATTTCTCAACGATGGAATTTAGACGGATTCCATTTCGAGAAACCAATTATAAAAATTCCGAAAGAAATTCTTTCGGGGAGTATTAGAATTCGATGAAGACAATGTTCGAAAAAATTTGGGAAGATCATCTAGTCGGAGAACTAGATGCTGGATCCTATCTAATCTATATAGATCGCCATCTCATTCATGAAGTTACAAGTCCTCAGGCGTTTGAAGGACTTAAACTTGCAGGCAGAAAGGTTCGTCGTCCTGAAGCTACTTTTGCCACAATGGATCATAACGTTTCTACTAGAACACGTGATTTAAGTCTGGCCGATCCCGTTTCCGCAATTCAAATGCAGACTTTAAAAAAGAACTGCGACGAAAATGGAATCCGCGTTTATGATTTTCAAAACCCTGACCAAGGAATCATTCACGTAATTGCTCCTGAAATGGGACTGACTCATCCTGGAATGACAATCGTATGCGGAGATTCTCATACTTCTACACACGGTGCGTTTGGTGCGCTTGCTTTCGGGATCGGAACCAGCGAAGTAGAGCACGTTCTTGCGACTCAAACCTTAGTTCAAAAAAGAGCAAAAACAATGGAGATTAGAGTCGATGGAAAACTTTCCGATAAGGTCACAGCAAAAGACATCATTCTTGCGATCATTGGAAAAATTGGAACCGCAGGTGCGACAGGTTATGTGATCGAATATAGAGGTTCTGCAATTCAAGCCCTCAGTATGGAAGCTAGAATGACTATTTGTAATATGTCTATCGAAGCGGGAGCTAGAGCAGGTTTAATCGCACCAGATGAAACTACTTTTAATTATATTCAAGGAAAGGACTTTTCTCCAAAAGGAGTTGAATGGGATCTTGCGGTCAAAAAATGGAAACACTATGTAACGGACGAAGGTGCTAAATTTGATAGAACCGTAATTCTTCATGCAGATGAAATCGCTCCTATGGTAACTTGGGGAACTTCTCCCAGTCAGGTTGTTTCGATAAAAGGAGTCGTTCCAGATCCAAAAGATGCAAATGATCCGGTGGAAAAAATTGGAATTGAGTCTGCGCTTAAATATATGGATCTCAAATCGGGCCAGAAGATAGAAGACATTTCAATTAATAAAGTTTTTATCGGTTCCTGTACTAATTCTAGAATCGAAGATTTAAGAGCGGCCGCTGCTACCGTAAAAGGAAAAAAAGTTTCCTCTAAGGTTCAGGCGATTGTGGTTCCTGGTTCAGGCAGAGTCAAACGTCAGGCGGAACAAGAAGGTCTGGATAAAATTTTTACCGCGGCCGGTTTTGAATGGAGAAATCCAGGCTGTTCTATGTGTCTTGCGATGAACGACGACGTATTAGAACCGGGAGATCGTTGTGCTTCTACTTCTAACCGAAACTTTGAAGGTCGTCAAGGAAAAGGTGGAAGAACCCATCTAGTAGGACCGGAAATGGCCGCCGCCGCGGCTATCGAAGGCCATTTTGTGGATATTCGAAACTGGAAATAAAAAGGTAAATTAGAATATTATGAAACCCTTTACTATATTAAATGGAATTGCCGCCTTACTGGACAGACCCAACGTGGATACGGATCAGATCATTCCAAAACAATTTTTACGGAAGATAGAAAGAACCGGTTTCGGAGTTCATCTGTTTCACGATTGGAGATACTTAGACGACGCGGGTACCAAACTCAATCCTGATTTTTCCCTCAATCAAGAACGATATAAGGGAGCTTCTATCCTTATCACCAGAGATAACTTTGGTTGTGGATCTTCCAGAGAACACGCTCCTTGGGCTTTAGAAGACTACGGGTTTAGGGCAATCATTGCTCCTTCTTACGCGGATATTTTTTTCAACAACTGCTTTAAAAACGGAATGCTTCCAGTCATTTTAAAATCGGAAGAAGTAGAAGAGCTGTTCCATTTAGTTTCGACTAACGTAGGAGCGAAAGTCATAGTGGATCTGGACAAACAAACTGTAACCGGACCGACTGGAAAAATATATTATTTTGAAGTGGATTCTTTTCGTAAATACTGTCTTTATAACGGACTTGATGACATAGGTCTAACTCTAAAACAAGAAAGTAAGATTGGAGAGTTTGAAAAAAAGCAGAAAGAAGTTGAACCTTGGTTATACGCCATATAATTCTACCGAAAATATATGTTTGATGAAATATCCCGTTCTATAGACGAATTCGGAAATAGTTTCCTTAGCGCGCTGAACAACATTCAGAAATCTTTTGGGCGGGAGTTGAGCGTAGCAAAACCAGTTAAAGAAACGATTTTGCAGATGATCGGAAATACTCCTCTCATCCGTCTGAATCAAATTGGTTCTCATATTCCTAATGTAGAATTTTATCTCAAAGCAGAATTCTGTAATCCTACCGGTTCGGTAAAAGATAGAACGGCTCTGTCTATGCTTCTTTCTTCTGAAAGAAGAGGAGAATTAAAACCGGCAGGACAAGTGATTCAACCCGGTTATAATACTACCGCGATGAGTCTGGCTTGGATTTGTACAATTCGTCAGTATAAATTTCGTTGTTTAGTGGCAGGTGATACTGATCCTCTAAAGATCAAAGACTTACAAACTTTTGGGGCGCATGTAGAAATAGTTCCAGGGGCAAAAGGAAATTGGGACGACTCTCTTTTAAAAAGAGCTAAGGAAATTAAAGAAAAAGAAAAGAATACTATTATCTTAAACGAGTACAAAGATATGGCGAATACAAATGCTCATTATCTTTTTACAGGCCCTGAGATTTGGAGAGATCTTGGTGGTAATGTGGACGCATTTGTTGCAGGTGGTGGATCTGGTGGAACTCTTTCCGGTGTTGGAAGATTTCTAAAGTCTAAAAAATCTTCTGTTCGGGTGATTATGGGAGTCAGTCAAAAATCTAGATTCATTCGTAAGATGGTTCAAAATGAAAGTTCGATTTATCTTCCGGAATCCTTCGATCCTAAGATCGTAGACGAATATGTAGGCGTGGATCGGGAACAAGCTCTTTTATATCAATCCGATCTCTATCAAAAAGAAGGAATTTTCGCAGGTCAAACTACAGGTACAACTCTTGCTAGTGCGATTCGATTTGCGGAAGGTCTTTCTATCAAAGAAGATTCAAAATCACAGGTCTACAGAATTGTAGTCCTATCCCCTGATCGGTTTTGAAGGATAGAAATTTTTCTGATTCTATTTCTGAGTTAGAGTTTGTTAAAACCGAACTCGAAAGAGAAAAGAAAGAAGAAGATTCTATTTTTTCAAAAGACTGGTTATCACGTCCGATTCCGGATAGAGTTCGACAAGGAATCACTTTATATCCTATTGTTTACGAAGAACAAACTCTGGGAAGAGAAGGAAATTGGATTTTAACCTTTCGATTTTCCAATCAAGAAGAATATCCTATAAAGTTTCAAACCGGCGCCCCGGTTCAATTTGGTAAAAATGAAGATCGAGCTAAAGCTATATTAGTTTCTCTTCATAAAGAAAAAATTAAAATTTCGATCGAAGAGGTTCCGGAATGGGCAGAAGAAGGAAAATGTTTTTTAGATCTTTTGCCGGATGAAACTTCTTACAAAGAGATGTTTAACGCATTAGACGCTGTTAGATTGGCGACTAAAGGAACAAGATTGTATGTAAATCGAGAACTTCTTTTGGGTTATGGAAAACCGGATTTGATTTCAACTCGAGATTCCGATCGTTCTCGTATCTTGGGAAGAATTAGTACGTCTTTGAACGAATCTCAAAAAAATGCAGTTATACATTCAGTTTTATCTGAGGACGTAATGATTATTCACGGACCACCGGGTACAGGCAAAACAACTACATTAACTGAAATTGTAAGCCAACTCGTTGCAGAAGAAAAAAAGATATTAGTATCTGCTCCTACAAATTCTGCTTGTGATCTTCTTGTTGAATCAATTTCGGCAAGAGGAATTCTAGTTTTAAGACTTGGTCATCCGGCTCGGATCAACGAAATCGCAATCCATTCTACCTTAGATTATAAACTATTTCACCATCCAGACGGAAAATTATTAAACGAATATAGGAAAGACGTAATCGAAATTTCAAAACAGGCCAAAAAATTTAAACGGAATTTTGGCGAAAAAGAAAGAGAAGAACGAAAAAAACTTTTTACAGAAGTGAAGGAACTTAAAAAAACGATTCGTTCTATGGAAATAGGGCTGATAGATAGTTTGGTTTCTTCTCATCCTGTAATCGTTTCTACCCCGGTTGCTTCGGCCCGAGGTATTTTAGAAAATAGAACGTTCGACTTTTGTGTGTTAGACGAATCCTCTCAGGCTTTGGAACCAGCTTTTTGGATTCCGATTTTAAAATCGGATCGTGTGATTCTCGCAGGAGATCACAAACAATTACCTCCTACTTTATTTTCTGAAAAAAATTATCTTGAAACTACACTTTTTGAAAAAGCTGTTGAGAATTTAGAATTGTACGGACGCGTTTTTTTACTCGATACACAATACAGAATGAAAGATGAAATATCTGCTTTTCCTTCGAAAGAATTTTATTCGGGTCTTTTAAAATCGGGGCGTTCTGAAAAAGAAAGGAAGTCTAACTTTCCAAAAACATTCCCTTTTTTGAATGCGTTTCAGTGGATCGATACTTCTGGAACCGATAGTGAGGAAGTTATTCTAGATGATAGTATTTCCAATCCATTTGAAGCGGATTTGCAGGTGCGTCTTTGTTTTCTTTTAAAGGAAAACGACTGGCCAGAAGATGAGATTACGATTCTTTCTCCTTATCGCGCTCAAGTTCGATTGATTTCTGAAAAACTAAGAGATGTAGGACTTACAAAAATCAACGTTTCTACAATCGATTCGTTTCAGGGAAGGGAGAATCGTTGCATTTTACTTGGTTTTGTACGTTCTAATTTGGAAGGTCGTTCCGGTTTTTTAAAAGAATCGAGAAGGATCAACGTAGGTATGGCTAGAGCCAGGGATCTTTTACTTTGTATCGGTGATAGTTCCACACTTTCACAAGATCCTTTTTTATCGAAACTTATTCGATTTGCAGAAGAAAAAGAAGTATTTAGGACTGCTTGGGAATTCTAAGCGTTTACTAAGAGTTAGGTTTATTTTTTGGATATAATGTAATCTTGATATAGTAGATTCGTTTTATAAATCCTGATTTTTCTGTAAAAATGAAATGTAGGAACTCATACGGATTTATGTTTTAACGTGAGTTCTGTGTTAAGAGATTGAGAAAGAATTTTCTAAACGTATGGGTTCATACAATTTTAGAATTTGTTCGTAAAATCGTAATTTGTGATAGTTCCCACATTTTGGGAATTGATCCGTAAAGTTTAGGTTCCAACTTTTTTCAGAAAAATAAATTTCTTCATGAACACGAACATACGTTAATTTTACAGTTGAATTTTGAAAATGTGGGAACTCATACAGATTTTAACTACGATAAATGAATGTTTAAAAGTTCGTAATGTGACTTAATCTGTGGGAACTACCACAAGTTAAGATTGTACAGTAAAACTTTCAAAAATTAGGGAATTCTATTGTACTGATCCGTAAAATAAAAATGTGGGAATTCATACTTTCAGAATACATCCGTAAAATTGTGAGTTGTGGTAGTTCCTACGTTATTTTACAGAAGAATTCAATTTTTATGTAGAACTCGCGTTAGTTTAATGAGAAAGGTCGGTTAATTTAACAAAGAGACTTATAAACTCTTCGATTGTAAATTGATAAATAAATTTCGAAAGCAATAGAATTGTTGAAAAATTAATTCTCTATGGGTTTTCGTTGTATGGAAACGGCCGATTGAAGCGTTTTGTTAATTGTTGTTATGGAATTTTTCAACAACTCTAATATATTTAAAGAAAATTTCTCCACGAACTTACTTTAGATTATATATATTTTACCATTTTAAAATATTCTTAAATATAAAAAAACTAAAAAGAAATAAAATTAAACTTGAAGAAACGTGAGAAAATAGAATGTGAAACGAGGATTGATCGATACAAAAGAATTTAAGAAAGAAATTTGCAAATGCCAGGCTGAAAATAGAAAGGATTGCCGCGGCTAAAATAGGATTTCCTGGTTTACCCGTTCTTAAAATCAAAATTCCGTATCCTGCAAAAAGTAGATTTATAATCGATAAAATGATCCAACATTTTCCAATATGGGTTTGAATTTTCTCTTCTAGAATTAAATCCAATCCAAACATACATACGGAATATAAAATCCAAAAGGACGCAAATATTAGTGGAAAACGAACCGATTTGGAAAAGGATTCTTCAGGAAAACGCAATTTAGATAATATCCAAAAAGAATATAGACCGATCGAAGAAATCCATAAGAAATCCGGACACAAGCTCGGAAGATGGATCCAACGACTTGTAAAAGGATGAAAACTAATTAAATAAAGTAATAATATTACGATTATAAAAATAGGTGCTAAAATGAGAAAACGATTCCGTTCGTGTTTTAGAATGGGAGGTTCTTCTACCATTCTTCGAATTAAGGATTCAGTTGTTTGTTCTTTACGAAACATTGATTGTGAGCACTTCGGAAATTTTTCAATTTTCAAGAATGATTGGACAATAATTTCTTCCTGGTCCAAACTGGAAGAGATCGGTTTTAGCTTTTTCTAAACTTATCCAAGTACAGTTTCTTATCTTTTCGAAGGTTCTAAGTAATTAGTTACATGTCAGCTAAAAAAGAAATTTGGGAAGAATGTTCCACTCTGATCCGTAAAACACGCGAAGGAGATCAAATTTCTTTTGAAAAGTTTCTTAGACTCGTAACTGGAATTCTCAGATCATATCTCAGTCCACGTATTAGCAACGAAGAAGATCGAGAAGATTTAATTCAAGAAATTCTAATCGGCCTTTATAAGGCCTGGGATTCTTATAGAGAAGATCGTCATCCTGCACCTTGGATTTTTGCAATTGCCAGATACAAGACGATCGATTATCTACGGAAAAAGAAAAGTGGAGATCGTGTTTTCGCCACGGATAATTTAGAATTTTTTGCTTCACCCGAACCGATCGAAGAAGAACCGGAAAAGGCCAGGGAAATTTTAAAAAAATGGCTGGACGTTTTAGACGAACGACAAAAACAAATTCTCACCCATCTCAAACTAGACGGAATGAGTGTTCGAGAAGTTTCTGAAAAAACCGGACTTTCCGAATCCAACGTCAAGGTAATTACTCACAGAGCGGTTCAAAAGATTCGAAAGCATTTTTCACTCGATCTCTAACAAAAGCGTTGTGATCATCGTCCAAGGATTACTATGAATTCTGATTCTTTGAACGGTGTAGAATTTTTAGATTCTATTTCTTCTATTTCCAAGGAAGAATGGAATCGTATTTCCGATCCTAAAAGTCCTTTTTTAGAATATGATTTTTTACGTTCTTTAGAAGTTTCCGGTTGTATCGGGCCATCCACTTCTTGGATTCAAAAATACTGCGTTCTCTGGAAAGAAAATCGTTTTTCGGCTATGATTCCTTTCTTTTTAAAATTTGATTCTTACGGTGAATACATCTTCGATTTTCAATGGGCTCATTTTTTTACACAAGCAGGACTTTCTTATTACCCAAAGGGTCTGGTTGCCATTCCTTTTACTCCTGCAAACGGAAAAAGGATTTTACACGATGAGAGTCTAACGTTGAAAGAAGTTTGTTCTTATTTGATTCCGGAACTAATTCGTTATTGTGAAAAACAAAAATTATCCGGAGTTCATTTTTTATTTTTGAATAAAGAAGAGTCGGAAACGCTTTCTGAATATGGATTTGTAACCAGACTTTCTCATCAGTATCATTGGATCAATCCTGGATATTCTAATTTTGAAGATTATCTACAAGCGATGAAATCTAAAAAAAGGATGCAGATCAAAAGAGAAAGAGAAATCGTTAAAAGTTACGGCTTTGAAATTAAAGTTTTAGAAGGAAATGAAATTTCAAAATCCGACATGAACTCAATCTGGAGTTTTTATTCAGATACACATTCTCGCAAATGGGGTTCTGCATATTTAAACCGTAAATTTTTTGATTCTTCTTTTGAAACGTTTTTAGATAGAATTGTACTCGTCCTTGCCTATAGAGAAGGTAAAGCGATTGCTGGAACTTTCAATCTACGAAAAGGAGAATTTCTCTATGGAAGATACTGGGGTTGTCTGGAGTATTATCCTCATCTTCATTTTGAATGTTGTTTTTATCAATTGATTGAGTATGCAATCAGAGAGAAAATCAAAGTTTTTGAAGCAGGCGCACAGGGTGAGCATAAGTTTGTTCGAGGTTTTCCGGCAATGCCTACTTATAGTTCTCATTTGATTTTTCATAGCGGTGCCAGAAATGCAATTGAACGTTTTTTAAAAGAAGAAAGATCGCATATGCAGGAAATGATCCAAGAAACAAATGAACATTCCCCCTTAAAAAGAGTTTATACGAATGGCTTATTTGTAAATGAAGTTCTGAATCTTAGACCTACGGATCAGGAGAGTTATGAATCATGAGTGATATCTTTCGATTCGATACGGAAGAACAAACTCTTACAAAAGAGAAGATAAAATTAAAAAAACCTTCTAAATATAGAGTTATTATACTGAACGACGATTTTACTCCTATGGAATTTGTTGTTTGGATTTTACAGATGGTCTTTCATAGAAGCCGTGCCGAAAGTCAACAGATCATGTTGAAAGCTCATATTACTGGTAAGGCGTTATGCGGAGTTTATTCTCACGACGTGGCAAGAACCAAAGTGGCGCAAGTGCAACAATTGGCGGAACAACATGGATACCCGCTTCATTGTACGATGGAAGTGGAGGAAGGAGAGGAGGAGTCATGATTCTTACGGAAGAAATGGAACGTACTTTAAGAAAGGCTTGGGAAGAAGCTAAAAAAAGAAGAAACGAATTTATTACCTTGGAACATATACTTTTAGCTCTGACTTATGATTCTGTTGCCAAAGAAGTTTTGGAAGCCTGTGGAGCCGATATAGAAAGGTTAAGAAAGGATTTGATCGATTATTTGGAAAGTGAACTGGAATCTTTTCCGGAATCTTCTGGAGAAGTAGACCCTATTTATACGATTGGTGTACAACACGTTCTTCAGCTTGCTGAGTTTCATGTTCAATCTACTCGAAATAAAAAAATGGATGGAGGAGATGTTCTTGCCGCTTTATTTCGAGAAGATCAATCCAACGCTGTTTATTTTTTAGGTTCTCAGGATATTTCCAGACTGGACATCGTTCGTTATATTTCTCACGGGATTCGTAAAGATTCTAAAAAAAATCCAGGCAAAGAAATGGCAGGAGAAGAAGGGGAAAAAATCTCCGATCCTCTACGAGCATTTTGTGTGGATCTAACCGCAAAAGCAAAAGAAGGAAAATTAGATCCTATGGTGGGAAGAGAAGACGAACTCGATCGGACCATTCATATTCTATGTAGAAGAAGAAAGAACAATCCTATCTTTGTGGGAGAAGCAGGAGTTGGTAAAACTTCCATTGTGGAAGGACTTGCACAAAGAGTGGTGGACGGAAAGGTTCCGGAACCATTAAAGAATTTGAAAGTATATTCTTTAGATATGGGGCTTTTACTCGCCGGAACTAAGTTTAGAGGGGAATTTGAAGAAAGGCTGAAAAACGTTGTCGCTCAAATCACCGCACAAGAAGATCACGTTCTTTTTATAGACGAAATTCATACGATTATAGGAGCCGGAGCGGTCTCTGGTGGTTCTTTAGATGCTTCTAATCTTTTAAAACCCGCTCTTTCCAGCGGGGAGCTTCGTTGTATCGGAACTACTACCTATAAAGAATTCAAAACTATATTCGAAAAAGATCATGCACTTTCCAGAAGATTTCAAAAAGTAGAAGTAGGAGAACCTTCTATTTCCGAAACGATAGAAATTTTAAAAGGTCTTTTGGAAAAATACGAAAGTTTTCATAAGGTCAAATATTCTTCTTCTGCAGTAGAGCAAGCTGCTGAGTTATCGGCGCGATATATTTTAGATCGTAAACTTCCGGATAAGGCAATTGATCTTTTGGACGAGGCTGGTGCTAGGGTTCGTCTTAGAGAAAGTGGTAAAAAAACTGTCACGGTTCGTGAAATTGAAGATTTAGTTTCTAAAATTGCAAAGGTTCCTTCAGTCACAGTCAAAGCAGACGATCGGGAAAAACTTAAAAATTTAGATGAAGAGCTAAAGGCCAAAATTTACGGACAAGATTCTGCAATTGACCAACTTGTTCAGTCGATTCGACTTTCTAGAAGTGGGCTTTCTGAGCCAGGAAAACCAGTCGGCTCTTTTTTATTTGCTGGTCCGACTGGTGTAGGTAAAACGGAATTAACTCGTAAACTCGCTGAAATCTTAGGAGTGGAACTAATTCGTTTTGATATGAGCGAGTATATGGAGAAACATACAGTTTCTCGTTTGATCGGTTCCCCTCCCGGTTATGTAGGTTTTGAACAAGGGGGACAACTTACAGACGCGGTTTATAGAAATCCTCACTGTGTTCTGCTTCTAGACGAAATCGAAAAAGCTCATGAAGATATTTATAATATACTGTTACAGATTATGGATCACGCGACTCTAACAGATAATAATGGAAGAAAATCCGATTTTCGTCAGGTAATTTTAGTAATGACCACAAATACGGGTGCACGAGAACGTTCTACAAATCCTGTAGGTTTTGCAAATGATCTTTTAGAAGATAGAAGTTTGAAAGCGATCGAAAAACAATTTTCTCCAGAGTTTAGAAATCGTCTTACTGCGGTTATAGAGTTCTCTTCTTTAAATCAAGAAAATGTAACTAAAGTGGTTGCAAAACAGCTTGCTCTTTTACAGGAAAGATTGAATTCTAAACAAATTGAATTGGAGTTTAACGAAGATGTACTCGTTTACATCGCAGATAAGGCTTATACTCCGGAGTTTGGCGCAAGACCCGTTCAAAGATGGATTGATACTCATATTTCAAAACGGATCTCAGAAGAAATTCTTTTTGGCGTTTTAAAATCCGGTGGAAAAGCAAAATTGATTTCCGGTAAAGAAGGAATCGAAATGGAATTCTCTTCCGGAAAAAAGAATTAAAACCGGAAACCAGATGAAACAAATTACAATTCGTATCTTTTTGATACTTTTACTCTTCTCTTGTAGGGAAAATTCTCTTCTGATTGAGGGGAAAAAAATTTCCACCGATCTGCTCGTAGTTCCTTCCCACCAAAAAACGCATACTGATTACTTTAGTGAAAGTAAAAATTTAATGATATCCTCCGATTCTCCTGAGGCGACACAGGCCGGGATCGAAGTAGGCGCGTTAGGCGGAAATGTAGTGGACGTAGTAGTAGCGACTTCTTTTGCAATTTCTGTTACAAGACCCCATTCTACTGGTTTGGGAGGAGGAGGTTTTTTAATTCTTTATTTAAAAGAATTTCCAGAACCGATCGCTTTCGATTTTAGAGAAAGGGCGCCGAATACGTCTTCTAGAGATATGTATAAACTAAAACCTAAGGAAGATTCTCTTTTAGGGTTTAGGGCAGTAGGTGTTCCGGGTAACGTTGCAGGGCTTGTGCAGATCCAAAGACGTTTTGGAAAACTTCCGCTTAAAACTGTGATCTCCCCCTCGATCCGACTCGCCGAGAATGGATTTCCAGTTTATCCAGACCTTCAGTCCGCAATTCAAAAATCTTCTAAAGATATGAGCGAAGAAATGAAAAATATCTTTCTTCCCAAAGGAAAAATTCCGGAGTTAAACAGTATTCTCGTTCAAAAGGATCTTGCAAATTCTCTCAGACTCATTTCCGAAACTGGCGATAAAGAGTTTTATCACGGTAAAATTGCGAATTCGATTGTCAATGCGATGAAAAAAAACGATGGTCTTATCACTCTACAAGATCTGAGCGGTTATAAAGTAATCGAGAAAAAAACAGTACATACAACTTACCACGATTATACGATTTACACGATGCCTCCTCCTTCTTCTGGAGTTCATTTACTGACTATGTTGTCTATGGTGGAAACAAAACCTCTGAAAGAGACGTATGAAAAAGATCCTGTTTTATATTATCATTTTATTGTAGAAGCGATGAGAAGAGGTTATGCGGACAGAGCGATGTTAGGTGGAGATCCTGCCTTTACAAAAATTCCAATTGAACGTCTTGTTTCTAAAAAATACGCGGAAGAAAAAATTTCAAATTTTAATCCTAAAACAGCTTCTAGTAGCTCTTCTTTTTTAAAAACTTTAAACTTTGGAGTAGAATCTCCACAAACTACACATATTTCCGTTATGGATCGTGAAGGAAATTCAGTTTCTACAACTCAGTCTATCAATTTTAGATTTGGAGCTTCTGTAGTCGCTCCTGGAACTGGAATTGTGTTAAACGATACAATGGATGATTTTAGTCGAGCTCCAGGAGAACCAAATGTATACGGTTTAATCGGTGCGGAAGCAAATTCTATACTTCCTAAGAAAACTCCTTTGAGCAGTATGTCTCCTACAATTGTATTTAAAAATAAAGAACCTTTTTTAGTTACTGGTGCTCCTGGAGGTTTTTATATCGTAAACGCCGTTTTACAGTCTTTGATCTATAATTTAGATTTTAATCTGACTTTGTATGAATCCGTAGCCAGGGGAAGAATACATCATCAATTTTTTCCGGATGCGGTATTTATAGAAAAATCAGTAAATGAAAGAAACGTATTTGATGGTCTTTCCTCTAAAAAACACGATCTTAGAATTGCTCCGAACTTTGCGAAACTATTTTCTGTCAAAAGAGAGAATGGAATGCTCTATGGAGCTTGCGATCCACGTGGAGAAGGGGCCACAGGCGGACTTTGAAAACAAAAGAACTTACTCAATCAAAAATAGAAGAGGTTTCTTTAGAAATCCTTCTGAGACACGCGGTAAAAGCAAAACACGGTTTAGAAAAAGAAAGTATGAGAGTCAACCCAGATGGAACTCTCTCAGGAACAACTCATCCGATTCATTTAGGTTCTAGTTTGACCAATCACTATATCAAGACCGATTTTGCAGAACCACAACTAGAATATGCGACTCACCCTCGTCCTAAAGTAGAAGCAAATATTAGAGAATTACAAGATTTGCATATATTTACGATTCGCAAATTGGAAAATGAACTCATCTGGCCTTTTAGTATGCCGCCTGTTTTACCCGAAGAAGAAAACGAAATTCCACTTGGACAATATGGAACTTCTCACTCCGGAAGATGGAAAACGATCTATCGTCATGGATTGGGCCTTCGTTATGGAAGAAGGATGCAAACTATTTCCGGGGTTCATTATAACTTTTCTTTTTCAAAGGTTTTCCTCAGACAGTTTTTGGGAAAAGAAATTTCTAATTTTACAAAGGAAGAGATTTCTTCTTTATACTTACACGTAATTCGGAATTTTTTAAGAAGGGTTCATTTTTTGACTTATCTTACAGGATCTTCTCCTGTTTTTGATTTTACGTTTTTACCAAATCCAGGAAGTTTGAAGTTCGAAAAACATAAGAATTTTACATTATATTCAACTTATGCTACCTCTCTTAGAATGAGCGAGATCGGATATACGAGCAAGGTTCAAGATACATTAGGAATTCATTATAATTCATTGGAAGAATACGTGGATCGTATGTGTTACGCGGTTCATACTCCGTACCCTAAATACGTTTCTTTTTCCGAAAATAAGGACGCTCAACTCAATCCAAATTATCTTCAGATAGAAAATGAATTTTATTCTCCAATTCGTCCGAAACAAATTCCAAAAGGAGATGAAAGACCGTTAGACGCTCTTCTTCAAAGAGGAATTGAGTATATAGAAATTCGTTCTTTGGATATAGATCCATATTCTCCCGTAGGAGTTTGTAGATCTAATCTTGCGTTTACTCAATTGATTCTTTTAGATTCTTTGTTAAAAGTATCTCCTTCTATTTCCGAAGAAGAGAACTTTAGCTTAAAAGAAAATTTGAATTCAGTGATTTGGGAAGGAAGGAATCCAGAATTAAAAATTAACGTAAACGGATCCAAGAGAAATTTCCAAGAA
This sequence comes from Leptospira interrogans, assembly GCF_900156205.1. Taxonomy (GTDB): domain Bacteria; phylum Spirochaetota; class Leptospiria; order Leptospirales; family Leptospiraceae; genus Leptospira; species Leptospira interrogans. Next base: position 70,341 of record NZ_FTNA01000002.1, read on the forward strand.
GCAGGTGCGGAATACTCGGAGTCTCTTCGCCACTACGCTAAAATTTTAGATCTTCATGCTGGAAGACGTACGTATCAAGAAGCGATTGATTTCCAAATCAAAAAGTGGAAAAATCCGGATAAAACTCCTTCTGGAAAATTACTTTCAGAAATTCTAAAACGCAATATAGAATTTAGAGAAAAGGGAATTGAACTTGCTCAAGAAAATAAACGAATGTTTTCCTATTTAGAATATTCACCTGGAACCTTGATGAAAATGGAAAAAGAAACGATTCGTTCTTTTCAGGAAAAAGAAGAACTAGAAAAACAGGAAATTCAAACTCAGTATCCTACTGTTAAACTATGCAATCATTGAAATTGAAACCGGGAGAATTTCTTTCTCCGGAAAAATTCGTTTTAGAAGGATTTGAAGATCTAGAAATTTCTACCCAAATTGTACTTAGAGATGCTCTGAATCGAGGATTAGAAGTAGAAATTTTAGATCGTAAAAATCATTTTTTAAGACTTAAAAATCAAAACGGACTTGTTCAATACGTAAAAGAAGCTTCTAAAACTGCACTAGATTCTTACATAACTTTTCTTGTAATGGAAAATAAGACAATTTCAAAAATTATAATGTACGAATATAATTTACAGGTTCCAGCAGGAGATAGTTTTATAGATTCAGAGTCGGCTTTGTTTTTTTGGCAAAAAAATTTAGATCGGAAAATGGTAGTGAAACCTGTAACCACGAATTTCGGAATCGGAATATCAGTTTTACCTCCTCGAACTTCCGAAGAAGATGCCAAAAAAGCGATTAAAATTGCATTCAATCATTCCGAGTCTATCATCGTGGAAGAATTCGCGGAAGGAAACGAATATCGTTTTTTAGTGATCGGAGAAGAAACCGTAGCGGTTTGTAACCGAATTCCGGCTAATGTTACAGGAGATGGAATTCATACAATCCAAGACCTTGTATCTTTTAAAAATGAAGATCCTAGAAGAGGAGTAGGACACGTGACTCCTTTAGAAAAAATTCAGTTAGGCGATACTGAGTTAGATGTTTTACAACAATCCGGTTTTACTAAAGATTTTATTCCCGCAAAAGACCAAAAAGTATTTTTAAGAAAGAATTCGAACATAAGCACTGGAGGAGATTCTATGGATGTGACCGATCTCGCGCATCCATATTATAAAGAACTTGCCGTAAAGGCCGCAAAATCGGTGGGTGCAAAGATATGCGGAGTAGATATTATTTTACAAGATTTGGAAAAAAAGGGAGATTATAGAATATTAGAGTTAAACTTCAATCCGGTTTTATACATTCATAATTATCCGTATGAAGGTAAGAATAGAGATGTAGGAAATAAAATTTTAGACTTACTTGGTTTTTAAAATTTTTTTTTAAGTTTTACGTATTCTACAATGTCTCTGGATTCATACATACGTGTATCCCCATCTACTAAAAAAGGAACTTGGCTTTTTCCTCCTAGTTGAATTACTTCTTCCCTTCCGGGAGTTCCACGACTGGCCTCTATCAGTTCATAATCTTTGCCAGAGACGAGTCCCATTTTTTGAAACTCGTCTCTTACGTAAGAGCAGTAAGGACAGGATTGAAAGTGATATAACTTCATCCTGCGCTTAAGATCCCTGCTTTTTTTTGAAGATCTCCTGTTTTAGCCATCTCTACTACAATATCGTGACCGCCTATAAATTCTCCGTTGATGTAGAGTTGTGGGATGGTAGGCCAGTTTGCATATTCTTTGATTCCTTGGCGTATCGTTTCGTCTGAGAGAACATTAAAAGATCCAAATTGAATTCCTAAACTTCTCAATACGTTAGACACACCGGCGGAAAAACCACACATAGGGGCTTCTGGAGTTCCTTTCATAAATAAAAAGACCTTATTCGATCCAATTAAACCGTCTATTTTTTGTTTTAAGTCATTGTTCATTCTTGTATCCTCGTTTCTAACGCTAAAGCGTGCACTTCTTGTTTTAGTTCTTCTTTTAAAGTTTCGTAAACCATTCTATGTTGTTCCAAAATGGATTTACCTTCAAATCCTTTGTAAATTACAATCGCTTTGATATGTACTCCGTCTTTATAAGGGTCTAAGATTGTTACCTTAGAATCGGGAAGACCGGATTCTATTTTATTTTTAATTTCATCTATTGTCATCGTTCTTTCTTTGTTAGACTTCAATCCAATGGAGTTTTTTGAAGATTTAAGTTTTAGAATTTAGAAAGCCATTTTTGTTACAATCCCAAATTGAAACGTTTTTTATAGTATTTTGGTCAAGATTTTTTTGTTACAAAGATAAAATCGATCTAATCGGAAATTAAGTTTATGAATTTTGTTAGAGAATGATTTAAATTCTATCTTTAGAATTTTTCCTTTTGTCTTTTTTCAGACAATTTATAAAGTTTTTTTGTGCAAAGTATGTTTCAAAATTGTAAATAATACAACTCATACAGATTGTAAAAGAGGCATTCAGAAGATAGGTGGTTTCTGCTTTGCTTATTTTTTTTAAGGCAGAATGATCAGTTGATATTTTCTAAATATATCAATCAATCATATCGTAATTCTCTAAAATATTGATTTGTGATTTCCTTTCAAAGGAAGGCAAGTAGGTTTGTTTTTAGTTGTTTGTTCTCAAAATTATTTTATGCGTGTAAGATTACTGATCTCTATCAAATTGAGTGCCTAAGTGTTTATCACAAAGAGTCATTTCAGATAAGTTCGATAGGATCTGATGGGAAATTGATTGAAACGTAGCTAATTAATGTGAATTCGGTATAACGTAAAAGGGATCGATACGTGGGGGAACTCAACAGAGCGCTCTTTTCAATTCGGCATCTTGCTTTCTGTGGATACTCGAAGTTTCACTCCCTGAATGCCGGTCCTTAGCATAACCTTACCCACAAATAATTGGATCTCAATATAAATCTGTCGGAATTACGACAAAATCTTCTGTAAAACTTAGTTCCCGCCCTTATTTTTGGGTGGGGGAGGAGGTGAAAAGGTTTTCTTTATCAGAAAAACATACTTTTTGCAAGTAAAAAGACTCATTCTTGTCGGAACACTTGAAAAATGTGCCTTTTTGAGCCTTCTGATTCTAAAATCCTATTCAACTTGTGGGTAAGGTGATGGGTCCTTAGGGAGCCATTTGCTGAGTTTTCCGAATCGTGTTCTCATATGTGAATTTGGCGTAAGGAACCCTTGATTCTGAAAAAAGTTGAAATTTGAAATTTATAGATCGACTCCTTAAATGTGGGAACTACCACAATTTAAATAATAGAAGTTTATAACAATGAACCTATCGTATGTAAGTGTGGGAACTATTGCAAATTATGATTTTACGAACAAATTCTAAAATTGTAGGAACTCATACTTCTAGAAAAGTCTTTCTCAGTTGAACTCACTTTAAAATGGGATTTAAGTTTTGATGATGGTCGCAAAATAGTGGTTTTGTACAAAAATCTAATTGGACGATGAATTTCCTAGTAGTTCCCACAATTTTCAAAGTTTAACTGGTAAATTCACGATTTGTGAGAGTTCCCACAGATTAAGTCGTATTACAAATTTTTAAACATTTATTTTTTGTGATTCGGGTCGAGTAGTTCCCACAATTTTCAAGGTTTAACTGGTAAATCCGCGACTTGTGAGAGTTCCCACAGATTAAGTCGTATTACAAATTTTTAAACATTTATTTTTTGTGATTCGAGTCGAGTAGTTCCCACAATTTTCAAAGTTTAACTGGTAAATCCGCGATTTGTGAGAGTTCCCACAGATTAAGTCGCATAATAAATTTTAAAACATTCACTTTTTATGGAAAAATCAGGTTTTTATAAAAAGAATTTCTCCATGAACTCACGTTATAATCAATTGAAACTAAGGATGATTATTATATTACGTTTCTTTTATGCAATTGATTGACTGAAGCTAAAAGTGCGGTCCACAACACAGGATTTGTTCGGTTTTCTTACTCCTGAATTTACAGGATTGAAGTGTAGACTATTGGATTGGGTATTTTATTATATAGTTCTAATTAGAAGTCAAAAATTTATTTTCGTTTGGGAGAATTTAAGTTCAATTCATTTCATAGAAGAATGGCCCACTTTTAAGAACTCGTTTCTAAAGTAATTGCGTGTAAACCTCTATCGATCCAAGGTTTAAGAATAGAATATACCATTCTATGTTGTTCTAATTTAGATTTTCCTAAAAAACTAGGAGAGGCTAATACAATTTTGATATGAGTGCCTTCGGGTTTATTTTCCGGATTTCCAATGTGACCTGAGTGTTGTGCACTAAAATCTTCCACTTCTATATAAGTAGGATTCAAATAAGAAATTAATTGAGAGCGAATTTCTTCTTTAAAACTCATAGATTAGTTTCGGATTCCAATTCCTTTTTTTAATAGATATACGGAAAGAATATAAAAGAATAAGGTTGCCGCTCCAATCATAGAAAGCGCAAACCAAGGATGAATGTCACTGATTCCTAAAAATCCGTAACGGAACGAATTTACCATATATAAAATTGGATTTAATTTGGAAACGTTCTGCCAAAAAGGAGGAAGCATCTGAATGGAATAAAATACTCCACCTAAATAAGTCAAAGGAGTCAAAATAAAAGTAGGAATGATTGTCACGTCGTCGAATTTCTTGGCGTAAAGGGCGTTTAAAAATCCTCCAATTGAAAATAGAAGAGAACTTAAAAATACGGTAGCAATTAACATAGGAAAATTATAAACTTCTAATTTTGTAAAAAATAAAGAAATTGCAATCACTAAAATTCCCACTAAAATTCCTCGGATCACCCCACCTATTGTATACCCTAAAACAATTAAGGATGGGGGAGTTGGAGACACTAAAATTTCCTCTACATTTTTTTGAAACTTAGCACCGAAAAAGGAAGATACTACATTGTTATACGAATTGATAATCACAGACATCATTACAAGGCCAGGAACGATAAATTGTATATAAGTATGATTCCCTATGTTTCCTATTTGAGAACCGACTAACTTTCCGAAGATAATAAAGTAAAGTGAGATTGTGATTCCAGGAGGAATGATCGTCTGAATCCAGATCCGTAGAATTCGAACGGTTTCTTTAATAACTATGGTCTTAAATGCGTTGTATTTTTCAGATAGATTCATAATTTTTTCTCTACCAATTTCAGGAATAGTTCTTCTAAACGATTGGATTTGTTTCTCATACTACTAATTTTAATTTCGTTCTGATCTAAAATTTTAAATAAATCATTTAAAGAAGCATCTCCGTAAATAGAAACTTCTAAAGTGGAGTTATCTGTTTGTTTGATTTCCACACCCGGAATCGTTTTATAAGAGTTGAGATGTCCGGTAAAATCTAAGATAAAGGTTTCGTGATCTAATTTTTGGAGTAGTTCTTTCATGGAAGTATTTTCTACGATTTTTCCCTGATCTATGATGGCGATATTTCTACAAAGACTTTCCGCTTCTTCTAAGTAATGAGTAGTAAGGATCACGGTGATACCGGAGGAGTTCAACTTTTGCAGAAATTCCCAGAGAGACCTTCTAAGTTCAATATCCACACCTGCTGTTGGTTCGTCTAAAATTAAAATTTTAGGATTATGAATGAGAGCCCTTGCGATCATCAACCTTCGTTTCATTCCTCCAGAAAGTCTACCGGCGGCTTCTTTTCTTTTTTCATACAGTCCGAGTTGTTGTAAATATTCTCCAGCTCGTTCCAGCGCTATCTTACGATCCATTCCGTAATAACCACCTTGGTTGACTACGATCTGACTTACTCTTTCAAAGATATTAAAATTAAATTCTTGGGGAACAACACCTATATACGATTTCGCTTTAGAAAGATTTCTATCTAAATCCGCGTCAAAGATTTGAACCTTGCCGGAAGTTTTATTTACGAGCGAACTTAAAATACCGATCGTGGTAGACTTTCCGGCTCCGTTTGGACCAAGTAGGGCGAAAAAATCTCCCTTTTCTACATTTAGGCTGATCCCTTTGAGAGCCGTGACTCCACCTGAGTATGTTTTGACTAAATTTTCAATTTGCAACGCAAACTTCATAAATTTTGAATATTCCTATTATTTTTTGGATTGTAAAAGTTCTTTTGCTTTTCGAGCGGCATTTCTTGCAATTTCGGGTAACGCAGGATGTACGTAGATCATTTTTAAAAGATCGTCTAAAGTGCCTTTCATCGTCATTAAAAGGATAAAAAGATGAATCAAGTTCGAAGCTTCGTCTCCGATTACGTGAGCTCCTAAAACCATTTTGGATTTTTTATCTATTAGGATTTTTACAAATCCGGAATCGGATAATCTCGCCATTCCAGTAGCGCTAGCACTGTATGAATTTTTTGCAGCTACGTAGTCGATTCCTTCTTGGATTAGTTCTTCTTCTGTTTTTCCTACTTTGGCGATCTGGGGATGTGTAAACACTGCATGTGGGACTGGAGGATATTCGATAGGAGTTCTTTTTTTTTCTTGGTATAAGGTGCGGAATAAAAATTCTCCTTCAAAGTTTACGGAATGTCTGTAAAAGTATTTTCCTGTAATATCGCCTAATGCATATACACCTGGAGAAGTAGTTTCTAAATATTCGTTTACGACTATGTATCCGTTTTTATCCGTCTGAATATTCGTATTTTGTAAATTTAAAAGATCTGTGTTGGGTTTAATTCCAGTGGCTACCAAAAGGGCTTCGGATTGAAGCAAAATCGTTTTTCCCTGTGAAATTGCTTCTACATAAAATAAATTTTTATTATATTCTATTTTATGAATGTTTGTGTGTAATAATACATTGTGTTCTTTTGTAAAAATTCTTTCGAACTCATCAACTATGTCTTTGTCCTCGTTTTTGAGCATTCTATTTCTGACTAAAAAAGTGACTTCACTACCAAAAGACGAATAAGCAAAACCTAGTTCTAATGCAATAAAACCACCTCCGATTACAATCATAGATTTGGGAAGATCGGTTCTTCTAAGTGTTTCTCTACTTGTCATAAAAGGGGTTCCAGCAAGTCCAGGAATATCCGGGATCGCTGGCCTTGCACCTGAGGCGATAAAAATTCTTTCTGCGGTTAGTTGTTCCCCGTTTACTGTGATAACCTTATCCGAGATAAAACTCGCTGTTCCTGAAATATAAGTAATGTTTGAATTTTTATCATAAGCGGGAAGGATAGAAGCAGATTCGTCATCTACGGTTTTAGAAATCCTTTCTATAAGAGTTTTAAAATCTACTTCGGGTTTTTTAGGAAATGAAATCTGAAATTTTTCTGAATGTTTTGTCAGAGAAAGGATCTCTGCGGGATAGATCAACATCTTAGAAGGAATACATCCTCGATTGAGGCAGGTGCCGCCTGGATTTTCTTTTTCGATTACGGCGATCTTGTAACCGATTTTAGAAGGAGGAGTAACTAATTTTGTTCCCCCTCCAGTTCCAATTACAATAATATCATATTCTTTCATAAAAAAGAACCGCCTTGGTTACAGATTTTAAACCGATGTCGGAGAGAGCAAACGATTTCTAAGATTAGATCTTAAACTAAAATTTTTCAAAAATAAAATTTAGAAATAAAACTGTATTTCAATTTACCACTTATCTCTCAACGAACGAATCAAAATAAAAAGTTCTGTGGGATTTTGATCTAAGAGACGTTTCGGAGAAATTTTTATAGAAACGTTTTTTAGAAGTTCGGAAGAAGGATGATCACATTGAAGAAACGTGTTGATTCTTCTTTCTTTACCAAGATTGGTTGTAAGGAATTCTATGTTTTTAGGTAGGCGTGAACATTCTTCTAAAGCATCAATTGCGTCTTGATTGGAAGGATTCAGAGATAATGTGAACTTTAAATTCGTTTCTAAGTAATCATGGCCGGGGTAGAGAAGGATTTCCTCTTCTAAAGGATAAAACTGTTCTAAAATTGTTTTTGCAAGAATTGTTGGGTCTCCTCCTCGAAGACAATTTCCAACACCTGCGTTAAAAAGAGTATCTCCCGTAAAAATCGCTGTGGGTTTTTGATTTTCTACAAGAAGAATACAAACGTGGCAAAAAGTGTGACCAGGGGTATCTAAAATTTCTAAATATTCTTTTGCAGAAGATAGAATTTTATCTCCCTTTTGGACAGGATGAGTTGCGTGTGGAATTTTTCCGATTCCTCCTGGATGAGAATAGACTGTGCAGCCATATCTACGGACCAATCCTTGGTTTCCGGAGGTATGATCGGAATGTTCGTGTGTATTGAGAATAAAGTCGAGTTTCCAACCTTTTTTATCTAAAAAAGATTCGATTTGATCAGAATCATAAGGATCAATCGAAATTGTTTGAGAAGTTTCTGAATTTTTAAGAATATAGGTGAAGTTTCGAAGAGGGCTATTTGTATAGATTCGATGGATTTCCAGAAGAGCGCCTAACGAATAATATCCAAATGTTTGTCTAAATTCGCGATTTTTAAAATGGTCATTACGTCTCTACTGATATTTTTGAGTTTGAGGGAACCATTTCTTTCTGTTACGTATTTTTGGGAATTAAAAATGGCTCCGATTCCGGAGGAGTCCAAGTATGCGTCTCCTGAAAAATCCAGAATAATTTCCGTAAAACCCTCTCCGTGTTTTTTGATAATCAATTCCTTGAGGGCAAATGCGTTTTTGAGGCTGATACTACCTTGAATTTTAATCGTACAAGTTGTGCCTTCGGTAAGAATTTCTGTATTAAAATTTTCCACGTCTATTTTGCTCGAATCAGTTTAAATCGTATTCGATTGATTTACTAGGTAAACAAAATTTTTTAAGAACTACTTACCTATAAGAAATTTTTTACAAATAAAAAAGAATTCGCTGGAAATCCTAATGGAATCGGTAAATTTAGACAACATTTTCCTGAAAAATCCTCCACAGATCGGAACTGTTTTTTAATTTATGCGCATAAAATTTTGGGGTGTACGCGGTTCGATTTCTTCCTCGGTTCGCGGAGAATCGATTCGCAGTAAGGTGCAAAAAATTCTTAGCCTAGCGACTCCAGCAGACCTACAAAGCCCTGATGCAATTGACTCCTTTTTAGATTCACTTTCTCTTTCTTATTGGAGTACTTATGGGGGAAATACGACTTGTATTGAAATCCGAGATAAAAAAGACAATTTAGTCATCATAGACGGTGGTACCGGTATCCGAGAATTGGGAAATTCTATTTTGCACGAAGGTTTCCTGGAGGGAAAAGGAAAGGCAAAATGGATTTTTACCCATACCCATTGGGATCATATCCAAGGTGTTCCTTTTTTTGTTCCTCTTTATTCTCCCGGAAACGTATTTGAGTTTTTAAGTTCTGTGGATAACTTAGAAGAACGACTTAAGTATCAACATAGCTTTACACATTTTCCGGTTCCTTATGAAGGATTTAGAGCCACTAAAAATTTTAAATTTATTCCGGAAGGAAAAGCATTTCCTGTAACCGAATCCATTTCGGCAATTTCTAAATCGGTTCGTCATCCGGGCGGAAGTTTTTCCTATCGTTTTGAAGAAGAAGGTAAATCTCTTATCTTTGCTTCAGACGCGGAATTTAATCTGGACGAGATGGAAAATATTCAAGACTATCTAAACTATTTTCGAGGAGCGGACGTACTCGTTTTTGATACTCAGTATACGTTCGAAGAATCACTTCAAAAAATCGATTGGGGGCATAGTTCGGCTTCTATGGCTACGGACATAGCCTTACGGGCCAATGTAAAAAAGTTAGTGATGTTTCATCACGATCCTTCCTACGACGATGAAAAGTTAGACGCTGTTTATTTAAGAGCCTTAAAATATAAAGAGATGTTTGATCCCAACAATCGTCTTGAAATTATCATGGCGCATGAAGGCCTAGAACTGGAAGTATAGCTTGCAGTTTTTCTAATATTATAAATTAAATTTCATCTTTCACTTTAAATTTTTTGGAGACGATCTTCTATGAGTGATTATATCATCGGTATAGACGCCGGAACTACCGGGATTCGAATTTTTTGTTTTAATAAATCAGGAAACGTAATTTCCAGCGCGTATTCCGAATTTAACCAGCATTATCCGAAACCTGGTTGGGTGGAACACGATGCGGAAGAAATCTGGGCCAAAACTGAAAAGCTCATATTAAAAGCGATTCGAAATGGAAAGTTGAGTCCTTCTAAAGCAGTCGCAATTGGAATTACAAATCAAAGAGAAACCACAGTATTGTTTGATAAAGATACCGGAAAACCTGTTTATAATGCGATCGTATGGCAATGTAGAAGAACTTCTGAAACCTGTATGGATCTTAAATCTAAAGGATTGGAATCTTTTTTTCGTAAAAAAACGGGATTGGTTTTAGATGCATACTTTAGTGGAACCAAAATTCAATGGATTTTGGAAAATGTAAAAGGTGTAAAAGCCAGAGCGGAAAAAGGAAAGATATTTTTTGGAACCATAGATACGTATTTACTATATCGTTTGACCAACGGAAAATCGCATAAGACCGATCATACGAATGCAAGTAGAACTTTGATCTACAATATCGAAAAGAAAGAATGGGATAAGGAATTAACTCAAATATTAGGAATTCCTGATTCTATTTTACCAGAGACGCATAATTCTAGTTCATTGTTCGGAAGAACGGAAAAGGTAAAAGGACTTCCTGACGGAATTCCAATTTCCTCTCTTGTGGGAGATCAACAAGGGGCCTTATTTGGCCAACTTTGCACAGAGCCTGGGGAAGCCAAGAACACGTATGGAACCGGATGTTTTCTTCTTTTTAATACTGGAAATAATTTTCAGATTTCTAAGAACAATTTACTTACTACCTTAGGATGTGGACCGGAAGGAAAGACTGTTTATTGTTTGGAAGGATCCGTTTTTATAGGAGGCGCTGTCGTTCAATTTTTAAGAGATAATCTGAAATTTTTTAAAGAATCCAAAATTTCCGAAAAGTATGCGTCTTCGGTAAAAAAAGAAGACGATGTAGTTTTTATTCCCGCCTTTGCAGGGTTAGGTGCTCCTTATTGGGATATGAACGCGAGGGGTGCAATTTTAGGTCTGACAAGAGATACTACAGCGGAACAGATCACAAGAGCTGCGCTCAAATCGATTGCCCTCCAATCTTATGAACTTGTAGAGGCAATGGAAAACGATACTGGTTCTAAATTAAAAGTTTTAAAAGTAGACGGGGGTGCGACTGGAAATTCTTGGTTGATGCAGTATCAATCTGATATATTAGGAAAACGTGTAGTTCGTCCTTCCAATGTAGATACCACGGTATTAGGTGCGGCATTTTTGGCGGGATTAGAAAGGGGATTTTTTCCTTCCGTAGTGGATCTAAAAAAGAAACTAAAAACGAGTAAGGAGTTTTCTCCACAGATGAAACAACCTCAGAGAGAAAAAGAGATTCAGATTTGGAAGGATTCTGTCCATAGGATCCGAACCAATCAATAATCAAAACCTAATAAACAAAATTCAAATGTCTTTTTAGAGGATGTAATTCCAGCTCCGCATAAAACTCTAAATTCAGAAAAAAAAAGAATTTCTAAAATTCTTCCGGGAGGAATTTTTAAAAAGAATTGTTCGTTTCGTTCCCGTTTAGAAATTAAAGTATCCATTCGGACGATTTCTATCCATTCTAGAACCTGGAAAAGAATCGTTTTTTTTGTTACGGAGTAAAGTCGAATAGAACGAGTTCCGAAAATTTGAAAATTGAATTTAAAAGTTTCCCCAAGACTTTGAAACATCACTTCCATTTTTTGATTTGGATCGGTTTTAGAATTTTCTAAAGATTCTTGATAAATAGGGAATATTCCATTTTCATAATAAATTTTTCTGGAAAAGTTTTTAAAAATTTCCTTTTCAACTATTTCTTCCAGAGATTCGCCCGCTTCTGGTTTTTTAATCGGAGAATTTAAGATTGATTTTAATTTGTTTTTGGAAATGTTTTTTTCAATCATCACTTTGACTGGAGGAGAAAGTTTAGGATAAGAAAATCGAATGATTCTTTCATCCATTGACGTTAAAATCCGATTTAAAAAAGGACCGTGTATCAAAGGAAGAATTTCAATCTGGAAAATTTGATCTCGTAGAAATATGGCGAACTCAGGTTCGTGGCTGAATAGATTAGAAACGATTGTTTGCTCTTCTGCGGGAGTTCCTGCAAAAAGAATTTTTACCAAACGAAATAAATATGATTTTTGTTTTGCGTTGAAGTAAAGAGATTCAATTTTTTTCTCTACTTCCGATTCGGATAATTCTGGGTTTATTATATCTTTTAAAGATAAATAACGTGTTGAAAACATCTTGTTTCTTATTTGTTTATATAAAATAAAATTTCCAGTTCTTACAACTCCTATGGTAGTAAGCTCTGATTCTCGTCTAGAAATTTGAAAGGGAATAGAGCCAACTGGAAGATATGGATTTTGTAAAATTGGAAATTCAACGTTATCCGAAATCTCAAAAGATTTTTCTGGAAAACGTTCGTTTTTAGAATAAATTTTCCCTTCTTTAAAACTCAAGTAAGCTTTGAAGTCTATAGACTTTGAGGAAAATGAAATTCGATTCCATTCTAAAGAATATAAGAATCTAGGTATGAGTGCAGGAAATGCGAATAGAAATGGTAGTTCTTCGATTTCTGTTGGCTTAAAATTGTAAAATGGATCTATTGTAGATTTTAGTCGAACGACAGAATCGGAATCTGCTTTGACGAAAAAATAGTTTAACCCTTCTTCGAAAGACATCGTATTTTAATTGGTTCTAAAATATAACAGATTAATTTTGAAAATGTGGAGAATTTTTTCTTTTAATTTATGATTCAATTAATTTTCGAAAAACGAGTATAAAATTCAGAGATTTGATTTAAAAAAATAGTTTCTAAAAAGTTTGGCGAACCGTTTCCGGGATTGGAGAGGAAAGTCCTGGAGGAGAATAACTTTTTTTAGTGAGTTTAGAAACAAGAGCTTTTTTAAAATTATTGAAATTATATTCAATTTTTAGAATGTGAATTTCATCTTCCAATCCGAAAGGGATAAAATCTATGATTTCGTCTTCGGTCATTCCGGTAACCAGGGAAACGTCCTGAAGAATTCTGCCCAGTTTACGAACATCTCTTTCTTCTAGAGGGATTAGATTTAGGATTTTAAGTTCAAGCTCGCTCAATTCTAACATAATCATTTTTTGCGAATCATCAGAATCGTCATATCGTCCTGAAGTTTTCCACCCGTATGTTTTAGGATTTCGGTGAAAAGTACATCTGCAATTTTAGTAAGATCGTTTTTGGGAATCTCATCTAAAAATTGAAATAGGCTTTCACCAAAATATAGATTTCCATTATTTTTTTGTTCGTAGAGTCCGTCTGTAAAGCAAAATACTATATCCCCTGTTTCCAATTGAAATTTACTTTTGCCTTGTACATTTTTTAAAGTAGAATTCATGGTAATCGATACAAATTTTCCATCGGTTTCTATGATTTTGTTTTTTCTCGTTTTTTTTTGATGGATTACAAAACTAGGGTGAAGACCTGAATGTTCCAAGTTTCCTTCCTTGTCTATTTTGATTAAAAGGAAAGTTGCATATAGATTTGGATTAATTTTAGGGTTTTGTTCCGTTCTTTTTAAAAGGTCTTCGTTGATTTGTTCTATAACTTCGTAAGGACTTAAGTTGTGTTTTACGAGTAAGGACATGTTTTGAAAAATCATCATACTAAAAATTCCGGCGAGATAGCCGTGTCCCACAGAGTCTCCTATACCGATCCAATAATTTCCTTGAGGATCCGTTAAAAAGTTATAAAAATCGCCTCCGATTGGATTATATGTGAGAGTTCTTCCGTAGATTTCGTAGTTTTCGTCATCTAAAGGTAGGGGAAAAAGATAACTCTGCATTCGGTCGTCGCCCTTTCGATAACGTTTTCTCATCTTTGAACGTATTTCTTCCTCTGGAAGGATTTTTTTTGTGAGAAAGAATATAAAAGAAATATAATTTACTAAATAAATAAAACCAATGATACCTAAATAAAGTAGAATTTTTTCTTTTTCCGAAAACGAAGAGTTTTGTAGAAATACGATTGGGGCGATAAAACAGACCAAATTTATAATAGGTGGAATCCAGCCGACTCTTTGGAAGTAGCTTTTGATATAATCTTTCAAATTCATGGTTGATAAAAATAGGCGTGAAACTGAAACTCTTTCTTAAGAAAATTTTTTCTCGAAATTTGAAAATACTGATCTTCCAAATAGGGTTCGTGGATTCCGTCTAACAGTCCGTATTTTTTTTCCTGATAACCGGATTCATACAATAATGGGACGAGGGTTTTGGTAAAAGGGTCGTAGTGATATAACAATTTATGATCAAATGGAAGATATTCGATTTGAAATGTTTCTCTATTTCCCTGAAAAAAAACTTCTCCTTTTTCGTGTGTCTCCAACAAAACCCAGTTTCCTGAAACACAATACTTACCTTTTCCAATTACGATATGAGTTGTATATTCGTTTTTATCCTTCACTTCCCGTTTCATGGATTTTTCAAATGTTAGATTTTTACGATTCAGTAAGATTTTTTCCTGAACGATATTTTTATAGAAAAGAGTATTGATGTGAGATCTTTCAGGCCGATTTCTCATATATATTCCCTCAGGAATTTTTTCTGGATCTGTTTCTAAGATAGAATTAGGAGGAAGGGTTCGAATCCATGAAGTAGAACATTCGAGAAAAATAAAAAAAATAAAAGGAATGAATTTAAGCTCAATGTTGTTTCTTGAATTCAATGTCTCATTCCCTGAACTCGGTAACACTACTTTCCACGGATCGCAGTGTTAGGTTATTCGACAGGTACAACAGAATAATCGCTTTCGTATTGGTTATATTAAACTCGCGTAATTTTAAATTTAAAAGAAGAGATTTACTTTTATGATTCAATTCAACCTCCCTTTCAAATTTTCATCCTTTTTTTAACAAAAGGTTTTAAAATTGAAAATAAATAAATTCCCCGCCGCCGTCTCCAAATACGCCTAAGAGTAAAAGTAAAATGACACTGAAGACAGGAATTAAGACCCTAGAACGCTTTTCTATTTTTTCCGTCGATTTAGGAAAGTATTGAAGAGCATTAAAACCTATGGTTAGTAGTATGAATAACAAGAGTTCTTCCCAACGAGGAAGAACTTTTCCAGAAAAAAAATTTTGAAAACCTTTCATCAAATCAAACAAAAAGGAAACTGAATTTTTTCCGGCAGAACCGGCCCTAAAAAATAAACCGGAAATTAAGAATAGGTTCAGAGTAATTGTGTTTCTTAAAAAACGAATCGTTTTTGACGAAATAATATTTGTGCCTTGTACTAGTTTTGGTTCTAAGATTCTTTCTATAGCGAGTACAAAACCTAAATAAGCTCCCCAAAGAACGAATGCTATATTGGCTCCGTGCCAGAGACCACCCAAACACATCGTAAGAAACATATTCCACTGAGATCTAAGTTCTCCTTTTCTACTTCCACCAAGAGGAATATAGATATAATCTCTGAGCCAAGAAGAAAGCGTTATGTGCCATCTCCCCCAAAATTCTCGGAACGAAGTAGATAAGAAAGGTCCTTTAAAATTTTCAGGAATTTCGTATCCAAGTAAAAACGCACAACCTCTGGCAATATCTGTGTATCCAGAAAAATCGCAATAAACCTGGCAAATAAAACCGAACGCTCCGATGTAAACGGAAGCAGAATGATATTGGTCAGGTTCCAAATAAAGAGGAGAAATGATTCCAGAGATAGAATCCGCTAAAACTGACTTTTTAAATAATCCGAAGATTAAAAGAAAGATTCCTTGTTTCATTCTTTGTTTATCGATTTCAGGAAAATTGAGTTTGGGCAAAAAATCGGTTGATCTCATGATCGGCCCTGCAATCAGCTGAGGAAAAAAAAGGATAAATAAAAAGTAATCCAGAGAGCTGATTTTTTCCGGAATTAGATCTCTATGAATATCTACTTGAAGTGCAATTAATTGGAACGTGTAAAAACTAATAGCAAGAGGTAAAAGGATTTCTACAGAAGTTCCTAACCTTTGCCAAAGTTCCATACCGGTAAATGTGCTTAGAGAATCCATTAGAAAATAATAATATTTAAAAAATGCTAGGTTGATCGTATTGAGTATGATCGTCCACTTTAGAAGACCTTTTGTGGATTCCCCTTTTTTTTTCTTTTCCCAGAGTTTAACAGAAAGATAATAATTGATCCCGATTATTAGAAGAAAATGAATCAAAAACGTTATATGAGAATAACCGTAAAATACGATGGAAGAAACGAATAAAACTTTCTTTTTCGCTGGTACGTCTACATTCCAGTAGATCAAATACGTGATCAGAAATAAAAATAAAAAGGGTAGGGAATTGAATAACATTGATATTAATAGATTCCTAAATTTCTAATGTTTACTTAGTAAGACCAAAGATATAAAAAACGAACTTGTCTACTCGTTCCTAGAATTTTAGAAATAGTAGAATCCGGTTTGAGTTCAGTGGACTGTACTTGGTAAAAATTTGTTCTTTGGTTGGTACTACGAGTATAATAAATGATTCTAGGATTTGTATTTCCCGGATTTTTTTTGTAATTCGAAAGAGCCATCGTCTCTTGTACTGCGTTGTCAAAGTAACCTATTTTATCAATTAAACCGTGTTGAAGCGCTTGGGACGCTGTGAAAATTCTGCCATCTGCAACTTTACGAAGTTCCGACGGATTTTTTCCAGGTCTTCCTTTTTTGACAATATCAAAGAATTTTTCAAAAAGATCATCTACAATGGATTGAAGTAATTTTCTTTGCTCCGGGGAAAGTTCTTCCAATGGAGAACCAATGGTTTTATTTCCACCAGAACGAATCGACTGATCTTTGATTCCAAGTTTATCTAAACCTTCTTTGACGTTGATTCCAGAAAGAATTACACCGATAGAACCGGTCACAGAAGTAGGGTGAGCGATCAAAAGATCGGTAGCCATAGAAATATAATAGGCGCCGCTGGCAGCAGTATCCATAAAAAGAGAAACTACAGGAATTTTCTTTTTGGTTTTAAATTGAAGGATTTCTCTGTAAATGATGTCGCTTGCAGTAACAGAACCGCCTGGAGAATTGATTTTCAAAATTACTGCTTTGATTTCCGGATCTAATTCTGCGAGTTCTAGTTGTTTTTTGACTTCGACTAAGATAGAATCTTCTTGGCCTCCAAAAAAGTTTTTTTCACCTTCGTCACTGATCACTCCGTCTATAGGTATGATTAGAATCTTATCTTCATTTTGACCGGAAATAAGTTTCTCCCTTAATTCCACTGTTTTTGAGGGAAATAAATTCGCATTTACTGGAACGTAACAATTAGAAAAAAAAAGATTTAGAAAAAGAATTTGGGTCCAAATTAGAATCGAGTGTTTCAAAAGAAATTCTCCTGTGGAATCGTCAGTTTCCTCGAATCAAATAGGTTTTCAATTCCTTTCCAGTTCTTAAATTTTGTGTCTAGAAAAGCCGTTTTTACAAAATGAATGGAAAGGATTTTGAATTTCTGAAAAGTTTGCGATGTGTTTGAGATTTTTAGCGATTGTTCTCGGTTAAAATTTACGGATCACGGTGAACAAATTCTTTCTTGGGTTTGGAAACATCCCTTAAGTGGAAAGGAGTTGGAAATTATTTCCGGCTATAATCAAAGTGAATCTTTTTTTTCTTCCGGTTCTTATTTAATGTATCCATGGGTCAATCGACATACAAATGATCGAATTCGTTTGGGAGAAGAATGGATTTCATTATCCTCCATCACAAATAAAGATAAAAATGGTTATCCTATCCACGGGCTTGGTTTTGCTTGGAAGCGCAAGATTCTACAAAAGACGGAAGATTCTATCCAGTTTGAACTTTCTCCGGAAAAAGAATTATTGAATTCTTCCTTGGGAAATGTAATCGTTCGAGAGACGTATTCTCTTAGAAGAATTTTCAACGAAGAAATTCTGACTCTCAAAACCGATTTTTTAAACCATAATTCATATCCGTTTCGATTTTGTTATGGGTATCATCCTTATTTTAGAATCCAATCTGACAAACAGTCTTGTGTTCTTAGATCTAATCTTTCAAAACAGATTCCTTTAAAAGAAGATCTGACGCCTATATATCCAATTTATACAAGAGAAACGGATCGATTTAGATTAGAAAAAATTCCAGTTTTGGATTCTTTATTTTTTGGAGAAGACGCTTGGGTTCTTTTGCAAATTCCAGACGATTCTTATGAAGTTCGAATTCGATCTAACTTGTCGAATAAAAACGATATACAACTTTCTTATTTTCAAATTTATACAGACTTCTCTAAGAATAGAATTGCGATAGAACCGATGAGTGCACCAGGAAATGCGATTGTAAATGGCTTTTCCTTAACTACCATTCTTCCCCAAGAAAAAAAGAGCGGAAGTTTTCAAATCGTTGTGAAATGTATTTAGGGCTTTTGTTTCAAAACCTCAAAAAGTTTACGTAATAATTCTTTAGAAATTTTTAATAAAATGCAGTAGTTCCTACATTTTTGTGAAACTCAATGCATCGCTTCTATAGTCGCTTTGCAGGTCGCATTTAGAAATTTGTGAACTTTCGAGCAGTTCTAATGTTGTTAAATTTTCGTAGTAGGGTCTCACATTTTTGTGAAACTCAAATTTCACTTCCTGAATGCTAATCCTTAGAGGGCATAACCTTACCCACAAGTTGAATAGGATTTTAGAATCAGAATGAACTCAACAGAACGGGCTTTCTATGGATCGCCGTTCTGGGCTCAAAAAGGCACATTTTTCAAGTGTTCCGACAAGAATGAGTCTTTTTACTTGCAAAAAGTATGTTTTTCTGATAGAGAAAAATTTTCCGAACTTTACCGCCTCCACCCCCACCCAAAAATAAAAGGGTGGGAACTAAGTTTTACAGAGGATTTGTCGTAACTCCGACAGATTTATATTGAGATCAAATATTTGTGGGTAAGGTTATGCTTAGAGGGAGGCCGCACTCGCTGAATTTTCCGGGTCGCGTTCAAACTCAGCAAAAAGGGTCTAAAGGTTGGTGGAAATTCAGCGTCTCATTTCTTTGGCGTTCGGCAGGATTTGGGACAAGGCTTAGTGTGAACTCGACGTAAGAAAGTTAAAAAAGTAGTAGTTCCCACACGGATCGGAATGAGTTGTAAAATTTAAATTTATGGGAGTTCCCACAAAAGAAACCTTTTTACTTGTAAAAATATAATTTTATGATAAAGAAAAGCCTCTCGACCAAGTTCTTACAGAATTCTTTTTCGGATTTTTAGTCGTAACTACAGCTGAATTTGAGAATCTATAATTGCAATCATTACGGTGGGAAAAGCGTCTTGCTATTCTATTTATAGGTTTCTTACTCGGTTGGAACTTATGTTCGCATTCTTCTTGACAGAAAGAGGTCGATTTTCAGTCTAAACAAACAGGAAACCAGATACAAATGAGTAAACCCTTAATCGTTCAGAGCGACAGAACCATGCTTTTAGAGGTGGATAATCCGGAATTTGAAGCCTGTCAAAGTGTAGTTTCCAAATTTGCTGAATTGGAAAAAAGTCCGGAATACCTTCACACATATAGAATTTCCCCACTTTCCCTTTGGAACGCCGCATCAATCAAAATGTCTGCGGATGAAATTGTTGAATGTTTGGAAAAATTCTCTAGGTATTCTGTTCCCAAAAACATAGTCAACGAAATCCGAGAGCAGATCAGTCGGTACGGAAAGGTAAAACTTGTTAAAGAAGAATCCGGGGAACTCGCAATTCTATCCAATGAAAAAGGATTCCTGCAAGAAATTGGAAATCATAGAGCCGTTCAACCGTTTATAGAATCTACTTTCCCAGATAAGATATATATCAAAAAAGAATATCGTGGTCATATCAAACAAGCTTTGATCAAGATTGGTTTTCCAGTTGAAGACCTGGCCGGTTATGACGAGGGAAATAAATACGGATTTAATTTAAGACCTACGAGCATCAGTGGCAAAAAATTTGGAATGCGAGATTATCAGAGAGCTTGTGTGGAAGTATTTCACGCTGGCGGAGGAAACGAAGGTGGTTCTGGAGTTGTAGTACTTCCCTGTGGCGCTGGAAAAACCATCGTAGGAATCGGAGTAATGCAAATTGTAGGTGCTGAAACTTTGATTTTAGTCACAAACACACTTTCTATTCGTCAATGGAGAAATGAAATTCTGGATAAAACGGATATTCCTCCTGAAGATATAGGAGAATATTCTGGCGAAGTCAAAGAAATTCGTCCTATTACAATTGCTACATACAACATTCTCACTCATAGAAAGAAAAAAGGCGGAGATTTTACCCACTTTCATTTATTCGGGGCCAATAATTGGGGATTGATCGTTTACGACGAGGTACATTTACTTCCTGCCCCTGTGTTTAGAATGACTTCCGAACTTCAGGCAAAAAGAAGACTCGGTTTGACTGCTACTTTGGTAAGAGAAGACGGTTTAGAAGAAGACGTATTCTCTCTGATTGGACCTAAAAAATATGACGTTCCTTGGAAAGAGTTAGAAAGTAAATCTTGGATTGCAGAAGCAAAATGTAAAGAAATTCGAGTTAATATGGAAGACGATCTTCGTCTGAAATATTCCATTGCGGACGATAGAGAAAAGTTCAGACTGGCTTCTGAAAATCCAGAAAAGATGAAGGCGATTGGTCTCATCATGAAAAAACATTCCGAGTCTCATTTGTTAGTAATTGGACAGTATATCAATCAATTGGAAGAAATATCAAAGAAATTTAATATTCCTTTGATTACAGGTAAAACCCCTCTTCCGGAAAGACAAACATTGTATGACGCGTTCCGTTCCGGTAAAATCAAATCTCTTGTAGTGAGTAAAGTGGCGAACTTTTCAATCGACTTGCCAGATGCCAATATTGCGATCCAGGTTTCTGGTACTTTTGGTTCCAGACAAGAAGAAGCACAGAGATTAGGTCGTATTTTGAGACCTAAAGGTCACGATAATACTGCCGTATTTTATTCTCTTATATCCAGAGATACAAACGAAGAACGTTTTGGACAAAATCGTCAGTTGTTTCTTACAGAACAAGGATATGAATACGAGATTTATACCTTGGACCAGTTTAGAGAAGCTCAAGAAGAATTGGCTCAGTTACAATTGAATAATGTCTAATTTTTTCCGTGTAATTGAAAAAACGGATCAAAATAAAAAAAGAGGAATAGCATGGATCTCAGCGCAAAGAGGCTGAATGTCATCGAACCTTCTCCTACTCTCGTAATTACTGCTAAGGCAAACGAGTTGAAAAAAAAGGGAGAAGATATTGTTAGTTTTGGAGCCGGTGAGCCGGATTTTGAAACTCCATCTCATATCAGAGACGCTGCAAAAAATGCAATCGATAGGGGAATGACTCGTTATACGGCTGTTTCTGGAACGGTTGAATTGAAAGAAGCAATCGTCCACAAGTTCAAAAGAGACAATGGTCTTGATTACGATAAAAGTCAGGTAATCGTTGGAACCGGTGGTAAACAAGTTATTTACAACTACTTTCTCGCAACCTTAAATGCGGGGGACGAAGTAATCATTCCCGCTCCGTATTGGGTGAGTTATGCGGATATTGTTCGTTTGGCAGAAGGTGTTCCTGTGATTGTCAACACTACTCCGGAGGCAAATTTTCAAATTACTCCGGAACAATTGAAAAAGGTAATTACTCCTAAGACAAAATGTTTGATTCTAAATTCTCCCTCCAATCCTACCGGTGCGGGATATACTAAGAAAGATATAGAAGCTTTGGGAGAGGTTGTACTTTCTACCGGAATTCAAGTCATGAGCGATGACATTTACGAAAAAATAGTCTATGACGGATTCGTATTTTCTAATCTTGCTATGTTGTCTCCGGAACTTAAAAAACAAACCTTTGTAATCAATGGAGTTTCTAAAACGTATTCCATGACCGGTTGGAGAATTGGCTACGGGGCGGGCGATTTGAATATCGTTAAAAATATGGAAACGATTCAAAGTCAATCTACTTCGAATCCTTCTTCGATTTCTCAGGCAGCTGCACAAGCTGCAATTGCAGGAGATCAATCCTGTGTAGAGGAGATGAGAAAAGCGTTTCAAGTCAGAAGAGATCTTATCGTTTCTCTTTTAAATGCGATTCCGGGTGTAAAATGTAACAACCCTCAAGGAGCCTTTTACGTATTTCCGTATTTGACGGATGTTTACAAAACTACTGGTTTTATAAAACTAAAACAAGGATCTTCCGAAACCTCTCTCAGTAAAATTTTCTGTAGCACTTTATTAGAAAAATATAAAGTAGCCGCGGTTCCAGGAATTGCATTTGGAGAAGACCAGGCTCTCAGACTTTCTTACGCAATGGGAGAAAACGACATCCGACGCGGGGTGGAAAGAATCGCGGAAATGATAAGGGATTTGAACTAGTAAATGATGAGACGGATCGTTCTGATCCTAATCTTTTTTACTTCTTTTCCATGTCTTTGGGGAGGGGATAGATTGGTTCTAAAACCAAATTCTCCTCTTTATTTATTTCCAGATAAAAAATCTGAAATTCTACGTCGTCTCAGCTTTGGTGAAATCGTTCAGAGTAAAAACGAAAGACAAAACGATCGTAAATTTCGTTTTGTATCCGATTCTTCCGGTTTGAGTGGTTGGGTTGAAACTCAGTATCTTTTCGATTTGGAAGAAAAAGGTGCTTATAAAGTAATCTTGCGCTCTATCGATAGAATGTTATATTCTACTAATACTGGATTGAACGAATTAGAATCCGTTTTTCAATATTTGAGTTCCGTGGAAGAAAATAAAAATTATCATGGAGACGAATATATTTATCTAAAAATTAGAAGAATTGTAGTTTTAATTAGAATATTAGAAATTCTGCAAGAACTAGAAAATAAACGTAAAGAATCTAAATTAACGGATTATATTTCCAAACATTCGGAAGAAATTATTCCGGGCAAACCCGCTAAGATCAATCCGGAGGTGTTTTGGAAAATTGGGGAAGATTTTAAAGACAAGGGCCCCGGAGATTTTGCGGCTTTTTTAGGAGTAAAACATACTCCAGAAATCAATTGCAAAAGAGACGTTTTTTGTTTTTTAAATGAAGAGAAAAAAAGAAGAATTCGTTATCTTCAATTGCACCCAAACGGTAATTATGCGAATGTTTTTGCCAATCAGATTTCCAAAAAGTTAGAAACTTTAACAAAAGATCCAGAAACGATTCAGTGCGGAAAAGGTGAATCCAGAAAAGAAATTTACGAATCTTTCCGAAAAGATCTACAATCTCTTCCTTATAGATACGGTAGAAAATATCATAATTTTCTAAAAATAATCCACAAAGAATGTCTGCAGTAAATTTAAGTTTTCGTAAAATTGATTTTCAAAACGGTAAATTTTTTTCTCCCGTTTGTGGACCGATTATTGTTTTACACGGTCTTTTTGGATCTTCCAAAAATTGGCTGAGTGTAGGAGATTTTTTAAGTCAGTATGCAGACGTATATCTTTTGGATCTCAGAAATCATGGAGATTCTCCGCATTCCAGTGAACATTCTATTGCTTCCATGGTGGAAGATATAGAAGTATGGGTAACAAAACAAAAACTAGAAAAACCGGTGATTTTAGGACATTCCATGGGTGGACTTGTTTCTATGGGATTTGCATTAAAAAATCCGAATATTCTGTCTTTATTATTTATAGAGGACATTGCTCCTAGAAACTATCCGTTTCATTATGAAAGCGAACTTTTATGTCTTAGAACGGACGTTTCCAGTTTTAAATCTAGGCAGGAAATTGATTCGGCACTGACAAAAATTCTTCCGAATGCTTTTATCCGAAATTTTTTAGAGATGAACTTAGAACGTCTCGAAAATAACGGAGGTTATCGTTGGAAACTCAACGTAGAAGGAGTTGCGAATTCTCCTAGGTTATTTCAGGACTTTTTTGATAAATATACAAATTATCCATATACAGGAAGAACGTATTTTATTACAGGAGGAGTTTCGGAATATTTTCATAAAGAAGACATTGAGATAGCTCGAAATTTTTTTCCAAATTCTAAATTTTACTTAATTCCTGGCGGTGACCATTATATTCATTTTACAAAGTCATTTGAGTTTAAAAAAATTTTGGAATCTATTTTTGAGAAGTTAGACGATTCTGAATTTGTAGTAAACTAAATCCGAGCAACCAGCAGGTTCCGATCCCGAATGGAACCAGAAGAGTAAAACTGGAACCGGTCCATTTACCGAAAATTAATGTTAAAATTGGAGTTAGTCCGATCGCCAAAGACGCAAAAGAATCCTTTAATTTTTGCATATAATAAAAACTTTGTATTCTTCCGCTTAGAAAAATTGAAATGATTGGACCAACAGTATAAGAAGAGATAGATAATCCTAATTCTACAAGACCCTTTTTTCCGGTTGTTAAAAATAGAGGAAGTAGGGAACTTAAGAGAAGAATCATCCCCCAGAATAAGCTTAAAGTACCAGAACCGAATTGTTCTATTTTTAAATCTACTTTAGTAGTCAAAGAAAGAGAATTGATAGAACTAGATAATGTAGACATAGCCGAAGCCAAAATAGCGGCTAATAAAAAACCTGTGATTGGCGAAGGTACTTCCTCTAAAATAAATTTGGAAAAAACCTTATCTTTAGGAATAGAGGGATCTTTATAATAAAAATATAATAAAACTCCAATGCTTAAAAATAATACGAACTGAAAAAATACAAAAATTCCAGAAGAAATCATCGCCTTTTGGGCGTCCGATTCTGATCTACACGCGAGTATTCTTTGAACAAACATCTGATCTACTCCGTGGGTTCCTAAGGTTAAAAGAATTCCTCCTAAAATAGCAGTGGGAAAAAAATAAGCGGATGAAAAATCTGTCCATTCAAAAATTTGAAACTTATTTGTTTGATTTGCATTTTCGATCAGATAAGAAGCGTCGAATCCATTTTTAAGAAGTATAGAACCTAAATAGAAAAGCGCAAAAATTCCTCCTGCGACGTAGATTAAAAATTGAATCGAATCTACCCAGACCACGGAACGAAATCCTCCCTGAACTGTGTAAAGAATTGTGATTCCGGAAATGAGTAGAAGACTTAAAATTTCTATGTGTAGATTTGTGGTTTTTAATAAAGAAAACTGTTTTAAGAAAACTTCAAGTAAAATCGCAACCGGAATAGCGGATGCATACATTCTCACTCCGTCTCCTAAAATGCGAGTGAGTTTGAATAAAAATGTGACCGTCTTTTGAGAAATTTTTCCATAGTGGTTTCCTACCCATTCATAAACGGAAATAAAACCGGATTTGTAATACATAGGAATAAAAAGTTTGGCTACGATAATTCTTCCTAAAACAAAACCCAAACCGAGGCTAAGAAAGGTAAGATTACTTGAATAACTAAGTCCAGGAATGCTCAAAAAAGTAAGAGTAGACGTTTCTGTGGCAACGATTGAAAAGCTCAAAGCAATCCAAGAAATTTCTTTTCCTGCAAGAAAGTAAGAAGCGGAATCCTTATCTTTTTTTCTAGAAGTGAACCATCCCGAAAAAAGAACCAAACCAACATAGAAAAGTAAAACGGTTAGATCTAAAAATGAAAAGTGCATAATCAGGCAGAATTCATTTTCAAAAGACCCGGAAAACTCTTTTTCTTTGAATTGAGGTTCTTTATAAGAACTCAAGCAACACATCGGATTTTTTTCGCAAAAATGAAATTGGAATTCCCACAAGTTTTCTTGTTTGATTGTGTTCACGAGTTGCAGTTTCTGATTTAAGAATTTGTAGTTGTGTATGAAAATCCTGATTTTGAAAGCGGAAAATAAAATGACGTTTTCATTCGGAAAGAAATTCTGGTCGTAACTTTTTCGATCTTTCTAAGATCGATTTTCTTTTTATGTCTTCGATTTTACAATATTCCATTCGAGTTCCTGGAACCTCGGCTAACTTAGGGCCAGGTTTTGATCTTTTTGGTCTTGCGTTTCGAATTTACAATCAATTTCAATTTCAATTTTTACCCGGAAAGGAGTTTAAAACTTCTGTAAAAGGAATGGAAACACTTCCATTTGGTCCGGATGAAGATCTAGTTTTATCATCGTATCGATCTTATTTTAAAAGATTTTTATCAGGAAAAGAAATTATTCCATATTCTCTTTTGATGGATTTAAAACTTCCCATGAAAGGAGGGCTTGGTTCTAGCGCCAGCGCAGCCGTTGCTGGAGTCTGTTCTGCTAGATTTGTACATAAAAAATTTTATCCAGAAATTTCTATTCCTAAAGAAAACGAGTTTTTATTTCATCTTGGTCAGATCGAAGGACATCCGGATAATACAATTCCAGCTTATTTAGGTGGTTTTGTGTTTTCTTATTTCAACGGAAATCGTTTAGAATTTGTCAAAAAAAAATTTCCAAAGAAAGTGCGTTGTTTTTTGATCGTGCCGAATTTAGAAACTTCTACTCATCAATCTAGAAAAACTCTTCCTAGTTCGTATTCCACAGAAGACGTGATTTTTAATATGAGTCGGGTTGTTACTTGGATGGAATTTTTGGACTCCGGAAAAATTTCACTTTTGAAACTGGCGCTGGATGATCGAATTCACACTCCATATAGAATGCATTCAGAATTCGAATTAAATCCTTTTTTAATGCAGATCCATAAAAATTTAATTGGATATTCTCTTTCCGGGAGTGGTCCTTCTGTTCTTTTATTTTCGGAAAGAAATAAGGCAGTAAGAGTCGAAAAGATTCTCAAAGAAAAAATCTCCGAGTTTGTGCAAGAAAATCATTTTCATTGTCAGATTCTTTCTTTAAAAGTAGAAGAGGATGGTATTTTAGAATCCTCAAAAGAAATTAAAATTTGAGAATATTCTAATTGATTAAAATATGTGTGTTAAAAAAGAGAGAATTAAAAATTAATTACGCTACATTTGAGAATTTTACGTTTTTATTTCTGTATCGTCTGCTCCTTCAAAAAACCAAAAACGGTTCATATCAGAAATCGTCTGATTGACTTTAATCATTGTATGTGGAGCGATTTGTATTTCTCGGTCTCATTTTTTAGGCCGGTCCTTTTAACTTTGCTAAAAAACAAAGAAAGTAGATTGGTGTCTTCCTCTTTTTTACAAACAATCAGCGTTAATAAAAATAAATAGGGTATAATTACTTTTCTCTGTTCATTTAAATGTATAATCGTATCGGTTAGTTTACAATTTTATAGTACATAACGTACTTAAAAATTAAGAACGATTTCTATTGATTCAAACGACAAAACGACTTGATGATTATTTAGGGACGTAAGAAAGAAAAATCACAAAAAAACCTTTCAGGATTTCAAAAAATCATTCTTCTGGTTCTTCTCTTTCTTCTTTACCAAAGGCGTAGAGACCTTTTTTGATTGGAGTTTTTCGGTTGAGACCAGGGTGGATTTTTGTGATCGTAAAAATAAATCTCATCCTTTCTTTTCCAAAATTATTGATAAAAAATTCAGAGGAAAGACCAATTTCAAAATACTGAGTCATTCTTTCTTTTACTACTTTGTCTGAAATTCTAAAATCTGCACTTTTACCGATCACTTCATAACTATCTAATTTTTCGCTGGATTCCATTTTAGAGAAAGTAGGCATTCCAGGTGGTTTGAATAGTACAGCAGAATTTCTTAATATTTGAATTTCGTAATCTTCTGAGTCTTTTGCTTTTTTTAAGTTAAATATCAAATGATTATCGGAAATCGTGTTACAGTAAGTTCTAATATTTCCAGAAGTTTGTCCCACACTGAACCGAACATTTCTCTGACTTTCGGGAACCACGAGCAGAAATCGATCTCCTTCTTCTGGCGGAGTTCCGATCCCTGCACTTCCTTTTTTTATGGCGGGATAAATGACTTCCTTAAAAAATAGAAAACATAAACCAAGAAATGCAGCAGAACCCATCAGGATCAAAAAAATGTCCAGACCGACCGTGTAGATAAGACCTAAAACCAAAATTTTCTTTATCGCCTTATATCGATTTTGTGATTATTTAAATTTTCGCTCATTCTAGAGCGTGTCATCATAGAAAGAAGATTTTTCATTTGTTCAGGACTGATAACTTGATTCATCCTCTCTTCAAAAGACACAGGAGAAGGTTTCATAACAAGCTCTTCCGGTTTGATTTCATTGATTTTTGCACTGGGTGTTGTTCCGGAAATGGAAATTTCTTCTTGGTTCTGTGCCTCAGAAGCTACTGGTTCCGTTTCTTTGTTAAATTGAAACCAGTAAGACAAAAATGGTTGGATTGTAAGTCCCCCTATATTCATAAAGCCAACCTCCTTTTTAAAATAAGATCAAACCGATCTTCTCTATTAAAACTATCGGTAATCAGAGAAACACTTTAGTTATTTTTCGGATTTTTTCCTGTTTAAGAACTGTTTTCATCTCCGCTTTCGATTTTAGGGTTTTAAAAGTGGCAAAAATGAAATCCGAATTTATAGTTTGCCACCCTGTCTCAGATTTCTAAGTTGGCAAGTAGGGGAAACTAAGTCGTCGTTTTTCCGACCATTGGAGGGAATATTTCCATGAAAGACATAATCGAAAAACTGAAAACTAAGGAATTCAGACCCCTGCTGATACTTTCAGCCATTTTTTTGATTTATATCGCGTTTACCATTTTTCCGCTAATTTCGTATTTTTCTCCTGACGGAGTCGTTGAAATTAACGGCAAAAATTATACGATCAAAGACGTTGAAAAGGAAAATCCTAGAATTGCTCGTAAGTTCTATTCGGAAACAAATGATCGTCTTTATCGTGTTCTTTCCGAATTTGCTAGTAAAAAAGTAGTATCTCTCGCGGCAAAAGAGCGTAATGTTTCTGAAAAAGAACTTTTGGAACCTTCGGTCTCGGCTCCTAGTATCGAAGAAATGAGAGCCGTCTATGAACAATATAAGAATTCTCCAGCATTAAAAGGAAAGTCTTTTGATCAGGTGAAAGCCGAAATCGAAAATCATCTCATTTCGCAAAAGAAAGAAGAAGCAAGAAATAATTTCTTTGGACAACTTCGAAATCAATATAATATTTCCGTAAAGGTCAAAGAACTTCCCCCTCTTAGAGATAATACAATTCTGGCTGGAAATAATCCTTCTATCGGACCAGAAAACGCAAAAGTCACCGTGATAGAGTTTTCTGATTTTGAATGTCCATTCTGTAAAAGAAGTCAGTCAGTAAATTCTCAGTTAAGAGAAAAATACAAAGATCAAATCCGTTGGGTTTTTAGGGATTATCCTCTTTCTTTTCATCCAAACGCAATGTTTGCGCATATTGCGGCTAATTGTTCTGCTTCTCAGGGAAAGTATTGGGAATTTTTTAAAGTTCTTTTTGACAATTCCGGAAATCTTCCTAAAGACAGAGTTTTGGATTTAGCAAGAGGGCTAGGGTTGGATATGAAAGTTTTTAGTCAATGTGTGAATGATTCTGAAGTGCGTAAGGAAGTAGAAGCAGATATGGCGGAAGGTGAAAAATACGGAGTCAGTGGAACACCTGCGTTTTTTATCAACGGAGTTATGATAGAAGGTGCTCAACCGATAGAAGCTTTTATTAAGGTAATTGATCAAGAACTTAAAAATTAAAATTAGAAATTAGGAGTCACCCAAATATGAGTAAGACTGTAAAAGTCGCTGTTACAGGCGCTGCGGGACAAATCGGATATTCTTTACTTTTTAGAATTGCTTCGGGACAAATGTTCGGCGCCGATACTGCAGTTGAAATTCAGATGCTTGAATTGGAAGCTGCAATTCCTGCGGCTAAAGGTGTCATTATGGAATTGGAAGACTGTGCGTTTCCTCTTCTGCAAAAGGTGACCGTCTCTTCCGATTTGGATACGGCTTTTAAAGAGATCAACTGGGCGTTGTTAGTTGGTTCCGTTCCTAGAAAAGCTGGAATGGAAAGAGGAGATTTACTCAAAATTAATGGTGGGATTTTTGTAAACCAGGGAAAAGCGATTGAAAAAAATGCTGCTTCTGACGTGAGAATTCTAGTAGTTGGGAATCCTTGTAATACAAACTGTTTGATCGCTATGAATAACGCAAAAGGAATCTCTCAAGATCGTTGGTTTGCGATGACTAAATTGGATGAAAACAGAGCAAAATCCCAACTTGCTTCTAAAGCAGGAGTTCCTGTAAAAGAAGTGACTCATCTTGGAATTTGGGGAAATCATTCCGCTACTCAGTACCCTGATTTTTACAATACAAAAATTTCTGGAAAACCGGTTACCGATGTAATCTCAGACCACGAATGGTTAAAAGGTGATTTTATCAAAAATGTACAACAAAGAGGCGCAGAAATTATTAAAGCAAGAGGTGCCTCTTCTGCAGCTAGTGCAGCGAATGGGGTAGTAGACACGGTTCGAGGAATCATCACTCCTACTGCTCCTGGGGATTGTTTTTCTGCGGCGGTTGTTTCCGATGGATCTTACGGAGCAGAAAAAGGACTTATTTTTGGATTTCCTTTAAAGTCTGACGGAAAGAAAGTAGAAATCATTCAAGGTATTTCATTAAACGATTTTGCAAAAGAAAAATTTAAAATCACTCATGAAGAACTTGTTTCAGAAAGAAATGAAGTGAAGGAAATGCTCTAACATTTCAAAGAGGTTTTTTGAACCTGAGTCCATCTAATTTCATTCAGAAAACCTCTTCCATTTTAGAATCCTTGAAAAAGGATTTTTTATTTCGATCTCTAGAAATTCCTTACGGAGTAGATTTATCTTCCAACAATTATCTGGGGCTTACTCACCATCCTAAACTTATTGAAAGCGTAAAAGAAGGATTGGATCTTTATGGTGCTGGATCTGGTGCTTCTCGTTTGGTTAGTGGACATAGAAATTCTTTTGAAAGAGCCGAGCAGTGCTGCTCCGAATGGATAGGAACTGAAACTTCTCTTTGGGTCTCAAATGGTTACTCAGCCAACGTAGGATTGATTTCTTGTATTGCAAATGCCAAGTCTGAGGTTTTTACGGATAGGCTCAATCACGCTTCAATTTTAGATGGAATCCGTCTTTCCGGCGCACAAAAAATATATTATAAACATCTAAACTTAAATCATTTAGAGGAACTTCTTCAAAAGTCCAATAGAAAAGAAAAAATTATCATATCTGAAACCGTCTTTAGTATGGATGGGGATTTGGCACCGATTGAGGATCTTCTCTACCTTAAAAATAAATACGATGCGGTTTTAATCTTAGATGACGCACATGGAATTGGTGTATTTGGACAAAAAGGAGAAGGTAGGGTTTCTCAAGTTTTAGGTTCAGAAAAAATCAAAGAAGTGGATTTTATCACATATACAAGTGGGAAATCTTTAGGTTTGGAAGGTGCTTGGATAGGAACTTCTAAAATTGGAAAAGAATTTTTGATTAACAAAATGAGAACATTCATTTATTCTACAGCGCCTATGCCTGCTATTGCACATGCGGTTCCTACTTCCATTTCAATTGTAAAGTCTATGGAAAAAGAAAGAGTAGATCTTTTACAAAAAGCCAGTCGTTTTCGAGTTTCTATTCAGACTAAAAATTATCCAAAGACTACTTCTGAATCCCAGATTGTTCCCGTATTGTTTTCGTCCGAAAAAGAAGTTTTAGACGCTGCAGAACTTTGTAGAAAAAACGGACTTTATGTAAAGGCGATTCGGCCTCCCACTGTGAATGTTCCCAGGCTTAGAATCAGTATTCATTCCGATACGACTGAATCTATATTAGAAAAATTGATTTCTATTTTACCGGAGTTCTAATGGCAGTTTTTATAGGAGGTACTGGAACCGATGTAGGGAAAACTTTTTTTAGTTCTCTCATCTTAGGAAAATATGGAGAGTCTTTAGGGCTTAAGTATTTTAAACCGGTTCAGACTGGAGATGATAGTGATCGTATCACTCTGATGCGTCTTACAGGATTACACGAAAGTTATGTTTTGAAAAATTACTATTCTTTGGCATTTGCAGGTTCCCCTCACTATTCTTCCGAACTGGAAGGAACGGAAATAGATACAGATGAACTCTCTAGACAT
Organism: Leptospira interrogans; assembly: GCF_900156205.1. Taxonomy (GTDB): domain Bacteria; phylum Spirochaetota; class Leptospiria; order Leptospirales; family Leptospiraceae; genus Leptospira; species Leptospira interrogans. Next base: position 102,338 of record NZ_FTNA01000002.1, read on the forward strand.
CTTTATAGTATTCGTGATGAGAAAATCATTATAGAAGGAGCGGGTGGCTTACTCGTACCATTGAATCGTAGAATGCTTACCTTAGAAGTAATTCGTCAAGCGGAGATACCTTTAATTTTAGTAGCACCTACTTCTTTGGGCGCGATCAATCAAACTCTTCTTTCAATTGAAGCAATTCAAAATAGAAATATCGATTTGAAAGGAATTTATTTTTTAGGAATTCCAGATAAAACTACGGAAGATAATATCCGAACGATCACAGAATGGAGCGGTGTAATTTCCCTTGGAAGTTTCTTTTTGAATTCTAATGAAAGGATTAGTTGTGAATGTTTTCAAGAGGAATGTATTCCAAAATTTGATCTAGACGAATCTATAAAAAATATACTGGTATGATCTGGTATCCTTTTACTCTACAATTTGAACCGGATTCTCCCTTAAAAATAGAAAGAGCCAAAGGCGAATTTTTATACGATGAATTAGGGAATTCTTATATAGATGGAATTTCTTCCTGGTGGGTAAGTATTCACGGACACAATCACCCTAAAATTGTTCAAGCGGTTAAGAATCAGTTGGAAAAATTAGATCATGTTTTGCTTGCGGGTTTTACACACGATCCCGCTGAAAAACTTGCTGCCGAACTTTTAAAAATTACAGATGGGCTGTTTCAAAAAGTTTTATATTCAGACAACGGTTCGACTGCTGTTGAAATTATGATTAAACTTGCTTATCAGTATTTTCAAAATATAGGAGAAGTCGATCGTAAAATATTCATAAAATGGAATTCTTCTTATCATGGAGATACGATCGGGACTATGAGCGTAGGCGGAAATTCTGTCTTCAATCGTGTTTTTCAGGGATTGATGTTCCCTACAAAGGAATTTCAAACTCCTAATTGTAACTTTTGTCCTATGGGTAAAAAACCGGAATCTTGCAAGGTAGAATGTATTGATCCGATAGAAGAATTTTTTCAAAAAAGTCCGAAAGCAGTTGCAGGAATTGTAATTGAACCTTTGATTTTAGGTTCTGGAGGAATGATTTTTTATAAAGAAGAAGTCCTTCAAAGATTAGAAACCATCTCCAAAAAATACGGCAGTTTACTTTTGCTGGACGAGGTTTTTACTGGTTTTGGTAGAACCGGATCTGTTTTTGCTTATCAAAGAGCAAAGATACGACCCGATTTTATTGCGCTGGCAAAAGGGCTGAGTGCTGGTGTCTCTGCGGTTGCCGTAACGTTGACAACGGATCGGATTCATTCAGCTTTTGTAACTGCTGATCCAGAAAAAGGATTTTACCATGGACATACCATGACCGGAAATCCGATTGCTTGTTCTGCGGCGCTTGCCTCTTTAAAAATTTTTTTTGAAGAGAATCGATTGGAACAAATTTTAAGGTTAGAATCTAAACTCAACGTAGGTTTAAAAAAGATCGCGAAAGAATTTCCAAAAGCAGTAAAAAATTGTAGGGTTTTAGGGGCCGTAGGAGTTTTAGAATTGGAAGTAGGTAAAGCAAGCGGTTATCATTATCCTGGAAATAAAATTCTCAAGAAGAAATTTCTAGAAAAAGGAGTTTTACTCCGTCCTTTGGGAAACGTAATTTATCTTACTCCTCCATACAATATAGAAAATTCTTCTTTGGAAAAAATCTTTTCCGCGATCCGAGAAACCCTCTCTGAAATTTCTTTTGGGAATTAGACTTTTCAAGAAAACTCATTTGCTTGAATCTGTCTGCAGAATGCTCAAGACATCCGAAAAAATATTCTCCGAAACCCCTAGTATAATTACAAAAGAAGAAGGTTTAAAAATTCTAAACGGTGTCATTCCTTTAACTACCTGTTTAGATAAAGCGTTTCAAGAAAGAAATCGTTACTTCGAAAATAAAGTAAGAATTCATATTTTAGATAATATTAAAAATGGTTATTGTCCGGAAGACTGTGGTTATTGTGCCCAAAGAAAAAACGCAAACTCAGGCGTTCAGGAATACCCTATGAAATCCGAACAAGAGATTTATGAGGATGCTGTTCAGGCTAAAAAAAACGGAGCTTATCGTTTTTGTATGGTAACTTCTGGAACAGGGCCGAATCGTTTAACAACTGAAAAACTTGCTTCTACCATTCAAAGAATTACTGACGAACTCAACATGAAGGTTTGTCTTTCTGCGGGTTTGTTAGATATAGAAAAAGCTCAAGTTTTAAAAGAAGCTGGTCTAGATCGTTACAATCATAACCTCAATACTTCTGAAAATCATTATTCGGAAATCTGCGATACTCATACTTATTTACAAAGAGCTCAAACATTAGACTCGGTTTCTAAGGCTGGAATCGGAATGTGTAGTGGAGTGATTGTGGGAATGGGGGAGTCTTTTCAAGATATTGTGGATGTTGCTTTTCAACTAAAATCTTTTCGTGTAATTTCAATTCCAGTGAATTTTTTCATTCCAGTGAAAGGGCATACAATTAAAAATCCAAGCGTTTTAACTCCGGAACTTTGTGTAAGAATTCTTTGTATGTTTCGATTGATAAATCCGGATTCTGAAATTCGAATTGCGGCTGGAAGAGAAGGACATCTTAGAAGCCTTTCCGCAACAGCTTTGTTTGCCGCTAATTCCTTATTCTCTTCCGGTTATTTAAACGTAAAGGGGTCGGAGATTTTAGAAACGGTTGCAATGATCCGGGACGCCGGTTTTGTTCCTGAATTATCCAATGGGGAAATTCTTCCAGAAAATTTCGGCACGGAATCATTTTATTCTGAGAAAAATTTTCCCGAACTCTATAAATTTAAGAAATTTTAAAGATTTAAAAAATTTCAAAAAAAGTGGATTTTAATATTTTTTAAGCTTTCCCAGCAACTTTTTTTTATTAAATTGAGTCTGAGAACAATGTGGATTGTTATACACCGTTTCGTAATTTAAAATTCCAGAATTTGGATATGAAGTTGAGTTTAAACATGAAACACGATTTAGGCGAAGAAAGGTAAAATTCGATTTTCGAATGCGTTATGTGTCTTGTTGTTTGAATTTCGAAATGAAAAAAATTGAAAAAATAATATGGAAATGTCAGAATTAAAGTTATTCTTTTGGGATCTGAAAAAGGTTGTTCCCTTTTTTAGAATCGATTGAAAGCCTACATTGATCTAAAAATCTGGCATTACTGGAGTTTGATGAATGAAATATAAAATAGAAATCAATAAGCTGAAAAACGGTTACATAGAAGCTAAGCTAATTGATACTGCCTCCAACAATCCGATTGAGTTCCGAATCTGTGATTCTGAAGACTATCTTCAAGCACAAATCGCAGATTGGCACAAACGCTTTCACATGAAAGAACCGCAGGAGCAGTAGTTTATCTTTGGCAAAGTTTCTTTTTTCTATTTCTTTGCTTTTTCTTTTTACTTACTGTTCTTCCTTGATTAAGAAATCATATACGGACGATTATTCTAGTCCTAATTTTGAATGTTGGTCTGGATCCGGTTTTCGCGATTCCGAAACGTTCGGATTATACAAATCTGCATGGGCCGAGCTTCGAAATTTTTATAAAATTGAAAATCAGAAAATTAAATCTGCAAATATAGTCTTTGTAGGAGATTCTTTGATTCAATTGTTTCCCAAAGAGCTGATGGTCCAAGAATTTCCAGGTGCGGTTAATCGCGGTATTGGTGGAGATTTGACGGAAACTCTTCTGGAAAGAATAGAAGAAGACGTTTTAAGTTTAAATCCAAAAGTAATCGTTTTAGAGATTGGTGGAAATGATCTCATCCAAGGAAAATGTCTACATATTACAGAAACGAATTTAAATCGAATTTTAGAAAAAATTCTCAAGTTCAACCCGAATATAAAAATAGTTATTTTAGGAATTCCTCCTGTTCGGAATCAAACTGTAAATAGAGTTTCTCCCGTACTCAATCTTACCTGGATTTCTATCATTCGACCTTATAAGAATGTGGAATTTTTAGACGGTTGGCAATTCTTGAGAGAAAAGGATCGACCCGTTTTGGATTCGGAATTTTGGCCAGGCCAGGATAAAATTCATGTGAACGAAAAAGCATATCGAGCCTGGATTCATAAATTAAAACCGATACTTTTACCCTATCTTTAAGGTTCCCTTGCTTTTAGTTCTTACAGAAAAGCCAGAAGAAATTCGAAAAGAAATCCTATTAGGAATGGGGGGGGGGATTTCTTTAAAACCGGAAGAAACCTTTTTACTTTCTTCTTCTAAGATACGGAATAGAGGTTTTTGGAGTTGTATTGAATGGAAAATTCCACGTATCTTAGAACGTTCCGAATTACTTCAATTGAGAGAAACTTTTGCTAAAAAAAATACGGATTTGATTCAAGTGAATCGTTTGCTGGATCCTAAGGAAAAAAGTTTTTTCTCGTTTGATATGGATTCTACTTTGATTCGTCAAGAGGTTATAGACGAATTGGCAAGACTCGCTGGAGTTTATGAGGAAGTTGCTTCTGTAACCAAAGAGGCCATGGAAGGAAACCTAGATTTTCATGAGGCTTTAAAAAAGAGATGTATTTATCTAAAAGGTCTTTCTAGTTCTATTTTTACAGAATTATATCCTAAATTGGAATTGAATACTGGTGTAGAAAGACTTCTGAAAATATTAAAGGAAAATAATACTAGAACCGCAGTTTTTTCCGGAGGTTTTACGGATATTTTAGAAATGTTCCAAAAACAGTATGGAATAGATGAAGTTTATGCAAATATTTTAGAAAAAAAAGATGGAGAGCTTTCTGGAAACGTTCTTGGAGAAATCGTAGACAAAAATAAAAAATTAGAGTATTTAAAAACAATTCGAGACCGGGAAAAAATTCACCCTTCTCAAGTAGTGGCGATTGGTGACGGTGCAAATGATTCTTTGATGTTAAACGAAGCCGGAATTGGGATTGGTTTTCACGCAAAGGAAGGTTTAAAAAAGCAGATCGTAAACTGGATTGATTTTGCTCCTATGGACGTTCTTTTATTTTTGTTTCCTTAACTTCTTTTGAAAATCTTCCAAAGTTTTTAATGCTTCTATCGGAGTCATTTCTTCTAGTTTGAGTTTTAAAATGGATTCCTCTGTTTGTGAATTAAAATTTTTAGTTTCTGGTTCTGTAAATAGAGTAGGTTGTGCTTCTTGGATTTTAATTTCTTTTTTCTTGGATTCTAAATCGGTTAGTAGTTCTGCTGCCCTTTTTACAATTGGTTCTGGTACTCCCGCAATCTTTGCTACATAGATCCCAAAAGATTTTTTTGCCTTTCCCACTTTTACTTTTCGAAGAAATAAAACTCTATCTTCTTTTTCTAAAGTTTCTAGATAAAGATTGAATATTCCTCCTAAACGGGAAAGTTCCGTAAGTTCATGATAATGTGTCGCAAAGATGGTCTTAGGTCTTACGGACAAAGAAGATAGATATTCTAGAATAGACCAAGCGATGCTCATTCCGTCATAAGTAGAAGTTCCCCTACCTACTTCATCAAATAGAATTAAAGAATCCTCCGTATAATGATTGAGTATATTCGCGGTTTCTTTCATTTCTACGAAGAACGTAGATTCTCCTGCGGTGAGATTGTCTCCCGCTCCGATTCTAGTAAATAATTTATCTACAATCGGAAGTTTTGCAGATTTTGCGGGAACAAAGGCACCTATCTGAAATAAGATCTGATTGAGGGCGATTTGTCTCATAAACGTAGATTTACCCGCCATATTTGGACCTGTCAAAACTGCGATCGCTTTATCCTGAGTATCTAAATAAACGGAATTGGGAATAAATTCTTGACCAGGTGGAAGAGTTGCTTCTACAACTGGATGTCTAGAGTCGTTCAGATCTAAAGAACGATCTTCGGAAAGTTTTGGGCGAATCCAGCCAAACTTGTCTTTGGCGGTTAAAAGCGAAATTTGAAAATCTAAATCTCCAATTTCTTCTGAAAAAGAAAGAAGTGAAGATGAAAATTTTAAGACTTCTTCCACCATTCGATTGAATTCCGTTCTTTCAATTTCTTGTATGATTTCATCTGCTTCCAGAATGGTTCTTTCTATCTCTTCTAACTTAGGCATTGTAAAACGTTCACTTCCTACGAGTGTTTGTTTTTTGAGATAATCTTTAGGAGCTTGTTCCGCTTGAGCCCTGGAAATTTCTATAAAATATCCTACGATTTTATTATAACGAATCTTTAGTGTATTTAAACCGGTTCTTTTTTTCTCTTTCGTTTCAAGATCTAAGATCCAATCTTTTCCTTTGACTCCAGCTTCTCTGGCCTGATCTAGTTTTTGAGAAAATCCTTTTTTTAGAAAGATACCGTTTCCTAAAATCACCGGTAGATCGTCTCCCGGATGTAGGCGTTCCTGGATAAAATCAGAAATTTTTTTTAATTCTTCGATCGGGATCAAGAATGGATAAGAAACTTTTTCCAATTCTTCTTTTAATTTTATACCTGAAGAAATTGAGTTTAATAAGGAACGAAAATCTCTAGGGTATGCGTGGTTTCCTCTAAAACGTGTTAGAATTCTTTCCAAATCTCCGAAGTCTTTTAATGCGGTGATATAAGGGGCTAATACCGTTTTTAAAAGAATATCTTGTTTTTCCCAACGAGAATAAAGAACAACAGGATCACATTCCGGAAATAATATCCTTTGTTTGAGCAGTCTTTTTCCTTTTGCAGTATTGCAAAAATTGAATATAGAATAAAGAGTGTTGTTCTTTTCTTTTTCGTTTTCTACAAGTTCCAAATTACGAATCGTTTCCCGATCCATTTCTAGAAATTTTCCAGAGCTCAGTATTTTAGGTTCTCTAAGAACCAGTTTGTTATCTCTGTATGTTTCTCGGATATATTCGTTTAAATATTTTGAAAGGACCTGAAACGAATCTTTTTCGGAAGTTTCTATTTGGTTTTTTAAAACCGTGAATTCTCTATTTTTAAAATATTCTAATTCTTGAAAGAAAGTATGTTCAGATTTTGGAACACAAATTTCGGAAGGTTTAAACTTTTCTAATTCGGCTATTAATCTTTCCAGACCGGTAACTGAGACAGAAGAATAAAACACTTCACCAGTCGAAAAATCGGCGATAGCAAAGTAAATTAGACTTTTTTTAAGATGTAATACTGCTAAATAATTGTTTTGAAAACCTGAAAGAAGATTTTCTTCAATTACCGTTCCAGGTGTGATAATCCGAACCACGTCCCGAGTCATCAATTTAGAACCCGCTTCTTCCGGTTTAGATTGTTCACAAATAGCAATCTTTTTTCCTGCGTTTAAAAGACGGGATATATAATTATCTTTGGAATGATAGGGAATTCCGCACATTGGCACTGCATTTTGTCTTTTGGTGAGTGCAATGTCTAAAATCGAGGAAGCAATTTTAGCATCCTCTAAAAACATTTCGTAAAAATCTCCCATCCGAAAAAAAAGAATTGTATCCGGGAAATCCTTTTTGATCGCCAGGAATTGTTTCATCATAGGTGTATTGAGAGCATCCGCTAAATCGCTCCAATATTCTGCCGAAGTTGCTGTACTTTCCAAATTCATGATGTAGATTTTACGTTCCTGATAAATTGAATTACTTTTTGTGGATCTTTGATTCCTGGAGAAGATTCTACTCCACTGGCAACGTCTACTCCGAACGGTTTTACGATTTCAATCGCATTGACTACGTTAGACGGATCTAAACCTCCAGCTAAAAGAAACTTTCTTTTAACTTTGGAAATCAATTCCCAATTGAATGTTTCGCCAGTTCCGCCCCCCACACCTTTAGAATAACTATCTAAGATTAAAAACTCCGCTTCAATGTCTTTTAAATCCTGATCATGAATCTGAGTTTGGACTCTATAAGAACAAATTTGTCGTTTGTATAAAAGTTTTTTCCGATTGATTAAGGGGTCGTCCCAAACCCATTGAACTAAATCGTGATCTAATACCGATGTAATGGACTCAATTTCTTCGAATGAATTTTGATAAAACAAAAGTACAATTTCGGGAGAATTTTTTTCCGATTTATAATATTCCACGATTTTTTGAGCGTTTGAAAGTTCGATCTTTCTAGGACTACTCGATACGAAATTGAATCCGATGTAATCGGCTCCTTCTTCTTTGCAAATTTTTGCAATTTCTAGGTCTTTAATTCCACAGATCTTGACCTTTGTTTTTTGCAAAGAATTCGTTATCATGATCCAATCTTCCAAAGGGGTTTCTTTAGATCACGTACTTTAAACGGGAATGCAGGTGGATTCATAAACTTTATCTATAAGTTTTATGAAATACGATTGATTGGCTCCTCTTTATGGATGGGGAACGAAATCTGTTTTCGTAATTGGTTCGATTGCATCAATCTCGCAGTTTATCTTTTTGAATTTTTGGCAAGTTGTTTTGAATTCTGAGAATCCGAACACCATTGGAAGCGTTTCATTCTCGGCGAAGTTTGGTGATCGGTCTGATATTTTTTATGAAGGAACTTTTCGTAGATCGCCTCGACTTCCAAATCGGTATACAATTTTATCTCCTTTCTTTTTTATTTTTGCGGCGAGGTGCAAAAACGAAGACTAAAATCGTTAAAATCAAGATATTCCTCAAAAATCTGTTTTTCCATTTTTAAAAAAGTCGCGTTGCAAATAAACTTTGAAAAAAGGAATGATCGATTGTCAACGAAATCGTGTTATAGCTTCCGTCGTAGTGTCTGTAATCTCAGGTTTATGGATCGTGACACCGATCGTTTCGGATAAACTAAAACAGACGGCTTCGATTACTTTAGAACTTGTCCCAAAACCGTCCAATGTAGGAACTTACTGCAAAAATTTAACGACATTAGAACTGCTCGAAAGTTCGCAAATTGCCAAATGCAACCTAAAATGTAGGAACTACTGCATTTTATTAGAAATTTCTAAAGAATTATCGTGTAAATTCTTTGAGGTTTTAGGACAAGCTTTTAATACTCGCCGGTTTGAGTTAAAGATTTACTTTTGGAATCAATGTCTCTTATTCGATCGTTCCCGCTTACAAACCGAGAAAAGATCAAAATTCTTATCCTTGGGAAAAAGGAACTCCCCCTGGTTTCTATGGAGGTGCAAACACAAAGGTCCGAAATTTCGAAACGGATTGGTGTTTCGGAATCTTCCGTTTATCTTTTGAATCAGGTTCACGGTGACGGAGTTGTTGATCTGAGAACTTCCAAGAATCTTTCTTTTCCGGAAGGAGATGCGTGGATCGGAGAAGAGTTGAATCAAATTTTATGTATTAAAACTGCGGATTGTATGCCTTTATTTTTTTGGTCTACTCAAAGCCCTAAGTTTGTAGCAATTCATTCCGGTTGGAAAGGAACCTTGGCTGGAATTACAGAAAAAACTTTAAAACGTTCCTTTTCAGATTCTATTTTAAAAGAAGGTTCACTTGTAGGTTATCTAGGACCTTATGCAAGTGGTCTAAGATATGAAGTAGGTGAAGACGTAGCTTCTTTGTTTCGAAAAGAATTTTCGGATTGTTTGAGAAGGGACAAAGAAGGTAAAATTTTACTCGATTTAGAATCCTTTCTCAAATTTCGTTTGGAGAAGAATGGAATTCGAGTTTTACTTCAATCTGATAAAATTTGTACTTTAGAAGAAAATTCAGATTTCTTCAGTCATCGTAAAAAAGAAGTAGGAAGAAATCTGAATTTGATTTGGAAAGAAGGTTAGACCTTGGGAACTTTTTTGATCGCTGCGTTAACTTTTTCCAAGATTTTTTCCCGTTTAATCGGTTTTGGAATATAATCCATTGCACCTTCGTCTATAAGATTTTTTAAAACGGCGGGGGTATTCTCTTCGGAAACGATTACAATTCTGGGAAGAACTCCTTTTCCTTTAATTTCAAAAAAGGTCGCATAACCGTCCATTACTGGAAGGTTTAAATCCAATGTAATTAAATCTACAAGTCTGTGTTCATCATAGAGTTTGACGAGTTCCTTTCCGTTCTCTGCAAACCCAATCACCTGATAACCTTCCGATTCCAAAATCTGGGCCAACTGTTTTGCTTGGAATCTGGAATTTTCTGCGATCAATACTTGATACGGTCTTCCGTTGGGAGCTACACCTGCTTTCATATTTTTTTACCTCTTTTTAGAGAAAGGATTCGATCAATTGACCGATTTCTTTAGTTCCTACGATCGTAGATCCTACTTCCGCTATGTCTCTGGTTCTTTTTCCGGAGGCAATCGTTTTACGCACGGCGGTTTCTATCTTGTTTGCTTCTTCTTCCATAGAAAAAGAATAACGTAACATCAACGCCGCACTCAATACTTGAGCAATCGGATTTGCCACTCCTTTTCCGGCTATGTCCGGCGCAGAACCACCAGAAGGTTCATACAATCCAAATCCAGATTCGGAAAGAGAGGCAGAAGGAAGCATTCCGATTGAACCAGTAATGATGGAAGCCTCGTCCGAAAGAATATCACCAAACATATTCTCACAAAGAACCACGTCGAATTGTTTCGGATTTACGATTAACTGCATCGCCGCATTGTCCACATAAAGATGATTCAATTGGACGTCTGAAAATTCTTTCTTATGCAATTCGATTACTACTTCCTTCCAAAAAACGGAAGTAGTCAAGACGTTTGCTTTATCGATACTAGTCACTTTATTATTTCTTTTTCTGGCCGCCTGGAATGCGACTTTAGCAATCCTTTCGATTTCTCTTCTGGAATACTTCATCGTGTCGTATGCAAATTCTTCCTGACCTGATCCTTCTCTTCCTTTTGGTTGTCCGAAATAAATTCCTCCGGTTAACTCTCTTAATATGAGAATATCTAATCCGTTTCCAATAATATCAGAACGAACTGGAGAAGCATTTTTCAACTCTGGATAAATGATCGCAGGTCTTAAATTTGCAAATAGATCAAAATGTTTTCTCAAAGGTAGAAGTGCTCCTCGTTCCGGTTGTTTTTCCGGAGGGAGTGTTTCCCATTTAGGACCTCCCACACTTCCGAAAAGAATTGCGGAAGATTCTTCACATAGTTTAAGAGTTTCCGGTGGAAGTGGGTGTCCGGTTTTATCGATTGCGATTCCACCTACAAATCCTTCTTTAAATTGAAACTCGGAAACTTTTGCACCGAGAGCCTTTTTCAAAACGGAGATGGCTATCTCCATGACTTCCGGTCCGATTCCGTCTCCGGAAAGTACTGCTACATTCTTCATTCTTTTTTAGATCCTTTTAGTTTTGTTTGAGTACGGATTCTAAGATGTCTAATCCTTGATTTAAAAAATCTGTCGAAATTGTAAGTGGAGGCATAATCCGAACTACGTTATCCGCCGTTGCATTGACTACGAGCCCTGCGGACAAACAGGCTTCCGCAATTGGTTTGGAAGGAACTTTCAATTCAAGTCCGATGTGAAGTCCTTTTCCTCTTACTTCTGAAATCACTGGATATTTTTCCTGCATTTCTCTCAGTCTTGTAAAAGCAATGTCAGAGCAAATATTTACGTTGTTTAAAATTTCTCTGGTTTGAATGATACGAATCGTTTCATAAGCGACCGCAGCAGCCAAATGATTACCTCCAAATGTGGAGCCGTGAGATCCTTGCGTAAAAAGGTCCTGATATTTTTCTCCTACAATCAAAGCGCCGATTGGAAATCCAGATCCGAGCCCTTTGGCAAGTGTCATTGCGTCTGGACTAAAACCCATCGTTTCAAATGCGAATAACGTTCCAGTTCTACCCATTCCGGTTTGGATTTCGTCGAAAATTAGAAGCGCTTCGTTTTCTTCTGTTAGTTCTCTGGAAAGTGTAAGGAAATTTCTAGATAAAGGTATAATTCCACTTTCGCCTAAGATGGGTTCTTCGATTAAGGCTACGATTCTTCCCTGGTATCTTTCGAATGCAGCTACAAGGGCTTCGTCGTTGTTCGGTTCTATAAATTCGATTCCTTTTAGAAGTTCTCCATAACCTTTTCTGATTTTATCTTGTCCGGTTAAACTCATACCCGAAACGGATCTTCCGTGAAAACTTTTTTCCAAGGAAAGGATGATAGGATCTACGATACTTTTTGAATATGCGTATTTTCTTGCGAGTTTAAACGCTCCTTCGATCGCTTCGGTTCCTGAATTGGTTAAAAACACTTTTCCAGGAAAAGAGTTTAATATGAGAAGTTCTGCAAGTTTTGAAGCTTCTTCAGAATAAAATAGATTGGAAGTGTGAAATAATTTATCCGCTTGGGAACGGACTACTTCTATGATGTCAGGATCTGCGTGCCCTAGGTTTGTAACCGCAACTCCGCAATGGAAATCAATATATTGTTTATTATCAAAATCGAATAGAAGTTCGTTAACTCCATAACGAAACGCTACGTCGTATCTTGCATACGTATTGAGTAGATAATGATCCGCTAATTCTTTTGTGTGTTGAAAAAGTTCTTTGTGGATGTCTGCGTCATTCATGAGAGCCCCGCCAGTTGTAAAAATATTTCTTCGGAAGTTTTGATTTCAGAAAGAAGATCTTTGGTAAGTATTTTAATTTCTTCTTTGGACTTAGGAGCTTTTAGGCTTTGAAAGGAAGAATAAATTTTAATTTTAGGTTCCGTTCCGGAAGGTCGGATTGTGAGTTTTGCATTTCCTTCTAAAATGACTTGAATCACGTCCGATGAAGGACAACCAGAAAACGCGGATTTGGAAGCGTTTCCTTTGGCGATCTGAGTTTTATAATCGAGAATTCCGGTAATTTTTCTATGATGAATTTTTTTTCCTAACAAATCTAGGGTTCGTAGAGATTCCAAAGACTTACGGATTTTTTCTTTACCGGCACTTCCTTCTAAAGTAAGTGATTTGAGACTTTCTTGAAAAAGACCGTATTTAAGATAAATCTCGTCCATATAATTGAAAAGATCTTTTTTTTCTGTAAGAATTTCTAAAAGTAATAAAGCAGAAGAAAGTGAATCCTTATCCCTCACAAAAGAGACCGGAAGATAACCAAAAGATTCTTCTCCTCCGAATAAAAAGAAATCGGTTTTACTTTTATCAATTTTTGCCATCACTTGCGCAATGAACTTGAATCCGGTTAATACGTTTTTATATTTTACCTTGTTTTTTTTAGCAATGTTCTCTTGTAAATCTGTGGTAACGATCGTTTTTACTAAAACTGCCTTTTTCTTTTTTTTACCTGCGGAATAAGCTTCGCATAAATAAGCGGCCATGATGGAACCGATCTGATTTCCATTAAACAAAACGTATTCTCCGTTTTCGTTTTTGACGCCGATTCCAAGTCTATCTGCGTCTGGATCGGTCGCGATAAAAGCGTGGGCGTTTTTTTGGATCGCAAATTTTTTGGAAAGTTCCATCGCTTCTGCTTCTTCTGGGTTTGGATATTTAACCGTAGGAAATTCTCCATTTGGATCTTTTTGTTCTGGAACTAAAAATACGTTTTTATATCCGAAACTATTTAAGAGTTCTTGCATGCTTTTTCCGCCAGTTCCATGTAACGGAGAATAAACGATTTTCAAAGCAGTACGATCTTTTGGTTTTAGGGAAATAGAAAGAATTCCAGCTTTAGAAAGATCTTTCTTATAAGAAGTAAAACAATCCTTTCCGGCAAATTTTACCATTTTTTTGTAAATTGGATCTTTTGTAGAAAGAATTGGAATTTGTTTCCAATCGGTGATAGATTCTATTTTAGAAATGATCTTTTGATCGTCTGGAGGAACAAGCTGACCTCCGTCTGAAAGATACGCCTTAAAACCGTTATACTCTGGAGGATTGTGAGAGGCGGTAATTACTACACCTCCGCTTGCTTTGTAATAACGAATTGCATAAGAAAGAATCGGTGTGGGAGTTACTTCTTTAAATAGAATAACTTTGACTCCTAAGTAAGCTGCAATCCCAGCGGTAACTTCCGCAAATTCTTTAGATCTTCTTCTAGAATCGTAGGCGATTACGATAGAAGCCTTTTTGTTTTTTTTAGAAAGATAACTTATAAATCCAAGTGCTGCACGACCAACGGTAAATTCGTTCATCCTTCCGATTCCGTTGCCTAACTTTCCACGCATTCCTCCGGTTCCAAATTCGAGAGGAATTGAAAATGCTTCTACTTCTGGACCAGACTCTCCTCTAGAAAATTTTTCAAGTGCAAGATTTGCTTCTTTGCGAACCGTATTTGGAAAAGGCTCCTGAGTCCAAGGAAGAATAAAAGATTCGAGATGATTCATAAAATTTAAAAGAATTCCGATTTAATATTTTAAGAGGATTAAAATTCATAAAAATCGGCTTTCTTTTGAGGTTCAACCTTAATTTTAGCCGATCTTAGAAGTATGGAATCTTACGAATTTGGTCAGGATGAAAACAGAGAATTTTTGAGATTGAGTAGAGTTCTAAAGCTTGCATCATTTTCTTTTTTTAGTCTTTCCGGAGTGGCTTTTTTTTCTGCGTTTGTTTCTATCGAAACCGGCAAATTGGTTTTGTTTCTGGTTCCAGGGATTTTATTTTTACTGTCTGGGATTTGGAGTTATAGCGCTGGGATTTCTTTTCAAAGAATCACGGATACAAAAGGAGAAGATTTGGATTTTTTACAAATCGGTCTTCGTAGTTTACGGATTCATTTTTGGATTCAGATTTCTTTTGGATTTTTTGCAATTCTATTTCTTTTAGGAGGGGCCATTCTTGTCATTGTATCCTAATGGAACCAAGTGAATTTTGGATCGAAGAAAGGCTCGAAAAATATAGAAAGATTGCTCCCTGCAATTTAGGAGAAAGTGGGATTCGAAATGTCACGTTAGGCGAATTGCTTTCTAATTTAAATCTTTCCATTGACGTTTTAAATTCTATTTCTTTAGAAGATTCTCCCAATCGAGGAGATTTTACTCTTAGAAGTGAAATTGCAAAACTTTATCCAGGTTTAGACGCGGATCGTGTTTTGGTTACAACTGGAACCGGAGAAGCACTTTACATTTTATTTCATATCCTTTGTAAAAAAGATTCCGTAGTTTCTTATTTTTCTCCCGCATTTCAAGCGTTATACGAAATACCTAAGATGATAGGGGCAAAACTCGAACCAGTCTCTTTATTAAAAAATTTAGAGAAAAATTCCATACTAGACTCTTCCGTGTTCGAATTATTTGAAAAAGGAAAGGATTTAGTAATTTTCAATCATCCGCAAAATCCTAGTGGTTTAAGTTTGGATTTAAATTCGATCGAAACAATTCGTAAAATGGCGCATTTACATAAAGGTTGGATTCTTTTTGATGAACACTATCGGTTTTTAGATTTTCAAAATGATCTCGGTTGGACTGGCGCCGGGCTTACGGAACACACGGTAAGTACTGGTTCGATTACAAAATGTTTTGGAGTGATGGGGCTTAGAATCGGCTGGATGACCGGACCCAAAGAACTGATTGAAAAAGCGAGATCCTTCAAAGATTATCTAACTCATACGGTTTCTCCAATTTCCGAGTTTTTGACCCTTCAAATTTTACAAAATCGAACACATTTAGTTAATCCTATCAAAACATCTATTTTAAATAATATTCGTTTTTTTGAAAGTATTTGGAAACAACTTCCCGGTTTAGAATGTTTTACAAGACCTGGAGGAGGAGTGGTTTCTTTTGTAAAACTAAAAAAAGGAATTTTTTCTTCTCGTTATGCGGATCTTTTATTGGATCAGTGTGGGGTTTTTGTACTTCCTGGATGTGATTTTGAATGTGAAGGTTGGATTCGAATCGGTTTTGGAGAAACCAACGAACGTTTTCAAGCCGGAATCGAAAGATGGAAAAGTTTGAGTTTGTAATGAGAAGTATATTAGAGTTTTTGAAAATTTGATAGTAGGCTAACAAGACTGCTTCAATCCGTCCATTTCAATACAACAGAAACAAACGGAAATTCATTTTTCAATAACTCTATTCTTAAATAAAATTTAAATCGATTCTTTTGAGTTTGAGATTATGTGTGAAATTTCAAATTCCCAGAGTTGGGATTGGTTTCGCATTGGTGAATTGACAGGAAGTAAAAGTAAGTTTTTGATCCATTTTATAAATTCAGGAACGGTTTTGGATTTTATGATTTCCCCTGCAGCATATGCCGATTCTGTTGGAACAGCTCCTATCACGATATAAAGTCGTTCATGATTTATATTTACGTTTGGAGGCCAAAAATGAATCCTAAAATTGGCGGGATTGAAAGAATAGTTAAGAATGGTTTCAGTATTGATTTCTGCAGAATCGTAGGCCGCAATCAATTCGGAAGTTTTCAGCGGGTAACTAAAACCTCTAGGGATTTTTTCTCTTTTAATTGTTAAAAAATTTGGAATTGAATTCATGTTATTTTTTTTACCCAATTGAAAGAGTGTCAAAGCTAAAATTTTTGAAGAATATTTCTATATGCTATTAAACTAAAATTGAATCTTAGATTTTTTCTAAAAAGTAATATTTACTTTACGTCTTTAATTGAAAATTTGTTCTGAATTTTTAAAATATAGGGGCTAGATTTTTACTAATCTTTATAAAATTGAGTGCCATAAATTTTTTATTATAAAGACCTGTTTTTAATGTAAAAACTAGATATTTTATTATATAGTCCTAAGTAAAAAGTCGTTACTGATTTATTTGAAGTCACATTGAAACTAAATGAACTTAGTAAAAACAGAATACTTTAGAGATCTCGATAAATTGATTACTGAATCAATATTTGTCGGTAATGGTATTATTGATTTTGAAAGCGAGAGAAGGGAGAATATGCTGACAATAAGCATATCTTTTGAAATTGCTAAAGAGTGTAAAGTATCCGATTTTTTAGTTTTTTTTAAAAAGTTAGTCGAGAATAGGAAAAAGCAACTAGAACCTTATTTTAATAGGCGTATGATATTTTACGTTTGGTTTGATGAACAAGCTGCTCAACTTCGATTCAATTGTATTTCTGCAGAACACAAAATACCACCTTTTAATGTTGAAATCAAACTGGTAGCATTAGACGAAATTATTACTGATTTCTTAAATTCGAAATACCTATAGAAGGTATACCATTAGAAGGATGTTCATTACTAAATCATGAATTAGAGGAACAAAAAACGATAGATGTTATTTTGAAAATATACTATAAACTGTTATGATAATTTCCGTTCTTACATATTTATAACATTAGACACAATATCTGATTTTTTATTTTAAAATGAGCTAAAAACTTTTTAAAATTAACATATCCCTGGTGATTTTTCTGAAATATTAAAAAATGTTCTATTAGTGAATGATTCTCAAGAAAACCTTTATAAAAGGAATTTTAATTTATTAATATTTTATGTAGAACTTTATTTTGGGTTTTTAGATTTTATAAGTTCATTTTTTAAATAGAGTTGTTGAAAAATTCCATAGTGACGATTAATAAAACTGCTTCAATTGCCGGTTTTCATAAAATAGAAATAGATGGAGAATTAATTTTTCAACAATTCTAATGAAGTTTGATGCGAATGCTTTCATTCAAAGTTTTTTAAAAATAATTAGAATCTATCTAGACAATACTTTATTTTTATTTAAAATGCCGATTTTACTACCCGGACGCATGAAAATAGTACTAAAGTTATTACGGCCGAATTTACGAAAAAAATAGTGGCACTTAAAAATACTACGAATTCAGGATTTACGGCATTTTAAAGCAGGGCTAAAATATTCAAATTTTTGAAACAATCTAACCCGAGTATTCTATTCATGTGTCCGAGTAGTAATTTTTCTAATACATTTTTTAGATAACTGATAGAAACATACAAACTTTCGTGAATCTAAAATGGTTAAATTTTAAAATCCTTTCAAAACTCGATTTGCCAAAATAATTGGGTGATATGTTAAGATTGCTCTTTGAAAAAATTGTGCGTTTAAAAACTGACTTTTTAAACTAAATTTTTTTCCACCTACTTGAATCAGTTCAGAATTGAGAAGTTCTTGGGTTTCGGTTTCGATTTTAAAGCGAATTTCCTTATTTAAGATTTTAAAAACTTGTTCTTTAGAAGAACTTCTCCATTGAAATTCGCTTGGAAATAAATTGCGTTCTTTCAGCCAAAGTGGAAGATTCTTTTTTTCTAATTTAGAAGGAAAGAATGTGCCTAAATAATACAATTCAGGGTTTTCCAAATCTATATTTTTATCTGAAGTTTCTCTTAAATAACCCAGGGCATAAAGGTCACAAAAAGCTATTTCTGGAGAATAGGTTTCTTCATAAAATTCTTGTTTAGAAAAAGAAGACGCCTTTGCAGCTATAAACCGAAGTTTAATTTTTTGAGAACCTCCAAAAGGAATCCAAAAAAGAGGAAGTGAAGATTTCCATTTTTCCCAGGGAAAGGTTTCTTCCCAATAGATCAAAGAATGTAGATACAAACGATATGGGTTGGGTGATGCTGCGCTTAGTAGATCAGTGGAATTTTGCAAATCATTTGTATTGGGTTTTTCTTTAGAAAAAATTTTTTTCCAAGGTTTTTTATTCAAAATATGTAATGAACTTTTAAAAAGTTTCCAAAATGGATACTTCGTCTGTCCTGGAAAACGAGAACGAAGCGTTTGTCTCATAAGAATCTTTTTTTTTCCTCCTGCAAATGAGGCCGATTCTATTTCCATATCGGATGTAAAGTAGGAAGGAGTTCCATTTTTTAAGGGAAGATTTGTTTCGTAGAGAAGATGCTGAAACTGTCTTGGATCTACGATTTGTTCCTTGGTAAATTCTTCGTTTAAAATCGGTTGAAGTTTTCGTTCGATTCGAACCCTTTTACTTTGAAAAAAAGGGAGAACGTTGACATTCCAAATTCGATCTAACCGAAATTGAAAGTTTGTAAGAAAAATATTGAACATCGAGACAAGTTTGTTTGGCAGTCTTTTTAGGAGTGGGAAGATTCTCCACTGAAAAAAGAAAAAAGTCAGTTAAAATTCAGCGGAAATGCCAGAAAATCGGCAGAAAGATTGACAGGTAAGAGAGAACATCAATTCTGTCCTTACTATGGCCAGAAGATGTGAAGTAACCGGGAGAGGCACAGTCTCTGGGAACAATGTTTCCCATTCCCATATCAAAACAAGAAGAACCTGGAAGGTGAATCTGATCAAAAAAAGAATTTTTTTGGAAGATGAAAACCGCTGGGTTACAATCCGTCTTTCTACCAGAGCTCTTAGAACTCTGAGAAAAAAAGGAATTAAGGCCGCCATCAAAGATAATGGTGGATCCTTGGGCGTTCTTGCTCCGAAAAAATACGCAGGAATCACAAAACAGGCACCTAAAAAAGCCTGATCCTGCGTTTCTAAAATGGTTTTCCCGAATTTTTTCTCTTTTAAGAAAAGAATTCGGGGAAGTCTCTACACCTCTTCACTTTCAAAAAGATTATGAACTTGCGATTGCGGTCATTTTATCCGCTCAATGTACGGATGAACGAGTCAACCAAGTTACTCCCGCCCTTTTTAAAGCCTTTCCTACATTAGAATCCTTTGCCAGTTCCGATTTAAAAACTATTGAAACCCTCATTTTTTCTACGGGTTTTTATAGAAATAAAGCAAAGTC
Organism: Leptospira interrogans; assembly: GCF_900156205.1. GTDB lineage: Bacteria > Spirochaetota > Leptospiria > Leptospirales > Leptospiraceae > Leptospira > Leptospira interrogans. The sequence goes on from NZ_FTNA01000002.1 coordinate 121,789, forward strand.
TATCCAAGGTTTTGCAAAGAAATTGTTAAACGACTTCGACGGTAAAATTCCAAAAACAATTCCAGAACTGATCACACTTCCTGGTTTTGGTCGTAAAACTGCAAATGTGGTTTTATCGGAAGTTCACGGACTTGTAGAAGGAATTGTAGTAGATACTCACGTAAACAGGCTTTCAAAAGTTCTAGGACTTACTACTAAAAACGATCCGGTTCAAGTGGAGAAGGATTTAATGTCCCTTCTTCCGGAAAAATATTGGAGGGATATTTCTTTGTATTTGATTTTTTTAGGAAGAAAAAGTTGTAAGGCGCATCGTAGATTTTGCGAGGATTGTATCTTAAAAAAAGATTGCCCATCGTCTTCTATTATATCAGGAGTTTAGAATATTATGGAAGTATTTATCGATCAGAAGTTAGAAGGAATGGAACTTGCTACTCAACATATCGTGATGTCCAGGGATCTAAATCAACACGGTTTTCTTTTCGGAGGGCAAATGCTTGCCTGGATCGACGAAGGTTGTGCCATGTTTGTTATGGAAAAAATACGTTATTCGAACATAGTAACCGTAAGTATGGCAGACGTCGTATTTAAAAGTCCCGGTTTGTTAGGCGATATTATTCAGATTTTTTCTAAAATCGATAAAATAGGAAATAGTTCGATCACAATTCGAAATACTTCCATTGGTAAAAGTCAAAGTAGAAAAGAGCTGAAAGAAATTATAGATTGTAAGATTACTTATGTTTGTCTGGATGAAAATGGAAAACCGTTTCCTTATTTTAAAGATCATTTTGAACTTCAGGATTTGAAGTAATTTTTTATGGCTTCTCGTTTTCCGGTTTCTGTAGAAAAAGAATCCAAACTTCTTGAACTCATGGAAATTCTTCAAATCAAAGAAACCGAATTAGAAGAAAGTTTTACAAGAAGTGGGGGTAAGGGCGGACAAAACGTAAATAAAGTTTCAACAGCGGTTCATCTCAGACACAAACCAACCGGAATCGAAGTTAAATGTTCCCTTTATAGAACTCAAGGTTTAAATCGTTATAAAGCGAGAGCCATTCTCTGTGAAAAAATTCAAGATTTCAATCATAAGAATTTGGGGATTATAAGTGAAGATCAAAAAAAATTGATTCGTAATAAACAAAAAGATTCTAAACGAAAGAAAGAAAAGTATTCTAGAAAAAATCAGAGTTTTTCTACTGTTTCTTTAGAAGAGGATAAAAATTTTGAAGTCGAATGGAAAGAAGTCAAAAACGAAGAAGAAAGACGTTCGACGGAACCTGATTGATAAAGATTAGAATGAATAGAGTTGTTGGAAAATGAATCCTTCATTTGTTTCTGTTTTATGAAAACGGTCGATTAAAACAGTTTTGTCAATTGCCACTATGGGATTCTGGAACAACTCTAATATATGATTGTATCAGGAGTTGTTCCAAAATCTTAGAATGAATTGTAGTGTATTGTATGATTTATAGCTTTTTAGAATTCTTTTTGTTATTATAATTTTGTATGAGTTTCCTACAGTTTTGTAAAATGAAAGTGTCTCGCTTTCTGAATGCCGATCCTTAGAGAGGCATTCACTGAGTTTTCTAGTTCGCGTTTGAACTCAATAAAACGAGTCGCGTTTTAAGTGCTCGAAATACTCAGCAAACTTTAGATTTGGGATAGACTCAGAGTTTGAATTGAAGTAGGAACTCATACATTTTTAAGGATATAAATATAGAATTACGGAAAAAATAAAATTTTGTAAGAGTTCCTATAAAATTTAAGATCTTAGGGATTCCAATTTAAACTTATATTAAAAAAATACAATATGCCTGAAATTTTAAATCATACTTTAATTTTAGAAAAAATAAAAAACTTAGGAGCTTCTCCGGGTTGTTATCTTTGGAAATCTAAAAAAGGAGAAGTTTTATATGTAGGTAAGGCTAAAAATTTAGACAAAAGAGTTCGAAGTTATCTTAAGGAAAATCATCCGGATGTAAAAACAAAAGTACTTCAAAGAGAAATTTTCGATCTAGATTGGATCGCTACCGGAACTGAAAAAGAAGCTTTGATTTTAGAAGCGACTCTGATTAAAAAACACAATCCTCGCTTTAATGTTCGTCTTAAAGACGATAAAAAATATCCTTATATTTGTGTGTCCTTGTCGGAACCTTATCCGATGGTTTATGTTACTAGAAAACTAAAGGATAACGGAGATCGTTATTTTGGACCTTATTCAGACGTTAAATCGACTAGAGAAACATTAGACATTATTTTGAGAATTTTTCCGGTTCGTAAAACTAGACAAGTTCTTCCTTTACCTAGACCTAGAAGACCGTGTCTAAATTTTGATATGGGTCGTTGTTTAGGGCCTTGCCAGGGAAATATTCCAGTAGAAGATTATAAAGTTATAATAGATCAAGTGATTCAATTTTTAGAGGGTAGAAAAGAATCTCTTGTAAGTGATTTAAATATAAAGATGTCTAATGCTTCTGAGCGATTGGATTTTGAAAAGGCGGCGCGTTATAGAGATATGCTCCAGAGAATCCAAAATTTTAGAGAAAAACAAACAGTTGTTAGCTTGGAAGGAGGAGACGAAGACGTAATTGGTTTTGCCAGAAAACAAGACGAAGGACAAGTGATTCTTTTAGAAATTAGAGGTGGAAGATTAGAAACTAAAAAGTCTTTTCCAATTCAAGGAGTTTTAGACGCAGAAAATTCGGAAATCTTAGGAGCTTTTTTTAGGGACTATTATTTAAACGCCTCTTTGGTTCCGCCTTGTATTTTTATTCCTGCGGATATTCAAGATGAAGTTATTCCCGTCATAGACGTTCTACAGGAAAAAACTGGATTTAGACCTAAAATCAAATTTCCTAAGGGCGGAGATAAACGTTCTCTTTTAAAAATCGCTGAAAAAAATGCTGAACTTGGATTGTCAGAAAGATTACTCGCAACTCATTATAGAGATCAAACGGCATCTTTAAAAGAAATTCAAGAAATGTTTTCTTTAGAACGTCTTCCTCATATTATAGAATGTTATGATATTAGCCATTTTCAAGGTTCGCAACCGGTTGCAAGTGGTGTGATGTTTGTAGAAGGAAAACCATTTAAACAAGGATACAGAAAATATAATATACGAGGTTACGAAGGGATCAACGATCCTGGAATGATTCATGAAGTAATTTCTAGACGTCTACAAAGAATCATCAATGAAGAAGGAGTGTTTCCGGATCTTATCGTGATCGACGGAGGACTAACTCAGTTAACAAAGGCTTGCGAAGCGGCTGTGGAAGCGGGGGCCGAGGGAATTCCTATGGTAGGTCTTGCTAAAAAAAGAGAAGAAATTTTTTTTCCAGGCGAAAACGAACCGTTTATATTTGATATGAATTCTCCCGGAATGAAACTTTTGCGTCATCTCAGAGATGAAGCTCATAGGTTTGGAGTCAGCCATCATAGATCCCGTAGAAATAAGGAAACGATGCGTTCTCTGATTCAAGAGGTTCCAGATATAGGTTTTAAAAGAAGTAAGTTACTTTTACAACATTTCTCGGGAGAAAAAAAAATCGAAGAAGCTACAAAAGAAGAGTTACTTTTAGTTCCTGGAATTGGAGAAAATCTCGCCGAAAAAATTTTAAAACAACTTCAAAAAAAAGAATAAAAAATCTCTAAAATTCAAAACGAAACGTATTTTCCCTAAACCGTATCAGGTGGAGGGAAACATGAAATTCAAATTCGTTTTTGTAGCTTCGTTTCTTCTTTTTACACTCGATTCTTGCCGTGGAAAAGGAAATTCTGCGTTTTTATTTCCGATTACAAATGTAGGAGAATTTAAATTTTTCTACGAACCCGAAAATACCTTCAATCAAGAAATTCAAAAAGAAATCCTGGAAGAATGGAAAAATCCAAGCGTTAAAATACATACTGCTCCTGGAATTGTATGTTTGTTTAGCGGGACGGTTTCTGTTTTTGGAATATCCGTTTGTTTTCCGGATCAAAACGGAAATACAGAATTAGAATTACAGAATATTTTAAATTTCTGGAGTACACATCAGAATTCAGGTTTAGAACCAGAATTTTTAGATTATTCTTTATATGATCAAGCCAGCATAAGTATTCAATTAAATAAGAATCTTTTAGAAGATATAAACAAAGATTGGTTTGTTCTTTCCGGTTCTAAGGAATTGGATCGAATGTTAAAAAAGGAAAAATTTCCGGAAACAAATTGGATCAGTGTCTTTTCTGAAAATTCTATCTTAAGACCTCATTCTACAAACTCTTTTATGGGTTTTAGCGTTTTGGCTACGAAAGGAAAAGTTAGGATTCTTTTTTCTTCTAGAGATTTTGTAAGTTTTACAAGTTCGTTGGTCCTGGAAATTCCAGGTAACGAATCTGTGCTCACCGATTTTTTTTCTCAAATTCAAAAACAAAATCTAAATATTATAAATCTATGTAAAAACGATCTTCCCGTTTTAAGCGAAGTTTTTGGTGGAACTGAATCTTCTGTGGGAAGATTTTTAGAATTTTCGAATTCTAAAAAAGAACCCATTTGTTTTCAAGATTTAGAATTAGAAACAATTTCCGGATCTTATTCTATATTTTCTGGAACTCAATTTCTAATTCCGGGAGAAACTATTCTTAAAACCGAATCTGGAAGTGTTCTTCCGGGTTCAGAGTTGAGTTACTTTTCTTGGTTGGATTTAAAGAAAAAGGGAAATTTAACTTTAAAGTCCAAAGAAATACTACAGATTTATAAAAATTCAGAAAAAAATTTTTTAGAAGGAGAAAGATATTATTCTTCTCAGAATGACTTTTATTCTACCTGTTCCGATTTTTTTGTTTCTAATTCTTTAAAAAGATTTTGTATGAATCCAGGTTTTTCGTTTTCTAACGAAACTGGAGATCTAAACTCTGAAAGTAATTTAAGTTTTTGTAATTTAGATAATTTTCAAATTGAAGAAGCTAATCTTACCGGTCTATTTTTGGATGGAAAATTAAATTCTAAACATAAATTTATAGATTTAGAATATTTTGGAAATAATATATGCAACCCAAACTATTTATCCTTAGAAAGCGGAGAAAAAGAAATTCCGATTTGGTTGGATACAAAAATTCTAAAACCGGGGGAAATTTTAACCTTAGGAAAAAGAGATTTTATCAAAGGAGAAATTTTACTTTCTCAAGTAGATTTAAAGGATTTTGAATATAAAAATACTATTTTTCTAAAGGATAGAATTTCTAAAAAAATAAAAATTCTTTCCAACGGTTTTTTAGAAACTCCAATTTTAAAAAGAATCGATGGTTCCGTTTTTTCAATTTTATTTCGAAACGGAATCAAAATTCCACATCCTAGAATTACTTCTGATTCTTTTCTCTCCGAAATATCTGATTTTCATTTTATGAGTCCAGGTAAAAGAACTGAAATTTCAGATTCTTCTTGGAACAAAGTTGCGGAAGTTTCTGAAATTTCTTGGATGGGTTCTTATGATGGAAATTCTTCCATAAGCGCGGATCGGTTTATAGAAATAGATTCCGGGTCTGCTTCTTCTCAAATTTTAGAAATTATTTCAGGAACAAAAAGTTATCGCTTTTTAACTTCTTTACAACCAGGAAAAAACGTTTTTTCCATCGGTAAATTGATTTGTTTTCCAAATGTGGAGACTTGGATCGTTCCTGAATTCAATTTATCGAATATAGGAAAAATCAGACTTCTTTCCACTGATGAAAAAAACGGGAGTGATTGGGTTATTTGGGATTCTATGGGGATCAATTCCACTTCTCAAAAATTGAGAAGGTCCGTGATTAAAGTAAAAACTTTGTCCGGTAAAAGCGTTTGGAAAAACAGCGCTCTTTCTGATTCTTTAGAACGTAAATCTAGTTGTGTAGGCACGGAAGCAAGTCCGGGATATGAAAATAGAACATTTCCATTTTTGTATAAAGAATATTCAGAAAATTTAAATTCTATTTTAGACCCTTGGATCAGTTTCAATTTTACCCAGAATCAGGCAGGGGTCATCGAAACGTTTAAATATCAGCCGAATTTTTCGATTCATCTAAACGTTTCTAAATTTTTAAGTTTATGGAGTGAATTGTATATTAAAATTTTAGAAAATACAGATATTCTAAAAAACTCAATGACCTATCTGATTCCGTTAGGAGGAGAAGGGCTTATAGGAATTCCAGGGTCGTCTGGAATTTTAATTTCAGGTATTTATCCAAATCCCTCCGTAACAACTAACGAATGGTTTTCGATCTGCAATTTAGGTTCGGGTTCTGTTGACATTCGCAGTTTAGAAATTAGAGACAGTTCTTCTGCAGATCGTTTGGTTGAATATTCATTTCGTTTCGGAAACAATCTTCCAGTCGGCTGGAATGATTTTAATCCTTCTACGTTTACTTGGTCGTTTGGAGACCGTTTTTTGAATTCCGGAGAATGTGGTTATGTTCTTTCTCCGAATTTTAAAAACGAATCCGTTCCATTTAGTTCTGTTACATTTCGTAAAATTTTTACAATCGATAAAACGAACACCATTGGAAATGGAATTGGTAAAAACGAAGGGTTAGATTTATTCCAGGAAATTCAAGGTGTTCTATTTCATATTCACAGTTATGGGAATCAACTTTCTCCGTTTCCGTTTGCAATTGATGCAGAAACAGACGATCTGATTCTTCTTAAAGAAAATCGAACTGGAGATTCTATTTCCGATTATGAAATTAAAAAGAAGGAACGTTTATGAAAAAAATTTTCATATATTCCTTTTTTATAATGTTTTTTCCTATTTACTCTTCGGAAAAAAATAAAGGTTGGACTCAAATTTCTTGGATGGGCTGGGGATTGGCAACGATTCAAAAAACTGAGAACCTTTCCGAATTAGAGAAAGAAAAAATTCATAAAGAATTGAGAATGAACTCATTTTTATTTCATTCAGGAATCAATCAAAGTTTAAAAACATCCGATTTGAAAATTCAATTAGAGGCTGATTTAAGTGCTTCTAATGAATCTAAGGCATACTTTTTTGCAGGTAAAAATTTATTTTTAGAACTTAAAAAAGATAACGTTTTTTTAATTTTTGGAAGAGTTCGGGAGGAATTTAAAACATCTGCGTTTACGGATTGGTTAGATGGAACAGATGGAATTTCAGTCAAAGCTGACTTGGGTAAATCAGGACGTGTTCGTTTTGATTTGTTTGATTTTTATTCTGGTTATTCCGTTTTTGATAAGAACGGACTTAAAAATGAAATTTTAAACACAAAAAAACCTATTGGTGAAATTGACGCCAAAAATTCTTTTTCAAATACATTCAAAAATCGTTATAGAGGTGGAATTAGTTATCGTTACGATTTTACGTTTTTAGAAACCGGATTTCGTTTTCAATATTTAAATCTTCAAAATTGGGGTAGATATACAAATGACTTAAATATTGAAAACGTTTCTTCTGGAGATAGGGATTATCTCACTCATTCTACGATAGAGTTTAAAATTAAATACGTTTGGTTTTATTGTTTTTTATCTGGGATTTTAGTTAGAGGACAGGATAAAACTGGTTGGAATCGAATTAGAAATACAAGTATGATTCCTATTTCAGGAGAAGCCGTTTTGATTTCTTTTGGTGCCTCTCGAAATTTTTGGAAATTTGATGTCTTTGGTTTTCTTCCGGATCGAGATAAAATAAGTGAAAACGGAGAGATTCTGGAATTAGGTTTTATAGGAATTGGTTCTTCTCCTTCTCCTGTATTTAGTACAAATCAAAGTCTGGATTTTTATCCTTCTGCTTGGATTACGGAAAAAGGTTTGGAAAAACAATCCGGAATTCAAGGTGGAAAACGTCAATCTGCTTGGACTGGTATTAATCTAGAATATCAAGAATCATTAATGCGATTTCGTTTTTATATGGCTTCTTACTTTTTTCTTTCGGACACAAAAGGAAACTCCGGAGCGCTTACTGTTTCCAGAGATAGTTTTAGAAAAGATTTTCTCAGAGAATTTTTGATTCAAACTTGGATTTATGTACCTTCTGAAAACTCTAAATTTAATTTTTACTATTGGAAACTTTCGCTGGGTGGTTCCTGGAGTGATTTAGAAAATTCTAAAAAAGAAATGTTTTTTCAAATTTCTTCTGGAGTCGTCTTATGATTCTAAAGCTTTCTTTATATATTTTAATTTTTATTTGTTTAGCTGCTTGTTCCAATCAAAATGATTCTGACTTATTTTGGTTAGAGTGGGGAAGATTACGAAAAGTAGAAACTCATTTTTCGTTTTCAGGACGTTTTGTTCCTGCTTTCAAAAAAAGGAATGTAAGGGATAAAATTTTAAAACTTATAGAGAGTTCTCAATTTTCAATCGACCTTTGGATTTATTCCTTCGATGATCTAGAAATTTTGGACGCTTTGAAAAATGCAAATGCACGAGGAGTTACAATTCAAATACTTGCAGATCCGGAAAAAGAATACCCTCTCGAATTAAAAAGCCTGGGGTGGTTTCGGAAATGGGAAAAATCAGGTTTACAACATTCTAAAATACTCATTGTAGATCGTAAAAAAGTTTTTTTAGGTTCCGGAAATTTCACATGGTACGGTTTAGAAAACGATTTAAACGGTTATGTTTCTTTTGATCTATTCGATTCTGAAATAGAAAATTTTTATTCTTTTTTAGAAGAAAAATTTGTTTCTCTGAACATTCCTCCTTTTGAATTTTATATTTCTCCTGCAAAAGGAAGATTGATTCAAAATCTTATTTTAAGAGAAGTGGACCATTCACAAAGCGAAATTAAATATTTGATCTTTGATCATTTTGATTCCGTTTTGACTTCCAGATTGGCTTTGGCTGACCTTAAAGGTATAAAAGTAAAAGGTATTTATGATTCTCCTGTGGACACGGAAGGAAAATTTTTAGCGAACGTTTTTAGGAACCCGAGTTCTGAAATTGCGGGAGACGGAAACGAAGAAACTATTTCTTTAGATTCTTTTGGAAAAGGAGGTTTATTACATCATAAAACAATGATATTGGATGATCAGGTTTTAATTTCAGGTTCGTATAACTTTTCTATCAGCGCCAGAGATAACAACCGTGAAATTCTTTTTAAGACAAAAGATCCATACTTGATCGACTCTTACTCAAAAGAATGGGAACGAATTCGATGGAACGCAATTCCGTATAAACCAATTCCGTTTCATGTGGAAGAAGTTTCTAATCAAGTTTTTTTTGGTTATTCTGAAGATTCAATTTCGGTAGAACAGACAATTTGTAGAAGTGATAATTCAAAAGAGGAATCTTTTTATTTAGAATCCGGAAAATCATTTTTTACTTCTATTTTAGAATATGATTTTTCTCCTACAGAATTTTGTAAGGAAGTTTCTGATTTTAGTTCTTCTAGTAGCGGATTTTCCGGAAAAAAAACCAATCATCCAGTTCAAACAAGGCGTTTTAGAGAAAACGGAATTCTAAGATCTAAAAAAGGAAACTTAATGTTTATTTCTTCGGAACGTATATCCGAAGATTTTTTACCAGATTTTGAAAGAAAACCTGTCTATTTATTTATGCCGATATTTTATTCCATTCAGTCTGGAAATTTATTATTTCCAAATAGTCTGGAAGAATTTAATAATCCGAATTCTATTTTCCTTTATCAAAGAGGAAACGGGCCAATTCGTATCCCTTGGAATACTTCTGAAAACTCTATCTCGGTTGTTCCTAATTCTACCGAGGGAATTTTATTTTTTGAATATGATTCTTTGTTTCTTGCATTTTGTTTTCACGAATATTCAAAAAAAGGAATAGAATATGCAGAATTGATTCACGAAATTATTTCTTTTAGAGAAAGTGTTTTTCTGTCTAAAGAGTATTTACCAGCTGAGAAAGTTCCAATCAATCAAGTTAATAATTTGGGAACGTATTGTTATAGATATTACTAATGCCTATATACAAAAATACTAACATTTTGTATTAAAACATAATCTTGTACTAAAAGTTTGCACTACTCAATTTTATAAAAATCAGTAAAACATAAAATGAACAAAAAAAATAAAATTGAAACAGGGAAAAAAGCTGTGTTTAAGCCACTTCAACGAAATCAGATTGATTTTTTGAAAGCCTTAAAAAAAGCCCACAAAGAATCCAAAATAAAATCACTACTTCGTCGTCTTGAAAATAACATTGGAATAACCCTGAAATAAAAAATCCAGATAAACCAAAAAAATACAAAGAATGTTCATAGGAAAGTTTTGTAGTTATCAATCTACGGTATAACTCAGTTCCTAATAAAAGAAAAAGTAAAAAGGATGGAATTCCAAAAACGGCTAAAAGGTGAAAATAGTCGTTGTGCGCGTGTCCTCTTTGAGTCGTTTCATAAAAATAATAAAGTTCTCTGTATTCTTCGGAATGTTCGATTCTAGACTTTCCAATTTCTCGATTATAATTGCCCGGACCAACTCCGGTAAACGGGTTTTTCTCGATCAAAGGAAATGTAGAGTCCCAAATAAACGCTCTTCCTGCGTCTGTATGTTTTTCTTTTCCAAAAAGAGGATCCGTGATTTTTTGTCCTGCTTGTGTAAATGAAAGTCCAATTCCTACAAAAAGTAAAAAAGTAAAAATCCCAATTGTAAAAAGAATAATTTTTGTAAAAGGTAATTCTTTACGAATAACACCTAACACAATCAATGCGGTAGTAGAAGAAAATAGACCACCTAACAAAGATGATCTGGCATTATTTAAAAAAACTACATAAAGAAAAAACAAAAGTATGATCCCGTAAATTCCTGCTTTTTTGAAATTTTTATCAAATAAGGATTTCAAAAAAAGAAAAATAGGCATCGTAAAAAAGAACTGTAGAAGTCCTCCGAAGGTTAGATGCGTATTCATCAAACCGATTGGTAGATAAATGGATACTCCGCCAATTTGGCCCATTGGATGTGTAAACTTCCAATTAGAAGATTCTCTATATAAATCGCTGATAAGTCTGGAAAGTCTAACCGGAGAAAAACTAGAAATAAAACCAGTTACAAGTAGAACCCAAAACAACACGTTTAGAGCTTTGAGAACAGTGGGAAGTTCTTCTTTTCTTAAATTCCAAGATAGTAATAAACCGATAAAAAGAAAAATATCCTTAAGTTCTGAGTTAAATGCTGTTTTAGAGTAAATTTTAAAATTTTCTTCTCTAAAAGAATGAATTAAAAAATCACCTAGATACCAACTGAAAAATAAAAATCCGATCAAAATGATAGGTTCTTTCCAAAATCCGGAAGTTTTTGATGAGAATAGAGAAAATAAAAAAGCGAGTACTAAAAATCCTTGGCTGATAGATACGGATAGGCCAATTGCTATGATACTTGAGCAAAATAAAAAAAGAGTGATTTTTCTAAGACGTTCGGACATCTTCTCTAATCGATTGAAACCCAGATTTTATAAAACCTGGGAATTGTAAATTCGATATTTATTTCCACCCAAAGGGTAACTTTGGATTTTAATGAATCCTGTAACGAGGGAGATCTTTAATGAGAATTCTTTATTTTTCTGATACCTTTCTTCCGAAGGTGGACGGTGTTGCAATTTCTATGAGAAATTTCGCAGATCTTCTGGCAAAAAGAGGTCATACCTTTGCAATTTGTTGTCCTAAATACGGAGAAGGGGATTTCGATTCCTTAGGAGATGGAATTCGGGTCGAAAGATTTAGAAGCGGTTACCTACCAAGTTATCCTGACATTAAAGTGGTTCTTCCTTCTCCCACTAAAATCAAAAGGATCATTAAGGAGTTTGAACCGGATCTGGTGCATATTCATACTCCTGGTTTGTTGGGTCTTTATGGAATTAATGCGACTGAAAAATACGGAATTCCTACAATCGGAACATATCATACTTTGATGTCCGAACAAGAAATGTATCTTTCCTTCTATAGACTTTTAAAATTAGATAAACTTTTTTTAAGAGTTAGTAAATCGAATAAAAAGTTAAAGATGAAAGATCTAGGAAAGATAGAAAAATTTGATAAATTTAATATACGCAAAAAGATCATTCTTAAAATTTCAAATAATATTTACGAACGTTGTGATCTTATCATTTCACCTTCTCATTTGATTGAAAAACAACTCCGCGAATTCGGTTTAAAAACTAAAATTGCGGTTATATCCAATGGACTCGATTTGACTAGCTTCAAGGGAAGCATAAAACAACTGGGTTCTGCACCTAAACTTTTACACGTAGGAAGAATTTCTTACGAAAAAAATTGCGATGTAATTTTAAATTCATTCAAATTGATTCATGATGAAATTCCAGATTCCACACTTACGATCATCGGAGATGGCCCGGCACTTCCTTCTTTGAAAGTACAGGCTCAGAATTTAGGAGTGGAAAACTTTGTGACTTTCACTGGTTTTATCAAAAGGGAACAACTTCCGGAAGAATACCCTAAGTACGATTTATTTTTGACCGCTTCTACAATGGAAACACAAGGACTTGTAATTTTAGAATCTGTGGCCTGTGGACTTCCTGCGGTAGGAGTGGATTCTTTTGCAATTCCGGAACTCATTCACGATGGAAAAAACGGATATATTGCAAAACCTTTTGACATAAAGGGAATTGCCGAAAAAGCGATTTCGATTTTAAAAGATCCGGTTCTTTATGAAAAATTTTCGAAAGAGTCCCTCAAAATCTCTAAAAGTCATGAAATGAACTCGTGTGTAGATAAAATGGAAGAAGTTTATAAAACGATCGCTAGCGTTAAAAATAAGAAAAAAAGAAATACACTTATCAATATGCTTTTTTCCCTTCCAGACCCTTTGGATCAGTTCTTAAGATATTTTGAATAAATACATATAAAACTTATTCAAAATAAACAGAAGATTTTTGAAATATTTTTTTACGATTCATTATAAATTTAAATTTTACTAAAACCGTTTGTGAATCCGAAGAAACGTCAAAACGGCCTTTTACTGCAAATTCAATTTGTGGGCGGACTAAATAAATATTATACTTTTATAAAGTGCGTGTTGCGACAAACAATGTAAGAAAAATAAAATAGAGTTGTTGAAAAATTAATTCTTGATCTGTTTTCGTTGTATTGAAATGGACAATTGAAGCAATTTTACAAATCTTCACTATGGAATTTTTCAAAATTTAATCGTAAAATATAGATGTTTGCGGTAGTTACTACATTTTATTTTTACAGAAAAATCAGGTTTTATAAAACAAATCTTTTAACAGTGAATTTACGCTAAAAACAGAGCGTGTAAAAAATTCAGATCTATTAAAACAAAGTGTTTATGTTATAAACGACTCGGATTCTTTTAATTACATCTTCGGGCTGAATCCATTCCATACAAGCAAAATCTTTTCGGTAACAAGTGGTGTTTCCGTAGATACTACAAGGTCTACAAGGTAAATGATCTATTTGTAATACTCCTGAATCTTCTTGACCAAAAGGAGCAAAACCGGAATAGGGATGTGTGGTTCCATAAATTCCGATCACGGGTCTTTTGAGAAGCGCCGCTATATGAACGTTAGACGAATCCATACCTATTATTACGTCCATTCTTTCCATAATTCCTAATTCACCTCGGATTCCCAACTTACCTCCAGAAACTATTTTAACGGATTCCTCAAGACCTTGTCCCCACTGCGAAAGAATTTTAGATTCTTCTTTAGAACCAAAAAGAAAAATTTTGACCCCAGTAAATTCATCTAAAAGAAGTTTAAGTAGAGTTTTACTTTTTTCCCTAGACCATTCTTTTAGGGCGTGGCCTGCAAACGGAGCAAAGCCAATCCAAAGACTTTCTTTTTTTTGAATATTCTGAGATTCGAAAAATTCCTTTGCGAATATTTTGGATTCTGGATCTACGTTGATCCAAGGACCTTTTCTTGCAGAAGCGGGGTAACCAGCGTGTTCAAAAACTTTGAGATAACGGTCTACTGTATGAGGAAGGGGAGTAAGGATTTTTTTCTTCTGACGAATTTGTCTGAGTTTTTCTTTTCTTCCTTTTACGATCCGAAATACTCCAATTCCGCGAATGGAAAAAAGAAGGCTGATCAATCTGGAACGAACGGAAGAATGAAGATCGATTACTTTTTCGTAAGGGCCTAACTTATTGATTTCCAGGAAAAGTCTATAAAGACCTAAAATTCCCCGATACCGTTTTAAATTAAAACCAACTACGTTTACATTTGGAATATTATAAAAGAAAGGAGCGTAATTTCCTCGTGTAACAATAGTAAGTTGGATATTTGTATATTTTGCCGCGATTGCTATGATTGCAGGTGCCATAAGAGCGACGTCCCCCATGGCAGAAAACCTCATGACTAATAAATTCATGATTTTTTAGAATAAAGAGAAGGATTCAAATTTTGATCGTTATACATTTTCATCTGACGATAAACTTTATAGAATTTATCACCGTTTTTTAAATCTTCCAAAAGTTCATCCAAACATTGGGAAAGATCTTTTCTTTGTTCTAAAAGTACCTCAAGTTTACGTTTACAAGCGAGAATATGATTTTCATTTACGTCCTTTCTCTGAGTTTGTTCTTCCATGTGATAGATTTTGAGTTCTAAAATACTCATTCGATCTATCAACCAAGCTGGAGTTTCCGAATTCATTCTGGCTCCAAATTTTTTAGGAACGTTTTGAAATTCGGAAGAAATACGATCGTCTAAAATTTCTACTAGATCAGTTCGTTCCTGATTGAGTTTATCAATTTGTCTTTTAAAACCGACTAATTCTTTATCCGGCAAATCGGGTCTGCGGATTTCATCTTCTACGTGCCACTGGATTGTATCAATTTGATTTTTATTATAAAGAATCGACTCTACACTGTCAGGTGGAAAAGGGTTGGCCGTTTCTTTATTATGCCAGTTTACCACGGATTGTCTGAAAATGGATACGACGGAGTTCGCTTGTAAAGCCATTGTGTATAACATTGGACGACAAGCCAGAAAATCAAGAGAAAAGCGCATCAAGAAACGTGATTGTAGAATGATCTATTGAGAAATTCTTTACTTTCTCGTCTTATTAAAATAGAGTCATTTGAGTTTTATGGCACGAAAAATTCATCCCGAAATTTTAAAGTTTCTTTCTGGAATATCTTTGTTTCAAAAATTATCCCCAGCTGTTCTAACTCGTATTTATCAAAATATCGAAGAAAGAAACATATATAATCATGATGTAATCTATTATAGAGGAGATATTTCAGATAAACTTTTTATAGTCAGACATGGCGAGGTAATGCTTACTTTCGGAGAATCTGGAAAATCAGTAAAGTATTTGGGTGAGGGAGAATTTTTTGCAGAAAATAGTCTCATGACCAGAACACAACACGCAGGTTCTGCGATTGCTGTGATGGATACTTTACTTTATGTTTTGGATGGACATTTTTTTTTAGAGCTAGCCCAAAAAGAACCAATTCTTTCCGGAAATTTAATTCGTTTGATGAGCAATCGATTTAGAGAACATCTAGAACCAGATAATAAAATAACATCCCTTCCCAGAAGGATGATTTGTCATGTTCCTTTGGAAGAAGTACAAGGTTATAAAGAAAAGTTAGATGCGATCGTTGAGATAGGAGGTTATTCCCACGTTGGAAAGATGACTTTAGTTCCCATGGAGTCCTTCGAAAAGGTCAGCCTACAAGACGCAATTCGAAAATTATCCTTACTCAGAAATAAATTTCCAATTATTCATTTATATTTTCAACAAGTAGGTTTAAAACCTGAATTTGATAAACTACTTTTGCAAGCGGATCAGATTGTTTTTTGGGAAGATAATCCAGAACGTAACCAAAAGAAAAAAACTGAAATTATATCTTATTTCCGATCTAGAATCCGTAATTTTGCGGGAAGAACGATTCGTTATGTAGATTCCGTCAATTCTATACGACCAGAAGACAGTGTAAAACATCAAAAAATATTTCATAAAGAAGAAACTTTCTCTAGATATCTTGTGTCCAGAATGAGAGGACTCGCTTTAGGAGGGGGAGGGGCAAGAGCTCTTGCACATGTCGGGCTTTTAAAAGCATTAGAAAAAGAGAATATTAAAGTCGACGTGGTTTCTGGAGCTTCTTTTGGAGCAGTAATTGCAGCCTTGTATGCTCGTGGAGAAAATACGGAAACGATCTATAAAATGATCTATAAATTTTTTGGAGGATTGGACAAACCTTTTGATCCTACAATTCCACTTGTTTCCTTTTTTAAAGGTAAAAAAATGATTCGAATGTTGAAACAAGCGTTCGGTTCGACGCTGATTGAAGACTTAAAAATCCCTTTTGTAACATCCGCAGTAGATCTTCATAGTGGAGAGGAATATGTGATGGATCGTGGACCTGTCTGGGAAGCGTTAGCTGCGGCGATGAGTTTGCCTGGAATGTTTCCTCCTATCTTTCACGGAGATCATCTGCTCGTAGACGGGGGAGTGATCAATAACGTTCCAGAAAGTCTAATTAGACAAAAAGGAGCAGATATTATTTTATCCGTAAATGTTTCTCCTCTGAGAGACGAGGCAATTGTAAGACTTTTAGAAGATAGAAAGATCACAGGAAAATCTTTTTTTAAGAATCTTTGGGAAGATTTAAAATATCCGCCTATCCTCAAAATTATGGGAAGAGCAATCACGTTAGAAGGAAGGGAGATCACAAAACTTAGAAAAGATAAAATGGATTTATTTATCAATCTTCATATAGAAGAATTTTCCTTTTTTGATTTTAATAAGTTTAGGGAAATTATTCGCAAAGGAGAAGAAGAAGCAGAAAAACATCTCGAAGAAATCTACGATTTATTTTATCCAGGAAAAAAATTCTTAAAGAAAAAAAGATAAAAGAAATTCCTGAAGTTTTGCGGATTCCTTTTTATAATTGAATTTCCATTCTTCACTTCCTAGAGGTCCAACGGTATTTGTTAATGCAAAAAAAGAATAAAAAGGAAGTTGAAAATGATTACAAACCTTTGCAAGTCCAAAACATTCCATATTTTCAAAACCTAAGTCGTGTTCTCTTAAGTATTCTAAAGATTTTCCGGAAACATTGTCTATTGTGATTGAACCGGTAGCGTTCGTTTTTGAAATTAAAATTTCTTCTACGGATTTAAACTCGAAAGAATGGGAAAACTCATATTCATCCGGAACCGTTTCTGGAACTCTAACTTTTCTTTCTATTTTGGCAAGTTCCTGATTTTCAAACTGAAACGAAAATCCAAATTTATTTTTCCAAAAATTAGAATGTAACCAAGGGTATACACCTGCGGAACCTATAAATAAAACCTGAGTAGGGAATATTAAGTTTTTATTATTTAGACAATCTAATAAAAATCTTTGAAGATTTAAACCTGCTTCTAAATTTCCGATTCCACAAACAAAAACCGTAAATTTTTCTAATTTTAAAATCTGATCTACTTCTTCTTTGATCGCAGAACAGATTAGAGTGGTTTTTGGAAGTTTAATCTTCATCATGATCGTACAAAGATTGAATTACATCTTGATATAAATCAAAAATAACGTTTCGTTTGAGTTTCATTGTCTCTGTCATTTCTTTTCCCTTTTCAAACTCCTTAGAAAGTATATGAACATGAGCGATCTTTTCAAAGGATTTAAAACCCGCTTTTGTGGAAATTTTATCTTTAACTATGTTTTTAAAAAACGTGGTGACTTCTTTGGAAGAACTCCACTCAGTCGGATCTTTTGGAATTTTTACTGCTTGGTTTTGAAATTCTTCCTGAACACGATCAAAAAAAGGAACAATTAAAACTCCCAGGTTTTTTTGATCCTGACCAACTACGATCACTTGATTGATAAATTCTGATTCTGTAAGTTTTGCCTCGATCGGAGCAGGTTCTAAGTTTTCTCCACCGGAAAGAACGATCGTATCCTTTGCTCTTCCTGCAAATTTTAATTCTCCAGTATGAGTCCAAGTAAGAATATCTCCTGAATCCAACCATCCGTCTTGTAATGCCTTGGAAGTTTTTTCAGGTTCTTTATAATAGCCCATTGTTACGTGAGGACCTTTGTGCCAAGCGACTCCTTTTTCGCCTGGAGTTGTAACAACTTTACCGTTTTCTCCTACAAGTTTGATTGCGGTTCCGGGTAACGGAGCACCGATGGCTCCATTTTTTGGAATTGGAAATTCACCAATAGCTCCGATTCCGGTCGTTTCAGTCATTCCGTAGGTTTCGATGATATGGATTCCGGCACTTCGAAAAAAAAATTGAATATGTGAAGGCATAGCCCCAGCACCACATAACGCGAATCTAATTTTACCACCGAATAGATTTCTTACTCTTTCTAAAATTTTATTGGAAAGGATTTTGATCGGAACCAAGGAAAGTAAAAATACACTCGCAATAAAACGATCTAACAATTTCTGATTTGGGTTTTCTGTTTCCGTGGTAGCATAAGAATCTCGAATTGTATCTTGAAGGCTTGTGGTAATCTCGGCCATTTTAACCGCAAAGTGAAAAAGTTTTTGTTTGAAAGGAGAGGATTTTCTGACAGTATCATAAATTCTTTTATAAAGACCCTCCCAAAGTCTAGGAACAGAAACTAAAACCGTAGGTTTTACTTTTTGCATATCCGCTGGAATCGTCGGGATAGAAGAACAAGCCATTGAAGCTCCCCAGGCAATGAGGGTTGTTTCTAAAAGTCTTTCTGCAATATGCCAAGGCGGTAAAAATAGGATGGTTCTATCGTTGTAGGAACCAGGAATGAATTCTTGGATTTGATGAATTCCCCAGGTAAAACTTCTATGATTTAACATTACACCTTTCGGAGCACCCGTTGTTCCAGAAGTATAAATGATCGTTGCTAAATCTTTTCCGCCTAAAGATTCACCTCTTTGATCATAAGTTTTATCTCCCTTTTTGATTCTAGATTTTTCTCCTTCCAAAAGTGCGTCTTCTAAAAATAAAAATTGGATTCCGGAAAGTAATGCGCGAGAATTTTCTAAGTCTTTCCATTTTGTAGGAGGGTCTATAAGAAGAATCGTTTTCACTTTGGCAAGACTGGATTTATTTTCTAATAACTTCTTTAGTACTTTCTCATTTTCTAAAAAAAGAATCTTAGCTTCAGAATGTTCTAATATATATTTCAGATCTTCTATTGTCGCGTCGCACCCGCGAGGTACATCTACACATCCAATCGTAACTAACGAAAGGGAACACAGAGACCATTCGTATCGATTATCACAGATAAGTCCGGCCGTATTTCCTTTGTGCATTCCTAGATCGATTAGAAATGTAGAAAGATTTTTTAGATTTTCATACCAATCTTTATAAGAGATTCCTCTAAAATCTCCGGATTCTTCTCGAATCCAATACATGGGCCTATCCGAATAAACGGAAGCTACGTCTCTGATTAGATGATATAGACTTGTTTTTTCCATAGAGATTAGGGAAGTAACCCCAAGGTTTCTTTGGCTCCAGTCATTAAATTGATGTTTTGTAAAGCCTGACCCGCGGCACCTTTTACTAGATTATCCAGTGCAGAAACAACGACTAACGTGTTTCCTCTTTTACGAAGCGAAATGTCTAGAAAATTTGTATGTTGCACCTTTTTTAATTCAATCTCTTCGGGAGTTTTTAAAATACGAATAAAAGGTTCATTTAAAGAAGAGTTTTCTAAAATAGAAATAAGATCTTGCTCTGGTTCAGAATCAAATTCTAATACGATTGTGGAAAGAATCCCTCTATAAACAGGAAGTAAATGAGGAGTAAAAATTACCTCCGGATCGGAAAGTCCAGATTTAGAATAAACATATTCCCGGATTTCCGGTTCGTGTTGGTGGGAAAGAATTTTATATGCTCTAAAATTTTCATATACGCTTGTATAAGAATAACCTGAATCTTCTGTCCTTCCTCCTGCGCCAGAAACCCCTGATTTGGAATCGACTATAATTCTAGGTCTAAGATTTTTTCTAAGTTGACCTAGTAAAAATATAGGTAAAATCACAGAGGTAGAAAAACATCCAGGATTAGAAACAAAATCCGCGTTTTTCAATTGATCTCTGAAAATTTCAGGAATACCAAATACTGCCCTGTTTATATAATTAAAACGAGTATGTTTTAGTTTATAATATTTTTCTAATATTTCTTGATTATGAAGTCTGTAAACTCCAGAAAGGTCTATGACCTTATGTCCAGCGTCTAAAAACTTAGGAGCAGATTCCACAGAAACTTCATTAGGAACTGCAAGTACGACTAAAGATTTTAGAGGAACAATATCTTCGTGTTTTTTAAAAACTAGATTTTTGGGAAACGACACTTCGGGAAAAACTTCTGAAATTGTTTTACCTGCAAGTTTATCGCTTGTTATATGAACTACTTCATGTTCTTTTTGGCGGGAGAAAAGTAAAAGTAATTCCTTTCCGGTTAATCCCCCAGCTCCTAAAATACTAATCTCTGCCATAATCCTAACTATAATCGTTATTTAGAATTTTGTACTAAACCTTGAGGATGTAGGAACTCACACAAAAACAAAATTCTTTAAAAAAATGTGAGAACTCCCGCGTATTTATCTTATAAAAAATTTAAAACAAACTCTCTTCGTAGTTTCTTTAGAGAAAGATTTTAATCTATGTAAAATGTTGTAACTAAAAAAAACGCCGAATGATTTCTCATTCGGCGGTCAAGGGTTCCTAAAAAGAAAGCCAGTTTGTTTAGCCTGCGGCCTGTTCTAATTTTTCCTCTTTACGAGATTTTTTATTATTTTCCTGAACTAACAAAGGAAGAGAATTTAGATCTCTGACCATATTTTCGATGGTTAAGGCAATTTCAGGGTTGTTTTTCAAGTATTCCTTAGCGGCCTCCTTACCTTGGCCAATTTTTTCCGTATTGTAAGAATACCAAGCTCCGGCCTTATGAATAATATCATGCTTTACACCTAGGTCAACCAGAGAACCTTCTCTGCTAATCCCAGCGTTAAAGATTATGTCAAATTCAGCCTGTTTAAACGGAGGAGCACACTTATTTTTGACTACTTTGACCCGTACTCTGTTTCCTACAGATTCTTCTTTTTCTTTGATCGTTTCTATTTTACGGATATCCAAACGAACTGAACAATAGAATTTCAAAGCATTTCCGCCAGTTGTAGTTTCAGGAGAACCGAACATAACACCGATTTTCATACGAATTTGATTGATAAAGATTACTACGGTTTTGGATTTTGCAATGGTACCAGTTAGTTTTCTAAGCGCCTGGGACATGAGTCTTGCTTGTAAACCCATGTGTGAATCTCCCATATCTCCTTCTATTTCAGCCTTGGGAACCAAAGCCGCCACAGAATCAATTACGATTAAATCAATTGCATTACTTCGAACTAAAGATTCACAGATTTCTAATGCTTCTTCTCCATTATCCGGTTGAGAAACTAAAAGTTCGTCTATATTGACCCCAAGTTTTTTGGCATAAGATGGATCCAAAGCGTGTTCTGCATCTATAAACGCAGCCACACCACCTCTTTTCTGAGCCTCTGCAATTGCAGAAAGTGTGAGAGTAGTTTTTCCAGAAGACTCAGGTCCGTAAATTTCTACAATTCTACCGATCGGATAACCACCTATACCCAGTGCAATGTCTAAATCCAAAGAACCGGAAGGAATTACTTGAACGGTTTGTTTGGCAGAATCCGATCCTAATTTCATAATCGAACCCTTTCCAAATTGTTTTTCAATTTGGCCCATTGCTTGCTCGATCGCTAACTTTTTAGAATCATCTACGCTCGGAGCATCTTCTTTTGCTTTCTTCATGATACTTTCTCCCATATTTTTTGCCTCCTACCTTAACGGTTCTTGGCGATGCCACCGCGTATCTAAAAGCGGCGATCTTTTTTTAATATAGCTCCCGATCCGGACAAATTTAGGTTTCGAGATCTAAAAAAATGAATCGATTTCAATTTTTTTCAAAAACTCAGGTTTATGTCACCTGGTTTTCTGAGAACAAAATTAAAATATATCTAAGTATTTGTATAGCAAAAATTTGAGTATTATTGAGAAAGAATCGATTTTTTTTCCTGATCCAATGTTTTTTGAGCTTGAATCGCTTTTCGAAGAGTTTCTCGATTTCGAATCCAAAAACTTAGAAAGAAAAAAAACGTAAGCACTAATGCAAAAATAAAAATCAAAATACCAATCCCAAGACGAATCCAAAAGGGAATTGTCAATTGAGAAGGAAAGAAGAATAACGTGCCGTTTGCCAATCTGATTTTTTCGCAACCTTTACAAGATGTGCTTTTCAATTTGAAAAAAGAATTCAATTCTCCCAAAGTTTTATCTGTAGTAATTTTCCATTCTGAAGATTCTTGAGAATAAAGAAGAGTTTCGTCCTCCGAAAAATAATAAAAAGAACAAACTAAACCGGCTTTTAAGAATTCAACAGGGAAAATTTTTATCTGTCTTCCTAAATAAAAATCAATATAATAATCTTGGATTTTAAAACTACGAATTTGAGAGAGATTTGGAAATCCATCCTTTAAAGAAAACAGAGTAGACTTTTGATTTCGAATTCGGATTCCTCCAAGATTTGGAACTTTTTTGAATTCTGTTTTAAGAATCTCTTTTTTAGGGAAAGTTTGTTTTTGTAATTGGGTAGAAAGTATTTTTTTTAAATAGATTTCTAATCTAGATTCTTCTTCTTTTTGCCAAACAGGAATTGATTCCAGGAGCCAGTATTTTTCTACAATTGCAGGATCCCTTAAGAATCTTTTTATTTCTGTAATTGTATACGTTTCTGCTTTTATCGATTGATTCAAAAATAGAAAAAGAAAAAATACAAAAAAAAGACGATTCATAAAAACCTCATATTCTATAAGTTTAATTTTTTCTTAAATTTGAAAAAAAATGTTTATTTAATCTTTCAAACTCTATCTTATTTAGAACTGTTCAATAGATTCTAAATTAAAAATGCACAGAATAGTTTCCACATCTAAAAAAATTTAAATAGAATTACATTGATAGTTCTAAAAATATTTGTATGAGTTTATATTGCAAACGTTTGAAGTTTTGTTTCAAGCCTTTTTCGCTCGTATAATTTACAAACGAACTTGTTATAATCGAATTTGTGCAATAGGAATTATTCTACCGCAATATTTATATTAGAGTTGTTGAAAAATTCCCTAGTTCCGATTAACAAGACTGCTTCAATTGCCCGTTTCCATAAAATAGAAACAGATGGAGAATTAATTTTTCAATATGGTTCGAATAGACTATTTTTATAATCGATTCTTTTTGTCTTTTTACAGGTTTTAAAACAAAAATCTATATCTAATACTACTTGGAAGTATGAAAATAATTACTATGTTGAACTTGTTTAAAAACCTAGGATTTCCTTCAGAAAACTAACAATTTTGGGCTGACGTAATTTTTAAGAACTTATGCATTTTTGGTAAAATCGACCATTCACTTTTTATACTATTTTAATACATTCGAATAGCATCAAGTCTAAGTAACACCTAAAATTTTTGTTTCATTCCTGAAAAGAAATTAGTAACTATAAAATAGTTTCCACAGAGTTGTAAAAATTAATTTTCTTTTGTTACAAAGAATAAACAAGATCTTTTGTAGATATAGATTTTTTCAACAATTCTATTTTTTCCAAACGAATTCAGATAATTCTGGAATATTCGAATTTCAATCATACCAAATATGATTTTAAATCGAATTCTAAATTGAGTATATTCTATTTACTTGAAATTAATTATTATATTGGTAGGTTTTAATATTTAAAGCGTTTTTATAAATTTCATTTATAAAAAAATAACCTTCGTATAAATCTTAAAGTTTCTATATTTAAAAAATGGATTCAAAGTCTGGGTAATTTCAAGTTAGATTCTTATTTAAGTAATTAGATTGTGTTATTACAATTGGATCTTTATTCGTTCGCTATTTCGTTTTCTCCTATACAAGATAAGAATCTCTAAAATCATTACAGATTTTATCTACTATTCGGTTCTTACTATGTCTGATTGTACTATTTGTAACTTTCATCAGTCCTGCGATTCTTCTGAAATTTTAGCTCGATTTGGAGAGTTTTCAGTACGTCACAGTGAACAAGAAAAAAAACTCAAAGGTTATCTTTATATAGAACCTCGTTCCCATTGGACTTCGTATTTAGATTGGTCTCAAGAATCCTTTTTAGATTTCGGAAAAGCTCTTGAATTTGCCACAAATTGGATTTATAAAAATCATTCTCCTGTTAAAATTTATACTGTAACCGTTTCCGAGATGGTTCCACATATACACTTTCATTTAATTCCAAGATATTCCGACGATCTAAAAGGAATCGATTATATCAAACTCGCTTTACAAGGTAAATTGTTGGAAGATCAATCTATTCGAGATTTATAATGTTTTTTTGTAGGATTTATATAAAGGAGATAGGTTCATGAAAACTTTGAGATTTAAAACTATACTATTTATAGGAATCGTTTCTTTTTTATTTGGAAGTTGTATTTATAGAGATATTCGAGTTCCTGGGTTGAGTACGAATTACACTCAGTATATTTTGAACTCGGAGGATTTTCAAATTTTAGGAACCGTAGAAACAGAGGGAGTTTATACTTCTTGGTTATTACTCTGGGTAACTGGTGAGACAGGTTATAAAGAGTTACTAGATAAATCCAAAGCTCTTGGAGGAGACGAAATTATCAATTATCGTTTTGAAATAGAAGAAACAAGTATTTTATTGGTCATTTGGAATCGAATCCGATGGAAAGCAACTGCACACGCAATCAAATATAGAGAAAAAATTAAAAAACCTTAACTTAAATATTATGGACTTTGAAAGTGTTTCTAAGTCTAAAAAAATAGAATGAATATAAATAAAGCTCAACTGATTTTAGAAGCCGGCCTTTCTAGAAAGGCCGATTTTGTGGAAATTTTTGAAGAAGAAACAAGATCTTCTTCCGTAAGTTTAAGAGATCGGAAAATAGAACAAAGTTTTGCCGGAATCGATTATGGAATTGGAATTAGATTGATCTATGGAACGGATGTTTTATACGCACATACAAATAATGAAGATTTAGAACATTTGATTTCTCTAATAGATATTTTAGCAGATTCCAGAAGTGCCACAAAAGAAAAAAGTCAAACTTTAGTTTTAAAAGGAGACTTAAAAATTCCTTCTTTTTCTACGAATCTCATAGACCCTAGAAAAATTTCCCCAGATCAAAAGTTAGACATTTTATATAAAGCTGATAAAACGGCTAGAAACGTTTCTTCTAATATTGTACAAGTCGGCGTTTCTGCGTTTGACTCGGTTTCGCGAATTGGAATCTACAATTCGGAAGGTTTATCTTTAGAAGATTTAAGAGTTCGAAGTCGTTTTAGTATCAACGTTACCGCCGAAAAGGAAGGAGAACGTTTTGTTGCGTCCGAAAATCCGGGAGCCCAAAAAGGTTTTGAATTTTTCAGAGATCTTCCAGTAGAACAATTTTCTAAAACAGCGGCGGAAAGATCTCTTTTAATGTTATCCGCAGGTTACATCGAAGGAAAAAAAATGCCTGTAGTGATGGGAAACGGCTTCGGAGGGGTTATCTTTCACGAAGCATGTGGTCATCCCTTGGAAACGGAAGCAATTCGTAAAAAGTCTTCTCCCTTTGTAGATAAACTCGGAAAAAGAATCGCACAGTCCTGTTTAACCGCAATCGATGACGGCACCATTCCAGATTCTTGGGGAAGTATCAACGTAGACGACGAAGGTACTGCTCCTCAAAAAACCATTTTAATTGAAAATGGAATCCTAAAAAATTATCTCTCCGATCGAGTAGGCGCTCAAGAAGTAGGAGTTGAAAAAACAGGAAGTGCAAGAAGAGAAAGTTATATGTATGCTCCCGTTTCCAGAATGAGAAACACTTATATCGCTGCAGGTAAAGACTCTTTCGATTCTATGTTATCTGGGATTGATTACGGACTTTTCGCCAAAAAAATGGGAGGAGGTTCAGTCAATCCGTCTACGGGAGAATTTAATTTTTCTGTGGAAGAGGGATACGTTATCCGAAACGGAAAGATAGCGGAGCCGGTCCGTGGAGCCACTCTGATTGGAAAAGGAGACGAAATTCTTCCAAAGATTAGTATGGTAGGAAAAGATTTAGAACTAGCAGCTGGAATGTGTGGTGCGGCTTCCGGTTCTGTTCCGGTTACGGTGGGGCAACCTTCTTTAAAAGTGGACGAGATTCTGGTAGGAGGTCGTTCATGAATCTGGAACATTCCGTAGAATACGTGTTAGACGTTTGTAAAAAGAAAGGTTTAGACGGTTTTGATTTAGTTGCTTCCGAGTCTAAAGATGTAGGAATTGAACTTTTTAGAAAAAGGGTCAGCAATACTGAACTTTCCAATTCCAGAGGGATCGGAATTCGTTTGATCAGGTCTGGAAAACCTGGATATTCCTACAGCGAAAAACTATCAGAAGAAGCTTTGTCTCAAATGGTAGAAGACGCAATTTCTCAGTCTAAAATTTCAGATCCTCTTGATATTGATTTACCTGGTCCTACTGAACTTCCTAAAATAGAAATTCGTTCTTATGAGGAATCTTTAGAATCCTTAGGTTTTGAATGGCTGAGATCTACTGGAGAGAAGTTAGACGATTTGGCTTGGTCAGTAGGTGGTAAAATTGAAAACGTTCCCTATTCATATGCGGGAAAAACCTGGAGTCGATTTATATTAGCAAACTCGAATGATCTTTATCATAGTGAAAAATCGAACCTAGTTTCTGCGGGTGTTGCGTTAGTCGCAACAGACGGTAAGACCAAAAAAATGGGAGGTTACACTCGTTCCGGTTTAGATCTGGATAAAATAAACCCAGAGCTCATTGTGTCTACTGCTACAGAACGTTCTTTAGCCCTGTTAGGCGCAAAACCAGTAAAAAGTGGTTCTTATCCAATTCTACTTTCTAACCGTATTAGTCCTCAAATTTTTGGAATGTTTTCTTCTCCATTTTCCGCAGATAGCGTTCAAAAAGGTCTTTCTAGACTAGATGGAAAAGTAGGTTCTCAAATCGCATCACAAAATTGGAATGTGTTTTGCGATCCACATATTAGTGACTATCCAGGTTCCAGACTCTTAGACGCGGAAGGAGTTTTGACCAGAAAAAAAGCAATTATCGAAAACGGAATTCTAAAAACCTATTTATACAATTTAGAATCTGCTAAAAAGGCTGGTGTCTCTCCTACCGGTAACGCGGTTCGTTCTTATGGTGGAAGGGTGGGTACTTCGTTTAACAATTATGTGGTCCCAAAGGGAAATCAAACTTTGGAAGAATTATTAAAAAGTGTTCCCGAATGTATTTATATTTTAAAATTAGAAGGTGGTTCCGGTTGTAGCGCTGTATCCGGAGAAATTTCCATCGGGGTTCAAGGAATTTATTATAAAAATGGGAATCCAGTTCATCCAGTAGATAATATCACTATGAATCTGAATTTTTTTGATCTACTGTTTAGGATTGATGGAATTTCCAATGAATACAACGATTCTTATTCTTCGATTAAGATTCCGGATATTTTAATTCGTGAGGCAAGTATAGCCGGTTAAAGTTTTCGCTTGCCTCCTCTTTAGGTTTAGTGTTTTATTTCTGAATTATATCTTTCTTCTCGGGAGAAACCCTTTGAACCATCTTTTTCAAACTAAATTGATTTTATTATTAAATTCATTCACTTTTATCTTATCCCGAAGTTCAATTTCGTTTTATCTAAAATTACGATCTATAAAAATCGACTCTTTGAAAAACAATTTTTACTTTTTTCAAAAAGTTAATTTTTTTATATTTTATATTTGGAATCAACTCGTAAAAAAAAATGCTTTTGTCTGTGGTAGTCTTCTTTTCTTTTTTGCATTTTCCACACTGAACGCACAGATAAAAATAGAATTTTCTCCAACTGGAGAAGTTAAAAAACCCTCTCAAATCAGAGCTCGTTTTTCCGAATCGATGATTCCTCTCGGAAATCCTAAATTTTCCTTGTTTCCTTTTGAGATCCGTTGTCCTTTACAAGGCACACAACGTTGGGTAGACGATAAAAATTGGGTTCTTGAATTTCCGGAATTACTTCCAGGCGGAATTGAATGTACATTTGAAACTAAAAAGATAAAGTCTGTTGCTGGAAATTTTTTAAATGAAGGAGAAAAGTTTTCCTTTTTTACTGGAGGTCCTGAGATCGAAGAAAATCATACCTTTCCTTATGAAGGTGTATATATAGACGAAGATCAAATTTTTATTTTAAATTTGGATACAGATATAGATCGCTCTTCTGCAAACGATCACATCTACTTTGTGGTGGAAGGTCTTAAAGATAAAATAGGTTTTAGTTATGTAAAAGATTCTGTAGAAAAAGAAATTTTAAAAGTCAGAACCATCCAAAAAACAGATCGTATGATTTTAATCAAACCGGATCAGAAATTTCCAAGCGGTCAAAAAGTTTATCTCGTTTTAGAAAAAGGTTTAAAATCTAAATCCGGAGTTCCTAGAAGTTCTACAAGAAAAATTGAATATTCAGTAAGACAAGCATTTAGAGCAGAATTTAGTTGTGATCGTGTAAACGCAAAGGCGGCTTGTATTCCTTCTTTACCCTTAACTTTAAGATTTAATTCTCCCGTATCGGTAGAAATTCTTAAAAAAATCCAACTTCAGACAAACGATGGAAAGACGATTCCTGTAAAAGTTTTTTCCGAAAATGGAGACCACCAATACGACGTAAGTTTTCCAGTTCCTCTTTCCCCTAAGTCTAAGTTTCAAATTCTTTTGCCTCCTGGTATCAAAGATGATTCTGGAAGAACTCTTTCCAACCAATCTTCTTTTCCTCTCACGGTATTTACGGATGATTATCCTCCTCTTTTAAAGTTTGCTTCTACGTTTGGAATTTTAGAAAGATTTCCAGAAGCGGTTCTTCCAGTTACAATCCGAAATTTAGAAGCGGAGAATCCAGTTCGTCTCTATCAAGTAAAAACGAGTCCAGACACACAAGACAAACTCAAAGAACAATTCGATAAGTTAAAAGAAAAAGGAAAAGAAATTTTAAATTGGGCAATCGGAAAAGAAGAAAAAGAAAAATCAAATCCACCTAAACAATTCACTGGAAAAGAATTGATTTTAGGATCCGGAGAAATCGCAGAAATTCTTCGTTATCTCAAAACGATAGAAAACTTAGATTCTAATAAATCCATCTTTGATCCTTCTCAAAATCAGCCTACAACCAATGATATAAAACTTCAAAGCAATCACGGCGCTCGTCGTTTTGAAGTAGTTGGAATTCCTTTAAAAAAATCTGGTTTTCATGTAGTGGAAATGAAATCAGATGTATTAGGAAATTCTTTATTAGGAATCAATCAACCTTTTTACGTTAGGACTGCCGTCTTGGTAACTAATCTTGCGCTTCACTTTAAATGGGGGAGCGAATCCTCCTTGGTTTGGGTTACAAAACTAAACGATTCCAAACCAGTGCCTAACGCAGACATACAGATTTTTAATTGTAAGAATGAAAAGATTTTTACAGGTAAAACCGGACCTTCCGGAACACTTATAACCAAAGGGATTTTAAGTAAAAATAAAATTCCACATTGTTCGTGGAAATCCTACGAAAATGGTTTGTTTTTGACCGCCTCTTTTGAAGACGATTTTACATTCACACATACTGGCTGGCAAAACGGAATTGAAAATTGGAGATTTAATCTACCTTCGGGAGATTACGGAAATGAAAACGTAGTATTTCATCCTATTTTAGATAGAACCTTGTTTCGCGCCGGAGAAATCGCATCTATAAAACTTGTTTCTAGAATTAAAAAATCTTTTGGATTTGAAATTCCAAGTCAAAATGAATATCCTGCGTTTGCGAAATTAGTCCATTCTGGAAGTAATAAAGAATATTCCATTTCTTTAAAGTGGAATGGAGAAGGTACCAGTTCTTTTCAATTTAAAATTCCAAAAGAAGCTAACCTAGGAACTTATCAAATTTTATTACCAGGAGAGGGTTCCATCGGAGAATTCAGAGTAGAAGAATTTAGGGTTCCTCTGATGAAAGCAGAAATACAAATCTCCGGTTCTAATATTAATCCGTCTAAACTTGGAATTACTGGAAGCGTTCGTTATCTTTCTGGAGGAGGAGCCGGTAAACTTCCGGTTCTTTTAAGGACCAGAGTTACTTTAGAAAGTGGCGCGTATTTTCCGGATTATTCTGAATTTTCGTTTAGCAACGGCAAGGTGAATCAAGAAGAAATCAGCGAAGAGTCTAACACCGGTTTTACGAAAACCCAGCTTACACTGGATGAAAAAGGTTTTTTTGAAAGTACGGTTCGATCAATTCCAGAATCCGATACAACTCAAAAATTAGAAACCGAACTAGAGTATAGAGATCCAAACGGCGAAATTCAAAGCGTTTATAGATCTTTTCCAATTTATCCTTCTCAGTATCATATTGGAATTACCTCCGAAGGTTGGGCTGCGGTTCAAGATTCGGTAAAATTAAAAGTTGCCGTTTTAGATTTAAAAGGAACTCCAATAGAAGGAAAAAAAGTAAACGTAACTGCGTTTACTAAAAAATACTATTCTAACCGAAAACGTCTAGTAGGTGGTTTTTATAGTTACGAACATAAGTCCGAAGTAAAAGAGTTAGGCGAGTTTTGTTCCGGTAAAACAAACTCAAAAGGATTATTCTATTGTAATGGTTCTTTAAAAACAACAGGCGAAATTTATTTTGAGGCCTCTCTTTCCGGAGAAGAAATAAAGGCAAATTC
Organism: Leptospira interrogans; assembly: GCF_900156205.1. Classification (GTDB taxonomy): domain Bacteria; phylum Spirochaetota; class Leptospiria; order Leptospirales; family Leptospiraceae; genus Leptospira; species Leptospira interrogans. Next base: position 152,437 of record NZ_FTNA01000002.1, read on the forward strand.
CTCAGTTTGGATTACTGGAAAAGACGATATTTGGTTTGCCGCGAGCGATCACGATCGTATGGATCTTATACCAGAAAAAAAAGAATACCAAACCGGTGAAAAAGCAAAATTTCAAGTAAGAATGCCTTTTCGAGAAGCAACCGCTCTTGTTACTGTAGAAAGAGAAGGAATTCTAAATTCTTATATTAGAAATTTAAGTGGTAAAGAACCTGTCATTGAAGTTCCGATCGAAAGTTCTTTTGCGCCTAACGTATTTGTTTCAGTTTTGGCAGTTAGAGGAAGGGTAGATAGTCCAAAAGAAACCGCGCTCGTTGATTTGGCGAAACCATCTTTTCGATTAGGTATGGCACAGATTCGAGTCGGTTGGAAACCATTTGAAGTTCCGGTTCGTATAGAAACGGATAAAACTGTTTATGGAACAAGACAAAAAGCAAAAGTAAAAATTCAGATCGATCATCCTTCCATACAAGTAAAGAAAAATTCTAAAATAACGTTAGCCGCTGTTGATCAAGGTCTTTTAGAATTAAAATCTAACAATACGTGGGATCTACTCAAGGCAATGATGAATCAACGTGGAAATTCAGTACAAACTTCCACGGCACAACTTCATGTTGTAGGAAGAAGACATTTCGGATTAAAAAGCCTACCTCCAGGAGGAGGAGGTGGTGGAGCTACTACCAGAGAATTGTTTGACACTCTTCTTTTTTGGAAACCGGATTTAAAACCGGATGAAAACGGATTTTTAGAAGTAGAAATCCCTTTAAACGATTCATTAACTTCTTTTAAAATAGTTGCAATCGTCCATTCAGGAAAAGATAAATTTGGTTCTGGTTCTACACAGATACGAACTACAAAAGATGTACTCATCTATCCTTCCATTGCTCCTTTTGCCAGAGAAAAAGACGAAATTCTAAGTGGAATTTCTCTTAAAAATACTACCGAAAGAAATTTAGAATTAGAGATTAGTCCGAGAACATCACCAGATCTTAAATTAGAAACTAAGAATATTCAATTAAAAGCGGGGGAATCTACAAACGTCTATTGGAACTTATCAATCCCTATTCAAAAAGAAGAAATTGTATACGAGTTTCAAACCAAAGAAACCAATGGAACTTTTACAGATTCGGTTCGTTTTCGTCAAAAAGTTGGGGAATCAATTCCTGTCAGAGTTTTACAGTCTACTTTTAGAAGATTAGAAGATGGTAAACTTAGCCTTCCAATCCAAGAAAATCAAGAAGCAATTGCCGGAAGCGGACAAATAGAAGTCAGTCTAAAATCCTCTCTTACGGGTGGAGCGATTCTTTCTTCAAAAGAATATATGAATCGTTATCCTTACTCTTGTCTGGAACAAAAACTTTCCAAAGCAATTTCATCCGAAAAAGATTGGGATCAAATCATGAATCAATTAAACACCTATTTGGACGGAGATGGACTTTTAAAATTTTTTCCTATGTCTTTGTATGGAAGCGAAATACTAACCAGCTACGTATTGATTCTTTCTTCGGAATCTGATAAAAAAATTCCAGAAGAAATCCAGAATACGCTTTTAGAAGCTTTGAATCGTTATACCAACGGATTGATCTACAGAAATAGTTATATCTCTAATACTGATTTTCTACTGAAAAAAATTATCGTGCTCGACGCGCTATCTCGTTTTCAAACGGTAGGAGACGATGTAATTCGTAGCATTCAAGTCGATCCCAAAATTCTTCCTACAGATATTCTAATCAGTTTGAGAAATATATATTCAAAATCTAGAATATATAAAAATCAAATTTCTCAATTAGATATACTTCTAAAATCTAGATTCAGAGTCCAAGGAACTTCTTACAATTTTGTAGATGAAACTGGCCTTTGGTGGCTTTTATCTTCCAACGATTCTACCGTAATGAGAATTATTCTTTCGGTTGTAAAAGATCCAAATTGGAAGGAAGATCTTCCTCGTTTAATTCGAGGAGCAATTTCTAGACAATTCAAAGGACATTGGGATATTACTCCCGCAAACGCGCTCGGAATTTTAGCCTTCCAATCTTATTCAAAACAATTTGAAAAAGATTCTGTAGAAGGAACTACTGTGGTTACTTTAGAAAACAATTCAAATACATTGGAATGGAAAAATCAAAAAGAACCTAATAAACTCACGCTTCCAATGCCGCATAACGCTCAAAATTTAGAATTCGTTCAGAATGGAAACGGAAAACCGTACGTTGTAATTCATACAAAGGCCGCACTTCCTTTAAAAGAAAAACTAGAAAGTGGAATGAGATTGGAAAAAGAAATTCTAAATGAATCCGGAAATAAAAAGACCAGTTTTCAAGAAGGAGATATTGTTCGTGTACGTTTAAAAATTTATACCGAATCTGATCTATCTTGGATTGCAGTCAGAGATCCAATTCCTGCGGGAGCAAGTATTTTAGGCTCCGGACTTGGAAACGATTCTCGTTCTGGATCGGAATTGACAAAAGAAGAAAATTGGTGGTCATCTCCTACTTTTATAGAAAGAAAATGGGAAGGTTATACCGCATACTTTGAATATTTACCCGCAGGGTCTGTGACTTTAGAATACGTATATCGAATTAACCAAACTGGAAAATTTATATTACCTCCTACTAGGGTAGAAGCGATGTATCTTCCGGATCAATTTGCAGAATTACCAAATTCGGATCAAATGATCACCAAGGAATAGGTTTTAGATTGAACACTATTTTTTTAAAATAAAAATGTGATAGTTCGCTTGATCCTATAAAATTGAGTATCATCAATTTTCATCAGAAAACATCACTTTGATAATAAATTTTAGATACTCTTCTATATGGTTCTTGAGCAAATAGAGTTTTTAAAATTCAGAAATGATTCAAAGAACTTTTATTAAAATAAGAATTATGCCTAAAATGATACGATTGATTTTATGGTTATTGAGTATATTCTTATATACAAATTTACTTTTTTCAGAAGAAGAAAAAAATACAGAAATTCCTTCTTATAAAGAAATTAGAAATTCGTACCGGCCATCCGACGGAGTAATTTTAGATCATCACGGAAGAATTTTACAAACCATACGATGGAATGTTAGAGAAAGAAAACTTTCTTGGACGGAAGAAGGAGAAATTCCAGAAACTTTTCTACTCGCCTTATTTTTACAAGAAGACAAACGTTTTTTTGAACATTCAGGAGTAGATCGGATTGCAATTTTAGGTTCTATTAAGGACCGACTTTTTGGAAATTCAAGACGGGGTGCAAGTACTCTTTCTATGCAACTCGCTGGAATTTTTTTAGGAACGAAACCGGGACAAAGAAACATTTTTGACAAATGGGAGCAAATGCGAACTGCTCAAAAAATAGAAAAAACCTGGACTAAAAATGAAATTCTTACCGCGTATTTGAACCTAACACAATTTAGAGGAGAACTGAGAGGGCTTAGAGCCGCGAGCCGTGGCCTCTTTCAAAAGGAACCTTCTACGTTAAGCGACACAGAGTCTATTCTATTAGTTGCAATGCTGCCCTATCCTGGAGCGAGTTATAAAGTACTAGCAAAACGAAGTTGTATTTTAGCAAAAAAAATCCAAAAAGAAGAACTCTGCGATTATTTTGAAAGTGTAGCAAAAAAAGCCACTTCCAAAATAAACAATTTACCTTCCACCGAAGGAATTGCATATCACGTCGCACTGAAAATTTTCAGAGAAAATCCGGAAATTTTTTCTATAGACGGAAAAATTAAAACGACAATCGATTTTGATCTTCAATGGAAAATTACAGAAATTGCAAAAAATAATTTATACGGATTAAAAAAACAAAACGTCTCAGAAACTGGAATTTTAGTTTTAGATAATATATCTGGGGCCGTCTTAGCTTATATAGGAAATTTAGAAGATAGTAACTCCTTTTATGTGGACGCGATCCAGTCAAAACGACAAGCAGGTTCTACTTTAAAACCTTTTTTATATGGACTTGCGTTTGAAAAAGAAATATTAAAACCAAATTCTATTTTAGAAGACAGTCCTGCAGAATGGAATGCGGTTTCCGGAATTTATAAACCTTCAAATTATAGCGATACATATCATGGAAATGTACAGGCCAAATATGCTTTGGCATCCTCTTTGAATATACCAGCAATTCGAGTATTAGATCTTGTGAATGTTCCAGATTTTGTAGATAAATTAAAAGAACTAGGCTTAAATGGTCTAAAGAGAGCTGATTTTTACGGATCTTCTCTGGCTTTAGGGACCGCAGATGTTACTCTTTTTGAATTAACGAATGCCTATAGAACTCTTGCAAATGGGGGAATCAGTTCAAAACCAACCTTTTTTCCATTCGAAGCCAAACGTACAGTTCAAGAAAATTTTAAAGAAGGAAATTTTTGGAATCGGGTTTATACTAAAAAATCTGCAGACACGTTAAGCGAAATTTTATCTGATCGAGAATACCGCTCCTTATCTTTTGGATTAAACAACTATCTTAGTACAAGATTTTTTACTGCGGTTAAAACTGGAACTTCTCAAGATATGAGAGACAATTGGTGTATAGGGTATTCTAAAAAGTATACAGTAGGGGTTTGGGTAGGAAACATGAACGGCAAACCGATGTGGGACGTAAGTGGAGTTACCGGGGCCGCCCCAATTTGGAATACAGTCATCAATCTACTTCAAGAAAGAGAAGAACAGTCAAACAATCTAACTTTAAAGAATTCTTATATTCCTCCAGCTCGTCAACTTACAGAATTGTCAAAGATTCCTAAAATTTTAATTCCTGGAAACGAAACCATTTATGCTCTCGATCCGGATATACCAGAAGGAAGACAGAAATTACATTTTTATGCTTCTCAATTTGATTCTGGATTTAAATGGATTTTAGACGGAAAGTCAATTCAAGAAGCAAAAGAAAAAGAAGTATTTTGGAAACCGGAAAAAGGATTTCACATACTTTCTTTACAAGATCAAAACGGAAAAATCATAGACAGTGTCGTTTTTGAAGTGAGATAGTTTTTATCTTGCAGCAAACCAGCTTCCGGTTAAAATCAATATTGGAATTCTTATGAAACTATCAACTGAAACGTATCTTTTATCTCCTGCATTAGAAGAGGCAATCCTACTTGCCGAAGTGACTTCTCGTCCTCTACTATTAAAAGGAGAGCCAGGAACTGGAAAATCTCTCTTAGCAGAATATTTAGCAGATCAAAGAAAACTACCTCTTTATACATGGCACATCAAATCCATCACCCAAGCCAAAGAAGGTTTGTATTTTTATGATGCAGTTTCTAGACTTAACGATTCTCGTTTTTCAGAAGATTCCGAAAAAGTAAAAAATATAGAAAATTACATACGACTTGGCGCGTTAGGAGAAGCATTTCAATTAAATCAAAAGTCGATTGTACTTATAGATGAGATTGACAAAGCGGACATAGAATTTCCGAACGATCTACTTTTAGAATTAGATCGAATGGAATTTTATATTCCTGAGATTTCCAAACGAATTCAAGCACAACATCGCCCTTTGACAATTATCACTTCTAATAACGAAAAAGAATTGCCTGCAGCATTTTTAAGAAGATGCATTTTTCATTATATAGAATTTCCAGATCCAGAATTTATGAAAAAGATCATAGTTTCCCATTTTCCCGGTATAGGGCATACTCTATTAATCAAAGCCTTAGAAATGTTTTATCTCATTCGTAGAATGGACGATCTCAAGAAAAAACCAGGAACAAGCGAACTTTTAGATTGGATACAAATTTTAGTACACCAAGGAGCAGTTTTAAAAGAAGAAGTTCGAATTCCATTTTTAGGAGCGCTTATCAAAAACGAGGAGGATCTGAGGTTGTTCAGAAACTAAAATGTTTATCCAGTTTTTTTACAGACTCAAAGCGGAAGGAATTCCTGTTACTACGGGAGAATTTTTAGATTTTCTAAAGTTCATTGATTACTATACAACTCATAAAAAAGCGTGGATCGGTTTAAATGAACTCTATCGATTTTCCAGAGCTTGTATGGTAAAAGATATAAAATATTTTGACGCATTTGATTTAGTATTCTCCGAAATATTTGGAGAAAGGGGCGCTTTAAAACCGGAACTCAAACAAGAACTATTTAACTGGTTAAATGAAATATTCGATAATCCTAATAAACTTCCCCCTTCTTTAATTCCTCCAGATCAACTTTTGGAAGAATTAAAAAAAAGGCTCGAAGAACAAAAAGGAGAACATCACGGAGGAAATAAGTGGGTAGGAACGGGTGGGTCTTCTCCATTTGGACATGGAGGAAAAAATCCAGAGGGGGTTAGAATAGATGGGGAGGCGGGCAATCGTTCTGCTATTTTTCAAGCATTAGAAAGACGTTATAGAGAATATAGAACCGATGAACAATTGGACATTCGTCAGATCAAAACCGCTCTCAAAAAGTTAAGAAATCTAAGAAAGGAAGGGGTTTCGGAATTTCATCTTCCCAAAACAATCGACTCTACTTGTAAAAATGCGGGAGATATACAGATCGAATTTGAACGTTCCAGGAAGAATGGGTTGAAAGTTTTATTATTGATGGACACTGGAGGAAGTATGACTTCTCACGCAGAAAGAGTCAATAAACTCTTTTCGGCAAGTCATCAAATCAATCACTTCAAAGAATTTCATTATTATTACTTTCATAATATAATATATGACGCGGTATACCCCAAGGCAAATATGAGAACTCCAATCTCTCTACAAAGGATGTTTAAAAAACATAGTGAAGATACAAAGTTGATTCTGATTGGGGATGCGTATATGGCCCCGTATGAATTGTTAGATTCTACATACGGATATTATCATAGTCGATTTCGGATGAACTTTAGACTTCCTGAAAATCCTGAATCTGGTCTAGATTCTTTAAAAAAAATTCGAAGACATTTTAGGGATTCAATTTGGTTAAATCCAGAACCTATAAAGTATTGGGATGCGCCTACAATCCAGGAAATTGGAAATCAGGTTCCTATGTATTTTCTTTCTTTGGATGGATTAGAAAAAGGAATCAAAAAACTAATTAATTAAAATTAAAAAAGTTATATATTCTAATATATCAAATGTAGAATTTAATTAGAAGATAATCTTTTTAGATTTTATAAAAACTCCTGTAGCTGTAGCTTACTACTTGCACGCATAAAAATAGTGACAAGCTATTAACGGTAGAATTTGCGAAAAAAATAGCTGCATTTAAAAAATGCCGTAAATTCGGGATTTGCAGCATTTTAGAGGAAAGCCAAAATACAAAACATTTAAATTTTTGAAACAATCTAACCTTATTCTATTTATGCATCCGAGTAGTAATATCAATAATTAAAGTTCCAGATATTTTGCGCCGAAACAGAGCTTTGCGATAAAAATTTTATATTCAATAGGATAGAATCACTAAAAACTATAAATTAGCTTTCGTATAAATTCAAAAGAGAGTTGATAGTTTGAATATGCGGAATTTCTAAATTATTTTTTTCAGCAATCCGAATTGTATTTCCAAGAATTGCTTCAATTTCCATAGGCCTACGCTTCAAAATCTAAAAGCATACTAGTTTTATAAGGTTTCATCGTTTTTGTCATCTGTAAAAAAATATCTATCTGAGTTGAAGGAACTTCCGCTCCGTCTAATTTAGAAAGGGTCTGTACCTCTTTCATAATTTCAATTACGAGTTTACAACTATGTGGGTTTTCTAAAATTTCTAAAGTATTTTTACCGCCACAAAGAACACTGATAGGATTGAAGGGCGCGTTCCACATCAGTTTTTTCCAACAAGCTTGACGGATTGTATTTGTATTTTGTGTGGGAACTCCCACGCTATTAAAAAGATTTACTAATTGATCACAGATAAAAGAAGGATTTCTGTTCCAAGATCCAATCGTCAATTCTCCATAATCTAAATGAAGAATTTTTCCAGCATCAAGCCGATTGGCACATACAAAAGCAAGTCCGCTTAAAATTTCATTTTCGGGATAAAGAATAGAAACCGGTTCTTCGATACCAATTCCATTTTGTAAAAGTAAAATTGGTAGATTCGGAGGGATTTTTTCCCCTAGAATTTTTTTCAGGTTAATATCAGGAAGACATTTTAAACAATTTAAAATCAGATCGTATTCTTTTAAGTTTTTGGGAATACTTTCAAAAATCTTTTCTACCTTATAATGAAAATTTCCCCAAGGAACGCTTTCAATTTGAAAGCCATTTCTTTTTAATTCGTAAGAATTTTTTCGAACCCAAAAATCAACCTTACAACCCGCTTGTACAAGTTTACCGGCGTATAGACCGGCGATAGCACCGGAACCTAAAACTAAAATTCGAAACAAATCATCCCGCCTGTGAAAATTTTCTTTCTATCTTTTTTAAAATTTCAGTAATAGCTTGCACGTAACCGTCGTAAACTCCACGGTCATAGTCATTCAAAGAACGATAGTTTAAACCTTGTACTTCTTTTAAATATTTTCTCAATTCTTCGTCCACGTAATTTTTACGAATATATAGAGTTTCGAATACTTTTGGATGCATCGTTTACCTCTTTTTTAGAATATAATAAAATCAGAAAATTCAAAAAACTTCAATGCAAAATCATTTTTCTAAAATGTTTAGATTTAAGCCAAAAGTTTGCTTGTCTATAATGCAAAAACTTTTTTTCTAATTCTTTGAATTCTTTTCCATGGATAATGTTTCTGCCTTTTTTTCTGACAACCGGAAAGTAAACGTGTAGTAATTCATGAAATACTATGTATTCTAAAACGAAATCCGGAACAGATTGGGCGGATAAAATGGGATTGATTACGATCATATTATGTGTTGGATCGTAGTGTCCAAGTCTTGTGGTAGATCTATATTTTCCCCAAAAAATTTCCAAATTAGAAAGATCTATCTTCCAATAAGAATCATTGAGTTTTTCTAAAATGTCTCTCAGTTTTTTGTTCTGAGAAGAAGACAGTTGAACTCGTTTCCGATTTCTATCCGAGCTTATTTTTTGATCAGTATAATTTTCGTAAAACTTCCGGATTGTCTCTTCCAATTGATCCGGAATAGGATATTTTAATAATTTAAATAAAAGTAAATCGATAACCGCTTCTAAATTTTCCAGTTCAGAACTTAAATAAGAAGAATGAATTTTAAATTCTAATTTTTCGGAAGAAACTCGAATCGAACTTCCTAAATTAGAGTAAGGATAAAATTTAATTTCAAATTTTTTTCCTTTCAAAAACTTTCCGTTTGGAAGTTTACAAAATTCAAATATTCTTTTTTCTAAAATGTCTAAAACAAAAGTGGGTTCGATTTTTTCGGTTCGATTTTGAAACTTAGAAAACATAAAGTTTCTAGTTTCCAAAGTAATCTTGAATTCTAGAAAAAGAATCGTTTGTATTTTTTACAAAAGAACCTTGATTTGCAAAAGGATTTTTAGAAACGGATTTTCCAGACATCAACTTTAATTCGTAAATCTTTTCTGGAAATTGAATTTCACTTAAAAAACGAGAAAGTTTTGTATAATACGGTCCAGATCTAGATTGAGCCAAAGAAGGTCTGGTTAGATATAATTCCTTTCTGGCTCTTGTGATAGCTACGTAAAAAAGTCTTCTTTCTTCTTCAATATTCGTATTTTTACTGGAAGGAAAAATACCTTCGGTCGTATTTAAAACGAACACAAGATCGAACTCTAATCCTTTTGCAGAATGAACCGTAGATAAATTGAGTAGGTCTGAATCTGTGTCGTCCGGTTTCATTTTATCTAAACTTAAAGAAGTAGGATCCATTGTAAGATCCGATAAAAAATCACTCAAAGAATTATATTTCAATGAAAATCCTAAAACCGCATCCAAGTCTTCCGATCTTCGTTTGGAATCATCGTAATTTTTTTCCAAAAGAACCCGGTAGTAATCTATAAACTCAGAAACCATCTTTTTTACTTCAGAGTGGGTTTCCTTATACTTTTGATAAAGATGATAAAGAGGGGAAATATATTTATCGATTGTAGTTCCGTTTTCTTCAGAAAGTACTTCGAAAGAACCAGATGATTTTCGAATCTTATCTAAAATAGAATTTGCCTTCGCATTTCCAATTCCTGGAATTAATTTTAACGTTCGAATCCAAGAAACAGAATCTAGAGGATTTACGAGCAACTTTAACAAAGAAAGTAGATCTTTGATATGAGCGGTTTCAATAAACTTTTTTCCACCAAATTTCACAAAAGGAATATTCCGTTTTGCGAGTACAAGTTCGAGTTGATTTGAGTTCCACCCAGCACGGAAAAGAACACACATTTTTTGAAACGGAATTCCTTCCTCTCTTTTTTGCAAAAGGATTTTAGAAATCCCTTCCGCTTCTTCTAACTCGTCTTCGAATTGTAAAACTTGCGGAAGCGGACCATTTTCGTTATCTGTAAAAAGATATTTGTCGTATTTTTCCGAAAAATTTTTAAGTACTTCATTTGCGAGATTTAAAATAGAGGGTGTACTTCTATAATTTTTTTCTAAAAAGATTGTTTTTGTATTTGGGAATATTTTAGGAAAATCTAAAATACCTCTGACGGAAGCCCCTCGAAACGTATAGATACACTGAGCGTCATCTCCAACCACCATCAAATTGGAATGTTCTGAAGCAAGAAGACACGCTATATGCGCTTGTATTTTATTTGTATCTTGAAATTCATCCACCATGATAAATCTGTATTTTTCGGAAAGTGCGTTTCTGACCCCTGGATGATTGGTCAGAAGCTCTCTGGTAAAATAGAGTAGGTCGTCGTAATCTAAAAGAGATTGTTCTTTTTTATAAGATTTATAATCTTCAAAAATTTGAGAAATATCATTTGCTTTTTGTAGAAATAAAGGATAATCTTTTTCTAATATACTATAAAGCGGTTTTCCTGTATTTTGAATTTCACTGTGGATAGATACTAGGGTTTCATTGGAAGGAAATCTAGATTTAGTTTTACCGAAATTTTTTTCGTTTCTTAAAAATTGAAATACATCCAAACAATCAGATTCGTCTAGAATCGTAAACCCAGAAGAAATGTCTAAAACGGGAGCGAATTTTCTCAAAACTCCGTTGCAAAAAGAATGAAAGGTTCCGCCTTGAACCTCGGAGCATTTTTTATTACCGATCATAGAAGCCCTGAGAATCATTTCTCTGGCGGCCTTTCTAGAAAATGTAAGTAACAAAATAGAAGAAGCAGGGATACCGGAGGCAACTAATTGCGCCAACCGACTAACGATGGTTTTAGTTTTGCCTGTACCCGCACCGGCTAAAACAAGTACTGGCCCGTCTAGAGTCAGTACCGCCTCCATTTGAGCCGGATTTAGTTCTTCTTTCCAAGACACTTCAATGATGGTGATGCCCACCTTCTCCGTGAACGTGTCCGTGTGAAATTTCTTCTTGAGTAGCTTCTCTAATTCCTGTAAGTTCTACATCAAAAACTAAATCTACACCAGCAAGTGGATGATTTCCATCTACAATGACAGACTCTTCTTGGAGTTCCGTAATGGTAAAAACCTTATCCGGTTCGTCGGTTTGAAACATCATTCCTATTTGTAAATCTTCATTGGGAGGAAATTGAGATCTAGGAACGTCAAAAATAAGATCTGGATCTTTTATGCCGTAGGCTTTTTCTGCAGAGACGTTGATTTTTTTCTTTTCGCCTGTTTCCATTTTTTTCATCTCTTCTTCTAAACCGGAAATGATATTTCCAACCCCTTCTAAATAAGAAAGTGGAGTCTTACCTTCGGAAGAATCGATCAAATTGCCTTCAGTATCGTGAAGTGTGTAATGAAAAGTAACTACTCTAGATTTCATGGAGAGCTCCAAATGGGGATAAAGTCAAAATTCTGGTAGGAATCTGAATCGTTTCAGAGTAAATTGAGTGCAGTTTAACTCAATCAGAATTTTATTTTAGAATCGTAATGAAAGTAGAATTTATCTTGTTCTCGTTCTTTAAGAAATGTTTCAATTCGATTAGATAAAAAAAACCAAGAATCCTGAGCAAAGATTTCCCGAAATCGATTGGAAAACGAAAGACAATCGTTTTCTGCAAGTTTTGAATCTCCCGTATGATCTAAAAGTAAATTATAAGAAATAATTAAGACGTTTTTTTCTAAACTGTTAGCCAAAGAAGTTTCTAAAACTTTACGAGGTTCTTGAATTAGAATCTTTTTTTTAAATCCATTTTTTGTTACAAATAAAAAGGGCTTCTCCAGCTTTGAGGAAATAATGTCGCCTGAATATATCTTCATACATCCTCCCCTAAAAAGACTAAAAATTCCGGGACGGAATCCGAACCATCATCTATCGATTTTGATTCGGACCCTATCCCAGCAAACGAGCTAGCATTTGAAAGATATTCCGGAAAAACAAGGGTACTTGAGGAGAATGCTGTCCCGGAATCATTCCTGCAAAGAGCCCGGTTCTTCGCTAAAGAATGGATTGAATATAATTATTACATAGTTTTGAAATAAATTCAACAATATTTTTACATAAAATTGTATTAATTTCTATTTTTTGATTAAATTATGGATTATGTTGTTATTGTATGCACTTTTAAGTCTCAATGATGCTGTTTTGTGAAATGGATGCTTTCCAATTTGAATTCCATCTGTTCTTAAAAGAATTTTTTCGGAAAAAAAACGAATCAGCTTAAAATTTCCAGACTTTTTGGCCAAAAGTAGAACCGACCTAGACAATTTCAAATCCCCTGGATTTAAAATTGAAGCCCTTGCATATTGAAAACACGCTTTCTGAAAATTTCCGCTTTGTAAGAATTCATTTCCTTTTCGAATCAAAACCTCGAATTCGGAGAAATTCTTTTTAAAAACGGTTTCAGGACCAATTTGAATTCTTAAAAAACTTAGATCGTCTGAAAGAGTACCTTTTTCTTGGATCTTGAATTCTAAATCCTCAAGTTTTGGAATAGAATTTTGAATAAGTTTAAAAAATAGATCTGGAACCGAAGACTTTTGTTTTTGAGAAGAATAAAACGGATCTTGTATATATAAATCCTCTCTACCATCTGAACCATAAAGAATGGTGTCCCCTGGTAAAAGTTTACAATATTCAACTTTTATTTTAGAATCTGAACCCGGAAAACCTATCTTTCTTAAGACCGCGGTTTCTTTTAGATAACTTGTTTTACCATTACGAGAAAGAACCATTGGAGGATGTTCACAGTTAATAAAAAATAAATCACCTGTAGAAATTTGATACAAGGATAGAATTCCAGAAACGAGCATACTACCATCAAAAGATTCAAAAACCGCTTGAAGATTAGAATAAAGAAGGAAAAGCCAATTTTCAGGATTTCTAAATTCATAATCCTGTGTTTGTAAAAAACTTTTTACGATCGAACAAAAAATCAACGCTCCACTTGCACCTTGCAAAGATTTTCCCATCGCATCCGCGTTGATCAAAACCTGATATTCAACTCCGGATATAAATACGCTCTCTCTAAGTACTACGTCTCCTCCAATCTCATAAGACCGATTCTTAAATTGAAAACTTTTATATTGTTTTCTATGTATATCTATTTGTGCGTAATTAGTTTCTAAATTTTTGGATAAAAAGGGTTGGAAAAGAAGTGTGATTAAAAAGTAATCTCCGTCTTGTTGTTCTTTTAGATTTTTTACTTCTTCCAAACTAGAAGAAAGTTCCTTAGTTCTTTCTCGAATTGCAGTTTCTAGTACGGAATTCCAAGACTTTAATTTTTCCTTCATCTTCACAAATTTATTTGCGAGTATAAGAGTCAAAAATCCTAAAAATCCGGAAACACCCAAACCAGAAAGTCGAATCATTTTCAACATTCCTCTTTGAGAAAGTACGTCTATTCCCACGCAAATCAGTAAAAATATGATCCCTAAAAAAATGGTTCTGGATTCGAAACTTTTCTTTAAATTTGGAATTAAAATTTTTAAACTCAAATATACAAATCCTATCCAAGAAATTTGTAGAGCATATCGATTAATTGCGTCCAAGACAAAAACGCTTTCCGCATTTAAAATCCAAAAGAATAGAAATAATACCATAATTTCCAAAAAAATTTGAAATCGGCCTATAGCTTTTCCAAACAGTGAGTTTAAGAATCTGCAAAACAAAGGAAATAAAAACACAAGAAATGAATATTCTATTTTCTTTAAATATATAATTTTAAAACCGGTGAAATATTTTAGATCCGAAAGAGAAACCTGAAACAACGCAAATAGGATTAAAAAAAATCCGAAATAAAAATTTTCTCCGTATTTTTTTTCTCTCCAAGAAAGAAACAAAAAGAAACCTCCAATCAATAAAAAGGAACCAAAAATTAAAAGTCCCCCGATTTCACGCAGATAAAATCTTTTCCAGATAATCGCCGAAGGTCCGATTTCTAATTGCCCTGATAATATTCCGTATTCGTAATCAAAATAAGGTTTTATATAAATTAGTATTTCATTTTTTTTGAATATTTTATTTTCAGAAATCGAATAAATTCTAGTTCGATCATAACCTTGTGGAATTGAATTTTTATATTCAGTAAATAATTCTTCTGAAAGTTCCTGTCCATTCCAAAACACTCGAACTTGATCTGAAATTTTTCCTAAAGAAATAGAAAACGATGTATCTGCGACATTTCTAAAATCAAATTGTTTTCGAAGTAAAATTTCTTCGTTAGACGAATTCCATTTTATAAAGTCTTTGAGATTGGAAGGAATTGGAATTGGCTCCCAACGATCCAATTTCTGTTTTAAGTTTTTATTTGTTTGTAAATCTTCCGAGACAAGACTTACGTATACTTCCCATATACCCGAAAGGTCCTGAAAGTTTTCTTCTTGGATTTTATAAAGACAATTGTAATACAATAAGAGTGAGAGTGTAATGATGATTTTTTGAAACAAGGAATTCTCCTCCTGTTTCTTATACGGTTCTTAGTACCGTTTGAAGGAGCACTTGAATTTGAAAAATTTTGAAATTGATTTTAAAAAAGTGAATTAGGCTTGTCTAAATCCTAAACACCGACCTGCAGAGCGACCATAGAAGCGAGACACTTTAGTTTTTCGAACAACCCTTATAAAGTGAGATTGAATTTCACAAAAATGTAGGAACTACTACGAAAATTTAATAGTATAGATCTGCTCGAAATTTCGCAAATTGCCAATGCGACTTAGTTTGTAGGAACTACTGCATTTGATTCAAAATTTCTAAAGAAATGATCGTGAATTCTTTGAGGTTTGAGAAAAGTTCTTAATGCAAGTTTGAACCAAAAATCTCAGACTTAGAATGAACTATTTAAAATCTCTAATTTATCAAAAATCTATTGAGCGAAACAATTGAAGAAATTTTTTATTCATAACTATATAATAGAACACGAATATTTTGTGCTCAGATAAGTAAATTAATAGTATCATTTTTATAAAGATAAAGCAATAGGGCAAAATGAGTTTTGGAACTCAGCCGTAAGTTTAAAAAATTTTTATGTTTTTTAGTAAAACCCAAAAACATAGTAGTTACTACATTTTTGGGTTTCGAGACAACTTTTTAAGAAAAACTTAAATTTCTTCACGAACTCTCATTTTAAGTATTTCTATAAAATACGAATAGAATAAAGTATTCAATTTTAGCTTCTCCATGTTTTTTTTGCAATCGTTAGTCTATTAAAAATTCATATTACGCTCGATTTTCGAAAATAGGAAAATTAATACTTTCTTATATTCTCAACTTACTTATCTGCAATAGTTTACTCATTTTTACAAATACTGTTTTTAAACTTAATTTATTTTTGATGTAAACTTTAACCCAAAAATCATTCAATTGACTCCGATCTCAATTGCAGCTTCAAATCCTTCTAACATAGCACGTTTTGCATCAATTCCAGAAGCATCCTTGGCGCCTCCGATCAAATACGATGGAATTTCCGGAACTTTAGACTTAAATTCTTCGTAAAGAGAAACTTCGCTCAGTTGTCCCGCACAAAGAATAATAGAATCGCATTCAATCGTTTGTGCGCCGTCTTTTTTAGTTTCTATCACAAGCCCTTGATCTGTAACTTCTTTATAACTTAAAGAAGTATAAAATCCTACTTCCTTTGATTCTAATTCTTGAAGTAAAGCCCAAGCGGTAGTCGCTCCCAATCCGGAACCAATTTTTCCGGATCTTCGAAAGATTGAAACTTTGCGGTTCGGTTTTTCTTTTTGAATTTGTGCGTTTGTATAAGACGTTACATTGTAACGATGAAAATAGGAATCGATAGTAGAAGAATCTTCTTCTGTAAGTTTATGAGCCACGTCACAACCAATTCCTCCACCTCCGATAACCACCACTTTGTTTCCTGGTTGAAATTTTCCGGAAAGATAATCTGCATAAGAAGCTGTTTTCTTTTTTTCTATTCCGGGTAACGTAAATTCCCTAGGTTTTACTCCGGTCGCAAAAATTACCGCGTCTGGTTTTAACGCGAGAATGCTGTCTAACGTTGCTTGATAGCCAAAGTGAATTTCTACTCCTAGATTTTTGAGTTCATTTTTGAAATAACGTATCGTTTCTAAAAATTCAGATTTTCCTGGAATCTGAGCGGCCAGATTGAGTTGTCCTCCAATTTTATCTGTGGCTTCTAATACGGTTACTTTGTGACCTCGAATTGCACTGATTCTTGCAGACTCAAGTCCTCCCGGTCCAGAACCTACTACAACCACGTGTTTTTTATCCGCTTTTTTTAACTTACTAAGTTCTAATTCTCTATTTGCGGAAGGATTAACTAAACAAGAAACCATCTGCTCTTTGAACGTATGATCCAGACAAGCTTGGTTACAAGCAATACAAGTATTGATTCTTTCTTCCTGATTAGCTTTGATTTTATTTAGAATATCAGGATCTGCTAAAAAAGGTCTGGCCATACTCAAA
Organism: Leptospira interrogans; assembly: GCF_900156205.1. Classification (GTDB taxonomy): domain Bacteria; phylum Spirochaetota; class Leptospiria; order Leptospirales; family Leptospiraceae; genus Leptospira; species Leptospira interrogans. The sequence goes on from NZ_FTNA01000002.1 coordinate 169,278, forward strand.
ATATCCGCTTCTTGATCTTTGAGTATCCTAGACATGGTTTCTGGCATGTTGACTCTATTCGATGCGATGATTGGAATATCCTTGACTTTTGCTTTGATTTTTCCGGAAATTTTTGCCCAAGCACCTCTAGGAACGAGCATAGAAATTGTAGGAATTCTGGATTCATGCCAACCAATTCCTATGTTAAGAGCATCCGCTCCCGCTTCTTTTAATTTTTCTGCAAGAAGTATCACTTCTTCAAAAGTTGGATTCCCTGGAATCAAATCGATTCCAGACATACGATAAACTACTGGAAAATCTTTTCCTACCTTCTTGCGTATGTTCTTCATCACTTCGATTGCAAAGTTCATTCTTTTTTCGGAACTTCCGCCAAAAAAATCTTCTCTATGGTTGGTTACTGGAGAAAAAAATTGATTTACTAAATAACCTTCACTTCCCATTACTTCTACTGCACCAAAACCTACTTCTTTTGCTTTGAGCGCAGAATCTCCAAAATCTTCTACGGTTTTCCAAGCTTCTTCTTCGGAAAGAGCCTTTGGAACATAACGGTTGATAGGTGCCCTCAATGCAGAAGGTGCTACGAGCTCTCTATGATAAGCGTATCTTCCAGCGTGAAATAACTGTGCGCAAAAAATACCTTTGGACTTGAGAGAATTAGCGACAACAGATAACTCTTTACAGTCTTCTTCTCTTTGAAAATTAAAAAAGATATTGGATCCTCTTCCTTCGTGGTTGACTGCGATTCCGCCCGTAGTAATAAAACTTGCGCCCCCGTCAAAACGTCTACCGTAGAATGCGATCATTCTATCTGCGGTCATAGGCATCCCTTCTAATCCTAAATGCATTGATCCCATTATGACTCTGTTCGGAAGAACAATGGAACCAATTTGAATTGGTTGGAAAATTTCGGAATATTTCATAACAAACCTTTTTTATAGTGAATCTTTTCCTCATGTTGAAAACAGATTGGTAAACCGGCAAGAGAATTATTGGGATGGATATTCTTTCAAAATGTGGGAACTATTACAAATCTGGAAAATGAACAACGTATTATTTCCTTAAATTCCGAGTAAGTATATTTGGAAAAATTTCTACATCTTCGCAAATACCATAGTGTTCTAACTTTCAGAACAAACTCATAGTATTATTTTTATATGTCTTTGCAGTAAATAAATTCTATTGTATAGTTCTTGAAAAATCCTTTTCTTTAAATTTTACAAAAATCCTTAAATTTATTTTCTTGAATCCTTATTCCTTAAATAGAATTAAAAATAATACTTAAGTAATTTATGATAAACTATTTTTATTAAATTACTTTCAATGATTTTAAAATGTATTAAAATTTTATAAATACAAATAAATTCAATATCAATTTTTTATATAAAAATTTATCTATATTTAGAATATTATTTATTTTAAATATAGATAAAATTTAAATAGGAAAATGCCTAGTGATTACATTCAATTTAAACATTAAGCAAGACTTTTTAACTCCAAATCCACACAGTAGGCCTGGAACAAAAATAAAAGAAGTAAAGGGAATCGTATTACATTGGACAGCTTCACCTAAAGCAACCGCCCAAAACATTCGAGATTATTTTGAAAGCCTAAAAGCGCCTGATGGTCGATTTGCAAGTGCACATTATGCAGTAGGGCTCGTAGGAGAAATTGTACAATGTATTCCTTTAGATGAAATAGCTTATCATTGCGGGAGTAAAACATATACTCCTGAAAAAGAAAAAATTTTAGGACCAGATAGCCCTAATTTTTATACCATTGGAATTGAACAATGTGTTCAAGATAGGATCGGAAAATTTACAAAAAAAACCTTAGACAGCGCGGCGAAACTTACGGCCCAATTATGCTCTCAATACAATTTAGGAATAGATGACCTATGGACACATCAAGGAATTGTAGGTTGGAAAGATTGTCCCCGTTGGTATAATACTCATCCCGAAGACTGGATTCGTTTTAAAAAAAGGGTAGGAGATTTATTAAAAAAACCAAATTAGAGTTCAAAAGATAATTTTTGTAAATTTTTTCATTACTGATCTCTATAAAATTGAGAACCTAAATGTCTATCATAAAGTGCCGTTTCATATAACAATACGAAAACGATTCTTATGTGAAAACTAAAACGCGACCCATCGAACGACCCATAGGGAGTGAGATGTTGAGTTTCTCGAACGACCCAATTTTCTTTCTTTGAATTTATAGGATTAAAATGTTAACTATCAAATAAGTATTTTATTATGTAGTTTTAAATAGTTTTAAAATTTAGTAATTAGATATTATATAATTATTATTTGAATATATTCTTAAATAAGAATATATTCAAAGTCGATTGAGTGCGGAAATATAAGCCCTTGAACAGGCTTCGATAATATCTGTAGAACTTCCTTTTCCCACGACACGGTCTCCTTTATATTCTAAAGTCACGGAGGCTTCAGCCATTGCATCTTGTCCTTCGGTAACCGGAGAAATTACAAGTCTGGAGACTTCCGGATCCATTCCGGTTGTTTTTTGAATCGCTTTGTAGATTGCGTCTACCGGGCCGTCTCCGGTTGCAGACTCTTCTCTTACATGACCATCAATTAAAATTCTAACACCCGCAGTGGGAGTACTTTTGGTTCCGGTGGAAACCGTAAAACCTTCTAATTGAAAACGATCTCCGGTTGATTTTCTAGCTTCTTCGGAGAAAAGCGCTCGAATGTCTTCATCATAGATTTCTTTTTTTCTGTCCGCAATTTCTAAAAACCTTTGATAAGCGGCTTCCAATTCTTCTACTTGAGGAGAAAAACCCAGTTTAACAATTCTATCTTTAAAACCGGCGCGACCACTATGTCTTCCCAAAACCATTCTATTGGAAGAAAGACCGACGGTTTCCGGTTTCATAATCTCGTAGGTTTCTCTATGTTTGATAACTCCGTCTTGATGAATTCCAGATTCATGTGCAAATGCGTTTGCTCCTACGATTGCTTTGTTCGGTTGAACGAGCATTCCGGTAATCGTTTTTACAAGATAAGAGGCGCGGGCAATTTCTTCGGTTTTAATTTGAGTTTGAATTCCGAACGTATCTTTTCTAGTACGCATTGCCATAACTACTTCTTCCATTGCTGTATTACCGGCTCTTTCTCCGATACCGTTAATCGTACATTCAATTTGTCTAGCTCCGTTTTGAACCGCAGCCAAGGAATTTGCGGTAGCAAGTCCTAAATCGTTATGACAATGAGCAGAAAAGATAATTTTTTCGGCTCCTCTTACGTTGCTGAGCAGAAATTTAAAAAGACCACCGTATTCTGCAGGAGTGGTATAACCTACAGTGTCAGGAATGTTGATCGTAGTAGCTCCTGCTGCAATTACCGCTTCACAAAGTTCTCTTAAAAATTCAGGTTCGCTCCTAGTTGCGTCTTCGGGTGAAAATTCCACGTCGTCCACAAATTGCCTGCAAAGTGTCACCGCTTCTACAGCCATCTTTAAAACTTCTTTCGGTTCTTTTCCGAGTTTATATTTCATGTGAATCGGAGAAGATGCAATGAAAGTATGAATCCTTCTTTTTTTCGCAGGCTGAAGCGCTTTAGATGCGGCTTCAATATCCGCCTTCATTGCCCTAGCGAGTGCCGCGATCATGGGCCCTTCGGTTTCTCTTGCGATTCTTTCCACTGCTTGAAATTGAACGGGGGAAGAAACTGGAAATCCGGCTTCAATAATATCTACCTTCATCGTTGCGAGTTGAGAAGCAATTTCCAACTTTTCGTTTTCGGTCATCGCAGCCCCGGGACATTGTTCTCCGTCTCTGAGAGTTGTATCAAATATACGAACGTAGTCTTTTAGATCCATTGCCATATCTTTCTCGCAAAAAATTCTACTTCCAGTTTTTTGGGTTTTATTCTTTAGACAATCAATTAAACGAACACTCATTTAAAACGAAAATAATCGATTGAAAAATAATAATTTCTTTTTTTATTATTATACTCTTTTCTAAAAGAATGGTTCAATTCTACGCGTCTAACTTTCAATCCACGGATTGTACCGTATCCGCGAATCTTTATTCTGAACTTTTCGGTTTAAAGATTGTAGTCAGCTCAGGAACACATTCTGAACTTTTCTGGCCGGATAAAAAAGGAATTTTAATCTTTAGTAAAGAATCTAAAAATTGCCCAGTTAGCCCAGGAACACTGACATTTAGGATAGACAAAGAAGAATGGGAAGATTTTAAAACGATTTTGTTTTCCAGAGGGTTTATCGTGGAAGCTCAAGGTCCTAGATATGTTTCCGTTTTAGATCCTTGGAAAAATAGAATCTGGTTTTATTTTTCTTAAAAAAAAATCAATGATCTTTCATTTTTAGAATCACCGTCTCTACCTTAAGATTTTCAATCATCGAATTTGAGTCAGATTAAAACCAATTTTTTTGATCTAATAAAATCAAACGGGACAAATCATTCTTCAAATTGTTTCTTTCTAAGATCGTAGACCAATCGATAGGTTTTATCTTTGAGTAAAATTAGTTCTTCACAACTTTCCACATTCCATTTTATAGTAAGTACGATTTTATTTTCTACAAGAGAATAAGAATACTGATAGGGATCTATACAATATTCTTTATCTATCACTTTTGCCTTTATATCCAAGTAAAGCTTTCTATCTGATTCTGGAAGAACTTGATTCTGAAAATGACCACTAAAGTCCTGTCTAAAAACAGATTCATAATTTGGGAATTCTTTACTTAGAATTTCTTTTTGAATTTTGAAAAAACGCCATTTAGATATGGGAATAAAACGATTCCATTCTATTTTTCCAAAATATTGAAACTCTTTATCTTCAAAAAGTTTTTCAAAATTGATCCCCGCCATTTTTGGATATTTTTGATTTCGTAACCAAAGTTGAAAAAATTCATCTAAAGAAACGAGAGGTATTTTTTCTAAATTTTTTCCTTTTTGAACCATTTCAGAAGATATGTTTGGTTTTATACTGCAGGAAATTAGAAATAAAATTGAGAAAATTCCTTTTTTCATATTTTTAAAAACCATTATATTAATTTTATTGAATATTTTAATTGTAACAAAATCTAAATCTCAAACTACTTGTTTTTTATTAGGGCGTGTTTAAAAACACATTCGTTTATTTTTCGATTTTTCCAGACACTCTAAATCTCGCTCTTTTTTAAAAGTTAGGTAGTTCAATTTCAAATTCCAAAACACTTAAAGCATTAGTTTTTTATTGATTATAAAACAATAATATTCCTATCCAAAGATTATGTTCTTCTTTTGAAAGTAAGCAATTTCAATAATACAACCTAAATCCTTTTAAAAATTTAAATGCCATTTAAAAATAACAATACACTACAAAAAATTTTAGGTCGTCGAGCGCCAATAAAAGCGAGACGTTGAGTTTCCTCGAGCGCCACAATAGAAGCGAAACGTTTTAATTACCTAACTTCATTTAATCTTTTGGATAAAATACAATTAGGTTTTAGTGCATACTATTGATAAAATGTAGCAAACTTAAAATTCTATTGAGAGATTTTTCCACTATTTAAATCATAATAGATTTTATCTATTCTTCCTTGAAAAACAGACAGTTTAGGACAACTTGAATCTACTTTCCAATGTACTTGTAGAGCCACTTTTTGATCCGAAAGAGAATAGAAATATTCGGGTTTGCATTCCTGCCTAGTTTTGTCCTCCGCATAAGTCCAGAGATCGCGGTTTTCTTTTGATACCATATGGTCCCAGTAATATCGTTCCAAGTCTTCGGCAAAAAAAGATTCGTAATTTGGAAATTCCTTTTTTAGAAGATCCACACTTAATTTAAAGAAACGAGATTTCCAACTATAACCTGAAATATCGTTCTTTCCAAAATAGACATATTCAGAGTCTTTCAACAAAACAGTTACATTAGTTTTAAACTTAAGTTTTCTTTGATTTTTGATCCATAGTTGGAAAAAATCTTTCATAGAAATGATAGGAATTTTTTCTAAATTCTTTCCTTGTTGAATCGTTTCGAAAGTGTCTCGGGATCCACAACCAAAAGAAACAAAAATCATAAGAAATGCTAGAAATGATTTGTTTTTAATCATATTTCTTTACCTTTACTTGATTATCCAAAGAAAACATTCACAGTTCTCATTGTAGGGGAAAAGAGAGCGTATTACGTTTTGCCTAAGAATGCTAGAAGTATTTTGGGAATCGATTCTAATTTCGGAAAAACGATTTTCGATCGAATGCACATAATGTTCGTTAGACGAATGGGAATTGAGAAAAAAATAGGCAAACCTGGGTTGCAGTTTCAATTTAATTTCGCCTAACGTATGATTGTAACTAATTTCATTCGAAGAGATTGCCTCTAATTTGCTACTATCTAAACGATTGGAATCATTCGCGGGCACGCGAAAATATATAGTAGAATAAAGGTGATGATTATCGGCATCGGAAGGGATTTCAAGAATTGTAGTTAGAAATTCCGATTTAGAAACGGGTGTCTTCAATTTTAATGTCAATGTGATTTCGTATTTCGAATCATTTAAAATGCCTATATGGAAGGTTCGTCTGCATTGATTTATCGAGATTAGAAAGTAAAAAATGAAAATTGGAATTGCTATTTTTTTCAAGAGAATCGTTTCCTTTTTTATGGAAGGATCAAAATCACAAAAGGACGTCTAACGTTATTCCGTAAGCTCTCGTTTTTCAAGAACTTCTGAGAAAAGAAACAAAGATTATCCATTCTTTAACGTAAAAAAACACTTTGTCGAATTCAATCCATTTCGATTCATCCCGGTGAAATTGGTTCCACATCCGAACGTCCTTGTTCCAACGCCTCTTGGATCATCGTTTTCGCCATCGGTCCTAAATACCAATCGATCAAACTATGAGCCACGTAGATCAAAGGAGTAATTGCAATCGCCACCCCACATTTATAAAGAAAGTTATTAGTGGAAATTTGATTCAATTCTTGAAAACTAAGTTTACCCCCTCCGAGCGCGATATAAATCACTACAAAAGAATCCACAAGTTGAGAAACGATTGTAGAACCTGTGGCACGTAACCAAATATATTTATTATTCGTTTTTACGCGTAAAAAATGAAAGATCTGAATATCAATCAATTGACCGATTAAATACGCCACAATCGAACCTACGATTACCTTTCCTGAATTCCCAAAAACTACGTTAAAAGAATGATCGTCTACAGGAGAATTGGGTGCCGCAGGAATAGACATATCCAACACCAAAAGAAAATAGGCCACAAAGATCATAACCATTCCGACAAGTGTAGTAAAACGAACTCCTTTTCTCCCAAAATATTCGTTTAAAAGGTCGGTTACAATAAACGTCACCGGAAACGGAATAACTCCCATCGTAAGGGTAAAACCAAATGAGACAAAAAGTTTGGAACCGGTTACTTCCGCTAAAATTAAAAAAGATAAAAAGAACGCATTTAAGATAATAAATAATTTCACGGATTTAGAAAGTTGCATAAGCGATTTTTTATCCTTATCACACGAATTCGTCAACTTGTAAAAAAGAACCGTTTGACAGTCTCTCATCTAATAAATTTTTGGAAGTGAGTTTCCAGTTCATCGATTTAAGAAACTTCTTTATTTTCTTAGTTTTTGATTCGATAATGAAACTATAAAACCGATGGCACACAAACAAGAAGACATACAACCCATTTCTAACGATTCTCTAAAACCAGAACCTAAATACAAAATCCTAGTTTATTCTTTGAGTTGGTTTTTATTATCTGCACTTTCCTTTTTTTTAGGGATTCATCTTCTAAAAAAGGGGGATTCCGCTCTCTCCAACGAAAACTTTCGTTCCAGCTCCATCGGAATCGTAGACGAAATTCGAAATTTTTTTCCCAATCAGAAAACTACAAACTCATCTGAAACAGAAAATTCCTCTTCCACTCAATCAGAATCGAAATCTAATTTTTTTTCATTCAATAAAGACGACCAGGATATGCCCGAAGCTACCTTACTTCCAAAGGCTGACGAAAATACTTCTTTTAGAGCTTCCACTTGGTTTTCTGATTACGAAGCGATGAAAAAAACGGTTCATCTTTATAATGAAATTCATCCTTTTATCTATGGAATGAAAGGGCGCGAGACCAATAACGGAGACCTTTATTCTAGTTGGGGAAGTTCTCAAAAACACGAACGCATTTCTGAACTTCGTAAACTCAATCCGAACATTAAGATCATTCCCACGATCTTTCGTTGGGAAAATAAATATGAAAAAATTTCCGAAAACATTGGAATGAATGGGCGTAACGACATTCGAGATAAACATCTTTCTAATATTCTTTATGAATTAGACACATACGGCTACGACGGGATCGATATAGACTACGAAGGAATGAGCTGCGAAAAAAAAGAAAAGTTCGAAGAATTTATAGTTATTCTTTCTAAGGAAATTCACAAACGAGGAAAAATTCTTTCGGTTGCAGTTCATCCAAAAACTCCTGCCAAAAAGGAATCTATGAAAGCCTGTAAAGGTTTAAAAGATAAAATCAAAATGGATTACGCGGAAAATTGGAGAGGGCCTATGACTCATGATTATGCCTTTCTCGCAAAGTATGCAGATCGCATTAAGATTATGGCATATGAATTACATCCTAGAAAATATAGAAATCCTGGTCCTGGTCCACAGGCTCCCAACACTTGGATCAAAAGTATCATTGAATATGCGAAGGCAAGGGTTCCGGCTAAACAATTATATATGGCAATTCCTACTTATGGTTACGATTGGGCCTTAAATTGTAATTCTAAAATCAAATCTGTTTATTATCAGGACGCAGTTCGTAAAAAAGAATTCGGAATTCACAGACAACCGACTAACATAGATCAGATTCTTGCGAACACTAAAAACTCCAGTTCTTGGATTAATCTTTCCAAATTTTCTTGGGTTCATACCGGCAAAACTTACGAAGATCCAAGCATCTGGTATAAATCGGAAGGTTGTGATCGTGTAGCTTTTTATATGAACCGTAAAGCATTCGAAGACAAGATGAATCTTTTAAGACAATACGACCTAGGTGGTTTTTCTTTTTGGCAATTGATCAGCGATAACGATCCTGGAATCAACGATTATCTAGAATTATTGGTTTCTAATAAATTGCCTCCTGTGGAAAAAATAAAAGAACCGGTTCAAGATCCAAATAAATCTAAAGTAGAGCCTACCAATCCAGAAGAAGCAAAGATAGATTCTCAAGATCATTCTGAAAAGTTTGTCGGAAAACAAGGTTAACACTTTAATCACAGATTCAACTTCGGAGGCGGCAAAAATTTTGCTGAAAGGAGGGCTTGTCGTTTTTCCTACGGAAACGGTCTATGGCATCGGAGCTTCCGCTTTTGACATAGACGCTTGTAAACGAATCTATAAAGTAAAGAACAGACCTTCCGACAATCCTCTTATACTTCACGTGGCAAATTTTTCTTCTCTTAAAGATTGTGGGGAAATTGACGATAGGGCCAATCTGGTTTTCCAAAAACTTTCTCCTGGCCCGATTACAGGAATTTTCAAAAAGAAAAATCAAAATCTTTTTACAGCTGGATTAGATTCGGTTGCCATTCGAATTCCTTCCAATCCTACAGCTTTAGGTTTTTTAAAATTCTGTAAAATTCCGGTTGCAGCTCCTTCTGCTAATTTTTCGGGAAAACCATCCTTAACAAAAATAGAATATATTTTGGAAGAATTTATTGGAAAAGTGGACTGTATTCTAAAAGGTGAAGAACCTCAAATAGGAATTGAATCCACGGTGGTTGATTTTATTTCTAAACCTCCAATTTTACTTCGCCCTGGTTTTATAGATAAAAATGACCTTTCAGAAATTTTACCAGACCTTCAAGAAATGAAATCATTAGACAAAAATTCCTATACGACGCCTATAAGTCCTGGTCTTAAATACAAACATTATTCTCCCAATTGCAAAGTTATATTCAAAAATTCTTTAAAAGGAATTCCTAAAGAATTTGCTCAAATTGGTTTTCATTTTGAATCCAATTCGGTTTATCAAGTTTTAGTTTCATCTAACAAAGAATATATGAAGGAAATCTATTCTTTTTTTGTGGAATGCGATCGTAGAGGAATTACAGAAGCATGGTGTGAAATTCCAAAAGAAGAGAAATGGAAAGAAGTGCTGATTAATCGAATTTCAAAAGCTGCTTCAAAATAAAAGAATTTTACACTTCAACCATAGAGTTGTTAAAAAATAAATTCTCCTTCTGTTTTATGGGAACGGGTCGATGGAAGCAGTTAATATCCACTTTCAACAATTCTAATGTAAATTTAGCGAAAAAAATTTTGGCAAATTCGGCGTTCTCCATAAACTTACATATGCATTTGGATCTCAATATAAATCCGTCGGAATTACGACAAATCTCTCTGTAAAACTTACACTCCACAACGCGATCCATAGAAAGCGTTGTGTTGAGTTTTCCAACGCGATCCATAAAAGAGCGTTGCTGAGTTTAATTTTGATTCTAAAATTTTTCTCAACTTGTGAGATTAGTTATGTATGGCGTTCTCCATAAACTCTTTCAATTCCAGCCAACAAATTGCATGAAAGAAACTTAATACAATTTCGTCTTTAGTTTCGGTTCAATTGACTACGTTTCAATCGTTTTCTCATTGGATTTTTTCGAACATAACTGAACGGTACTTTGTAATCAACGTTTAGGCATTGAATTTCATAGGAATGAGTGATTTCGTGGGAGTTCCCACATTTTACATCTTTTCCTATTTTACTCAGAACTATAGAACAGAGCGTCTAAAATTCTATCTCTGAGGCGTGTATTCCTTTTAAAAATCATGATACTATAATATATTAATATAAGTGATATTTTTTACGTTTAGTGATCGATTGATAGAAACAAATACATTCTAAGTTTATGGGAGTCCCACATTTTAGGAAATTGGAATATTTTGCATATCAAACTAGTTTAGGGTTTATATTTCTTTAAATATAGAAGTGATTGTTAGTTTTTATTTAACGTGATTCGAGATAATAGAAATTACTGATCTCTATAAAACTGAGTACTGTTAATTTTTATCGCAAAACACTGTTTCTGCACAAAATATTGGGTATTTGATTATATAGCTCTGAGTAGTAAAAATTTTTTTCTAAAAGTATGAGTTCCTACAATTTTAGAATTTGTTCGTAAAATCGTGATTTGAGGTAGCCCGCATTTAAAGAATAGATTTATAAGGTCCAGGTTCCAATTTTTTTCAGAAAAATGAATCATGGATTTTTTACTTCAAATTCACATTATTTTATAATCTTCTAAAGTTCTTTTGTCTGGAAATTTTTGTATGAGTTCCCACAATTTAAGAAAATTTAGTAAACAAAATAGAATCCTGACTCAAAAACGATAGAACTCTGTCTCTAAAACTTGTAATTTGTATTTGTCTCAAAATTTATGATACTTTTTGTTTTGAACTTGTCTCAAAACCTCACAATGTGGGAATTACTACGAAAATTTAACGAGATTAGAACCACTCGAAAGTTCGTAAATTGCCAAATATGACCTAATTTGTAGGAACTAGTGCATTTTATTAAAAATTTCTAAAGAATTATCGTGTAAAATTTTTTGAAGTTTTGAGACAAGCTCTTTATAAAAACTAATTCTTCCACAAAAATTAAAATGTAGGAACTACTACTTTTACTTTTTTGTAGCAGATTCAAAGATAATTGATCATAAGATTTTGAGACAAAAGGAAACTTTCCGTTTTTATTGCAAAAAAATATTAGTATTTTACTATATAACTATGTAAAAAGATTTTTTAATCGCACTTACAAAACACATATTTAAAATCCTAAAATGTGGGAACTCTTACAATTTAGAAAAAACGGTTTGATCAACTTTGATTCCAAAACGAGGATCCCAATAAAGATTGGGCTTCTATGGATTGAAATTTTTTTCTCAACGAATTCTCAGATTCCAAAACATTAGGAAAATAAGAAGTCAAATCCTTACTAAAAACGTTCGATAAAAACCCTGGTTTTAAAGACTTTAGAAAACTTTGAAACGTAAATAAAGAAGGTAAATATCGAACTTGAACCTTTTCTACTTTTAAATCTTGTTTAATGTCTTCTAATAAACTTAAAAAATCAGTGATAGAATCGATCATCCTTTCCTTTAAAAATTGACTCGAAGTAAAAACCTTTCCCTGCCCAAACCGTTTATCTAAATCAGAAATAGGAATTTTTCTAGAATCAGAGACCCTTTTGTAAAAAAGTCCTTCCGATTCTTTAATCTCCTGTTCCATTAGTTTCTTAGATTCTGGATGAATTGGCCCATATTCAGAAAGAAGATCCCTGTATTTATAAAATCCCACTCTGTCTTTAGTAATTCCTAATTTAGAATAAAGATTTTTTAAATCAAAACGAATCGATATACTTCCAATACTTCCTACAATTCCATAGGGGGAAGCGTAAATTTTAGAAGCTCCACAAGAAAGATAATATCCTCCGCTTGCAGAAATGTTTTGTATATACGCATATACAGGTTTCTTTTTTTGTAGCTTTAGAATTTCCTGATATAACAATTCAGATACAAAAGCAGAACCGCCCGGAGAATCCACTTCTAAAATCACCGCCTTAACCGAGGATTCTTTTTTTAATTCTTTGAGTGCTTCTTTAATTGAATAATAAGAAATACCGTCCGTTTTACCTTCTCCCTTTCCAATTGTATCATGATGGATATTTCCCTTTAAAGGAAGAACGGCCACCACAGATTCCTTTTGAGAGACTAGTTTAAAGTTCTTTAATTTAGAAAAACGATATAAAGAAGAAAGATTCAATTCTTTCGAAGAAGGTTTTTGATCTTCGTTTTCGTTTTGATAATTTATATAAATAAAATTCTCTTTAAAATCCTCTTCATTTAAAAATCCGGTGATAAATTTCCTTTCTTGTAATACCTTTGCGGATAAAAAAGGTTCAGCAAAAGTTTTCAGTGTAAACCCAGTATAACGTTTGAATATCGATTCTAAATCATCCGTCATTTGTTTGAGAAGAGAATTTAGATTCTCTCTCGCTTTAGATGAAAACTTATCTCTTTGAAATGTTTCTCCAAAAGATTTATAAGGTCCGCTCTGAAAAGTTTCTGCCTTGACTCCCCATTTTTTGCCTGCGTTCCCGAAGAAAAAAGATTCGGCAGAAGGTAAAACTGGAAAAAATTCGGAAGATTCACTGCTAAATCTTTTGTTACAAACTCCTAATAAAAACAGGGATTTAAGCCCTCCTGTAAGTGCAAATCCTTCCAACACAATCCCGCGTTCTTTCAAAATCTGTAATCCTTCCGCAATGTTTAAAGTTTCACCAAATCCGTACTCAGGTTGTTGAATGAGTATAGAAACTTTTTTCAAATTAGGAACTTGAGAAAGTAATTTGAGCTCTAATAGAAAATCTGTAAAAAAAACTTCTTCTTCTTTAGAAGAGAGAAGTTTCATCAAAAAGGATTTTCGATAGTTTGAAAATTCGGATGGAATTTCTAAAAAATAATGATCTCCAGAAAAAAATCGAAATCGAATCCAACGAACGAGTTGGAAAATCAATCGGAAAGGAATGAATACAATTTGCAGAAAATTTCGAAACATGCTGTCAGTTTGAAAACCAGATTCTTCTTGAAAAAGAAGAATTTCTTTTAGGAAAGGAGTTTTCAGATTTAATCACGCTATAAATCCTAAAAAGCAAGAGGGTATTTCATTGCAGGAAATTAGGATTCGCGGAGCGAGAGAACATAATCTTAAAAACATAAACGTGGATATTCCTAGAGATCAACTCGTAGTCATTACAGGATTGTCCGGTTCCGGTAAATCTTCTCTCGCTTTTGATACAATTTACGCGGAAGGTCAAAGAAGATATGTAGAAAGTCTTTCCGCTTACGCGAGACAATTTTTAGGCCAGATGGAAAAACCAGATTTAGATCTGATCGAAGGTCTTTCCCCTGCCATTTCAATCGAACAAAAAACCACTCATAGAAATCCAAGATCCACTGTCGGAACAGTTACGGAAATCTACGACTATCTACGACTTTTATACGCCAGAGTAGGAAAACCACATTGTCCCGAATGTGGAACTCCCATTCAATCCATGTCGATTGACCAAATCACTGCTCGGGTACTTGCGTTTCCTCAAGGATCCAAATTGCAAATTCTTGCACCTGTGATTTCGGGTAAAAAAGGAGAACACAAGGATGTACTCGAAAAGATCCGCAAAGACGGTTTCAATCGGGTGAGAATCAACGGTGAAATCAGAACCCTAGAAGAAGAAATCGTATTAAAAAAGAATTTTAAAACTTCCATCGAAATCGTAGTAGATAGAATCGTAATGAAAGAAGGAATCCGAAGTAGACTTGCCGATTCCGTAGAAACCGCTCTCAAACAATCGGAAGGACTTGTAATCCTAGACGACGGTTCTAAAGACCACATTCTTTCCCAAAAAATGGCATGTCCCAACGGACACGATATTGGTTTTACAGAACTTTCCCCTAGAATGTTTTCATTCAATTCTCCTTATGGAGCCTGCGAAACTTGCGACGGTTTAGGAAGTTTATTAGAATTTGATGAAGATCTTTTAGTAAATGATCCAGAACTTTCCTTGGTAGACGGCTGTATCGAAGCTTGGGCCGGTTCTAAAAGTAACGGATTTTGGTTTATGGCTACTCTCAAATCCTTATCCGATTCTCTTAAATTTAAAATGAACACACCTTGGAAGGATCTTCCCGAAAAAACTAGACAAACGATTCTTTATGGAGACAAAAAAATAAAAATTGAATATGATTTTAGAGGAGCCAATTCTCATTACGAATTTACGAAAGAATACGAAGGTGTAATTCCAAATCTTCAAAGAAGATATAAAGAAACCAAATCAGATTCTATGCGCCAGTGGTTCGAATCCTACATGACGAATCACCCTTGTCCTTCCTGCAAAGGCAAACGTCTGAAACGGGAAAGTCTTTCTGTAAAAGTGCATAACGTTCCAGTAGACGAATTCACTTCATATTCAATCGAAAAAGCACTCAACTTCGTTCAAAACCTCAAGGTAACTGGTGCAGAAGAAATCATCGCCAAACCTATATTAAAAGAAATCCACCAGAGACTTTCTTTTTTAAACGATGTAGGAGTAGGCTATCTTACTCTGGAAAGAAGTGCTGGTTCTTTATCTGGAGGAGAAGCACAGAGAATTCGTTTAGCAACTCAAATCGGTTCCAGATTAATGGGAGTTTTGTATATTTTAGACGAACCTTCTATTGGCCTTCATCAAAGAGACAACACTAAACTAGTTTCTACTCTCAAAAATCTAAGAGACCTTGGCAACACTGTATTAGTCGTAGAACACGACCAAGAGACTATGGAAGAATCAGATTGGTTGATCGACATGGGACCAGGAGCGGGAGTTCATGGAGGTTCTATCGTTTGTGCGGGAACTCCTGCTGAAGTTTCAAAACACAAGAACTCCCTTACTGGGAAGTATCTCTCCGGAAGATTAAAAGTTCCAATTCCTGCAAAACTGAGAGAAGGAAACGGATCTAAACTACAAATTATAGGAGCGAAGGAAAATAATCTTAAAAACATAGATGTAAATATTCCTTTAGGAAAGTTAGTCGTCATTACAGGCGTATCCGGTTCCGGTAAATCTACACTTATCAACGATATTCTTTATAATGCAGCGGCCCATAAGGTGATGAAGATGAAAACCTTAGCGGGAAAACACAAAACGATCAAAGGATTCGAAAATATAGATAAGATCATCAATATAGACCAATCTCCCATCGGAAGAACTCCTCGTTCTAATCCGGCTACTTATACAGGTTTATTTACGCCGATCCGAGAGATGTTTGCCGGACTGGAAGAGGCAAAACTACGCGGTTATGGTCCAGGTAGGTTTAGTTTTAACGTGAGCGGTGGACGTTGTGAAACTTGCGAAGGAGATGGAATTCTTAAAATTGAAATGCACTTTTTACCGGATGTATACGTAACTTGCGAAGTCTGTAAAGGTAAAAGATACAATCAAGAAACATTAGAAGTTCGCTATAAAGGAAAAAATATATTTGACGTATTAGAAATGACAGTGGAAGACGCGAATCAATTTTTTGAAAATATTCCGATCGTAAAACGAAAACTGGAAACTTTATTAGAAGTAGGTCTAGGTTATATTCGTCTAGGACAACCTGCGACTACTTTTTCCGGAGGAGAAGCTCAAAGAATCAAACTCGCAACGGAACTTTCTAAAAGACCAACTGGAAAAACGCTCTACATCTTAGATGAACCTACTACCGGGCTTCATTTTGAAGACGTTAGACGTCTTTCAGAAGTACTCCATACGTTAGTTGATCGTGGAAACTCTATGATTGTCATCGAACACAATTTAGACGTAATCAAACAAGCTGACTGGATCGTAGACATGGGACCAGAGGGAGGAGATGGTGGAGGACTTGTCATTGCGGAAGGGATTCCAAAAGATATAGCCAAAATAAAAAATTCTTATACGGGGCAGTATTTAAAAAAAATATTTACATCTTCAGAAAAAATCTCACGAAAAACAAAATAAAAAGTAATAGAGTATTATGAGTTTAAAAGAATATTTATCTTCTATTCCGCCTAATGAATATCGAAATGTTTTCAAAGATTCTTTTCCTTATTTGATAGAAGAGGGATATTTAGAAGCCCTTGCAGGCGGATCCTTCGAAACGTTTCACCAAAAAATTTATCAACTCGGTTCTTATCCAAGAGGAATTGGACTCGGAATTGCAGTAATGGCGCAGACCAACGTCGCTGGAAGAATTTTAAAATTTGTATCAGACGGTTTTTTAAACGAAAACACGATCCATAAAATTTTTCAAAAGGAAGAGGCAATCCAAATTGGAATCAAACTTTTAAATGATATAAGTTTAGGAAAAAATATCGTTTCGATGGGTGTAAGTGAAACCGGATGGAAAGGAAGAATTTCCAATATACTTACCAATTATAGGATAGAAAATGAACGGATTATCCTAAATTTATCCAAGTCCTTTTTAACCAATGGAGCAAATTGTAGCGGATTTTTAATCGTAGCCAAATCTCCTTCCGAAACCTTCGACATTATTTATTTGCCACGAGATTCTGAAGGTCTTGATTTAGAAATTTTTGATTTGGAATACGCAAAAGAAGCAACTCATTGTAGACTCAAGGGAAATGATTTATCTCTTCCTCTCAAGAATCTAATTTTTTTAAATTACCAAAATTTTGCTCCAGACATTCATTTATCCGAAATGTTATCCGCTTCGGCTCTTTTTTGTGGGTATGTGGATTTAATTGTAAAAACCCTTTTAAAAGAAAAAAAGGACATAGATCCTAGAATCGCTGGAAAAATATTAGATATTCAACAATTATTATATTCTAAAATTCTTGAAATATCTAGAAAAAAAGATCAAAATCCAGATTTTAGAATGGAAGAAGTTCATCCCTACGGCTATGAAACCGCTCTGGACTTAATCTATTCTTGGTTTACGGATCTTGTTAGTGGTGTGGAATTATCCAATATGTTTCCGGATATAGGGCTTTTTTATTCGATTCATCCTGGTAAAACCCCTATTTATCAAAAAAACATACTGAAAAAAATTCGAGCCTTACGCTAAAATCGTTTTAAAAAGTTTTTTAATTCAATCAAAGAAAATCTTAGATCATTTTTAAAATGGGAACCGTAGGAACTATTACAAATCAAAGTTTTACAGTCAAACTTTCAAAATGTGGGAACTATTACAAATCGAAGTTTTACAGTCAAACTTTCAAAATGTGGGAACTATTACAAATCGAAGTTTTACAGTCAAACTTTCAAAATGTGGGAACTATTACAAATCAAAGTTTTACAGTCAAACTTTCAAAATGTGGGAACTATTATAAATCAAAGTTTTACAGTCAAACTTTCAAAATGTGGGAACTATTATAAATCGAAGTTTTACAATCAAACTTTCAAAATGTGGGAACTATTACAAATCATGGATTTTACGAAATGAATCTTGAAAATTTAATGATGGTGATGATGTTGATTTATTTCCTGATAATTTGCAAGAGGTAGTTCTTGAATTTTTTCGGTTAAATTCGGCACTTCACATTGAATAGTAACAAAATCAAATCCAAAAGAAGATTTCAAAATTTGATTGAACTTAAATACAACTTCCTCTGCAAATTTTAAATCCACAATCGAAACCCTCAAAGTACAAGCATAAATTCCTCTCGTAATTGCCCAAAAGTGATAATCCAAAATTTGACTTACTCCTTCCACCTTACGAACGTATTCTAGAATATGAGTAATTTCGAATGTATTTGGAGAGGATTCCAAAAGAACGAATATTGTTTCCCTAAAAATTCCCCAGGCAGAACGTAAAATTAAAATCGAAATCAAAACGCTGATCAAAGGATCAATCCAGTTCCAATTCGTAATATAAATTAAAATAGAACCAACTAAAACTCCGACCGTAGATAAAAGATCACTTAAAACGTGAACGTAAGCAGACTTGATATTAATATTTTCGCCACTAAAACGAAATAAAATCCAAGCACTGATTAGATTAAAAATAATTCCGAAAGAACTGTAAAAGATCATCTGAAAACTCAAAATCTCTTTCTGATTTTGAAATCGTTCGATACTTTCATAAAAGATATAAAACGAAATCCCAAAAATTAAAATAGAATTTAAAAGAGAAGTCAGAATTTCAATTCTATAATAGCCAAATGAAAATCTATAATTCGGTTTTTTAGAAGAAAGTAATACAGCAATCAAGGACAAGGACAAAGCAATTGTATCTGTAATGATATGTCCCGCATCCGCAAGAAGAGCAATACTACCGCTTTGAAATCCTCCAAATAACTCTACAAAAAAAATGGAAATAGAAACTAAAATCGCAAGGAGAATAGATCTTTTTAGACCTTTCTCCTGACTTCTTTTTACGTGATAAAGTTGAAAAAAATCATCCATCAACGTGGAACAACTACTATATCCACTCTTCGGTTGAGTGCTCTATTTTCGGGAGTGTCGTTAGAAACGATTGGCTGAAACTCACCGTAACCAGCGAGTGAAAAGTTTCTAGGATCTAAAATCTTACTTTCTAAAAAATAATGAAGTACGGAAAGGGCTCTTTCTCCGGAAAGTTGCCAGTTATCCGAAAATTTTTTGGTTCGAATCGGAACGTTATCGGTATGTCCTTCTATGATGATTAAATTTCCAGGATAATTTCCCAAAATTTCTTTGATCTTATCCAGTGCAGGAAGGATCTGTTTTTTTAAATCTGCAGAACCGGAATCAAATGAAATCTTATCATCTATATTGATTACAAGTCTGTCGTGAAATCGTTTGAGACGGATCTGTCCTTTTTTAATTTCATCGGTAAGTTTATTTTCCAGTTCATTCGCTTGATCAGAAAGACGATCCAATTCCTTTTTTTGATTTTCAGAAAGATGTTTCAATTTAGAGATTTCATCATTTAAAACTAAAATTCTACTTTCCAGATCCGAAATTTTTCTTTCGTATTCTTTTTGAAGAGCCTCCGTTTTTTTTTGACAATTTTCTCTTTCTCTTTCCAAATCCTCTTTTAAGCCATCAATCAGATCTCTAAACTTTTTAGATTGTTTTTCATTTTCATCGATCAGTTCTTTTTCCTTATTAGAACTTTTCGTTTTTAAAACCGCGATCTGATTCTCTAAAACTTTAATTTTTTCTATGTTTAAATCATTATCTTTGGCTCTAAATTCCTTTTCTCTGGAAAGTAATTCTTCCAAAGAACGAATTTTAGAGTCGAACTCTAAACGCTCCTTTTTAGAATTTTCAGTTTCATTTCTATATCTGGTTCTCAGGGAATCCAATTCAATTTCCAAAGTGATTTTCTCGTTATACACTTTGTTGTATTCCCAAGGATAATAAAATACGTCCGCGGAAACGGAATTTAAAGTTAAAACGAAGAGAAAATAGAATTTCAGAAACGGCTTCATCTTGATCACTTTCTTTCTAAGATGGAGCGCTTTACGATCGGGTCACTCCTTTTTTAAAGTTTGTTTAGAAATTCATTGATCAGTCGGTTCCGTTCTCAATCCTGTTCACTAAAAACCGTTTTTTCTTGGAGAGAAGTTTATGGAAGAAAGAGGAGTGGGACACGAACTATTTTCGGAAAAGGCAAATCCCTCTTCTCAGGAGTGGATTGAATTTTTCTCGGAAAAAATCAAAGCCGAACAAAACGCTTTTTTAGATCTTTTTCTCAAACAGAATCACCCTGCAGACATAGCGGAGGTTCTGGAAAAATTAGAAGAAGACGAAGCCTTTTATGTATTCAAACGATGTGATTCCGAATTGCAGAGTTCTATTTTAGTAGAGTTCGACGAAGAATTCCAAGCAGACTTAATCTCTCGTTTTCAGATGAAAGAAATTTCTCCCATTCTGGAAAATTTAGAAACGGACGAATTATCTAGTCTCATTTCCGAATTTCCGAAAGACAAAGCAGAAGAAATTTTAAATTCGATCGATAAAGAAGATTCTTCTCAAGTTAGAAAACAACTTACGTTTCGAGAAGACTCCGCTGGAAGATTAATGAATACAGTGTTTGCTTCCGCAGTAGAAACGGATACGGTTCGAAAGGCAATCATCAAACTTAGAAAAATCGCAAGAGATACGGATGATATTTATCATTTATATATCACTGACGAAAACAACGTACTCAAGGGATATGTAAAACTAAAAAATTTATTCCTCGCTCCTCTCAATACAAAAGTACATCGTCTGATGAAAACCGGATTTACTTCGATTCACTACGATACGGATCAGGAAGAAATCGCTAAAATTTTTCGTAAATATGATTTAGTTTCTGTGGCTGTGCTCGACGATTTAGGAAGAATTTTAGGAAGAATTACCGTGGATGATATTTTAGATATCGTTCACGAAGAAGCCTCGGAAGACATTCTTCGTTTGGGAGGAGTCTCTGAAGAAGAAAAATTATCTTCCTCGGTTCTTACTTCTGCAAGAAGAAGAATGGTCTGGCTTATGATCAATTTAGGAACCGCCTCTCTTGCGGCTTCTGTTGTTTCCTTTTTTGGAGAAACAATCGAAAAATACGTCTTACTTGCTTCTCTTATGCCTATCGTCGCTGGAATGGGTGGAAATGCGGGAACACAATCAATTACATTGATCGTTCGAAACCTAGCAACCGGAGATCTTACAACTGGAAACTGGAAATCCGCAATTCGAAAGGAAGGTCTTGTAGGAATTCTCAATGGTTTTATGGTAGGAATTATCGCGGGATTGATCGTTTATTTTCTTACCGGAAATTTTACTCTTTCAATGGTTATGTTTATGGCTCTACAAGCTAATTTGATGATCGCCGCAGTAATTGGAACTTCGATTCCTTTGTTTTTGCGAGCATTGGGAATTGATCCGGCAATCGCTTCTTCTATTTTTGTGACTACGTTTACCGATGTGTTTGGATTTTTCTGTTTTTTAGGACTAGCCACTTTATTTATTCAAATATTATGATATTATTAATTTTCTTGCGACGTCTATAGTAAAATGAATTTTTTATTGAATAACAATTATAAAACTGTGGCTTTATGAAGAAAATTGATATTGAGGACACCGTCTTAGGGTTTTATAGAGTTCCCATTTTTAAAAACCATTCCATTTTGGATTTTTATAGAAGTTTTCATTTTTTAATCAGAAATCAGTTCGGAGAATCAACGATCAATGTCGGCTATAAAATCAAAATCCATTTTTAAAAATGCCTTATTTTTTTTAGGAATAAGCGGATTGTTATTTTTGTTACTTTCTTGTTTTACTACAAAAAGTACAGATAACGAATCGATAAAATACGAATCGGTTCCTAATCCAGCAGGAGAAAACGAAGTTGTATTAAACGAAGAAG
Organism: Leptospira interrogans; assembly: GCF_900156205.1. Taxonomy (GTDB): domain Bacteria; phylum Spirochaetota; class Leptospiria; order Leptospirales; family Leptospiraceae; genus Leptospira; species Leptospira interrogans. The sequence continues at coordinate 191,165 of NZ_FTNA01000002.1, forward strand.
GCCAAGAAACAACTTTAAATACGGGAGATCCTGCTTCTTTTTTAAAACCTTCCAAAGACCCTTTAGAATATTTTAGAGTTCATATTTCGAGCGACGGTTATCAGCTACGTCAATTGAGAGGTTCTAAATTTATCAAAAGAAAAGTAGATAAAGGGGGAGACGTTTTGATCAGCGAAGAATTGGCTCGTTATAACAAAATCAATTTTATAGACGATGGAATCATCATCGTAGTATTGAACGGAAATACGGGAGCATTTGAAACGATTCGTTTTAATACCAGGGTCCCCAGAATTAATGATCTCGCTAAAATCGTTCAAAACGACGTAACACGTTGGTCTATGGAACATTCCGAAGAAAAACCGGTTGTGACCAAATTTCAGATCCACTATTCTTTAGAATTAAAAAATAAAACCGGCAGCACTCGAGACGCGGTCAAAGAAGAATTAAAAAAAGAAGTGATTCGCAGAAAATAATTAGCTATGATAACATTTTAGATTTCTATAAAATTCTCAGTATATACTAATCAAACACATAAAATAATACTAAAATGATGAATGGGCAATTTTACTAAAGATACAGAAGTTCTAGATAACTACGTCTAACTCGAAATCGTTGGCCTTTTTGAAATGTTAGGTTTTTAAAAAAATTCAGCATAACATTATCTTTTTGTGTACGGATAATAAATTACTTAAAAAATTTGGAATATTTTTTAATTTAAAATCATTAGAATTGTTGAAAAATTAATTCTCTATGGGTTTTCGTTGTATGAAAACGGTCGATTGAAGCGTTTTGTTAATTGTTGCTATGAAATTTTTCAACAACTCTATTCAAAGAAAAACGATTGAACATCATTCTCATTTCCTTCTAAAAACAACAGTCAATCAACGCTTTAGAAAGCCATAATATATTTTATCTAGTCAGTATTTCCAGAAAATCCTTCACTCTGCAAAAGCAACATTATTAAGCCAGTCTTTTTGTCTGTTAGAGTTGTTGAAAAATTCCATAGTTCTGATTAATAAAATTGTTTCTATTCGATCATTCATAAAACAGAAACAGAGATTCATTTTTCGACAACTCCATTAATTCTGTCTTTACTCTGAGTTTTTTTCTTGTACGCTTTTAGAAGTTTAAATAACTTACTCTAAATTAAAATTTACATTTTTTAAGTTGAGTAAATTCTATTCACTGAAAAAAGATTATGGAAATTGAAAAAGACAAACTTTCTCATTTTTGGAGTTTAACTTCCAACGAATGTCTAACACTTACCCAATCCAATCGAAATGGTTTATCCGAAGAAGAAGCAAAAAAACGTCTTCTTCAATTTGGTGAAAATAAACTTTCTTCTAAAAAAGAAACTACCGCAATTGGTTTATTTTTTTCTCAATTTAAAAGTCCGATCGTTTTACTTCTGTTATTCGCCGCTGGATTATCCGTAATCGTTCAGGACTCTGTAGACGCTACAATCATTTTAGGGATTGTTTTTTTAAGCGGTTTACTAGGCTTTTGGCAAGAAAAAGGAGCTATAAATGCGGTTCGCAAACTTCTTGCAATGGTACAGATTCGAGTTTCCGTAATGCGTAATTCTTCCATTCGAGAAATTCCATCAGAAGAAGTAGTACCTGGAGACATTTTAAAATTGAGCGCAGGAGATATGATTCCAGCGGATTGTATCCTACTTGAGTCCAAAGATTTATTTGTCAATGAAGCTACCCTTACCGGAGAAACCTTTCCCATAGAAAAATTCATAGAAACAATTTCCAAAAATTCTTCTCTTTCTCAAAGGACCAATTCCCTCTGGATGGGAACTCACGTAGTCAGCGGAGAAGCGATTGCACTTGTAATCCAAACTGGAAAAAAAACAGAATTTGGAAAAATATCTGAAAGATTAAAACTACGTCCCATGGAAACCGAATTTGAAGTAGGAGTTCGTAAGTTCGGATTTTTTTTGCTTCACGTTACTCTTCTTTTAGTCATAACTATTTTCATAGCGAACGTATTTCTTCATAAATCAGTTTTAGAATCTTTTTTATTTTCTTTAGCCCTATCAGTTGGACTAACCCCTCAACTTCTTCCTGCGATTATAAGCGTTAATCTTTCTCACGGCGCAAGAAAAATGGCAGAAAAAAAGGTAATTGTTAAACGACTTGCGGCTATAGAAAATTTTGGAAACATGAACATTATTTGTTCTGATAAAACCGGGACCTTGACCGAAGGAACTGTAAAACTACAATCTTCTTTAGATATATACGGAAATGAAAATCAAGAAGTTGCATTGAGCGCTTTTTTAAATGCTTCTTTTGAAACTGGATTTGTAAATGCAATCGATCAATCCATTCGAGAGAATTTAAACTTCAATCTTTCCGGTTTTGAAAAAAAAGACGAAATACCCTATGACTTTCAACGAAAAAGACTCAGTATTTTAGTCTCTCATTCTGGTGGACATAGAATTATAACCAAAGGAGCTCTTATAAACATATTAGAAATCTGTAACACGGCAAAATCTCAAGACGGATCTCAAATTGAAATCGAAAAAGTAAGAGATCAAATCCTACAAAGATACGAGACTTTAGGAGCAAAAGGATATAGAATTTTAGGAATCGCAGTCAAAGAAATCGGAGAACAATCAAAAATTGAAAAATTAGAAGAAAAGAATATGGTATTTTTAGGAATGTTATCTTTTTATGATCCTCCTAAAACAAAAATCAAAGAAACGATTACGAATTTAAAAAATTTAGGAGTTACTCTCAAAGTAATTACCGGCGATAATCGTTTTGTAGCCATGAATTTGTCTTCTCAAATTGGATTAGAAAATCCAAATATTCTTTCCGGACATGAACTTGAAAAAATGAGTAACGAAGCTTTGATCCATCAAGTTGGTAAGGTAAACGTATTTGCAGAAATAGAACCAAACGGGAAAGAAAGGATCATAATTGCTCTGAAAAAAGCAGGCAATGTAGTAGGTTATATTGGAGACGGAATCAATGACGTTTCTGCTCTACACTCTTCAGATGTTGGAATTTCCGTAGAAAAGGCGGTGGACGTTGCAAAAAACGCAGCCGATTTGGTTTTACTTGAAAAGGATCTAGAAGTTCTTGTGGACGGTGTTAAAGAAGGTAGAAATACATTTGCAAATACTCTAAAATACGTGTTCATGGCGACAAGTGCAAACTTCGGAAACATGTTTAGTATGGCGGGGGTTTCTATGTTTCTTCCTTTTTTACCCCTTTTGCCCAAACAAATTTTACTCACTAATTTTTTGACCGATTTTCCAGAAATGACGATCGCAACAGATCGTGTAGATTCAGAAATGATTTCTTCTCCGAAACGTTGGGATATTTCCGCAATTCGTAAATTTATGGTAGTTTTTGGGATGGTAAGTTCGTTTTTCGATTATCTTACATTTGGAGTTTTACACTGGTTATTAAAAGTAAATCAAGATCAGTTTCGAACTGGCTGGTTTATAGAATCTATCGTCTCCGCTTCTTTGATCGTACTTATAATTAGAACCAGAAATGTATTTTTTGTGAGTAAACCCAGTAGATCTCTTTTTTTAACAACTCTTTGTGTAATTTGTTTTACCATATCCATTCCCTATAGCCCTATCGCGGATTGGTTTGGTCTGGTTCCTCTTCCTCTTTCGTTTTTGGGAATGTTGGTTGGGATTGTGCTTATTTACGGAATGGCTGCAGAAATAACAAAACGGATTTTTTATAAATTGGTTCCAATTTGATAATATATCATTAAATACGTTCGTTTTTTAGAATATTCTAAAAATATAGACTGGTTTCATGAAATATAGAAGTAATTTTTGTTTTTTTGGATTCGTCTACTATTTTTGTACTATCCAATAACGCTAAATCGGATCCATAAGCTACGATTCAGGCTGGATCATCTTTCCACAAATACAACCCCAAAAACTAAAAAGTATAGTCTCGGTTCTTTAAAACCACTTGAATTTGTAAAATTTGGATAAATTATAGAGTTAGTTGATTGAATAACGTAAGATTTGATCTTTTAAAGAAAAGTATACTAGTATACTGTAGAAATTATTTATTTTTGTCTACTCCAAGAAATACTTCACTTCAAACATTTCAACTTAGGAGTAGACAAAATCTTGAACTTTTGACGACAAATTTCTACTAAAAAGTACATCTAACTGAATAAATATAGATTCATTTTTTATTTTAGAAAAATCGATTTCTTTTTAAATAATTATGTTATACTTTTTTATTAAAGCGCATCTAATTATAAATTTCAGTAAAAAGAATTTGAAATTCCATTTAATTTTTGGTACTTTTATGTTTTGCAATTTGAAATCAAAGTAAATAATAACTTTGACACGATTTCAAAGCATAATTAGAAATTTATGATAAATTCAACCGATTTAAAACACAACGAATATCGGCTCATTTTCGAGTCTCTTCCTGGGCTTTACCTCATTCTTTTTCCAGATCTTAGGATCGCCGCGGTAAGTGACTCGTATTTAAAAGCCACAAATACAAAACGGGACGAAATTTTAGGCAGAGGAATTTTCGACGTTTTCCCTGATAATCCTTCGGACCCAAATGCAGATGGTGTGGGTAATTTATATAGTTCTCTTTTATTAGTTTTAAAGGAAAAAATTCCAAACACGATGGCCGTTCAAAAATACGACGTTAGGCGACCAGAATCAGAAGGAGGAGGATTTGAAGAAAAATATTGGAGCCCAATGAATTCCCCGATTCTAAACGAAAAAAGAGAAGTCATATACATCGTCCATAGAGTGGAGGAAGTCACAGAGTTTGTTCAACTTAAAAATAAGGGAAAAGAACAAAACAAAATCACAGAAGAACTTAAAAATCTAACCGTATCTATGGAAACCGAAATTTATCAAAGGGCCCAAGAGATTCAAAAAAACAACAAAGAATTGATTAGGCTCAACGAAGAATTGACTCAGAGAGAAAGAGAAATTCAGGAGGTTTATCAACGTTTATTCAATATGGATCAATTGAAATCTCAATTTTTTGCAAACGTAAGTCATGAACTGAGAACACCTTTGACTTTAATACTTGGCCCAACCAGAGCATTACTAAAGGATCAAGGAATTACTTCCACACAAAGGACATTTTTAGAAACAATAGAAAGGAATTCTTACACTTTGTTGAAACACGTAAACGACCTTCTAGATCTTTCTAAATTAGATTCAGGAAAAATGACATTAAAATATTCGAATGCAAATCTTTCCGAAGTAATTCGTTATATTGCGTCCCATTTCGATTCCATAACAAAAGAAAGAAATATAGATTTTGTTCTAATGATTCCAGAAAATTTTCCAATTCAGATGGATGTTTCTAAGGTGGAACGTATCATTTTGAATCTTATATCAAACGCTTTTAAGTTTGTTCCAGATTCTGGCAAAATTCTTTGTGAGTTAAAAACAGAAGGTACAATGGCTTCTATTTATATAGCAGACAATGGTCCTGGAATTCCAATACATCTAAGGGATCAGATCTTCGAAAAATTCAGACAAATAGAAGAAGGGGATTCCCGTTCATTTGGAGGAACTGGACTTGGACTTGCCATTGTAAAAGAGTTCGTAGATTTACATTTGGGTTCTATCGGAGTTTTTGATTCTTTTTTAGGAGGAGCTCTTTTTAAAGTGCAGATTCCAATTTATGCCCCTATTCATATAGAAGAGACAGAACAACCGGTCAAAACGGAAGAATTTGTTCCCGCTTTGATGAGTAGTATCAACGAATTGAAAAAGAGTAAAATCGAGACAAAAGAATTAACTAATTCTTACAATCGTTCTAAGGTTCTGATTGTAGAAGATAACGCAGAAATGAGGAAATATATTTTCAATACGTTATGCGATGATTTTAATCTTTCTATGGCAGTGGATGGAAAACAAGGTTTAGAAAAGGCAATTCTTGAAAAGCCAGATATTATCGTTACAGATATTATGATGCCTGTGATGAGTGGGGACCAGATGTTAAAAGAACTGAAAAAAATTCCGGAACTTTCAGGCACTTATATACTTTTTTTAAGCGCGAAGTCAGATCAGAACTTCAGAATCAAACTACTTCAAGAAGGAGCTCATGATTACCTAATTAAACCTTTTACTCCCGAAGAATTAAACGTAAAAGTTCATAACTTTTCCGTTCTTAAAAAAACGATCGAAACTTTGGAAAACGCAAATGCAGACATGGAATCTTTCAGTTATTCGGTATCACACGATCTTAGAGCTCCAATTTTAGTAATCGAAGGATTTCTCCAAATCATCTTAGAAGATTTTTCTGAAAAGATGGATCCAGAAGCTCTGAGATCACTTAAGATCGTACATAAAAACGTGGTTTATATGAATCACCTTATCCAAGATCTTTTGAGTTTTCATAAGGTTTCAAAAATAGATTTGCCAATCCGGTTGATAGAGATGGATAAAATGGTACAAGATGTAATAGCAACCGTTCTTCAAAATTATCCTAAAAAGAACTACTTGTTTCAAGTAGACGAACTACCGAACGCACTTGCAAACGGAGCTGCTCTCAAACAAGTATGGATGAATCTGATTTCAAATGCGGTTAAATATTCTTCCACGAGAGAAACACCTTTCATCAAGATTGGTTTTGAGGAAATGGATGGGTTTAATAACTATTTTATAGAAGATAACGGTGTTGGTTTTAATAAAGCTTATTCAAATAAATTGTTCAAGGTATTTCAAAGGCTTCACACACAAGAAGAATTTGAGGGAACCGGAGTAGGTCTAGCGATAGTATCTAAAATTGTGCAACGCCATGGAGGTCAAGTATTTGCAGAAGGGGAGGTAAACAAAGGTTCTAAGTTTTCATTCACTCTTCCTAAACTTTCACGAAACGAAAACGTTTAAAAAAGCGTCATAAAAATATTGAAAGTGGTACAACATAAATGAATAAATGGAAATTCCTTTTCTTAGAAGATTCTTTAGTCGACTTGGAATTGATTCAAAGACAATTGAATCGAGCCAAAATCGATTATTATCCAATTCATGTCAGCGATTCGGAAGGATTCTCTCAGGCAATCCTGGATCAAAAGCCTCATCTAATCTTATCTGATTTTAGCCTTCCTAAATACGATGGATTCTCCGCTTTGAAACTGGCAAAGAAGATCTGTCCTACAACTCCGTTTATATTCGTTTCAGGTACTTACGGAGAAGAAGCGGCCATACAAACCCTTACTATGGGTGCAACCGATTACGTACTTAAAGATAGAATCGAAAAACTTCTTCCTGCAGTACAAAGAGCCTTACACGAATTAGAAGATCATGAATTACGAATTAAGGCTGAAAAAGAGAGATACGAATTAGAAGAACAACTTAGGCAAAGTCAAAAACTCGAGGCAATGGGAGTAATGGCTGGAACAATGGCGCATGAGATCAACAATCCTTTAATTGCAATTTCGGAATACGCGGCAATGATCGCAAAAGGAGAAGTAGATTCAGAAAAGGCAAAACAATTAGCTTCTAAAATCCGAGACGAAAGTGCACGAATTTCTACCATTATGAAAAACCTTCTCCGATTTTCCAGAGACGACAAAGGTTCACTTTATCCGGTAGAAGTAGGAGAAATACTTGTAAAACTAGAATCGATTACACAACAAATTTTTAAAATGAATCGGATAGACGCTTCTTGGAAAAACGTAGAACCGGGACATTCAATTCAATGTAGGGAAGGGCAAATTCTTCAAATCCTTTTGAACTTAGTCAATAACGCGGTGGACAGTTTAAACCAAAAGTATCCAGAATATGATACCGAAAAAAGAATCATTTTAGAAAATTCTATCGTAGAAGAAAATCATAAGAAATATGCTGAATTTTCGATTCAAGATTTCGGCACAGGAATTCCAATCGACATTCAAAAATCTATATTTAAAACTTTTTTCACGACAAAGTCTGCTGACAAAGGAACCGGACTCGGTTTGTCGGTTAGTTTAGGAATTGCAAAAGAACACGGAGGAAGTTTGAATTTCGAAAGTGAACCCGGAAGATATACTCGTTTTTATCTGAGAGTTCCTATCTTCGACCCAAGTGTTCAATAATTGCCACCTTAATAAAAAGACAATGGTAATCCCCATAAGTTACTCTGTATTTGTAAGTTGCTAAATGTAGATAGATTTTTTAGAATCTTCATTTCTTTTTGAAATTTTAATTTTTTATAATATTCTTTTAATTCAATATACGTTCAACATAAGAAAATTAAAAAAAATGATAGTTCTGACATTTTTAGAATTTGACCGGTAAATCAGAAATTGCAGATATTCCCAGATAGTTGTTGAAAAAATCCATATCTACGAGTTACAAGCAGTTTTTTATGGGTTCATTTTAATAAAAAAAACGAAAGAAAATTAATTTTTCAATATTTCTATCTATGAAATTCGCAAGTAATTCGCCTAAATTTTCTTACGCCGAATTTACGTTAATTTAATATACTTTGAGTTTGTTTTAAAACTTAAAATGTAGGAACTCACACGTTTTATTAAGAATTTTCGTCCAAGCAGACATTTACTTAAAATCGTCATTTTGCGACTATCACAAAAATGAAAAAACTAATCTAACACGAGTTCGGCGTAAGAAAATGAGAAAGAATTTTCTAAAAGTATGAATTCCTACAATTTTAGAATTTGTTCGTAAAATCGTGATTTGCAGTAGTTCTCACATTTTAGGAATCGAGATCACAAATTTTTAGAAAAATGAACCATGAATTTCTTTACTTCGAACTCGTGTTAATCTATAGAGAATCCTCAGAATATAATTTACAAATAATAGAATCTCGCAAAAAATATTCCCGAACAATTTCATATAACGTATAGAAAATGTTTTTTATTTCGGATTAAGATTTTTTAGGAGCAAACTTTAAAAAATGTTCCACTTCCTTTTTACTTCCCACAACTAAAGTCGTACGTTCATGAAGCTCTTTAGGAGTAAGATCCAGAATTCTTTCTCCATAAACAGTCACAGCCATACCACCCGCTTGTTCCGCAATAAAAGCCATAGGAGCCGCTTCATAAAGAAGTCTTAATTTACCGTTCGGATATTTCGTGGACTTAGTATCGTTTGGATAGAGAAAGATTCCTCCTTTTAGAAGATTTCTATGAAAATCCGCAACTAAGGAACCAATGTATCTACCCGATTGAGGTTTTCTACCTCCTTCAATCGATTTGATGTCACGAATATAATTTTTTACTTCGTCGGACCAATAGTTATAATTTCCTTCGTTGATAGAATAAATTCCACCCGTTTCCGGAATCTGCATATCCGGATGCGAGAGTATAAATTCACCGCAAGAAGGATCTAACGTAAAACCAGAAACTCCTTTGCCGGTACAAAGAATAAGCATTGTAGAAGACCCATATAAAACATAACCTGCAGCCCTTTGTCCAGAACCTTGTTGTAAAAGATCGCTTAACGTTCCTGGAGTTCCAGCAGGACTTTTTCTCAAATGAACGGAAAAAATAGTCCCAATAGAAACATTGGCATCTATATTAGAAGAACCGTCTAACGGATCAATTGCGATTGTATACTTACCGATTTTATACCCGTTTGGAACGGGAACGGTTTCTTCGTGTTCTTCACTTCCTAAAATACAAAGATGACCCGAACGAGTCAGTGTATGATTAAAAACCTTATCTGCGTATTCGTCCAATTTCATTTGGGTTTCCCCTTGAACATTGACAGTTTCCGTCGCACCTAAAATATTTTCTAAAAGTCCCGCTTTTCGAACCTCTCTGGAAACAATTTTAGCTGCATAAACCAAATGGCTCATCAAGGCGGTAAAATCTCCAGTAGCCTGGGGTAATTTGAGCTGTTCCTCGATTAAATACTGGGAAAGACTCAATGTTTGTGTAGGATGAACAGACATAGATTCCTCTAAGAAAATGATTCCAACAGAGTTTTTTTGTGGGTCTGTGAATTCAAGCGAAAAGATCCCATAAAAAGTCTGAAAATGAAAACTCAAAAGAATCTTACGATTTTTTAGAAGGTTCTTATCCGATATTTGTAAGGAAGAAAGGAGTTAGTTTCCGATGGAATCCTCAATCAAACCGATCACACACAAGTATAAAATTACGGAAGACCCGTTTGAGGAATTTTCAGATCAAATGATTAGAGATATTCGAAATTCTTTGAGTAATGAAATTGTGGTCACTCATTTTTATTTTCAAGATTTATATTCTTATTTTAAACTTCTAGGAGAACAAAAATCTGGTGAAATCATAAAAGAGCTTAAACTCATCATACAAGCTCATCTTCGTCCATATGATAAACTATATGTAGCCAATTCCAGATCCATGCTTACCTTGTCTCCAGATTGTAAAATAGAAGTTGTACAAGGAAGATTTAACGAAGTAGTATTTCAAGTAAACCATCTCATCGTAGATTATGAAATTCAATTTATGGAACTGGATTCTCCGATCGATTCGATCGAACCAATTTGGAAACAATTGCTCGTTTCTTTCAAAAGTACCTGACACTTGTTAAGCGAAGTAGAATCGACCTAAAATTAAATCTTTTTCAAAAAATTCTTCAGAGAATGAACGTTTGTACCGTAAATTTTCACGAGGCAATTCTCGGAGGAAAGAATGGATCAAACGGAAAAGTTCAAAAAAACACTGGCTCGATATATTGATTACAGAGGAATCGATATCGTACTTCATCTTAAAAACGGAACTGTAATCGAATTGGATAAAAACAGAAGATTGAATGGGGACGTAGTCATTAAAAATGGAAAATTTGGAATCGTAGCAGAGATTGAAATTTCGGAGATTCAAAAAGCGGAATTTTTTGCCGCCTAAATACCTTTTTGAAATTTTGTCGTAAAACCCTTGACAGAATCCTCCCTTTTTCTGGTATCGTGTATCTTGTCTATCTATTTCTGCACAAGAAATTAAATAGTTATTTTTTCACGTATTTTGTCTCCAAGTGTTCATTTGGAGAATTGCAATTAAAACAAAGGAACCTAAAAATCGAATGGTAGGAATTATTGTAAAAGACGGAGAGTCGATCGAATCTGCTCTAAAACGTTTCAAACGTGACTGTGCAAATGCAGGAATTATGAGCGAGATCAAACGTAGAGAATACTTCGAAAAACCAAGTATTAAAAAGAAGAAAGCGATCGAATCCGCAAAAAGAAAAGCAGAAAAGAAAAAACGTCTTTTCTCCAAAAAAGACAAAGCCTAATTTTTGACTTCGTCGAACTTGGAATCGATTGATTCCACTTACTCGAATCTAAAAAACCTATGTCCTTGCAGATAAAAATCAACGATGACCTGAAAGAGGCGATGAAAGCAAAGAAAGAACCTCATCTTTCTACGCTTCGTCTTCTCAAATCTGATATTCAATATGAGCTGACTAAAACCGGAGCAAAAGAACTTGCAGACGATCAGGTAGTTTCCGTGATCAAAAAAGCATACGCAAAACGTTTAGATGCAATTCAAATGTATCAAAAAGCGGGAAGAACCGATCTTTTGGCTCAAGAAGAAGGTGAGGCTTCCGTTCTAAAAGAATATCTTCCTCCTGAAATTCCAGAATCTGAGATAATCGCAACCATTGATCAAATTTTTGCGGAATTACAACCAACTGCAAAAGATATGGGAAAGGTAATGGGGCGGGTTATGGCTGCGTTCAAAGGAAAAAGTATCGACGGTACTAAAGTTTCGGCAATCGTTAAATCCAGGCTTTCCTAAGTACTAAGTGAGCCCCCTTTGTCCAACAAAAAGGATTTCATCGATCGAATTCACCGGGAAGTTCCCATCGAGTCCTATATATCTCGTTTTATTCCTCTTAAAAAACGTGGCAAAAATTTTATAGGTCTTTGTCCATTTCACCAAGAAAAATCTCCTTCCTTCAACGTTTCCGCAGAAAAACAATTTTATTACTGTTTTGGATGTAAGGCATCCGGAGATCTCATACGTTTTGTAATGAGTTACGAACGAGTAGATTTTTCCAGATCTCTGGAAATTCTCTCCGAATATTCTGGAATCCCACTTGAAGAAAAAAGTTCTAAAAATTCTGAATTTTCAGATTTTCTTTATAAAATTAATTTAAAGGTTTCTGAATATTATCAACATCTGTTACATACCCCCACAGGTAAAAATGCACTTGATTATCTAAAATCTAGGGAAATAGAAGACTCAGAAATTCGTTTATTCGGTTTAGGTTATGCCCCTGAAGGTTTTGATACACTCGCCAAAGAAGTGTTAAAGACTAAGGAAGAAATCTCTGGAGCAATTCAACTAGGACTTCTCAGAGAAAAAGAAGCTGGTAACGGACGTCCTTACGACTTTTTCCGAGATCGAATCATGTTTCCGGTATTGGATCTTTCTGGCAGAACGGTAGCATTCTCAGGAAGAATTTTAGGTCCGGGAAAAGAAGCAAAGTATATCAATAGCCAGGCCTCGTTGATCTTTGATAAAAGTAGAACCTTTTATAATTTCTTTAAGGCCAGAGAAGGGGTCCGTAAGTCTGGAGAGGCTATGCTCGTCGAAGGTTATTTAGACGTAATCGGATTGGTTAGAAGAGGTTACGAAAACGTTATCGCTTCTATGGGAACTGCAATTACAGAAAATCATATTCGAACTCTTAAAAAATTTGCGGAAAGGGTTACTTTTGTTTTAGATGGGGATATAGCTGGTAAGAAAGGTGCGTTAAGAGCCGCGGAAATCTGTCTAAAAGAAGGAATGGAATGCTCCATTGTACTTCTTCCAGAAGGAAAAGACCCTTTTGATCTGTCCAAATCACTTAGCAGACCAGAATTACACGAAATACTTTCTGATCGGATTCAGGGTTCCGAATTTGTTGTAGAAGAGTTGCTGGAAAACGCAGATTCTCGTGCCCTACCAGAAAAAAAAAGAAAGTCACTTCAAAATTTATATTCCTTCATCCAAACCCTAGGCCGGGAAACGGATAAACAATTCTTACTCGGATTGGGTGCAAACAAACTCGGAATTAGTATGGATGCAGTCCTTAGAGATTTTAAAGGTGGAACTGGTGCAAAGAATGGACCTTCCAATGCCGATACTAATTCTAACTTAAAGGAAGTTCAGGGAATCTCTGGTCCGGCCTTAGATTGTGAAAGAAAGATCGTTTCCATGCTCGTAAAACATACTGGGTTGTTTTCATATTCGGAAGAAATTTCTTCGATGGAATTCATGGACATTGCAAGTTCTTATCTTTGGGATTATTTATACACAATTTACACGGGAGAAGAAGAAATTTCTCCGGTAGGAATTTTAACCTCCGAACTTCCGGAGGATTTAAAACAAATTCTGGCTCCTTATCTTTTAGAAGAAGATTCTGAAAAAACGGAACCGGGAGAACTACATAAGGTCTTTAGAATTCTTTTGTTACAACAAAAGAAGTTTAGAATCGAGGAAAAAATTCGGGAACTCGATCAAAAAAGAGAACGTTTTTTTACACCCGAAATTTTTACGGAACTGAGTTTTTACCGTAAAGAAAAAGAAAAGATTCTGGAACATATCCGGAGTCAATCAACCACATAAATTTAGAGGGGTTCGAATGGAAAATCTACAAAGTATGCCCGAGGTTCAAAAAATTATTTCCCTCGGAAAAGCAAACGGTGAAGTTTCTTACGATGATATTAACGAAATACTTCCCGATAAAATTCTGAACTCGGAAAAGATAGACGATTTTTTTACACTACTGCACGAGATGGGAATCGAAATCGTAGAAGAATATACCAGAAACACTCTGGAACCTGCTTCTACTCTCGTTCCTAAAGACGATTCTAAACCAGCTAGAAAGAAAAAAGAATCCTCCGCTTCTACAAGCGGTTCCGAAGATCCCATCAAACTTTACTTAAGAGAAATCGGTAAGGTAAGTTTGATTTCCGGTGAAACAGAGGTTTTTTTAGCAAAAAGAATTGAAAAGGGAGAAAAGATTATCGAAGAGACAATCTTAAGTTCCTCCATTCTCAGAGCGAATTATATTAAACTTTTACCTAAAATTCGAAGTAAGAAGATCAAGGTTTATGATCTGATTCGAGTTGATAAAATGTATGCTCTCAACGCAGAAGAGGCTCATAAACTAGAAGAATTATTTTTTAAAAACATTTTAGTGATTCAAGAACAAGAGAAAGTTCTTCAAGAAGCAGTTTCTAAAATTAGAAAGTATTCTGAAACTTCTAAAAAGTACAAGGAATTTAAAGAGAAGATAGACGCTTCTACAGAAATCATACACAACGCGATTAGAGAACTTGGAGTTTCCCAAAAAGAAATTCAAAAAATTTCTCAAAAGATCAAGTCCATGGTTTTTAGAATCAAGGAAATAGATCGTCATTTTTTAAAGATCAAAGCACAATATGGTCAAGACGTCCGAGACATCAAAGCGTTTAATCGTTTTATCGAAAAGAATGAAAAGTTAGACGACATCGAAGTCAAGATGGGAGTCAACATAGACGAGGTTCGAGAAGTTATCAAGGACATCCGAAACAACGAAAGAAAACTTCGTCGTATGGAACAAGAAGCTGGCTCCACAGTCCAAGAAATCAAAGACTGGGGCGAAAAAATCATCAAAGGGGAAAGGGAAATTTCCCAAGCAAAAAAAGAGCTCGTTAAAGCAAATCTTAGACTCGTGGTTTCCATCGCAAAACGTTATGCGAATCGTGGTATGCACTTCTTCGATTTAATTCAAGAAGGAAACATTGGACTTATCAAAGCGGTAGATAAATTCGAATATAAAAAAGGTTATAAATTTTCCACATACGCTACTTGGTGGATTCGCCAGGCAATTACACGTGCAATTTCCGATCAAGCAAGAACGATTCGAGTTCCAGTTCACATGATCGAACAAGTCAATAAGGTCATTCGTGAAACCAGATTGTTTATCCAAGAATTTGGACGCGATCCAAATAACGAAGAGATTGCAGAAAGACTTGGTTGGCCGGTTCAAAAAGTGAAAATGGTTAAGAACGTTGCGAGGGAACCAATTTCTTTGGAAATTCCTGTGGGCTCCGAAGAAGATTCGGAATTGGGAGATTTTATTCCAGATACTGAAGTGGAAACTCCTGTAAATGCAGCGGCGTCCAGTATTTTAGCGGAACAAATTCGCCAAGTGTTACATACTCTTCCCGCGCGCGAACAAAAGGTAATTCGGATGCGTTTCGGTTTGGACGACGGTTATCCTCAAACGTTGGAAGAAGTAGGCTATCAATTCAAAGTGACAAGAGAGAGGATTCGTCAGATCGAAGCGAAGGCTCTTCGAAGACTCAGACATCCGTCTCGTTCTAAGAAGCTGAAGGATTATATCGACGGTTGATTTGTCGGAACTCCGACGGATTGATATTGAAATACAACACTTGTGGGGATTGGTTATGATAGAAAGCGAGATAGTTATGACTAACACCTAACGTTTTTTGTAAATTTAAAAAGGGAAATTTGCCTAGAACTCCTTTGTTTTCACTATTATTTTGCAAGGTAAATTTAGCAATGATTCAATATCAAATCGAGTGGTTTTATTTAGAAGAGTATTTTGGAAAAGTATCAGATTCGAGAGAGCCTCTGGACGCTGAGAAATAAATCCATTGTTCTTTCTTATTGCGATTTCCCGACATTCCAAAAGGGGACACTGTGCTTTTTTCGCCATGAATATTATTTCCGCAGAAAGAGCAAGTGGCGAACCTTAGCCGATTTACGCTGAACCTAAAAACGGGATTGTCGTAGTTCCGACAAAGTAAGCTTTAAAAATTCTTCTTGAAAATATGAGAATTTTATAGTACAGGGAAACTTGTCCGATTTTCTTCCCACCGCCTAACCCCCACCCAAAAATTTCTAGGGCGGGGCTAACGTTTTTCATGGGGAATCGTCGTAGCTCCGACAAATAAAACAAATTTCAATTTAAGAATTAAATATTTTTAATATTCTAACTTTTTTCCAAATTATCCAATCTTATCGATACGACTTCCTCAAACTTTCGATTAGCTCCATTGCAGCGGATTCTTCCGCTTTTTTTGTTTTGTCCTTCCACTTGAGTTGTTTGGAAAGAACCATAGCCACAGGAGCGACCATCTTCTGCGCCAAACTGAGATCTACAAATAGAATTCTAAATCTTCTTGCAAGAACGTCCGTGACGCCTAACGCAAATTCTTCGTTAACCGCAAACAAAACTTCCTCTTCGAAATACGGAATTCCTTTTCCCAATAGTTTCGGTTTTTTTCCCAAAACTTCGAAAACTTCCGTTCCATAATAATTTTGAAGCCTTTTTGCAAAGATCGTATCGATCTTATATGTTTTTTCAATTTCCTGGTAAAGAGATTCTGAATAATCTGCAGCTCCAGGATAAACATAAAATTTAGTAGAACATTTTTCTCTAACTTCTAGATTTCCGATCTGAATGAGTTTATCCACCAAATCCTCAGCCATCTTTCTGTAAGTGGACCATTTTCCTCCTCCCATCGTAACCAAACCGGAATTAGAAACTAAAATCACTTCCTCTCTCGAAATATTCTTCGTATCCTGATTTCCCTCTGGTGAAATCAAAGGACGAATTCCTACAAACACGGAAAGAATATCTTTTTCAGTGACTGGATTTTCCAAATATTCGTTTCCAGTATCCAATAAAAATTGAACCTCATTTCCGATCGGAAGTGGTTCTTCTCCTGGATTTTCAATCGGAGTATCCGTGGTTCCAAGAATTACGTGGTCTTCCCAAGGAATGATAAATACGACTCGCCCATCCTTTGTTTTCGGAATGATCATGGCGGATGTACAAGGAACTCTTTCTTTGGAGAATACTAAGTGGATCCCTTGGCTGGGAGAAAGCACGTTAAACGTTCTTGGATCGTCTAACTTACGAATGTGATCTACCCAGATTCCAGTTGTATTTGCGATTACCTTTGTATAAACTGGAAAGGTTTTTGCGGTCTCTAAATCTTTGAGATTGGCTCCTACAATCTTTCCGCTCTTTTTAATAAAAGAAACGAGTTCTATTCGATTGGCAACTACGGCTCCTTCTTTTTGTGCAGATCTTGCCAAAAGAACATTCAAACGAGCATCATTAAACTGAGCGTCGTAATAGGTAATTCCACCAAATAAACCTTCCTTCTTGATGGCTTTAAACTCGGAAATTGTTTCGGATTTAGAAACCGTTTTGTGAGAAGGAAGTTTTCCCTTAGACGCAAGAATATCATAGAGAGTAAGACCGATTCCGTAATACGGTCTTTCGTAAAATCGATATGCAGGTAAAACGAACTTAAGAGGTTTGACTAAGTGAGGTGCGTTTTCCAATAACCTCTGCCTTTCCGTCAAAGCCTCGTGAATCAATTTAAAATGGAACTGAGCTAAATAACGGACCCCACCATGAATCAGTTTGGTGGAACGGGAAGAAGTTCCCGAAGCAAAATCTTTTCTTTCAATCAGAGCTGTTTTATAACCTCTTTTTGCTGCGTCGAAAGCGGCTCCAGCACCTGTAGACCCACCTCCGATTACTAAAATATCAAAGGATTCTTTTTGTAGTTTAGAAATTTGATCGACTCGTTTTTGTTTTTCCATTTTGAGAACTCTTCCTGCTTTACAGGTTTCTTTCCCCCTACAAATTTGCATTAAGTTTCACAATCCAATTCGGATTTTCTTTCATGGACATTCAAAAACAAATCGAAATTATCCGTCGCGGCACCGTTGATCTGATTAGCGAAGAGGAATTAAAATCCAAACTTCAAAAGAAAAAAACTCTTAAAATCAAAGCTGGTTTTGATCCAACCGCTCCCGATCTTCATTTAGGCCATTTTGTTCAGCTCAAAAAATTAAAACATTTCCAAGACCTGGGTCATGAAGTTTCTTTTTTACTAGGAGACTTTACCGCAATGATCGGAGATCCTACCGGAAAATCAGAAACCAGAAAGAGGCTTTCCAGAGAAGAAGTTCTAGAAAACTCAAAAACTTATCAGAACCAAGTTTTTAAAGTTTTAGACCCAGTTAAAACCAAAATCGTCTACAACTCAAACTGGTGTTCTAAAATGAATTTCGAAGACGTTTTAGTTCTTAGTTCTAAATATAACGTAGCTAGAATGCTCGAAAGAGACGATTTCAGTAAACGTTATAAAGCGGGCCAACCCATCTCTATGATAGAATTCTTATACCCTTTAGTACAAGGTTATGATTCTGTTGCAATGGAATGTGACGTAGAGTTAGGCGGAACCGATCAGAAATTTAATCTTCTCGTAGGAAGAGACTTACAAAGAGAATATGGAAAAGAAGCGCAGTGTGTTCTAACTCTCCCGTTACTTGTAGGACTAGACGGATCCAAAAAGATGTCTAAATCCCTTGGAAATTATGTTGGGATTACAGAAACCCCAATTGATATGTTTGGAAAACTCATGTCAATTAGCGACGATCTAATGTGGAACTATTTCGAACTTTTAACCGATCTTCCTTTGCCCGAAATTGAAAATCGAAAAAATGGAATGGCAAAAAAAGAACTTCATCCAAAAGAAATAAAAACCGAACTTGCAAAATTGATCATGGATCAATTTTCATCTCCTTCTGAAAATGAAGAAGCCATCCAGGAATGGAAAAAAATTCATAACCCTAAGTCCAGAGCCGTTCCGGATGATGTAAAAGAAATTAAGTTAGGGGAAGAATTTTTTGCAGAAACACCAGAACCTTTGTTAGTTTGGGTATTAAGTAAACTTTCCTTTATACCTTCCGTTTCCGAAGGAAGAAGACTGATCAAAGCGGGAGGGCTTTATCTTTCTGAAGATAAAATTACAGACGAAAAATTTCCAATTCAAAAAGGAAAAGAATATCTAGTGAGGCAGGGGAAAAAAGGGAAATTTTTAAAAATTATTTCCTAAAAATGATTTGAAGGATTCGAAATTCCTTATTTCAATCGAGTCTTTATGTTAAGCGAAGAAGAATCATCGGAACTTTTCAGGACAATTTCCGAAATTAAAAAAAACGGAATTGAGTCTGAAGTAATTGAACGGAAATTTAGAACGATTCGTATTATTTTTTCGATCGGATTTTTTACATTCCTAGGCACTGTTTCCGCTCTTACTCTAACCAATAAAATCTTTAAATTAGAAGCTACCGTAGAAAAACAAACACTTCATATTACCGATTTGGAAGAAACGTTAACCTCTCTTCGTCTTGAAGAACAACAAAAAGAAGAAGAACTTCTGAAATTCAAATCGGATCTTTATGAGACAATCCCGGATGGAGATTTATCCGATCAGGTTGCACAAAACAAAACAAACTTAGAAACACTTGCGGGTTCCGAAATTGGAAAAAATATCAATCGGGGAAATACACGCTTTAAAGAAATTGCACTTACATTTGATCTTGGAACCGGAGAAGACTTAAAACTGATTTATGAATACCTTTCTCAATTTCCAATTAAAATTACTTTGTTTGTTTCAAACGAAAATCCAGCTCTTAAAAATGGTTCCTTCTTTAGTAATACCAATTTATATTATTTAAAAAAATTATCGGAATTAGGAAATAGAGTCGTTTTTGGAAATCATACTTGGAGTCATTATAATATTCCAAGAAGTTTATATGAAACCTCTCTTCACAAAAGAGCTCTACTAAGTTACATTTCCAATGAAGTTCCAGATGCAAATTTTCTCCAACAAGAAATGAAAATGGTAGAAGAGAAATTCCAATCTATTACCGGGAAACCATTGACTAAATACTACAGGCTTCCTTATGGAGGGTTTGACCCTTTGGTGATACAAACCTTCGGAAGATTAGGTTACACACACCATATTTTTTGGAGCAACAACTCGGAGGGCTCTTTAGATATTCCAGATTTTGTATATAAGAAATTTATTTATAAAAAAGATCCTCAAACCGGAAAAACCAGAATCGTCCCCAATCCAAACTATAAAACCAAAGCAGAAACTCTCGATTTTCTATATCGTTGGGAAGAAGCAGACAAAAATGGTATGAATGGAGCAATCATTTTAATGCACTTGGGTTCTCCTAGACAATCAGAAAAACTGATTTACATTCTACCAGATTTTATTCAAGAAATGCTTTCTAAAGGATATAGTTTTGTAACCGTTCCGGAAATCATTAATGATCGCCAAGATTAATTCTACTTACTGGCATTCAAAGTAAATCTATGTTAATTTTCTAAAAATAGATAGAATTTCCTGAAATCATTTACAGTAACAACTTTTTATCGGGAAACTTATAAACAATTTTACTGAATAAAAATTTTAATTTTTAAATAATTCCTATCATATAAAAAACATTAAATCATTTTCACTTTGAATTCTCAAAAAAGTAATATTCACAATTTTTAAAGAAAGGAATTTCCTTAAATTCTTATACAATTTGGTAGCCTAACGGAATAAGACAATTTACAATAAAGTAAATAAATCAGCTTTTTGAAATCATTTAAAAGAAATCCCTTTCTTTCTTATCTATCTATGATAAATTAAAATTGATTCTAAATATTGTTCTAAAATCAAATAATTATCAAAAACGAATCTTCCAATTACTCCCAACATTGTCCTGGTGCAAAACATTTGTAATGAGTTGCATGCCCAAAACTCTGCAGATTGTTACAAAGCTCTTTTCCAGAACTACTATTTCCGAAAGCAAAATTATATGAATTCCAAATAGGCACAAAATATTCTCTTTCTCCAGCATAAGAATATACATTTGGAACGACCTCATTAATGCCCATAAAACCTTCATAATTACAAGCCGCAACCTTATTGGGAACCGCACAAGAACCATCAATAATATCGTAAGCCATATCGTAGTCGTATATTTCTTTCATTCTTTTTACAAAATTTTGAGCAGATTGATTCCAAAGTGCTTTTTTATCTAAAAATGCTTTTGTCCATTCATGACAAGAAAGGATTTCTCCATCTGGTTTTTTAAATCTAGTACTAAACGCAATCGTAAGCCCTAAACTTTCTCCTTCACTCTGTGAATTTTGTTTTAAAAGCAAAATTCCAAGAATATCTTGTAGATCCTGTTTCTGTTCATTTTTACAAAAAGATAATAAGGTAAAAATCACCAAAAAGATGACTCCCATTTTCATTGTTTTTTTCATTGTATTCTCCATATCTTTAAAATTTGATTCTTATATTTTGTAATTCATAATGAATCCTCAAAACCCAATCTTTAGTTTTTAATTTTGCAAACTAAATTTTTAATTTTAATAATTAAATAAAATGAATATTCTTATTATATAATAAATAATTGACCTTCTCTAATTTAACTTGAATTTGCAAAAAAAATATTTTTTAATATTTTTAAATCTGTTTTTATTTTTCTGAGCGCAAAAAATTCGAATCAATACACAACATTAAATCTCTAACTTCAGGAAAATCGATCCACACAATTCTCTAAAATAGAGTTGTTGAAAAATTCCACAGCTCAAATTAACAAAACTAATTCAATCAACCGCTCTTATAAAATAAAAAACGGATAGAGAATTCATCTTTCAACAACTCTGATGACAATAAATAAATTATAATATTTTTAATTTAGATTAAGTTTATTCCCAACATCTTCCTTGAACGTAACATTTATACTCTGAAGAAATTCCACGATTGATCGTAGTATTTGTACAAGCTTCTTTTGCGGTTTGAACCGGTAATTGGTAAAAATGCATCGTAGGAACCCAATACTCCCTTTCTCCAGCATAGGAATAAGAATGAGGAATTGGAGAGTTGATTCCTCCTTCTCCTTCGTAGATACAAGCGCTTACTTTATTTGGAACCACACAAGGACCATCTACACGATCGATTACTAAATCTAAATTGATTCCCACTTTGAGATTATTTGCAAACTCCTCAAGACCTCCATCCCATTCCGCTCTTTTGTCTAAATATGCAGTTGAATATTCCTTACATGAAAAAATTTCTCCATTAGGTCTTCTTAATCTATGGCTAAACGCAATCGTAAGCCCTAAACTTTCACCCACACTTTCAGAAGTTTTTTTTAAAAGTAAAAACCCAAGAGTTTCATTTACATTTATATTATCCTCCTGCTTACAAAAAGATAAGTTAGTGATCATCAAAACGACCGCCAATACTACCCTTATCATTTTTTTCATTGAATTTAAATCTCCTTAAACTTTATTTATATTTTATAATTTACAATAAATCCATAAGTCCGTGGTGCTCCTGGGACTGCTTGAAAAGTACCGTCTATATAGGAAGTAAAATAATATTCATTATTGATGTTATTACAATAAAGGTAAGCAGATAAACGTTCTTCTTCGTATCCTATTTTCAGATTCGTGATCGCATAAGGACTGCTATAGATCGTATTATCTGCGGCAAAATACATCTTACCTACAACTTGAAATTCATATCTGAAAAACAAACCTGGCGAAGAACGATATTGCAGATAACTGACTACGTCATACTGTGGAATAAAATGTACATGTTTACCATCAAAGTTTGTATTTAAAATCCGATCATAAAATTTATTAAAAATCCCTTCCGTATATCCTGCTAAAAAACCAAGCTGTAATGATTTATGAGGTTTTAGATAGGCTTCCATTTCAGCCCCTCGAATTGTAACTTTTTCGGCGTTCAAATTGATAGCCTCAGCTATAGAAATAGCTCTGATTACATGAAAATCCGCAGTTTCCGTATAAAAATAAGCGAGATTCATTCCTAAGGTTTCGTTGAAATATTTAGATTTGATTCCTACTTCCAGTGTATCGTTGATCTCTGGTTTAAATGCAGCCAGTGATGGTTGATTAACAACGGTACTAAATCCTCCGTTTTTATATCCGCGACTTAAACCGATAAAAATCATCAAAGACTCTATAGGTTTATAATCAAAAATGATTCTAGAAACGTTGTAACGATAGGAATCGTTTCGAACGTAGTGGGGGGATAAAATTCTTACGTCTCCATAAGGATTATCGAATAAAACACCTCTCGCATCACGACTGTGACCTATACCAATTTTTTGAGTTTCAATTCTGGCGCCTAAGGTAAGAGTAAATTTTTCCCAAAACGTATAACTATTATGAGTAAAAAAACTGAAAGATTTATCTACAACTCTGGAATGATGTATCTCTTTAGCGGGAGCATTTAATCCTTTAAGCACATTATATGTATACGCTTGCATCAAACGTTCTTGAATAAACTCTTTATCAGATATTTTATGATAAAATAATGTTCCGATTTTAAATTGTAATGGTTCTTTTTTATTTTTTGATTCTATACTTGTCTCGTGAGTTCTAGTTGTGGAATGTTCTATATATTCGGATTTAATTACCGGACTTCTTGTAAAATCTCCATCCACAATTAAAGGATCAATTTCCATTTTTCTAATGCTATAAACTGTCTTAAAAATTGCCTTAGGCAATTTATAGGTAATATTACTGGAATATGTTTTCCCAGTTGTATTTGAAACACCTTCATAATCCCAAAACACTTTTCGAACTGCTTTCGTACGATTGATATAAGTGCGGATATTTTTATCGCAAACTTCTGGGCTAACCACACATCCTTTTACTAGGCTTTTGCGTCTTTCCGTTTTTGAAGCAAGGTAATTGACTATATTTAAGGAGCCGTCGTCAAAACTTTCGGCGTTTGTTTGTAAATCGACTTCTAAATTTTCTAAAGGAGTCCAAAACAATCTAAGTCTTCCAGATTTTCCTCTTCGTCCATCTGGATGTGTTTTATGAACTTCAATTGGTATGTCAGAAACTAAATTATTAGGGTAATTAAATCCACTTACATTATTTAAATATCCATTTCTTTGAGTAGATTTTCCTGAAATACTTATATAGAGTTTATTTTTAATTAGAGGCGTATTATAAAAAAAAGAATATTCCTTCTTTTTGTAATTCCCCCAATCAACCATAAATCTGCCCTGAGGCATATTATTCGGTTTTTTGGTATTAATCTCTATCACACCACCTTGGAAATTTTTTGCAAATACAGTCGCTTGAGAACCCCTATGAACTTCGATACTATCTAGTGCAAATAGTTCCGTGTTTAATGCGACGTTATCGACAAGAGGAACTCCATCTACAATCAAACCAACGGAAGGGTCACTGAAAAGAGTACTTCTCATTCCTCGAATATTATAATATGTAAAATTACGAGCGCCCGAATCTATGATTGCAAAATTTGGAACTTGCTTATCAATATCATTAGTTCTAGATATACCTTTATCTAAAATATCCTGTTCATTAAATCTAGAAATACTACTCGGGGTTTTGAATATTTCAATATCCCTTTTATCTTTTTTACCCTGAACCATAATTCCGTTTTCTTTTTCAGAAGTTTTTTTATCTTCTTCTTTCAAAGTAGGGAGGGTAGACTCTTGTCCATCAAGAGTGAGTGTTATTATAAATAATAATATTCTAATAAATGATTTATAAAAATTAAAAATAACATTAGAATTTAAGAATCTTATTTTTAAAGTTATGTGCTGAGTTGTATTTTTTAAAATTAAAAGATACTTTCTAACTGCATCACTTAGGAAACAAGATAGAACAACAAACTTATATAACATGAACACATTAGAAATAAGTTGTTTTATTTGTAAAGAGGATATATGATTTTAGGACTCAAAATCAATTATGTTAAAAATGGATCAAATGAAAGTTTTCGGTTGAGAAAAAGCTGATTTCGTAAAATTGGAACCCAATTGACAATTATTGTTACTATAAAATTCACATTTAAGAAATCAAAAAGTATACCAACAAAATAACTATTTTATAAATTGAAATTAATTTAAATGGTCCGATTTGGATAAAAAAATCAGATCTATCAAAAGAAACGTTGTGATGACATATAAAAATAAAAAGGACTTCTCTAAAAATAATATTACTAATCGTTCAAAATTAACGTGAAACTCGACCTAAGAAAACAAGAAAGAATTTTCCAAAAGTATGAGTTCCTACAATTTTAGAATTTGTTTTTAAAATCGTGATTTGCGGGAGTTCCCACATTTTAGGGATAGGATCTGCAAAGTTCAAATTCTAACTTTTTTAGAAAATGAATCACGGGATTCTTTATGTCGAACTCACGTTAAGTAGGAGAAAACAAGAGTAGTAGGGTGAAATTTTAATTTGTGGTAATAATTTCTACAAATTAATTAAGCCAAGCCACATTACAGATTTTTAAACAATCATTTTTAGTTATTGAGATTTGTAACTGATCTGTTTTATAGAATTTGATTTTTTGTGGAAATAGAAAAATGAACGTGGAAACTCTATTGTTTTTGAGGTCTTTAGGAAATTAAACATAAATCATCTAATAGAATTACAGACTTTAAGAAAAATTTTTCTTCTTACATCAAATTCTCGAATTCGTATTAAATACTCAGAATTCTGGTTTTAAAGTAGATATTCGTATTAAAAGTTCTTTCTATTCTATGTAAGGATCTCTTACATAGAATTTACGTTAAATAACAACTCGAAGAACAATTATGACTTGTTTTCAAATGAAAAGTAATCTCTATTTTTTGCATATTGTTTTTTAAATTATAGGTGAATTTTCAATTTTTGGAAAACTTACAGAAGTTGAGTTAAAGTTTTTCACATTTTAAAATTAGAACTTTAACATATACAATAATTCAATTGTATCCTACGTTCCTTTAAAAAATTTACACATTCTAACAAAATTTTATGGAATGTGTTGTATTTTCCTTTCATGATTGAAAAATCAAATTTTAGGATAACAAACAATTCTTAAATTCAAATTAAATACGATCAAGATTTCTAATAAAACTCTTTTAAGGAAAAACATTATTTAAGATTTCAAGTTCCTTCTTGAGATTTGCATCTTTTCCAACAATCATAAAAATCGCTCGAATTGGAATACTAGAAACTTCTGAAACCTCACTAATCGTAATTTTTGTTTTGTCTCCATCAGGTTGCAATCTATAATCCCAAGATCCTTTCATTCCAAAGCTACTTTCTTTCATTTCAACTCGAACCCGAGAGTTTTCTTCTCTTTCAGTCATTTCGAAATGAATATATCCCCCCATATCCGTTCCTTCTTTCCAAATCGGATATCCTTTTGTGTTTTTTCCTTCCAGAATTACATCCACCACTTCTTTTCTATATTTTGGAATCTCTTCTAAATTTAACAGATGTTGAAATACTTTTTTCACAGGCGCATTTATCGTTCCCGAAATGTCACCTTCAAATTTCGGATTTGCAAAAGCTCCTAAACCCAAAAAAACCAAACCAAGAATACAAATCGTTCCTAATAAACCGAATAATATTTTCATTATTTTTTCCTTTATTATGTTTTTAAAATTTTACTTAATGAAATCTCTATAAAATAAATTTTAGCTACTATGATCATCGCCAAACAGAGCTTCTATGCTGAAATTTGATTGGATAATCATTCTTTTTTTGGATTTTACATAGACCCTCAAAATTTTCTCTCCTAAATTTTTCCAAAGGAGCCATTCATTCGTTAATAATCTAAGATTTCTTGTCAAGTAAATCTTATAATTTTGTACTACTCATTCCTATATAAAAATACCATAAATTTTAAACCAAATCTCAGTTTAAAGACAGAATTTTGGATACTCTATTCGAACTTATAAGTATCTTCTCTTATAAACCTATTCAAAGATGTATCATAGATTTTGTAATCAAAGTGTAAACTTGGAATTTGATTTTGTATAAACCACAAGCACAGAATTTAATAGAATAATAATAAGGGATTTCTAGTTTACCAGAATTTTAAACTTATAAAAAAATTTCAGAAATGAAATTACTTTTGTTCCGAAAAATATTCGTTTCAATTGTATAAAAATAAAGTTTACTGTTACAAATCAAAATAAATTCTCACTCAAACATTTTTCTGTTTTAGTAAATATTTTCAAAACTTATCTTAGGTTGTACTTATTTTTAAAATTATAAATTTTACTGTTTAGAGGAGTGATGACAACAAATGTTTCAGATAATTTTTGACTTAAAAAAGCACAGTTATAAAATTTAAGTTAGAAGTCTTTTCGTTATAATTTTATAAACTTTTTCATTTTTCAGGATGGGAAACATCTAGAAAAGATAAGTGTCTTTTTACTTTTTTATTTAACACTGGGAATATTACATCCTTTGAATTTACCTTTTTACAACGGACGCTTAAATCCGATTTTTTTATTCCGAAGTTTTTGCTTTTCTTTTTTATCCGCACTTTCAAAATGAACTTCTTCATAGGAGCATTCTCATGCAGAATCCAATCCAATCCGAAAAATCTTCCATCCATCAGATTTGGAAAGAAGGTGCCGTAGTTATCAATCGAATTCGTTTCGGATTGGTCATTCTTTTTTCTCTTACATTAATCAGCGTTTCTAAAACGAATCATCCCACTCAAGTAATCGCACACGTAGCCGGTACAACTTTAATGGGACTTTATTGTCTTTTAGAATTTATTCTTCATCGGGCCGGTAAAGTAGGAGTTCGATTTCAGAAAACGTTAGTTCTTTTTGATGTTAACATTCTTTCTTTAACTCTCATGGTAGATTGTTCTATCGAGCCAGAAGTATCTTCCGGCATACTCGCTAATATGCTTATATTCTTTATTTACTTTTACATCATGCTTTATTCGTCTTTTTTAGGTGAAAAGAAATTCATACTTCTGGTTGGTGTTTTTTCTGCGTTAGGCATCATTACTTCAGTTTTTGTAGCTTGGAAAGGTGGTATGATTCTCACAGAAGATCCAGAAATAGGTAAAAATCCAGGTAGCCTGATATTTTCCGTCCAGATCATTAAAGTTACCTTCGTATTTACTGCCAGTGTGATTCTTTTTCATTTGATGAAACTTTTTGATAAACTTACTACAGAAGGTTCAAGGCTTTACGAAGATTCTCAACACCTCTTAAAGAAACTCACTCAGGATCGTGAAGTATTGGAAAATTCAGCTGAAAATTTGGAATCTTCAATTCGTAAGTTCGCGGAATTTATCAATCGAACCGGAGAAAAGATGGAATCCCAAGCTGCTGCTATCGAAGAAGTCAACGCAGTGATTGAAGAACTTTCCGTTTCCTCTTCAAACACTACACATTCTATCGAAACCCAGAATTTGAGTTTAAGCGAACTTGTTGGCAATTCAGAAAAGTTAGACGAAATCTTAAAAAACAGCGCTTCTCTAAGTGAAGCTCTCGCCATTTTTGCTAAAGAGAATAAAATAGATATGGAAAACGTAACGATCGCTGCAGAAAAAACAAAATCCTATCTCATGGATATTTCGAATTCGTTTAACAAAGTAGACGAAATCAATCGAATTATGAGTGAAATTGCAGATAAAACTAACCTGCTTGCTCTGAATGCTTCGATCGAAGCCGCAAGGGCAGGTGTAGCCGGAAGAGGGTTTGCAGTAGTCGCAAATGAAGTAAGTAAACTTGCAGAATTTACTTCCAGTAATGCCAAATCTATTTCTGAAATTGTCAATCAGTCCAGAAAATTTATTGAAGAGGCAAGAATTGCATCTACAGAAACTGGAAATCTGACGGAAAATCAGAAGATGAAAAATTTAGATACCGCAGATCGAATCGATAAGATGAATCAGTTCTATCTAGAGCAAAAATCAATTATCCAAAAATTTGTCTCAGAAGTGAATCGAATTAAATTGACTTCTGAAAAAATTCTCAGATCTACTCAGGAGCAAATGTTGGGACAAAAAGAGATGGTTCAGACGATGGGAAATTTAGGTTCTGAAATCAATCAAATCAACGAAGATTCGGGACAACTCCAAGAGGAAATTGTAAGAATTAAAACCCAAGCTTCTGAACTTAGACTTTTAAGTATTCAATCTGAAAGTTGATTTCGAAATTTTAAAAAATATTTTTTATCCTTTTTAAAATCGATTCTGTAAATTCCTATAAAATAGTATACCAAGGATTTTGAGGCAATTTATGAGTTCTTACAATTGTAGAATTTGTTCATAAAAATCCTGATTTGCAATCTGCAGTGCAGTAGTTCTCACATTTTAAAAATCGATGTGTAAAAATTTAGATCTCAACTTTTTTGACAAAGAACTTTGTCCCAAAATCTATCAAACGATCCTTAGGAGTGGATTTGAGTTTCACAAAATGTAAAGAAGAAACGAGCTACTATGAAAATTTAACAAAATTAGAACCGTTCGAAAGTTCGCGAATTGCCCAAATACAACCTAATTTATAGGAACTTACATTTTATTAAAAATTTCTAAAGAATTATTGCGTAAAATTATTTGAGGTTTTGGGACAAGCTCAAAAATGGATTTTACTCAGAATTCACGTTATTTCTGTCTATAGCAAGAAAACTTATACTTTTAGAAAATCTTTAGAATTTTCAAAAATTTATTTCAAAATTCATGATTCTCTCTTGAAATTTTAACAAATCATGAATGAATTCTCTCTTCGTAAAGAGAGGAATTTTTACGTGATTCAAAAACATTTTCAAACAGTGTTATTTTTAAGTTTAGTTTTAACTGGAGTTTTGTTGCTGCCTGGAAAAGTATTTTCGCAAGCAAGTGATGCTGCAGCTGCGATTCAAGAGGCATGTAATCGTTTGGTAAACGAGGGAATGTACAAAAGTTGCAAAGCAGCCCCAGGCTTTTCCGCGCAACAAGGTTATTATAGTCAGTCGGCTCAAGTTAAATGTGAATGTATCAACAAAAAAGATAACAATAAAACTATTGTTACAATCAGTCTCGGCCAGTATTATTAAAAATTTTTAAATGGTGTTTTATCTTATTTTCATAAATGGAGCACCATTATTTATTTTTAAAAAAATTTAAGAGCTTGTTCCAAAACCCATAATGTGTGGGAACTACTACGAAAGTTTAACGAGATTAAAACTGCTTGAAAGTTCGCAAATGGGACCTAATTGTAGGAACTACTGCATATTATTAAAAATTTCTAAAAAATTATCTCGTAAAATTCTTTGAGGTTTGAAAACAAACTCTAAAGATAACGTTCTGGGTAAAATAAATTTTTTATTTGGCAACATTATCATCTAACAGTGATTTTACCTAGAAATTTTATTTAGGGAAATATCCAGAATTTTCTACCAGCTTTTCAGTGTTTACCCAAATCAAACATCTTTATCAACAAACTAAACAAATAATAACTTTCTAATTAATGTAAGTTCGGCGTAAGGGGATCGGAATGTTGTGAAAGTGGACGACGACGGAACGTGAGAGATCCTATCAGATCATCGGTCCCACAACCGATGTAATTTTTGGTATAATTAGAAGTGAGAAATTGTCGAGTTCAGTGCAGTTGAACCATTCTTGGCTATGAAATTCATCAGGATTTTCCTTACGCCGAGGAGTTCTTCGAAGCTGCATTTCCAGAATCTTCGCTTCTTCTATTGTCTTCGCCTCACTACGACAGGCTCGACTCTTTGTCCGGTATTTCTACTGTTAATCTAACAGCGCTGCAGACATCTCCGGTTGCCCAAAAACATCCGAGAATAGCTACCGGGCTCTGGCGTTTACCCGGATCGGACTTTCACCGACAAGCTTGGACGACAACTTTCTGGTAAAGAAGATCGCTCCCGTGAGCAACCCCTCTTCCCCAGTTTCCCCATAAAGGGACATAATATGTATTATGGGAAGTTGAGGATATGCTTTTGATTTTTGGCAAAATAACAAAACTTTTAAAGCCTTTAATTTGCAAATTTAAAACTTTAATAAAACTAGATAAAATTATAAAAAAGATTATCAATTTAGATCTATACTCATCTTTCGAAAATATATTAATCAAAACAGAAAAAGGAAAAATTAAATTTTTTGGTTTTGGACCAATTACAATTTGGAAGGCTCAAACTTTATTTATACAAGAACCTGAGACTATTGAATGGATAGAAACATTTTCAAACGATTCTGTTTTTTGGGATATTGGAGCTAATATAGGAAATTATTCTATATATGCAGGAAATTTAAATAAGAATTTAAAAATATTAGCTTTTGAGCCATCTGCAGTAAATTTTTTTTATTGAATAGAAATATATTTTTAAACGAAATGGACCAAAGCATCAGTGCCTATCCAATAGCATTTAATGATCTTAACTCTCTTGGTTATCTTCATATGAATTCTGATACTCCCGGAGGTACTATGAATTTTTTTAGTGAAAAAGATATAATAAAAGAAACTAAAGTTGGCGGTAGAATTATTCAAATTAACTGTAGACAAGCTATAACATCTTATACAATCGATTCCTTTGTTGATCTGTACAAACCACCTCTTCCAAATTATATTAAAATCGACGTTGATAATTTTGGGTATAAAATTATAAAAGGAGGCGTAAAGATATTGAACAATCCTAAATTAAAATCAGTATCAATCGAACTTAATGACAATGAAATTGATCATGTTACTCGTGTTGTTTCGATAATGAAAAAATCAGGTTTTCATAAAATTGAAAAATACCAACATGAAACAATATTTCATAAAGAGAGTTATTCTTCTTTTTATAATTACATTTTCTATAAAAAATCAAAATAAGCTTTTTATTGTGTCTATTAAAATTAATTCTACATAATTAAGAATTTACTTTCTACTCAGATATTATATTTCAAAAATAGAATAATATATATGCTTAGACTTTTCATACGACCAAAATCACAAAGCACCCATAAAATACTTTTTATTAAAAATAGACACTTACTAATTTTTATAAATCGAGTAATAAAAATTTATTTCTCCAAAACTTAACTACGAACCATTAAATTCCCATAATACATATTATATAACATACAGATATTCAAAAAATTAATTAATCTATAAATTCAATATATTATTAAATACTAATTTAGCATTATTCAGAACCAGGCTTAGAAAATAATTTCTCCAAATGCCTAGCTAATCTAACGCCTGCATTTGCAAGCTGATGTTTTACAACTGGCAACGCATTTTGAATATATGAATCTGAAATTCTTGTAATTGAACGACCACTTGGAATTCCATCATAAGCGACATTGCGAGCAAAATGAAAACTTTGAAACGTCCAAACCTCAGGATTCATTTGAGTTTCACTTTGTGCAAAAGCTATGTCCGATTTTAAAATAATAGTCACCGTGACTGGGTTTGTACTGATATAATTTACTAAATTGATATCCCACATACTATGCAAATTAGTCTTACGTTTTCCAATTTGCACACTCACCCGATTTCCCCCAAGATCATTGTTTCTTTCCGCAGTATGTAAAGGTTGATGTAAATCCCCAATAAAATGTACAACAAAAGAAAGAGCTTGTAATCGTTTTGCTTTTGTCTGAGTTGTATCCGCTAACACACTACTCCATTTATTAATTTCAGCTACTACACAGGTAGATTTACAAATTTTTTCTATATCGTCATGGGTAGGATTCGTCAATGAAATGGGAATATCTATAAAATGCCAAGGACCTGTATTTGTCGGAGGTGCTGGACTGCTAAACACTTGACTACAAACTGGACTCATCTCTCTTCTTTGAGACTGAAATGCTTTTAACTCATCCGGACAAGTAGAAATTTGTTCTAAAGTTAGATCTCCTAAAATATCATTTATTGGATCAAACTTTTTAGAATTTATCAATAATTGTTGCGCAATAATTCCAATTGTACGATGCCCTTCCCATCCCCAAGCATAAACATTATAATTACATAATAAAAAAATAATCACAAAAGTTAAAAACTTTATCTGAAAAAAAACCTTTTTCATAAAACTCCTTTTCTTAAATTGAATTTGTTGAAATACAAGCAAAATTTTTAAAAACTTTATTTTATTACATAAAAATTACTTAAGTATTATATTCAAAAAATAAAATATTAAAAATAATAAAAGGAAGTATACATATAAAAATTTAACAAAAAAAATAATTTTTTTAAGATATGATATAAATGTTTTTATTGAAAATATAACAGTAAAGTCACAAAACAAATATTCAATTGAAAATCACTTGATCCTCAATTGCGCTTTTGCATTGGATTTTATCAAACTTACAGAAGCAACACTTTGTGATAGATTCTTAGGTAACTAATTTTATAAGGATGAATAATATTTTGAATCTAAACGGAATTTTGTGATAAAAATTTATATTAAAACTATATAACAGAATTTTGCTTCGAAATAGGTTTTTAGATAAAAATTTAGGTAATCAACTTTATGAGGCGTAACTAAACTCAGCACAGCAAAACACTCTTTCAAACTTTAGAGATCACTCCCTGAATGCCGATCCTTAGAGAGGTCTGCTGGGGTTTCTGGAGAGTTCAACAGATCGCGTTCTATAATCAATTAAAACGAAATATCACATTACGCTTCTTTCATACAATTTATTGATTGGAGTTAAAAGCACAGTTTAGCAAAGCCGATTCGCCCCGGTTTTCTTACTTTGAATTGATGTGTAAATGATTGGTTGGATACACTATTATGTAATTTTCTAAGTAGCCACTTTGTTCTATAGTTTTAATAAAACAGAATTCACTTTCAAAATGAATCCTACGTTTAGATAAAAATATTATTTTGTATCAGAGTTAGAGGTTCTATAAAATGGATTTGAATATATATACCCGGAAGAAAAAGTTACTTTCACGATTACATATTCGTCTTCGTTTTGAAATTGATAAGAAGATCTAAATTCTAGTTGATCTTCTTTGAGAATTTTTCCATTTTTTCCAATAAATACTATTTTGAGAAATTTATCTGGAAACTCCGCAAAGATCCGATCTTTTGTTAATTTTAATTCCGTAATTTTAGGATCTTCCATATAATCCGCAATCTTTATTACAGAAACATAATTTCCTTTTTTAAGATTCCGAATAATTTCATCCCGTTCTGTCGAATGGGTATTCAATAAAATATAACGAACAAAAGCCTCTCCTTCATTTTGATCTGAAAAAGTAAGTTCATGAAAAATTCTCTGATAAAGAGGAAGTTTCATAGCTCGAATCAATTCTCCGGGAAAATAATGCAAATCGTCCCCACTCGTTGCAAACATCGGAATTCCTTGATCTAAAAGTCGAATCCAATTTTCAAAAGTATCTCCGTAAGTAGAAAACACTTCCACTGCATCTACTCCTTGTAAACGTTCTAAAATTTTATAAGAAATGGATCCTTCTAAACCGGGATGACTTATCACAATAAAAGCTCCCGATTTTTGCATCTGATCAATCGTCCATTGTATATTTTCTTTAGAAGCATATAGAGGAAAAAAATCTCGAATTAAGCTTTCAGCACCTAACGCAAGAATGTGTTTCCTATTAAAGTCCCTTCCCCATTCATACCCCGGAAAATACTTAAGATCTTTAGATTCAGTTCCGCTAATTTTTAAATAATCCGTAATACTAATTAGATCGTATTTTTTTTCTAAATATTTTTCCTGAATCTCTTCCGGAGAACTTCTAAAAGGAGAAAAACCATCCCGATCCGAATGAAGATGAAACGCCATCTTTAACCATCTATGTTTCGTTTCAGAATAAGGAGAATAAATTCTATTTCCTTTAAATGGAGAATTTTTGGTCAATCTTAGATCTTTTGTTAAAATAAAAGAAGTAAGAAGATGTATAATAACAAAAAAAGTAAACGCGCCTAAAACTTTATACAGGACTCTAGGATGAATTCTTCTTTTAAATACCATGATAAATTCCATTTCAAAATTTCCGTATTTTCTGAAAAAAAATATTCTTTTCTTTTTCAATTTTTATATTCGGATTTTTTAGAAGTTTTTTTAAAATGTCAGAGATTTGTAATCTTTCATTTATAGATAATTTAAATTAGTTTTCCAGGAGGTATTTTATGCCAAAGGTTTTAGTTCCATTTGCAGAAGGAATGGAGGAGATGGAGGCAGTTATCATAGTAGACGTTCTTCGTAGGGCCGGAATAGAAGTTTTAAGCGCATCTCTAAAAGAAGGTCCAGTAAAGGCGTCCAGAGGAATACGTATTTTAGCAGATACAACATTAGATGAAATTAATTTCGAAGATTTTGATATGATTGTTCTTCCAGGAGGTGGAGGTGGAACAAAAGTTTTAAGTGCAGAACCAAAAGTTTCAGAACTTCTCAAAAATGCAAAAGAAAAAAACAAATGGATCGCCGCAATCTGCGCAGCTCCTAGTATTTTAGTACATCAAAATATTTTAACATCTAAGGATCGTTTTACTGCGTTTCCAGGAATTATATCGAATAACTCCGGTTACACTGGTTCCCGGTTAGAAATTTCCGGAAAAATAATTACGAGCATAGGCCCTGGTTCCGCATTTGAATTTGCTTTAGAACTCGTTAAAATTCTATCTGGAGAAGAATCCATGTTAAAAGTAAAATCAGCCCTTCAACTGGCTTCATGAAAGAATTTATAACAAAACACAGAGATAAATTTCAAAAAATTAGCGCAATTTCCGGAGCAGGTATTTCTGCCGAAAGTGGAATTCCTACGTTTCGTGGAAGTGAAGGTCTATGGAAAAATTTTAGAGCGGAAGATCTTGCAACTCCTCAAGCTTTTTCCAAAAACCCTAAACTAGTCTGGGAATGGTATCTTTGGAGAAGAAATATCATCGAGACCAAACGTCCCAACCCTGGACATTTTGCTCTTGTAGAATTAGAAAGAATACATCCTGATTTTTTTCTAATCACCCAAAATGTGGATGGGCTCCATTCTCAAGCAGGTTCTAAAAAGTTAACCGAAATTCATGGAAATATTTTTATCAATCGATGTATTTCTTGCGGACAAGAATCTAAGGAAACGATATCTGAAAACACAACTCCTCTTCCCCCACAATGCCAGAATTGTAATTCTTTTTTAAGACCAGGAGTCGTTTGGTTCGGAGAAAGTTATGATGATTTTAAATTGAATTTTTCTATCCAAAGAATGAAACATACAGATCTATTACTCGTTCTTGGAACTTCGGGTTCTGTCAGTATGCCCGTTTATCTAGCGCAGATCGCAAAGGACTCTGGTGCGCTTCTTGTAGAAATCAACCCGGAACGTTCTTCCTTTTCTTCTTCCGTTGATTTATTTCTACAAGGCAAGACGGGTGAGGTTTTACCAGAATTAATACGAGAAATTTTAGACAATCCATCCTAACGTCTCATTTGACTTATGTTAACTTGAGTACGTCGTAATAAAATCGAGACGATCCAGCTTGCCTATAACAAGCCAGACTAGTAGGCTCTTTAACTCTGGTTAATAAATTGCATACAAGAAACATAGGAGAGAGCCATAACCAACCCCACAAGTTGAATAGGATTTTAGAATCAAAATGAACTCAACAGAACGGGCTTTCTATGGATCGCCGTTCTAGGCTCAAAAAGGCACATTTTTCAAGTGTTCCGACAAGAATGAGTCTTTTTACTTGCAAAAAGTATGTTTTTCTGATAGAAAAAAATTTTCCGAACCTTACCACCTCCGTCCCCCACCCAAAAATAGGGAAAACTCAACACAACGCTCTTTATGAATCGCGTTGGAAAACTCA
>NZ_FTNA01000002.1:227523-319667 GCF_900156205.1 Leptospira interrogans
CACAACGCTCTTTATGAATCGCGTTGGAAAACTCAGCACAACGCTCTTTATGAATCGCGTTGTGGGGTGGGAACTAAGTTTTGCAGAGGATTTGTCGTAACTTCGACAGATTTATATTGAGATCAAATATTTGTGGGGTTGGTTATGATAGAGAGAGTTCTATTGAATTTCAAACGCGATCCGTAGAAAGATATTCAGGGAGTGTTTTATTAAGTTCAAGAAGCGAGACGGCTTTAGTTTTCTCGTATATGAATGTAGAAACTACTACTTTTAGAAAAATTTTCTTAGTTTTTCTTACATCGAACTCGCGTTAACTAAAATTCAGAAAGAATTCAAAACCTTTTATTACGAAAAACGAATCTTAAAATTTGAATCCAAATACACACCCAACTTAATTTCCAATGGAGATAAAATCCGTCTTAAACTTAAGCAGAACTTTTTCAGTTTAATCTTTTGATAAAATAAAAAGACACGTCGTAAATAACTTTTCACACGAAGAAAAAATCCGTTCTATCTATTTCGGCAATCTTTTGAATATAAAATCAGCATAGTCATTAAAACAATTCGGAGACATATGACCAGGATCGCTAAAATCATCACAATGATATTCCTTATCTTCGTTCATGTTCCAAAAAGAAGTTCCAGTAGATTCATGCAATTTTTGTAAAATAGGAATCATAATTTCATAGGGAGTTTTTTCGTTTAGATTGCCCGTAGAAACTTTTTTAGTTTTATAAAGTTCAAAGTAAGGACGAGCGACTCTTACCCAAATCATAGCGTAGGAAATTCCCATTTGTTTTACGATTTGAATTGCATCTGCTTGATTTGCTAGCATTTTAGGATTGAACGTAAAATTACTTAGATAAGATTTAAAATCAGTATTCGACCTCTTTTTAAGAAGTTCTGCAGGCAACACAACCCTAGGACTCGAATCCGAAGTAGCACTACCTCTTTGTTTTTTAAGGTTCTCCCAAATTTCGGAACGTAGCTTACTATAACCTTTTGCTAAAATTCCTCCGTCCTTAGCCCTAGCACGAATCACACTCCATCTAGGGCGATTTTTGGCCGTGTGAAATAATTTTTTGACTATATAACCAGTAAGATCCGAATAAGAATATCGATCTAAATGCCTGAATACAAAAATAGGACTTAATCCATAAAAAAGAACCTCATCTAAGGTCAAAATAGAAGAAGAATTGAAGATTTCGATCGATTCATCCATTAAGATAAAATCCGGTTTTACACCATCAGACTGAAACCTTTCCAACCAATACAAATAATAATCGGGAGATCCTCCGGGAACGGAAAAATTGAACAAAAACCAATCCGGATATTTTTTTTCTATATAATCATTTCTAAATAAAAGTGCTCTGGAATTTCCAAAATAAACCAAAACTTTTTTACGGTCCTTTTTTTTCAGATAATCTTTCAATTCTTCAAAAAGAAATTCTTTATGTTTGAAATTCAAATCGGAAAGACTCAAAGAATAATAAGGTTCGAAAATCGTGGAACTAATTAATTTATCGATTCCAAACGAAATCAAGAATATAACAAAAGGAATTAGAAGAAATCGATTTCGAAACATTCCATTTTCCTAAAATTTATAATAGATAAACGCGCTCGAATCTTCCGAAAACAAAGCGAGCAAAAAAACGGAGACAACACCAACGAATGTAAGCAACCAAGGATCGTATTTTCTAAATCGTTTCCAAAAATCTGGAACATACTCAACCCAATTGAAAAATACCAAACCCAAAAAAAGATAAAAGAATTTTTCTAAATTCTCCATCTGATTGAGTAAAAAGAAAGAATTTCCATCAATCAAACTTCCCGCATTTCCCAACCAGGATAAAGAAGAAAAAATAAGTTCAGTTTCAATTTTATTGGGAACGTTTTCGAAAATTCCAAATACGTGTTGTATCATCATATTTGCGTTATTTGCCCGAAAAAGAATAGCTCCAAAAGAAAAAAGCAAAAACACAATCCAAACCTTGACTATCTTCAAAACAAAATTTTTATTGGGAGTTAGTTTCCATCCCAAAGAAGTTTCCAAATATCTTTCTACAGCAAGCAAAACTCCCCAATAAAAACCCCACGCAATAAAAGTATAATCCGCACCGTGCCAAAAACCTCCAATTGTCATGGTTAAAATTAAATTTAAATGTGTTCTCCAAACCGCTACCTTACTTCCACCTAACGAAAAATATATGTAATCCCGAAGCCAAAACGACAGCGTTATGTGCCATCTCTGCCAGAGTTCTCTTCCGCTTAAGGAAAAAAAAGGAGCCTTAAAATTTTCAGGCAGATAAAAACCTAACAATGCCCCTACTCCTCTTGCCATATCGGTGAGGCCCGAAAAATCGCAGAATACTTGAATCGAATACCCGATCCCAGCAAGAATCAAAGAAGTAAAATCATACGTTGCAGGATTGGAAAATACAGGAGAAATCAGTCCAGCAGCTGGGTCTGCAATCAAAACCTTTTTGATCAATCCACCCAACATCAAATAACAACCATTATAGATTTTATCTCGATCCGGTTCTAAATTATTTAAATTCGGAAAAAAATCTCCAGTCCTCATAATAGGTCCGGCGATCAAAACAGGAAAAAACAATACGAATAAAAAGTATTCTTTTAGAGAAATCGTTTTTCCTTCTTGATTTCTTCCCGCGTCCACAGCGGCAGCGATCATCTGAAAACTATAAAAACTAATCGCAAGAGGAAGAACAATATGAACAATTCCCTGTATCTCCGTAAAAAACGGATAACCAGTCAAATCCGCCAAAACCCTAGAAAAGAAATAAAAGTATTTAAAAAATCCAAGATTGATACAGTTAAAAAGAACCGACACAATCATCCAAGACTTCGGATTATTTTGGGAAGTTTTAATACGAATATAAAAGAAATAGTTGAGTAAAATTACAAAAAGAAAGTGAAAAAAGAAAACCCAAGAAAACCAAATGTAGAAAAAAGCACTAGAAAGAATCAAAAAATCGGGACGTCTTCTTTTAGAAATTGACCAGTAGATACAATAAACAATTGCAAAAAAAATCGCAAAGGTAATCGAATTGAACAGCACGGTTTATTTACCCTTCCTAAATAAATTTTTCCAATATTCCAATTCTTCGGAACTCAACTTTTTATCTTTGAGTTCTTCTAGATCGGTTTTCTGTTTAGAAGGGAAAATCTCCGCAGTAATGATAGACGCAAATTCTTCCGAGGTAATTGGATGAGCGCCCCATTTTTTTGCGTGATAAAAAATTTCCTTATCCGAACTGACTACTTGAACATCCGCCGGACGAATTTGAGTTCGAACAAACTCCTTAATCAAGTCGTCCGCTTTTCTATCTCGGCTATAATATACGTTCAATTTTCCGAATGTTTCTTGGAGAACTTCGTTTCCTATTTCTTTCTTTCCATCAAAAAAAATGTGAAAGTTTTGTTTTTTCTTTTTTTTGGAATACAACTCGATCCATTCCAAAAGGGTTCGCCTGGCGTCAGAAAGCCGATTTTGATACATGGATTCTTCCAAATCTGGAAATTTATAGATCAGATTAAAACCGTCAATCGCCACTTGAAATAACATGGAATTGTAGTGACCAAAATCCCATTCTCTTAAATACTGTAAACCATCCTTTCTTGAGAGATTATAAGTAAAATGGCTGATTCCGAACGTTTTCCGGTCAGGATCAACAAATTTAACATCTGGCATTTTTATCTTTGGCTTCGCGCGCTTCCTGGTTCTGGAAGAGAAGTCTTTCTACTTTCTTTCGCCGTTTTAGACATTCTTCTTCTTTTAATTTACAATTCGTATAAGGAAATTCTTCCAAAAGAATTATACGTCTATGTGATTGGTTTTGATTTTTTTGTCTTAACCATTTGGATTCTGGAACTCGTTTCAAAATTCAGAAAATCAAAAGACCCAAGCTCCTATTTTTCTATGAATTGGTATGAAATTATAGGAGTAGTTCCATTTTATTTTCTACGTCCTTTTTTGATTCTAAGGGGAATCAAATTACTGATCGCATTCTACAAGTTAGGTCAATCCGGACAAAACCTAAGCGACATTGTCACTAGAGAAATTACTTTCCGATTCAGAGACGTGATCGTAGATACAATTGCGGACGCAGTTTTTTTACATTCTCTGGAAAGAGTGGAAGAAGTGATGATTCGCTTAGACTACAATGGACTCGCCAAAAAAGCTTTTGAACTTCATCAAGATCGATTCCACGCAAAGGTAAATGAATCTCTCCAATCTAAATTTTTACTAGGAGAATTATCTAAAATTCCGTTCATGGGAGAAATTTCTAAAAGATTAGGAGAAGATATAAGTTCTATGATTACCGAAATTTTAGAAAACGAAGTTACCGGAGAAATCATGAAACAAGTCACGGAAGGAATTTTGAAAGAAATGGCAAATCACGTAAAAAAATTACCCATCGAAAGAATTACAAAACCTTTGGAAACAGAACCTTCTGAAGAGTAAAAAAATAAACGGTCAAATTCCTCGTTAAATCAACGTTTGGCGAACACGATCCAATTAAAGATTTATTTTATAGAGGTTTTCTCCGCATTTTATCTCAAATTTCAAAATCCAAATTTTTTTAAAGTTTAGCAAGAAAAGTAAAATTTTTAGAATTCAATTACGTTTTACGAATTTGATAACGTTTCCCGAAATTGCGACTATTTTATATTTTATTCGAGAAGTTTGATAAAAAACACTTGCGGTCCTATTTCGAACGTTTAAAATTTTTAAATCTAAAGGAGTTGTTATGAAATCTGTAGAAACCTGGTTAGACGAGTACGGGGAAAGTCATCAAAATCCTATCAATAAAAACATACATTGGATTTGTGTTCCTTCGATTTATTTTACGGTCGTTGGACTTCTTTGGGCAATCCCAGTTCCTTCAATTTTTCTATCCGTACCTTACTTAAACTTTGCAACAATCGCTCTTGTTTTGGCGCTTGTGTTTTACATACGACTTTCAGCTACATTGGCTTTTGGAATGTTGGTTTTAAGTTCTTTGATGATGTATCTGATCATTCTTTTGCAAAGAACTCTTCTACCAATTATGATTGGAAGTTATTCTTACGGAATTTTGGAACTT
This sequence comes from Leptospira interrogans, assembly GCF_900156205.1. GTDB lineage: Bacteria > Spirochaetota > Leptospiria > Leptospirales > Leptospiraceae > Leptospira > Leptospira interrogans. The sequence continues at coordinate 232,632 of NZ_FTNA01000002.1, forward strand.
TCAATTACGATTTTTGTTTTGGCCTGGATCGGACAATTTATTGGGCACAAAATCGAAGGTAAAAAACCTTCTTTCTTTAAGGATCTTCAATTTTTGATGATCGGCCCAATCTGGTTACTTGGATTTATCTATAAAAAGATGAAAATCGCCTATTGATCGTTCCAATTTAGTGCAAAAAAAAATCGATATTCAGCATTATTTTGTACACTACAAATTATCAAAAAAAATATCCCGAGGGAATTCGATGCCTAAGATAGTAAATCATGAAAAATACAAAACGGAGATACTAGCCAAGTGTGTAGATATTCTTGCAAGAAGAGGATATTCCGCGGTTTCTATGAGAGAAATCGCGGCGGAGTTGGACGTTTCCACAGGAACATTGTATCACTATTTCGCGACCAAAGAAGATATATTTAAGGAACTAGTTAAATTCGTATTAAATAAAGATATTGAAGAATTACAAATTCACTCTAAAGGAGATCTAGGACAAACATTAGAAACGAGAATAGAATCCCTTTTTCAAATGGTTCAAGCAAGAGAAGCGTATTTTCAAAATTTACTCTACATCATTTGTGACGTTTCCAGATTAAAAAATCATGAAGAAGAAAAATCTTTAATCGCAGATACCATTAAAGAATACGTTCATATCATAACAAAACATCTAGGAGTTACAAACCCCGCTCTCAACCGAATTCTAATCAGCGTAATTTTAGGAACTGTGGTTCAAAGAATTCTAGACTCAGAGGCGATTAGTCTTTCGGAAACTTCAGATGTTGTTAAAGATTTTTTATCAATCCTTCTTTCCAATTCATTTACATTCTAATTTTCTAATAAATCTTATAACGATCTTTTACCGTTTTGATTTCTTGACGGATTTGATTCTGGTTCCAACCAAGATGTCTTCCTAAGGATCTGAAAAGCCTATTCATTTCTTGTTCTTCCAGTAAACCTGGCACACCCACTCCAGATCTACGAAAGAAAAAATCAGTCGCAAATCGTATGTCTTCTCTGTTCGTGATAAATTTTACCTCACTTTCGTAAAATTTTTCGCCATTTTGAAGAATATAAAATTCTTCTTCCGGTTTACTCTTTTCAAGTATTCGATACGACTGAGATCCATAACGAAATGCTAACGTCTCGATCAATTCTCCGTTAAATTTAGCAAATTTTTTTTGTAGATCCTTGATGAGCGAAACAAGATCGGAATAATTTCCACTAGAAGGTGGAACCGACGAAGTTTCACAAACTCGAAAATTTCCCGGAAGATAATCGGCTACCTTATTGACGACCTCTTCTGCTACACCACGACTCGTTGTATATTTCCCTCCCATAGCCGTAAAAAAGCCTGGAAAACCCAGATCTCTATGATCGATGATTTCTGTCTTTCTGGAAGTATTGTATGTAGATCCACCCTCACCCGAATCTTCTACAAGAGGTCTCAAACCCCCGTAATAAAAATCCACGTCTTTCAAAGTCAGATTTGTATATCCAAAGGAATTGTTGATTTCGCTTAACAATTCTTCTATATCTTTTTTAGTAACCCTAAAATGATCCGGATGATCCGCATATTCTGTATCTGTAGTTCCAATAATCGTTTTGTTTCTCCAAGGAATTACAAAAAGATGTGTCCCGTCTTTTTTTTTCGTTACTAAAATCTTATCCCCACCTATCTTTCTGGTAACTACGTGTATTCCCTTGGATCTGATAAGGTGTTTATCAATTTCAACTCCTACAAGAGATTCTATAAAATCCGCCCAAGGCCCCGCCGCGTTAATGACTGCCCTAGTTTTATATACGATTTCCTTTCCTGAAATTCTATCTTTTGCAATGATTGTGTATAGGGAATTGTTCGAACGAGTGATAGAAACCACTTCTGTATAATTTTTTGCTTCTGCTCCTCTTTCCCTTGCGGAAAAGATAAATTCACAGGTATGTCTTTCTGGATTGATATTTAAATAATCGTAATATAAGTAAGCGCCTTTAAGTTTTTCGCGTTCGATTGTAGGAGATTCCAAAAGTGTTTGTTCTTTAGAAAGAAAATCATATCTAGGAATCAATCTATCCTTACATATATTTGTGTTTCGGTCATAAGAAAGAGCGTCATATAAAATCATTCCGAACTTTAGAACGATCCGATCCAAGTTCGAATAGAGTGGAACCAAAATCCCCATTGTCTGAACCGCTTGTGGTGTAATTCTTGCCAAAGTAGCCCTTTCTCTTAAAGATTCTCTGACAAGTCCCAGCTCTAAATTTTTTAAATATCGTAACCCTCCATGAATCATTTTAGACGTCGCCTGGCTGGTTCCAGAAGCGTAATCGTTTTTTTCTAAAAGAATCGATTTCATTCCTCTCAAAGTGGAATCCCAGAGCACGTGTGCTCCCGTAATTCCTCCTCCAATCACTAACAAGTCATAAACGGAAGATTCTGAATTTCCAGATGATCTTGTTTTTAAAGAAGATAACTTTTTATTAGTTGGCATATTCATCTCGATTTTTTAGAAATGAAACGGATCTTTCGATTTTAAAAGCGCAAGAATCCGATCGTTGGTTTATATAAGATATTTATTTTTTTGATTTGTTTCAAAATATGATCTTCTATTTGAAAAAAATTAAACGTTAATGAACATTACACAGTTATCACTGGAGATTTTCAAAGCATATGTTTTATACAGAACTTAACTCTAAGATAGATTATACAAGAGAGAATCTAAGATGGAATTCTTGGGGAGCTTACGGTCAGGATTTCTTTAAAGTTGGACAGATGCAGGAAATTCTAAAATTTTTATCAGACGAACTTAAAATTTCGGAAATACGAAAAACACCTCCAGTCGCTTTGGAAGAAATTACTCTTCCTAAATCTTCTTTCACACAGACTCAGATTCGAGATTTGAGTAAAATCAGCGGAGCAAAACATTTTTCGATCGAAAGAAGAGAAAGAATTCTTCATTCGGCCGGAAGAAGTTATTACGATGTATTCAGGCTTTCATTCAATTCTCTTAAAAATTTCGTAGACGGAGTGATTTATCCCGGTAAAGAATCTGAAATTTTCAAAATTTTAGAATACTGTTCTAAAAATCACATCACGATAATTCCTTATGGAGGTGGTTCTTCTGTAGTAGGAGGTTTAGAAGTAATCAAAGCTAAAGGACAAAAACAAGTCCTTTCTTTAGATACTACTCGAATGAATTCTCTTTTATCCTTAGATTTGGAAAGTCATTTAGCCACGTTTCAAACCGGGATCTACGGTCCTCCTCTAGAAATATCTTTAAATGAAAAAGGATTCACGCTAGGTCATTTTCCTCAGTCTTTCGAATATTCTACGTTAGGTGGTTGGATCGCAGCGAGAAGCGCGGGACAACAATCAAATCGATATGGTAAGATTGAGGAAATTCTTACTAGTTTAAAAGTAGTAACTCCAATGGGCACTGTCGAAACTCTAAAAGAGCCAGCTTCTTCTACGGGTCCGGAGTTAAATCGAATTTTTGCGGGAAGTGAAGGTTTGCTCGGAATTATCACAGAGGCTACAATCAAAGTTCACAAACTTCCGGAAACTAGAAAGTATTTTGGAATTCTATTTCCTAATTTTGAGTCAGGAGTTAATTTTATCCGAGAAATCAATCATAGGGAAATTCCAACTTCTATGATCCGTCTCTCCGATCAAAATGAAACTCGTCTTTATCAAACGTTAGGCACTCTTGGTAAAAAAAATACCCTAACCCGCTGGATCAAGAACCAAGTTCAAAATTTAATTTTAAAATGGAATTCCCTTGGCAGAGACAAATGTGTAGTCTTACTCGGATTAGACGGTGCTCGAGAAGAAGTATCTCGAAACTTTTCAAGAATCAAATCGATTCTTCGCAAACATAGAGGACTTTACGCAGGAACCCATTTAGGAGAACAATGGATTCATTCCAGATACAACATGCCTTTCCTTAGAAATCATTTAATGGAAAACGGAATCGGTGTGGATACGATGGAGACATCCACTACATACGATCGGGTTCTTCAACTTCATAAAGAAGGAATTGACTCTTTGGAAAAATCAATCCCAGGTTCGATATCTATGTGTCATATCTCTCATAGTTATCATGAAGGAGCTTGTTTATATTTTACCATTCTCTTTCCTATGGATGAAAAGAAACCCGCAGAACAGTGGTTCAAGATGAAACGTTCAGTTTCAGAAACTTTTTTTCAAAATGGCGCTCCGATCTCCCATCATCACGGCGTCGGATTTGATCACAAAGTTTGGTATGAAAAAGCAACTTCTAAACCTGCGTTATCCGCCTTGAAGGCATTTAAGAAGGAAATGGATCAAAGGGAAATTCTGAATCCGGGAAAATTGTTTCATTGAGTAGAAATTTTTTAATAGATTCTTTTCAATCAACGAAAGACGGATCAAAATGCGGAATCAATCCAATGTCTAAAAAATCCAAGACGTTTTGGAACAAACTCTTTGTTATTCTCGCGATGGCCTTGCTTACCTGGGAGCTGAGAGCGGATAGCTTTGAATTAAACGGAGAATATACGGATTTGTTCAAAGCAGTACGAAGGGGAAAACTTGAAGAACTAGAACCTCTTGTAGAATCTTTTATAGCTCAGGGGAAGAATATCTCTGATGCTCTAAATGAGCCTTATCCGTCGGGGCTCAGAACTCATAAGCAAAATCTGCTGCACGAAGCTTGTAAATGGGATCGGCTGGAAATAATCGAATATCTCATATCGAAAGGGCTCGACGTCAATGCCAAAGACGAACTTGGATTGACTCCCCTTATGATAGCCGTAAGCACGAAGCACCGGTACTACAACAAAGATTCTAATTCTGTAACAACTTCTTCGATTTCCTCAGAAAAGATTCGATACTTGTTATTGAAAGGAGCCGATCCGTTGGCTAAGAGTAAATCTGGAATGACCCTGCTACACTATGCTGCATATAGGGGACTGGATTGGTTCGTAGAAGATTTGATCGCCGCAAAGATGGACCCGAATGCGAGTGATCAAAACGGATGGACGCCATTACACAGTGCAACCTCAGGTGGACACAAAAATACCGTCGAAATTCTGATCCGCAAGGGAGGAAATCCCAAAGTTAAATCTGAAGAAGGTTACACTCTGATTCATATTGCCGCCGGCCACGGTGGTGCCAATTTAGATTTAATTCCGTTCCTGATTCAAAACGGAGCGAATATAAATGCCAAACTGTTCGATAATGGCGAGACTCCGCTTCATATCGCAGTGAATAAAAACGATCCGCAAATCATACGACTTCTACTTGCAAACGGCGCGTTACCCAATATTTACGATTCCGGGCGGGAAAAAAACACTCCATTGCACATTGCCGTCACATTCAACTTTATAGAATGTGCGAAAATACTTCTGGAATATGGAGCCGATCCAAATATCAAAGATGGTTTTAATAAGGAAAGCGCGGCTGAATTGGCAAAAAGAATGGGGCATAGGCAGCATATGTCGGATCTTTTCAAAAATAAGTAACTAAAATTCAAAACTTACAAAAAAGAAGTCGAAAGAATCCAATCAAAGCCCCTGTTGACATTCAAACAAAAACTCAATTCGAAAAAAATGAAATGCCTAGAATAAGAATTAATAAAAAAGGCAGGTCAAAACGTCGGCCGTTTTTTCATTCTTCTTTTTTAAATTATAATTTACTGAAATACGGGCCTTCTTTTTTCCAAGATAGATTTCATACCTTCTTGGCCGTTTTTAGAAAATATAGCCTTTGAAATCAGTTCCACATCCCTTTCTGCGTTATGTTCCGCAAAAATACGAACCGGATCACGCAAAGAAACCTTAATTCCAACCACGGAACCGATCGCCATATTCTTGAACTGATCACAATATTTTCGAGCACGAGTTATAAGATCATCCGAAGAAGAAGCAACCTCATCAATCAAACTGATTTCCAGAGCTTCTTCCGCTTTGAGAGCTTTTCCGGAATACAAAAGATCTCTTGCTTTCGTAATTCCTACAACCTCCTTAAGCATAAAACCGGCAACAGCAGGAAAATTAATTCCGATCTGCGATTCTGGAAAACCCAATCTTCCTTTTTTTTCCACCATAATTCTATAATCAGAAAAGATCGCAAACACAGCACCTAAACCCATAGAATGTCCGTTCATCGCACAAACTACGGGTCTATCCAAAAATAAATATTTGGATGCAGTTTCCAAAGCGATACGCATAACGTTTTTGATTTCTTCCGAAGATTTATCTACAAAAATTTCTGGATTAAAACCATTAGAAAAAAACTTTTCGTTTTTAGAAGTTAAGATGACCGATTTGATCGACTGATCCTTAGCAATCAAATCCAGTTTTGCAGAGAATGTTTTGAAAAATTCTACGTTCAAAGAATTCACTTCGTTAGTTTCAATATAAAGTTCCAAGATATGATCATTTTTGATTTCGGAAAGCATATTCGTTTCTCCTTATTTAAAAACCTAGTTTATAATTTTTTTGTAAATCTCAAATAAATTAAAGAATATATTTCTCAGAAATAGTCTATTATCTATTAAATATATTCTAAAATCTGCATGTTCTTACATCTATTTATAACTTTAGAATCAACCCTTAAATTCATTTTAATAAGAATTATAGATCTTTAATTTTAAAATTGAAATTTAGAAGCAGAAATTGTTTCGGTCAAAGAAATCTTTTTCATTTTAATCTCTATTTTATTCTGATCTAAATTGGTTTTTGGTTCTACGATTCTTGTAATTGTGGTTTTTGGAGGAAAAGAAACCGTTCCTTGAACCTTTGTAATCGCCTTGAGATTACTTTTTTTAGAAAGTAATTCCACAGAAGAAATTCCAAAATCAGTCATCCAAAAAGTGATGTCCTCTCCGGGTTTCTTAACAAGAATCGCATTTTCGGAAAGATTCACATAAACCGGATCTGCACCCGCAAGACCGGAACTATTATTGGATAAAAGAGAATATAAAATCGGAAATGGAATTGTAGATTGTTTTTTACCGCTTGGATCTTTAAGAAGAATATCTCCCATCGGAAGAACCTGCATCCCACTGTTTGCAGTTTTGATATGGATCGAATTCCCGTCCGTATATACTTTAGATACAATCATTCCAAAAAAAGGATCGGCAAGTTCTATATACATTTTCCCAGAAGGTTTATCGTAAAGGATCTTTCCATCCGCAGAAAAATTTTCCTTTTTTGGAACAAAGTTTTCTATTCGCATCGAAAATTCTCCAGAATAAGAAGAATTTTTAGCCTCTAAATCTCGGACTGCTTTTAAAATTTTAGCAGCCTCCGGATTTTTAGAAGACAGGAACTTCAAATTTCCTTTGTCTGGAAAAGAAATTTCTTCAATTTGAGCAGTACTACAATTGCCACCATTTAAGATTAAAAATAATATTAGAATATTAAAATATACTTTAAATTTCATAATAACTCATTTGTTATTTTGTCTAACACCGGTTTGTATTTTTTTTTGAATCCTATAAATATCTTCTTTCTTTTTAAAAAGTTTTAGACTTTTTTCCCAATAAGCGACCGCGTTTCCACCTTGGTTTTTTTCTTTATAAACGTCTCCTAAATGTTCTAAAATGACCGGATCTTCTCCTCCTTTGTCTTTTAGAATTTGATAGGCGAGTTGAAGATGTAAAAGTGCTTCTTCGTGATTTCCTAGTTTGAAAAAAATCCAACCTAGGCTATCCTGATAAGCCTCATTGTCAGGTGCGAGTTCTACAGCTTTCTGAACAAGAGAAAGAGATTCTTCCAGACGAACCCCTTTTTCAGAAAGATAATATCCCAAATAATTGTATGCAACCGGATTTCCTGGATCAATTTCTATCGATTTTTTTAAATCCCTTTCCATAAATTCTTGTTGTTCCAATCTTTCATGAACCGAAGCCCTATAAAAATAGTAAACCGGATTTTCTGGATCCGTTTCTATCGCTACATTCAATTCCTCTAATGCTTCTTTATACTTCTCGTTAGAAGCTAAAACGACCCCGAGTAAATATCTAGCATAAGACATTTCTGGACGAATTTGCAAAACGTTTCGAATGAGTGTTTCCGCTTCCTCTTTTTTATCGGGAGGGTCGTTTCTAAGTAAATACGCAAGATGTAATTGAAACTTAAGAGTCTCCTCTTCCTTTTTAGAGTTTTCTACTGCTTTTCTTGACATCAAAATGGCACGATAAATATAACCTGATTGTTCATGACAAGAAGCAAGAAAATCATATATCTCCGATTTACTCCATTCCGAAGATTTATTGGACACCGATAACGCCCTCTGTGCGATTCTTTCCGCAAGTTCAAACTGCTGCATCCCGAACACAAGTTCGGCTACTTCTTTGAGTTCTTTCAAAAATAAAGAAGTGTTATTTTCCGTTTCATATACGTCTAACATAGCCAGTCTAACAGCTAAACGACTCGGAAATTTTTCTTTTACAGGCAAAAGCAAGACTTTCGCCTGCTTAGTTTTACCCTGAAGAATCAAATAAAGTCCTTCCAAAACTCCTCCCTTAGGAATTTTAGAATTTTTGTTAAGAATATTAAAATATTCAAATGCTGACGCTCTACTTTCTATAAAATACATTTCCGCAAGAAGATGTTCCACAGAAGAAAGATTTTTTTTAGTCTTTAAAATTCTGTTTAGCTCTTTGCGGGCAGAAGAGAATTTACCCAATTGATTCCAGATTTTTGCAAGAGTCAGTCTTGCAGAAAGATCACTTGGATTTTGATGTAGATAAGAATTTAAAAAATAGAGCGCTTTTTTAGGTTGTGCGTTTGCAAAATAAATCTCCCCCAAAGACTTGTCCACAAAAGATCTATATTTTGGATTTCCTTCCCGATTTCGAATGGTATCGCTCAAAGAAGTTAGATAAAGAATTGCTCTCGGATAATTTTTAAGTTCTTGGTTGAGAGTACCTAAAAGATAAAGAAAATCGGAATCGTCCGGAAAACGACTTAGGTTTGTTTCTAAAAAATCGCTCGCTTTTTGAAATTCACCGAAACGAATTAAAATTTTAGCCTTTAAAATATAACCTTCTCTAAAACTTGAATCGGAAATAAGTGCTGCATCTACTTCTTTGGAAGCATTTTCCAATTGTTCTAAGAAAAAATGTACACTTGCTTTTGCAACTCTGGAAACCGGAGAAACTTCTTTCTGTAATTCTTCGGAACAATGAATGTAACGATTGTAATACTCCAAAGATTCTTCATAAATCTTTTTAGATTCCTCTTGAAATTGTTCTTGAGATTGAATTCTTGCAGCATTCGCTTGTCTTTCAAATGCAAGAGAAAGAAAATATTCTGGAGGAGAATTTCCACATTCTGATTGAGAAAAGACGGATATTGGAAAAAAACAGATTCCAAAAATCAAAAATATACAAAAAACGAAATGGAAACCGGTTTTAATATTTGCTTGATTCATTCAGGTAACGGAACAGATTTGAAAAGAATGTTCCATTTATCAGGAACCATCCTTTCACAGGCCCGGAATTTCATTCTGCGATCGATCCGTCCAGGAGTCGAATCAATTTTCCAATCTCGGAGAGTTCAAAACTTTGTTAACTTACATTCGAGAAAATAGAAAGTACATATTATTCCTACTTTTTGTCTGGATAATCGCAACCGCATGGATTCTTCCCAATCGGTACCATTTACTAAACCGACTCGCGCTGATAATTCAATCTCCCGGTTACGACCCAAAAACTGCGAAAGAATTTATAAAAAAGGGAGATTCTATTTTAGCAAAAGAAGTCACCTATCAAGATTTAGGTGAACGGATCCCCGACTTGAATGTAATGCGAGAAGCTTGTTTGTATTATTATTCTTTGAGCGAAATAGATAGGGTTTTATATAAACCTTCTTGGACCGATTCTATGTCGACCTGGAGATTTAAAACCGAAGAAGAATCCGAAGATAAAAAAAATTCAACTAAAACACAATCCAGAAGTCCTATTACTGGGAGTTTTAATCCGGGAGATTATTGGAAGGTAGTTGCCCCGAATGTACTAGAAGCTTTAGATTATTATAAAAGGGCTTTGAATTTTTCAGGACCAGACCTAAACGTTCCTAAAAAAATTGAAAAAACTGCCCTAGCAGTTTGTCGCCCAGAAGAAGTATTGTTAGCATACGCGGATTACATTCGAAATACGGAAGAAACGGTTCGAATCGTGATGGAAAAAACCCAAAAGCCTAAATCTTTTTTTTCCTGCAATCAAACAGAAGAACAACCAAATGTATTGACCGAAAAACAAAATCTAATGAGAATTTGGTCTCAGATCAAATCGAATTCATTTGTAATCGATCCGGATCAAAATCTAAAGGTTAATGCAAACGATTTTAAAAAAGCACTTAACATACTCGCATTTGGAATTTATAAAACCGGACTCAACTCAATTTCTCCTATAGAAGCAGACGGAGTTTTAGAAAAACTTCTATTTTTTTCCGATCCAAATACTATAGAATATGATGAATTACTAATGAAACGAGGAATGTTAAATTATCAATTAGGCAAACGAGACCCCATTTTTTTTGATAAGGCAATTTTTTATTTTAGAGAATCTTCTAAATCGACTTACTTAGACAAGGGTTCTGTTTTTGAATCTAGACTTATGATCGTACGATCAGAAATTCGTAAAGGACAACTAGATCCAGCTCTGTTAGAATTACAACAACTAGAAACAGAACTTTATACGATCGACAAAGCTTATAGAGTCACAGGTAGAGGAAGAAATGATCTATTAGAAGATCGTAAAAAACTACTTAGATACATTTTGAGAAAAAAGGGAAGATACGAAGAAGCGGACGAACTTTATGTCGAAGAAGATTCGATACTTTGACTACAACGCGACCCACCCTCCTTTTACGGATATACTCGTAAAAATTCAAAACGATTACTTTTCCGATTTTTACAATCCTTCCGGTCCAACCCGATTTTCTTTAGCTCGTCAAGGAAAAATAGAAGAAGCTCGTAAAACCTTAGAATCTTATACGAGTAAACCTGCAAAAGAATTTGTTTTTTCCTCTACGGGAACCGAAGCCAATCATTTACTTACAAAATCAATCCGAGGAAAATTTTCTGGTTCTGCGATCGTTTCTTCTTTAGAACATTCTTCTTTATATTCCGCTTTAGAATTTGCTGGATTTGATTTTCAAAAAATCCGTTCCTTACCTTCCGGTGAAATTGATTTAGATCATCTGGAAGGACTTTTAAAAATAAATCCTTCACCGATTTTTATATTACAAGTTGCTAATGAATCAGGTGTAATTCAGCCTTTGGAAAAAGTTTATTTACTTGCTCAAAAATATTCAGTTCCACTTTTTTCAGATTTGATGCAATCCTTTGGCAAAATCAAAGTCCCTTTTGAATTTTTAGACGGTTTTACTTTTTCTGGTCATAAAATCGGAGCAGGGATGGGGGCTTCCGGAACTTGGATTCGATCCGATTTAATTTCTGAAAAAGAATATGCAATTTTTCGAGGAGGAAATCAAGAAAATAATCACAGAGCCGGAACGGAGAATTCTCCTTCTATATTATCACTTTCTGAAGTACTAAAACATAGAATCCTAAAACAAAAAGAAAAAAACGAACTTCTAAAATGTTTTCAAACTCAAATTGAAGCCGTTTTGGAAAAATGCAATTGTAAAATAATAGGGAAAAATGCAAATCGAATTTCTTCTACTTCTTTTTGTATTCTTCCTACAGACGACGTTGACTTTTTTATGATGGGAATGGAAGAAGCAGGTTTTGTAATTTCTACAGGTTCTTCCTGCAAGTCTAGATCTAGAGAACCTGCACCTTCTCTTTTATCCATGGGTTTTTCGGAAGAAGAAGCGTTACGCGCCATTAGAATTTCGACCGGTTGGTTTACTACCCAAGAAGAAGTGAACGAACTTTGTATCCAGATACAAAGTATTTTACAAGCTTTGACATTGTAAAAGAAATAATTTTTAAAGTTATTTTGCTTTTGATTTCTGTGTTCTTATATCGAACTGTTTCAGCATTTACATAATTTCAGTTCAAATTTGTATCACACTAAAAAGTTTAAATTTTCAAATCGAATTCGTTATAGAAAGAATTGATTTTTCTTTCTAAAAAATCTATACGAGATGATATTCGTAAAATAAAGATCAAATGTGCAACATTTAAATTTGAAGTCACTATATTTGAATATTCAGAATCAAAATTTCAACTTTGCTTTTTCTATCATTACAATCAATTTTGAAACATTTTTATTTTAAAAAAATATCGAAGAAATACATGAAATCGAAATACAATAGTCTACAGAATATTAAATCGTGGAAATTCATTTAAAAATTTTAGCAATAAAAAAACGACTTAAAACTTTTGAACTGACAACAAGAAAACTTATACTGCTGATTCGATACTATTCTTTTTTAAATTTTAGGACGGACAGACTCATAAAATGAAATTGACAACCCCCTCATTCAATCAAAAGATCTTCATTCAATTTATGAATCGATTCCGTTTAACGTTATATTCTATAAATCTTTTTATTTTTTGTTTCTTAGTTTGTCATTGCGCTTTTGCTTTAACTCCTAAAACAACTTTAGAAATTTTTCCCAATACAAACTCGGAATTTTTCAGATTTAATTTATGGAGAAGTTCAAAATCTCTATGGACTTAATATCGGGACCGTCAACGAAATTAAGGGGCGAATGATAGGAGCTCAAGTTGGAATTTTTAACAAATCCACCGGACAAACAACTGGACTTCAACTTGCAGTTATAAATGTATCGGGTGAAAAATTATTAGGAATTCAAGTAGGACTCGTAAATTACATAGAAGGAGCTTCTGTTAGGTTACAAGCAGGTATTGTAAACTTAGGAACAAACCGAAACAGTGGGTTAGAACTTACGATTGGATTAGTAAATTATAAAACTGGAAGTTTAACGATCGGTATCTCCAACTTTTTATCCAAAGGAATCAACGTCGCATTATACAATCAGAATGTAGTTGGATTCAATTTTGGAATTCTAAATTTATATTCAGAAGGAATTAGTTTAGGAATTTTTAATATAGGAAATCAAGAAATAGGCGATACTCAGATTGGCTTAATTAATCTTTCCAACGTCTCCAAGAAGTCAACGGTACAATTTGGAATACTCAATTTATCTAACACTTTTGAAAAATCAAAAATTCAATACGGATTACTCAATGTTTGCCTTGGAAAAAAGTTTTCAACTACCATAGGACTAAACTATTGTGAATGACCAAACAAATGTTCGTATTAAACAAAACTTCATTGATCAATCATTTTATTTTTTATAAAGTCCTACTATGAAAATTAATTTTAAACACACCACAAATGCATTTCTTATTTTATATGTAATATCGATGTTGAATTGTGGAGTCGCTTTGACTTCGGAAAAGACGATTAAAATTCCTCCTAAAACGCAAACCGAAGTGTTTCGATTGAATCTTATCCATGGTAATGTAGAAAATCTCTACGGGCTCAATGTAGGAATCTTTAACTCTGTTAACAACAGTATGATCGGGGCTCAGGTCGGAATCGTAAATTTATCAGACAAAAACACATATGGATGGCAGTTCGCGATTATAAATATGGCTGAAAAAAACGGATTATTCAAGATTCAGACAGGCATTGCAAATCTACTTACTGGAACTCAAAAAAATTCCGCCGGTTTACAAGTAGGAATTTTCAATTTGGGAACCAATATTTTTCCGGATATAAAACTAAATGAACGTAGAGGCGGCTTTTATCTAACGATTGGAGTCGGAAATTACGAGACAAACGGCCTAATGATCGGCGCGATCAACCTTTCTTCAAAAGGAATAAATGTAGCTGTGATCAATAAAAATACAGAAGGATTCAATTTAGGAATCATCAACCTCCAGGAAGGCTCGGCATTCAGTATAGGAGCAGTCAATATCGGATCGAGTAGAGACGTCGGATTCCAAATCGGAATCATCAACTATTGTCCTAACAATACAATCCCAATTATGCTTGTCGCAAATTATTGTTCCAGTCCTTCTCCACAGTCGGAATAAAAAAACAATCAGAATCTACAAAATAAACATTCAAAAATTAATATATTCCTATATTACGTTCAAAAAAGAGAAACATTCTAACTTTCAAATATTAAGGAAGAGACTGATATATTTTCTCCGCATAACGATCCGTCATACCCGCTACATAGTCGCTGATTACTCTGTATAAAGATTCTTCCTCGATCCTCTCCTTATACGTATCAGGAATTTTTTCAGGATGTTTTAAAAAGTAATCGAATAAGGATTCTATGATTTTTTTTCCATAATCGCTCATACGAATCAAGTCCTCATGACGATATAATTTTTCGTATAGAAAAGATTTCAGTTCTCTAAATTTAAGATCCACTTCTTTTGAAAAAGAAGCAATTCTAAAATCTTGTTTCCAAAGAAGCGCCAAATCCTCGGTGGACTTGATTTGTTTTTTTTCCAATCTATGGGCAATATTTTGAATTAAATCCGAAACTAAAAAATTGGTGAGAGTTCGAATCGAAGTTCGAATTAGAATTTTTTCACCTACTTCCTTATACTGATCTTTACATTCCTCATAGACTTCTTTCCAAAAAGGATTTTCCAATAAATCCCCTAAATGAAGATAACCCATTTCCCAACCATCTTCAATGTCATGATTGGTATAAGCGATCTCATCGGAAAGATCTGCGATCATTCCTTCTAAAGAAGGACCATTTTCCTTTCTTTCCAAAAGTATAACAGAAGAATCATAATCAGCACCGTGTTTCATAAGACCTTTTAAAGTTTCTCTACATAAGTTAAGTCCAGGAAAATTGGGATATTTTTTTTCAATCGAAGTTACAATTCTTAAGGATTGTTTATTATGCTCAAATCCTCCGTAATCCTTCATAAGCCCGGATAAAATTTCTTGACCTGCATGACCAAAAGGAGTGTGGCCTAAATCATGAGCCAAGGCAATCGATTCAGAAAGGAGAGAATTGAGTCCAAGAGCGCTTGCAATAGTTCTAGAAAGCCCCGCAACTTCAAGCGTATGAGTCATCCTATTTCTATAATTCTCTCCGACGGAAAAGATAAACACTTGTGTTTTGTATTGTAGGCGTTTGAATGCACTGGAATGAAGAATTCGATCCCTATCCCTTTGAAATGGAAGTCTATAAGAATGTTCCTCTTCTTCGTAAATCCGGCCTCCGTTATTCGCATTAGAAATAGCATAAGGAGCCAACGTTTCCGTCTCTTTTTGAAGCAAATCGTCTCTGGAAAAATACACGTTTTACAAAATTTAGAGAGTTTTCTGAAAAGTCCCTCCACTTTTTTTGTTTGTTTACTGCTATTTTACCCTCATTCCATTTTATTGACTTTGGAATCCTAAAAAATAGGATCTGCTCAGAAGATGGAATTTTTAAATATTCTTGTGAATGTATTTTCCGAATACGGTTATATTGCCGTCTTTTTGGTTTTAATTTTTTGTGGATTTGGACTCCCCGTTCCAGAAGATATTTCTCTGGTTTCCGGAGGGGTCATCGCAGGACTCGGAAAAGCAGATCCACATTTTATGTTTTTAGTTGGAATGGCAGGAGTACTCATTGGAGACAGTTCCGTTTTTTTGATTGGTAGAATTTATGGGGTTCGTGTACTTCAAATCCCAATGATTTCTAGAATTGTTACACCGGAAAGATTTGCCAAAGTCCAAGATAAAATTTCTCGCTATGGAAACTGGGTTACATTTATGGCACGTTTTATGCCAGGTCTCAGAATGCCTATTTATCTCACTGCAGGTACCTCCGACCGAATTTCATTTTACCGTTTTGTAATTTTAGATTTTCTTGCAGCAATTATTTCTGTTCCGGTTTGGGTTTATCTTGGATATTTCGGAGCTTATAACTTCGATAAGCTCATGGACTGGGTTCACAACGGACAACTTTTCGTATTTGGACTTTTAGGAACTGCTTTTTTGTTGTTTGGAATCGTTTATTGGATTCGCAAGAAACGTTCCTAAACTCGAGAATTTCTTTACATCTTCCAAGCGCAGATTATTGTTTGACCAGTTATGGACATTCTTGCGCAGCCGGTGCTTGTGCTGAATGCCGGTTACGTCCCCATCGGGATCCGGTCGGTCAAAGACGCCCTCATCCTGATTATTCTTGAAAAAGCACAACTCATCAAAGATGATAAAAGTCTTTTCATTCGATCCGAAAAACTAAGATTTACAGCACCTAGGATCATACTTTTAAGAGACTATTATAAAGTTCCTCCCAGAAAAGATAAAGTTTCCAGAGAAAACATATTTCAAAGAGATAATTACCACTGTGTATATTGTGGTAAAAAATTTCCAAGTTCTAAACTTACATTGGATCACGTAATTCCAAGAAGTAGATGGGAACACGTTCCTAAAAAAGAAAGACCAAAAGAATTTAATTCTTGGGAAAATTTAGTCGCAGCCTGTAAAAACTGTAATACCCGGAAAGGAAATAAACTTCTAACAGAATTGAAGTGGAATTTACCGGAAGAAAATCGGGTGACACCTAAACTACGATTTCCACTCTTTTCAATAACGGATCAGCAGGCTGAAAAGTTTGGCTGGAGGGAGTATATTTCTTTTTGAAACGACTTTATTTTCTACTTATATTTCTGATGTTTTTTCTTTTTATCGGATGTCCTCATTATTCTACCACACGTCTGATCTCCACTCCTCCTACTTTGATCAGTATTGTTCCTATTGCAACTGGATACGAACTCAGATTGAGAGCTGGAAATCCGGAACTTCTATTTGATGGTTATAAATTATACGTGGGCAATACGGAAAACGATTCTAGATTTCCTGCAGATCTAAATTCAGGCATTGAATGTATGAACGGGATTTTAAATATTTTACCAAATCAACCTTTAGAGTATTCGATTGAACTAAGTCAGACCGAAGGTCCGTTAGCCGCAATCGGAACCGGGGAAAATACAAATCGAATCTGTAAGATGCAAGTCTCTGTTACTTCAGGTCAGTATCTAACTCTACGTTCCCAGGTTTTGGTAGTCAGCATCACAAACGGAACCGCTACTGGTTTTGTGTTTTCTATGCCTTCTAATTCGCTTAGGGTTCCTTAAACCAAACTTCTATTTTTTCGAGGGTGTGTTTAGCGTCTGCAATCCAAATACTCTGAGGATACAAAACGATCAATTCCTCAAATTTAGATTTGGAAATCTCTAGAGATTGTCTCAGTTTACGCAATGCGGAATTTTCATCCCCCTTTAAAAAAATAGGATTACCCTCGGTAATTTTATAATATTCATAAACTGCGGAATCGTAGATTTCTCTGGCATATTTATAAATATGATAATCGTCTTGGTTAAAATTTTTTGGTCCAGAAGAAACATTTGATTTTTTGAATGTTTTTTGAATTAAATAAGATTGAAGTACGTCTCTGTATTCAATCAGTTCTTTAAATAGAGAATCATTTGAAAATTCTCCTGTATCGGGATGGTATTTTTTGGAAAGAAAGTAAAAACGCTCTTTTAAATCTACTTCCTGGAAACTTGGTTCCAATCCGAGGAACTCAAGAGCCCTTTCTAACAAGTCCCCGTTTTCCAATAGTCCTGTCTGAGATGGCGTTTTAATTGAATCTGAACTTGTACCTGATTCAATTCTTTCTGATATTCTTTGAGAATTTCCTTCATCTTTTTTTCGGTTTGAGAATGTAGAAGCCTAGATTCTTCCATCTTTTGAAACAAGATTTCCGTAAGTTCGATCAATTGAGAAGTTTGTGGAACTGCCTCTTCCGTCTTTTCTATCAAACGATCCAAAGAACAAAGTTGATGAATAATTTTTAAATTAGAGTCCTCAATTTTTGCCGCACCTTCTCCGTCTCCAAAACCAAATACTTCTATTTGTCTTTTCTGATTAGAAATCAATTGATCTAAAAGTAAAATCTTATCTCCGTAAAGAACAATTAAACTTTGATCTGGATGGATTGAATTTAAATCCGACAAAAAGTTCACCCCTGAATGGACAAACCACTTCCACGATTGGAACTTTGGAAAGGTGCCGAAACAACATTGGATTTCTCTTTTTTCTCGATTTCTTCCCAAGCGGATTTTAGATCTTCCATATATTTAATAATTTCTTGGATGATTTCGGAATCTTTCTTCATATTTGCTTCTAGAAGACGTTTTTTAATATAAACGTAAATTCCTAGGAGGTTGTTAGCCACTTCCCCGCCTTGTTCTAAATTGAGTGCAAGCATAAGTTCAGTAACGATTTCTCCGGCTTTCAGTATATGATTGTTTACCACATCGTATTTCCGGGGAGTATTATTCTCCAGAGCGATATTTAGAAAACGGATCGCACCGTCATAAAGCATGACGATCAGTTTTCCCTGACTGACAGTCGAGATTTCGTTGGATTTATATTGTTCAACGGTCGCTGTGGATTTTCTAGCAAGTGACATGTATCTCTCCTGAAATACTTTTCGACAAAAATGTTTGGCTCCTTAATGCTGGGTCTGAACATTCTTGCGGTTTCTTTCAAAACTTTAAACGGTTTTGAAAATTCGGAAACTCAAAAAGAGTAAAATCCATCCAAAAATAGCAAACTAGACTGCAAAAATGTAGGAACTCTAAAACAATAAAAAATGATCCAAAAACGTCTAAATCCTCCGAAGAGACTTAATCTGTGGGAACTACCACATTTTTTTACGAACTTAGCAAAAGATCAGACTCAATTTTTTTTAACGTTCTGGGATAAATTATAACATCAAAAATTTCATGGACTTTTGGTTAGACAAATTATCGCTTAAAGTTTTCCAAACTACATTTTTTTACAAATTCGAAAACGATTCGATTTTATACGGATAAAATTCTATTGGCAACTCTGTTTACAAAACCTAAAAAAAAGATCGTATTTTTAGCTTCCGGAAGAGGCTCTAATCTCAGAGCAGTTTTACAAAATATCAAAGTAGGAAAAATTCGAGGAATCGCACAAATACTGATTTGCGATCATCCGGATGCCAAAGCTTTAGAAGTTGCTCAGGAATTTGAACTCACCTCTCAAGTATTAAACTTCTCTTCTTTTTCGAATAAGTCGGAATATCATACAAAACTTCTCCAACTTCTTTTAGAAATCAAACCGGACCTCATCGTAACCGCCGGTTATATGAGAATTCTTAAGAGCCCAGTCATTCAAACGTTTTCCAATCGAATCATCAATATTCATCCATCTCTCTTACCCGCCTTTCCAGGATTAAACGCACAGAAACAAGCCCTAGAATACGGAGTTAAAATTGCGGGTTGCACCGCTCATTTTGTAGACGAAGGTATAGACTCAGGTCCGATCATTTTACAAGGAGTTGTGAAAATCGAAGAAGGAATGACGGAAAGAGATTTGACTTTAGAGATTCTCAAAGAGGAACATAAAATACTACCACTCGCGGTTCAATATTTTTGCGAGGATAGGCTTACGATTCAAAATAGAAAGGTAAAGATTGGATAAATAATGATACAAATCAAAAGAGCTCTCATCTCCGTCAGCGATAAATCCGGTTTAGTGGAATTTGCAAAGTTTCTAAACCAAAACGGAGTGGAAATCATTTCCACAGGTGGAACTTTAAAACTTCTAAAAGATAACGGAATTGCAGCCATAGCTATCGACGATTACACCGGTTTTCCGGAAATTTTAGATGGAAGAGTCAAAACCCTTCATCCTAAAGTTCACGGAGGTCTATTAGGTGTAATTTCCAATCCTGCTCACAAACAAAAAATGGAAGAATTAAAAATTCCTAAAATAGATTTAGTCGTAGTCAACTTATATCCTTTTTTAAAGACCGTTTCTAAACCAGAAGTTCAATTAGAAGAAGCAATCGAAAACATAGATATTGGTGGGCCTTCTATGATTCGAAGCGCCGCTAAAAATTATAAACATACTCTAGTGCTCACTGATCCAAATGATTACAAGGAAATTCAAAATTTAATCTCCTCCAGTGGAATTTCAGAAGAAATTTCAGCGAGTTATATGAGAAAAGCATTTTCTCACACTGCGATGTATGATGCCGCGATTTCTTCCTGGTTTTACAAACAATCAGGAGAAGTTTTTCCAGATGTTCTCAATCTTTCCTTTATCAAAAAACAAAAACTGAGATACGGCGAAAATCCGCACCAAGCCGCCTCATTTTATGAACCACTTTTTACAAAGAGCGATTTTTCACCTCTACAAGGGAAAGAGTTGTCGTTTAACAATATGTTAGATTTTGACGCTGCCTTTCATATTTCTAGCCTTCTTCCCGAAAATACAGTATGTATCATCAAACATCTCAATCCTTGTGGAATTGCTTATGCAGACAATCCATTAGAAGCATTTCAACTTGCAAGAAGAACCGATCCTATTTCCGCATTTGGTGGAGTAATAGGAATTAAAGGACAAGTAAACGGAGAATTGGCGACTTCGATCACTGAAAACTTTGTAGAAGGAGTGATCGCTCAAAAATTCACTCAAGAAGCTCTGGAAGTATTTTCTAAAAAACCAAATATTCGTTTAATAGAAATCCAAGATTTCAAAGAAGCCCTTGATGAGTTGGATTTAAGACCGATCCATCACGGTTTGCTTATACAAGATAGAGATTATACAACAATCACTGAAAAAGATCTAAAAGTAGTCACTAAAAAACAACCTTCTCCCGATGATATTCGTGGTTTGATGTTTGCTTGGTCTTGTGTTCGTTTTATCAAATCCAACGCAATCGTTTATACGGAAGAAAATGCAACTCTAGGAATCGGAGCGGGACAAATGTCCAGAGTCGACTCAGTGCAGTTAGGCGCCAACAAAGCGCTGAACGTAGGTCTTTCCGTAGTAGGTTCTTATGTTGCAAGCGACGCATTCTTCCCATTCCGAGATGGAATCGACACACTTGCAAAAGCAGGAGCAAAAGCGATCATTCAACCAGGTGGTTCTGTCCGAGACGAGGAAGTAATTCAAGCCGCAGACGAACACGGACTGATTATGGTTTTTACTGGAATGAGGCATTTTAGACACTGATTATGGAATTTCTACTTTATCTAATCTTTTTTGGAATTGTTTCCATCTTACTCGTCTTAGCAAGTTATTACTTTAAACTTCTCTTTTTATCCGGAAGAGAATCTTTTGAAAGATTAGAGTTAGTCGATTGGATACGAATCGTTCCAAACGAACTTATCAAACTTTTAGAATCCGGTGGAAGTCTACAATATGCTGGAATTGCATTTTTTGTTTCTGCATTTGTTTCCTACCTTTGGACACTTTTAGGAGGAATGATAGGTGCTCCTCATTACGCAGATTCCTTTGGAAATTATTTTTTTCTATCATTTCTGTTGCCGGTAACTCTACTCACTACGTATGGAATTCTTGTAGAACTAGTTCTGAAAGATCTTCCTTCCACAAATCCAAATCATTTTTTAGTTCTATTTTTAGAACAAGAAGTCGCCATTCTAAGCGGATGTTCTATTTCGGTAATCGCCTCTAATCTTGCGGTTTACGGGTTATTTCATGAAATTTCGTTTTTATTCGTTTTTCCGAATATATCTATCATTGCGGTTTTACTCGTTCTACGTTGGAACGGAAAAGTAAAAATCGGAGGAATCCAATTTTCAGGTTCGAAAAACCGTTCTTTCCAGGAAGATTCTGAATAAATTTCTCTAAAAATTGCCGATAGGTAGAATATGAGAATTTTTGCACTTTTATTTTGTTTATTTCTAATTTCTACAGCCGAACTTTTTGCACAACTTCCAGACGAAACTCCAACACCAAACCGGAGACAACCAACAAATACAACCCAACAGGCAATCAATTTATTAGAAGGGTTTGCAGAATCTTCTTGGGGAGAAAGTTATGCGAACTTACGCGAAAAATTTTTATCTCTTTCCACAAATCCACAAAACGATGAGAAGGTGGAAATCGTCTACGAAGACAAAGAAAAGACTCTTCTAATTCGCAGAAATGGGATTTTATATTCTTATCGTTTCTACTCTACTCCTAAAATTGTAACCGAATCCAGACCCAAGGATCAAAGACAACCAACTACCGAAAACAAATCAGAGATAGAAGAAGAAAATCATTCTGCTCCCGGAGTTTTATTTTCCGTAGGAGTTTTATTTCGTTATCTTCCAGGCAAAGAAGTACAACAGAAGTTAGAACAAAAATATGGAAAACCTAAAAAAGAATCTTTGGCTGAGAATAAAATCGGAGGAGCGGTTCTTTGGGAAAAAACAGATGAAAAACAATCTCCTCCTCGGGGTGGGTATGTAGTTCAATGGAAAGAGGCTTATAAAAAAATGCCTTTTACCAGAAGAGTGGATTATTTTAGTTCTTCGATCAAGTTTCAGATCGAAAAAGAATATAAAGAATTTTTCAACGCAGAAGAAATCAAAACACTCCGAGATTTGATTCCATAAACTTTACAACTCATAGAATTTTATACTTGAGTTGAATCGTGAATTGAATGCTGATCTGTAGTTCAGGAAATGAGATGCTGAATTTAAGAAGTGTTGTTTCTGGATAAAAGAAAATTCTATTGACCTTACTCCAGCTTTTTAACCATGATCTAAGCATCCTATTTTTATGGAGCTTATAGATGGAATTATATCTAGATACGGCAAACGTAGATGAAATTAAAGAAATTGCATCTTACGGACTTGTAGATGGAGTCACAACCAACCCTTCTCTGATCGCAAAGTCTGGAAGAAGTTTTAAAGAAGTAATCAAAGAAATTTGTTCGATCGTTTCTGGCCCAGTGAGCGCGGAAGTACTTTCTACAAAATTCGATGGAATGATGAAAGAAGCACTCGAACTCGTAGAAATTGCCGAAAACGTAGTGATCAAGGTTCCTTTGATTCCGGAAGGACTCAAAACAGTCGTAGAATTAACAAAAAGAAATATTCCTACAAATGTAACTCTTTGTTTTTCCGCACCTCAAGCTTTACTTGCAGCCAAAGCGGGAGCTACCTTTATTTCTCCGTTTATTGGTAGAGTGGATGATACTAGCTGGGACGGGATGGAACTCATTTCCGAAATTAGAGAAATTTATGATAATTACGGATACGACACTAGAATTTTAGCAGCTTCCATTCGTGGCCCAATACATTTAAAAGAATCTGCACTCAGAGGTGCAGACTGCGCGACAATGCCCCATTCTGCGTTTTTACAACTTTTCAAACATCCGTTAACCGACATCGGTCTGGAAAAATTTTTAGAAGATTCTAAAAAACTAAAGTGGTAATTAAACAGACGCACGATTTTAGAATTTTCTAAATCGTGCGAATTTTAGGATCACAATTTTTAACCCAAATACATACTTTTAAAAAGGTTCTTTTTAATTTTCTAAAACTCTAATTTGCATCTCTATCAGAAAATCCTAAGAAAAAGTATCAATCGTGAGTATCGAGTATCACACTTCTACCAGACTGACAATAGAGCAAATTCAAATTTTAGAAACTTCTATTTTGAACAATGGAAATTATATTCTTTTAGAAACTTCTCTACAAAACAAATTTCAACCAGAAAACCTTAAGTTTAGACTTAGTGATAACCATGGGTCTTTTTACGTAGAAATTGTTCAGACCGAAAACGGATTGATTGTTTCTTTTAGAATTTCCACAAAAAAAGACAGAGAAACATTTCTAAACCTCGTAATCACCTCTCTTAAGTAGAAAGGAATTCATTGTATTTTTGAAGAAATTTAGAATATTCTTAAAAACTATTTTAGAGAAAACTCTATAAAACTTAAAATATCTTTAAATCAGATCTTCGCTATTAGGTTAACGTGATAGACACGACGTAAGAAAGTCCTGGCGAATCCGGCGTGCACTTCCAGCTCCAGTCAATAAACTACATAAAATAAACGTAATACAATATTTCCTCTTTGGTTTTCAATTTACTATAAAACGCGATCTGTCGAGCGACCATAGAAAAGAGATACTGAGTTACTTCGAACGACCAAAAAAACTCAGCAGATGCCCCTTTCTAAGGATCTGCATTCAGGAAGCGATGGCATTGAATTACATTTACTACTCAGACGCATGAAAATAATACTATACCACGAACTTGTTTTAAAAGTTAGAATGTGGATCTCCTTTAAAAAATCAACAAATCCGGGTTAACACCATTTTTTGAATGACTTCCACATCTTTGATAAAATCGATTGTTAATTTTTGGTATTGTTTTTATAGGTCCGAGTAATAGTTTACGTGAACTAATAAATCCGTTTTATCTTAACGTGAGTTTGACTGAGAAAAATTTTTCTAAAAGTATGAGTTCCTACAATTTTAGAATTTGTACGTAAAATCATGGTTTGGAGTGTTCTCACACATCATTTTACGGATAAACCTAGTTTTGTGTAAGTTCTTACACTTGAGTACGATAGATTCAATTGTTATAAATTTCTATTTTTAAATTGTGATAGTTCCCACACTTTAAAAATCCATCTATAAAGTTCAGATTTCAACTTATTTCAGAATCATGAGTGTTTTACGCCGTACTCGCGTTAGCTTATGTAAAACAATATTTTGGGATAAACAGTTAGATACTTTAATTTTATAAAACCCATAAACCCAAATAAAATCGCTGAGAGACATAAAATTACCATAATTTGTGGAACTCTTATAAATCGCGATTTTACAAATAAACTCTAAAATTGCAGAAACTCATACGAAAACTATAATATTATAAAACAGTAAATACTACGATTTCTATAATAACTAACAGATTTTATCAGAATTTAAATATGATTATTATAAAATTTTGGGACCGATTTTTATATTATCTAGAGTTTTATAACGAATGTGACAGTTCCATAAACGAATTAGGGATGATATAAAGGAATTTTTTTAAAACCGTAATAATCGTCTATCATCAATTTCATAGATTCTAAAAAACACATAATCGATTGATGGGACGCGTCGTAGAATAAATCGCAAGAAGTTTGTGTATTTAGATCCACAGGAACGGCAGAATAACGTTTTGCAAGATTTTCAATTTTAGGCCACCAGCTTTTTTCCATTTCTAATTCATAATAACGTTTTCGATAAGTTTCATAAACTTTTGGCCAAATGAGATAAACTTTTACATCATTTTCTTTTGCCAATTTCAGAAATTGTTCTACAAAAAAGAACTGAGTTGTTCCAAGAATAAACGTAGAAAGATATAAATTTCGAATTCTCACCGCGTCTTTTTCTAAACGATCGGGATCGTTCACAAAAGTTGTGTAAGCAAATTGTTCTCCACGTTTCAAATTGAGAACCATATAATCAGTATTAAACGCAGGATCGTATTCAGAAAGTTTTTTCTCCTGGAATCTTTTTATAAAAAGTTTTAGATCCGGGTTGATTCGCCTAACAGCAAAAAGTCGATCCAAAAATAATTTCTTACGATCTTCAAACGAAATCTGATCCATATATTTAAGCAAGAAATCGTCATCCGCTCCATATTTTAAAAATGGATCGTAAAAAATTCCTTTGGTATCATCAAAACCCTCTGGACTTACTACATAAAATACTAATTTAGGTTTTAGACCTTGTTTGATAATTTTCTCAAACCAATAAAGACCATAAGCTGGAACCGCTTGAGGACCCGAAAAATTATACAACACCCAATCTTTTTGTAATTTCTGTTCAATTCCCATAGAAGAATATGGATAAGCCCTAGAATCTCCAAAAGCAAGCGCCAAAGATTTAACTTCTAAATCTTTATCGCGAATCAACTTTTCAAAAAGTGATTTTCTTTGAGTATAATAGACAGTGTTTCCAGCCTGAATAAAATTCTTCTGAAAATATTCGAGAGTAAATACTTTATCTAAACAAAACACAAACCCAAGAAATAAAATGGGATAATAGATATAAATTTTTTTCATCAATTAGAATCCGTTAAAATCTAGAGTAGAAAAAGTCTGCATTCCCTGCATTCATTCCAACCATAATAAAAAGTATTAGAAGTCCTAAAATTGGTAAAAGTCCAACTCTCCATTTTTCTGGAACAGAATACCTTTCGGGCCATTCTTCCGAAACGTGAAATAAGAATAAGAAAAACAGCATATACATTCCGGTTTCAAGTCCGGTTAAAGACTGTCCCTTTTGGAACGTCAAAATTCTTACGATAGAGGAAATTGCAGAATTGAAATTCGGAGTAAAAAAGAAAGTCCAAGAAATGGAATAGACTAAAAGCACAAATAAATAACGTAAAATCGGTTTTATATATGGAATTTCTGGAAATACTTTCCAGTTTTGAACTTCAAACAATCTTTCCAAAGAAAGATAAATTCCGGTGAGTAAACCCCAAATCAAAAAATTTAAATTAGCTCCGTGCCAAAGCCCGCCTAACATAAACGTTACGATCAAGTTAATCGATGTTTTAAACTCCCCCTTTCTGGATCCACCTAACGGAATATAAATATAATCCCGTATCCAAAGAGAAAACGTTAAGTGCCATCTACGCCATAAATCTCCAAAATTCTGAAAGAAAAATGGTGCCTTAAAGTTTTCGGGCAATTCAAATCCAATCAATTTTCCGATCCCTCTTGCCATATCAGTAAGTCCCGAAAAATCAAAGTAAAGGTTAGCTGCAAAAAGAAAACAAGTCAGTAAAAGTGCAATTCCTGAATAGTCTTTTGGAGATAAAAATACAGGCGCAATCAGTGGAAGAATAGCAGCCGATAACAATCCTTTTTTAACCAAACCTCTTAAAAAAAGCCATAAACCGTCTATCAATTTAGAAGGGGTCATCGTAGGATTTTCAAATTGTTTTCTAACTTGATCAAATCTTAGAATCGGTCCCGCAATCATTACCGGAAAGAAAAAGAGAAAAGAAAAAAATCCAGTCAGAGAAACCTTTTTATCAAAATTTTCCCGTTTAGAATCCACCGCAAAAGAAATCAATTGAAACGTGTAATAGCTGATCGTTGCCGGAAGAATTACTTCAAATCCTGCCAATCCAAACAAAGCCGAAAATTTAACATCTAAAGATGTTTTTTCTTGAAGCGTCGGAATCGAAAATATAAAACCGATAAACTCCATAAGTAAATAAAAATATTTGAATAAACCTAAATTCAAAAGATTAAATACAACTACGGATTTAACATACCAAAACTTTTCATAAAAATATCTATATAAACACCAATTGATTAGAACGACTAAAATGAGATGAAATAAAAAATTTAAACTAAATATGGAATAAAAAAACGCGGACCCTACTATCAAAAGATACTTTCTACTCTTTGCTGGAATATTCCAATAGAGCAGATAAAACACTAAAAAAAATAAAAGAAATTCAATACTTATAAAATTCATTTCCAAATTCCAGTTTCGGCCAGAAGGTATTGCCCTTCTTCCAAATTAAATTTTTCTAATTTTAGCGGACCGATTCTAATTCTTTGAAGATCGACCACACTCACCCCAAACCACCGAAACATCCTTCTAATCTGTCTTTTTTTTCCTTCTTCTAAAATCACTCGATAGACACATTTTTTTCCAGGGACGAGTTTAACCATCTTTGCATGTAGAATTTCTCCTGCATCCAAAATCCCTTTTTGAAAAGCGGCTTGAATCAACTTTTCTCCCGGATCGTGTTTTAAGGTCACGAGATATTCTTTTTCTGAACCGTTAGAAGGATGTGTAATTTTTTGAGCCAATGCACCGTCGTTGGTTAAGATCAAAAGTCCCCTTGAATTGAGATCTAGACGTCCTGCAATTTTAAAGTTTTTATAATCAGAAGGCAAAAGGGAAAAAATCGTTTTTTCGTGAAAACGATCTGCATGAGAACAAAGATAACCAATGGGTTTATTAAAAATTAGAATCTTTTTAGATTCTACAATTGGTTTTACTACATCTCCTAAATAAGACACTACGTCTATTTCGGGATCAATCCTTGTCCCCAAGTTTGTCACTCGTTTACCATTAATCTCAATATGACCCTTTTGAATCAGTTCCTCCGTTTTTCTACGAGAACCAAGACCACAATCTGCAAGAAAACGATTCAATCGAATCTCTAAATGCTGCATGAATTCTTCCATTTCAGAAAGATTCAAAAAATCTTCTACCTAAAACTTTCGTTGACCGGTTTTACAAATATTCAAAGGATAGAAGGAAAGACTTTGCCATTTATCACGTAAAAAGTATAGAATTGTATGAATCCTCTTAAAAAAAAACCTCGTACTCATTCTCTTCAAAATGCTCCTGAAAAACCAGATTGGCTCAAAGTAAAACTCGCCTTTCCTGATCCAAAAAATAACCCTGTCGCAATTGTAAGAAATTCTCTAGAAGAAAAAAAACTCAATACAGTTTGCGAAAGCGCTTCTTGCCCTAACCTAAATCACTGCTGGTCCAGAAAAACAGCGACTTATATGTTAGGTGGAGATATTTGTACAAGACGTTGTTCCTATTGTGACGTAGCTTCTGGAAAACCTTTTCCTCTGGATCCAGAAGAACCTAAAAGGATAGCAGAATCTTCGATCGCTTTAGGTCTCAGACACGTAGTCATTACCTCGGTTAATAGAGACGATCTTGAAGACGGAGGCGCAGCTCATTTTGCAAAAACCGTAAAAGAAATCCGTAAAGGACTTCCAGATTGTAAAATAGAACTTTTGATTCCAGATCTGAAAGTAAAACAAGAGGCTTTAGAAATTATTTTTGAATGTAATCCTGATATATTCAATCATAACTTAGAAACGGTAAAAAGACTTTTTCCAGAAGTGGCTCCTCAAAAAAGATATGAACGTTCTTTAGACGTTTTGAAAATTGCTTCTGCAAGAGGATTTCTGACAAAAAGTGGTTTAATTTTGGGTATGGGAGAAACTTTAGAAGAAGTAAAAGAATGCATGCAAGATCTTGCAAGTGTTGGAGTTTCCCTTTTGACACTGGGACAGTATTTACAACCGACTTCGACTCATCTTCCCGTAAAAGAATACGTAGTTCCCCAAGTATTTAAGGATTTACGAATATACGGAAAGTCCATCGGTTTTAAGGGAGTTTTTTCAGGACCCCTTGTAAGAAGTTCTTATCACGCGGACGAACAAATCTCATGGAACCCGTAGAAAATTCTCACCTAGGTCCGCCTTCCGAAGAAATTAAAAAACTTATCTATCACTCCATAATTCGATTTCTTTCTAACAGAGAAACTCCGATTAGTAGATCTGAAATTAAAGAGCTTTTAGAAAAAACAATCAATTTGATTCCGGATCTGGAAGCTCACTGGGCGGAAATCAATCGATTTGGAAAAAATAAAATGATTCTTCATTGGAAAAAAAAAGTTATGCTCATCGATATGGAAGAAATTCTAGAATCCATTGATTTACTCTGGAACCAGAGATTCGATATTTAATCTCATTTTATTAGAGTTATTGAAAAATCCCATAGCGGCGATTAAACACTCTTTCAAACTAAATCCGTCTCACTTCTTGAACTCAATGCATCACTTCCTACGGGTCGCTGCAGGTCGTTTGAAGGAACTAAAGCGTCTCACTCCCTGAACTCAATGCATCACTTCCTATCATAACCTTATCCACAAATAATTGGATCTCAAGATCTATCGTCGGAATTACGACAAATCCTCTGTAAAACTTAGTTCCCATCCCACAACGCGACCCATAGGAAAGCGTTGTGCTGAGTTTTCCAACGCGATTCATAGAGCGTTGTGTTGAGTTTTCCTTATTTTTGGGTGGGGGAGGAGGTGAAAAGGTTTTCTTTATCAGAAAAACATACTTTTTGCAAGTAAAAAGACTCATTCTTGTAGGAACACTTGAAAAATGTGCCTTTTTGAGCCCAGAACGGCGATCCATAGAAAGCCCGTTCTGTTGAGTTCATTCTGATTCTAAAATCCTATTCAACTTGTGGGTAAGGTGATGCTTCCTACGGGTCGCTGCAGGTCGTTCGACAAATCACGTTTTAAATTGTAACTTAAGACGAAATGCAGTATTACGTTTTTTTCATACAATTTATTAATTGGATCTGAAAACTCAGCCAAGTGACACCGAATTCGCCCAAATTTTCTTACGCAGAATCCACATTATTAGAGTTGTTAAAAAATTTCATAGCAGCGATTAAACACTCTTTCAAACTAAAGCGTCTCTGAATGCCGATCAAGCATTCGTCAAGATTCTCTCACTCTGAATTTATATTATTGAAGTATAAACTATTTGCATTGGATGTTTTATGATGCAGGTTCTTGAGCAATAAAATTAAAAAGTTACTCGTTCAATCAAATTTTTGCATATAGTCACTGTTTTACGACTATCACAAAAATGAAAAATGATTTTATATAATAAATCCACAATAAACCTTTCGCGTTTAAAAGATTAATCTTCTGGTTTTACGATAAAAACATTAGAATTATTGAAAAATAATATAGCGGCAATTAGCAAACTGCTTCAATCGAGCATTTCATGAAACAGAAACAAGATAGAGAATTAATTTTTCAACAACTCTATTATTAGAATTGTTGAAAATTCGATTTTACTACGATATTTTTTAAGAATGTACATTTTAAAACCGCAAACAAAGGAATAAAATGTTAAATTATGGGATCTTTAAATAGAATTAATTCCAACGAGAATTTGAGCATGTACAAAAAAAACCCGGGCGTAAAAACCCGGGTTTTTTCCACCAGAGTAAATTTCAGTCTCTGCTATCAGAATTTAGCTTTTGTTTGGAAGTCATAAATTACTTCTTGAACATCTGCTTGATTGATCTTTTTGATCCCCTGTTCTGTATGAACAATCATTGTTGATCCTTGCTGATCTACAATAGCACCAATCATAGAAGATCCATCCATCATAATAATCTTCTCGATTCTTTCATAATAGTTTACTATGTCTTTGCTGGACTTCAGTTCTTTAGGAGCAGAAATCAATACTTGTTTGAATTTCTTAGCCTCTTCTTCTTGACGAGCTGCTACTTCGCTTTCTAATTTTTTTCTCTCAGCCTCTAAAACGGCTGCTTTTTGTTCGTCAACTTTCCCTGAAGATTCTTCGTTTAGCCGAACCATCTTTTCCGTAGTGTCTTTATCTACGGTTACAATCGTACGGATCTCTTCCTCTTCTTTCTTAGAAATTCCAGAATTATCCAGCTTTTTCACAACGCCGGTAATATTCTTTTCACTGATTTTAGAAGTATCTTTTACATCTAAAGATTTTTCATCCGCTTTTACTACGGAAGCCTGGTTTTTTTCCAAAACAATCTCTGAAGAAGCAACGGTCTGCTGAATTTTTTTCAGATCTTCATCCTTTGCAATTTCTTCATCGCTCAATCCTTCCAAAACCACAACTCGTGGAGCCACTGCGACTGCTCCTTCTAAAACTTTCACAACCGCTTTGTCAGATTTAGATCTGTCTACGATAAAGGAAGTTCCTCTAACACCAGCGATCGCAGTTGGAGTGACCACTGAAAACTGATCTTCTTTCGAAGCCTTGTTGACTTTTGCAAAAACTTTTCCGGAAACAAGTGCAAGTCTTGTATCGGAATTTCCATGAGAATTGATAGAAAGTGCATCAAAATCGATGACTGAATTTTCGGAGATTCGAATTGCAGATCCGTCTGCAAATTGAATATCAACTTTGGACTTTTGTTTGGTACTGACTTTGTCTCCAGTTTTCAAACTTGCACCTAAAGCAGCTTTTTCTTCGGTTAGATCTGCGTGAAGAATTTTAGCTTCTCCTACGCTAAACACAACAACGGCGGAAGGACTATTTCCTTTAGTAGCGGCTGCCTTGGAACTTTCGGTAGGTTTCTTACAAGCGTTAAACACGAGAAGACCAGTGGTCAATACGCTTGAGAAAACGATTAAGAACTTCTTCATACCCATTTTCCTTAAGATTGGATTGATAACAGGACTGCGGTGGGGCAGCCTCTATCTATTGTTTCTCAACAAGCAATAGAATCATTTTTCGCAAATCTTTCAATTTTTTTTTGCTATACGAAAGATATTTCCTGAACCAAAGTCGGTAAAATATACCTCTCCGGATATATCTTGACCAAAAGTACTAATTTGAAACGGAACTTGTATAACTAATTCATTGGAAATTTTTTTACCATTTTTTTGTTTTAAAGCCCAAATTTTACCAGTTACAAAATCTCCATATAGATAAGAACCTACAAGTTTCGGGATTTCCTTTCCTCTATACACATAACCACCCGTAATCGATTGCCCCTCTTCTCTGGAATATTCATGAATTGGATCGATCAAAAAATTATCTACACAACCTGGATTTTTTTTAAAACAATGAAATCCTTCTCGAATGTTCCAACCGTAATTACCTCCCTTCTGGATCAGATCGATTTCCTCAAATTCGTTTTGTCCTACATCGGCTACATACAGTTCACCGGTAAGTTTATCAAAAGAAAATCTCCAAGGATTTCGAAAGCCGTAACTCCAAATTTCAGGTAAAAAACCGGGGTGATGTACAAATGGATTGTCTTCCGGAACCTTATAAGCGGCTCCTGCAGCATGAGGATTGGGAAGAATTCGTAATAATTTTCCTAAAAATGTACCTGGATTTTGTCCGTTTTTATATGGATCGTTTGCTCCTCCCCCGTCTCCAAAACCTATATATAGTTTTCGATCCGGACCAAACGCAAGTTGTCCTCCGTTATGATTCGAATAAGGTTGTTCCAACTTTAATATCATTCTTTTGGAATGTTCAATTTTTTGAACTAAATGCTCTTTCCACTCAAATTCTAAAATTTTAGAATAATCCTTTCCTCCTTCTTTTACGATTACATTTACAAAAAATTTAGAATCTGTTTGAAAATCCGGAGAAAATGCAAGACCTAAAAGCCCTTCTTCTGAACGAGTCTCTATCTGACCCGTAAAATCAGCTCTGAGAGTCTTGACCTTTGTAGTTAAATCAACCTCTATCAACTTTCCTCTTTTTTCCAAAATGATCATTCGTTTTGGATCTCCGGGAAAAAATTGAATATCCGTTGGTTCTTGAAATCCATCTGCAACCGAGACATATCCAATCGATTCAACTTTTGTCTTTATAACATTTCTTCTAGGTTGTTTCTTATCTGCGGTCAATGGGGAATCAAGTATAAGAACGACTCCAATCGTCAAAAGAACTCTGAATAAAAAAATACAAGAATACAATCGAATAAAACGAGTTATAAAATTTTCAAGATTGCAAAAAAGTGAGAACAACTTAGACACTAACAACAAGATCCATTCTAACCGACAAAATCGATAAAAATAGATTCTTAAAAAAATAGAACAAATATCACGAATCTGAAACATGATACTGATTTGCAATTTTTTCTATTTATGAGTCAATTTGAATTTAGAAACGAGTTTTCATTTCGAGAGTTTTAAAGTATTTTTTAAAAATGTAAAAACTCAGAACAATACTTAATCTTTTATTCTAGAATAGAGTTTTACGACAAAAATTTGAAGTACTCAATTTTATAGAGATCCCTAAAAAAGCCCTTAAAAACTGCGTGTCATTTCAGTATCTTCGGAAAAAAATGTAGAATCGAGATGGAAGTTACAAATTCAGTCCGCCAAATTTCTACTATTTCGCTTCTGGAAGAAATGGAAAAAAAATACAAATCCATTCCAATCGAAGCGATCGTTAAACAAGATATTCTTAGACAAGGAATTCATTTTCTCAAAGAAGTTTTTGAAGTAACCGATCCGTACAAAACCAAAGATTATTTTATATTCTCTTTTGATCATATTCCTCTTTCCGAATTAGGAGACGTAAAAGCTCCCGAAGAAATTAAAGTCTCAGGTGGTCATTTTGATCTGCTTCCTACGGTAATCTCCACTCGAAATAATCCAAGTTCACCGTATAAAGTAAAAAAGTCCTCAGATGGAAAACCAGTTCTTTATCTTGGAGAAACGTTTTTAGGAAATTTGGAATTTCCTCCACTTCCCGCTTGGTATCGTCATAAAACTAAAAACGGAAAAATCCCAGGAGAAATTGCACCTGTAATCGAATGGGGTTATTTAATCTATCTCACAGTTTTTAGAAACTGTCAGTATTTTGGTAAAGAAGAAGAATGTGCTTACTGTGATATCAATCACAACTATCGTCAGCAAAAAAACGCGGGGCGTCCTTACACTGGTGTTAAAGATATAGAAGATATTTTAGAAGTTTTATCTTGGATCGATTCAGAAGACCATACAGCAAAAGTTTATACAATTACCGGTGGGAGTGTAATTACTTCCTTAAAGAAAAAAAATGAAATCGATTTTTATCTAGACTATGCAACTGCAATCGAATCCAAATTTCCTGGAAGATGGATGGGTAAAATCGTTTCTCAGGCATGGGAGATAGAAGATTGTAAAAAATTTAAAGAAGCAGGAATCCAAGTTTACCATCCTAACTATGAAGTCTGGGACAAAAATCTATTTCAAAAAATCTGTCCCGGTAAGGAAGCTTATATAGGAAGAGACAATTGGATTCGAAGAGTTGTAGATTCTGCAGAAGTGTTCGGTCCTTCTTATGTAATTCCAAACTTTGTAGGTGGAGTAGAACTTTCCAAACCTTACGGATTTTCAACCGTCGCAGAAGCAATCACCTCTACAAGAGAGGGTTTAGATTTTTTTATGTCGAAAGGAATCATGCCTCGATTTACAGCTTGGTGTCCCGAACCCTATACAACGTTAGGAACACAGGCAGGCCCACCTTTAGAATATTTCTGTGAACTTCTGACTGTATGGAAAGCTACATTCGAAAAATATAATTTACCGATTCCACCAGGTTACGGTGAGCCAGGCCCCGGAAAAGCTGTTTTTTCCGTTTCCGCTTTTATGGACGTAATCGGATACTCTGGAAGAAATTGAAAATAAACAAACCTGCTCCCAGTAAAATTTAAGATTAAATCTTGGAACAAATTCTAAACTTAAAAACATTCATAAATTTGAATACTCTATATCGTTTTTTATCTACTAAGAACGGATTTTTAAAATTTCCACTTAGAAGGTCTTCCGAAATTATGAAACCTACCCGAAGGCACGTAAAAAGGATTATGCCTATATCTGCCATTATTTATCACCTTGTAGTAATTAGAATGATTTCGATATGGATAATACCCCGAGCGATTTCTGTAATCGAAATTCCGACCACAATCGATAGAATACTGTAAGGAACAATCATCGTAATATCGATAAGGTCCTGTATAACAATTTAAAGATAAGAATAATCCCAATAATAAAAATTTTGCATTCATTGTTATAGAACGTTTCCTAAGAAATTAAATTCTATCGGATTTAATGAAAGTGTCTATAGGGAATTTCCCTGATAAACCCCAAATTAACGAAAAAACAAATCAGCTATTAACTTTATTATCTGAATTTTTAAAATAAACGAAAGTTTTTGATACTACTATTTATAACTATATAATAAAGTACCTAATATTTGTATGGAATCAGCGTTTTGTGATAAAATTAACGGTACTCAATTTTATAGAAATCAGTAATTTATATCGAAAAGATTTCTTAAATTTTTGTATCAGACGAATCGTTTTAAACAACTCATGTTATAGAATTTATCAATCTCTATAAAATTGGGTATCAGAAATTTTCGCCATAAAGAACTATTTGAGTGCAAAATATTATGTACTCTGTTATATATTTCTAAGTAGTAAAACAAAACGATTGCATTTGTAAAAGAGAAGAATTTTATGAATATTTAATACCTTTTGAATCCTTTTATGCCTGATTTACTCAAAGATTTATATTCAAAAAATGTGTTAGAACGAATTGCAATTTCTTTTTCGAAAGAAATTCCTTCCATTTCTGAGAAAGAATGGATTCAAAAATTCAAACAAAAAGATTGGAAACAACTCGAACTAAAACAAAGGATTCGAAGAATAGGAGAAGTTTTAGCAGAAGTATTACCAAAACCGTTTCCCCAAAGTCTGCTCAAAATTACGGATTCTCTTGAAAAATCCTTTGAGGGAAAAGAAATCTTTCTTACAATTTTTTTGGGAGACGTAGTTGAAATACTTGGGATCGATTATCCTAAAAAATCAATGCAAGCAATAGAAAGAATTACGAAATTAATCTCTTGTGAATTTTCAATTCGTCCTTTTTTAATCCGACATCCAGAACTCACTTGGAAACAGATGTTGGAATGGTCTTCTCATGAACATCCAGGCGTTCGCAGATTGTCCTCTGAAGGAAGTAGACCAAGACTACCCTGGGGAATGGGGATTCCAGGTTTAAAACAAGATCCTGAAAAAACACTTCCAATACTGGAAAACTTAAAAGACGACAAAGATGAAGTTGTAAGAAGAAGTGTGGCAAATCATTTAAACGATATTTCCAAAGATCATCCAGATTTAGTTTTAAAAATCGCACAACAATGGATAGGCTTTTCAAAAGAAAGAGATCTACTTTTAAAACATGCGTTACGCGGTCTTTTAAAATCTGGAAATTCAAAAGCTCTTGCAATTTTCAAGTTTGATTCCGATGTAAAAGTAAAAATTTCAAATCTAAAATTAAAATCTAAAACTGTCAAAATCGGAGAAGACCTTTTTTTCAGCTTTACCGTACGATCAGAACAATCAAAACAAACCCGTCTTAGGATCGAATATAAAATTCAATACGCAAAAATTTCCGGAAAAACTTCCAAAAAAGTTTTTCAAGTAGAAGAACGACTTTTTCAACCTAACGAATCAACTTCTTATCAAAAAAAACAATCTTTTAAACAGATGACAACCAGAGTTCACATTTCTGGAAAACACGTTTTGGAAATATATATCAACGGAAATTTGAAATCCAAAACTGATTTTCAGGTAATCGTCTAATCTAATATTTGTTAGGTGTAAAAAATCCGTTTTATCCTAAATCAATTTTTTCGTAAAAAAATAAATGTGGGAACTCTCATAAATGGTGTATTTATTAAACTTTGAAAATTGTGGGAACTATGAAATACCAAAAGAATCATCGTCCATCCGATTTTTGCACAAAACCGTTGTTTTGCGGCCATTATCAAAATTTAAATTCTATTTTAGTCAGTTCGTCTGAAAAAAAAATTTCTAAAAGTATGAGTTCCTACAATTTTTTTTCTTACGCAGAATTTCACAGGATTGAAGTTAAATGATTGGATGTATTTTATAGTTCTGAGTAAAATCAGTCAGAAGAAGATTTTTCCACTCTTCTCCATTGATTGGCCCAAGATACAAACGAATTTTGATTTCTAGATTGAATGTATAATTTACCGCTTCCGGAAAACACCGCTACTAAACCTTCTCCACTAAGAAAAAGAGACTTCAATCCCCCTACTTTTTGAATCGTATAATCCAAAGTTCCTTCAAACCCTACGATATGCCCAGTGTCCACCACATATTGCCCGTTTACGTCAATCGTATGAATCGCGCCAAAACTCGAAAAAAATAAATCCCCAGTTCCACCAACTTTTAAAAAGAACAAACCTTCCCCGGAAAAAAAACCTTTAAATCCTCCCCATTTACTATCAATCGTAATAGATTCAGAGCCAGCCACATAAGCTCCTCGGCTTAGGATCAGATCTTCTCCGTTCATTTTACGATATTCAATATCTCCTTGAGTTGCGCTTGTCAAAAAAAGAGTTCCGGTTCCACCTTCCGATTTAAATGTATTTTGAAAAAAAGACTCACCACCCAATAACGCGCGTTTTGCGGAAGCAAAAACTCCACCTTCTGCTTTTGTAATCATTTTGACAGTGGGACTCATTGCAACCATCGCACCCGATTCCGCGCGTATCGATTCTCCATCATTCAACTGAACTTGAACAATTGGAAAATCAGGTTTTAATAATATTTCGTATTTCAAGATTTTTCTCCCTTATCTTTTAATCGGAGGAAGTTGGTTTCTAAACCAACTTCCTAAAGAAGGAACGTTTCTAGACTGAATCCAAACCTTTCCTTTTCCTTTAAAACGGGCCACAAATCCCTCTCCACCTAAAAAGAAAGACTTCCAACCCCCAAACTTAGTCATCTCGTAGTTTAAACCTTCTTCAAAGGCTACGATATGTCCAGTGTCTACGATCATTTCTCCGTCTACGTTTAAAACGTCTATTCCACCGTAACTCGAAATTAAAAGAAAACCGTTTCCTGAAAGTCTAAGAAAAAATAGAGATTCTCCACTGATAAACCCTTTGAGTCCTTGAAACTTTGTATCCATTTCAATGTTCGGTGAAGATGCAAGAAAAGAACTGGACTGTACATAAACCGTTCCAGATAATTCTATTCTTTCCACGTCTCCCGGAAGAGTTGGTGCGAGTAATACTTCTCCGTTTCCAGAAGAAGCAGTAAAAGTATTCATCCAAAAAGATTCTCCGCCTAAAAAAGCTACTTTTAAACTTTTAAAAAATCCGCCTTGTTGTGCTTTATGAGTTTGAATCGTAATTCCAGAACTCATAGACATCATAGAACCGGATTCCGCTTTGATCGATTCTCCTCCATTTAAAAGAACCTTTGCAAAACTATAAGACGGTTTGCTAATAATTTCAATATTCATAATATTCCTTTTTTATTAATTAGGAAGAAGAGCAGTAAGCCAAGATAAAAATCCAGAAGGGACTCTTGTTTGAATCAAAACCCTTCCATGACCGGTAAATTCCATAACTAATCCTTCTCCTCCGAAAAAAGTGGACTTCCAACTTCCTCCCGCCTTTGCAATTTTATACTGAAGACTTTTATCGAATGCAACTATATGCCCCGTGTCTATTGTATAAGATCCTTGAACGTCTATCGGTATGATTCCACCGTATGCATTTAAAAATAATTTTCCATTTCCAAACGCTTCTAAAAGAAAAATTCCTTCTCCACCAAAGAAGGAACGAATTCCTCCAAACATAGGTTTTATCGAAATCGTTTCATCCGATGCTAAATATGCGCCCGATTCCACAATAAGTCCCGTATCTGTAAGATCAATTCCTACTACGTCACCCGGAAGTTCAGGAGCGAGTCCGATTTCTCCTCCCGTTACGGAAGCTTTAAAAACGTTAAAGAAAAAAGATTCTCCGCCAAAAAATCTTCTAGAGATTGCAGATAAAAAACCGCTCCCCATTTTTGTTTCGACATCAATTCCGGGAGTCATATAAACCATAGCGCCTGATTCTGCTTTGATGGTTTGGCCAGGTGATAGTTTTACTTTTAAAAAAGAATACGAAGGTTTGTGAATGATCTCGTAATTCATAGAAGCAGTAATGTAAATAAATTGAGCTAAACGTCAATCGAAAAGTACTTTTAGAACAAATCCATATAGTTAAGTTTAGAATATGACTCAAAGAAACATTTTAATTACCGGCTCTAATCGAGGAATCGGTTTGGAACTTACCAAACAATTTCTTTCTCAGGGAGATCAAGTTTTTGCTCTGTGTAGAAAATCTTCTTCTGAACTAATTCACTTAAAACCGACTCGTATCTTTGAAGGTATGGACGTTTTAAATTCTAACTCGATCCGAGATCTACCTTCTAAACTTTTAGATACAAAGATAGATATACTTATCAATAACGCTGGAATATTAATTCCAGACAACTTACAAAGTTTAGACGAAGAAAACGTTTTTACTCAATTTTTAGTAAACGCGTTAGGGCCTCTGAAGGTAGTAAAGGTTTTACTTTCTTCTTTGAAAAAAAATGCAAAGTTAATCTTCTTAACGAGTAGAATGGGCTCGATCGCAGACAATAACTCCGGCTCTTATTACGGATACCGCGCTTCCAAAGCCGCACTGAACGCAATCGCAGTCAGTTTAGCCAAGGATTTAAGTCCTCGGGGAATTTCAGTAGGAATCTTTCACCCTGGAATGGTGGCAACTCGAATGAGTGGTGGACAAGGAATCTCTATAACCGAAAGCGTTGAAGGTTTAATTAAACGAATTGAATCCTTAAATTTACAAAACTCCGGAAAGTTTTTTCATCAAAATGGAGAAGAACTTCCTTGGTAAATTGTGGGAACTCTTACAATTTCAAGATTTCATAGAAATCAATACTTTGCTGATGGAGTTCCCACAATTTAGATCCGATTTTAAGAATTAGAAATTTATATTTTGGAATCGTTTCAAAGAACCCACTATTCAAATTCTTGGTTTGACTTGGTAAAATCCAAGTCAATGTAATGAGACTATAACCTGTGGTCCTTGAGCTACACAGTTGTAAAAATGAGACAGAATAAAAGAAATGGAACCTAAATTATGTCGGATTGGGCCCAAATCAATGAGTTAAAACACCTTAAAAAACCAATTTTCATAGATCTTTTGGCATAGAGTTTGCTTAATAGTAAATGGAGACTTTCGATTTTCTCTCTAAAAACAGAGTTAAAAACGAACTTCGAATTCTAAATAGACCGTCTTTTAGATGGGACGTTATTGGAAATCGAGAATTTAAAACTATGAAAGAAATTCTATATAGAAGATCAATACAAGACACAGTTAGAATCAAAGGAATTGGACTTCATTCCGGCAAAGAAGTCAATCTAACCGCCCATCCAGCTCCATCCGGAACAGGAATTGTTTTTGAATATCGAAAAGGTTTAGAAAAAGCATCCATTTCGGCAGAACTCAGCAATGTAGTAGATACCAGCAACGCGACCACATTAGGAGACGGAATTCATAAAATCCAAACCGTGGAACATCTTTTAGCTGCGGTCTATGCGCTCGGTTTGACAGATTTAATTCTGGAAATAGACGCAGTAGAAGTTCCGATCATGGACGGTTCTTCTCTTCCTTTTTTACAAGCACTTGAATCAGCTGGAATCATAGAATATCCCGAAATTGTAGAACCCATTTATATTCAAAGTCCTCTCTGGGTTGTAGACGGTGACAAATATCTGGTTTTACTTCCAAGTGACGAACTCAAAGTAACCTATACGATAGATTTCAATCACCCTCTACTCAAAGGACAAAGTATCACTGTCTCTTTAGACAGAGAAAAAATCAAACAAGAGATTCTACCTGCAAGGACTTTTGGTTTTTTAAAAGACGTAGAAGCACTTCAAGCCAGAGGACTTGCTATGGGCGGCTCTTTAGACAACGCAATTGTACTCACTCAAGACGGTTATCTAAACCAACAACTCCGTTTTGAAAATGAATGTGTTCGTCATAAAATCTTAGATCTTTTTGGAGATATTTCCATCGCCGGTCGTCCTATCATAGGACATTATCTGGCTTCTAAAGCAGGGCACGCGCTGGATATTTCTATGGCTAAATTGGTGATGAGCAATGTCACTGGAGACGAAATCAGTAAATATAAAAGTCGTAGAATCCCACTATTCAAAAGAAAAGCAGTCGTCGTTTAAACGTTTTCATTTAGTAATTTCAATTTCGGTCAAATCTGAGTCTTTTTGATTCGTTCTATTTTTGACTCAGAAAAGAATTGTCAGATTCTTCTTTTGGTGAATTCTGTAGTCGAGTTTGAAACTCGTTTTAGAATGATTCCTTCCAAACGTACAGCTTTTCCTGGAATTACAGCCTTTCCGGGAAAACTATACGGTAAGGTCTTAAAAACCGGAAAGAGAAGGAATACCATTCTCACAGGAACCTACGTTCACGAATCCGAAAAAGAAGCTGAAGTAGAAAAGTTCTCTGTCGCTTTAGAAGAAAGTCTTCACAGCTTAAGAATTTTGATTACGTCTCTGGAAACCTCTGGACCAGATCAAAAAGAAATCCAAGAGATTTTAGAAACACAGGCTATGATTTGTTCGGATCCTAGCCTTGCCACCTCGGTTCGAAAAAGAATTCTAGAACTTGGAGAAAATGCAATCCTAGCGGTTCAAAACGTTACCCATGAAATTTCTGAAAAATTCAAAGCCATGGAAAATGAATTTTTCCGAGAAAGGGTAGATCATTTTCAAGATGTTTCCAATCGACTGATTGAATTTATCGCAGGTAAAAAAGAAGAAGATTCTTTTTTATCCGGTTTAAAAGAAGATTTAATCTTAGTCGCAAGAGAACTTACACCTTCACAGATGATTCTCATGGATAAAACTCGTATCCGTGGAATCGCAACTGATCTAGGCGGAAAAACCGGACACATGGCTATTTTAGCCAGAAACTACGGAATCCCTACAATCGTAGGATTGAAAGATTTTTCCTCTCATGTCAAAGACAACGAATTCATCTTTTTAGACGCAGAATCCGGAAACGCGATTCGTTTTCCCACTCTTGAAGAAGTAAAATACTACGGATTCTCTTCTTCCTACCCCACAGAAGAAAATGAAACCAAAAAGATAAGGGCGATAACTAAGGACGGAATCAGAGTTAGGATCAAATGTAATTTAGAAACAGAATTAGATTGTGAACAAGCGATCAAGTCCGGAGCGGAAGGGGTAGGACTTTTTAGAAGTGAGTCTTTATTTTTAAAATATCAGGATAGTAACGTTTCTGGAGAAGAACAGTTCCTTGCTTATAAAGCAATTGCAGAAGGAATGCAGGACAAACCAGTAATTATTCGTACCTTTGACATTGGAGCCGATAAATTTTCAACAGGAGAATTAGAAGAAAATCCTTTTTTAGGAAATCGAGGGATAAGATATTCTTTATCCAATCCAGAATGGTATTCTGAACAACTAACGGCAATTTTGCGAGCATCTGCTTTTGGAAATGTAAGTATATTACTACCTATGATCACTGGTCCCGTAGAAATTACTCGCACACGAAAACTTTTAGAAGAATGTAAACGCAAATTGAGCGCAAAAAAAGAAAGATATAATAAAAAAATTAAAATCGGTGCCATGATTGAAACCCCTGCTGCAGTTGCGGCCTTAGATCTAATCGCAAGAGAAGCGGATTTTTTTTCTATAGGAACAAACGATCTACTTCA
Source organism: Leptospira interrogans (assembly GCF_900156205.1). Lineage (GTDB taxonomy): Bacteria > Spirochaetota > Leptospiria > Leptospirales > Leptospiraceae > Leptospira > Leptospira interrogans. Next base: position 275,359 of record NZ_FTNA01000002.1, read on the forward strand.
ATATATCATGGCAGTAGATAGAAACAATATTCACGTTTCTTCTTTATATAATCCATATCATATTTCTTTTTTAAGAGCTTTGATTCGAATCGTGGAAGTTTCTAGGGATTACGACAAACCCCTAAGTCTTTGTGGAGAACTTGCATCAGATACTGATTTTACCATTTTTTTAGTTGGTATTGGCATCCGTGAACTTTCGGTTTCAATTCCTTTTTTAAGTCCAATTCGAAAAATCATTCGATCGATTTCGCTGCATCAAGCAGGAATCTTGGTAAGAAAAATTCTAGAACTTTCCGAACAAGAAAATTATGAAAGTATTGAAGCATTCCTTTTTAGCAAACATCTAAGCTAAAACTTTTCGATTTCTAATATTAAAAACACAAAGGAATCCCAAATTCTTTCCTTTCCTTGAAAAAAAACAGGTCCCAAACTTTCTTTTTCTTTTTTTAAACAGAGATAGGAATGTTTCCCAGTTCTTAAATAAAATTTTCCGGACTTTCCAGAAAGAAGTTGTATCAGATGTTTTAAAAGTTTTGGAAGATTCTTCTCCTCTTCCGGAAGAACAACCCCCGTTATTAAAATTTCCCGATTCTCAAAATGGCCTTCTAGGGCAAACGCTTGCGGATTCCATTCTTCAAATAACATTTTTTCATACGTAGCAAGAACTGGATTCAAAATTGGATGAATTGTAGAATTTATTTTCATAGGAAATTCTTTTCCAAAAACTTTCGGAATAAAACCCTTAGTCTGAAATAAATTTAAATGTTCAAATTCATCAATTTTGGAAAGCCCCAGAACAAATCCTGGACTGAATCCTTGTGCAATAATTTTTTGCTCACAACGAACCGATAATGCAGCTCTCATACAAAAAAAACCCAAATTGAATGGAGAAAATTGAACCAATTTGGAAAAATCCCAAACCTCATTCTCTCTCAAGGGAGAAAAATATAAATTATCGAGGGCATATAAATCTCCGTGTCCAGAAGGTGAAAATACGGAATGTTTTTGGGTTTTTTGTGTGCCGGTCATACAAATTTTATCGGTCCGACGACAAATTCTCAGAAGAAATAAAAAAAGCCGACCTTGAGTCGGCTTTCAAAAGGAAATTAAAAATTAGAAAATTCTAATCTTGATTCGTAGAATAGATTTTTTTAATCTTATCGCTGTATTTTTCAGTGATCACATGACGTTTCATTTTCATCATATTATTGAGTTCATCTCCAACTTCAAAAGGTTTAGAAATCAAAATGAAAGGAGTCACTTGCTCAAAAGATTTGAATCCATTCTTAGTATTGTTTAAAGCTTTGATTTCTTTTCTGTAAAGATCGTAAATTTTCGGATTTTCAATCAACTTCTCGTTGTTAGATTCGTTAATTCCGTTTTCTTTTGCCCATTCCTGAAGTTTTTCGAAGTCTGGAACTACAATAGCCCCTAAATTCTTTTGATCCTGACCAATTACCATACACTGACTGATATATGCAGATTCTTGAAGTTTATTTTCGATCGGAACCGGCTCTACGTTCTCCCCTCCAAGAAGCACTACGGTATCTTTTGCACGACCAGTAAGAGTCAGAGTCTTTTTGAAATTGATCATACCCATATCACCGGTGTTCATCCAACCGTCTGAAATCGCTTTAGAAGTGGCTTCTTCATTTTTAAAATAACCTTTCATAACTTGAGGCCCTTTAATAAAAACCACTCCTTTCAGTCCCATTTTACCTTGAGTGATATTTCCACTTTCGTCTATTTCAGTTAAAACTGCATTGTTATCGTTACGAATTTGAAGTCTCGTCTTAGGAACGATTACACCCACAGAACCAATAATCAGTTTCTCAAAAGTTCTCACGGAAATAACGGGAGAAGTCTCCGTCATTCCATAACCTTCCAATACGTTGATCCCGATATTTCCGAAAAATTCATCCACATGTCTTGGAAGTGCGCCTCCTCCAGAAATGGAAGCTTCCAATTGTCCGCCTGTAGCAGCTCTGATTTTAGCAAGAACGACTTTATCTAAGGTAAAACTATTCAAAACAAGCGCCAAACCAGCAACAGTGTAAAAAGGAGATGTCAAGAAATACAATTCGGTTCCAGCAAAATAAGCACCTAATGCTCCCGCCAAAACTGTTAGAGTAAACGGTCCGGTTAGTAGGAACTGAAAGAACATTAGAATTCCATAAAAGAAAGATACGATCGGATTTCTTCCTGTATAATCCACTTCGATTCCTTTTAAAAAACGAAGCGCCTGATTTTTCTTTCTAGAAAAGAAATACGCAAGTTTAAAAAGCCCTCTACGAAGCGCTGGAGTTTGAGCCGGATCATTGATTCTTGTATAAATTCCGTTGTAGATATTTTCCCAAAGTCTTGGTGCAGAACCCATAAAAGTAGGTTTTACCGTAGCCAAATCCTGACGAAGATCTCTTACGTTTGTGTAATAGGTAGCCGCACCTAGGCCAATACAAACATACTCTACTACTCTTTCAAACACGTGCCAAATTGGAAGAATCGATAGAAGACGAGCACCTGCTTTGATATCCAACATAGGACTTACGTAGTTTACCTGATGCATCATGTTGGAATGTTTGAGCATAACTCCTTTGGGAAGCCCAGTCGTTCCAGAAGTATAAATCAACGTAAAAAGGTCTTCCGGATCAATTGCAGTAATTCTTTCTTCCGCCTTTTTAGATCCACCGGCGCGAAGTGCTTTTCCCTTTTCAATTAGTTCCTGCATTTTCAAGACTCCAGGAGAGTTACTCGTAGGGTCCATCATAATCAACGTTTTTACGTTTGTAAGCTGAGACTTGTTTCTGTTAAATTTTTCTAACATTTTATCGTTTTCGATAAAAACAACTTCCACTTCTGAATGATTAAGAATATAGACGATTTCAGAATCTGTAATATCCGTTCCACGAGGGACATTGGCCGCACCCGTAAGAATCACACCGTAATCAGCGATGATCCATTCGATCCGATTGTCTGCCAACAAACCAACTTTTTGTTTTTGTTGAACACCCAATTCAATCAAAGCCTCTGCAAGTTGAATTCCCTGTTCATACAATTGACTGTAAGTCGTTGGATAATAATTTTTTTTAGAATCCTTGGAAAAAAAAGCAGGTAAATCTCTGTATTTTTCCGCGGATTCACGAAATAGCTGCGCTAAGTTTTCCGCCATTTAAACTTCATTTAACTCCTGGTATCTTTCATTATTAAAACTTAGGAATTCCGACAAAGATCTTTGTCGGCAAGGATTCAAAGGTAAATAGGGAACCTAAGAAATAAACCCTTTTTTTCAAAATGCTTTTGAGAAGGTTCTCTTTTTATTTGAATCGTTATATAATATACAAATCCAAAATCGATGTATGAGAAAAATATTTTATCTATGTATTTGTTTTACAAACGGAAATTTGTGGCTCTTTTTTGAATTCCAAAATTTTTCATTACTTCAGTGTAAATTGATCGATCCGTTTTAAAAATAAATTCTTCCGTAAAAGTTAGGTGTGGGAATTCTTACAAATCTAGATTTTACAGTTGCATTCTCAAATTAAATATACATAAAATCGTTGTTTTACGAAAAATTCATTTTATATATTAAGGTGCAGAAAACCAATTTGAAAAATTAGCTCTAAGTTTAGGATAATCTTTTTCCCGAATGCCGTATTGAATTTTAAGAAGAGTTCCGGACTGACTAAAAACAATCAAAGCAGGCTGACCTTCTACCTTATATTGGTTAATCAAAGTAAAATCGCGATCCACAAAAAACGGATAAGTCATTCCAAATTCTTTAGCTGCTTTTAAATGTTCTTCTTTGGAAAGTTCGGGCTCCGTATTGATTCCTAACAAAACCCCATTTTTGCCATTTAAGTCTTTAGAAAGTTTTTCCAAAACAGGAACCGCATCTTTACAAGGTTCACACCAAGAAGCCCAAATATCTAAAAGCAAAACTTTTCCTTTATATTCTTTCAAAGAAACAGAATTTTTATCCAAATCGTAAAGAGAAAGCTGATAAAGGATCGATTCTTCCCTAGAAAGACTACAAGAAAATAGCAGAAAAAAAACGAATAGAAAAATTAAACGCAAATTCCACATGATTTCATCTTATTCAAAAAAACGAATAGAAAGTAAAAGGAAAAAATCTTTTCAGCAAAATCCATTCGCAAAAATTGGAATCATTCCAGTGAATCCTGTTTTTTACAATTACTTCTCGGGTCTTGAAGAATTCCTATCCTATCTCAAAAATGATCGATTTGTAGGCTCCGGAATCATTTCTATACCTGCACAAAAAGAACCTTATTTATCGGAAACGAATTGTAAAGCAAATTTAGAATGGAAAAGAGGAGAATTAATTGTCTTTCTAGAGGGAAAAAAAAATTCGAAATCTTTTTTGATTCCTTTGAATTCTACAGATACAAATGGAAAAAAAAGAAACAAGTTAGAGTTTCTTCCAGATTTTTTTCATTTTCAAAATGGGGAAGACGAATTCTCGGTAAGACTTCAACCTTTAGACTTGAAAAGAATCCATCTCCAAATCAATTCTAAGGTCGGTTTGGAATTTTCGGGTATATTGATCAGGCTTTCGGGTTGGAAAAAATGGTTCTTAAGTTTATCTTAAAAACTTAAAATTGATTTCACAGGCTATACTTTTTTAAAATTTACTTTCAACTCAACCTTTATAAAAATAGTTGTTTCTGTTGTATCCTTATAACGACTGCAAAACTTGATTAGACGACAATTTTTTTCAGGTTTTATTGAGGCTTCTTTTAAATTTTTTTTGGGAACTCTCATCCCATTCTACTTTACTCAAAAATATTAATCTCACTTGAGTTCGGAGTAAGGAATTCTCACGATTCATTTTTCTAAAAAAGTTGGATTTTACAGATCGATTCCTAAAATGTGGGAACTCCCATGAATCATGATCTATAAATAAATTCTAAAATTGTAGGAACTCATACTTTTAGAAAAATTTTTTCTCATTTTCTTGCGTAGAACTCACGTTTAGATAGTTCTATCAATCTTTTACCTTGATTGATTCTTAGAAAATTAGTTTAAGTTTTTATTGTAAAACTCTATTTCAAAGCAAATATTTGACCCTTTTGCTTTTATAGCAAGTTAGTAGTATCTCAAAGTTAAACAATGGGAGTTCCTACACTCTTATTTTTACTATAAAGTAAACTTTTTAAAAACGAACTCTTGCACCAAACAGACATTTACTTAGTTTAGCCCAAAACCTCAAAGAATTTTACACGATCATTCTTTAGAAATTTTTAATCAAATACAGTAATTCCTACAAATCAAATCGTATTTGACAATTTGTAAACTTTCAAGTAGTTCTAAATGTCGTTAAATTTTCGTAGTAGTTCCCACATTTTTACATCTAATTTTCTGGTTTCTAAAGAAATAAAATATAGCAATTTCAAACATTCATTAAAGAAAATAAAAATTTTTGTTTTCAAATTTTAATTCAAGATCAGTTTTTCTTTGATCTTAAAACTTCTTGAATTTGATCCGAAATCGTTTTCGCAGCGACACTTCGATAAAATTTCCGAATATCTACTTTTTTTCCAGGATACGGTTTTTTGGAGAAATCTAAAAGCGCAGAAGTCCAGAGATTTTCCTCTAACTTTAAATACCGAATTTTATCTCCTCCAATTTCTCTAAATACGGAAAGATCAGTTACAATTGCAGGTTTTTGAAGGCTTAAAGCTTCTAAAAGAGGAATCCCAAATCCTTCATACAAAGAAGAAAATAAGAATAAAGAACATTTCCGATACATATGAGCTAATTCCACGTTAGTTGGACTTTCAATCCAAACGATTCCTGCTGACTTACTTTCCGGACTTTTCAAGGTTTCTATAAAGGTTGGATCTTCCCAACCTTCCTTACCTCCAATTACCCAGGAAAATTTTTGACTAGATTTTACTTTTTTTGAATATTCAATATATGCACTATACAAAAATTTATAGTTTTTTCGAGGTTCTACAGTGGAAACCGAAAGGAAAAACTTTTTTGGCAATAAATCCACCCTTTCCCCCGGTTTTTCTTTAAACATATTTTTAAATTCTGAAAGTTCGATACCAGGATAAACAACTTCCATTTTTTCGAGTGGTATATGGAAGAATTCGGCAACCTCGTTTCGAGTAGATTCAGAAATCGGGAGCAATTTATCCGCTCGTTTGATAGAACGAGAAAGGTAAAACTTTTGCTGAATTCTAGCCAGAGTTCTCATTGTATCTGGAAAACGATACGCAACCAGATCGTTATATGTTAAAACAGTTGCGATCTTTTTGGAAAGAAAAGGAGGCAACACCTGCTGAGTTCCCCAAAATAGGTCTAGTTTGATTTTTCGAAGCTGAAGTGGAAGGGCAATAGCAAAGTAGAACCCTCCTTTTTTAGAAAAAAAACCTTCTCCTTTGATAAAACGAATTCCGGGAAGATTTAGAAGATTAGAATAACTAGGATGTAAATCTTTATGAGAAAAAAGATAAAACTCAAAATTAGAATTCTTTCCTAAATCCAATAAAGCGCTATGAATCATTTTACCTACTCCGGAAACGGATGTGGAAAAAGGTCTTGCGTCTACACCAATTCTAATATTGGAAATTGTTTTTTTTGAATATTCTATTTTTCTCATATATAAAATCGATAAAAAAGGATTAACAAATTTCTTAAGGACACTTAAGAAAATAAATTCAAATGCCAAAAACAGGTCGAATTTAATACAAAATACATTAATTCCAATCCCGTAAACCGGATTGAAAATACGATTTAGAATTTTCCCAAACCTGGGTAAGGGAACGAGTATGTCCTGCGATAAGCCCCTCTCCCTTTCCATTTAAAGTTTGAAATTTATAGGGTTCACCGGTTTTAATTTCTAGATCGGAGCCTCCCGAAGAATTTATAAGCGCAATTCCCGCACAAATGTCCCAATCATTTTTTGGTTTTAAAGAAATGGAAAGAGCCGCTTTTCCCGCCGCCACCAAACCAAGTTTATACGCGATCGAGCCCATTGCCACAAATTCCCAACCGAAAGGAATCATAGAAGAAGAAAAAAGACCTTCTTTTTCTTCGGTTCTGGAAATAAGAACTTTCTGAATAGGTTTAAAATCACTTAATATTTTTGTAAAGTTCTGGAGTTTAACTGAAAAAAAATCAGGTATATTTTCCAACTTTTGATAAACTACTCCTAAATCCTCTGCTCCATAGATCAATTCTAAGGTAACCGGGTTAAAAACCACTCCTAAAACCGCTTTTCCAAGAATAGACAAACCGAGACTGATCGCAAACTCCGGATTTTTATGTATAAATTCCCTGGTTCCGTCAATTGGATCCAAAATCCAAACTGTTTGTAATTTGGAAACATCCTTCTTTTCAGAGTCCTCTTCGGAAAGAATTGGAATATTCAAAAAACGTAAACTTTCCGAAATATGAGAACTTGCTTTCAGATCTGCTTCGGTTACTGGATCGTTTTTTCCTTTATCCTTGACCTTAAAATCGGAATGATAAATTTCTAATACAATTTTGCCAGCCTCTAGTACAGAATCTACGGCAGACTGAAGATATAGAATCGAATTCAAAAAAGAAAATACTCGAAATAAAAATTACTTTCCACTCTTACCATCTGGCGCCGAAGTATTTTCTTTATGAGGATCATCCAAATTTTCGGGACGAAGATAAAACACTTCGTTTTCTGGAGTTTGGAGATAAATCTCCGGGTCCATTTTAAAACTATAGAAAAATAGATACTTTTTAAATTTTACGTAAACTGTGTAAGTTCCCTTTTGCGGTTCGTAAAGCATTGTATCTGTATTTAAATCTTTGGTAATTTCTTTATATTCTAGATACCTGTGGTGAAGAGTATATTTTACTGCGGAAAGCAGGTTCTTTTCGAGAGTCGCTTTTTTCGCCGCGTCTGAAAGTTTTACGTTCTTATTGTACTCTTCTACCTTATTGAATTCCTCTACAACACCTTGCGATTTTCCGGCCTGAAGGCTAAAAAGTGCAAAGAAAAATAAAAGACAAATTGCGAGTATTTTCTTCATCTTGAGTTTCCTGTTTTTCGTTAATTATTATCGGATTTTAAAACGACAAACTTTCCACTTTCTTATAATTTCTCAAGCGGGGTATAGGCAACAAAAAAGTTCTTTTCTACGTTTCCAAAACGGATGGCGACCTTTGTATTTTTTTCCCTACCGGAAATAGTCAAAATTGTTCCTATCCCGAATTGTTTGTGTTTTACCCGATCTCCCGGTTTTAGATAGAGATTATTTGGATCAGGTGGTGGTGCGTGGTGTGATTCCAATTCGTTATTCGCTTGTCTAATTTTAGAAGCCACTGGAGGGCCCTGAGGTTTTCTAGCAGTTCGTTCTCTACTTACATAACCTCTATTTCCAAAACATTTTCTTGGAATTTCAGATAAAAATCGAGAAGGAATTCTATCTTCCACCTTACCAAACTTTCTGGAAGTCCTACAATAACTTAGAAATAATTCCTCACGAGCCCGAGTAAGAGCAACGTAAAAAAGCCTTCTTTCTTCTTCGTCCCCAAAATGAGATTCTTCTAAACTCATACTATGTGGAAAAGTTCCCTCTTCCAATCCAGAAAGAAAAACGACTTCAAATTCAAGTCCTTTTGCGTTATGCACAGTCATTAGATTCACATAATCGGTGAGTTCTTTAGAATCTTCTTCGCTTGTAATCAAACTAATCTGATTTAAATATTCTTCCAAAGAAGGAGAATCCGAATTTTTTTCGTATTCCTCTATCGAATTGACTAATTCTTGAAGGTTTTCTAAACGAGCTACAGATTCTTCCGTTCCTTCATCTTTGAGATGAGACATGAGACCGGAACGATTCAAAAGTTCTAATGCGATTTCGGAAGGAGACAAACCTTTTTCCGATTTTTCGATCAAATCGCAAAATAAATTATAAAGTTCCTTTCCTTTAGACTTAGCTGCTTTTTTGAGAGGAATGTCTTCTTGACCCAAAACTTCCAAAATGGAAATTCCTTTTTCGAGTGAAAACTCTCGAATTTTTTCAACTCCAGAATCCCCAATTCCTCTCGGAGGATAATTTATGATTCTAAGAAGCGAAACGCTATCCAGAGGGTTCGAAACCACGTTTAAATATGCAATCAAATCCTTAATTTCCGCTCTGTCAAAAAAACGGAAACCTCCGAAAATTTTATACGGAATTCCTACATTTCTCAAAGCTTCTTCAAAATATCTGGACTGAGAATTAGTTCTGTAGAATATTGCAATATTCTTATATTCCGTTCCTCCGGAATACGCGGAGCGTATTCTAGTGATCACTCCGTGAGCCTCCTCAGATTCATTTTCAAATTCGTTTAACACAACCGGAGCACCTTCCGGGTTATTCGTAAATATTTCCTTTTCTTTTCTCTGAGTGTTGTTTGAAATTACATTAGAAGCAGCTAATATAATATTAGATGTAGAACGATAGTTTTCTTCCAGTTTGATCACCACTGATTCTGGAAAATCTTTTTCGAAATTCAGAATGTTTCCTATGTCAGCTCCTCTCCAAGAATAAATAGATTGATCATCGTCTCCAACCACACATAGGTTTCTTTTTTCTCCTGCAAGAAGAAGTACAAGTTCGTATTGAACCTTATTCGTATCTTGATATTCATCTACCATCACGTATTCCCACTTATGACGGTATTTAGAAATTGCATCCGAAGATTTTTGAAATAGTTGAACCGTTTTCCATATCAGATCTCCGAAATCGAAAGCATAATTTGCATCCTTTCTTTTTTCGTATTCCTTATAAATTGCAGATACGGCCTTAGAAAAATCGTTGCGACCTTCTTTTTCCAAATAACTTTCAGGAGACAACATTTTATCTTTCAAACCGCTTATATAGTTTCCAAGTGTGGAGGGTTTATAAAATTTAGGATCCAAAGAAAGATCCTTAATTACTTGTTTTAAAAGTGATTCTTGAAGAGTGGTATCATAAATTGTAAAACCGTTATCAAATCCGAAAAAGGAAGCTTCTCTTCTTAAAATATACAAACAAAGAGAATGGAAGGTTTTGATCTGAACGTTTGCGGGTAAAAAAGGAACTATTTTTTTTACTCTTTCTACCATCTCCGCAGCCGCCTTATTGGTAAAGGTTACTGCACAGATACGATCGATCCCATGATTGATTAGAAGATTTGCAATTCTATGAGTGATAACTCTTGTTTTACCGGAACCTGCTCCCGCCAAAATTAAAACCGGCCCGTTTACTTGTAAGACAGCTTTTTTTTGTTCTTCGTTTAAATCGGATAAAAATGAGGAGTCCACAGACTAAAACCTATAGTCCCCAATTCCAAACACAAACTGAAATGCATTATCAGATTCAAATTTAGTGAAAGGGTGATCCGCAACCCCAGTATACTTTAATTTTTGTGCAAAATAAATCCTAAGTGGAAGAACCGGAATTTGAATTCTAAGTCCTACCCCCCAAGAAAATCGAAATTTATCCAAAGCAACATTATTCCCAGAAAGTACCAGGTTAGCCGGGTTGTTAAGTTCTTCAAAAGTATAATCCGCTTTTCTAAGAGCGGTTAAATTATAATTATTAGCAAGGTAATAGCCCACGGGATCTTTCATTTGAGCTTCTCTGACTCTTTGGTCGTAAGTTTCAAAAAGATCTTTTCTTACTCCAGTAGCACGGTTTACCTCTTCGTATAAAGCGCCCGCATCGAAAAAAGCAACTAACCAAAGTAAGGTGGGCTCAATTGGAAAACGAAGCTCCGAACCGAACATCATTCTGGTAGCGGCACCGTCTCTCCATTCGGCAGGATACTTTGCATCGTTATAAAACCATCCGCGTAGAGATTCATATCCACCTAAGAACTGTAAGTCTTGTAACTGAATATAAGGTTTTTGAATTGGATCTTGTTTCCCATAATACGGAACCCTTTGATAAGTAAAAAGAGAAGAACTTCTAAACTCTTGAACGACTCTCCAACGTCTGAGAGCATTGTTTCTAAAAAGTCCAAAAAAGCTATAATCGAACCAAGTGTGGTAGTATTCCGCAAGAACTCGATACTGGTCAAAGTGAGATTGTCCCCCGAGCGCCTGCCCTACATTGTCTATCTGAAAAAGTAAGTCATAACCTTGTGTAGGATTAAATACGTTATCTCTAATATCATACGCAATTCCATTTGAAATTTGAGAACGGAATTGCCATCCTCTACGAACCTCCGCAAGAACCTGATCCGATACAAGAGAAGAAGGATTTGTAGAAGCATAAATACTGGGAGAATATCTATGAAAATGAGTCCAGTTGATAAAAATCCTATGACCGATTCCTACTGTAAAACCTACACCATCTCTGGAATAGATTGCTTGTTCTTTGATGGATTGTTGGTTATTATTTTCGGTAATCGAAACGGCTCCTACATTATAAATTCTAGAAGAATAAAAAAGAGAAAGTGAAAGAGACCAAGGTTTATTGTAAAGCCAAGGTTCCGTCCAAGTAATCTGAAAAAGTCTTCTAAAAGGACCGAATTCTAAACGACCTGAAATTTTCTGACCAGTTCCGTTTAAATTATTTTCACCTACTTCCGTAAAGATGGAAAATCCTGTGATCGTGCCATAACCGCCTCCCATAGAAACGGTTCCGGTTGGTTGTTCCACAACTTCTATAATCAAATTCATTTTAGTCTGATCGGAACCTGGTCTCATGTTAAAGTTTACTTCTTTAAAATAACCTAGGTTAAAAATCCTTTCACGGGAACGATTGACTAAAATAGAATTAAACAAATCTCCTTGTTTAAATAGAAGTTCTCTTCGGATTACACGATCTTGAGTTTTTTTATTTCCTTTGATGATTACGTTTTCCACATAAGCAAGATTGTTTTCTCGTATATTAAAGTCCACGTGAACGAATTTTTTACCGTGTAACTCAGGTTTGGTGTTGTAAAGTTGTCTTAAACGTTTGACATGAAGTTGAGAATATTCGTTTTCACAGATTCTTCTTTCTTCTTCGGATTTACGACTATAACAATTTTCATAATATTCTAAATTTTCACGATCTAAAGATACTATTTTTCTACGAGGAATTACCTGGGCAAAAAGATAACCTCTCGAACTGTAAAGTTCGTTCATCGCTCCACGATCTCTCATAAAACGAGTTTCGTCAAAAATTACTCCTACATCTGCGTCGCTGTAATCTAAACTTTTTTCGATTTCTTTAGAGGTAAATAGAGGTTTTAATTCCTCTTTTGTAGTTTCGGGAGGGTTTTTTTCTTTGTTTAAAAAGAGAGGTCTTCCCTCTCCATCTAAAGACATATCATGATTTAAAGTATAACCGTTGAAAAAATAAACCTGGCCTTCGGAAATTTTAATGTTTACGATAATGACCCTTCTATCTTTTTTTTCTGGATTTTCCCAGTGAATCTCCCAATTCGTTCCCTCTCGGATCAATTCAGCATCTAGATAACCTTTACTTTTGAGATAAGCAACAATCGTATCCTTGTCTTTTTCAAAGGAAGATTCTTTAAAATTTCCACCTTCAAAAACTCCTTCTTCTTTCATTTCCATAATAGAAAGAATTTCAGACGTTTCAATCGATTCGTTTCCGTAAACATTAATCTTAGAAACTGGAATCTCTTCTCCTTCATCTATAATAAAACGAACTCGAACCAGATTTGTTTTAGGGTCTGGTTTACCCAGCTCCACTTTTACATAAGCGAGGAAAAATCCTTCGTCTCTGTATTTTTGAAGAATTAAATCTCTAGATTTTGTGATCTTTTGAGGTGTGATCACTTCATTGTCTTTGAGAGGAAGTTTATCTCTTAAATCCGCAGGAAAAACTTCGTCTGCTCCTACAAATTCAATTTCTCTAACTATAGGTCTTTCTTTAAGATCAAATATGATCCGAACACCGTCCTGAAAATCTTCCGCTTGAATATCTACAAAATAAAAAAAACCGGAATTAAAAAGATTTTTTAAGTCTCGATCTAAAATTCTCTTTGTAAGTATTTTACCTACTTTGATCTCAATCATAGATTCGAGATCTGCGTCAGGAGTATTTTTATTTCCTTTGAATTTAACTTCTTTGATTGTTTTTCCTAAGAAGTCACTTCGTTTAGAAAGGATTTGAGTCAATTCGCCTGAATAGAATAGAAGTCCTACAAGGATCGCAAGTAGAATTCCTTTTAAAATTGGAGAGAATATTCGCTTCAACGTAAAACTAAAACCACCCGGATATTTGCAATGAATCAAAACCGCTTAAACCAGAACTTATTTTTCTCCGGAACCAGTTTGTCTTACCATAGCTAGGTTAAATTTGCTTACTCCTGCTTCATTTACCTTATCAATTACTTTGATCACGGTTTGATAACTTGCAGTTCCATCTCCTCGGATGATCACTCGATTCTTCCCTGGTTCTCTCTTTTCTAAAGGGCCTAGGAAAACATTGATTTTTTCGGTCAGCTTTTCTAAAGGAACCGGATCTGTGTCCTTATCCAAAAAAACCTTTCCATCTTTATTTACAGTAATTACAAGTTCGTCTTTTTTCTTCTCCTGCGCAGTGGAAGAAGACCTAGGAAGTTCAATTTTCATCACAGTTGATTTTTCCAAAGTCGCATTCATCAAAAAATAAATAACGATAAATGAAATTACATCGATCAAAGGAGCCAATTCAATTTGGCCAGTTCTACTTGCAGAAGATCGAAACTTTCTAAACTTCATATTTATTTCATATATTTGAGAGCCTGACCGGAAAGATTTTCCATTTCAGCAATCGTGTCTTCTTTTTTCTTTTGAAAATAGTTATAAGCTACGTAAGCAGGAATCGCAATTGCAAGTCCCATTGCAGTAGTAATCAACGCCTCACTAATTCCAACTTCGGCCCCTCTAGTTCCAGAACCTTCTTCAAAAGAACGAATAATTCCAAGCACAGTTCCCAAAACTCCTAAAAGAGGAGAAATCGTAGCGATCGTGCCAAGTCCGGAAAGAAATCTTTCCATTTTTAAGATCTGTGCAAAACCAGCCGAAAGCATTTCTTCTTCGGCTGCTTCTAAATTTTTAAGGGAAGATTCAATACCTGCTTGAAGTACTAGAATAGAAGGTCCGCTCTTCATTCCTTTTAGAAAATCGATTGCGGTATTCCAATTTCTTTGGCGAAACAATTCTTTCAAAGAACGCCAGTCTTCTTGAGAAACCGGTTTCCATTTGGAAAAATAAATCAACCTTTCTATGATAATTGTAAAACCGATGATAGAAACTAAAACGATAACAATCGGTACAGATTCTGGAGGAATTGCGGAAATTAGAGAATCAGATTTAGCTAGAAACATTTGAGTAAAATTCTCCTATAAGTAGAGTTTAAAACTCTCTTGTAGCTGCCAAACAGTTTTCTAATCCGCATACCTCCTTTTTACAGAGATTCTAAATCGAGAAATCTGCAATTAAACCGCCTGTTTTTTCAGCAGTTCTTTTGCGTGTTCAAGAGCGCCTTTCGATACTCTCTGACCCGAAATCATTCTCGCAAGTTCCAAAGTTCTTTCCTCTAAACTTAGAAATTCCGCTTTGGAAAATGTGCGTCCTCCTTCCACTGATTTAGTAATTTTTAAATGATCGTTGGCAGCCGAAGCGATCTGCTGTAAGTGGGTAATCAAAATCAACTGATGATTTTCGGCTAAATTTCTGAGTTTGCGAGCCACATCCATAGCGATCTCTCCACCTAAACCAGAATCGATTTCATCAAAAATCAAAACTCGTAAATTAGATTGTCTGCCTAAAATGGAACGAATTGCCAACATGACTCTAGAAACTTCTCCGCCCGAGGCAATCTTACGAAGTGGTCTAGGTTTTTCTCCTGGATTGGGACTAAAATAAAATTCAAGTTGGTCGAGCCCGGATTCATTTACAATATAACTTTTACCAGAAGCGGAAACCTCTCCTTCCGGATTGGGTTCCCAACGTAATACAACTTGAACCGCAGCTCCAGGCATTCCAAGTTGCTCCAATTCCAATTTCAGAGAAGATTCAAAACGAATCAGAGATTCTCTTCTAGACTTAGAAAGTTGAATTGATAGAGAAGCCAGTCTGGAAGCTATCTTTTCTATCTCTACTTCCATAGATTCCTTATTTTTGGAATTTTTTTCCATCGCTTCTAACTCCTGTTCTGCTTTATTTTTGCAGTCCAGAATCTCTGCCAAATCGGAACCGTATTTCTTTTTCATCTTAGAAATTAAATCTAATCTAGATTGAACAAACTGAAGTCTATCCGGAGAAAAGAAAATCTCTTCTTTTTCATCTAAAATGGAAGAATTGATTTCTTTGAGTTGGATATAAATTTCCTGTAAAGAATCCAAGGTTTTCGAAAAATCGGGCTGAATGGATTTAATTTTTTCTGCCGCACTCAGAAGTTTCGGAAACAAAGGAAGAATGGCAGATTCGCTATCCGCCAAATGAGAAGATAAAATTTCATAATTCTCTGCCAATAATTCTCCGTGCGCGAGAAGATGCTCTTCTTGATTGAGTCCTTCCTCTTCTCCTTCCTTCAGATCCACATCTCTAATTTCCCGAATTTGAAAATTAAGAAATTCAATCCGTTTGGATTTTTCTTCCTCACTCTTACGTAATTCTTCCAGACGTTTTTTCAGACTTCTATAAGTAAGAAAACATTCCTTCACTTCGTTTCTCAAAGGGACAAGACCTGCGTGCAAATCGATAATGTCTAACTGTTCTCCTCGATCCAAAAGAAGAATCTGATCGTTTTGGTTGTGAACTTCGGCGAGCAATTCTCCTAAACCTCGAAGTGTAGTAGAAGAAGCCAAAGACTGATTGATTAAAATTCTAGATTTTCCATCCCGCCCACATTCTCGATGTAAGGTGAGTTCTTTGGATTCAAAGGGAAAACCTTTTTCTTTGAGCCATTCTACCGCGGCTGGATTTTTAGAAAGATCGAACACACCCTCTAACACATATCTAGGGGCACTCGTTCGAATTTCCATAGGACTGCTTTTTCCGCCTAACAGAGAAGAAATAGCGTCCAAAATGAGAGATTTTCCGGCTCCAGTCTCTCCAGTAATTACGGTCATTCCTTTTTGAAAATCGATACAAGCTTCTTCAATCAGAGCAAAGTCTCTTATATTCAGGGTCTTCAACATACTTACCTCAAAATACTAAACAAATTATACCCTTTATTTAATTGCTATACAAATGATTGCAATCATTTTTCTTAGAAAAAAATTTTTGTATCTCTTTTAGAATGATTCACTTCACTCACTTTTGAAAATCCTTAAGTCTGATTTAGAAATCAACACTCACTTCTTTTGTCTTCCAAACTGAAAATAGAATTTTTGAAGTAAGTTTATTTTTGCAAAAATAAACTTACTTACTATATCTTTAACCTCTAGAGATCAGAAGACTAGTCATAAAGTCTTATTCCGATAAATCTTAGAATCAATACATTTAACAATTTTTTCAAATAAGATCATTTTCTATAAAACGAAAATCTATAATAGTTTAGTTCCATAGCTTCATCTTGAGATAAATTCCGATTTTTTTTTGAGAAATATTTTAAAACTTACCGATTCAGAAATTAGAATTCTCAAAAGAAAAAAGATTCCCTTCTTATAAGATTCAATCCGATAAATCTTTAAAAGAAAATATGAAGAATTCAGAATACAAACTTTTCTGAAACTTTGAAAAAAATCGACCAACTATAGGTTATCAATTTGATACCTTAGATTTTTTAAAGAATGGAATTTTCAATTTCGTGTTTTAGAATTGAGAAAATTTTAGAATATTTATCTGATTTTTAGAATATCTTAATTCTGGAATTTGATTGATTCCATCTCTTTATAATCGAAACTGACAGGGAAATTTTGTAGCGTCCGGTTTATTATAACTATGGGGATTTAAAGAAATATGGCAAAAAGTTTTCAAGACTTAGATCAAAAACTAACCGAACTCATCCAAACTCGTTCTCAAATTACGTTACAATCCTCTCGAATGAATTCCAAACTGGAACATTATGTACTCAAAGTCATTACAGAAATCTTAACCAAAGTAGGCCAAACTCGTTATATAGAAATGTTATATACGATTACAAAAGAGATGTCGATTAACGGAGTCAAGGCTAATCAAAAAAGGGTCTTTTTTGAAGATGAAGGTTTAGATATTCGAAATCCGGAACATTACGAAAAAGGAATTACCGCCTTTAAAGCCAAGTTCTCTGAAAAAATGGTGGATGAATATGGCAAAAGATGTCTTGCCCGTGGAATTTCAGTAAAACTAAATATCACGTATACAAACGAAGGACTTGTAGTAGAAGTAACGAACAATACTCCCGTAATACAGGAAGAAGAAGAAAGAATGCGGGAAAAAATGAAAAAGGCAATGTCATATAACGACATTGCAGAATTTTATATGGATAACATGGATAATACCGAAGGGGCAGGTCTAGGAATTGCGCTTATTATGATTCTATTAAAAAGTGAGAATATAGATCCTCAACTCTTCCGAATTATGACCCGGGAACACGAAACGGTTTCTAGAGTAGAAATTCCATTTTCTGCAAATTATATCAGCATTAGAAGTAAAGAATTAAAGGAAAATAGTCTTGGATATTAAAGGTAAAACAGTACTCGTTACCGGTTCCGCAAGTGGTCTTGGAAAGGCGATGGCCGAACATTTCGCCAAAAAAGGGGCAAAAATCGTTCTTTCCGACATATCTGAAGAAAAACTAAAAGAAGCTGAAAAAGATATTAAAACTTTAGGAACCGAAGTATATTCGTTTAAAGCAGATGTATCTAAAGAAGAAGATGCAGAAAAGCTTATGCAGTCTGCAGTAAAACAATTCGGAAGTTTAGACGTAGCCATATTGAATGCCGGAATTTTAAGAGACGGCTTACTCGTAAAAACGGATAAAGAAACTGGTAAAGTAATTTCTAAAATGTCTTTGTCTAACTGGCAGTCGGTCATAGACGTCAATCTCACTGGAGTATTTTTGACCGGAAGAGAAGCTGCAATCCAAATGATAGAAAGTAAAAGTAAAGGTGTTATTATCCCGATTGCATCTGTAGCGATGCACGGAAATCCAGGTCAGACAAATTATTCGGCTGCAAAGGCCGGAGTTGCCTCAATGACAAAACTATGGGCAAAAGAGTTAAGTAGATACGGCATTCGTGTGGCAGGAATTGCACCTGGTTTTATAAAAACAGAAATGGTAATGAAAGATATGAACCCCGAGGCATTAAAAAAATGGGAAGCCCTTATACCAATTGGTAGATTAGGAGAACCTTATGAAATTGCCTTCTCTGCAGACTTCATTGTTAGTAATGATTTAGTATCAGGTGTTATATTAGAAATATCAGGTGGAGTAAAAATTTAATCGGAAATCATTTTTTTAAGAAAAGAACTTTACATTAAGATAAAATTGTAATAAAATAGTCCATAATTTACTGAATTGAGATTTAGTAGTTTACTAAAATTGAATAAACTTAATTTAGTATTTTTGTCTAAAAAGAGAAAGCATCTTCTTTTAGAAATATAAATAAGAGTAAAACAATGTCTAAAGAAAAATCAGCATTAAAGAAAAACCAGTTAGAATCGGCAATTCGTGGAATCAAGGGGATCGCTCACCCTGATCGTTTGCAGATTCTTTTCTTCTTGTCTCAAAAAGAACACAGTGTAGGCGAACTTGTGGATTTACTGGGAATCAGCCAATCGGCGGCTTCTCAGCACCTTAGCAAAATGAAAATCAATGGAATCCTCTCCAGCAGAAAGGAATCCAACCAAGTTTTCTATTACCTAAAAGACGGAAAGTATAAGGATCTGATTCGTACGATTGTTAAAATCTACGGTTAATCTTTAAACGATTACTTTAAAAATTAATTATGTACCCTCTTCTTCATCGAGGAGGGTTACATATTCACTGACTGCGTCCTTTAATTGAGTAAAACCTTCCGAATAACCGGTTTTTAAAAGTTTTGTGGTATCTGCACAAGTATAATATTGGTATTTTGATTTAAGAGTCTCTGGCATTTCAATATATTCTATATTGATAGAAAGTTTTAAAGTATCAAAAATTGCGAATACTAGGTCGTTCCAGGTTTCTGCAATTCCTCTTCCTAAATTATAAATTCCGTTATGATCGCCAAATGCCAAATAGGCGGTGATTTTTGCGGCATCTTTTGCGTATAAAAAATCTCTTTTTTGTTCTCCGTCTTTATATTCGGGTTTATACGATTTAAAAAGACGGATTTTACCTTCTTTTTTGATTTGTTCGTACCCCTTAAGAACTACACTTCTCATATCCCCCTTATGTCCTTCTCCATATCCAAATACATTGAAATATTTGATTCCAGTAATTCGATTTAAAAACCCTCTTCTTTGAGCGTATAAATCAAACATATGTTTTGAATATCCGTACATATTTAAAGGTTTGAGTAAGTCAATGGGAGTTTTATCATCGTATCCATTGGCTCCGTCTCCATAGGTAGCGGCGGAAGAAGCATATACAAATCGAACTCCGTTTTTTAAAGATTCTTCGGCAAGAAGTTTTGTATATTCAAAGTTATTTTCCACTAAATAAGACGCATCCGTCTCTGTAGTAGAAGAACAGGCTCCCAAATGAAACAAAATATCATAATCTTTTAATAGAAAGTTTCGAGTTGTATGTTCTAAGAATGTTTTTTTTTCCAGATAATCTGAATATCTTTTTCCGACTAAATTTTTCCACTTGGAAGAAGTTCCCAAATGATCCACAACTAGAATATCATCGATTCCTAGTCTATTAAGTTCTTGAACTAGATTAGAACCGATAAGCCCCGCACCACCGGTAACGATACATTTCTTTTTTGCCATAGAATTCAAATCTACTAAAGTGAGTCTATCAGTCTACCAAATCTATCATCTACTTTTCGGATCGTTTTAGAATCTGCTTCTGTCAGTGGAGGATACCAAGTTTTCATTCTACAATCCACCACTATTGGAGGATAAAAAGCAGGATGATTTCGAATTAATTTCGTATTCGCATAAATATCTCCAGCTGGTTCAAAACGTGTAAAGACAGACCAGATAAAATCGTGATCGGAACGTATCGTGTCCTCCGAATCGTCCACTAAAAACACGAATAAAAAATCTTGGATGAATTTTTCTTTTAAAAGTTTAGCAGGAACTCCATCTTTTAATTTATATTTAGGTCCGGATACCACCAAAGTTCCTGGATAGGGAATTTTCGGATTTTTAAATGAAGAATTGCTAAGCTTACCTTTAAACTGAGTTTTGAGATCGTTTTTCTTTTTACCAGAACCCAAAAAGATCGCCTTACTTCCCTGATTTACAGTAGGTCCAGTATAATCAAGAGTATCTTGAGAGATATTTGCAAAAATATGAAGATCCGTAATTGGATTCATTCTTTCTAATACTGTAATAAACGTTTCTCTAAAATTCTTCAGATCCACGTCTTGGTCAGTTATGAGTAATACTTTAGTAAGAGAAAGTTGCCCCTCCCCTAAAATTCTAAGAGCTCCTGTAAAGGCCTCTCCTTGGTATCTTTCTTTTACAACAGCAGCTGCAAGAGAATGTACTCCGGATTCTTCATAAGCCCATACTTTTTTTACAGCAGGCATAACAACCGGAAACAAAGGAGATAAAAGATCTTGTAAATATTCCGCAATCCAATGATCCTCCTGAGGGGGGCGACCCACTACAGTCGCGGGCCAAATTGCGTTCTTACGGTGATAAATCCGTTTTACTTGAACAATAGGATAATCATGTTTTAAAGCATAATATCCGTAGTGATCTCCGAAAGGGCCTTCCGGTTTTCGAATTTTAGGAGGAATCACTCCTTGAATTAGAAAATCTGCATCCGCAACAACTGGTAACGGAGAAACGTTTGTGTTCTTCTGAATCTTTAATTTTTCACCTAACAATAAAGAGGCGAGAATCAATTCACTGATTTCCTCTGGAAGAGGAGCGACAGCGGCAATGGTTAGAGCAGGGGGGCCTCCCGCATAAATATGAACAGGAAGAAAGTGACCTTCTTTTTCTGCTTCGTAATAATGATTTCCTCCCCCTCGATGAATCTGAATATGCATTCCAGTTTCCATAGGCCCATAAATTTGAATTCGATACATTCCCAAATTACCCTTTCCTGTTTTAGGACTTTCGGTATACACCAAAGGAAGGGTAACAAATCTTCCTCCGTCCTTGGGCCAGGACATTAACGTCGGAAGTTCATACAAAGAATCTAATGTGTTTTCAAGAACGGGAGCCGAACCAACTCTTTTGAGACCCACTTTCAAAGCTTGAAATGCTATGTTTCTTAAATCCCAAATTTTTGCTGGCGTAGGAGGAAGAATGTGTTGAATCGTAGTTGCAATTTTTCGAATGAACCGCACCGGCTCTTCTCCGAATGCAATCTTCATTCTTCTTTCAGAGCCGTAAAGATTGGTTACTACGCTAAAACGAGAACCTTTTACGTTTTTAAAAAGAATCGCCGGTCCTCTTTTGGCGACAACCCTTCTTTGAATTTCAGCTAATTCTAATATTGGATCTACTTCTTCTTCAATAATTAAAAGTTCATTTTGTATTTGTAATTCTTTTACAAATTCCGAAGTAGATTTAATTTTCATAATTTTCCCACCGGAAGTTCTGGTTGTTTTTTGTTTTTATTTCTGAGTTTAATTAGTTTACCGGAAATGGAAGAAGGAAATTCTTCTTTAAGTTCTGACTCTGGCACCCATTTAAATTCTATGTGTTTATTTTTTTTCAGATTTTTTTCAACTTTAGAAATGTTTTTCTCATATAGGTCACAAAATTTCAATCTAATCCTGTGATTAGTAATCGAATGTTTTGTTTGCAGAAAATTTGGAACGATTCTAGAATCTTCAAATAATTCCTCTATCCATTCGTCCTTTTCATAGGGATGTTTTCCTTCTAATCGAAACGGCAAAGAATAGATCGTTTTAAAAAATCTTCGAGTTGTATATTTCACCAAAAGAACTTTATCTTCTGATTTCAAAAAAAGAAAATTGAGATCCAGATCTATCCAATTCTCTACGGACTTAGAGGCAGGGATTTCTTTTTCTTTTCCTACAGATCTTGCTTCACAATGATTTTGTAATGGACAAGCAGAACAATTTGGAATCGGAACACAAACGAGAGCTCCTAATTCCATTACAGCTTCGTTATGATCTCCTGGAGATTGTGGGGTTAAAAATTCTTTTGCTAGATCCGCAAGGGTTTGGTTAGTCGAAGTTAAGCTAGGGTCAGACTCAACCAAAAATAATCTAGATAAAACTCGTTTTACATTTCCGTCTAAAACTGCATGAGGTTTTCCATAGGCGATCGACAAAACGGCAGAAGCAGTATAACTCCCTACTCCCGGAATTAAAAGTGCCTCTTCATAATTTTCAGGAAAACGACTTTGGTATTTTTCGACGAGAAGCCTAGCTCCTTTTTTTAAATTTTTAGCCCTAGAATAATATCCGAGTCCTTTCCAATATTTCATCACTTCTTCTTCTGAAGCTTCGCTCAATGAGTTCGGATCTGGAAATCTTTTTAAAAAAGTTTCATAAATCGGAAGCATCGCAGTGACCCGAGTTTGCTGAAGCATAATCTCGCTCACCCAAATTCTATATGCGTTTTTATTAATTCTAAACGGTAGTTCTCTTTTGTTTTTATGAAACCAAGAAAGTAGATTTTTCCTAAGTTCCAAGATAAGTTTCGGATCGATTGAGTTCTTATTTAATTTCACTGTAATTTGGTTTTAAAAAAGAATTGATTGGAACACTCAGTAAAAAAAATTGATCTTCAGAAAATCATAATTTAGTATTTTATTAAGCATTAATTCTAAAATAAATTACATCTCCGTCTTGAACGATATATTCTTTTCCTTCGATTCGAAGTTTTCCTTCCTCTTTTACTTTTGTTTGGGTACCTGCTCTATCTAAATCTTCGTAACTCATAACCTCCGCTCGGATAAAACCTTTTTCAAAATCTGAGTGAATTACAGAAGCCGCTTTTGGTCCTGTACTATTAAAGGGAGTCGTCCAAGCCCTGACTTCCATTTCACCCGCGGTAAAAAATGTAATCAAACCTAGAAGTTTATATGCAGTTTTGATCATACGATCTAAACCACTTTCGGTTTCTCCAATTTCTTTTAGAAATTCGAGTTGTTCGTTTCGATCTAAACCGGAAATTTCTTCTTCAAAACGACCACAAAGAATTACGAGCTCTGCGTTTTCTTCTTTTGCCATTTGTCTGATCTGATTTAGTAAAGGTGTATCTTTTTTGGCGGCGTCCTTATCAGCAATGTTCGCCACATACATAACTGGTTTTAACGTAATCAATTGAAAAGACTTGGCGATTTTTTTTCTTCGTCTTTCAATTCGGCAAGCCTTGCTGGTTTTCCCGCTTTTAAAAGAGTTAAGATTTTTTCAAGAACGGAAGCATGTTCCTGCGCTTCTTTGTTTCCGTTCTTAGCATTTTTTGAAACCCTTTGAAATTGTTTATCCGCACTATCTAAATCAGCGAAAATCAATTCCATATTTACAATGGCAGCGTCCTCCACAGGATTCACTTTTCCGTGAACGTGAGTAACATTTTCATCTTCAAAAGCGCGCACAACGTGACAAATCGCGTCTACTTCTCGGATATGGGAAAGAAATTTATTTCCAAGGCCTTCTCCTTGACTGGCACCTTTAACAAGACCGGCGATGTCTACAAATTCAATGATGGCAGGAACTACCTTTTGAGGTTTTGCAATTTCTGCCAGTCGATTCAGACGCAAATCTGGAACTTCTACAATTCCTTTGTTGGGTTCAATGGTACAAAAAGGATAATTTTCCATTTGCGCCCCCGCTTTTGTAAGGGCGTTAAAAATAGTGGATTTACCTACGTTGGGAAGACCTACAATACCGCAATTCAGACTCATGCGATCCAGATTTTCCGGAACAGGTTGAAGCGAAAAGTAAAATCGTTATTCCAATTCCCAGGATTTACCGGAACCGTCGCTATTGAGAGAAAAACTTTCTTGTTTGAGACGAATCAATTTGTCCCCTCGAAAGAAAAAATGTAAAACCGAAATTCCATTTGGAATCTTAGCAGTTGCACAACCAACAGAATAGATTCCATCGTTAAATCTTAAATCCTGTGGAAAATCCAAGAATTGAATCCAAGTATCTTCTTCCTTTTTTCGTGTAAGTAAATCTTTTGGAGTTTTTTCTCCGATAAAAAACAGAATTGGATTCGATTCCAGAGAAATCGCCAAATTGACGTTTGTTGAAAACCAAAATTTCAAGGAATCAAAATTCAATTCAAAAAAATTGTGTTTAGCTGGATCGTTTACAGTCGTTGTTTGAATCTCTTGTTTTTGAGAAATTTCTTTTGAAACTAAAGGTTCTACTTTTTTCTCAGAATTGTAAATTGTAGAAATTGAATCTTTTTTAGTAGAACCGGATTGTTTTTTTCTACTTTTGTTTTTTCTAGAACTTTTGGGAGATTTTATTTTTGGATTTTTATCCGATTTGGAGAAATCGTTTTTAGAAACTAAGTTCTCCTGAGAAGATTCATTCTTTACTTTGGATTCTGTTTTTGATATATCCTTTTGTGTAGAAACGGTATTTTCTTTTTTAGATTGATCTTGTGTTTCGGAAATTTTAGAAGATTCAGTTTTTAAAATATTCGAGGATAGAACATCTGATTTTGAAGTTGAAGAAGAATTTTGAGAAATATTTTTCTTTATTACATTCAAAAAACGTTTTTTGCTTTTTGTTGACTTTATGGTTTTAGATTTTCGATTTAATTTCTCTTGAGAATTCATTCTTTTTTCAGATTTTTCGATTTCTTTTTTTTCTTCTATAAAACCGATCCAAGGAATTGTATCGTTTAAAGAATTTTCTGGTAGATTGTTTTTCGGAAAAATATATAGATCATATCCGTTTTCTCCGGCGAGTTTTAATTGTTCCATAGGAGTTTCGGAAGAAAAAACATCGTAACCTACAAAATATGCGATCCCGTTTTCTTGAACTCGTTTGTTTTTGAGCCTTTTAAAAAATAAAGAAGTCGATCTATAATAACGCAGCTTATCCGTTTGAGAAGAGGGTTTACAAACAAATACAACACTGATAGGACGATCTTTAAGTCCACCCGCTTCGGAAAATACATTATGAAAATAAAATATACTTATAAACAAAAAAATTGTAAAAATTTTTTTGAAAACGTTTTGAAACATCCTACGTCAATCGATTCCTACAGATTTCAATAAGGTTTGTTCAAATTTCAGATAATTTTTTTTCTCTTGTTCCTGAAAAATCGCATAACGTGTTTTATATTCAGGGTCTTCCTGATGGAGAGCATCTTTCATTTCTGAGAGATGGGATTCTTCTTCTTTCAGAATCGCTTTTAAACTGACCGGAATTCCACTCTCTTCCAAAATTTGATCGTATTCTTGGTATAAAAAATCCGCTCTTTCTTCAACGAGGTGAGTCACATAAAGATAGGAAAGAAAGGATCGTTTTTTACCTTTCATACCGGATGAATTTAAATTTTTTAAAACCATCCCGTCTAGTCTTTGAAAGTATAAAAATGCAGAAAAACCGCAGTGTAAGTTTTCTATTTGATAATCAGGACAAGTACCTGGAGAAATTCTTTCACTCATTCTTTTGAAAAAATGGGCGTGTCTAGTCTCTTCAGATGCGTGTCTGAGAATCATCTCTCCTACTGCAAATCCACTTTGGGTAGCAAGAATTTTCCTAGAACCGATGTGTTCCAAAAAGGAAATGGTATTTAACCATCTGGAATGTATTTTCTGGTTTTGTATAATTTTTTTAAGAAAGAGACGAATATTTTTTGTAGATACAGAAGGATTTGTTAAAACGACTGTCATAGACGTATCCTTTTTTAAAGGGCAGAAAAAATCATCGCTTTTTAGACTTTCTTTTCAATTTTATGCAAGAAAAGAATTTTGGAATTTTAAAGGTCATGAATCAAACTCTAACATCTCTGAAGCAATACGGAAGTCTTATTAAGTTTTCTCATACATTATTCGCGCTCCCTTTTGCAGGAATTGCATTTGTTCTATCCTTTCTAAAAACACAGGGGCGATCCATATCGGACTGGGTTATACTTTCGATTCTAATTTTGATTTCCATGATATTCGCAAGATCCGCAGCTATGGGTTTTAATCGCATCGTAGATACAGATATAGACTTAAAAAATGAGCGTACTCGGGATAGAGAAATTCCAGCAGGTAAAATTTCAAAACGTTCCGCGATTTTGTTTGTTGTTTTATCTTCTTGCGGATTTTTAATCGTGAGTTGGTTTATCAATCCGATGGCGTTTCTATTTTCCTTTCCTACCTTAATCATTCTTTTAGGATATTCTTTGGCAAAACGATTCACTTGGTTTTGTCATTTCATTTTAGGTTTTTCGATCGGACTTGCACCACTTGCAACTTGGGTGGCAGTTCGGGAAGAAATCGTTTGGGAACCAATTCTTTGGACAATTGGTCTTGCATTCAATCTGGCTGGGTTTGATATTCTTTACGCTCTACAAGACCAAGAGTTCGATCAAAAAGAAGGGCTTTATTCCATACCCGCAAAGTTCGGAAAAAAAATTTCTCTTAGAATTGCAATCGCGAGTCATATCCTTTGTATCGGATTCTTATTTATGGCCGGTTTTGCTTCCGGGCTTGGATTTATATTTATAATATTTTTAATAGTTACCTCATATTTTCTTTTTCAAGAACACCAAATCGTTAGAACTTCTGGAAATAATTTTTTTCCTCCAAAATTTTACCAAATTCATTCTTATATTTCTTTGATCCTGTTTGCAGGATTGTTATTCGATCGAGTTTTCTATTTTTTGTTTTTAGTATTCTAACCGTTCTTGGTTAGATTTCGCTTAGCAAGCGTTTCAAAACTATAAAAAAGACTACATCGTTTTATATTGGGAATCTTTATAAAATTTAAAATCTTGTTCCAAAACCTCAAAAAATTTTACACGATCATTCTTTAGAAATTTTTAATAAAATGCAGTAGTTCCTAAAAATTAGGTTGTATTTGGCAATTTGCGAACTTTCGAGTAGTTCTTCTAATCTCATTAAATTTTTGTAGTAGTTCCCACATTGGACAGTTTTCAAGCCCAGGAAGGCGCCATTTTGTCTAAGAACTTGTCCCAAAACCTTAAAGAATTTACATGATAGTTCTTTAGAAATTTTTAATAAAACACAATGGTTCCTACAAAAACCGTCACATTTGGTAATTTGCGAACTTTCAAGCAATTCTAATATTGTTAAATTTTTGTGTGAGTTCCCACATCTTGAGGTTTTGGGACAAGTCCTAAATAGAATTCTAGTATCAAATTTATGCGTAAAATCGCCGTTTTTCGACCATTCTTCAATTACTACTCGGACGCATGAAAATAGTACCAAGTTATTAACGGCCTAATTTACGAAAAAATAGTGGTACTTAAAAAATACCGCAAATTCGGAATTTACGACATTTTAAAGCAAGACCAAAATATTCAAATTTTTGAAACAATCTAACACAAGTATTCTATTCATGCGTCCGAGTAGTAAAATAGGTCCGTGTTTTTAAAAAACGTGGTAGTTCCCACAAATTTACCGATTCCTACTAGTAAGGCGCATGAGTTTAACGTGAGTTTCAACGTAAAGAAATCCATGATTCATTTCTCTTAAAAAGCTGGAATCTGAACTCTACAGATTGATTTCTAAAATGTGGGAACTACCACAAATCACGATTTTACGAATCAATTCTTAAATTGTAGGAACTCATACTCTTAGAAAATTCTTTCTCGTTTTCTTATGTAGAACTCATGTGAGTTTAAAAACAGAATTTTAAGTCTTCTAATAGCTCTTTGAATAAAGCCCTTTTAGATAATTTTGGTATTTTGGGTTAATAAATTTGTGGAATTTTGGTAAAATGTAGGAACTCATACAAAAAAGTAGATCACAAGTAAAATCTAAGATTGTAGGAACTACTCCATTTTCATAAAATCCACAGTTAAGTTTTCAGTACTATTTTTACATATCTTTATAGTAACAATCGTCCAATCAAATTTCTGTATAAAAACCGTCATTTTGCGATCATCAAATCAAAGTTCATTTTATAGAGAGGTCTCAATAACTTTTTAATAAAAGATGTAATAGTTCCCACATTGATCTAAAATAAATGTAGTCATTTTTTTAAAAACCGAATCTCATAAACTTCTAATATAAAAAAGATTTACAACAATTTTATACTTCTAAAGACTTTAATCTTAGCTTGTAATAGTTCCCACATTGAACGGTTTCACTCAAAAATTATATAAAAGGGCAGCAATATTTTGTTATGGAACACAATTTTGCGATAAAAATTTAAGATACTCAAATTTTATACAAATCAATAGGACAAAATTCTAAAAACTGAAATTGAAAATCTACTTCAAAGAATTTTAAAATTTCTGCATATATTAAGAGATAAAATGAAACTTGTATTAGGAATAGCAGGAGCCAGCGGCTCCATTTACGCGGAAAGATTTATCAAAGCACTTTTTACAATCGAAGGAACTACTTTTTTAGTCTGCAGTAATGCGTCTCTTAGAGTTTTTAGAGAGGAAATGGAATGTAAGGTCTCTTCGTCAAAAGAATTACTAGATTTTATCGTTTCTAAATATAAGATCCATACCACTCGTCATCGATTTGAAATCCGCAGTTTTACAGACATAGGAGCAGACATAGCCTCCGGTTCCAATTTTTGGAACGCGATGGTAATCCTTCCCTGTTCCATGAAAATGATCGCTTCAATTAACGCCGGTTTAACGGAAAACCTAATTGAAAGAGCCGCCGATGTCACTTTAAAAGAGAGAAGAAACCTTATAATAGTTCCAAGGGAAACACCTTACAATCGAATTCATCTGAAAAATATGTTAGAACTTCACGACGCAGGTGGAATTATTCTACCTGCTTCTCCGGGATTTTATCAGTTGCCTAAAACTTTGGAGGACTTAGGAGATTTCATCAGCGAAAAAGTTTTCAAACTTTTGGGTATGGAACTAAATCTATACCCGCCATGGACTCCTAAAAATACAGAGGAATAATTCTTATTAGGCGAAGTATTCTATATCGTGAATTTTCTTCTTAAGTGTAGATGCGTCTTCGTAGTTTTCCTTTGAAATCGCATTGAACTTTTGAAGATAAAGTCCAATCAATTCTTCTCCAGTTTGTCCTGGTAAAGAAAGTGCCTTTCTAAAATTATCTAAGTCGAACTCAGGATGTTTCGTCGAAAAATTTTCTACTAGCTGATCCATTTTAATGAGAGATGCTTCTCTCGCAATTCCAGTGGATCTTCTGATTTTCAGAGAAAGATTTGCGAGTACATCTAAATATTCTCGAACACCACTTTCTTCCTCCGGAAAATTAACCTGTCCTCCACCTACTTCTCGATTTTTACAAATCTCTACGTATTTGATCACTACACTATTGAACTGATCCATTCTTTCCTGAATGTAATCGTTAGAAGCTTCTTTAGACACAGGCATCTCAAAGTCTTTAATTTTAATCACGTCGTACTTCTCTATATTTTCCGATATGACCTTTTTTAATTCCTCATAACTTTCCAACGATACTGGAGGAAATGTTACGACAGGAAAATTTTCGCCGATTTTTAGAAAGCTCACAACCACGTTAGACGCGATTATCTTTCCTCCGGGGCTGAGAGGGTTTTCACCAAATACATTACAATATACGATCAAATTACCTGTTGGGTTTTTCTCGGATCCCTTTTCAAACTTCAAGGTTCACCTCCCGTCTCTCTATGTACAACAGACTCCAAAGCGTGTATTATTCCCACTTTTTTATTTCTTCATTTAATTTATCGAATATGATTTTATAAGCTTGATATACAGGTCCATTTTTATCCTTGAGTATTGCAGGTTTACCATCCTCTCCTGCATTCATAATTTCCATTGTAAGAGGAATGCCACCAAGAAAACTTGTTTCAGATGATTCTGCCAACTTATGACCACCTCCTTTACTAAATATGGCAGAAGCGTGGCCGCACTTAGGACAAATGAATTCACTCATGTTTTCAACGATTCCAAGAATAGGAACTTTTACTTGAGAAAACATTGCGGAAGCTCTGGTCGCATCTAACAAAGCAACGGATTGAGGTGTGGTTACAATCACAGCCCCATTCAAATCAATCAACTGCGCAAGAGAAAGTTGAACGTCTCCGGTTCCAGGTGGAAGATCTATAAATA
The DNA here is from genome assembly GCF_900156205.1 of Leptospira interrogans. GTDB lineage: Bacteria > Spirochaetota > Leptospiria > Leptospirales > Leptospiraceae > Leptospira > Leptospira interrogans. The sequence continues at coordinate 305,582 of NZ_FTNA01000002.1, forward strand.
AATAATCCAATTCATCCCAAACGATGTCATATAAAAACTGTTCCACCGCTTTTCCAAGCATAGGTCCTCTCCAGACCACTGGTTGTTTTTCATCGATTAAAAAAGAAAACGAAATCAATTTGAGTCCGTCTTTTTCCAAAGGATAAATTTTATCTTCTTCTGCTTTTAGCGCCACTCTTCCATTGATTCCAAACATCTTTCCAACAGATGGACCATAAATGTCCGCGTCTAAAATCCCTACCTTGTATCCGAGAGAAGCCGCCATTGCTGCGATATTTACAGTTACGGTAGATTTACCTACTCCTCCTTTGCCGGAACCGATCGCGATCACATTTTTAACTCCAGGGATTTTATTGGAATCGTCCAAAACGAGTTTAGGATCCACTTCAAATTTGATCTTTACCTTTCCTATCCCTTCTAGTTTGGTCAGAACCTGGCGAATCTGTGCTTCCAAACCAATTTGAATTCTTCTATCTTGGTTTGGAGTTTTAAGAAGTATATTTGTCTCTCCTTCTTGTATGTCGAGAGAACCAATCATACCTAAAGATACAATATCCTTCTTTAGTTCGGGGTGTTTGATTTTAGTCAATTCTCTTTGAATTTTAATTGTTTCGATTGTTGCCATTCTATTCCTTTTCCGAATAGGAAACCAGCGAGGCTTCCGTAAACTTAGACCTTTCTAAATTGTAAGTATATCTTTGAATTTTAATTTTCTGCTTTTGAATTTCGATAAGATGAAAACCACTTTTATGTTTTGCATCCGGAAGACGAGTGCTAGAAGCAGAATTGATTACATAATAAGGCAATTCTTCTCCAGGAAATTTTACCCAGTTCGTATGAACGTGACCATGAAGATAAACAAGAGGCGGCTGTTCTTTTAATAAAGAAGCAACCTCTTCCCGATTTAGCAATTTATGATGTACTGTTTCTTGTTTATCAAGCGGATTCCAGATTGGATGATGACATACTAAAATATAGTTTGTGATTTTTTTCTCGGAAAGAAATCTTTTTGTTTGTATAACAATTTCCGGGTGAATCCGTCCATGAGCATTTAAAATTGAAAGAGGAATATTTGAATCCCAACCCACAAAATGAAGATTTTGAATCTTCTTGATTCGAATATAATTTTTGTTATGCGAAATGGGTTCTCCGGAAAATTCGGAGAAATATTTTTCATATAAAGCATTTTCTCCTGAAGATTGTTTTACATAACGATCGTGGTTTCCAGGAATATAAAAAACTTTTTCCAACGGAAGTTCGCTTAACATTTTTCTGGCTTTTTTAAATTCTTCTTCGTGAGATACGTTCGTAATATCTCCGGACACTACGATCGCATCTGGATTGATCTCTTGAATAAAAGTTAAGATAGAATCCCAAACTTTTTTAGGATATTTATTCTTTCTTCTAAAATTATAATTTAAATATCCTACAAACATCTTACCCTTAAGTTGAAAGAATGGAAGCGAAGTCGGAAAATGTAAGTCTGATAGATGAAGAATTTTCATTCGGATTCAGAAAGTTCCAAAATTCCCAACACTTCACCTTTGCGAACAATAGATCCTTTCTCTTTTATAATTTGCGTTAGTGTACCTTTCACTGGAGACTCCATTGGAAAACACGCTTTATCCGTAACTAGCTCCAGAACCTCTTGACCTTGTTCTACCAAATCACCTATCTGCGAATTCCAGTGAACGAGTTCTATCTTGTCGGTATCTCCTAGATCCGGCGTGATCAATTCAAAAATGTAGGATTTTGATTTCATAGTTTAAAACAAACTTGCGTAAAAGACTTTGTACATCAATGATACCTAAAAAACTCGGCGGGGATATATGGCAAACCAGAAAACGGCGCTTAAAGGCAACGAGATTCTGAAAAATATCGAGGCTCTTAAGAAGAAAAAATTCTTTCATCTTGAACTCAAAGGTCTCACTAAGCCCACTCGAGACATTTTATCCGAACTCGTAAACGGAATTTTATCGGAGATAGGGGCTAATCCGTTAGCAGGTTTTCATCTATTCAGCGGACTTATGGAGGCCTTACTCAATGCAATTAAAGCTAACATTCGACATATCATTTTTAGAGATGAACTTCTTAAAAAATTAGAACAAGGAGAATCCAGTCGTCAAGACGCGGAGACACTTCTAGAGATTATCATGGAAACTTCTCTACTTCGAGACGCAATGCATCGTTATATCGTTCCAGAAAAAGTAAAAAAACAAGTACAAAGTGTTCTATTTTTAGAAGATAAAATTCGCACAAAAAAGAAAGACCTTACAGAAACCGAAAAGACTTTTCTGACTGATGTTCGAGCAAAGATCAAAAAGTACAACATGAATATTTCTTTGAAGATTCGTATTACTTCGGAAGATTTGAGTTTTCGAATTCGAAATGATTCCCCTATTCATCACCTAGATTTTCAGAGAATCCAAGAATCCAGACTCAAACACAAAGAACTTTTTGATCGTGGAAATTCTGCAGATTTCTTTCGCCCCGAATATCTAAATGAAAAAGAAAGTGCAGGTTTTGGAATTGCAATGATAGACGAGGGTTTTTACTCCATCGGTCTCAATCCTCTTGATTTACTTACAATTACTTCTGGTGCAAGAACTACTACGGTTTATATGAAATATCCAATTACCGGATTGAAAATGGAGTTTTGATTTTATTATAAAATTGTTATTTATTTTCGAGAATTTCAACAAGAGAATTCAAAGATAAAATTCGGATTTATACATAAAATCTACATTAGTTATTCATAAATTAAAAACTTATAATAAATGTTCATTTTACTTATAAATAAATAGAGTTATTGAAAAATTCTATAATGGAGATTAACAAAATTGCTTCTATCTATCATTTCCATATAACGGAAAACTATGTAAAATTAATTTTTCAAAAACTCAAACGTACTTAACTTTTTAAAGACTAGTAAAAAATTTGGCTTAAGAAAAATTTTCTAAAATATAATTCCTTACTTGTAATGACTATCGATCTATAAAACGTAATCCTTAATTTTTGCGAATAAATACTATCTATTTTATTTTTTTAAACGGATTGTGCAGTAGAGATAAATTAATTGTAGAACTTTATTTTTTTATAAAAACTTGCAAAAAGTTAATCTATATTAAAGTTTTAAAACAAATTCTCTCAGAGTTAGATTTTCCATTTATACATTTTAAATTTTATGAAAAACAAATTTCACAGATCAGTTTTCTTTTTAGTTATATTCAATATTTTATCTCAAATCGCATGTATTGATTTATATGTAGGTGGTGCACATATAGACGAATCCGGAATCGATTCTTCGAAAACCGTTACGAAATACGAATGGACACAACGTATGGTTGAAGCTTATTCAAGCCGATATACCTCCTGCGGATTTGACGTTTTTAAAATGGAAGAAAATGAATTTTATACACTGGTCAGTTTGTTAATTTTAGGGAGTAACGAAGAATATAACGGAATCTCGTTTTTTGACATGGAAGAAAATCTTAATGATTTATATCTATCCTTTAGTTCATCTAAAACACATTACTTTTATAAAGATTCTTTAGAATACTGTACCCGAACCATATTAACTAGCCCTTGCCAACCAAACCCACAAGATCAAGCTAGTTCTTTATATCTTGCGGTAATTCGAAGTTGTTTACTAAATCCGGGCAATTCTGCAAACTTCTGGGAGAAAGGACAAGGAAATTGGTAATTTTCCCATTTCTGAATTCCTCAAAAACGTAGTAAAATTTCACAAAATGCAAAAATTTTCTCCCGAAACAATTTATCTGTTTTGAATATTAAATTCTTATAATTCTCTCCACATTAAAAAATCCACTCAGCTATATAAAAAAATACTAATAACTTAAACGAGTTTTTGAGATAAAAATTCTTGGTAATTCATTATATAGTTCTGAGTAGTACATAAGTTTTAATTTTTAGAACGATCAATTCTATAAATTTTACCGCTGCCAAAATCACTTAGATAAACTTTTCCAGCCGCATCCTTTCCAAAAGAAGAGATAAGTAAAGGCCATTTTCCTAGACTATAAACTTTCTTTGCAGGTTGTGTGGATTCGTCTGGAAGATCCAAGGCCCAGATTCTACCGGAAACAAAGTCTGCAAAAATATACTTTCCATTTAAATCCGATATTAGAGAATTAGAATATACATAACCACCAGTAATCGACTGGCCTTCTTCGCGACCATATTCATAAATCGGATCGATCAGACCTTCTTGCTTGCAATTCCTTTTTGGTTCAAAACAATGTGAAGCTTCTTTAATATTCCATCCATAATTTTTTCCTCGTTCTACAATACTAACCTCTTCCCAAAGATCCTGCCCCACATCTGCAACAATCAACCTTCCTTTAGGATCAAAACTATACCTCCAAGGATTTCTAAAACCATATGCAAACGTTTCAGGGGCACAACAAGAATCATTTATAAAAGGATTGTCTTCTGGAATTTTATAACCTTTTCCATTTTCCGAAGAATTAACATCGATACGCAGCATACTTCCCAGTAAAGTCTTAGGGTTTTGTCCGTTTTTTTTCGGATCATCCTTCCAACCCCCATCTCCCCAAGCTATATATAAATAATGATCCGGACCAAAGGCGAGTTGTCCCGCATTATGATTCGGATACGGCTGAACCACTTCCATGATAATTCGTTCGGCAGTAATTTTAGATTTATCTAATTCTTTAGGAGAAGAAGCGATCCATTCGCTTACACGACTTGTATCTTTTCCGTTTACTTTTAAAACATAGTTAAGATAGAATTTACCGTTTTTTAAAAAATCAGGATGAAACGCCAAACCTAAAAGACCTTGTTCCGATTCAGAAAGAACATTCAAAGTCAGTAATATTCCGGTTTCATTTTTACGAACTTTTCCCCAACGAAGAGTACCTTTTTGTTCAGTAACTAAAAAAGTTTCCGTTTCACCGGGAGGGAACTGAATATCTGTTGGTTGTTGAAATCCCGAAGAAACTTCTTCAAGAGAAATTAAAATTCTTTCTTTGGTTACGTCTTTACCAGAATAAATCGGTTGCAAAAGGCTAGAATTCCCTTCCGCCTTATACTTGTCAGGTGCTCCTAAAACTTCAACGAGAGTTTTTTGAACCCATTCACAGCCGTTTGAAAAAACAAAAAATATAAATAAAAAAAAGTATATGGAATTTTTTTTCCAAGTAAAAAAAATCCTATTACTCAGTTTAAAAATCTGAGTCGTTTGATGGATGTTTATCTGTAAACGTTTCAAATTTTTATCGAATGATTCAAAGAAAAATAGAAATTCTTGAAACATTTTTTGAATTCTAAAGAAAACACGTTCTAATCGATTTAGACAAGACGGAAACCATTTAGACAGTAGGTTTGAAATTTTACTTTCCTTTATTCTAATAAACCAGTTACTACAAAATTTTATTTTAAAAAACATAACGTCATAGAATTTTATTTTTCAAAGAAGAGTCAAATCAAATTAAGAAACTTTTGTATTCTCCGAATCGATGAAGTTTTAAAATCTAAAAAATTTACAAGTAAACTCTAAAACCTTTTCACTTTTTGGAAAATCTTGATAGAAAATTATTCTAAGAAAGATTCATAATAAAAAAATCCGTTTCATAAAAGTTTGTTTTATCGCAAGAAAATAAACGTGGACTTACCAATCTTTATAAAATTGAGCATTGGAAATTTTCGCCATAAAAAGCCATTTGAATATAAAATATATGCATTTCTACACTTAGAAATTCTGAGATTTTAACGGATTAACGGTTTTTGTATTGAGTCTTTTAATCAAAAGCTATAGAGCTATGTAATAGAACACCATACAAAACTTAAAAATTACAGTTTTTAATGATCTCTATCAAATTGAGTATCTAAATGTTTATCACAAAAAGTCATTTCACGTAAGTTCAATAGAATCCAATACGAAAACGATTGAAACGACGAAGAACTCATAAGAATGCTCAGTATCTCGCTTCTATAATAAATTATAACTACAAACTAAATATTGCATTACGTTTTTTTTATGCAATTTATTGACTGGGACTGAAAATGTAGTCCGGCAACGCCGAATTTGTCCGGATTTTCCTACGCTGAGTTCACAAAATTAAAGTGTAAACTATTAGACTGGTAATTTATTATGTAGTTCCGAGTTATATCAATTAGGATCAACAAATCATTTCTAGTTTAAAATCTGTTTTCAAAAATTCTAAAAATAACCTATTTAAAAAACTTTTATAAAAGGAGGAAACCTAGACAAAATGAGTTTTTGATTTCATGAAACAGTCGCAAAACAATAATTTCATGTAATTTTTTTTTGAGATTATCCCAAAGCCTTGATGAAATAGTGTCATAAATTCTTCACAAACCAAAGGAGTTCCCACATCTTGGGCAATTTCAAATAGGCTTTATTATTTTAAACTCACGTAGGAATTCCTAGATTCTGGACTTTTGGGATAAGCTCTTTATTCATTTCTACATAATAGAGTTGTTGAAAAACGAATTCTTCATCTTGTTTTTGTTTCATGAAATGGTTGAGTGAAGCAGTTCTGTGAATCGCCGCTATGGAATTTTTCAACAACTCTAATAGAAAATTCAGAATTTTACATTATTATAATTTTGAATCAGATTGTTATTTTTAGATTTCATAAAAATTTCAAAAAAAATCAATTTTTCCACACGGGTCACTACTTTGAGATTAAAAACTTATTATATTAGAAAAACTTATTTAAAGAATATACTGACTCAGATCTTTATTTTGAATCACACCTTGCAGGCGATCGGTAACGTATTTACCGTCTATCCTTACTTTTCTCTGACTCTCCGGAAGATCTGGACCTTCAAAGCTCACTTCTTCAAGAAGACGTTCTAAAATTGTATTGAGTCTTCTGGCACCAATATTTTCGTGTTTTTCATTCATATCGTAGGCGATTCTTGCAATTTCTTGAATTCCGTCCAAAGAAAATTCCAACTGAATTCCATCGGTAGAAAGTAGAGCCTCGTATTGTCTTGTAAGAGAAGAACGAGGTGCGGTAAGAATTTTTTCAAAATCTTCTCTCGAAAGTTTTTCGAGTTCCACTCGAATCGGAAATCTTCCCTGCAATTCAGGAATGAGATCGGAAGGTTTTGTCATGTGAAACGCACCTGCAGCGATAAACAAAATATGATCCGTTTTTACCGGACCGATCTTTGTGTTTACCGTAGCTCCTTCTACGATAGGGAGAAGATCTCTTTGAACTCCTTCTCTAGAAACGTCCGCCCCACTTTTTCCTTCTCTTCCAGCAATCTTATCGATCTCGTCTAAAAATATGATTCCCATTTCTTCTACTCTTCGAAGTGCTTCTCTTTGTACTTTATCAGGATCGAGAAGCTTTTCTGCTTCGGATTCCTCTAAAGCTTTTAAAGCTTCAGGGATTTTAAGTTTCCTTTTTTTATTTTTTTTAGGAAGTATATCTCCTAAAACGTTTTGAAGTTGATTGTCAAGGTCGTCTAAATTTCCCGCACCAAAAACTTGAAGCATAGGAACCTGAGAGACACTCGGATTTGGAAGATCTAGTTCTACTTCCTGATCATCCAACTTTCCGGTTTTTAATTTCTTTCTCATAAATTCTCTGGTTTCCAGAAAATGAGTTTTTCTATCCTCTTCATCAGCTAACGTCGATGAGGTGGCAAAGCCGGTTATCTGTCCAGAACCGTGTTTATTTTCGCCGGGAAAAGGAAGAAGAATGTCGAGTAATGCTTCTTCCGCTTTTTGTTTTGCAGTTTCTTCTACTTTAGTTCTAAATTCTTGTTTTACAAGATTCATAGAAATTACAGCAAGATCACGAATCATAGATTCTACGTCTCTCCCAACGTAACCTACTTCCGTATATTTAGTAGCTTCTACTTTTAAAAAGGGAGCACCACAGAGTTTAGAAAGCCTTCTTGCGATTTCCGTTTTTCCGACCCCGGTGGGCCCAATCATGATGATGTTCTTAGGGTAAATTTCCTCTCTCATTTCCGGATCCAATTTTTTACGTCTGGTCCTGTTTCTAAGAGCGATGGCTACTGCCTTCTTTGCGTTTTTTTGACTGATTATATGTTCGTCTAATTTTGCTACGATTTCTCTAGGCGTAAGCTCTTCTTCTGCCGGTGATGTAAGTTCCTGGTCTATTGGATGATTTGCCATACTTTTATTTTAAAGAATTTCTTCTAGGGTTATATGATTGTTTGTATAAATACAAATATCCGCCGCAATCTTCATCGAAGACTCTACTATCTCTTTGGGAGAAAGATTGGTATGATCGTAAAGCGCACGAGCAGCGGCTAACGCGTAATTTCCACCCGAACCAATCGCGATCACTCCTTCGTCTGGAGAAATCACATCTCCAGTTCCAGAAATCAAAAAAGATTCTTCCTTATCGGCTACGATGAGAAGCGCTTCTAGTCTTCGAAGCATTCGATCCGTTCTCCATTCTCTTGCAAGTTCTACAGCGCTTCTAGAAAGACTTCCTCCAAATTCTTGAACCTTCTTTTCAAAAAGTTCAAAAAGTGTAAATGCATCTGCAGCAGATCCGGCAAAACCGGAAAGAATTTTTCCGTCATAAAGTCTTCTAATTTTTTTAGCCGTGTTCTTCATAACGGTGTTTCCCATAGAAACCTGACCGTCACCTCCGATGGCTACTTTTCCGTTTTTTCGTACACAGAGAATGGTTGTAGAACGAATTTTATTTTCTGGCATGTGGATGGGCCTTTCTATAAACCTCTTTGATTTTTTCCTTACTCACACTTAAATAAATTTGAGTTGTGGAAAGAGAAGAATGTCCGAGTAATTCTTGTACCGCTCTAATTTCAGCTCCAGCGTCTAAAAGATCGGTCGCAAAAGTATGTCTAAATTTATGGGGTGTGATCGTTTTTTCCCAACCCATTTTTTTTCTTCTTTCATTCAAAATATATCGAACCCCTCGAGTCGTCAGTTTCTTTCCTCTTTGATTCAGAAAAATTTCCTCTGCATCTGGAAAAGAAACGTTTCTATATTCCAAATATTTTTGTAACGAACTTACTGCCTCTTTACCAAAATATACAAATCTTTCCTTTCGTCCTTTACCAAGAACTTTAAGAACTGTTAAGTCCTTAGAAAGAGAATTTAGTTTTGCATTTACAAGTTCAAATACCCTAAGACCGGAAGAATATAAAACCTCGATCATCGCCCTATCTCTGATTTCCGAAACTTCGGAAGCATTTTCTGACTCAAATTCCAGGATTTCTTCCGTTTCGTTTATCCTGAAATTTTTAGGAACTTCTTTTCTAACTTTAGGAAAACTGAGTTGAGTAGCCGGATTGGATTTTACTAGATCCTCTCTCAAAAGAACCTTGTAAAAGGTTCTAAGAGAAGATAACTTTCTACTTTGAGACCTGCGATCTATCTCGTGTTTTTTTGCGAGATACGCAAAGTAAGATCGGATATCCACTGGTTCGATCTGAAAAATATCTAGTTGTTCTTTTTCACAAAACTCGAAAAAAAATTTTAAATCAATACTGTAAGCGTTGATTGTGTTTTGTGAATAGTTCTTTTCGATCTTTAAATAGTTTATGAATTTCTTAGCCGTTTCATTTAAAGATTCGGAAGAAAATTCTGGAAATTGGAAAGGATAGTCACCCAATGAAATTCTCCATAAAATCATTTCTACAAAAAAACCGAACCACTTTACAACTTGATGATTCAAAACAATAGAGATTTTTTAGAAATCCTAAGACAATGATCGTACAACAAATTCCAGCATGAAATCGCCGTTTTGTGGTCATTATATTAAAAATTCATTTTATAGAAGCAAAATCTATAGTCTTATACCCAGTTTTACAAAAGTGAAAACGATTCCTTCCTATTGATTATCGGAGAGTTTTTGAAATCCGTTTTTTCTTTCTCGAATCCAATCCGAGATTTTTTGCAAAGAAACTTTTACAAGTTCTGGAATTTTTTCTTTTTCGTTCGGAAGAAAATTGGAAAGCACATAATCCGGCACTTCTGAAGTAATGGAAGGTTTTCCGACCCCAAACCTAAGTCGAAAGAATGTATTGGTACCTAATTTTTCTACTATGTTTCTAAGTCCGTTATGACCAGCGTGTCCACCTCCGCCTTTCAATTTCAACTTACCGAACTCGAAATCAATTTCATCGTGAATAATTAAAATGTTTTCAGGAGAAATTCCGTTTTTTTTAGCGATTTCCGCAACAGACTTTCCAGAAAGATTCATAAATTCTAAGGGTTTTAGATAAAAAATCGTAACCCCATCTTCATCGGTTCTAGCTAAAGAATATTTAGAATTGGTTTGATAACTTACGGAAGAAGAATCCAAGAGAGAATCCAAGATCACAAAACCGATGTTATGCCGGTTGTGAACATATTTTTGGCCTGGATTTCCAATCCCTACCAATAATAGTTTTAGATTTGCCATGGTTGTAGAATTTGATTGAGCATCTTTTCAGTTGCATGAACCGCTGCAACCGTTTGATCCGGATGAACTCCCATCGTTTTGAAAGTCTGGTCCTCTTCTAAATCTAAGGACTTGTTCCAGGTGATCCTAGTTTCTACAAGTGCATCTGTTTTTCCACCAGGAGGAATCCTTACTTCGTAATCTATCAATTTAGGAATACTAATACCGAGGCGATTCGTAATTTTAGTAAGTGCATTCATAAACGCATCATACCCTCCGTCTCCTTCAGAAATTTCCTTATGAATCTTTCCCTGATATTCCAATTCAATTTGTGCGTGAGGACGAATTCCAATTCCGGAATGAATATTACAAGATTTGATTGTAAGTACCTTTTCTCCGGTTCTTCCAGAAACGTCCGCAATGATAAATGGAAGATCTTCAGGTGTCACTAGTTTATTCTGATCTCCTAATTCGATCACCCTTTCTAAAACCTTTTGTAAAACCACGTCACTTAAAACCATTCCGAGTTGTTTTACATTTTCGGAGATACTCGCCTTACCTGCAAGTTTGCCTAACGCGTAACTTCTTTTCCTACCAAATCTTTCCGGTAAAATAGGATTTGCGTATAAATTTCCTTTTTTGTCTCCGTCTGCGTGTACTCCCGCGGTCTGAGTAAACACGTCTTCTCCAACGATCGGTCTATTTGCAGAAATTCTTTTTCCGCTGAATACTTCTACAAGACGGCTTGCTTCCGTAATTGCAATTTCGTTTATGTTCGTTTTAGAGTTAGACTTATCATGAATCGTGGTTACGAGTGCTTCCAACGGAGTATTTCCGGCTCTTTCTCCGAGACCATTTATAGAAGCGTGAAGACCTTTGACTCCGGCACGAATCGCTTGAAGACTATTTGCCACGGAAAGATCGTAGTCGTTATGTCCGTGAAATTCAAAATGAATATCCGGGTATTTTTGAATGAGTGAATCCACTCCTTGAAACGTCTCTTCTGGCGAAAGAACGCCTAACGTGTCTGGAAGAAAAATTCTTTCTATATGTTCTTTACTTAGATGTTCTACGAGCGATTTGACGTAATCTGGACTGTTTCTGAAACCGTTGGACCAATCTTCTAAATATACGTTTATTTTAAGTCCGCTTTTGATCGCGTATTCTATTACAAAAGAAACGTCTGTAAAGAATTCTTTCGGAGTTTTGCCTAATTGTTTTTCTAAATGATGAAGCGATCCCTTAGTCAAAAGATTTAAAACCTTAGCCCCACTATCTTTGATCCAATCTACGGTTTTATTCCCGTCTACAAAACCTAAGATTTCGATTCTTTCCGTAAGCTGTTCTGTTGCAGCCCATTCCATGATTTTTTGGACCGTTTCCAATTCCCCTTTAGAAACTCTTGCAGACGCAATCTCTACCCGATCTACATTTAGTTTTTGTAATAGAAATTTTGCGATATTTAGTTTTTCGGAAGTGGAAAAACTGACCCCTCTGGTCTGCTCCCCGTCTCTCAAAGTTACGTCTAAAATTTCCAATCGAGTTTCTACTTTTGTCATCTGAGATACCTTTTGAGAACGTCCTTATCGGGACCTAATACTTCGACCAACGTGGAACCCGGGTTGGAAATTCCAAACTGAGAATAATCTACTTCCTTTAGAAAATCGTGAGATCGAATCGTATCTAAAGTTAGTTTTTTGAGAATTCCTTCTCCAATACCGTGAACAATTTCAATCAGAGTTTCCCCGGCTAAAAAAGCTTCTTGAATTTCCTTTTCTAGTTTCCATTGTGCTTCTTCAAATCGAAGCTTTCGAATATAAATCGTTTTCGCTCCTGAATATCCAAATTTGACGGATTTTTTTTTCATACAATCCGAGACTCTTCTTCGGTACCAGTGTTTTTTGTTTAGAAGTACAGAAAACAAAGAATTTCATTTTTTATGCTTTCACTCTCCGAACGTTTCGGTACAATTTTCAATCGATCCATTCTATAAAAAGAGGTAGGTTTTAAACCTTGAACGAACAGGCAGAATCCAAATCGGAAACGGCGAAGTTAGTGGATAAAAAAAGGATCGCAATCTGCGGAGGAACCTTAGGACGCGAAAATCGGTATTACGTTCGTGGCCAGGTTGTGGACGTGGGAATCACCGAAGAAATGAGAGACGATTCCCGTTGGGATTTGTTAAACGGCCTGTTTGAAGGTCAAGAAAAAGAAATCACTCCATTTTTAGATTATGGACTGGAACCAGTTCGAAAACCAATCTTAGTCGCAGAAATCTGGGACGAATCCGATGTTTTAGTTCATCAATCTCCCGAAATCAAAGGAGACGAAGGTGGATTTTTTTTTCACGAGTTCACAAAACCCCTTCCTCCCGGAAAGTATATCTTTCAGATTCGTTTTAGAAAATTAGATTCTTACAGACAATTTACAAAAGACATAGCTTACTTAAATCAAAAAGGAAAAAGCGAAATTTCCGGACAATCCTTAATCGGAAAAGGAAAACTCAGAATTCTTCCCGAAAACTTTAACGGTTACGTCACTACTTCGGATATAGACCAGACTTATCTTGCTACGGACATTCATTCTAACAAAGGAAAACTTTCTACGTTATTCGAAACACCACAACAAAAACTCCCTCTCCCTGGAATGCCAGCTCTCTATAGAGAAATTAGATTGGCTACAGAAGATTCCCCCCTCTGTTTTATATCCGCCAGTCCTCATTTTTTTAGAAGGACATTACTGAGTACGATTCAAAGTCATTCCATCACAACCGAATCTTTACATCTTAAATATTTAGAAGGAACCATTAAAGGGATTGTCGAAAAATTTTGGGACTCGGTAACCCATCCAGCCAAATTCATAACGGATGGAATTTTAGGTTCTATGGAAAGAATTCGAAAATTTGCAGGAGCTTCATTTCAAAGTCTTTTTGATCAGATGAGCTACAAACTTACAATTCTACTTCGAGACAGATTGTATCTTCCTACAAACGCAAAGGAAATTTTAATTGGAGACAATACCGAAAGTGATTATTTAATCTTTATTCTTTATCAATATATTCTATGCGGTAAAATGCAAGGGAAAGAATTGGAAGACTATCTATATCGTCTAAACTTTTTAGGAAGGGATGCAATTACAAGAGACGCCGCAAGAATAATCCGAGAACTCGGAGAAGAAAATAGAAATATTCATGGAGATTTAAATTCGGTTTCCTTGGTTCTTATCAATAAAACTGTTCACGGACCGGATCAGGAGGAAATGCATTGGAACATTCAAAGTGCACTTCCTGCTGGAATCGATCCTTTTAAACAAAAAGAGATTCATCCGTATATTTTAACCGAAGGCGCTCCCGGTTTTGCGGTAGTACTTCAAGATAATGGAATATTAGATACTTCTGCTGTATTTAGGATTGTAGCGGAAATGGCAGGAGAATGGATGGAAGGTAAAGTGATTGATTCCACGGCGTTGATGGAATGGATTCAAAATTTGACTCTACCAGGAGATTATCAAAACGAAAAAGATCTGATTTTAGAGGGTTTGAAAAAGGCTCTGAAAAAAGAAGAAATTTCTTAGAAACGTTGTCTTTTTTATCGATTTAAAATGTAGGAACTCACACAAAGTCTAAGTTTTACTTTAAAATGTAGGAACTCACACAAAGTCTAAGTTTTACTTTAAAATGT
>NZ_FTNA01000050.1 GCF_900156205.1 Leptospira interrogans
AAGGGTTTAGTTTTTCATTCGGATCGAGGATCCAATTATTGTTCGTACGAAACTCGAAGGTATCTGTTAAATAATAAACTCAGAAGGAGTAATAGTAGAAAGGGAAATTGTTGGGACAACGCAGTCGCTGAGTCCTTCTTTGGTTCTCTGAAAAGAGAAATGGAATATAATTACTTTTATAAAATTCAAGAAGCCGAAGAATTACTTTTTGATCATATAGAGGTTTATTATAATAGACACAGATCTCATTCGTCATTAGACTTTGTGAGTCCTGTGCAATTTGAAGTAAATGCTGCGTAAAAATGTGTCCAATAATTCGTCACTAGGTTACTCGCTTCTATTGGCGCTTGACAGATCACGTTTGAAACTCAACACAACTCTCTTATGGATCGCGTTGTAGGAACTAAGTTTTACAGAAGATTTGTTATAATTCTGATAGATTAATTTTGAGATACAATACTTGTGCGTAAGGTTATGATAGGAAGCGTTTTGCTGAGTTTGAACGCGACTCGGAAAACTCAACGAATGTCCTCTAAGGATCGGCATTCAGGAAGCGTTTTATTGAGTTCAAGAAGCGAAACGTTGAATTTTTCGAACGCTCCTTTTAGGAACTGAGATTGAGTTTTACAAAAATGTGGGAACTACTAAAAATTTAACGAGATTAGAACTGCTCGAAAGTTCACAAATGCGATCTAATTTGTGGAAAACTGCTACAGTCAATTTTGCAAAGATACAGAAATTCTCAAAAGTTGCGCCTAACATAGAATTATTGGTTTTTTTGAAAAAGATCTACATTCTAATTTTTTGAATAAGCTCAAGATAGTTTTATGTTCATGTGTTTGAGTAATAGTTGGGAGACCCACAAATTGTAAAAATAGTCCTTTTTCAGAATTGAAATCAATTAACATGAATTTGATACAATAAATCTATTTACAAAGAGCCAATTTCAAAAATTTAAAACGTGGAAACTTATACACGAACTCTCTAGTCACAAACGGAAATGCCTTGAAAGTAAAATAGGGCACAATATTTTCTTCCGCACTTAGGAGAATTAAAGATGAATTGGAAAAAAATCGTCTTCGGCTTTTTAGGAGCTTTGGTTTTATTTTTACTCTATACGATTTTTGTTACAGAAAAAGGGATCCAGTCGATAAACCCCACCACAAAGTTTAAACGAGATTATGGAAAAATTGCCGAAGAAGCTTCGAAAGATTTACAAACGTATCTTAAAATTCAAACGGTTCGAGGAAATGAAAAACAGGCGGTTTTATTTTTAAAAAGTCTCTTTGATAAACGAGGAATTAAAACCAGAATATTTGAAGTTCCTGGAAAACCGGAAAGAGCGAGTATCATGGCGGAGATCAAAGGAACAGATCCAGAAGGTGGTTTGATACTTACAAATCATATCGATGTAGTAGAAGCCGATCCAAGTGAGTGGGATGAGGCGCCGTTTTCAGGAGTAAGAAAAGGAGATAGAATTTACGGAAGAGGGGCCGTGGATATGAAAGGTCTGGGAATCATGGAGTTATATGCTTTCTTTTTGATTCATGATTCTGGAATGAAACTTAAGAAAAATCTAATGTATCTTGCAGTTGCCGACGAAGAAAGTCGTTCCGAATTTGGGATGAGGTTTTTGATCGCAAATCATAAAGAAATTTTTAACGGTTATGAGTTTGTTCACAATGAGGGAGGAATCGGAACCAAAGACGTAGTTGTAAAGGGAAGTAAAATCTTTAATATTCAACACGCAGAAAAAGGAATTATCTGGTTGGATCTGAAATCAGAAGATATTTCCGGACACGGAAGTACTCCGCCAATACAATATGCAGCTTTGAATCTCATCGACTTTCTCAGTGAGCTTAAGAAGATGAACGAAGTTGTTATTATCAAAGACGAGACCGCTTCGTTCTTTTATCAAATGGGAGAAGTAAGCCCTTTCCCCAATTCATTTGTATTAAAAAGATCTCGGAATCCGTTATTAGGAATCGTTCTAAATGGAGTGATTCGATCAAACAAACATCTAAGAGCTATGACTAGTAATACCGTAAGTATAACCGGAATTGATACTCATCAAGCAGGTATAAACGTAATCACTTCAAAAACAGAAGGAATGGTCGACATAAGAATCTTACCTGGTTTTAGTGAAAATGAGATCTTTGAAAAAATAAAAAAACTCGCTGAAAAATATAGAGTGAAAGTCAGTGCGAGACATTTAGAACCTGGAACGATTTCGCCAGTGGATTCAAAATATTTTCAAATTTTATCTGGAGTTGTTCAACAAGTGGTTCCAGGTTCGATCGTAACTCCTTTTTTATCTCCTGGAACTACGGACTCATCTTATTTAAGAATGGCCGGATTTAAATGTTACGGTTTGATTCCAGCGCTCATGACTTCGGAAGAAATAGATGGAATACATGGTAAAAATGAAAGTACTACGATTGAACATTTAAAAACAGGAATTGAAATTCTACATAGAACGGTTTTAGAATTCAATAATGCTCCTTAAAGTTCTTTTAGAGTTACTTCAAGGTGAGAATTCATGCCTTGAAGTAACTGAGGATTGTCCCAAAACATTAGAAATGTAGAAACCCCTACGAAATTCATTACTAGAAATGCTGTTTTGAAAATCTCAAAGTGGGCCTAATAAAGCAGAACTGCTAGTAGTAACTCCAATGATTTCAAGTTAGGTGAGATAAGAGTTTTTATAAAAGAATGCATAACGTGCTTTTTGATACCTCTTCTTCACGCGATTCTTTCGTCTACTTTTCAAACCAGATCTTCTTAAAAATGAACGCTTTTAATAAGAACCTGTTTTTTTAAAACGAGAAATCTTTTAGGATGTTTCCAAGTGTAAGGAAGTGCTTTTCGATTCTATTGAAGTATTTTACAATAGACGTATTCTTATCTACTAAATATTAAGTCCAGATAAATTTTAGGACTCCGAGTTTTTATATTAGAGTTGTTGAAAATTCCCTAGTTCCGATTAACAAAACTGCTTTAATTGCCCGTTTCCATAAAATAGAAACAGATGGAGAATTAATTTTTCAACAATTCTATTATTTTTTATATATGACGACTTTTCACAGAAAATTGCTCTTCGGTTCTACTTATTATTTTATCCCAAAATCTCCGCTGCCAATTCATTGATAACGACGAATAACTTTTCGAGATCGCAAATGAATCATAGAAAAGCGAGAAAATACATCGCTTTATTTTTCGGATGCGGTCGTATTCTAGTTCGTTTAGTTTCTCTTTCTAAAAAGAAAACCTAAGAGCGCAGAATCTAGAACAGTATTCAATCAAATTAATTTCAAAAGATCAAAAAAGAAATTCTTACATAAAGAAAAAGATTTTTAGCACATCTATCTTATGGAGTGTACTATAACTTAGAATGGACCTCAAAACTTTAAAATACTCATTATGAATTTAAGTAGGAGTTCAACCATTTTCAGACGAGCTATGATTTTGCTGTGTCACAAAACAAACAAAAAGAAACTGTGAAGACAAAACAAATCAAGATCCAATCTTAGTAACATGCAAGATCCGGAACAATTTTCAATTGAGTCAATTTTACAAAGACTAAAAGAAAGATTTCCAACCGAAGCGGACGAAATCAGCTCTTTCTTCGATTGGGATTTGGTTCATAAATTCACGGTGTTCTTAAAGGAAAAGAATGAAGCGGGAGGATTTTTTTCTAAAAGGGATTCAGAAGAAATTTTAGATCGGCATGTTCTCGAATCGATTTATCACGTTTATCGAATTACAAAAAAAATAGGATCTTGGAAGGGGACGCAGCTTGGAGATGCGGGAACCGGACCAGGAATTCCTGGATTTTTTTTTCGTTGTCTCAAAGAACATCCGATTGTCGTTTTAATTGATTCTCAAAAAAGAAAACTTTCACATACTGAAAATTTTGTTCGATCCAATCAAATTGATGGCGTAAAATTTCAATTCATCCGAGCCGAGGAATCTAAATTATCTTTAAATTATGTCACATCTCGAGGTTTTATTCCCTATCCTTATAGTATAGAAGCGATTTGTAATCTTTTAAAGATAAATGGAACTTATGTCCCATTTTTAGGAAAACATGATATGGATACAAATTTAGAGAAGAAAGTTCTTTCTTATTCTGGCTTTAAATTGGAATTTTCAGAAGATCTAGTTCCTCTTGAATTTTTAGGCATGCGACATATTAAATTCTTGAAAAAGGTTTCTAGCCCAAGGCATGGTTATCCAAGAGCTTGGAAGGAAATTAGCAAGGAGAGTAAGGGCGCAAATGGGAAAGATCGTATCGATTAGCAATCAAAAAGGTGGTGTCGGAAAAACGACAACTTCTATCAATCTCGCGGCCAATCTTGCTTCGATTGAAAAAAAAGTTTTAATTATAGATATGGACCCGCAAGGAAATTCCGGTTCTGGTCTAGGACTTGAGATCCATAAAACTAATAAAACTTCGTATGAATTATTGTTAGGTGAAGCTTCCGTAAATGAGTGTATTCAAAGAACGAACGTTTCTAATCTTCATATCATTCCTTCTAACATCAATTTAAGCGGCGCAGAAGCAGATTTACTTGCAGAAGATCAAAGAGAATATAGACTCAAAAATGCAATTTCCGATCTTCGGACAGAATACGATTATATCTTAATCGATTGCCCGCCTTCGTTAGGAATTTTGACAATCAACGCGTTATGCGCTGCGGATAGCGTGATGATCACTCTTCAAACCGAGTATTTCGCTTTGGAAGGGTTGACTCAGTTGATGAAAATTATTTCTCTCGTTCAAAATCAGCTCAACCCTTCTTTAGAATTAGAAGGAGTTCTTTTGACTATGTTTGATAAAAGAACCAACCTTGCAAATCAAGTTGCTGAAGACGTTAAGTCTTATTTTAAAGACAAAGTTTATACTACGATCATTCCAAGAAATGTAAAGTTAAGCGAAGCTCCTTCTTTTGGGCAAACAATTCTAAGTTATGATCCAGAAGGAGTAGGTGCTCAAAGTTATAGAAGCCTCGCTCTGGAAGTTGCAGGGAAGAATTAAAAATGGCACTCAAACCCAAAGCCCTCGGAAGAGGTCTTGGAAATTTAATTCCAGTTAACGAAAGTAAAACTCCTATCGATTCTTCTTCGGAAGGTGCGCTTCGTGAAATAAAAATTAGTGAAATTCGCCCAAATCCAGGACAACCTAGAAAAACTTTTTCGGAAGAATCTTTAAAAGAACTTTCGGAAACGATTAAGGCACACGGAGTCATTCAGCCGATCGTAGTAAAACAGTTAGATTCTGGTTACGAAATCATTTCTGGGGAACGTCGTTATCGAGCTTGTAAACTTGCTGGCTTTATTAAAATTCCTGCAATCGTCAAAAATGTTTCCGAAAACCAATCTATGGAAATGGCGATCATTGAAAACATTCAAAGAGAAGATCTAAATCCAATCGAAGAAGCGATCGCTTACAAAACTCTTTCTGAAAAATTAAATTTAAAGATCACTGATATTTCCGCTCGCGTTGGAAAAAATCGTTCTACAATTTCTAATTTAATTCGTCTTCTTCAACTTCCAGATGTAGTTCAAGACCTGATTAAAAACGGTAGAATTTCGGAAGGACATGCAAGGCCACTTTTGTCTTTAGCGGATCGAAAAAAAATAGAACAACTTGCTTATCAAATTGCGGAGAAAGGTTTAACTGCAAGACAGGTTGAAGAATTAGTTTCTAATATTTCGGAAGGACGTTCCTCTATTCCGGAAAAGAAAAGATCCCGTAAAGACGTAAACATAGTCGAACTAGAAAACAAATTTAGAAAAAAATATTCTATGAAAATTGAAATCGGTCATAATCAAAATTCCGGTAAAGGTAAAATGACGATTGTTTATCCGAACTTGGAAGCGATGGAAAAGATTTTAAACGCTTTGGGTTTGTAAGAATGAAAGATTCTGAATTGGATGAAACAAAAATCATCTTATAGAAAGGGTAGATAAAGTTTTGCTGGATTATTTATTTCCTATTTTAAGTTTTATTAAGTTGTTCAAAGATTGGGAGCCAGCTATTAGCTTTATACTTACTTCTTTGATCGTGATTATCGTCCTACCTTTATATTTAAAATCGCCTTTGTTAAAAGAAAGAAAGATGGATTCCTTTTTTTATCATTGGATCGATCTATTGATATTAATTTTTATTCCTTTGCTGTTGTATATTAAACTGATGGAAGAATATGGCAAATATGATGAAGGTAGATCCATAATACTCGGTTTTGTTTTGAGTTTGATATTTATTTTCTACAT
Source organism: Leptospira interrogans (assembly GCF_900156205.1). GTDB lineage: Bacteria > Spirochaetota > Leptospiria > Leptospirales > Leptospiraceae > Leptospira > Leptospira interrogans. Next base: position 6,277 of record NZ_FTNA01000050.1, read on the forward strand.
AGAATTGACTTCGCGTATTAAAAAGGTTCGGTTGTTTTATTTTTTTATTCTTGCTTGTAGTTGCGCAACGTTGATCAGTTTTATTAGTTATTTTGGTTTTATTATTAGTTTTATTAAAAATTCGGAGCCGATTTTGAGCTTTATGCTCACTTCTTTGATAGTGATTATTGTTTTACTTTTATATTTTAAATCGCCGCTAAAAAAAGGGGAAACTGAAAAACACTTCAGCTTTTTATATCATTGGTTTGATCTATTGATATTAATTTTGATTCCTTTGCTATTGTACATTAAATTATTAGCGGAGAAATATAACAAAGATGATGAAGAGGGATCCATAATACTCGGTTTTGTTTTGAGTTTGATATTTATTTTTTACATAGAATTAACTCAACGTTTTACAAAAGTTCGGTTGTTTTATTTTTTTATTCTTGCTTGTAGTTGTGCAACGTTGATCAGTTTTCTTTATATACCATTGAAATTGATTATTTTTTATAGAATTGATTACGCGTTTTAAAAAGGTTCGGTTATTTTTTTATCATTGCTTATGCAATTTTAATCAGTTTTTGTTTCCTAATAGAGTAAATATTAAATTTTTATTTATCGTAGATTCTGTGTAGGTTTTTAAAAAATTTTTTGGGAATTTGTCCCAACTCACAAAAGTTGTGGTTCATCTTGATTGATAACACTCGGCGTTTTATCTTGAAATAAGGTTTTGTAGAAAAAATTTGCAGTACTTATTTTATGGGAATCAATATTGAATTTATCCCAAAACTTCAAAATGTGGGAGTTCACACAAAAATTTAACAATATTAGAATTACTTGAAAGTTCGCAAATTACCAAATGTGATGTGACGGTTTTTGTAGAAACTATTGTGTTTTATTAAGAATTTCTAAAGAACTATCACGTAAATTCTTCGAGGTTTTGGGATAGACTCATTACAAATTACAGTAGTTTTTAATTACCGAATCATTAGAATCAATCTGGTTGTCTGATTTTAATTTGTTGAATTTCCCCACTTAGTATCTTATCTATTTCATCTAATGTTATTTGAAACCACCATTCAATATTTTTAATGTCATAATAACTAAAAGTAAAAGCATTTTCTATTGAATCATAACCACCTAACCTAGTTACGTAAAAACGGACACCTTTTACTCAGCGAATGAGGTAAAGGTGAATATGAATAAGAAAGGAAAATACTCTCCGGAGTTTAAAGAACAAGCAGTCAAGCGAACACTTTCTGGTTCGTTTACGATAAAAGAAGTAGCAGGGTCACTTGGAATCAGCTATTTTGTGTTACGACAATGGAGGGGAGAATACTTGAAAAAATCAGAAGATCAGCTTCCACTTACGGATAAACAGTTAAAAGAAAGTGAAGAACTGAAAAAGCTTCGGAAGGAAAATCTGAAACTGAAAGAGGAAGTTAATATCCTAAAAAAGTTTGCCGCCATGCTTTCCCGCGAACAAAATC
>NZ_FTNA01000038.1 GCF_900156205.1 Leptospira interrogans
TTCCTCTTTCAGTTTCAGATTTTCCTTCCGAAGCTTTTTCAGTTCTTCACTTTCTTTTAACTGTTTATCCGTAAGTGGAAGCTGATCTTCTGATTTTTTCAAGTATTCTCCCCTCCATTGTCGTAACACAAAATAGCTGATTCCAAGTGACCCTGCTACTTCTTTTATCGTAAACGAACCAGAAAGTGTTCGCTTGACTGCTTGTTCTTTAAACTCCGGAGAGTATTTTCCTTTCTTATTCATATTCACCTTTACCTCATTCGCTGAGTAAAAGGTGTCCGTTTTTACGTAACTAGGTTATGTGTCTAATAACGTAAAGAAAAAATCTGTGTTAGATTATTTTACATTCGTTCTATTTTGGTGTTAGTTGATAGATATGTTTTTCAGAAAGATCAAAAGTAAGCTAACGTGAGTTCGATGTAAGAAAATTAGAAAGAATTTTCTAAAAGTATGGGTTCTACAATTTTAGAGTTGTTCGTAAAATCGTGATTTACGGGAGATCCCACATTTTAGGAATCGATTCACAAAGTTTGGATTCTAACTTTTTCTGAAAAATGAATTCTTTACGTCGAACTTATGTTAAGATAATAGAGTTCTTGAAAAATTTCATAACGGCGATTAACAAAACCACTTTGATCGACCATTTCATGAAACAGAAACAAGATGGAGAATTAATTTTTCAACGACTCTAATGATCTTTCCGTTTTGCGAGCTGATCTGAAATTTTTTATTTGAAACTACTTTTATACAAGTGGATCGAAATCAATTCTTCTTTAGGCGTTCTTCCTTCATCTACGCTGGGAACTATTTTTTTTACCGAGTAAAGATACGGAGCAATTGTTTGTTAGAGATTTGAAAGTTTTAATCAGAGCACATGACAAATCTAACTATGTTTTCTTCTGTAAATTTTTGTTTTCATTTGGAGTAGGTCCTCAAATCAAACTCAGAATATTTCCGAAGTTCGCAAAAGCTTTAATTTTTAGATCCAAAGTTTTCGTTGAAAATCTCACATTTACAGAAAGATTCAGGATTTCTTAGAATAAGAATTTGTCCCAAATCCTAAACACCGATTTTTAGGTGGTGTTTGTTGAGTTACTTCGAACGCTCATAGAAGTGAGACGTTGAGTTTCCACCGATCTGCAGAGTGGACCATAGAAGCGATGCATTGAGTTTAGGTAGGTGGTTTGTTGAGCTATTTCGAGCGCCATAAAAGCAAAACGCTGAGTTTTTTGAACGACCGTGAAATTGAGTTTCACAAAAATGTAGAACTGCTACGAAAATTTAGCGAAGATCAGAATTGCTCGAAAGTTCGCAAATTGCCAATGAGACTATAATTTGTAGGAACTACTGCATTTTTAATTCAAGATTTCTAAAGAATGATAGCATAAAATTCTTTGAGGTTTTGGAACAAGTTCTAAGTAAAGTTCTTCTATGTTTAAGAATTCTCACAAAATCCTCAAAAGTAAGTATTCAAATCGGTAAAATTTCCAGTAAGACTGAGAAAATGTAATGAAAAACGACTTCATATCAAATATAGTTTACAAAAAATCCAATATATAAAACTTTGGGATTTAAATAACTCCATTTTTTCTTAAATCTGGATATTTCTTGAATCAATTATAAAATCAAGCTGGATGCGTAGATCTACCATTCAAGACTTAGGTTATCACAAACATGAACGCGCAAGAGTTGGAACAAAAACTTGCTCCTTTGAAGAACCTAGAAGACGCCTTAGAATGGATTAGTAAAGAATATGGAGAAACTGCGGCTTTCTCTACAAGCTTGGGTCTTGAAGATCAAGTCATCACTCACGTTATATTCTCTCGAAATCTTAAAATTAGAATTTTTACTTTGGATACGGGGCGGCTTTTCAACGAGACCTACGATTTACATAAATTGACAAACGCAAGTTATGGTAAAAAGATAGAAACTTATTTTCCCGACACGAATGCGGTTCAAAACCTAATCAACTTAAAAGGTCCCGACAGTTTCTACGACTCAGTTGAAAACAGAAAAGAATGTTGTTATATTCGAAAAGTCGAACCACTTAATCGTGCGTTAGTCGGAACCAAGCTTTGGATCACCGGAATCCGTTCCGAACAATCCGATTCTAGAAATTCTCTCACAAAAGTAGAACTGGATTCTTCTCGAAACATACTCAAGTATCATCCTCTTTTGGATTGGTCCTTGGAACGCATTCAAGATTTTATAGATACGTATCGGATTCCGACTAACGTTCTTCATAAAAAAGGTTTTCCTTCTATCGGGTGTGCTCCCTGCACAAGAGCAATTCAACCCGGAGAAGATATTCGCGCCGGAAGATGGTGGTGGGAAGAATCCAACCAAGAATGTGGACTTCACGTTGTAGACGGCAAGTTAGTTCGTCAAAAGCTTGGTCCTAAAAGAGCAATATGACTTCAACCATGAATAGATCTAGACTTACACATCTTGAACAACTAGAAGCAGAATCGATCTATATTCTTAGAGAAACCGCTTCTCAGTTTGAAAGACCTGCTCTGCTTTTTTCCGGCGGAAAAGATTCGATCACGCTCGTACATCTCGCATTGAAAGCGTTTCGTCCCGGAAAGTTTCCGTTTCCACTTGTTCATATTGATACCGGCCATAACTTTCAAGAAGCTCTCGATTTTAGAGATGAGCTTGCTTCCAAAATCGGTGAAAAACTGATTATTCGTTATGTTCAAGATTCTATCGATCAGGGAAAAGCTGTTGAAGAAAAAGGAAAATTTCCAAGCAGAAATGGAATTCAAACCGTGACCCTTTTGGATACAATTGCGGAATTTAAATTTGACGCTTGTATCGGAGGTGCTCGTAGAGACGAAGAAAAAGCAAGAGCAAAAGAAAGAGTTTTTTCGGTTCGTGATGAGTTTGGTCAGTGGGATCCAAAATTACAAAGACCCGAACTTTGGAATATTTATAACGGTAGAATTAGTCCAGGGGAAAATGTTCGTGTTTTTCCAATTTCCAATTGGACCGAACTGGACGTTTGGGAATATATCCGTAAAGAAAACATTGCACTTCCTTCCTTATACTTTTCTCATAAACGACAAGTGATTTACAGAGAAAATCTTCTCTTCCCGGTTTCTAAGTTCATTACGATCGATGCAAACGATCGGGTGGAAGATAAAATTGTTCGTTTTCGCACCGTAGGAGACATGACTTGTACTGCCGCCGTGGATTCTCAAGCGGATAACATAGACGATATTATTCTCGAAATCCAAACGACTCGGACCACAGAGAGAGGTTCCAGACTAGACGATAAACGCTCCGAAGCCGCTATGGAAGATAGAAAAAGAGGAGGTTACTTCTGATGGATTTATTACGTTTTATCACTGCAGGAAGTGTGGACGACGGTAAATCCACTTTGATCGGAAGACTTCTCTACGACAGCAAATCGATCTTCGAAGATCAGCTCGAAGCGATTGAAAAAAACGCTCGTGGAAACAACGGGCAGATCAATCTGGCTCTTCTTACTGATGGTCTCAAAGCCGAAAGAGAACAGGGAATTACGATTGATGTAGCTTATAAGTATTTTTCCACTCCCAAAAGAAAGTTCATTATTGCGGACGCACCCGGACATGTTCAATACACTCGGAACATGGTGACTGGAGCGTCTAACTCTAATTTGGCGATTATTTTGATAGATGCTCGAAAAGGTGTAATCGAACAAACCTATCGTCATTCTTACATTACATCTATGTTAAGAATCCCTCATCTTGTAGTTTGTATCAATAAAATGGATCTTGTGGAATTTTCCCAAGCTCGTTACGAAGAGATCAAAACGGATTATTTAAATTTTGCATCTCGTTTAGATATTAAGGATATTGAATTTATTCCGATCAGTGCTCTCAACGGAGACAACGTAGTCGACAAGTCCGAAAATCTTTCCTGGTATGATGGGCGCACTCTTCTCAATCATCTTGAAGAAGTTTATATCGAAAGCGATGAGAACATAGAAGACCCACGCTTTCCGGTTCAGTATGTGATCCGTCCTCTTTCCGATGAACATCACGATTATAGAGGTTATGCGGGTCAGGTTCGAAGTGGTATTTTTAGAAAGGGAGATTCTATTACGGTTCTTCCAAGTGGTTTTACAAGTACGATCGAATCTATCAATACTTACGATGGAGAAGTGGAAGAGGCATTTCCTCCTATGTCGGTTACAATCCGTTTAAAAGATGAGATTGATATTTCTCGTGGTGATATGATCGTTTTATCTGAAAGTCTTCCAATTGTTTCCCAAGATTTAGAAGCAAATATTTGTTGGATGGATTCCAAGGCCCTTTTATCTGGAAATAAATATATTCTGCGTCAAACAACTAACACTGTAAAAGCGATCGTAAAAGAAATCGAATTTAAAGTTGCCCCGGATACACACGAAAAATTGGACGCTTCTAAGGGACTTACGTTAAACGAAATTGGAAAGATTAAAATTCGCACTGCAAAACCAGTGAGTTTCGACGAGTATCGAATCAATCGTTCTACGGGAAGTTTTATCTTGGTGGATGAAGGGACTAATTCTACTGTAGGCGCGGGGATGATTACCGGAGTCGGAGCCTAATCCGTGTTAAACGCTGATACAAATAAAGATTCTCGTCCCGGCAAAGTTTACCTTGTTGGGGCCGGTCCGGGAAATCCGGAAGATCTGACTTTGCGCGCGTATCGAATTTTAACCAAAGCCGAAATTATTTTGTACGACGCTCTTTTAGACCCTTCTTTTCTCGAAATTTTTCCAAAGTCCGCGATCGTTCACTACGTCGGAAAAAGATCCGGAGCACATTCCGCGACTCAAGAGGAGATCAATCAACTTCTTCTTTCTTATGCTCTTTCCGGAAAAAACGTAGTTCGTTTGAAAGGAGGAGATCCTTTTGTTTTTGGAAGAGGTGGCGAAGAATTAATTACATTAGTTAATCATAATATAAAATATGAAATTGTTCCAGGCGTAAGCTCTTTGAACGCAGGTTCTTCTTTTGCAGGTTTTCCTTTGACTCATAGGGGTTTGTCCCGCCAGGTTTTGATCATGGACGGTCATACGGTTCTGAACGAGGAAACTGATTGGGAGTGGTTTGCCAAATTCAAAGGAACGATTGCGCTTTTTATGGGAACCTCTTCCCTTCCAAAAATCGCGAATTTACTTTTACAACATGGTAGTTCGGCCGATCTGCCGGTTGCACTTGTTGAAAATGCTTCTTTAGAAAATTTTAATATTCAAATCTGTTCTTTAAAAGAAGCTGCAAATTCTTATTTGGAAAAGAAAACACAAGGCCCTGGGATTATTTACATTGGAAAAGTGGTTCGATTTTTGGAAAATAAGAAATTGACTTCGACCTTTTCTCAGTTTTCGAAAGAATCTTTTTTAGGGCAAATTTCTTCCGAGATCCAAGGAGGAAAGAATGAGTCGTAAGTATCCGGCTTTTCTTAATTTAGAAAATAAGAATGTTCTGTTAATTGGTGGAGGAAAAGTCGCCTTAGAAAAGCTTCCTCATCTGATCGATTCCGGTGCAAAAATTACCTTGGTCACTTTAGAAACTTGTAAAGAAGTAGCACAAATTTTAGAAAAACATCCAGAAATTAAAGTAGAATATAGATCTGTAGAATTTACGGATCTTCAGGGAAGAGCCCTCGTTTTTTCCGCGACGAACGATACGGATTTAAATAGGAGACTCAGTGACTATGCCCATTCTTGGAAAATTTGGATTAATTGTTCCGACGATCCAACTAACTGTGATTTTTATTCTGCTGCAGTTTTGGATAGAGGTCCGATTCGTGTTGCAATTTCTACGGAGGGAAATTTTGCAGGAATCTCCGGAGTTGTAAAAACTACTTTAGAGGAATTGATTCCCGATGAACACGAAGAAGAATTTAAAGAACTTATGTTATTAAGAAAAGAATTAAAGTCTATTTTACCAAACCAAGAACGTAGAAGAAAAGTTCTTAAAGATTTGTTACAAACTCTCAAAGATGATTATTTTAGAATTCCAATCGATTCAAAAAGAATATAACGAAATTATAAACTCGAAAAAGGAAAAATCCAAACTATGTCAGAAGCAAAAGAACTATCACCCGTCGAAGATATAAAGTTAAACTCCAATAATCTAAGAGGAAAAATCGCAGAAGGTTTAGATCAAAACATAGATACTTATGAGGAAGACGAAAAACAACTACTTAAGTTTCACGGACTTTACCAACAAAAAGACAGAGATCGAAAAAAAGACGAAAATGGAAACGATATAGAAGCTCCTACTAGTTTTATGATTCGAGGAAGAATTCCGGGAGGAAGGTTGACTTCCGAACAGTACCTGGTTTGGGATGAATTAGGGGATAAATTTGGAGGCGGAGCAATTCGTCTAACTACCAGACAATCGGTTCAGCTTCATACATTAAGAATTTTTCATCTTAGAGACGTTATGAAAGCAATTCATGAAGTGAATCTTTCCAGTATGGGAGCTTGTGGCGACGTTGTGCGTAACGTAACTCAGGCCGTAAATCCTCTCGGTAAAAAAGAATTACAATTGTTAGACGGAGTTTCTCAGATTTTATCCGATCATTTTAAATATAAGACCAACGCTTACGCAGAAGTATGGTTAGGTGATAAGCAGCTCAACAAGGACGAAGAAGATCCAATTTACGGTAAAACGTATTTACCTAGAAAATTTAAGATCGCAGTAACTCTTGCTGGAAATAATACGGTGGATATTTACGCAAACGATATGGGATTTGCGGCGACTCTTTCTTCGGACGGAAACAGAATCGACGGTTATTTTGTATTTGCCGGAGGTGGTTTCGGAATGACTCACAACAAACCGGAGACATTTGCACGTGCGGCGAGTTTGCTCGGTTGGGTTCCTGAAAACGCTTTGATACCGGTGGCGGAAGCGATTGTAACTGCACATAGAGATTTTGGAGATAGGACCAATCGTAAACACGCTCGTTTAAAATATGTCCTTGCGGAAAAGGGTGTAGAATGGTTTCAATCGGAAGTCGAGTCCCGTTCTAACGTAAAACTAGATAAGGACAAACCATTACCAAATTGGGAAACTCCTTCTTATTTAGGTTGGAACGAAAGACAAGACGGTACTCTTTCTTTAGGATTTCATACCCTTGCTGGAAGAATCAAAGATTTTCCAGGTAAACCTCTGAAATCTGCTTTAAAAGAGATTATCGGTGCTTATAAGTTATCGGTTCAAATTACTGCCGATCAGGATTTGATTTTAATCGGAATTCAAAAGTCAGATCAAGAGAAGGTTGAAAAAAGATTAGAAGAATTGAATGTATCTTGGAAAAGTCCTTCTCGTCTTTATGATCGTGCACTCGCTTGTCCTGCGCTTCCTACTTGTGCACTTGCTTTAACCGAATCGGAACGTTCTTTCCCAGAAGTTTTAAACGGAATTCAAAAAGTTTTGGATAAATTGGGGCTCAGCGATCGAGCTCCTGTGGTTCGTATGACCGGATGCCCGAACGGATGTGCAAGACCTTACTCTGCGGAAGTTGGAATTGTAGGCCAACAAGCCGGAGGAAAATATTCTTTATTTTTTGGGGCCGATTCGGAAGGAACCAAGGTAGGCGAGTATGTGGCAAAAAAAATCGCACTCGCAGATATTCCCGCTCAATTGGAAAAGGCCTTTGTACTTTGGAAAAACGAAGGGGATTCCGACGAAAAATTCGGAGATTTTGTAAATAGATTCCCTCTTGAAAGATTTAGAGAAGCGCTTGGATCTATGTAAAATCTAATATTAGAAAAATTGAATTTCTTCGATTATCGGTTTCATCTTTGCGATTTTTCCGATGGTCGAAGATACCAAATAAATATTTCCGGCGTGGTTTAAAACTGCGGTAATACCTGCAACCGAAGAATCCGAAAAATCTTGGTAATTGGCCGTAATATCTCCAAAATCATTTAAAGCAAATACCAAACCTCTCGGAATATTTTTTCCAAAAAGAAAAACAGGTAAACCTGTCAGTAGGTTTTTAATTTCGGGATATTCTTGGGTTTTATCTAAAATTTCATTTCTATGATATGGAATTCCGACCCAGAAAAAACCTCCGTTCCCACTGATCAAAGCGGGAATTCCGGGAATATTCGTAAGAAAAAATTTCTCCGTACCTCTTTGGGAACCGAATATCGGAATCGAGGAAATTCTATGTCGAAATGGTTCCGATACGAGTAAAAATTCTTCGTTAGATGACAATGCGATTCCAGTAGGATAATACAAATCTTGATTCAAAATTTCTAATGTAAGATTTTTATCCGCTGTTACTATCATTCCGTTTGGGCGAGAAAAAAGTTCTTCTAAAAAAGATTCTTGTAATGAATACGATTGGCTGGAAACGGTGAAATATATTTTTCCGTCTTTAGAAATGTCAATTCCATGTGGAAATCGAAGAGGTGAACCGTCCGGAAGTTTAGAGATAATAGTTTTTTGTGATCCGTCTTTACGAATTTTTACGATTCCAACTTCTTCTACACAAACCAAAAGATTTCCGTGAGAATCAAATACCATTCCTAAAGGCCTTCCTGAAAGAACGGCGAAGGTTTCTATTTTTTCGTTAGTACGGATTTGTACGACTTTATGATCTGCGGTTCCAGTATAGACATAACCGCGAGCGTCTATAGCGATTGCGTAAGGTTGGTTTAAATTTTCCTTATGAATCCATTCCGATTCTAAAAGATAATTATTTTTTCCAGGATCAAAAGGAGAATCCGTGATAGATTCATTTGTATTCTTACTTGAACGTAAAAATAAAAAAATCAAGAAGGATAAAGAAAGAAAAATAAGAATAAAAAGGAATATTACAATTCTTTTAAACATGGTCTCTAAAAATCGGTTTTTGTCTTTGGTTGAATCTTCTAACCTCGAAGTGTAAATGATTTCCGGTGGCTCTTCCGGTTTGACCGACTTCTCCGATCTTTTGACCTTTATGAACTTTTTCGCCCGGACGAACGGATATAGAACTTAGATGTCCGTATAAAGTTTCATATCCTAATTTATGACCTAGTATAATCAGATTTCCATAACCTCCCTTTTTATCAGAAAAATAAACTTCTCCGTCAGCAGAAGCATAAACCGGAGTTCCTTCTTCCGCTGCCATATCCAATCCTCCGTGAAAGGTTTCTTTTCTAGTAAACGGATCTTTCCTTTTTCCGAAACGAGAAGAAATAATTCCCTCGCTTCCTAATGGACGATAAAACGCTACTCCGTAAAAAAAAGATCTTTCTTCTTTGGGAAGTCCCTTTCCTGGAATGAACCAAAGTTTTTTATCTTCATCAAAAGAGATAAACTTCTCCGCAAGTTTATATTTTTTGGAAAGTTTTTTCCGAATTAAAAAAGAGTTTTCTCTTTCATCCGAATCATAAACGCCGCGCATGTTAGGAATTAAAAGTTCCATTCCGGGATAAATATCATAAGGAGAAGCAAGGCTATTTACCGATGAAATTGTATCTATATCCATTCCGGTTCTAGCCATAATTTTAAAAAAGTTGTCTTCTTTTTTTACGACGTATCTATAAAATTCAAGCGAAGTTAATTCCGATCTTTCCAAGTTGGAAATAGAAACTTTCAGATTATTTTTAATGTCTTCCCTAAGTCGTTTTACGGATTGATTATTATAATCTAAGTTTTTCAAAAGTTCTGGTTTTTGACTGGAATTGATTCGACTGTTAAAAAAAAGAACCGTGAAAAGGAATAGTACGATTTCAATTGGATACTTGAGAGAAGGTTTCATGGTCTTATACGTGTAGAATCGGTTGATTCTAAAAAAACAATGACGCAAAAAAAGAGACAGAAATGCTTGTAACCGAGACTCCCGATCCAATGGAATCCTTAGAAAATATTGGCAATTCGCAAAAGAAACCTTTCGAACCGATTTTAATCGCCTTTCAACAACTTTTTGTTTTGATTCTTGGAACGTATGTGTTCCTTCCTTTGATTGCAACTTCGATTGTCATTACCGTTTTAGTTTCGAAAGAATTACCGGATGATTTTCCTTATCTGGACGGCAATACAAGAGCGGAGATTTATAAAGAGAGGATTGAAAAACTTCAGAAAGAAATTCAAACCAATACGAAACGAATTAATCAGAGTTATATAGAAGTAATGGTAAAGGAAAAACCATGGCTTTTGATTGTGGATCGATTGGTTTGGGCTCTTTGTTTTATACTTCCTGCCTATTTCATTTTGGTTCGATTTTTTAAAGCGGAATACACCAATCTCAGCGATCCTTTCAACCTTAAAACTATGTTTACGGGTGCGGGGCTTGGAGCCTTGGTATTTTTATTTGTGATCGTTTTCGGTTTTTTTCTTACTAAAATTTTTGGAAAACAAACTCCAAACGAATTTCAAGAAGCTCTTTTCAAGGAGATGAAAGGAAATCGTTCTTTATTGCTTTGGTCTCTTTATAGCGTTGGTTTAATTACAGGAATTGTGGAAGAGGTTTTCTTTCGAGGATTTTGTCTGAGACAATTCCAAGGAAGAGGTTTGGAAATTCCAGGTCTTCTTTTTACTTCGATTGTTTTTGGGCTGGTTCATTATAGTGGGCAAACCTCGGTCAGTGTTCCGATTCTTCTTAGTTTTGTGGGAATGTTCTTCGGACTTTTTTATCTGAAAACCGGAAATATATGGTATTCCATATCAGCACACGTTAGTTACAATTCCATCATGTTATTGATTGCTTATATTAAAGGTGGTGAAATTCAGTGAACCGATATCATAGATTTTTTTTGATAACGGTTCCGCTTCTACTCATGTATCATTCTATTTTTGCGTCCGAAGTAATCGAGTTGGAAGGAAATATAGAAGAAAATAATATAAAAATTTTGGCTGCGTTAAATAAATTTGCGGAAGGTTCTGTAAAATTTAGTAAGAAGACAAAAGGATTCAAATATCATTATACAAATCCTTGGTATTCTAGATATTCCTTTGATATTTATTTAGGAGAATTTGCAAAGCGAGATAACGTAAGTATCATAAGAATAGAAGCTCCGAAATACGGAATGGAAAAGTCGTTTCGAAATTATTTTAAAGAAGAATTACAGAAAAAAGATGCTATGGGAGTTGGTTCCGCAACAACAACGACACCCGAAGACAAAATCGAAAAATTGGAAAAAAAATCTCATATCATATCTCAGGGATTGAATTTAATTTCTCCCGCATTATCCGTAATTTATAATTCCCACAAATCTCCCGTTTATACTTCAAGCGATGCGTTGATGAGAAGTTCTTTTTATCTTCTTAGCGATTTGTTAATTGGAGGACTTGCTTATTATTTTGCGATGAATAATAATGATAAAAAAAGTATGATGGACAATCTTTTAAACAAGGAAGGTCCGAGCGGGAATGTTTTTGAAACTAAATACGGAGGGGTTGTGATTGCAGCTCTTGTAATTCCGAGATTATATCGTATGGCGGGCGCAGTAGAGGATACTACCACTCACAATCGTTTATTAGAATTATCTTATACTTTTAAGTATTGAGTATTTGCAGAAGTAAATTGCAACTTAAAAGAAAGAGAAATTTCTATAAAATCTTAAAAAAATTGTTGTTCAATCGAATTTTTGCATAAAGCCTACAGTTTGCGATTATCACAAAAATTAAAAATCTATTTTGAATCCGTCGAGCGCCCATAGAAGCGAGATGCTTTGTTTCACAAAAATGTGGGAACTCATACACAAATTCTAATAAAAACTTGTAAATCCATACAATGTGATGGTTAACACTTTTTATTAGAAATTAATTATAAGATTTGGGGCAAACTTTAAATCGGCTGAGTTGTTCTTCAAACTTATTGATCCTATGCCACTATTGATTTCTATAAAATTGAATATCTTAAGTTTTTATCATAAAACCCTATTCTAAAGCAAAATGTTGAATACTCTGTTATGTAGTTATGAGTGGAGTAATTTTGATGAGAATTGGTCTTTTGGATATAAATAACGGTATTTATACTTCTTGTTCTATATTGTCATTGGAAATTTTTCCTAAAACCGTCCAATGTAAGAACTACTATAATTTTTAATTGTCTAAGAAGTTTGCAAAGCGACGTAATCTGTGAGAATTCTTGTATAGCACTCTAGAAATAAGATTTTTCCAAATTTCGTAGATTCCTAATTTGGAAAGAGCGTTTTTTATTAAAAATTTTATGATGTCTTAAAACGGCGTTTTGAAATACAGTAAAATTTTAAAAAATACTTTAGAAATTTAGAATGTTCTTTTTTATATTGGAACCGCTTTTTTGATTTTATAGGGACATCTGCCGATGAACGAAATAAAACGACCCATTTTTCAAATCAGTGGAAGAAGATCTTTATACTTTTACTGTATCATTACAGGGATTGTTTCTGGATTAGGGGCGTTTCTTTTTTCCAGAATTCTAGCTGCATGTGAATATTTATTTTTAGATAGGGCGGCTGGTCTTTCCCTTCCACACGCTTCGGGAGAATTTCTAATCGATTCAAACGATGTATCTTATTGGGAAATCCCTTTTTCGGATGATTATAGACCTTGGCTTTTATTTTTTCTTCCGATCATTGGAGGTTTACTTACGGGTTGGATCGTAAATCGTTTTTCACCCGAGTCTGGAGGAACCGGTTCGGATGCAATGATTGATTCCTTTCACAATCTAGAAGGGAAAATGAATCCAGTCGTTTCGTTGATCAAATCGATTGCTACCGTCTTTACTCTTGCAAGTGGGGGAAGTGGAGGAAAGGAAGGTCCGATTTCTCAGATCGGAGCAGGTTTTGGGTCTTTACTTGCAACTCTCTTAAAAGCGGGGGCAAGAGCGAGACGAACTCTTTTACTCGCCGGAACCGCAGGAGGTTTGGGTGCAATTTTTCACGCTCCATTAGGTGGAGCGTTGACTTCGGTGGAAATGATTTATAGGGAAGATATAGAAAGTGATTCTTTGATTCCTTGTATCATCTCTTCGGTTTCGGCTTACTTAGTATATTCTGCTTTGAATGGGTTTAATACTGTATATCGAGTTACGAACACTGAATTTTCAAGATATACGGATCTAATTTTTTATTTAGGTTTAGGGGTTCTCTGTTTTTTATGTGGAGACGTTTTTATCCGAATTTTTAGGAGAGTTCAGTATTTTTCTGCACGTTTGAAAGTTTCTCCGATCATTAAACCTGCGTTAGGTGGTATTGTTGTAGGGACGATTGGACTTTTTTTACCGGAGACGATCGGAAGCGGAGCGGGGGTGCTTCAAGTCGTTTTAGATGGTAAAGATCCGGTCGGAAACCAAGGAATTTTTTCATCTATGTTTGAAAGTAAGGGTCTTTGGTTGGTTACGTTATTTTTTATTTTGGCCGGAATGAAAATTCTTACTACATCGTTTACTATCGGCACCGGAGGTTCTGCTGGAATGTTTGGGCCCTCATTGTTCATAGGTGGGATGTTAGGTGGAGGTGTGGGAACTCTTGCCAAAATATTCGTTTATCCAGATCTTTCAGTTACGTCGTTTATTTTGGTCGGTATGGGAGCTTTTTATGCGGGTGTGGCAAGTGCTCCGATTGCGGGAATGATTATGATATGCGAAATGATAGGAAGTTATGTGTTACTTCCTCCTTTGATGGTGGTTTCCATTTTAACGTTTGTATTGAGTCATAAATTAAGTTTATATCGCGCGCAAAAAGAAAATAGATTTCAATCTCCTGCACATTTTTGGGATATGAATCGGGACTTTTTAGAAGAGATTCAGGTTAAAACTTGGAAGAGTAGATTACGCGCAATTGCGGTGACTTACGATCATATTTTACTTTCTAAAATAGAAGAAGAGGCACTGAAGATTCAAGCGAGTGATTACGTGGTTATAGATCGAAACAACCGATATTTAGGAATTTTATCACTTCGAAAAGTAAGACACACTTTAGAATCGAGAGATGTTATTGCTAATTTAATTACAGTAGGAGACGTTACGGATATATCTGTACCTTTTGGAAAACCGGAAGATACATTGGCTGCTATTTTAAAGATTTTAATCGATCGCGATATGGATAAAATTGCAATCGTGGAAGGGAATCAGTTTATCGGTTATTTTCGTTTTGCAGATCTCATGAAAATATATTTTGAAAATATATTTCCTAAAAATATAAAATCATAAAATTCTTTTTCGAAGGATACTGCTTAGCTTTTTAAATTCATACGAAAATGAAATGGTAAAAGGCATATTTAAAAATATTAAATCCAATCAATAAGACTAGATGTGGGACTCTCGTAGCTTACTTATTGAACGAATCATTTTAAAGTTCATAAATTAACGTGAGTTCGGCGTAAGAGAACGAGAAGGAATTTTCTAAAAATATGAATTCCTACAATTTTAGAATTTATTTGTAAAGTCGTGATTTGTAGTAGTTTCCACATCATTTTACAAACAAACCTAAGTTTTGTGTGAGTTCCCACACTTGAATGCTACAGATATAAACTTCTATTTTATCAATTGGGTAGTTCCTACATTTAAAGAGTCGATGTCGATCTGTAAAGTTCAGATCAACTTTTTCAGAGTCATGGGTTACTTACATCGAACTCATGTTAAATTATTCAAATCGGGACCTATTTTGTAGGAGCTACTTTCTTTTACGAAAGACAGAGTGAGCCCAAAACCTGTAGAGTTCTCTCGGCGATAATTTTTAATAATTGAAAAAACGTTCAAAAGTAAATAAACCGACGAGGAAGTAATTTAAAGGAATTCTCACATCGAATTCAAAATGATTTTATTTTAAAGTTTTAGGACGATTTCCGTATTCATTTTTTGTTTGTGCTTACCGCAGTTTTCAAGCAAAGAAGTTTATCATTTTGTTTAAGAACTTGTAGTTGGCTTTTTTTGAGTTAAACTTTTAGTTCTAAGTTTGCTCGTTGTTGCGAAGATAAAAATAATAACTTGTCCCAAAAACCGTCATGTGGGAACTCATACGAAAATTTAATGTTATTAGAATTGTTTGGAATTTCGCAAATTACCAAATGTGACGGTTTTTGTAGGAACACTGTATTTTATTAAAAATTTCTAAAGAAATGATCACTTAAATTCTTTGAGATTTTGGAACAAATTCTAAATCGTTTTTAGGAGATGAAAACAATATGCGAAGATTGATTTTACAAACTTCGATTGGAAAAAAAATATTTTTAAATCTGATCCTAATCTTTTCCATTTCAATGGTTTCCTCGGTGAAAGGTCAGGAAGAAATTGAAGATCGAACTACTATTGCAGAGACTACCGAAAAAACGGAACCTTCGCGGATTCAATCCGTGACCTTGTATTCTAGTTTTGCCTATGTTACAAAAAATCTTAGAGCCAAGGTAAAAGCGGGAAGTTCCGAAATCTATTTAGGAGAAATTCCTGGTAGAGTTGCAGAAAGAACGGTTTCGGTTCGTTTTCCAGATTCTTCTAAAAAAATTAAGATTCTTGGAATCCGGAGTAAGGTTCGGATCGAAAGAAAAGCAAGAACGAAAGAAATTGCCTCCCTTTTAAAAAGACAGGAAACACTTAACGATCAGATTGAGCTTTTGAGTTTAGAAATTCAAGAGTTAATCGCAGAAGAAAAAACGATCGTAAAAATATCTCCAGTAATTAGAAAAGAACCTTCTCCTCAAGAAGAAATTGCTGATCCGGAATTTTTATCCGGATTTCAAAAACAATATCATGAATATCTAAATCAATTATCTTTAATACGCCAAAAAAAATTAGAAGTTTTGGATAGAGTTCGTGAAGAAGGTTTGGTAGTGGATGCTCGTTTAGATCATCTTGGTCGACTGGAGGCAAAACAAAAAAAAGAAATCTATTTGGAAGTGGAAACTTCCGAAGATACGGAAACTTCAATCGAATATAAATATTTAATTTCAGGTGCTAGTTGGTATCCGAAATATTCTCTTCAGCTTACGGACGAATCTAGAAACGGCCAATTAAGTTGGTTTGCACTTGTTCGAAATGATACGGGTGAAGATTGGGAAAAGGTAAAACTTTTTTTTACAGCCTCTAATCCGGATTTGGACATCGATCTTCCGATCGTAAGAGAATGGAGAATTCAAACACAAACTTCCGTGGAAGATTCTAAAGAATATCCAAACGATGAAAATGATTCTTCCTACGCGATGCGCGGAGCTGTTCAAGGAGAAGTGATTAGAAAAGAAGCGGAGACCGAAAAAAGCCCAAAGAAAAAAAAGTCGGTTGCGGCTTCTAAATCGAATGCTTATGAGCAAAACGTTTCTACATATAAAAATTCTCAGGCTCCGATTAAACAATCACGCCAGATACTTCAAGATAATTATTCCAATCGGCAAAATTCAATTAAAACCGAAGATAATCTCAATCAGCTTAAAAACGATTTAGCAAATCAACAAGATAACTTCAATGATGGTAGATATGATCAAGCGAACTACTACGGCCAAGAGGCTCTGAAAAAATTTTCTAAACTTTCAGATTTCTCACGTAAAGAACTCAGTTCGATCGAGACATATGCAGAAGAACTTCTTCGCAAAGGAAGTCTAATTCTTTCTTCCCAAAAAGTTCCAGGCGGTTTGATTCCACCTACTCTTTTAGAAGGTTTTGATTACCAATATACTTCCGGGATCTCAGAGACGATTCTCTCCGACCGATCTTTTAATAAGGTTTTTCTAAAAAAGAAATCTCTTATTTTGAGTCCGGGTTATTTTACGTCTCCACTTTCCGGTCCCGGAGCTTATTTAACAGTAGAAACTTCAAATTCGGAAGGAGAACCTTTGCTCGCGGGTCCTATGGAAGTTTTTTCTGGAAACACTCTTTTGGGGAATACTGTTCTTAGCACTAGTAAACCAGGCGAAAGGATTCGAATGGAACTTGGTCAAGATCGGGATATTCTTGTAAATCGAAGAGAAACTTCTTTTGAACAAAAGGAAGGGATGATTTCTTCCCGCACAAAAATTAAATATAAAGTGAGCATTGAGGTTAGAAATCGTAAAAAAAGAAACGTTACATTAACTCTAATCGATCGTGTTCCTTATACAGTAGACGATAGTGTAGAAATTAAATTTGAATTTGGAAAGGATATTCCAATAAAAAACGAAGAGGGAATTTTGACTTACAATATAGAACTTCCTTCTGGAGGAAAGAAAGTTATAGAATTTGAATATTCTGTAAGCCATCCTTCGGAAAATAGACTTATTAGAACTCCTGGCTCCGGAGGATATTAAAATGAAAAATTTAAAATATAAAACATTTGTTTTTAAATTAAATTTTTACTTACAACATATCTCAAAACTAAATTTCACTTTATCAAAGAAGTTAAATTGGATAATTCAATGCCTCACTTTTATAGACGTTCGACAAGTTCTAACCCTACCACAACTACTTAAAACGCAATCTGTAAAAAACGTTTTAGCGAATTCAAGAAGTTGTAACATTGGATTTTTTCGAGACAGATTTTTATTTTCTTTATTTTTGATTTTTATAAATTTTTCCTTAGATGCAAAAGAGGTAGAATTAAAAATTCAAGACGTAACCTTATACGAGTCTTCAGCTGGAATTTTAAGAAGTGGTAAAATAGATTTGGAGCCTGGAATGAACGAATTCATAATCAGGAACTTACCGATTACACTTCAGGATGAATCTTTGGTTGCTTCGGTGGAAGCTCTAGGAGCCTCCGTTGTTGGCTCTAGTACTTGGATAGAAACCGGATCTATCATTCACAACGAAGAAGCTTTAGAGTTACAAAAAAAGATCCGTCTTTTAGAAAAGGAAATCGAAGTTTACGAAAGTAATAATTCTAATTTTAAAAATTTGAAAAAGATACTTGTAGATACTAGATTAAAACTAACGGAAATGATTTCCAAAAACCTATTTTACAAAAAGAACGAAGCGGATTTTAAAAAATGGTTTCAAACTTTTTCCGGAAATCGACAAGCTATTCAAACTCTATTGAGTTCTGATCAAGAAGTAATTCGTGCAATCAAAGATCTTAAGAAAAAACTTTCTGAATTGCAGGATAAAATGAACGTGATTCTTTCTTTATCCGAAAAATCTTCCAGGATTACTAAAATCCTCGTTAGTTTTACCGGGACCGAAAAAAAGGAAGGAAGGCTCAATCTTACGTATCAGTCCGGAAAGGTTTCTTGGAAACCATTCTATTCGGTTAGTATGGATGGAAAAGAAAGGATTGAATTTGAATATCTCGCTGAAATCAATCAGGAAAGCGGAGAGGATTGGAAGAATATTAATCTTTTATTATCTACTTCCAGTCCAGACGTAAGCGGAAGAAGACCTCGCCTTTCCAGCCAAAGGTTATACGATCAAAAAAAACCAACTAACAAAGACGGGATTGTAGCTGTTCAAAGTCAAAATTTAGCAGAAGAATCCAATGTAGCTCCGGAAGTAGAATCTCCTGAAGCCGAGATGACTGGACGTAGCGAAGAATCTGGAAGTGGTTTTTTATTTCGTTATTCTAAACCGGTTACTCTTTTTTCAAGAAAAGAGTCTAAAAAAATATCTTTAGCTTCATTTGTGACGGAGGCGGCATTTACAACCTTATATGTACCTTCTTTAAAACGTTATCCGCTTATTAAAGGAATTTTTAAAAACGTATCTGGATTTCCTATTCTTCCCGGAGAAGTTGTTGTATTTCGCCAAGCTGGTATGGTGGGAGCGTCTAACTTCGGTTATATTAGTCCCGGAGAAAAGGCTGAAATTTCATTCGGTTCTGAAAACGAAATTAGAGCGATCTATAGAAAAGAATCCAATCAAACCAAAGAAGGAATTCTTTCTGGTACTAAGATAATTGAAAAATCAATTCGAGTGGAGTTAGAAAATTTTGGAAAAGAATCTAGAAAGATTTCGTTTCAAGAAGCAATTCCAGTTTCTGGAGTAGAAAGTGTAAAGGTTTTCATCGATTCTAATACCACGCCGGGACATTCGGAGCTAAGAAAAGACTCCGGAATTTTAGAATGGAAATTAGATTTAAAACCGAATCAAAAACAAGAAATTAAACTTAAGTACAAAGTAAGTTTTCCAGCGGAATTTGACTTGAATATGTGACGTCTAACGTATATCTTCTTCTCTTGAAATTCCAATAGGAGAAGGAATTTCCGTCATATCCCAAAGTTCTAAAACTCCGATAAGAGAGTTTTGTTTTGGAATTTCGATCGTAATTGTTCCTTTACTTTCGGAAACGTCAAAACACGCGCTCTGATTCAGAATCAAAGTTTCTGGGGAAGAAATTCTTTTTGGACCTAGGCTTTGATAGGAAGAATTCTTTCTTTGTTTTAAATTGAATATTACACAATTATTTGGATTGTTTTTGGTTTTAAAGCCGAAGTTGATCGTATATTCTACTCTCGAATCTGATTCTTGGTTTTTGTGAATTTCTTCAAACCATATCATTGAATCGCTGTTAGGTTTTATACTCAATTCATTCGATTTTTGAGATGTTTTTTTAGCGGGTGAATTCCTAAGCGAATCGAGAGCGGTATAAAAAGAAGAATCGTCCTCGATACTGAAATACTTTCCATTTCCTTCCTCTGTGAGAATTTTCATTTGTAACTCCTCATGACTTTTGAGCCCGAGACCGAGGACATGAAATTGAAATGGGATTCCTTTTTGTTTGAGTGCTTGAAGTTCTTTTTTAGGATCTCCGTAACAACTTTCTATACCGTCCGTCACTAAAATAATTTCAGTTTCCTTTTTTCTTTGCGAAATTAAAGTTCCTGCGATTCGAATTGATTCTGCGAGAGGTGTAGCACCCGAAGGAGTTAGACTAAATAGTCGGTTTTTAAAAGTATCGCGATTTCCCATTTCTAAAGGCTGATACAATCTTGAGGACGAACATCCTGGCAGCCGATTTCCATAGGCTAAAAAACCGATTTCAGTTTCTTGAGGAAGAGTGGATATATAGTGACTAACGTGTTTCTTAGCTAAATGAATTTTTTGATAAATCCCTAAATATTCGTTCATAGATCCAGAAGCGTCTATGATAAACAATTGGGATGGCGTTTGATTTTCTGAAGATACGTTTGTTCCAGTTACTAAAATAAAAAATGTAAATCCGATAAAATTTAAAAGCCTCTGTAAAAACATAAAATGTAAGATTTTCTTTATCAGACTTAAAAGTTTAAAGTTATGGCAGATAATGTTGTCTAAAAAAGAGGGCAAAATTTTAAAACGTATTTTAATCATAAAAGTGGGTCGAACCTAAATTTTGAAAAGTTTTATATTAAAGAATTTATTTATGCTCAGGGATAATTATTTTGTAAGTTTTTACTGATGTATATATTAGAATATCATTAATTTTATGTTTAAAAACGGATTCTCGATAAGATTGGAGACACTCGATCACTAAAAATGAATAACAAAACCTTAAAATGTGAAAGTTCAATTTATACAAAATTTTTTTTCACCATTACTAAAAACTCCTATAAAATTGATATTGGGATTTTTTTTTATAAAACTCTATCCCGGAACAAAAGCTATTGGCGCTATGTATATAATTATGAGTAAAACGCATTATGAAATCTTTCAAAAAACTATAAATTTTAATAGAGTGAAATCCGTGATAGTTACATTTTTATTTTGGTTATCATATGTTTTTTTGATAAGTTATGTAAGGAGCCTTTAAAGTTTTATGGACCGGGCTCTAAGAGTTGTATCGGCAATTCGAAAAAAACTATAACCAACTTAAAGATTCCAGAAGATTAATTTGGAAAAAAAATCTTTTCCATCTTTTTCTATGAGAATTTTGTTTATAGAGCCATAGTTCAGATCGAAATAAAATCCGCGTTCTAGTGGTATATTTAAAAGTTTACAAAGAGCGGTTCTAATGACTCCTGCGTGGGTGACGATTCCGATTTTTTCATCCGAAAAAGAATGTAAAATTTTATCTAAAAATTTAGAAACCCTTTCGTATAACCCTTGATAACTTTCTCCGTTGGGAACTTTAAAGTTTACAAAATCTTTTGCCCAATAAGAGTATTCTTTTTTTGGAATTTCTAACCAAGGTTTTCCTTCCCATGATCCAAAATTCAATTCCATCAATAAATCTGAATATTCTAGTTTACTTAAATATTGATTATTCAAAAATTCAGATAATTTTCTGCAACGACTGCTCGGACTAGAATAAATTAGATCAAAAACAACGTTGATTTTTTGAAGAAGGAATTGAAATTCTGAATTAAAGTCGGAAATTAAAGGTATGTCCGTTTGACCGTAACAGATTCCTTTTGGAATTTCTGGAGTAGTATGTCGGATTAAATAGAGTTCCATGAAACTGTAATTCCTAAATAGAATAAAAGTTCAGTTCCTTGTTGGATAAACCCAAGACAATCTCCCGTAAAACCCTCAATCCATTTATTAAAATAATTTCTAAAATAAAAAACAAATATAGAAGAAAGAAAAAATCCCAAAAGTACATTTGGAATTTGGTTTTGGAATTGGTACAAAAAATAAACCGCGGGGAAACATCCAAAAAATGTAGAGAGAGCGAAGTCAAAAGGAGGTAGTTTTTTGATCATCGGTTTGGATTTGGATAGATCGTTTTCTCTTGCGTAAGGGATTAACATCATTAAAAGTAAAGCAAACCATCGACTTGCGGAGTGTGAAAACCAAGAGGTAAATAAAAAGATCCAAGGAGAGATCTTAAAGAGATTTACGAGTAATAAATATTTAAGACCTAACGAAAGAATCAAACCTATAGAACCGAATGTTCCGATTCTACTATCTTTCATAATCTCTAAAATTTTTTCTTTACTCCAGCCTCCTCCGAAGGCATCGCAAACGTCTGCAAGTCCGTCTTCGTGAAAACCCCCCGTAATCAAAACGCTTAAGATCATTCCAAGGATTATGGAAATTTCGATTGGTAAGATCCAAGAAAGAAAATAGGTAGAGTAAGATGTTCCCGCAGAAACGATCCAACCGATTAAAGGGAAATAACGTGAAGATCTAGAAAGTGTAGATTCAGAATAAACGTAAAATGGAAGAATTGGAAGTCTCGTATTGAACATCCAAGAAGCACAGAAACGGTTCCATTCTTCTTGGAGTTTATTCAAAGTTTTTGATCCACTTTTGCGGACTCGAAAGAGGCCATTTCTTTTAAGAAAGTCACAGCGGATATAAGAATCGGAAATGCAATTGCACATCCGGTTCCTTCTCCGAGTCTGAGTCCTAAATCAAGAAGGGGCTTTATATTCCATTCTTCTAATAAATAAGAATGACCGGGTTCGACAGATTTATGACAAAAGACCGCATTTTTTAGAATGGAAGGTTCCATTTTATGAGCAATCAAGAAAGCCGAAGTCGCGATAAATCCATCTATTAAAATGATTCTTCCTTTTTTTACAGAATCGATCATAGCCCCTACCATCATGGCGATTTCAAACCCTCCGAACGTTTGTAAAACGTCAAAAGCGGTTTTCAAATTGGTTTTATGTTTTTCGAAACATTTCTCTAAAATCTCAATTTTTTTCTGAAATCCCTGATCATTTAATCCGGTTCCTTTTCCTGTAACTTCTTTTAAGCTTTTTTTTAAAATACTTGCAGTAATAAGACTTGCTGAAGAAGTGTTTCCAATTCCCATTTCTCCAAACCCGATTACATTACAATTTTCTGATACTGATTTTTGGGAAATTCTGGCTCCGTTTTCTAAAGCTTGATTGCATTGCTCTTTTGTCATAGCAGGTTCAATCAAAATGTTTTTAGTTCCAAATCCAACTTTGGCGTCTATAAAATCAGGATGAAGAGAAACTGTATCATGAGGAAATTTAAAATCTACTCCCGAGTCCACCACTTTAAGTCGAATAGAATTTTGTTTGCAGAATGCGTTGATGGCTGCTCCTCCATTCAAAAAATTGAATACCATTTGGTGGGTGACTTCTTTTGGAAAAGCGCTGACTCCGGATTCGGCAAGACCATGATCACCTGCAAAAACAAGAATATGAGGGTTTTTTAATTCTGGAGAATCAGTATTTTGAATCAAGCCTATTTGAAGCGCGATTGATTCAAGCGTTCCTAAAGAGCCTGGAGGTTTTGTTTTTAGATCAATCTTGTTTTGTAGTTTTGTAGAAAGTTGGTCTGGGTTCAAAGGGAAACTCCTATATTAGTTTTTGTAAAAGTTATAAAAATCCGCCCTTGTCAAAATCTATACAAATGCTAAAAGATTCAGTTGTTAAAAATATCGATTCTTAAAATCAACTTTTAATTTCTCAATGAGTTATTCAATTTATTCTTTTTTTCTAATATTCTTAATTCACCTGTTTGGCGATCACTCCGTCTATGTCCGGGTTTTCATTGGCTCCTGGAATTGGAAGAGCTGGGAGAATTACTTTTGCGGAAGTCAGTTTTACGTATAAAAATCCGTTGTTTTGAAACTCTGCTCTGAGAGCTGCAGAACAACCTGTTCCTGAATTTCCAAAATTTGCGTCCCCTAAATCAAAGCCGTCTCCACCTCCCATGTTAAATAAAGAAACGGAATTCATCGGATTTGTGATTTGGTTATAATCTACATATCTCAATCCTGCGAACCGTAACCAATCGGCCGGATCGGTAGAAAACGCACCACCACCGTTATAAACAGGATTCCAACCACACCAGTTGGCTTGATCGTTACCTACTTCTACGATGACAGGTTCTAAAAAAACAGAGTTTGGATTTCCACCTTGTTGGAATGGGTTTTCAAAAACGATAAAATCTGTTCCAGCTGTGTTCTGGACTTTTTTACCATTCCAACCTAAAATTAATGAAGCTCCCGCGCCGCTTGTATCCAAAGTAAAAACGTCAAGGGAACCATTAAAATTTCCAAGTCCTAAAACTCCATCAACCGCGCAGTGAGAATCTTGAAAACCTGTACCAGTATGTGCCGACGCACTTATGATTTCTTTTGCATTATAAATTCCAACTTGGTCGATCGCAAATCTATCTTTGCAAGGACTTACTTCAGGAGTTTGTTGTTGGGTTTGTGTTAGTAAAAGTAAAGCGACGAGTTTTTCTGAATCGTCGGAGGTATTTTCTTTACAAGAATAAAAAGAGGAAAATAGAATTAGAAGAATGTAAATAAAGGTATTTTTTTTCATAGATTTAAAATTTATATTTATTGAATGCGAACGATTTTAATCGTTCGCATACTTATCTAGAGGTTTTTAGTTAGTTTGAATTTCTAAACGGCTCCAAGGACCGGGGGCAAATCCGCTGTTCAAACCGCATCCAGCATTCATATTGGTAGTGTCGGAGAAGTTATCTAAATTATCTGCTTTAGCTTGATCTAATGTATTTTGATTATTTACACCAGAAAGATCGGGACAGATATAATAATAACCATCTTTCGAAGTCCAACGATACCAAGCGAATTTCCCTTTTGAAAAAGAGGAATCTTGAGTAAATTGAACATAGACTACTCTTTTAGAACGATCAATTTCCATCACGTTACCGATTAATTTACTTCCTCCAAAACCAGTATCCTTAATTTCTCTGGTTATTTGAGTTTTATTAATGATATACTGACCTACTAAGGTAGTTCCATTTTCGTTGAAAAGATCTCCAGCATAATTTTTAGTTCCGTTGAAGTAGTTCCAAGTTCCTTCTATTTCCCAATAATTTTGAGCTGCAATTCCAAGAAGAAGTAATACGTCTTCGTTACCGTCGTCTTTCGATTGAGAACAATTCATCATTCCTAATATAAGGAAAGTTGAAATTAATATTTTCCAATATGGTTTACGTTTCATGTAATCACCTATAATTTTTTTTGTAGAAGAGAAAATAGATTCTAAATTCGGAATATTAGAAACCGATTTTAGAAACAGTTCTAAGCGAAAACGAATTTTTTTATGGTGAATATTTCCGCTCGGACCCCTCTCCGATTTCGCCTTTCGGGGCCCCATCGCGGATGCAGGAAAATGCAGAAGCGAGTATCGAACGGTCCCTACCTCGAGGACGTGTTCGCGGGGAAGATCTGGCTTATCGATTCAATTAGAATCGAATTCACAGTTGCGGGTCAGCGTGGGAATTACACCCAACTTCCTCCCTGAAAGCTTAAGGACCAAAGGAAAATGGAAGTCTTTTCTATGCAAGGGTTTTTCTGAGAAATTGATGAAAAGAATTTAAATCACTTTAAAGGAAGTCAGCTAAACTCTATTGAATAAAAATTAAATTGAGAGTTCCCACAATTTCCTAAAGGTTTTGGTTTGTTACTTGAGTTTCCATATTTTGAACAATCTTGAAACAAAACTTGTGTACCTTATGGAATTGAAAAACTTAAAATTTGTTCCAAACTTTTAAAAGTGAGTTTTGTTAAAAGTCAGACTGTTAGTTTTAAATAAATGATTATAAAAATATGGTAGCTCCACAAGTTTAACTAGGTTTCGATTTTGAGTTGTAGTAGTGTCCTACATTTTGAAGTTTTAGAACAGGTTCTTAAAATCTTTCCCAAAAAAACTAATTTTTGACCGAAGATAAATAAGAAATCGACATTTAAATCGGACAAAACAATGAAACTAAGCAGATCGGAGTTTATCAAACTCGGAATTTTAACTGCGGCTGGAATCTCTGGCCTTCCAGGAATAAAATTAAGTGCTCAAGGAACATCGTCTCGCAAAACCGTAATCGTAATGGGAGGCGGAATTTCTGGTTTATATGCTTCTTATCTTTTGAGTAAAACCGGAATCAAAGTTCAACTTATCGAAGCAACCGATCGACTTGGGGGAAGGATCAGAACCGTTACAGATGTAAGCGGAAATTTTTTGGATTTGGGTGCCGAATGGATTCAGGCGGAACATAGGACCGCAAAAAGTTTAATTCGAGAACTTGGGTTAAAAACGACCGACTTTGAAGTTCAGTCAGATTTATTCTTTGGGTCATATCGCAAGTTCGGAACTTGGGATATATCGCCTAAGTCTCAAGAAATTTTAAACAAACTCGTTCAAATGAATTCTAAAATTAATTCCACCCAGCAACAGGAATTAGACCGGATTAGTTTTTATAACTTTTTAAATTATCAAGGAATGAGTTTAGAGGATTTAAATATTCTAAATTTTAAATATTCTTTATATTATGGAGATTCTCTCCGTTCGTTGTCGGCGCAAAAGGTTTTATCGGATTTAGTCAATTTTCCGAAATACAACACTCGTGTAGAAGGTGGAATGGAGACCTTGACAAGGGCACTTGTGTCTTCTTTGGAAAATACGGAAATCATTTTTTCGGATCCAGTAGTTTCCGTTTCTCAAGGAGAAGGCAAGGTAATCGTAACTACCGTTTCCGGAAAAAAAATAGAAGGAAATGCCTGCATTTCTACATTGCCTGCAAATCAACTAACAACAATTCAATGGGATCCAGAGTTAGATAAGGAAAAAAAATTGTCCGCTTTACGGATTAGATATTCCAGAATATATAAAACTTTTTTAATGCTTCGAGAGGCTCCTTGGACAAGAGGAAGTTTTTCAGCGTATTCAGATTCCGTTGCCGGTTTTATCTACGATGCTGGAACCAAAATTAATTCAGAAGATAAGATTTTAGGAATGATCTCAACTGGGGATAGATACGATGTATTGGCTTCTTCTACCGACGCGATGAAAGTAGAATATATTCGTCTTGCATTAGAATCTTTGGGACAAGGTAGAGAGTTGCAAGTTCTTAGGATTCAAAGCAGCGAAACTTCTCAATCTAAATTTATTCCGACTGGAATTGCAACGTTTCCTCCAGGAAGTTACGGATCGATCATCTCGCTTTTAAAACCTATGGATCGTATTTTTTTTGCAGGGGAACACACAGCAGAATTAAACGGAACCGTCGAAGGCGCTCTTGCCTCTGCGATTCGTGCGGTCAATCAGGTTTGAGAAAAGAATATTTTGTTGGTTGTATCTGGAAAAATTTGTTTGTCGATTAAAAATAGAATCGTTTTAGATTTCATTACTGATTTTGAGTGCTTTTTCTATTAATGATGTAGAGGCATGGATTTCATTTTTTTCTAAAGTATCGATAAAACTTTTGATTTCCGAAATTAAACCTTTTCCTAAAAGTAAGATTCCAATGATTCTTATATTTTCTAATTTAGTAATCTTGTGTGCTTTTTAATCATCTAGTAATAAGACGGAAGTTTTTTAGTTCTTTAGATAAAATAATAGCTTCCGACTTCTAGGGAGAATTTGTACGCGTTAAAAGCTTCTTTGTTGGAACAATTTTTGATATAGGTTTTGCTTCAAACTTGTAAAAAAGTATTAAATTTTTTATCTGTTTTTTTGATTTCTTCATAACGGAAGCTGGAACCACGATTCCTTCAAATAATTGGGATAGAAGATTTAATTGAGCGATTGCGGATGAATCTGCGATGATAATCAACTGTGCTATTTTAAAAGATTCATTTCTGATTCTAATTCTTCGGGATCATCGTCGATTATAGGAATTCCATCTCTTGAAAGTCTATTCATAAAATCTTTTAAATCTAAGGAACAAGATTAGGAAGCTTGGCTAATCGTAAATTTTCCTTTTTTAAAAAATTGTTTTACTAATTTAAATTTTACAGCGTGTCCCAAAACCCATCGGAAATGAGGTGTTGAGTTATTCCGAGCGATCCTTAGAGAGTGAAGGCTATTAAGTTTTATTGTACTTTATCAGAAAGACCAAGCTTGTAGTAACTCAGCAAAACGGTTCTCTATGGATCGCCGTTCTGTGTCTGTCTCTTATAAAATTGACGGTGAGTGCTACTCAAATTATTTTGTAAAAATGAAAATTTTCACAATCCTCTTTTTCTCTCTTATTATTTCAATTTTGGTTGGGTGTTCCTTTTTTCAAAAAGGGGATTGTAGAAAATCAAATTCCTGTCCCATTACTTTTTTCCAAGAGGAACGTTATAAATCCAATAGTTATGTTTTGGACGAAAAACAGACGTTGGTTCCTTATGAGCGTGCTATACGAGGGGGGACAAAATTAATTTTAATTACAGATTCTACAGGGAAACCTCAGACTTTAAAGGGTTTTTGGAATGAAGACCTTGTTAAATGTTTGTTGGAAGAGAAAGAAATCTATATCAATCCAAAACAACTGAGTTATGGAAAAAAAATACGAACCAATTTAAAACCAAGTATTGTTCTGATCGAAGAGCCAAAACTAAATTCCAAGACCGTCGGAACTTTGAACTACAATTCCACAGTCATGGTTGTAAGCGAGCTGGAACCCAGTAAAATTCGAGAAGGATACATCCGAGTAACATCCAATGATATTTCCGGTTGGGCTCAGAGAAAGAATTTTACGGATGGCGATTATAATGCGGAGTATTACGGGAAGCCCTTAGAAGCAATATTACAAAATTTTTCTATTAGATTCGATCAGAGAATAGATATCAAAGAAGTGGATAATGAAACTTTATGGTCCGATTACGAACTGGAATGGAAAGGGGGAACAACTGAGGATACAAGCGTTTGCATAAGGAACCACATCGAGAGTGAAGATGGTCATTGTGGTATAGAGTTAAAGATTGATGACGACTCTGTAATGTTTTCAATTTCACCCGAGTATGAGATTACCTTTGAATGTAAAGTTGAAAAATCAAAATTATTGGAATCGACTGAATCTGCAAAAAATGGAACTTTGACTCCGCATTTTGAATGCAAAAAGAATAAACTCTGATCCGTTCAATCAATCAAGTGTAAAAAGAATATTTTGTTGGTTGTATCTGGAAAAATTTGTTTGTCGCAATAAGGTTTTCTAACTTTAGGCTCTGAAACGAGAATTACATTAGCGATTTCGAATAACAAGGTGTTATTTTGATGTATTTCAATAATCGTGTTTTATAAATGGCAAAATACTTTCTAAGAAAATTAATTCCTGATCCACATAATCGCTAATATCTTCCGTCTGATTCTCATTATAGTCACTCATTACTTCATATTTAAGACGATTATTTTCGTTGGCAATTTTCACAATTTGTATTCTTATTAATTCCCTTTTGAATTTAATATTTGGAACTTGCTTTTCACTTAATATCATTAAAATAGAATACATTCGTAAAAGAACAGACAAATAATTATAATTGGCTAATTCAACTACATTTATATATACCCTGTCATCATCCATAATTTTGTTTTCAATTGTTTTATTGTCTTTAGCAAAGTAGATGCCTTCCTCATAATATTCTAATAATTCAGGATCGACCTTATAAGTTAATAACTTCCCTACGATCAGCTTTTCTTTTTTATAAGTTTCTATAGAAATGCTTTTGTCTAAATGTATTTTAAATGTGTCCGAATCAAACTCTCGTGGCATAAAGATTTTATTATAAAAGGAATATTGCTTGTTCACTAGTTCAAATTCTTTGTTAAGCCTGAGTTCACATTGCCGAGTATATCCTATTAAACCGTTTGATAACCGGATTTTGAAAAAACCAAAACCTAATATTGCACAATTAAAACGGCTTTTTGTTGTCTTTAAAATTCCTTGAATATTATTTATTTTAGCTTCTGCTTTGTTTAATCTATCATTGAAATAAGATTTGTATCCATACGTTTTTATATTCGATAAATCGGAGTGCAGCAATTTATATTCTTCCAGTAAGGACAGATTATCGGAAATTAAATCACTACTGCCAAAAAAAATAAAATAGAATATTAGAAATACATGAAACTTCATTATTCAGAACTATATAATAGAGTTACCCGATATTTTGCGTTCAAATAGCGTTTTGTAATATAAATTCACGGTAACCATTTTTATTAGAGATCAGTAATTGCTTCCATTAAATTCAAAATACCGTCTAAAATGGATAAATGATTGTAAAGGTATGATGAAACCATGTTGCTCTAATAATCGGATGAATTCTACTGTTTACAAGATCCTTATAAATTGAGATTAGAATTTCGAATCGACTTGCGCCAGTGAGGTACATTTTGATTTTTGAAAATTCTGATCCATTTTATGGGGAGCTATTGCAGGTATCGGAATCAAAAAAATACTCTTCTCCGTTTCTCCAGTTGAAACAATAGTAAGTTAGAACTACGCCACCCGAAAGACTAACTCCAGTAATGCTATAATACACAAACCGATCATCGACGCCTAAAAAATTTAAATATCCTCCGCCCCAGGCATCTCCTGGGTCTTGAACTAACTTAATCGTTTTTTTCCCATAGTTAACCATCAAAAATTGCTCTTCATAAGAAGGATATTGTGCCGTGATTTTGATTGGAAAGTTTTTACAATCTATGGTTGCTTTTGTAATTCTTTTTCCATGCTCGTTATTTAGTTTTTCGTGTTGATTCGGAGCTTTGTTAAAACTTCTTATATGTATCTCTGGTAAGTTACATCGAGTATCGAGAAGATTTTTCGGAACTGGAAGTGTTCGAATTGGTATCGGCTGTTCATTCGAATCCGAGCAGCCGATACATTTTAAAATCACGACAACAAAAACGATGAAAGAGCGGCAACGAAAATGATGAAACCATTACGCAATGCGAGGTCAATCCTCGATTACGCTCATTGCGTATTCTGAAATTGCGTCCCTTCTTTGTTCTGCATAATCCTTATGAAACCAAAGGCTTTGGATTTTAGAGGCTTCTTTTTTGTTTCCGATTGTTATCTTGGTCATACATTCTTCGACCGCAAACTTCATCGCTTCTTTACCGGTTTCACCAAGACCCTTGTTTCTTTTTTTACGAGTGATTTCTCCGCCGCCTTTTTCCACTCGTTTGATTAGATCTTCGTAGTCCTTGTCATCGATACAGAAGATGGTTTCTTTTTTCTTATCTCCGAACTTAACGTCCACTTCGTAAAGAGGAGCGCTGGAAATATGAATAAAACCAAGTTCGAAAAGCTCTGGCCAGTACTCATAAAAAAAAGAAAGCATCAAAGAACGAATCGCATAACCATCAAAATCTGCATCTGTGATGATACTTACCTTTTCGTAATTCAGTTCATCTAAAGATTTTACTTTTTGATCTAAAGGAAGACCGACGATTGCGACTATGTTTTTTAATTCTTCGTTTGCGATTGCTTTTGCTATGCTCAAGCCTTTGCAGTTGAGTGGTTTCCCTCGTAAAGGAAATAAACCGTGCAATTTAGGGTTTCTTGCCGGACGAAGACCCGCAATTGCAGAATCTCCTTCTGCAACAAACAACACTCTTCCAGGATCACCTTGTTTTCCAGTAGGAGGCATGAGTTTTGGAATGTTCATCCTGCTCGCTTTTTTCAAACCTTTTTGGGCGTCTTCAAAAGCTTTGAGTTGAGTGCGTTTTTCCATCTGAAGTTTGATCTCTTCTAAAAGCCCAGTTTTTTTGATAAACTTATCCAGATGTTTATCTACGGCGTTACGGATGTCTTCGTTTAGATCGTTGATCAGATAGGATTTATCCTGAGATTTAAAACGTGGGTTTAAAAGTCTAGCGTTCACATACATGTGAAAACAATTTCTTACGTCGTTACGAGTAGAACTCGTTTTGAGTTTTTTCTCAAGAGCTACAATTTGACTTTTTTTACGAACCTCGTCACAGATTCTGTTTTCCAGATATTCTATCGCAGAACCGCCTTGAGGTGCAAAGATAGAATTTACCCAAGTTAGGTTTTTATTCTGACCAATTACAAGATAAGTTTCAAGATGAAGTTGAGAGGCGGAACCCGGAGCGACATAGTCCATTTTGTAATAAACAAGATCAGAATGAGAAAAAATCTCATCGAGTCCTTTTTTGAACTTATATTTTTCCTTTTTACCTTTAAAGACAAATTGAACTTCTAAACCCGGATTGGTCATTGCAATGTCTTGTAGATATTGTTTCATTAAATCTACGTTAAACGAAATATCCAGGTTGTTAAAATATTTAGGATTGAGTTCAAATTCTACAGAAGTCCCATGATCTTCTTTAGAAGCCTTTTCGATCAACTCTTGCATATTCGTTTTTTTTAATAAAGGACTGAGTTTGTCGATTTGGTCTTTGGTAAGAAGATTACAATCCGTAAATTTTCCGTGTTCATCAAAATAGAGAAACACACGCTCTGTATCTTCTTTAGAAAGTTTGTAGGAACGGATTTGTTTTTTAACGTCATCATGAACGGTGAATAATTTTTTAAAAGAACTTCCGTTATTCACAGTTTTTACTTTGAAGTAGTTGGAGACCATTCTTACGAGAGAGATACCAACACCATTTTGACCTGCGACGTGATCTTGTTTCACGTGATCGTCAAAATTTTCACCATACATTAAATGAAGATAAACACCTTCAGCGTTTGTGGCTGGGATTCCTCGGCCGTTGTCCGCAATTGTTACACATTTGCGATCTGAGGAAAGTTGAACGATCAATTTGGACATCTTATCTTTTTCTGGAATTGATTTGTCTTTTTGATTTTTACGGTATTCATCCACCGCGTTCATACAAGCCTCGTCCAAACATTTCAATTTGGCGGGAACGTCTTCTAATTCTTCGTGAACGATTTCGTATTTTCCTTCGTTGTTCTTGCGGAAAAAATGTTGTTCGAACGTGGAAGCGGAATTTTGTCCTAACCACATACCGGTTCTCATTCGAACGTGTTCTACGTTAGATAAC
Organism: Leptospira interrogans; assembly: GCF_900156205.1. Lineage (GTDB taxonomy): Bacteria > Spirochaetota > Leptospiria > Leptospirales > Leptospiraceae > Leptospira > Leptospira interrogans. Next base: position 32,481 of record NZ_FTNA01000038.1, read on the forward strand.
TTTTTAAAATTTCTTTCTTGGGATGATTTTTCTTTTACTTTGGTTTTGTCAGTGCTCATACTTTATCCCATTTGTTTTGAAGTTCTTCCAGCTCTATGATCATAAACTCGGTCAATTTTTTATCTTCTTTGACCAATCCTTGATAACGAGCCAGAGTAGTTTTCGCTTCTACGATTGCTTCTTCGCATTTTTTGACTTCTTCGATAGTCATTCTATACACTGGAATAGTAGATAACCATTCAAAGTATTTGAATTTAGAAGTTTTGAGTTTTTCTTCAAAATCTTTTTTGGATTTAATCCCAATTACTTTTTCGTTCCATTTCTCTTTAATAAAACGAATCAGTTCCGAGTTTCTTTCAATTTTTTCTTCTTCTAAACCGGAAAGACGTTTGAATCTTCGTATAAGATGTGTTTTACGGAAGTCACAGAAACGTTTGATGATTTCTTCCGGTTTGAAATTTTTTAACTTACCGTCGTAAGTGATTACGTTCATCGCAAGAGTTTGAACGTCCTCTTTATTGAAAAGAGCCATGATTTCTTTTTGGCTCGGTTTTTCGCCTTTTTTATATTGAAGTTCAACTCGGAAAGTCTGGCTGGAATAATCCACGTAGTCCTTTAACCAGGAATCTTTTCTCTCTAAAATATCATCAAGTAAGGAGATAACTTTTTCTCGGTTCCAGTTCATAGGAGAATCGGTAAGATAAAGCGTATCTCCTTCCCATTTGAACGCGAAAGTAGTGGACATGGTGATATTACCCGTTTCGGTTTCTGCCATTTTTACTTCGCCGTTGAAATCTTTGTACCAAGGTTTTAAAGAAAGAGGTTTTTTGCTTTTGAGATAATTGATTTGAGACTTAACAATATCTGCAAGCCTGTGACCCGGAATAAAACAACGAAAACCAGTTGCAATTCCTTGAATATTATTGAGAAGAACGATTGGGACTTTTCCAACAAAATGAATTGGTTCATCTTCTGTTTCGTCGTAGTTTTTAACGTAATCAATATCTGGTAAACTTTCGAAGAATCCTAAATCTTTTACAAAGTCCGAAAGTTTTACTTCTGTATAACGAGGGGACGCGATTGCACTTGGATCTAAGACGTCTCCGAAAGTTCCTTCGCCTGAAACGAGAGGAATGTTATTTGCAAAAGTGAAGTCTTGTGCCATCTGAGAAAGTGCGTCTTGAATGGATTTATCACCGTGAGGATGGTATCCCATTGCGAGCCCTGCAACTTTTACGGTTTTTGTATAACGGTTTCTTGCGTCTGAGTTCCACATTGCCCAGAGAATTCTTCTCTGAACTGGTTTCAGACCGTCGATTTCGTGCGGAATCGCCCGAGAATCGCATACATAACGAGAATATTTTCTTTGATCGTCATTAACTTGATCTTCAAAAGGACGTTTTGGAAACGATTCTTTTGATTTTGGTGGATTGGAATTCTTCATACGGTTTTGGCCAACGAAATTCTACAAGACTATCCTGTCAACAATAAAAAATCGACCGGATTTAATTACAGTATTTTTGAAACGAATATTTGAACAATTCGCTTTCGGTCACTTTGCTTATCTGACCCCTGATTTTTGTAAAGAAAGTTTCATTTTTGGGATTTTCCTTGCCTGTTTTTTGAAAAATCAAGATCTACAATTCAATGAAAACTATTTTCAAATTTTTGCAACCGCTTTCGAGTTCCTTTAAGTTTTTAAAAATTCAAGTACTTATCGGATACTTCTCTTTCATTGTGTTGCAGTGTGGAAGTATGCAAGAGATCTTATGGACGGAATCTATTTCTGATCGTTATACGTCTCGAATTTTTTTCACCTCATCTCCATTCGTATCTCCGTATTACAAATCTTCTAGTTTTCAAGCTCGGTATATCATTTTAAAATCTGAATCCGGTAGCGAAAATGAAATGATTCAAGGAAATCTAAAATACCTAGAATTTTCCGAAAGAAATGAACGGGAAAACGCTTTGCTAGAAGTTTTTGAATGGAAAGGTCCTATGATTCGGAATCCAAAAGATCATCAAAGGATTCGGTTTTCTCCTAAATTTGTGACTAAACGATTGAAAACTTTTTCTATAAAATCGGAAACGTTTCAATCAAAAGAGGAAGTTTTTGAAGACGTAAAAAAAGAGTTCGTCATGGATGAAAAAGTAGGACTTAGGGAAACCGAAGAAGTTAGAGCGATTCCTGGAATTGGAACTCTGCAGTGGAAACATAGTTTAAGAGGAATTTTAGTCAAGGTGATGCGGACTGAATTTGTTTCTGCAGATGGGACGGTAACTTCTTCCGGAGACTATGACTACGATTCTCTTGAGTATTCTCCTGGAATTGGATTGAACGGAGCAATTCCAGTTCTTCCTATTCGAAAAACGGAAATTTATACGGAATACTATTGTTTGGATTTTCCTTCCGAGATTGATTTATCTGTTTTGACTAAGAATGAAATCAAAAAATCCGTTTCATTTTACGATCTAATTACAAATAAACCATTTACCATAACAGCCAATTTCAAAAATTATCCTATCATAAGAATTTCCAACGAGAAGAATCAATTCCCATGAATCAAAGTAAAGAAGTTCGTACCCGATTTGCGCCGTCTCCTAGCGGATTTTTACACGTAGGTGGAGCGCGAACCGCTCTTTTTAATTATTTATACGCAAAGTCTCAAGGCGGAAAATTCATTTTAAGAATCGAAGATACGGATCAAAACAGATCCACGGAAGATTCTTTTAAAATCATATTAGAATCTTTGAAATGGTTGGGAGTAAATTGGGACGAAGGTCCTGAGGTTGGAGGAGAATATGGTCCCTATATTCAAAGCCAACGTTTGAATATTTATAAAGAATATACTGAAAAACTTCTGAAGGAAAAAAAGGCTTATCGTTGTTTTTGCACTCAAGAAGAATTAGAAGCCAAAAAAAAACAATCGGAAGCGATGGGAGTTCCTTATGTCTATGATGGACTTCATGCGAATATGTCTGATGAGGAAGTGCAAGAAAAACTCAAACAAGGGATTCCATATTCGGTTCGATTTAAAACTCCTTCTAAAACTTTGATCATCAATGACATTATTCAAGGAAAAGTAAAATTCGAAACAAAGTTGATCGGCGATTTTATTATCGTTAAGTCGGATGGATTTCCTTCTTACAATTACGCGGTCGTAGTAGACGACGCCCTTATGAAAATCACACATGTGATCCGAGGGGTGGGCCATCTTTCCAATACTCCGAGACAAATTTTATTATACGAAGCACTGGGTTATAATATTCCAGAATTTGCACATGCTTCTGAAATCGTTGGAATGGATGGAAAAAAACTTTCTAAAAGAGCGGGAGCTACTTCGATTTTAGCGTTTAGGGATTTAGGTTATTTACCAGAAACGTTTCGAAATTATATGGCTCTTCTGGGATGGACTTCTACAGACGGAAGAGAGTTTCTTCCCGGAGATGAACTCGAAAAAATTTTTGACGTTCATCGTTGTTCTAAATCTCCTTCTACGTTTGACGTATTTAAAAAGCCGAAAGGTAGTGATGAAGAAGTTGTTACGAACTTTTCGGATTTGACTCAGATTGCGGAGGCGATGAATCCTAAATCCAAACTCAATTGGTTGTCCAATCGAACGATTCGGGATTTGAATATATCCAAAGTATTAGAGAATCTTCTTCCCTTCCTGATGGATAGAAAAGATATTCCTGCCGAAGTTAAAAATGTAAACAACCCAATCCTTACTTCTATCGTAGAATCTGTAAGAGTGTATTTGGATAATCTAACACAGGCTCCGGATTATGTTGCAGAATTTTTTGTTACTGACTTAAAGATCCAGTCTGAAGAAACCATCGGGTTTTTAAAGGACGGCGAAGGTCCCAAAGTTGTAAATGAATTTTATGAAATATTGAAGAATTCCGATCCAAAAACCGATGAAGATTATAAGAATCTAATGTCTAAAGTCGGAGAGGTGACCGGACAAAAAGGAAAAACTCTTTATATGCCGATTCGGGCAGCTACTACCGGAAAGTCGGCCGGATTGGAGTTACCGATTTTATTTCCACTTTTGGGGAAAGAAAAGCTACTCCAAAGAATTGAAAAAACTTCAAAAGAAACCGGAATTTCGTTGTCGAATTGAAAAATCAGATGTATTTTCGTTCAAATCGTTTGGTTGTAGTTTGTTGTCTGGGAGACGCTTGCGGGAACAAAAATGAGAGATTCTAGGGAATCAATGCTAGTCAAACATAATGAAGGTTCTTACGTTATGTTTCTTCCGGTCGATTTGACTAGTATTAAAGAACTTAGATGTGCTCTTAAAAATTCTCTGATCGAAAATTCATTTCTTGCAAAAGATATTACTAATATAGAGCTTGCGGCGGACGAGGCGCTTACAAATTCAATTTCGGCTAACGTAAAAATGGGTTCCGAAGAAACGATTATCTGTCGTTGGGTGATTAAAGATCGTAAGTTTAAAATGTGGATTGTGGATTATGGTTCCGGACTTAAATCTAAAAAGTTAGATTTTTTGCCCGCTGATATTAGAGTTACCAGTCTTGACGATTATATAACCTGCGTTAAACGACACCAAGAAAAAAAATGTGAGATTCTTCCTTGGAAAGGTTCAAAGGTTCAACATAGGAATGTAGGTAGAGGATTACAGATCATTCGTTCTTTGATGGATACTTTTAAAATTACATATCATTGTGGATGCGGTAATATTTCCTCGAACCCGGAAGAAAACAATATACAGGGTTCCATCATAGAACTAGGTTTCGATCCTTCTAAACATCTCGTTTAAAATGACTCTCAATGAGTTTGCCAAAAATGTGCTTTTTGGTTCCGGACTGGAGGATAAATTATTTTCACCGCCAGTGCATCCGGTTGATATTCGTTCATTCGATTTTTTGAATGTACCTTCTTTGCCCGCTCGAGAAAAAAAGATCCAAATTTCAGAACAAAAAAGTAAAATTCCTAGACTAGAACAATTGTTTAACGAAGAGAATCGTATTATTACTCTACATCATTTTGCAAATCATGAGTTAATGGCGATCGAACTTTTTGCTTGGGCTATTCTTAAATTTCAAGATGCACCTTCTTCTATTCGATTCGGTTTATATAGAACTCTTTTAGAAGAGCAAACTCATTTGAAAATGTATCTTTCCGAAATGAAAAAAGGGGGAATGGAATTAGGAGATAGGCCTCTTAATTTTATTTTTTGGAAACAGGTTCCTAAAATGCAAACCCTCGAAAAATTTTACGCAGTTATGGCAGTTTCTTTTGAAGGAGCTAATCTTGATTTTTCCAAAATTTATACGATGGCATTTAAACATTTTGGTGATTTTCAAAAAGCGGAAATTATGCAGAAGGTTTATGAAGACGAGATTAAACATGTAAGAAGAGGTTATCATTATATCAAAAAGAGAATTCCAAATTCGCAAAATGAATGGGATTATTATCTTTCTTTGATAGAGTTTCCCTTTACTCCTAGAAGAGCAAAAGGGTATCATTATTTTCCGGAGACTAGAATCCAGGCGGGTTTTTCGCAAGAGTTCGCAAAAAAACTGGAACAGTATGAAGACGAATTTACTGGCAGAGTCAATTCTAGAATTTTAAAGGAAGTTTTGGATTTAAATATTAGAGTTGTTGAAAGTGCGGATTAACAAATTGCTTCAATCGACCGTTTTTATACAACGAAAACTGATATAGAACTCATTTTTCAAAAACTCTATTATGTTTTCTTTCTAATTTTTTTTATAAACCGTTCTGTTTAGATAAGTAGAAGAACCGTTTCCTAGTATGGATATTCTTTTATTCGATGAAGGTCAAAAAATTGAATCTGTTTTGATAGAAGGTGTTGTTGGAACCGATTCTCTTTTGGTTCCGGAAGTTTATTGGAATCGGTTGGATTTTCAAGAAAGGAAGGTTCTTCGGAATAGGCTTCCTTTTTTACTGAGAAAATATTCGAAACAAATTGCGTCTATGACGCGACTTCATAATAAGGCGGGTAAAATTAAATACAATCTGGGTGTTGGTAAAATGAAAAAATTCAGTATTCGGGTTCATACCGGTGTTTGGGCGACCTTAGGTGTGTTAGCTGCTGCTCATGGGGTTTCTCGGTGTTATCTTTTTAATTATATGCTCTGGCTGGATGAACAAGGGGATTTTTTTGTGAAAACTTTGAACCGGGGAGTTCCTCGCTTTCACTGGACTTACGAAATGACTTGGAAGATCAACAGGAGACAAAATCTCATATCAAGAGAATTAAAGT
>NZ_FTNA01000003.1:0-135499 GCF_900156205.1 Leptospira interrogans
CTCTGAAACTGTGAAGTCGAGTTTTGAACCGCATTGGAGTTCGCTCCATATTTCTGTGACAAGTATTGACTTCTTTCTTGTAAAATCTCTGCTTCTACCGCCGTTTGCCACACAATCAATTGTTCCGATGCCTTACTTTGTAAGGAATTATATACGTAGGTTTGATATTCTTGAACAGATGCGTAGTGATCACTCGTTGTAATCGAGTTCACCATCATAGTAATCTGAGCTTGCACCTGTGCTTCCCATTGGGTCTGTAAAATACTCACACCCTGAAATACAAACGAGTCCCAGTTTCCTACCGTTTGCATTCCATTGGCGACATTAAAAGTCTGGTCCATAGAAGTAGCGTTAAACACAGGCGTATTTAGGTTTGGAACCACGACAGGCGGGGCGTATAACGGACTAAAAACTGACAACAAAAGACTAAAAACCAAAGCTCTAAGACTGTAACTTATTTCTATTATATATCTTTTTTCTAATTTAGTTTCCATTGTATTACCACCACCCTTCGCAAACTTAATTCCGTTTCTCTAATTCAAATTCACTTGCAAAAAATATACATTCAAAATTAGCAATATACTTTAAAACACTACTGTTCTCCAAAGGAAAGAGCTGACTGCGCCGTCCTCTGCTACTCCACACATTCGGGACTATTGATACACGAAGTTAAAGAAGTGTAACAGAAGTTAGATACTCCGCAACTATACGGCGCCGCAAAAGTACATCCGTCGATAGTTCCCGCGTAATAACATTTACTTTCTCCGTTTCCGATACTGATAAAAATCGAAGTGGAACTACTACCACCCGCAGCAGTATTTGCTGTAACCGTATAATTCCCGCTGCTAGTGGAAACAGGGTATCCTGAAATATTTCCAGTCGAAGAATCCCAAAAAAGACCCGCAGGTAAAGTTGGCGTAATCGTAAACGAAGTGATCGGACTTCCTGACAGTGGACTTGGATTACTTGGAATGATCGAAGTCGAAAACCGATTCAGGCCGGGCATAGGCTGAGTGTATCCGGTCACAGGAGTAAAATACCCAAATACGACGTTTCTAGTCGCGAGCGTAAAAGTGGTTTGTCTTGAACCAGCAGAGTTGGTGGCCGTTACGGTATACGTCGTCGCCGGATCCGAAACCGATGTAGGTGTTCCGGATATAACTCCCGTGCTTGTGTTAAAACTAAGTCCCGCTGGAAGAGCCGGACTAATAGACCAAGAACTAATCTGATTTGGAATATTCGGAGTATAACTTGGGTTCATGGAAGCAATCGGTGAGTTAGTTGGAAATGTGCACTGACTACTACAAGACGGATAAGACAAAGCCGTGATTTGTCCAATGGCAACTTGCAAAGAAAACGAAACCGAATCGGAAGCGTTCACATTTGTGGCCGTTATAGTGTAATTCGTAGAACCAGTTACCGTTGTCGGAGTTCCAAAAATGGTTCCATTGCTAGTGTTAAAATTCAATCCCGCTGGAAGTGTCGCAGGAGAAATAGAATACGTGATCGTACCGCTTCCAAATCCGTTTACTGTAGGCAAATAGGTGATTCCGACACCCAAAGACAAAATGTTATTCCCCGGTTGAAGAAAACTGTAGGTCAAAGTAGGATCATAGTTTGTCGAAAAGGAAATTTTGGCGGTTGTGTTCTGATCTTGATAAAGTTTTCTATCCTTATTATTGCGAATACTGTAATTTAAAGAAATTGTATATTCTGAACTTGGAACCGTTACCGTAGGAGTTCCGGTAATCCATCCAGTAAAAGAATCAAAAAAAATACCCGCCGGAAGGTTGGGAGAAATCGAAAAGGACTTAAATTCCAAAGAAGTATTTGGGTCTTGGGTAATAGTTGGGGTTAAAAACATATTACTGACCAATACTGGATAAGATCGATTGAGGATGGAACCTCCCGTATCCGAATATTGAAACGTAACGGTCGGTGCATTTGTGTCCGTACTGTTTCCGAGAGATGCAGGCGGGCGGCTCGTGCCGATGAGCGCTATCAATAAGTCCTCCCCTCCCTTCTCTTTGTTATCACAATTGAAAACTACAAAACTAAATACAACCCAACATACGATCCGTAAAAACTTAAAATTCGATCGAACCGGTTTACGATTCCAAATTAACAACAAACATAAGTTAAAAAATACTTTTCCAATTCTTTTCATTTACTTTTACAATTCCCTAAAATTCAAATCATCTAAAGCGATCCCAGCTCCAACGCTCTACACGTATAATCAAATAAAATTATATAATCTTTTTAAAATATTATTGGCACAAACTACATTCCAGAATTCTTATAGCACGCCTCTAAAATAAAATTCAAAATTATTAATGTAAATTAAATCCACCTTCGTCCTTCATATGCAACGAGTTCGCCTTTTGTTAACTTCTTCCTCTCTTACAAGCTTTGAGAATTTTTTCATCAACTACCTTTGATTCCAAATCAAAGATCGTAAATTTCTTATACATAAGTGTTTCACCCGTCTTTAACGTCAGGACATACGTGTCATTTCCGCATTCCGTTACGTCTTCAATCTTTTCAAAGTTATCTTTCTCTGTTTCTAAAACCGGAGAATATTTTCTTACAAACGCCACTTCACTTTTTGGAAGTTTAGCTCCAAAAAAATACTTAAAATCACCAAATACGTTTTTAGGTTGTTTGATGATTTGAAGGACCAAAGATTTACTCGGATTTAGCTTTTCGTATTCTACACTTTCGCTTAATTTTGTACTTTGGAAAAGAAAATAACCCAAGATACAAGCGATCGCTGTTACAACGATGTTTAAGGTTAAAAGAAATATTTTCATGATTCGTTTATGATCCCATTTGAATAGCTTTGATTCATTTGTGATTTTAAGATACACATAAATTCACAAATTAAAAACGAAAATCAAAAACAATACCTTCGTCTACTCAAATTTTTCAAACTTTATAAAAAAAGAATACGAATGCCCGATACTTACAGAAATTTATTTTGCAATGCGCCAAAATATAATCGTATCTTATTCAAAAGATCAAACTATAAGGACCTACTCAGTTTTGAGGCCGATTCTTATAAAACAAAACCTTCTTTTAAATAACGCGAACTCGACTTTAAATAAGCCTAACCCGCTTAGACTCTTAACAAAACGCCAGATCAACAAATGGAATTCTTGATGTTACTGTTTTATGAGTTCAATAAAATCCATAGAAACTCAGAAAAATATTCCATTATATTGATTGTTTAATTGTTCTATAAAACCGATTACCTCTCTCAGAAGACAGTAACTCATTTCTACTACATCTCGTTTTGTAAATGCAGTTTTTATTGTTTTCCTTTCTTGTCTTTTATCCTCAAAAAATATAATATAAATTCGTAATACGCCTAGCTCGCTTTCTGTCGAAAAAAAACATAAGTTGTTATGCTGCTTTTTTTCTATACGTTAAATTACGGTCCCGCAACACATCTTACATAATAACCCCAGTCCTTGGTAGAGGTCACGTATGCACTGCCGTACAAAAAATTTACAGTCCAAGCGTTCGCAAAATTCGTGTTAGTTGTAGTGGAAGTCCAATAATAATCCCCTCCTGCAATCAATACACTCGTGTCCATTGCAGGATTTAGCTGTGACCGATCCACGATACTTTTTAACTCGTTGATATTCGGTAGTCTCCATGTTTTACCTGCTGGCAAAACCGGTGGCTTTTTCGCCAAAGATCCATTACAGTATCTCAATGCATCTCCCCAATGGTATTGATCCGCATTACCAGACAAATTTCCACTCGACATCCCGCAAGTTGATCTACCCGAACCATTATGCGAACCTAATCCCGCAGCGCAAATCTGCCAAATCAGCCCCGTTCTTTTATCTAAAACGGTTCCGTCCAATTTATCTTCAAAGCGTGTCGGAGGAGCATCCGCTTGGATTTGCACGGTCAACATCCATATAAAACAAAACAGGCAAACATATAACTTTCTAATTTTCATTTTTATTTCTCCTATTCAGAGGACAAAAAATAGACGATAAAGGACACATACGGAGAGTGTTAGCCCCGTAAAAAAGACAAGAAATTCATTATAATATATTATATTTTTAAAATACATTTTACAATCTCCCTTCCACCTTTCACACATCAGCCCAAGTCACATTCTTAATTTATAATGCACTTATGGCAAAAAACACCTGCAAACTTCTCATTACATATTATTTTTAAATATAAAACTTCTATTATGCTCTATTTTCTGCCCTTAAAAAAATAATTTCAAAACCTGCACCACGCTCAAATTCAAGACTCCCCTCAACCAAAAAGCAGATACATCAAGCTTTCATAATGGATTATAAAAATCCTTATCTTTCAAAATCATAGAAGGATACATTCGAAATTCTTGATACAATTCCTTTCTTAAACAAATCTCAGCAATTTTGTTACTTACTTATCTCCAGTCTCGACTTCGTCGATAACCAATGACAACACTTTGCCACCTCTTAACTATTTCGTTCTCCATGGGCCGCTCTACATTTCTGAATCACGGCGCACTTGGAATACTTCCAGAAACACAACGCACCCTTTTCCCGGAACCTAACGGAGCAAAATATACGTTTTGTTTACAAAAATCCACATACCAAGTATTACTTAGGTTCGAAGTGAAAAAAGAAGAGCTCCAAAAATCCAACTCTACCCCTACCCCAGAACATCCCCACGAGAATGGAATCGAATGTGTTCCTTGGTATCCCAATACGGTTTCCAATTCTTCTGCGGCAGGAAGTCTCCAATCCGTTCTGTTTGCGTATCCTCTTGTTGTTCCTCCCACAACAGGAATCGAATTTAAATTAGAACAATACTGCAACGCGTCATAAAAGTTGTAATAACCACCCGTAACACTGTTGTGCCAAACCAGAGTCGTTTTATCATCTTTGGTAGCGGCTTCCGTTGGATAAGTCGAGTTAGTAGCAGAGGAAGTACTCATAACCGAACCAAGCTGAAAAAAACCATCCTGTCCTTGTCTCGGATCTCCCCAAATACTGCTCGTGTTACCTAAACAATTTGCCCAATCGGTTGCACCTGCAAAAGAAAAACAATAGACCTGTCCCGTCTTAAACACCAAACTTTTATACGTTACAGGCACGGTAGAAAAGTAAGAACCTGTCATAAACACACCCGCCACTTGCCCCGACACGTCGTTACTTTGTGCTGAATTATCCGAAACGTCTTTCACTGAATTCTTATCGAGTTGCCAACGTAAATAAGCGTTTTCCGGAAAACGAACCCAAGGTAAGGTCACAGTCAATACGTTATGCGCTTCTCCAGCATCAGAGTTCCATGCATAATTCGGTTTATACGAAGCATTAAAAGGAAATGTAACCCAAGAACTACCATTAAAGTATTGAAGAGTAAATACAGGTGTAGTGTTCTTCATTGGCTCACTAAAAGTGATAACTATCTTACCCGGATCCGGTTTTACGTTATGACTATTAATCGAAGGTGTAACTTTTACAACCTGAGGAGGGTCAATATCCTTCCAAACGTCAATCTCTCTACTTGCATATTGTGGACCAAAACCAGGTGAAGCATTGGCAACACAGATCAAAAGCTTACTTCGGTCTAAAGAAAAGTTCAGGTTATTGATTTGAGAAACAATAGCAATCGGATTCGCCGCTCCTAAACTTCCGCTCACATTCGAATTAGAACCGAACAAAGTAATTCCGTTATTACAACTACAATCTCCTTCCGTGGTATAAAGATTTCCGGCAGTATCTTTATATTTACCTGTAGGACAATTAGCAACCCCCGGATTAGGGCATAGAACACACATATCTGATTTCGGACACACGTCCTGAGATAAGGGACAAACGGACTCAGACTTTTTCTTTAGAAAATAACTCACCTTATTACCGCTTACTTCCCAAGAAATCTGAGGAGAAATTAAATTGTCTATGACCACATAACCAGAATAAGGTGCCGGAATTGTGCTTAAAATGTTAATCGTCGGCAAGGTGGTATCTATGGAATAAGTGGCTGACTGAACCGCGCTTAGATTCCCCGCTTTATCTCTTGCTAAAAACCGATACGTGCGATTTAAGGTTCCATTTGGCAAAAGGATTGAATTTGAGTACGCAGATCCAGTAAGTACCGTACCCGTACTACCAGAAATCGTCGGATTGGTTCCATCAATTGTATAAGCAATCACACTACAAGCAGCGCCACTATTATCAGTACACTGCAACGCAAAGTTTTGTTCCTTACCATAATTTCCAGCAGCTGGATTGGGAGTCACTGTCGGAGGAGTATCATCTCTAACCACTGTTAAACTAGCTTGTCCAGTAAAACCAGCAGTCACACATACATATAACGGATTCGTACCTACACTCAAAGAACCTGCGTTGATTATAAACGTATTAGAAACATTAGCCGAAACATTACCAGAACTCAAGATAGCCCCGTCGTTACAACCGGTTCCATTGGCACGGATCATAAAAGTACCGTTCTGATTGCTTTTCCAGACAAAAGACTGAGAGTTTACAGCACCACTTACATTACTTACATAAAAATTTCCTGTTACACTTTCCAATGTGACGTTCGGAAGGTTATAATTTACTTCGTAGGTAGTAGAATGTACATTTTCTAAATTTCCCGCTAAATCCCTACATCTATACTGAACTGTATAAATTCCTTGTCCAAAAGAACCGACTGTAAAACTAGCCATAGTCGGATTTTTAACATAACCTACCAAAGGAGAAAAAGAAGGAACTTTACCATCTGTAGAGTAAACTAAATTCCCCGGAGCCAAATTATCTGCACAAGTTACAGTAACATTTTGAGCTCCTCCATAAATACCCGAAGCAGGAAAGATAGAAGAAATCGGAGGATTCAAATCATTTGCAAGTAAAGCTAAAATCGGGTTATCTACCACACCATCTCCGTTCTCGTCATAACCTAACCCAGGATAAACGAAAACTTGATTTCCAGTACAATTTGGGCCGGTTTTTAATATCACTGCACCCCCTTCTAAAGCACAAAGATAATAATCTAACAACCCATCTCCATTCACATCCACACCAATCGGTTGTCCTTGTGCGTTATTTACAAAAATGATTTGAGGAACCCCACTTCCATTTAAAGAAATTCCGGAAGTACTGCCATTCCCACTAGGGTCCACTACAATCCCAATAGCAGAAGAACCATGCCCTCCATTTAAATCCACAGACTCTCCCGTGGAAAACGAAAGCGTCAATAGAGAGGCGGCCGCATTTGCTGCGTTAGACGAAGGATCACTCGCCGAAGGCCCCAAAAGGGTCAAAAGAGCGTTGTAAAGCGCCCCACCCGTAGCGCTGGATTTAGGATTACAAGCGGTTATAAATAGTAGTAAAAATAGTATAGTAAATACTTTGGACATTAGATTTTTATCTCCATTCAGAGGATATTGAGCGACCTAACACCGCGACCCGTAGAGAGCGGTGTTCTGAGTTCAAAAAATGAGATAGCCAAAAACCAACATTACCAAACAACCCGCAGAGAGTAAGGTTGAGTTTCGAATGGCGTTGGTTTTCTAGGGAATCGAGATGGACATACAAATTTCTTTTCTCTCGTTCTAGACTGAGGTCAGAAAGTATATTCCTTTGCATCACGTTTTTATAATACATATTAATAAAATTTTCCATCTTCACCTTCCAACATCCTCCCCAAAAAACTACATTCCCATTCATGATGCACCTAAAACACATTACTTTTTACTCAAAAGAAAAGACACATCCACTACATCAATTTTTTATAATACGTCCTTAAACTTCATTACTCCGAGAGCCTAAACCAAATTCACTTCCCACAGAATATAATATAACTTAACATCTCACAATTCCCTTAAAGGCTCGCCACTTTGTCCGACTTCGTTGATAACCAATACTATCCTTATTTAAGACCATCTTGCTCTCCATACCCTTCGATACCTTCAAATCATGGTCCATTTGCAACACAACGTATATATGCAGTATTCGATTTTCCTGTAAAAGGACTCATCCCCCCTGTAGGAAAATAAGCGATCCAAGCATTACTAGGAGATGGAGCATAGGAAGACGAAGACCAATAACCCGCATTTTTAGTATTTGGAAAAAGAACTGGATCAATCGTCACAATAGAACTCGCAGAAGACATATCCACGATACTATTCAATTCTTTAATATTCGGAAGTCTCCAAGACCTACCAGCCAAGCTCAAAGAACTACAATAACTAATCGCTACGGACCAGGTAGGTTTAGTCGCGGTTCCCGTATTACAAGTGTTACCCGAAAGACCAGCACTACATTTCTGCCAAACCAAGTTAGACGTGTTGTCCAAAATTGTTTCGTTGCCTAGATCGGTAAAGGTTTGAGATTGAGTTCCCGCGCCAGAAACACAACGTATATTGTTCGTGTTAGATCGCACGTAGACATCGGAAGCACCGTAGTTAAAGTTTACTCCCCAGGCGTAAAAAGGATTCGATTTTCTTAATGTAGAAGACCAAAAATAATTGGCAATAGGATCTGGAAAACCCTGACTTGGAAAAGCAGCGTTACCTGAACTATAACCGAAGACGGACAGTGTATCTAGTTCTCTTTGAGTAGGAAGTCTCCAATTTGTGATTCCTGCAAAACCTGCTCCTGCATTGCATTCGTTCAAATAAGAACAACCGTTGACACTCGATGGATAAACCTGATTACTATTGTCTTGAAAACTATAAAAAGGCCAATATTCTAATCGAACAGGTTGATTAGATGAGTCCTTAGGAGAACAATTCGCAGATGGAGTAACAATATCCACACAAGAAGTGACTCCACTATTCAAAGCAGAGATTTTACCTTCCGAACAAGTTTTCCATTTTAAACCGGAAGTGTTATCTTCTGTAACTGCGTCATTCGCAAATCCAGAATAATATCGAACCGTATAACTTCTAACCATTCCATATTGGTTCTGGCCGTCTTGGTTGCTTCCAGCACAAGGAACTAAATTGCCAGAAGTATCCCAACAACTAGTCTGATCTGTTTTAAAAGGTTTAAAGAACTCTTGTCTTTGAGCCGTAAAAAATGTTCCTTGAACATCATTCAAAGGAGTATTACCCGCAACATCTCGAAGAACATCTTTAGAAAGAGTCCATGTAACTTTTGCATTTTCTGGAAAACGAATCCAAGACAAATCAATTTGAAGAGTAGTCGCACTGACCCAGGTATATGTTGCCGTAAAATCAATACAATCCCAGCTAACACCATCAAAAACAGAAATGGTCAAAGGAGGATTTGTAGGAATAGGATAACAAACATTTTTAATTTTAGAACCGGAAGAAATTCCACCGAACGAAGTATCCATGTTCTTACTAAAAACAATTTGGATTCTACCTGGACTTGGAGTGACAAACACTGGAGTTGCGATATTAAAGTCTACTGGATTAGTAGAACTAACAGTAGGTCGAGTATTGTCTTTTGTAATCGTAAAAGAAGTATTTCCATAAAGAGGATCTAATGCTGCATTAGCAACACAAATCAAAATAGAATTAGCTCCTGAAACGAAGTTAGAATTTAAAATCGTACTCGTAACTGGCACACCTGCGGTAACGCTACCAGCTACATTTGTACCCGAAAGAATCGTTCCAAAATCACAGTTCGCACCAGAACGAATCGTAAAAACACCGTTACGATCACTCACCCAAGTGACCGACTGATCGCTGGTTGCATTCACAACACGACTAACAGGAGTAAAACTATTTGTAGTTACAGTAGCAACTTGAGTCGTGATAAAATAAGCCGCAGACTGAACAGGCGATAAATTCCCTGCAAGATCTGCCCCTATAAATTTTAAAGTGACTGCAGAATTCACGGGAATAGAAATTGGATTTTGAAATTCTATTCCATTGAGAATAGTACCGTTACTTGCATTGATATTCGGATCCGAGCCATCCAAGGTATAAGCGATTTTTCCACAACCTAAGGGATTGTTATCCAAACAAGAAAAATTGACAGATTGAGCCTTACCATAATTTCCTCCTCCAGGATTAGGAATGATAGAGGGCTGAGATTCATCTCGAACGATTGCTAATGTTTGATAACCGGTAAGCGCCGCTCTTGCACATACAAAAATTGTATTAGGCCCTATATTAAAGCTTGTAGCGGAGATACTAAACGAATTTATAATATTCGCGATAACGTTACCTGATTGAAGAATCGTCCCACTTTGACAATTACTTGCATTCAAACGAATAGAATAAGAGCCCGAGTAATTAGAAGACCAATTGAACGAAGCCGTACCAATTGCACCCGTTAAAGAACTAACACCGGAAGAATTCAAATTTGAAATTGTGACCGTAGGAACATTATGATTGAATTCGTACGGATCCGTATGAACGTTTTCTACGTTACCTGCCAAATCTCTACATCGATATTTAACCGTATAAGTACCATCGCTACTACCTAACGTAAATTTTTTAAGTTTCGGATTGGAAATACTACCTTGAATGGGTTCAAAAGAAGGAGTAGAAGAATCGATCGTATAAATGATGTTACCCGGAGCTACTGAATCGTTACAAGCAATCGTTAATTCAGTGGAAGAACCGTAAATCCCAGGACTCGGGCTGATCACAGAGTTTGGAGGATTAGAATCACTGGCAATTTGAGAAAGGATAGGATTGTCTGCAACACCGTCTCCATTTGTATCATATCCTTGCCCAACAATTACGGTCACCGCATTCCCAGTACAACGAGAACCAGTAGTTAAATAATAGTCTTTAGTGCTTTTATAACAAATATAATAATCTGCAACTCCGTTCCCATCCGTATCTATGGCAAAGGGAATTCCTTTTTCATCAAATAAAAAGATAATATCTGCAACTCCGTTATTTCTAGTAGAAATACCAAGTGTAGAATCATCACCAGTTGCAGAAACAACTGTTCCAGTATCACCTCCACTCAAACCGTTCAAATGAGACATATCGCCAATTACAAACGGATTTGTGGAAGGATAAAAAATTCCATTTATATAAGAACCTTGGTTGGCCAGACCTAAATAAGAAAGCAAAGAGTAATCAGTGCTCTGCGGTTTACAAAAGAACGAAAAGCAGAAAATAAGCAAAAGAAACTGAAACAAAACGAAATAACGTTTCAAAATCATCTTAAGTCCCCTTTCCAAATAATAAGTTTAAAAACTCAAATGCCGACCCAGCCTAACAATTGTTAGGCGATTTCTAAAAGAGCTAAAAGTGCAGTATTTAACACTACAAATCTACCCCAAACTAAAACGAGCTACGTTACAACAGGATTAACAAGACCTTAAGTTCGCTAAGAACCAACTTTTTGTTAATTACAAACCAAAGCGCACCCGTTCGCTCAGGTGATACAAGAAAGATTATCTGAGATAAATTGCAAATAAAAAAATCACATTATTTGAAAAAAATGCTGGAATATGTGTTGCCTCTGTATAGATAAGTCAATTAAGAGATAAAAACAAGGAAAAATTATCACATTTCATTTGTAATGTAAAAAACAGAAAGTTTTTGTAAAAATCTCGGATTTTATAAAGAGAAACGGGAAAACCTAAGTAAGGTTTAAAAGAAAAAGCGGAATCGACTTAAAAGATGAAAAGAAAATATCACACCTTAATCCTAGGCTTAATGTTCTTAACGCTTTTTTTCTCATCGAAGATTCGATCCCAAACTACAAAACAACCTCCGATAAAGATAACCTTGGATCAAGCTGTGCTCATCGGTTCCAGCAATAGTGTGGTCCTCAAAGTATTAGAAGCCAAAAAAGAAGTAAGTAAAATGTTGATTACAGAAAAATGGAGAGAGTTTCTTCCTAAATTCGGAATTCAATACTATGGCCTCAGAAATCAAAACGTAAATTCAGCGGATAATATATACAACGATATTCGTTTAACGGTTCAACAGTTGATCTTTGACGGCGGAGAAGCGAATCTCAATTTAGAAATTGCAAAGTTATCCGAACTACTCAACGAACAAGACTTTAAAATCAATCTTTCCAGACTTCGCCTAGACATTCAAAAAGCATATTTCAGAGCATTAGCACTAAAAGGAAAAGTTTATATTCAAAAAAAAGCTCAAGAAAAAGCTCAAGAAGCACTTCGAAAAGGACAAGTAGAATTAAGACAAGGGTTTATCACGAAAGTTCAATTAATGGATTTAGAAAGTAAATTAAAACAAACTGAGTTTAATGTGCAAAAATCTAAAAATGACAGTGATCAAGCCTTATTAGACTTAAAACAGGTCATGAACTTAGATTATTACGCAGAAATTGAACTAAACGAAAGTATATTTTTTGACTTTATCATCAATGCACCACCTAACACGCATAATTTGGATGAGTTAATTTCTAAAGCAAAAAACGGGCGCGAAGATTTGAAAAAAATGCAAATCATTGTTAAAAAGTTAAAAAACGAAAAAGAAGTATTAGATAATCAGTATATGCCAAAAGTTTATGTAGGTGCCTACGCCGGAAGAAACGGAAACAATAATCAATTCACTCATGATAGTTACGGGGTCAATTTTAATCTAGTGATGCCTTTGGGTAGTAGTGTGGTTCAATCCAATGGAAACACTGGGGTTCAAAAAGACGGAAACGGAATTCAAACCTATCCCGGATTTGGAAATCAAACCGTGGGTCCCGGAACAAACAGTTATAACTCCACTTCCGTTCGATTGTTCGACAATTTAAGTCAGTCCAGAAAAGCTATGGAAGGTGAGATACAACTTGCCGAAGCACTATTAAATTATCGTAATATGGAAAACCAAGTTGGATTCGAAATTAAAAAAAGTGTAGATAAGCTTAATCAATCTTGGGAGCTCATCAACATCGCTAATTCGAGAATTAACCTTCAGGTAGAATCCGGAAGGGCAATGGCCGCAAAGGTAGCCTACGGCCATGCGAAAAAAGAAGATCAGATCAATTCCGAATTAGAAATGATCAAATCCCAAGAAGATCTCACGGATGCATTAACTTCCTATGCAATTAACTGTTATGAGTACGCTCAAATTACAACGGACGAAGGTGGCTTAAGAAAATTAATCCAATACTCCAAAGGTTCGGGAAACTCGATATTATCCAATTTAATTAAAAATCAAGAAACGGGATCTAAGCCCAAAAAATAGGATTAGAAAAAATGACTTACACGTTTAAAAACCATAAGAGAATTTCCATCATCCGATTTTGTATTCAGATTTCGTTTTTTACCTTCGTTGTTCTAAACTTAAACTGTCAAGATACGGGAGAAAAACTTTTAGGACTGGGGGCGTTATGGGGAGATCCACCTCCAGAAGTTATCTTTAGTAGCCCTGCTTCAGGAAGTGATAGTCTTCCATCTACACAGAAATTTGACGTTGGGTTTAGTAGAGAAATGAATATGCAAAGTTGTAGAATTGCATTCAGTATGTCTCCACAAACTACTGGTTTTTTTACAGAACTAAATGGAACCGTTCTTACATTTGCACCATCTATGCCCTTAAATCCAGGAAGTTATACTTATACGGTAACTAAAAACTGTGAAGACAAAGCTGGTCTGGATCTCAAAGACCCTTTCAGTGCTTCTATTACTATTGGAAGCGCAAGCGCTGCAGGACTGTCTCCCTCCATAAGTGGGATGTTTGTTTATGCTGGGAACGCACCAGTTTGTAATGCTGGAACTGCTACAATGACCGATTTTTTTGCAAGTAACGTGACTACTGCCTGTATGGGAAATCCATTAGTAAATCAAGTTATTGTAAACTTTTCTAGACCAATGAACACTACGGCAACATTAAACGCTCTTTCTATCAGTCCTACAGTATCCGCAAATTACGTTTGGAACTCTCCCAATACTCTAACAATCCAACCGGATTTCGCTTTCAATTCTAACCAAAGATATATAGTCAATTTTGGAACGGGTGCCAAAGATCAAAACGGAATTGCTCTTAGTGGAAATACGGTAGGCACATTTTTTGTAGGCACTGCAAACGCAGGTCCAAATATAAACACGATCACGGTTCCAACTGGCAGTTTAGCAGGATGTCAAGCTGGAATCGGTATTCCTACAGACATCATAGCAACAACTGTAAACAACGGTTGTTTAGGAAATCCGAATACACAATCCATCGTATTTAATTTTAACACTCCTATGAATACTGCGGTTACACAAGCCGCGATCAGCATCTCACCTCCAATAAGTGGAACTTTTGCTTGGTCCGCCGGAAATCAAACCTTAGTATTTACTACGGACTCAAAATTAGAATACGGAACCAGATATAATATTTCGATTGGTACATCTGCCCAAGCCGCCAATCAAACATACTTAACCACACCAGTATCGGCTAGTTTTATCGCGGGTGGAAATAATCCAAATCCAATCGTACAAGCAGTTGGTCTTGTAAGTCAAGTAGGAGCTCCTGGTTGCGCTCCTTCGTTTCCTGCAGTCGGAAGCGCTACCGGTGGAAACTGGACCGCTGCATCTTGTTGGTGGGATAACAGTTTGCCCGTTTTACAACCTAGCAGTTATCGTTTCGAAGGTGGAGACGAAGGAAACAATAACGCAGCTTCGTGTAACAATAAAACAACGGACGACTTCCGACTTGTATTTAATAATTATATGAACTTAGGAAACACTGTAGGATCAGTTTCTTTATCCAGAGAATCCGGAGCTTCTACAGTAATTCGTTTATCTAGTTGGAGTTGGAGTGACTGCCAGGCTGTCTATCCTTTTGGATGTAGAGTTTTAGATCTCAGATTTTCGGAAATGGAATCCAGTTGTGGAGGTGTAAACGAATTCGGAAGTTCTGCAGATTTTAATCTCACAAACGCAAAGTTTGACTTTAGTGCCAACAATGGAGCTATTCCTTACCCGGCTATTCCTACATCGCCTAACTATCCCGTTTATACAATCCAGATAAGCGGGGCGGCAACGGATATATTAGGAAGACCTTTGACGCCATTCAGTTTTTCGGCGGCAAGTCAGTAATAAAACGAAACGGAGAAATTTCAATGAATCAATTATTTTATAAAATTATAATATTATTTTTTACAAGTATAATACTAAACGGTTGCGTAATCTTTGGCAACAAAACTGCTAGGGCTGCAGAAAAAGCTGCAACCGTAAAAGCCAACTATCAAATTGGTTATATAGAAAACCGAGATTTTCGTTTTGATCCATTTCGTATTAAAAATTTCATAAGTTTATTAAAATTTGAAATTATTAGGAACGGGAACGGTCTCGTAGAAGAAGAACCAGAAACTTCTAAAACAAATCCACCGACTCCTGTTGCGACAAGTAATCCTATGTTACAAAACCCAGAAGCTACAACGACGGCCCCATCTACTCCGACTGCCCCTACTACAACTACACCGGAAACTCCCAAACCAACGACTACAACTTCCACCGAAACCAATTCTTCTAAGGATTCTAAACGAATTTTTATGGAGAATGAAATCAAGAATTTGTCTTCTAAGGTAAATTTCGATTATTATCTACAAGGTTCTTTTGGAATGTCGGATAACGGAAGTATTTTAGATCGAAATTTTACAACTCTGATTTTTCTAGACGTTCACGATAAAACAGGAAAACTAGTAAAATCCGTTTCTTATACTCAGGATTCAAAAAATTTCTCCGACGCAGACGATTTAAAACAGGCAAGTATCAGCCTGGTAGATAAGATCATGAAAAAATCTGAAAACAAATAAGGTGAATAAGTTGGATTCTAAAAGTTTAATATTACAAACTAGGCTTTCATTTTTTCTTTTACTAACTACATTCTGTTTATTCCTTTCAGATTGCGGGCCTTCCGAAAAAGAAATGGAAGTGATGTATCAAAAAGGAATTTCTCTTTTTATAGCCAATAAACGAGACGAAGCTCTCAAAGTTTTTAAAGATTTATATAAAGAAAATGAAAATTACAAAGACGTAAAGTTTCTGTTAGGTAAACTTCTGTATTACAATCGTAGGTTTCAAGACGCGGAAAAAATTTTTCAAGAAATCTCCGATAAAGACGATACTGATTACAACGCGTTAGGTTGGTTAATTAAAACTCAATTTGCCGAAACTCCTCTAAAAAAAGATTTAACCGATAATCTTGAAAAATACTTATCTAAAAATTCAGAAAATATAGAAATTCTATTTATAAGCGCCAAACTTTTAGAAGAAACCGGAAAATCAGATCAGGCAATTTTAGCTTATCAAAAAATTATTTCTCAAACTCAGCTAATCGCATTCTCTCATAGCCAACTAAAAAATATATATTCAACTGCTAAATTAGATAAAAAAGCCGCTTATCATCATCAGAAATATTTGGATCTTATGGGACAAACGAACGTTTCGGAAAAATAAAAGTGCAATCAAATACCCTACCCATAAGAACCTCTATAAAGAACCAAGCTTCTAACCTAGGTTTACATTTTCTAAAATCGTGGGAACTCCCACGTCTTTTAACGATGATAAAAACCGAACAACAGCCCATAGATCGACTAAGGAACATATTCTGTAGGAACTACCACGTTTTCTTAAAAACCTACTCCACCTCTGAACGATATTTAAAGTTTTGGGACAAACTCAAAATGAATCTTATTTTTCAAGATAATCACCAAACAGTGATTTTATGCAAAAATTTTATCCAGCAAATTATTATTTTTGAATTTTTAGAAGCCCCTCATTTGAATCTCTGGAGGATAAAAAATTGATCATTAAATTTTTAAAATCTAAATTTGGTAAATTCTTTCTGTTATCTTTAGCAGCATATTTTATCATTTCTCTTTTTTTAACTCGCCTCGCAAAAAATTCTCAAAGTAAAATGTTAAAAAATTCGGTTTCGATGTTAACGAAACCTCTTTCCTTTTCACTTTCCTCTCCTAATCAATCCGAAGAAACATTTTCATCAGAAGAAGAATCACAAAATCTAATGTCCATTTTGGCGATGAATGTAGTTAAAGAATCTATTACACCTACAGTAGAAGCCTCAGGGATGATAGACTTTATAGAAAAAGTAGACGTCTATTCTAAAGTATCCGGAAGAATCGAAAAGGTCTATTTTAAAGAAGGGGAGGAAATTTCTCAAAATCAAAGATTATTTAAAATGGAAACCTTACCGTTAGAACTTGAATTGCTCAAACAAGAATCTACTCTAGAAAGTTCCAAGTCACAGGTAAAACTAGCCAAAGAAAAATATCTGAAAGCAAAAAACAACGTACTTGCTAAAATTCAGGAATACGAAAAGTCGCTTTCCGTTTTAGAAAAATCAAAACAAGAATATGAAAAGGCTAAAAACTCTTTTGCCGGTATAGAAGAAATCTATAACGCAGGGGGATTTACTAAGGAAGAATTCGAAAACGCTAAACTAAATCTAAATTCCAAAGAGACCTCCTATCAAATCGCGGAAAAGGACGTAGAAATCAGAAGTATCGGTTTAACAGATAAAGACATATTAAGAAATAATTATAAACTTCCTCAAACAAAAGAGGAACGAACCACAATACTCGAAGAGATCAATAGCCTAATAGAAAAAGCGGAATGGGAAGTAGCAGAAGGTGTTTATAAATCTCATGAAGCACAAGTAAATTCCACAAAAATGATGCTCAAAGAATCTTTAGTATTTTCACCTCTTACAGGAGTAATCTCAAAACAATTCAAAACCGAAGGAGAAATTTTAAGCGGCTCTGGACCAGGACAACACGTTGTATCCGTAATTAACGTCAAACAAGTTTATGCCGTTCTTAACATACCGGAATCAGAATCTATCAACTTAAAAAAAGGAATGAAAGTTTCCTTTTTAGCGGACGTTTATAAAGGTCAACAGTTTCAAGGTATGGTTCAATTATTAAGTCCTATAGTGGATCAAAAAAGTCACACTGTAGAAATCAAAGCCTTAGTAGATAATAAAAACAAACTACTAAAACCAGGAATGTTTATTAGAGCGAATATTACCACTGGTCAAGAACAACCTACAATACGAATTCCAAGCAACGCAGTTGTGTTAAACGAAGACGGAACCACAGGAATTGTTTGTGTAGTCCGCAATGGAAAGAGTTATAGAAACGAAGTCAAGTTAGGATCTCAGAGTGAAGGTAAGATCGTAATTTCGGAAGGTCTAACGGAAGGTGACGTTGTCCTTCTCGAAAGAATATCACAACTCAGGGACGGTATGTCCGTGAACCCCTACTTCGACAAACGATGAAAAGTGTAGTTCGTTTTTGTGTTTCAAAACCGATTACGGTTTTGATGGCTTGGTTTGCGATCATAATTTTTGGAATCATTGGATTAAAAAATGCTAAAATAACTTTACTTCCTGAAATTGTATTTCCTAAAATTTCAGTAATTACAGGTTATCCAAACGCTTCTCCCGAAGAGATAGAAAATCTAATCACCAAACCTCTAACCGATTCCATCGGCACCGTAGGAGGTATAGAAAAAGTAACCTCCGAATCCTTAGAAGGAATTTCGATCATCACAGTTCAGTTTTCTTTTCATAAGTCAGTGGACTTTGCAATGATAGAACTGCGAGAAAAAATCGACCTAATCCGAGATCAACTTCCTCAAGACGCCAGTAAACCAATTGCAACGAGGTTTGATCCTGCACAATCAGCATTTCAAGAAATTATAATATTCCCAAAAAATGAATCAGATTCTAAATCTCTCAAATCTTTTATAGAAGAAAATGTAAAAGTATTTTTGGAAAGAATCGAAGGTATGGCTTACGTACAAATTTCCGGAGGATTTGAAAAAGAAGTTAGAGTAGAGATTGATCCGGAAAGAATGACAACCTACGGAGTTTCTATACCAGAAATCCAAAAGTCAATTGTCTCTGCAAACATCAATGTTCCTGCAGGAAGCCTTCCTGTAGGAAACAAAGACCTATTACTTAGAACTGTAGGAGAATATAAATCCTTAGAAGACATCAAAGAAACGATCATTGCAACTAACAACACTGGAATCCCGATACCAATTGGATCGGTCGCATCCGTTTATAGATCTTATAGAGAAAGAACCGGCTTAGCCAGATACAATGGAAAAGATTGTATCGTTTTATATCTTTATAAAGAATCGGGTAGAAACTCAGTGGAGTTAGCCGATAAAGTCACCAAAGAATTAGAATCGATTAACACTACTTTTGCGGACAAATTGTCCGCACAGTTGGTATACGACGAATCTGTTTTTATACGAGATTCTGTCTGGGGATTGGTTTGGTCTTTGATCTTGGGCGCCTTTTTAGCGTTTTTAATTTTAATGTTACTGATACAAA
Source organism: Leptospira interrogans (assembly GCF_900156205.1). Taxonomy (GTDB): domain Bacteria; phylum Spirochaetota; class Leptospiria; order Leptospirales; family Leptospiraceae; genus Leptospira; species Leptospira interrogans. The sequence continues at coordinate 19,214 of NZ_FTNA01000003.1, forward strand.
GTTTTAGAGCTCCTCTAATTTTGTTGATTATCATTCCAGCTTCTTTATTGGCCACTTTTCTTCTCTTTTATATATTTCATATTTCTTTAAACATGATGTCTTTAGGAGGATTAGCTTTAGGCATCGGAATGTTATTCGATACTAGCAACGTTGTATTTTCTTCTATAGAACGTAATCTTACAAAAAGAAAATCAATTTTAGAGTCTTCGATTGAAGGAACCTCTGAAGTAGCAGGATCAATTTTATCTGCTACGTTAACCACAATCATCGTATTCTTACCGATTATATTTATAAAAAGTTTTATTGGGATTTTATTTTCTGAAATGGCAATTGCAATCATTCTTTCCATTTCGATCAGTTTGTTTGCATCAGTAACAATTATACCAACACTTTACGTACTTTTTGAAAATACAAACTTTGATTCAAAGCTGATCGATCATCCCATTTTTGCAAAATCGGCAGACCTATATCAAACCGCATTGATAACGTATGAGAAAAAATTAATAGAATATTTAGAACGTCCAAAAAAACTATTTTCTATTTTACTCACAGGAATCTTTTTTTCATCGATCTTTTTATTTATACTTCCGCGAGAATTTATGCCAACCGTTGATAACGGAGAATTTACGATCAATATAGAAAACGTTCCTAATAGTACTTTAAACAGTACAACCGGAATTGCAGAAGTGATCGAAAAAATCTTACTTTCCAATAAAGATATCAAAAGCGTAATATCTAAAATCGGATCCGATAATGACGATTTTATCGCCAAGGTAAATGGAAACTCCGGCACGAATATTGCCAAAATCAGAGTGATCCTCGTTTCAAATCCAAAACATACAACAACAGAAATTATAGAAGAAGTCAGAAGAAGAATTTCTTTTACGGAAGATATAAGAATTAACTTTGACGCAAATGGAGACATCATCGGTAAAATTTTAGATCCGAACGGTAGCCGATTGAACTTGGAAATCCACGGAGAAGATCTAAAAACACTTTCTACTATCGGAAAAAATCTAATCGACAAACTCAAAAAAGAACAAGTAGCAACCGATCTACGAAACTCTCTCGAAACTAAAAAGAACGAATATGTAATTGAATTCGATCCGATTAAAGCAAGCTCGTTAAAACTCACTAACGACTATATCTCCCAATACGTCAAAGTGGCCAGTTATGGTTCTAACATATCAAAAATTAAATATCAAGAAGATGACCTGAACATTCGTCTTTTAATCAAAAAAGATAGTATAGATAACTTAAATAAACTTCAAAATTTAAATATCAAAACTCCAACGGGTGAGTTTATAAAACTATCTCAATTAGCAAACATTCAAGAAAACACTTCGAGCAGTTCTATTAAAAGATCCGGTAACTCTAGAATCAACGTAGTTCAAGGCAATCTGAACTCCAATAAATCAATCGATTCAATCATTCAAAATATGAAATTACCTCTTGGATATCGCATTAAAATAGGAGGTGAATCTGAAAATATGGAAAAGTCTTTTAAAGAACTATTATTTGCGTTCGCATTAGCTTCCATTTTAATTTATATGTTACTGAGTAGTCAGTTTCAATCTCTCAAACTATCCGCGATTATGATTTGTACTATACCGCTCATGTTTATTGGTATTTTTCCTGCACTTTTTCTCTTTGGCAAAAGTTTTAATATCAGCGCATTCTTAGGACTTGTGTTGTTATTAGGTGTTGTAGTGGATAACGCTTCGCTTTATTATGAATATTTAATAATCTCATTAAACGAATCCAAAGAACTTTCCAAGGCAATCATAGAAAGTGGTAAAATTGTATTTAGACCCATTTTAATGAATAATCTAACTACGATTTTGGGTTTAATTCCAGTCGCCTTTGAGTTTCAAAAAGGAGCGGAGTTTCAATCCCCAATGGCAATTGTTGTCATCATCGGTTTATTATCTTCCTTTGCATTCAGTTTGTTTTTATTACCTATATTATTCTTTTATATATTACAAAAACAGAAATTTAAAACTATTAAATAGAAATATTTATCGTGAACGAGAATAGACTACCTTCAAAAATTACAACACAAATGATCATCGGTGCAGTATTATTGTTTGGTGTTATATCTGCATTTATGCTAAACTATTCGTTGTTTCCAGTCGTAAAAAATCCTGCTCTTTCCATTGTAGTGGATTACCCCGGAACCGACGCCGAAACGGTAGAAAATACAATCACCATTCCTCTAGAAAATCAAGTCTCTACAATTGGGGGAATTTCGGAAATTAGGTCCACTTCCGAAAAAGGAAAATCACTCATCCGCTTGGATTTTGAAAACGATACAAACATAGACGTCAAAACGTTGGAGATTAAAGAACGTATCGAAACCATTATCAATACGTTCCCCAAAGAAGTTAGAAAACCAAGGGTTTTGAATTTTGATCCAAATGAAATGCCCATTGCAGTAATCTCTTTAAACGCAACCGATTCCAGATCCTTAGGAGAATTAAGAGCCTTTGCAGATTCGATTGTTAAAAAAGACATAGAAGGAATCAATGGAGTCAGCAAGGTAACCGTTTCCGGTGGTAAAATCAAAGAAATTTTAATTTCTTTTGATATTAGAAAATTAAATTCTTATAATATTCGTCTAGCCGATATAAACGAAGCTATTTACTTCAACAACCGTACGTCTACAATCGCCTCCGTCGAAGAAAAAGGAGGATTGTATCAAGTAAGACTAAAAGGAAAATTTTCCAAACTAGACGACTTGGTCGATCTTCCAATATCCAGTCCAGACATTGGAAAAAGTATAACCCTAGGCAACGTAGCCAATATACAAAATTCTTATAGAGACGAAGACAGTACATATAGAGTAAATGGAAATCAAAATATTGGAATATATGTATATAAAAAATACGACGCGAACATTTTAAGTATTTCTTCTGAAATTAAAAAAACAGTCTCTCATTTAAGTCAAGACGGAACCAAGTTTGACTTACTTTATAATCAAGCCGATAATATTAGAAATACTTACTTTAATCTCATTTGCATTATAGCGGTTACCATTGCCATTTTGTTTTTTGCAGCAAAAAAAAAGGGAAATATTGACATTCCTAAATTTATTGGAACGATTTTATCACAGTTGATATTATCTTTTCTACTAATTTCATTCATCCATTTCATTTTAAAAAAAGATTTTGATTTGCTCTGTGTATTATCCATTTATCTATCATTTGCTATTTGGATCGTTTTTTATTTTAACTTCATTCAAAATCATACAATCGATTCCATTGGAGAAAAAAAGCTACTTCTGTTTATCACACCAAGTATACCCATATTGTTTTTTCCTGGAATTTTACTCAACAATACGGTTGCTGTAAATTTAATTAGAATGGCGATCATGACATCAATTGGAGTCTTAAACAATTATATCGTTTACAAATACTTCTATCAAAACCTTTCCACAAACAAATTAGATAAGTTTCCTACGATCATTACAATTCCTGAAAAATCGAAAACCCAATCAGTATTATACGAACCTCAAAAAAATAAGCGGGATCTAATTTTAAATTTTCTTTTGATTATAGTGCCAATCGTAATGATATTTGCGCTGATACAATCTTCAAAGGAAGTTTATTTTAACGTAGAAGACGACCGAATTTACGGATACGTAGAACTACCAGCAGATTCAAACTTTGAATATACGGATGAAATCGTTCAGAAGATAGAATCGAAGTTAGTCGCAAATCCAAACGTAAAAGACGTAATCTCACAAGTGGAACCAAGCCACGCATTTTTAATTATCAACTATCATAAAAGTTTTTTTTCAAGTGATTCTATCATTCCCTCACTCAATCAATCGGTTGGTAGACAAAACCCTGCATTTTGTTATTTTACAAAAGAATCTGATCTAGGTAGAATGAAAGAAGTTTCTTTAGACATCGTGGGACAATCTCACTCGGATCTAAATAAATCAGTACCTAAAATAGCAAACCTAATTACAAATTTACCTGGAATCCACGAAGTAATTCTAAATTTTAAACAACCTCGTAATGAACTACAATTGGACTTAAATAATCGTGATCCGTTACTTCAAAATTCGGAAATTGGCTCCTTCTTAAGAACTGTGGTTCAGGGCTCAGTTATTAGTAAATACAATGAAAATAATAATGAATTGGACATCCGAGTTCGTGCTTCCAAAGAATTTAGAGATTCTGAAAAACAATTAAACAAATTTTTAATTAAAAATAATTCAGGAGAATTTTCCTCGATCGGTAGTTCCTTTACTCAAAGAGAAACTCTTTCTCCAATTAAATTTTTTAGAAAAAACAAACGACCCAATCTTTCTATTTCTGTAAGAACGGACTCTTACAACCCAAATACATTACTTAAACTCGTACAAAATTCTTCCCAAACATTACTAAATAATAACGAAAGAATAGAATTGAACCATCGAATTGAAAAGTTATCCAAATCGAATACAAATTTTACAGTTTATATAATTCTAATATTACTAACTTGTTTTTTCTTTTTTATAATTTATACGGAATCTCTCAAAACGTCTTTTATATATTTTTGCAGCTTACTCTTTTTTTATTGCATTTTCGCATCAATTTATCTAATAATATTCAAAACTTATGATATAGGATTTCATATCGGAAGTGTTATAGTTCTTATATCCCTCTTACTACACATTTTATCTAATTTCCCTGAAATCAAAAGACAAAATACGATTCCTATAAATTGGGATTTTTATCTTGTGGCAATCGCGCTTTTTTTACCTTTACTGATATTATCAACTCCAGAACTTAACGTATTCAAAAAGGTTTTCGGATTATTTATGATCTCTTTAATATTATCTAGGTTTTTACTAATTCATTTTAATTTCAGGTTCGCAAATGTTTTCGAAAAAGTTTTATCAACAAATAACATATCCAAAATCAGTGGAGGAAAAAATGTACGCCGATAGAATATTTTATCCAATTCTTAAACTCTTTTCCAACTTGAAAGTTTTACTTCAAGCTATTTGGAAAACTAAAAAAGGGAAAATTTTTATTTTAATTATCTCCGCAATAGGGGTCTTTTTTATAATCACTTTTTATTTAAATATTACAAAGTATAAATGTATTACTGGTGATTGTAAAAATGGTTTTGCAAAAATGGAATACCGGGGCGGCTCCTATTACGAAGGTTACGTTAGAAATTCTCATCCTGATGGTTACGGATTATTTCAAAATAAAGAAGGGCATCTTTACAAGGGAGAATGGAAACACGGTGTCAAACATGGAAAAGGAATTTACCGTTATCCAGATGGATCTTCCTATTCGGGATATTTTTTAAATAATACTAAACACGGCCCCGGCGTATTTACCTGGAGAGACGGAACTAATTTAAACGTTAGATGGAACGAAGACGAACCAAACGGATCTGGAATTTTAACTTTATCCGATGGAATGCGGTTAAGTGGAATTTATAAAAATGGGCGTATCTTTGACGGAAACGGCGCTTTTATTTATCCAAATGGAAACGTCTATGTAGGTTCATGGCGTTTAGGAAAAAGGGAAGGTTTCGGGATACTCAAGGACGAACTTGGAACAATATTATACAAAGGAAATTGGAAAAACGATAAAGAAACCCCAGACGGTTTAAAAGAGGATAACAAAAAATGAATATAATAGAAAAAATTAAACAGTATATTACAGATAATGTATTTAAAAGAGAAATTGTAAAAAACGTCCAAATACACTTAGCACCAGAGAGTATCTCCACTTTTTCTGACGCTACTTTTTTTAAACTTACTTTAAAAACACATATTATATTTATAATACTCTATATTATAACCAATTTTTTACTCTCTTTATTCAATTTAAGCTATATAGTAGAATATACAGAAATTATGCGCAATTACTTAGCAGAAGGAAAAATTTCGTTATTAATGTATTTGTTAAATGCATTTCCATACAATATTATATTTTTCGCATTCTCTTTAATCGTCTTTGAACTTTATTTTAGCACAATTTCTTATTTAACCGTTAAAATCTTTGGAGAGAAGGGAGTTAGTTTTCTAAAATGTATATCCTTGGCAATTTCCAGTAATCTTTATATCCTACTCTCTTTCTTTCCGGTTTTATTTTTATTTAGTATTATTCCGAACTCCGCCAAAAGGGACATTTTTTATATGATTTTGTTTATAGGGTTCGTTAGTATCTTTGTAATTGCAGGGATCATCTTACAAATGATTAGCTTTATTAGAATGTCTAAAAAAATATTCAACCAAAATACCGGAAGAGCTTTTTTAACTTGGTTCAGTCCTATTTTTGTAGTCTTTTTATTTCTTGTTTGGATTACGAGGGCATCTTAGAGAATTTATCCAATAGAATTGTTGAAAAATTAATTCTCTATGGGTTTTCGTTGTATGGAAACGGTCGATTGAAGCGTTTTGTTAATTGTTGCTATGGAATTTTTCAACAACTCTAATCTAGTAATTCTCAAAAAAATAAAAGTACATTCAAAAACTTTAAATTGAGAAACTAGTATTTTTTTTAAGTAACATAAAATTTTCTGAAGTTTTAAAAAATGTGGGAACTCCCATAATTTATAAAATAGAAGTTTATAACAATTGAATCTGTAGTATTCAAGTGTGGAAACTACCACAAAATTTAGGTTTGTCTGTAAAATGATGTGGGAACTCTCACAAATCAAGATTTTGCAGACAAATTCTAAAATTGTAGAACTCATACTTTTAGAAAAGTCTTTCTCAACCGAACTCATGCTAAAATGAGATTTAAATTTTGATAATGGCAGTAAAACAAAAGTTTTGTGCAAAAATCGGATTGGACGATGATTCTTTTTATATCTTATAGTAGTTCCCACAATTTTTAAAGTTTAACTGTAAATCCGCGATTTGTGAAAGTTCCCACAGATTAAGTCATATTACAAATTTTTAAATATTTATTTTTGTGATTCGAGTCTGGGAGTTCCCACATTCATTTTTTATGGAAAAATCAGGTTTTTATAAAGCGAATCTCTTACACCGAACTCACGTTTATTTAGGTATTGATTTGATAAGAATGAGTAAAAAACCGATTTAAAATAATCGAATCGGCAATTTAAGCGAAGATAAAGTATTTTTGAGATAAATTTAAAAACAGAATTAGTGACATCGGATACCAATAACAATCGACATCCCACGAATTGTGATTGAGCCTTGTTACAGTCTGATTTTCCAAATACTGTACCTTAGGTTTTAAAAAAAGATACGTACTAAATTCAAAAATTATTTCATAATCAAAAAAACAAGTAAACCCACTACAAGTACCACACCTGCAACGATAATAATTCCAAGGGAACCTCCCCCGGAAGAAGTTTCGGTTTTAGTAGTTGAGGCAGAACTTGAAGTTTTAGTTTTTACTTTTGCAAGTCGGACGGGGCGTTCTTCAAACGCCTGTAAAAGAACCCCGGAAGGACCTTTGGCAAAAATATGGTATTCTCCTTTTCCGGCGGCGATTCCGATAAACTCACCCACTACGTTTCTTACGTTTCCGTCTTCGTCGATACCACCTAACGTCTTTGCCATCGCCTTTTCATCCATACTTCCAGTAGGTAGTTGAAAATAAAGTCTGTCTCCTTCCGTCAATTCGTCAAAATCAACTCCTCCAACAGGAGCAAGAACCGTCTTAGAAAGAATCACTCTTCCAAAAGGTTTTCTAAATTGATCGATCTGTCTTTGAACCGGAGTTTTTTCTTGGCTTTCAGGAACTTGACTAATAGAAGGTTCTTCAACAGGACGATTGACCGTAGGAATAATTCCAGTAAAAACGTTTTTAGCTCTAAATTTTAAACTAGATATAAATTCTACATCCGCTTGAATCCGAACAATATTCACTTTTAATGATGTTTTAATTTGATTCTCTAAAATATTTACGAGACTAGAAGCGTCGTTTTTATCCCAGTTCGCATAAGAAGATTCTAATACAGCTTTGGTGAGTTTAGAATAGACGATCCTTCCAATGCTATCAGAAAGCCCCGGATCATATGGTTCCGATTTTGCTGCTTCTACCATATCTAATGCAAATGCAGCAGAATCTTGAAAACTTCGAATTTTACGGATCAAAGACGAATTAGAAAATAAGGAAAAAATTTCTATGACTTCGTTTTTATACTTAGTCACTAAAGCGACCACGGCGCCACTTCTATTTTCAATATCGATTCTGATTTTTAAAAGATAAGCGTCCCTAATCTTACCCTGAATTAATTCTACCGCTTGTTCTTCCGTAAGTACAGATTCAAGCGCAAGATTCATAAGATTCGCTTGTTCCTGTAATTTATTGACTTGATTACTCGGTTCCATTCATCCTCGTTCTACATTTCAGAAGTTAAATTTTGCTCTTTTGCGAACTTTAATCTTTTAGGAATATAATCCTCTTTTAGAGGAATTTCAACTCTCGCAACAGTTTGAGAAACCCCTTTCTTACTGTAAATCGTAAACAAATGTCTGTCAAATCCACTCTGTGCAACCAGAATTTCTACCATCGTAATTCCGAGCCCAGCGCCTTCTGTTGAATCACCAAACTTCATATAAAACTCAAAAAGATTGTCAAAACCTCTGGAAATTCGGAACTTTTCTCTAACTCTTTTCTCTTCCTGTTCCGTAAGTTGAAAATTATTTAGAATCTTTAAAACGATTCTATCTTGATTAAAACAGAAAGTAACTTTTACTAAAAGATCGTGTTCCTTCATTTTTTCTCTATAAAATGGGAACTTTTTATTGCTCAAACTACTATGAAACGTCTCCATCCCTCGAGCGTAATCTTCAGGAGACTCTATATTCAATTTGGATTCTTTGAATAAGATTCGTTTAATCGATGCTTTTGTCGCATTGACGATCAGTTCTTTGGCAGAAGTAAAAAGAAGCTCGGAAAGATCAAGACGACCGTATCGTGCGAGAATCCCGTGAATGATATACCTCAGTTTTTTTTCACCTTTCGGTGTTAAAACGTAAGTGATCAATGAAATAGGAATCTCTTTTAAAATCGCAGAATCGACTTCTATCTGAAAGTGAGCTGGTAGGTCGTCAAAATCCTCCATGAATTAGAGATTCGACGAAATGCTTCCTATTTTCGACGAAAAAAAAAGAATTTTAAAAAAAGTCTTCAAAAAATGAAAACTCCTAAAATTTCAACCAAACGTTCACCATTTAAAATGAATGGTTTTTCCTAAAACCTTAGTATTATTTAACAACAATCAGGTCAGCGAAGACTATAAAGAATGATTTAACGTGAGTAAAAAATCTATCTAAAAGTAGTATTTTCGACATCTGGTATTACATAACTTAAGTAAAATGCCCCTTGTGGAAGCCAAAAAATTAGTCTTGGTCTTTCATCATTGGGAAAAAACCAACTTGAATTTTTAAAACTTTCACTGGGAAAACGGAATTGTGGGAACTCATACAACACAAATTTTCTTGAAACTTATAGGAGGAAAGCTACAACACAGAAAGATAAGAAAATTTAAAGTAGGCCCTTGCACCAAAAACTCCACCTTGTATTTTTCGGTTAGTGCGCGGTTTAAATCCCAATTTTCAAAAACAAATTATTTTGAAACTAATAAATCCCGAATTAAACCGACTACTTTATCCGCTTTAGGCTCTACCTTATGAATTGAATTTACAATTTTAAAATCCGTTCCAGGAATTTCACCTCCGTGGAATTTCAACTTAAACTCTGTGAATTTCAATCCGTGAGCAGTCGAAATGACTACTACACTCTCACCTTTAGAAATGGTTCCTTTTTGAATCAACTTTTCCAAAGCCGCCAAAGCCACACCCGTATGAGGATCATTGTATAAACCGAATAAGTCCGCTTTAGAGGCCGCATCGGCTAACTCCGATTCGCTGGCCTGTTCCACAACCCCATTGAACTTTTTAAGAGTTTTGATCGCCTTTTGAATCGAAACCGGATTTCCAATTTGAATCGCAGAAGCAAGAGTCGTTTTTGCAGAAACCGGTTCAAAACTTTCAAAATTCTTTAAATAAGAAAGATAAAGAGGATTTGCGTGTTCCGCTTGTGCTAAAACGATCCTCGGAAGTTTATCTATTAGCCCCAAAGAAAACATCATCTCGAAACCAGCACCTAACGCAGATACGTTTCCTAAATTTCCACCCGGAATTACGATCCAATCCGGAACCTTCCACCCTAACTGTTGAGTGATTTCCACTGAAATCGTTTTTTGTCCTTCAATCCGTAAAGAGTTCATCGAGTTTGCTAAATAAATTCCAGCTTCTCGAGTTACTTCTTTGACGATTTTCATACAACCATCAAAGTCAGTATCAAGTGCGATCACCTTAGCACCGTTAGATACTGGTTGAATCAGTTGCGCTTGAGACACTTTACCCGCAGGTAAAAATATAATCGCAGGAATTCCCGCCTTTGCGGCGTAAGATGCTAAAGCGGCCGAAGTATCTCCCGAACTAGCACAAGCCACTGCACGAATCGGAACCCCAGAAGAAATCATCTGTTTTACTTGAGATAATAAAACAGTCATTCCTAAATCTTTAAAAGATCCAGTGTGTGAGATCCCACACTGTTTCACATAAAAACTTCCGAGTCCAAGACTTTCGGTCAATCGATCCGAAGTAAAAAGATGAGTAAGACCTTCACCTGAAGTTACAATGTTCTTATCCTCGATATGAGGAAGAACCCATTCTCTTTTGTTCCAAATTCCGGAAGAATTGGGAAACTTGACAGAACGAAATCTACTATCAAACAGATCCTTCCATTCCTGTCCGGATACAGATTTTAACGCATCTAAATCGTGGGAAACTTGGAGAAGACTTCCGCACTTTTTACATTCATAAATGATTTCGTTTAGATCATATCTGGTTTTACAGGAATCGTTGATACATTCAAATTCAGCTTTGTATCGAGTAAAAGTAGAGATCATATTTTAGATAGAATTCAAAATGTCCTTTTTTTTGGTATCAAATTCTTCTTGAGTAATCAACCCCCCGTCCAAAAGAGATTTTAACTTGGCAAGTCTTGCAGTTGCATCTTCTCCGGCCGGTTTTGCTCCGCCTTGATTTTGCCCCATCATATTCGCCATCATTCCCGCCATGTTCATCCCCATTCCGAGGCCCATTCCCGCGCTCATTCCTTCTCCTGCGGAACCACCTGGATTATTGGCTGCAGCCTCTCCAATGTCCAACATTCTCTTTTGCTGATACATGTTTCCCATCGTTTCGATTTCAAATTTATCCGTAAGAACTTTCTGAATCTTCTGAAAGTTAGGATCATTCTGATCGAAATTGATCGATTGGATAAAAAAGTCTACAACCTCAAGACCGTATTTTTGAAAATCAGGTTGAGTTTTAGTTTTTCCGGCAGAAGAAGCTTCTTCGAGATGTTGAGAAATTTGAGTGATCGGAACTCCATTTTTTAATACGACTTCGGAAATAAAATCGCTAAGCCTAGTTACTACCATCGGCTTCAAAAGTTTATCCACACCGTCATGATCAAATTTATGTTGAGTACCGACTACAGTGTTAACAAAAGACTTAGAATCGATTACTTTTATATTATAATTTCCGAATGCTCTAACTCCCAACGTGATATGATATTTCGGATCTTCAATCTGAATCGGAGCTGGAGTTCCCCAAGTCATATTGATCACGGACTTATTTACATAAACCACTTCCGCAGTAAACGGAGTTTGTCCACCAAACGGCAAGTTTACGAGTTTTTCCAAAACAGGAATGTTTCCGGTTTTTAAAGTATGAGTTCCCGGACCAAAAACGTCTAACGCTTTTCCTTCTTTAAAAAAGACCGCTTCCTGACTTTCATTTACTACGAGTTGACCAAAATAGCTAATATCGTTTCTTGGAAATTTCCAAACGATCTCTCCGGGTTGTCCTTCGTATTTAATTACATCAATCAATGCCATAATTCATTCCTTATTATATTCAAATTTTATTATTTATAGATGATACAATTTTTTCGATTTCTTTTAAAAGGTAAGACCTGGTTCTAAATCTTAAAGTTTCAAGAATAATTCCTTTCTGGATCGAAAAGCATTTTCTAATTCATCCAAAGAAGAACGAATTTCTCCGATTTTATCTCGAACTTCCTGAATGGAGGAATTAGAGTTGATTCCCAGGATTTGAATTTTAGATTCAACTCCCTCGACTTCCTGAAACAAAGAAAAATCGAATTCCGCCAACTTTTCTAGTTCTTCTCGAGTGGCTTTCAAACCAGTTCCAAGTCCGTTTAATCCATATCCAGCAGATTGAATCGTATGGATTAACTTATCAATTAATACGACTGCAATTTCTCCACTTCCAATCAACTCCATTCTTCTTTCCAATACAAAAGTTTCTTCTAATCTTCGGATCGATTCTTTTAAATAAGAAATTCTAGAAGCCAACTCCTTTCTAAACATAGAATCTGCGTTCTGAAATTCGTGATCTTTAAGAGCGTTTGAATAAAGAGGTAGCTTTTCCATAAAACTACGAATCTTTCCCCTTTCTGATCGGTAACGAGAAATTAGATTTTGTACAGGTGATTGTGCTAAAAATTGACCAACTGCGTTCTGTCCAGTAGAAGTTTCCTGTTGCATAACTTATAGTTTTACACGATTTAAAATTAGATCAATGAAAAAACGAACCTCTAATATTTCTAAACATACCATATTTGATCGTAAGTTTTTTTGAATCGTTTACAAACGTATTTCACTTTAAATCGAAAGCAGATTGACCTTGAAAACAATTACTATAAGTTGACTTTCATCGGAAGCAATTTGTTTATTTTATTTCTAATCGTTTCCTTTTATAATCAATGTATCCATAAAATTTCTATTTTTACGAATCAATGATATTAAAACTGAAAGCCCTTCTAATTCAAATTCCTAAAAGTAAAATTTTTACCATCTCAGCCTCTTTCATTTTTCCGTATTTTTTATATTTGACGATTCCTCCTAAATACCTTCTTTCGGCGGATCATTACGAAAAATTTATTTTAGGAAAATCCATTTATCTAAACGCCTTTCAATCGTTAGACGTATTTTATCCGGGATTTGGATTTGATCCGGAACTCAAATTTAGTCTTTTAAAGATGTCCATTGTAAACGGCCATAAAATCATAGCGTTTCCTGTTTCATTAGGAATTCTTTATGCGTTTGCCTATCCATTTGGGGGAGTTTACGGAATTTATTTTTTATCTGCTTTATTGATTGGCGCGGCTTTATACGGAATTGGAAAAGAATTTAAAATCCCTGCTTGGCAGATTTTTTTATTCTCTATTCTATCTCCAATTGTTATGAACGGTTACTTGTTTATGGACGTAGGAGTAGGATTATTTCTTTTTGTATTTGGAATTTTGTTCTATCAAAGATCCAAAGAAAAACGATCCACTCAATTAACAGTTATAGGTGGATTTTTATTATCTCTGAGTTACTGGTTTCGTTTAGAATATCTGATTTTTATCGGACTTTATTGGTTTTGTGAGGGAATAATCCACCTTTCATTTTCAGAAAAACCCAAAGACAAAAAAAAATTCTTTTTAGCCTCTATAGTGCTGATACTCTTATTTCTGGTTTATTGCGGATTCAATCAGTGGTTTTTTAATTCTCCCCTAGGACCCAGATACAACGCAAATTACGGATCTGTTGGAAATCCAAATTTATTTAAGAATTTTATAAATTTATTATTTTATGGAAATCTTAAACTAGGATTATTTGGATATTCTCCTTTTTTATTTTTAGGCGTTTTATTTTTTATATTTATATTTATAAAAAACTGGGAAAATGTTTCAGAAAAAGAAAAACCACTTTTAGTTTCTTCAATTGTGGGAATTTTTGTGGCTGCAATCGTAGCACCTAACGATGGTGGCGCAGAATCTGGATCACGTTATTTAGCTCCTGGGCTTCTGGGGCTATTTGTTCTTATTTCTAAATTTTTTTCGTTTATAAAAATTCAAAAAAAGATTTGGAGAATTTCATTTTATCTATTACTTTTTATTTCTATTCTTCCTACTTGGATTTACTATAAAACTACAAAAGGATTTGCAAAAAATACTAAAGTCGTTCAAGAATTCATTCTCAAAGAACCGAAAGAAAATCTACTTATTTTTCAAAACGGTTTGATCGGAGGAATGGCGGGAGAAGATCTTTATTTTCAAGGAAGAGTTTATCAAACCGTTGGAGTAAAAGAACTTTTAGAATTTTTAAAAAAGTTCTCCGCTTCTAAAAATCAAAAGTCTGTTTCTTTTGAATACTTTGCCTATTCTCAAGAATATACGGAAGGGATGAAAGATTTAAAATACGATTCACATACGAAAGAAGGAATGATTGGTCATCTGAAACAATTCCATTTCAAAGAGATTTCGAATATTACATCCATTCAAATCGTCAATAAAAAAAATATCGGCAACATAGAAGTTTTTTATGGAATTTTTCAGGAAAAATAAAATACTTTATACTTTTATAATTTAGAAAAAAAGAATCTATTTTTTAAATCTATACGAATTCATCATAAACAAACCCAAAAGTTTTGAGAAACAGATAGTTCGAAATTATACAAAAGTTCAAAAAAGGAAATTCGTTTTATAAAAACCAAATCGTAAATTAAACTTCACCTACAGCACGTTCCAAAACCTAATTGTAGTTTGTGGGCAAGACCAAACTGAAAGAATTTGTTCTTGCAAAGCGACCATAAGACCCATTCGCTGAGTTTAACGAGACTATCTGTTGTATTGAGTTTTTTGAGATAGGTTTTTATATAAAGTCATATTAAGGATTCAATAAAACGATGATACAGAAAATCAAAGAACAATGGGCAGTATTCATTTTAATCGTAGCCGTACCAATTTTACATATTGGAATCGGAACAGAAAATACTTATATCGCAGACTCCGCTTTAAAAGCAATGCAGACAGATTCTTTAATTCAAAATAATTTTCAATCCGAAGAAATCAGATACCCCGCAGAAAAATTAGACCCGTTACACGAAGCATTTTTTCTTCCGGGAACAGGTTTTGCAAAAGAAATCCAAGGCAAGTTTATCGGTCAGTATCCAATAGCATTCACCTTTCTTTCATCTTTCTTAAGACTGATAGGTATCACTTGGAAATGGGTTCCAATGCTTTTATCTTTTTTTATGATCGTTTCTCTTTATCTACTTTCAAAAAGAAAACTGATTGGTCAAAAGACTGTTTTACTTGGTTACTTTGCAACAATCCTTTTCGCGCTGTGTTTGGACTTTAGCGAATATTCTATATACTTTCTTTTTAACTCCATAGGATTTTCTTTTTGGCTTCGTTATCGAGATTTGAAAAAATCCAGAGATCTTTACCTAGCCTTCTTCGTTTGTTCGCTTCCAATTTGGTTTCGATTAGAAACATTGCTCTTCTTAGGAAGTTTAGTACTTTCTGAAATTATAATGTATAGAAAAAATATAAAAAACTTAATAAAAGGAATAAATCCTTTAGGAATTCTACTTGGAATTCTTCCAATAATTTTATTTTTTCTTTGGAATCTTTGGGATTATGGACATATATTAGGCGTAAGATTTATTTTTAACTATGGAATCGAACACGCATCCATTTTAGATAGAATTCATCGTTTTTTTTCAATTATATTCGTAAACTATGTAAATGGGGCTCCAAAATTCGGGCTATTTTTCTGTTCTTCATTTTTATTACTTCCGGTTCTATATTATGTTTTTTTTAAAAACGAAAAAGATGAAAAAATCAATTTTCTGCTCTTGGTAATCGTTATAAATACAGTATTGGTAGGAATTCTAGCACCTAACGACGGTATTACGATTACAGGAAGATACCTCATTCTCACGATTATACCTTTATTAATCCTTTGGGAAACATGGAATTCTCAAATCTCTAAAAAGTGGAAAACAATTTCTGTAGTTTTAATTATTTTTTCGTTTTTTGTCTCTGGTCTAATTTTAGCAATAATGCAACACGCGATCAAACAGGAAAAAATATATAGGAACTTTTATGCACAGAACCAAAGTTCTGTTTGGATTTTTACGGATCCACTTCTATGCGGACAGGCCGGATCGGATCATCTTTCTAAAAACATACTTTGTATCAACCCGAAAACAAATCTGGATCGAATTGTAAATAATCTTATAACAGAATCTTCGATTTCTTCTTTGACTTTATTTGAGATGAGTGAAAAAGAATTTAAAAAATTTGAATATAAAATGCCTATGATTCTACCTTCCCAATCAAAAACACTTTTAATAAAAAAGTTGGATTTAAATTTTAGAAAAGAAAAACGTTTAGAGTATAAAGGAATAATTTCCACTCGTTACTATAAACCCTAACTCTTTTCTTTCCATAATTAAAAATCAGAAAAACTAAAAAGAACTATTTCTTTAAAATTTTGCAAGATACTTAAAACTAATTTTTAAATTAATATGAATTCAGCCATAGTTCGTTTTTCTGAAAAAATTGAAGCCCGAAGTTTATAAATCGACTCTTAAAATGCAAGAACTACTATGAAAATTTAACAATACTATAAACTCGCAAATTGCCAAATGCGACCTAATTTGCAAGAACTACTACATTTGATTAAACATTTCTAAAGAATTATAGCGTAAAATTCTTTCTCATATCACATTCACGCTAAATTAGTATTTAGAAGTATAAAAATAATATTATAACAGCTTGTTTCAAAAATTAGGATGTTTGAATCCCACCAATAGTTTTGTATTAGATACAATTTGAAAATTTTTATGTTTTTAGCAAAATTACCAGTTAATTTCGAGTAACTATTTTTATATACTCAAATAGTAAGTAACAAAAAAATATTATATAAAAATAATATATTTTTAAATCAAAAAATATAAAGATTTTCTAATAAAATTTCCAGAGAAAATAATTACTTTGAAAACATGGTTAAATTCAAAATTTATTTTATAGAAACTTTCATAAAAAAATATATTCTTTAAAAAATCCTGTTCTTTGAATATACTTTTTGAAAATACAAATGAAGATTAGAACCTGTGGTTATTGTTCATTTTTTTCGAAACAGATTTGCAGTGAGTATGACTGAATTCACAAAATGTGATATTCCATCTTTTTCAAAAGAATGTATGAATTTTTTGTAAAAAAGCTATATTCTTTGCAACTTAACACCAATTGAAATTGTATTGGGTATCGGTGATCATTGAATATTTATATATTTTTTTGGCACTAAATTTGATTCAGACAAGTATGTAGAATGTTGGAAAAGTTCTAATTTTATAAACAATGAAACTTAAAAACTTGTTCTTAAAATATTCAATTCGATTTCTACTTTTAATTTTTTTGATGGGATTAATTTTTTACGCAACGTATTATACAATACCTAAATTCTCCTTTGCTTCCGATAGTCTTGTTAAAGTTCTTCAGACAAAAGGTTGGATCGAATCGAATTTTCAGTCTCAAGAGATCTATTATTTAGGAAAAAAATTAGATCCAAATTTTAATTTTTTATTGGTTCAAACAATTATTTCTACAAAAGGGGAAAAGATTGGCCCTTTTCCATTTGCAAACACTTTGATCACTACACCTTTTGTTTGGATTGGACATCCAGAATGGATTTTATATTTATCAGCGTTTTTTTTTGGTTCATACTTAATCATTTTATATGCGATTTCAAAAAAATGGATTATTCCCATTATCGCAATGATTTCAACTCCTTTGTTTCATCATTTTATTTCTTTTTCAGACGTTTCCATAGCTGCTACACTGGTTTTGTTAGGAATTTTAATTCTACAAAATGAGAAATTGCTCTTTTCGAAAAATCATTCCGTGCAAACTTTCTTTTCTGGAGTTTTATTGAGTATAGCTTGTTGGTATAGACAAGAAGTGTTTGTACTGACTTCGTGTTTGATCGTTTCCACACTTACAATTAAAGTTTTTTCAGAAAAGGAAGAACTAATTAAAGAATCTAAACAGATTTTAATTTTTTTAAGTGGATTTTTATTGATCTTTAGTATATTTATATTTTATAATTTTATAAATTATGGATTTTTATTAGGGCCTCGTATTATTCTAAATAAAACAATTACAAATTTTGATTTAACAAACAAGGTTTCAGACATTCAAAGTCTACTTTTTGCCGGAAAGGGACGTTTAGGATTTTTAGGATATTCGCCCTGGTATCTTTTTATCTTTTTGCTTTTTATATGGAAATGGAAAAAAACAAGTCAATACGTTAAAATTTGGATACTTACCTTTGTTTTAAACTTAATTTTAGTCAGCATATTTACCCCTAACAATTCTAATATAGACTGGGGATCACGATATTTAACCTGTAGCGTTTTTATTCCACTTTTACTTTTAAGTGAAATTAAAATTTCGATGAACATCTTTTGGTCTTTTCGAAAAAATTCAAAGTTTAAAAAAACATATGAAAATAAAGTAGAATTACCTAAAATTGAAAACATAGAAATAAAAGAAAATTATAAAAAAATAATATTATTTGGACTTTTAATTCTGATTCTGTATTCGATCAGTGTTAATTTTAAAATGATCCAATTAATGAGAAAAATTTCAATTCAACTTTCTGAAATTCAGTCAGAAATTCCTTGGGACAATTCTAAAATTTTCATCACGTCAAAAAGCAATATTGCCAATACGTTCGGGCTCAATTATTTTTCTCAAACGATTCTACTGATCAAAAAACCAAAGGATTTAATACAAATCCTACAATTACATCCTAACGAAAGATTCATTTTAATCGAAGATAAATTGGATAAACCTTGGTCAGAATCTATTAGAAATCAATTTGTAAATAAACTGAAAATCACTATAATTAAAAGTCCTAAAGTACATTTACGTTTCACGGAAATTCAATCCCGCTAAAAAACCTTTTTCGATTTGCCACGTTCAGGAAGATTTTTAAACATTGTCTTACGTTAATATGAAAAGTATCATAATGCAAAAAAGTACGAGAAAGTATCTACGCGTTATTCTACCCATATTTCTTTCTTTATTTACAATTCTTCTAATACGAATTTTTTTATTTCAAATCTACTTCATCTCAGGTTATTCTATGGCTCCTTCTTACAAAGAAGGGGATTTAATCTTAGTTACCAAGTTTGGGTTTCCAACCCGTATCGGAAAGTGGGAAATATCTTTTGTTGAAAGTAAAGTGAATCGTTTCGACGTTCTCGTTTTGGATGGATTTGAAGAAGAACTAAGTCTAAAAAGAGTCGTCGGATTACCAGGTGATTATTTTCGTTTTGAAAACGATCGGATTCTAATCAACGATTCTCCTCTACAAGAAACATTTTTAAAACCTGGATTTAAAACCATCGCACCTTCTCTTTCCATGATCCCTATGACTGCAGCTAAAGGAAATGTTCCAATCGGAGACACTGGTAGAATTCCTCCGGGCTATTTTTTAATGTTAGGTGATAACCGTGAAAACTCTACAGATTCTAGGAATTACGGCTTGGTCCCATTCCAAAAATTACGAGGTAGAGTTTGGATTTTTTTATAAATCTCAGCCCGAATGATTATTTTTTTCAATATTAGAGTTGTTGAAAAATGAATCCTCCATCTTGTTTCAATTTCATGAAATGGTCGATTAAAGCAGCTTTGTTAACAGCCGCTATAGAATTTTTAACAATTTTATTTAATTAAAGATTTCTAAAGAGTTATCGCTCAAATTCTTTGAGGTTCGAGACAAATTCTTAAAGTTTTACTCAGAACTATAAAATTGAGTATTCATAAATGTTGTGATAAAAAGTCGATTAACATAAGTTCGTTATAATCCAATGCGAAAACGATTGAGACGGAGAAACTTTATGAATCGCGTTCTATAACAAATTAAATTCATGAAAAGATTTTGTTTTCAAGCGAACCCTCATGTTGATCAGAACTGAAAACGGGTCCGGTAACGCTAAATTCACCAAACTTTATTACGTCGAAAATTCACGTTATTTGAATGTTCAACTATTAGATCGAGTACTTTGTTATTTTAGTTCTGAATAAAAATAGGAACCACTATTTTTTATTTTTAGAATGAATTTACTACAATTGATCCAGCAGTACTAGAAAACTCAGCAAATTGTTTCCACAATTTCAAAAAATATCAGTAAGAAAAACGTTTTGTTCGTTCCATTCTGAACTGGTAATTTGGTAAAGAACATGCTCGGATAATCTATGTTTGATGGGAAGATTTGGATGATAAAATGATCCGATTTTTTTAAGTCCTATCTTTTTCATCACGGACTCGGAACGAGTATTTAAAACAGAAGTAAAAGAAACAATCTTTGAAAATCCAAACCGCTCAAATCCGTAATTTAAACAGACAAACGCAGCTTCCGTCGCATATCCTCGATTCCAAAAAGAAGAATTTAATCTCCATCCGATTTCAACCGCAGGAGTAAACGGAGCGGTAAAAGAAACGTTTAAAAAACCGGTATAACCGACCCATTCTTTTGTATTTTTTATTTCCAAAATCCAAAGCCCATATCCAAATTCTTCAAAATGAATTTTCATTTTTGCGACGAACCTTTCGGAATCTTCTTTCGTTAATAAGGCAGGATAGTGTTCCATCACAACCAGATCGGAACTCATCTGATAAAACGGTTCCAAATCTTTATTTTCCCATCCCCTTAAAATCAATCTTTCAGTTTCCAAAACCATTTTTTTATCCGTCAAAAATCGTAAAGCCTGCAATTTCATTTTGAGATAGGAATAAAACCGACTTTCTAGAAAAATTCCATCCGATATGTTTAAGAAAATAAATCTTCTCAAAACAAATCGTGAAATTCTTTTTAGAAACGTCGTTAAAATAAATTTAATATTGCCAAGGAAAATTCTGTCGATATTATGGATAAAGAATTATAGTTATCCACCCGATTTTCTAACTTCCGAACGTAGTCCTATCTTAAAGTTTGCTCTTCTTTTCAAGTTCTGCATCTCTAAAATTTTTCTACTTCCTTTTCCGGGAAACGCTGTTTTAAAATCAAGATAACTTGATTTTATTTATAATTACATGAGGTAAACATGTCGGTTAATATTTATGTAGGAAATCTTTCTTACGATTTGAATGAAGGAACATTAGGTGATCTTTTTAGAGCTCACGGAACCGTGAATTCGGTAAAAATTATCATGGATCAGTATTCCGGAAAATCTAAAGGATTCGGTTTTGTTGAAATGCCCAATAAAGAAGAAGCAGACAAAGCAATCAAAGATCTGGACGGAAAAAATGTTCTTACTCGCAACTTGAAAGTAAACGTTGCAAAACCAAAAAACGAAAGATTTTAATTTTAAATCTTATGGTTTTTTAATATTAGAATTGTTGAAAAATTAATTCTCCATTTGTTTCTATTTTATGGAAATGGGCAATTGAAGGAGTTTTGTTAATCGGAACTAGGGAATTTTTCAACAACTCTATTTCAGTTCATTCCCTTAATCATTTTTTGGGCTTCTGAACCAAATACTTAGAATTTTTTCGTTCCTTTGAATAAAACCGCTGAAAAAAAATTGTCTTTCGCGGTTTTCTTTTTTCTCAGTCACCTCTATAAAATCTAAAAAAAATCACCGTCCAATCAAATTTTTGCATAAAATCGTAGTTTTACAACTATCCCACTTTTATATCTCGTATTGAATTTTTTCGTATCTAAAGACTAAAAAGTTATAGTAGTTCCCACCTTTTTTTATGAAAAAATTCAGTTCTGAACTTAGGTTCAAACGTATAAAAACGGTATTTAAAATTAATGAATAACTTTACAAAAATGTAAGCTCTCGTAATATCTAAAACCTCACTTTTTATCAATAGTCATTAGAATTGAAAAATCAATTCTCCACCATTTCCATTATATTGAAACGGGCAATCAAATCAGTTTTGTCAATCTTCACTATAGAGTTTTTCAATAACTCTTTCATAACAGAAGAATGAAAAAATTATTCATAAAGTTTTTTACTTCATTAACAATTGCAAAATAATAATTTCATAATAATTGAATATTTAAATCTATATTTGCAAAAAAACGACAAATCAACTCTGTAAAATTTCTTTTACCAAAAAACCAAAGACAGACATGTTTTTTAATTTTTTTTAAAATTTTGAAACGTTTCAAAACCACAAATAAATTAGTTTTAATTAAGTAAACTCGTGAGATTATCATGAACGTTTTAAATTATATATATTTGTTCTTATTATAATTCTGCCAATTGCCTTCAATAAAATTCTTAGAACAACGATTAAAGCCCTTTTTAGACGCTGACGAAATCTTTTTAAAATTTTCAAAAAACCAAATATAGGAAAAAAATTATGAGAATGTTTTTTTTATAAAATAGAATTAAAAAGTGAAAAATAAGCAAAAAATTACTTTTCAAAGAGTTAACTGATCTGATAGATACATACAATCCTTTTTAGACAAACAAACTAATCGGATAGTTGATCAACTTAATTTCAACAGGAGATACAAATGGTATCAGGAATTACACTCATCGTGCTCAGCATTCTCGCTGTGCCTTCCCTGCTTTTGGCAAAAAAACCAGATGCAAAAGAGTTACTTGCAAAGATTTCACCTTATCAAGGTTGGATCGGTCTGGTTTTCTGCTTTTGGGGAATTTATGGAATCGTATTTCAAGGACTTCTCGGTCTTGGATGGCTTCCTACTTGGCCAATTTACTGGGTAACTGCTCTTTTGGGAAACATCGTTCAAGCAGTTCTCGGATTCATTCTCGGTTTCGGAACAATCTCTACTTATGTTCTTTCTAAGAACGAAGAAGCTAAGAAAAAAGGTGCTGAACTCTTAGCAAAATTGGCTCCCATCCAAGGTAAATTGGGAATTTTTGGAATTGCAGTGGGAATTTGGACAATCGTTGCGTCCTTCCTTTTCTACGGAGTATAATTCCATTTTTCCGGGTGAATTCTCACCCGGAAACACCCTTCTTTGTTTCTAATTCCGTTTAAATTCAGTTCTCAGTTTCCGAATATCTTTCCAAAGACTCGTTCTTCTTGAGTCTACTTTTCTCCATTTGAATCCTCTTGACCCCATGAAAAAACAATAAAACCTGTTTTTAACGGACATGAAAAAACAAATAGGCGATCGCTACGAACCAAAAGATGTAGAGAACAAATGGATTTCACTTTGGGAAAAGAAGAAATCTTTTGCACCGAATTCAAATGCGAGAGAATCTTTCTCGATAGTCATTCCTCCTCCCAACGTTACGGGATCCTTACACATCGGGCACGCTCTCAATCATACAATCCAAGATATTCTTGTCCGTATCGAACGTAAAAAAGGAAAGTCCACTCTTTGGCTTCCCGGTATGGATCACGCGGGAATCGCGACTCAAATGGTCGTAGAAAGAGAACTCGCCAAAGAAAGTAAAAAAAGAACCGATTTTACTAGAGAAGAATTCATCCATAAGGTTTGGGAATGGAAGAATCATTCTGGAGGAATGATCACCAAACAGCAAAAACTTTTAGGGGAATCCGTCGACTGGTCCAGAGAAAGATTTACTCTCGACGAAGGTCTTTCTAAAGCAGTATTCAAAGTTTTTAAATCTCTTTACGACGAAGGTTTGATTTACCGAGGGGAAAGAATCATCAATTGGTGCCCAGCTTCTCAAACAGCGATCTCGGATTTAGAAGTAGAGTTTCGTGAAACCAAAGGTAAACTTTATCATATTAAATATCCGATCCACGGTAAGAAGGATCAGTTCCTTGTAGTTGCGACTACAAGACCGGAAACTATGCTCGGCGACGTAGCCGTTTGTGCAAATCCAGAAGATGAACGTTATACATCTTTGAAGGACGTCGTTTTGGACCTGCCACTTACAAATAGACAAATTCCTTTGTTGTTCGATTCTTTTGTAGATAAAGAATTTGGTTCCGGTCTTGTCAAAATTACTCCCGCTCACGACGCAAACGACTTTGAAGCTGGACAAAGACTTGGTCTTAAACCTTTACTCGTAATGAATCCTAACGGAACCATGAACGAGAACGCTGGTATTTATCAAGGCCTAGATCGTTTCGAAGCTCGTAAAAAAGTTCTCGCAGATCTCGAAGCCAAAGGTCTGATCGAAAAGATAGAAGATCACATTCACGCCGTAGGACACAACTCAAGAGGTGGCGCGGTGATCGAACCGTATCTTTCCACTCAGTGGTTCGTTAAAATCAAACCTCTTGCCGATTTAGCGGTGCAGGCCGTTCAATCCGGTCAGGTGGAATTTATTCCTAAGATGTGGGAAAAAACTTTTTTCGAATGGATGAACAATATTCGTGATTGGTGTATTTCCAGACAACTCTGGTGGGGCCATAGAATTCCAGCTTATCATTGTAAAAAGTGTAAACACTTTGAAGTTTCAGAAACAGCTGTTACTGTTTGTACTTCCTGTGGCTCCCAAGAAGTTGAGCCTGATCCGGATGTTCTCGATACTTGGTTTTCTTCTCAACTCTGGCCTTTTTCCACTTTGGGTTGGCCTGATCAGACGGAAGACTTAAAAAGATATTACCCTACTTCCGTTCTAGTCACTGGATTTGACATCATCTTCTTTTGGGTTTCTAGAATGATCATGATGGGTATGAAGTTTATGCAAGCTCCACCATTTCATAAAGTACTCATACATGGTTTGGTGCGTGATAAGGACGGTAAAAAATTCTCTAAGTCCGTTGGTAACGTTATCGATCCTCTCGTAATGATGGACAAATACGGTACCGATTCTTTCCGGTTTTTCCTTGCTGCAACTCTTCCCGAAGGTAAGGATATTTTATTCGACGAATCACGATTAGATGGTTATCGTTCCTTTTGTAACAAGATCTGGAATTCTTCCCGTTTTATTCTTATGAATTTAGAAGAATCTTTTGTTCCCATCGGAATTACTCCAGACATAGAAAAAGATCTTGAACCTATGGATCAATGGATTCTTTCTAGATTCAATCATTGTCTAGAAGAATACAACAAGGCTCATTCTAAATTCCATTTTTATGAAATGGCCGCTGCAATCTACGAATTCATTTGGGGTGATTTTTGCGACTGGTATATCGAACTAGTCAAACCAAGGGCATACGGCAAAGTTTCTCCTCGTTCTGCGGAAGTTGCTAAACAGGTTCTTTCGGACGTGCTCATCCGTGCATTAGGGCTTTTACATCCTTTTATGCCATTCCTAACCGAAGAAGTTCATTCGGTTTTTTCAGACCAATACATTGTCACGACTCCGTTTCCGGAAAGTTATCCTGTCGCATCCGATTCGTTAGGCGTTCAAAAACTCAATCTACTCCAGGAAATAGTCACTAAAATACGCGTCATGCGATCTGAAAACGGAGTCGCTCCAGATAAGAAATGTAAGGTGATCGTTAAATCTTCTGACAATCTTTCCAGCTCCACGATCTTAGAAAACGAAGTTTCTCTTTTACAACTCGCTCGTTTAGAGTCGATCCGCATAGATACGTTGTATGAAATCCAAAAAACGGATTCTGTTTCTCACTTTACCAAAGGAGAAATCGTTCTTCCTTTAGAAGGCCTGATAGACGTTGCTAAAGAAAAAGCTCGTTTAGAGAAAGAACTTCAAAAATCTGAACTGGAAAAAGAAAAATTAGAAATTAAACTCTCCAATCCTGGTTTTCTTTCTAAAGCAGCCCCAGAAGTTGTGGAAAAAGAAAGAGATAAACTAAAAACTCTCATTGATAAAGTAGAAGTTCTAAAAAAGGGGATTCAAAATCTTGCAGGTTAAGTTGAAAGTCCTTCTTATCGGTTCTGGCGGTAGAGAAAGTGCAATCGCCTTTTATCTCCGTAAATCTGTTTTGTTAAGCGAATTGAAAGTTTTTCCTGGAAATGGCGGTTTTCCGGACCAAGAACTTCTTCCTCCTGATTCGTTCCAAGTTTTGGACAAGAATTCGGTTCAGTCCTTTTTAAAACAAAATCCTTTCGATTTGATTGTAGTCGGTCCGGAAGATCCATTAGTGGCGGGTTTTGCGGATTGGGCCGCAGAACTAAATATTCCGGTTTTTGGCCCCGATTCGTTTTGCGCCCAAGTAGAAGGTTCTAAAGATTTTGCAAAATCTTTGATGACTGAAGCTAAGATTCCCACCGCAGAATATAAAACATTTTCCGAATATTCTGATTCTTTAAAATACCTTGAGTCCAAATCGATTCCGATCGTTATCAAAGCAGATGGTCTGGCAGCAGGCAAAGGTGTTACTGTAGCGACTTCAAAAGAAATGGCCCAAACCGCACTTAAAGAAATTTTTAAAGATAAAAAATTTGGTTCCAGTGGCAATCAAGTAGTCATCGAAGAATTTATGGAAGGTCAAGAAGCGTCTATCTTTGCGATTTCAGACGGAGATTCCTATTTCCTTTTACCTGCAGCTCAGGATCATAAAAGAGCATTTGACGGTGATCAAGGTCCGAACACCGGAGGTATGGGCGCTTATTGTCCTGCGCCGGTAATTTCCGAAAGTATATTACAAAAAGTGAAAGAACAAATTTTCGATCCTATGTTTGATCTATTCCGCAAAAAAGGACATCCTTATCGCGGCCTTCTTTACGCCGGTTTGATGATTTCTCCAAACGGAGAACCCAAAGTTGTTGAGTTCAATTGTAGATTTGGAGATCCGGAAACCCAGTGTGTTCTTGCAATGTTAGACGGAGATCTATTAGAACTTCTTTATAGAGCTTCCACTGGTAAAATCAAAGGGATTCAAGCAGCCGTTAAAAAAGGCGCGGCTGTTGTTGTTGTGCTTGCCGCGCAAGGATATCCCGATTTTTATGAAAAAAATATTCCACTCAATCTTCCAGAAACTTCGGGTCAAAACGTTCATCTTTTTCATGCGGGAACTTTAAAAAAAGATGGAAAAGTTTTTTCATCTGGGGGAAGAATTCTCGGAATAGTAGCTCAAGGTGCCGATCTAAAAAGTTCGGTAGATCAAGCTTATTCCTTCCTGGAAAAAATCCAGGCTCCCAAAACGTTTTATAGAAAAGATATCGGATATAGAGCCCTTTAACATGCCATTTTTGATTTCGGGAAATTTAGATCTCGTAGAAAGACATAGCCTCAAGAAAATGGAAAAATTTCTTGGGATCATTTTATCTCCGGTTCAGTTTCCGGTTGAACAATATAATTTATTGAGACACGCCCTTCATCGTAATTTGGATCCAGATGCATTGATCCGAAAGATGAACCGTCAGGAACTCTTATCTTTTATCTACATTCTGACTCAATTTGGAGACGTGGTTCGTGCTGAAACTCCTGCAGAATATCTAAACGTCGAAAAAATTCCTTTGGTTCTGGAGTGGCAAAAGGGTCAATATATGATTCCTTACGAAGTGCTGGATCATCTTTCCACTTCTAGAATATTCAAAAATCAGAATTATCTTTTTGCTTTAATTCCTTCTTTACCTATTAAAGAAAAAAAAGCCTGGATCGAATGGATTGGTTCCGGTTATGGTAAAACGTTTCCTCGCGAGATCAATCATGAACTTTATTTTCAATGTAGACATCTGCAAAAACCATTTCAAGGTAAATCCTTACTTAGAGAAGAATCGATTCAATTGAGTCAACTTTGGCCTTTCGGGAAAAGTGAGATTGTAGATTGGTTTCACAAAGGTATCACCCCGTTTTATTCCGCAATGAAAGAACTTTCCAGAACGGAAAAAGATCCTTTTCTTCTTCACGTTTTGGATCTGATTCGTTCAGGTAAACTAATCTTAAAAAAGAATCCAGAAGAATTTAGAAAAAAAGAAGAATTCATTTTAGTAGCTACTGTGGAAGGAAACACTCCTCAACTTAGAGACACGATTTTTTCTTGGGAACAAGAAAGAGATAACAAAGAAGATTTTCTTTTTCAGTAAATCGGTTCGTTTTTAGTCCAATTGATAAAACGCCCCTAGATTGGTTTTATCTTAAGAAAATTTTTATAAAACAAATTTTTAATTTTATGAGAGTCGTCAAACAACGATTTGGTTAGAAATTTGATCGGATGATCTTTCTTTTTGAATTTTATAGAAGTGATCTTGAATTTCCGTTGTCTCTTCGACACATAATACAATTGAAAAATTTGTCGTGGGAATTATTACATTTTTAACTACCTAATGTGACTTAATTTGTGGGAACTACTACATGAACATTACTCCTAACTATATAATAAGGTACCTAATATTTTACATAGAATCAGCGTTTTGTAATCAAATTAACGGTACTCAATTTTCTAGAGATCAGTATCTGTTTTAAACTTCAATGGGGACCAATGCGACCTAATTTGTGGGAACTACTGCAAACTTAAATTTTACAATAAAATTTTCAAAATATAGGAACTCATATTTTTAAAAAATTCATTACGCCGAACTCACGTTAAGTAGCGTTAGGGATGTGGAGCGTGCGTAGCAGTCCTTTCGTTAGAAAGGACCGGAGGCGTGAGCCGAAGCGTAACAAGCCCGGCCTGCACCTTTTACTTTTCTACTTTAATTTACAATTCAATTCAGTGCAGGAACGCCCCAATTGATTTTATAAATCCGTGTTGTTTTCCAAGTTTAAGAAATGCATCTTTTCGGTTTTGAAAATTGCTCTCATGGATTATTAACACAAACAATTTGAATCTTTTATTTATAGATAATAATGAATATGTTCTATTCATTAAAATGGGGAAAAAATTATTATGAAATTTAAATAGAATCAAGTTGGAATCGTTATTATTCTATCGAATTTCAATCAAATCTTAGTGTAGATAGTTATGGAAGTTAAATCGGCAAAAGAACTCAAAAGAATCTCTAAAGAATTACAAGAGAATTTTTTAAACCGTTGGAAATTGTTGAATTTGGAACAAGATAAAGATCGTCTCAAGTCGCTCACAGAAAAAGCGGAAGATCCAAATCTTTGGAACAATCCAGAAGAAGCCAGACTTGTAAGTCAGAAAAAAAACGAACTCGAAAAAAAACTCAATCCTTGGTTTACTATTCAGCAGGATATATTAGATTTTCCTGATTTAGTGGATCTCACCTTGGACGAAAAAGGCGAAAACGGGGTTGGAGAACTTTCTTCCGAATACAATAGACTTCAGGAAAAGTTCGAGGAATTAGAACTTTTAGGCGCTTTAAAAAATCCGGAAGATTTAAAACCTGCCTTTTTAAACATTCATCCAGGAGCCGGCGGAACCGAAAGTCAAGACTGGGCGGAAATGCTCCTCAGAATGTACACACGTTATTTCGAAAAAAAAGGGTATCAGTATTCTCTAATAGACGTTCAAGCAGGAGACGGCGCCGGTATTAAAAATGCCACCTTACACGTAATAGGTGATTTTGCATTCGGATTTCTTAAAGGCGAAAACGGAGTTCACAGACTCGTTCGGATTTCTCCCTTTGACGCGAATAAAAGAAGACATACTTCTTTCGTTTCAGTTCACGTCAGCCCCGAAATAGACGACGATATAGACATCAAAATCGAAGAGAAAGATATTCGTGTAGACGTTTATCGTTCTTCGGGCGCGGGCGGTCAGCACGTAAATACTACCGACTCCGCGGTTCGAATCACCCACATGCCGAGTGGTATCGTAGTCGCTTGTCAAAATGAAAGGTCTCAGATTAAAAACAGAGATACTGCATTCAAAATGTTGAAAGCTAGACTTTACGAGTTGGAACAAGAAAAAGCAAAGGAAGAGTTGGAAAAAAAATCCGGAGAAAAAAAAGACATCACTTGGGGTTCTCAGATTCGTAGTTATGTATTTCATCCTTATAATCTTGTAAAAGATCATAGAACCGATCACGAAACCGGTAACGTTGCAGCCGTGATGGACGGTGACATAGAACCATTCATTCTTGCTTATTTGAAAACGCTTTAAGTTTTTTGAATGTCTTTTGGGACGGCTCCTAAGTTATGTTTTGGGAGTAGCTCGTTGAGTTTGCACAGGATCGGGCTAAGGCCTTCGGTATAACTTTTTCTTACGGAAAAAGTTATATGATTAACTCCTCCAATCACAGAAACAATTACCGTATAACAACCATAAGGTTAAAAATGAAAGTAGATCCGACAAAGTTTATAAAACGAGAAGAAGCTCTTAAAGTATGGTTACGTAAAAATAACCAAAGTTTGTTTTTAGATAACATGGAAAGAATACTAAATGATCTTCCCAAAGAGGAAATTACGGAGAAATTTAAGTTCGGATTAAAATCAGCTCTTATACACTGCTGTCATGATCAAAAAATTAGAGAGTTAAATTTTATCTGGCACAACGTATCCGATCATGTCTCCCCTGCTTATGCCGTTGGAAAAGATTTAGTTGTAGATCATCAAATTCATACTGAAAATCATTTTGACTCTCTTAAAGAAATTCCAAAAATTGAAACTATATCAAATCACGGAGTTACAATTGAATTGGATTTTTCGCTACCAACTGACGTTGCCATTAATAGTTATATAAAAAATTTGCTTCCTGAAATTTTAGATATGGCAATGAGATTAGATGATCATCGCATCCGATGGAACATTGTAGAATCTTTTACAGACATAGTTCATATTTGGAATTATAAAATCGGATTTGAAGTTTGTGAAGAATTAAATCATAAAAATACCAGATTGAACGAACTAAAACTTCAGTCCCCTTTTTGGATTACTTTAAACGAATTTGATCGATGGCCCGTACCCATTTTTGTATTTTCAGATTTTTAAATTTAGAAACGGTTTCTTAATCTTATATTTTATTTCTAATCATACTTAATAACAATTTCTTAATGTATAAATTTCTTAAATATTCCTGCATCCTTTTTCTTCTATTAGAAGTTTTTGGTTGTTTTGTTTCTCGAAAACTGATTTTTATAGCTCAAGGAAAAGATACTCTTCCTTCTTATTCTGGTACTCTACTTCAAATTCAAAACGAAGATAGAATCGTTTATGCTTATTTTACCCGAAACAGCTCCCGACTTGCTGTTGTTTTTCACGGTCAACATGGAACCTTGCAGAGTATGTCTTATCTTGGAGCTAAACTTTCACAAATGGGTTTTTCCGTTCTATTGGTTGAATATCCTGGATATGGAAAAGCAAAACGTTACTCCAGTTCTGAAAGCAATATTTATTCAGACGCCGATGCTGCCATAAATTTTGTGCAGAAGAATTTTTCTTTTTCGAAACAAAACACGATCGCGATCGGATACTCTCTTGGAACGGGGGTTGCTGTAGAAATGGCTCGAAAAAATTTAGTTTCCAAGATGATACTTTTCGCGCCTTATACATCGATTCCAGATGTTGCTTCTTATCGATACGTTCCCATACTTCCTCAAATCTTGATTTGGGATCGATTTAACTCAATATCAAAATCCAAAGATCTTATATTGCCCGTATTGATCATCCATGGCAAAAAAGACGTAGCCGTTCCTTACTATATGGGAGAGACTTTGAATAAAAGTTTTTCCAATGCAAAACTCATAACTCTTTTTAATGCAAATCATTCTCTTTTCGGATCTATAACCGAAACTCATTGGAAACTAATCCGAGATTTTATCCAATGATTATTTTGTGATTTCCCAAAAGGGTTTAATACTTTCTTGAAACCGATCCTAAATCTACAAAATGATTTACAACACTTTCAAAACTTGTCAAATTTCTTTGGTTTGAATTTATTTTCGAATTATTTACTACGCGGACGCATGAAAATAGTACCAAGTTATTTAACGGCCCAATTTACGAAAAAAATAGCGGTACTTAAAAAATACCACAAATTCGAGATTATGGCATTTTAAAGCAGGGCCAAAATATTCAAATTTTTGAAACAATCTAACCCAAGTATTCTATTCATGCGTCCGAGTAGTAAAGTTGTTTAAAAGGGTAATTGGGATAGAAAAATATTATAATAATTGAATATGAATATTTTTCCCGGAAAAATTAAATACGGTTGTTTGTGGGGAATGTTGATTCCGTTTTTTCGTATCCGTCGACGTTACGGTTCTGCTTTTAAAGGACAATTATGGTAAGACGCATACAATCGCGGACTGGCTCGTTCTTGCGGGAAAACATATTCTTTTCTTCGGCGGAATTCTCGTATCGATTCTCCTCGCGTTGGTCTTTGGTTTGCGATCAAGGATTCAAAACCGGTCGAAACGCTTAGAATCTTTTGGCCCGTCTTGATAATTTTAATCTATTGGATTCCTCCGAATTTGGTCCCTGGACCGGTGGACGATTCCATTGTGACAATTGGAGTCGGAATCTATCAGATCTATCGTTATTTTAAGATCAGTAGTTCTTCAAAAATACACGATTCAACCAATCTATTAAAATCTAAAATAGGCAATCCTTACGTGATAAATCCCTATTAAAATAACATGAGTTAGACGTAAGAAAAATCTGGGCAAATCCGGCCGCCACGGGCAGGCAAGACCGAGTTCTCGTCTATAGCCAATCAATTGCATGCAAAAAACATTATATAATATATCGTCTTTGGTTTCAATTTAGAACGCGATCTATCGAGCGCCCATAGAAACGAGACGCTGAGTTTGAAGAAGGTTTCTGCTAAGTTTCAAACACAATTCTGCCTCTCTAAGAGTCGGCTCAGGAAGCAATGCATTGAGCTTTACAAAAATGTGGGAACTATTACAAAAATTGAACGAGATTAAAACTGCTTGAACATTCGCAAATTGCCAAATGCGACCTGTCGAACGACCCATGGGGAGTGAGACGCTGAGTTTCACAGAGCGACCATAGAAGCAATGCATTGAGTTTCACAAAAATGTAGGAACTACTACAAAAATTGAACGAGATTAAAACTGCTTGAACATTCGCAAATTGCCAAATGCGACCTGTCGAACGACCCATGGGGAGTGAGACGCTGAGTTTCACAGAGCGATCATAGAAGCGATGCATTGAGTTTCACAAAAATGTGGGAACTACTACATTTTATTAAAAATTTCTTAAGAATAACGGCGTAAAATTCTTCGAGATTTTGAAGCAAACTCTAAATCCACGTTAAAATATCGTGAGTTCGACGTAAGGAACTCACGATTCTGAAAAAAGTTGGAACCTGAATTTTATAGATCGATTCTTTAAATGTAGGAGCTACCACAATTTATAAAATAGACGTTTATAACGACTGAATCTGTCGTATTCAAGTGTGGGAACTCTCACAAAACTTTTAGGTTTGTCTGTAAAATGATGTGGGAACTACTACTTTTAGAAAGGTTTTTTCTTACACCGAACTCACGTTAAAATAGCTTTTCATTCTTGTAATCACCGCAAAACACCGGTTTTACGCAAAATTTTGATTGAACAACTATTCTTTTTGAATTTTACAGAAGTTCCATTAAACATAAAAAGAGCCCGGAATGTGGGAACTCACAAGAATTAAATTATGAAAAGAACAGTCTAAAAGACCGTTGATCCACAACGAGACGTAATCTGTGGAAACTACCGCATTTTGTGAAGCTTCAAAGAAGATTGATTTTAAAGTCTATTCAGTCAGAACTACATAATGGAGTATCTAAAACTCTACCTAAACGAAACCTTGATCGTGGTAACTTTGAAAGTTGTAATTTACCTTGTACTATACAAAAAAGCTCTGTTCTATAATAGAGTTTTGCGACAAAATTTAAGATACCCATTTTATAGAAATCCATAAAAAAATTCTAAATAGAGTTGTTGAAAAATTCCATAGTTTCAGATTATTAGAACTGCCTCAATCGACTATTTCATAAAACAGAAACAAGATAGAGAATTAATTTTTTAACAACTCTAATATTATATTCGTACATTAAAATTTACTACATTATGAATTTTTCAAAAAGTTTATTATTAATCGCCTTTGGTGGCGCAATTGGTAGCATTTTCCGCTATTTGTTACAATACTGGTTTGGAAACGTTTTAGGCTATTCTCTTCCTTGGGGAACTTTAACTGCAAACTTACTTGGTTCTTTTTTAATCGGAGTTGTTTATGCAATATCCGATCGTTTTCCACTCTTTGACCCTCAATGGAAGTTTTTATTGGCTTCTGGTTTTTGCGGAGGATTTACGACATTCTCCACTTTTTCCTACGAAACCTTTCAAATGTTAAAGTCAGGTCATTACATTTTATTTTTAGGGTATATCTGTTTGAGTGTGGTTGGTGGAATTGGTTTTGCTTTCGCTGGAGTTTGGATGATAAAAAATTTTTGATAAACCATGCATAACTTCTTAAGTTATACGAAATATAAATTCAATTAAACATCGTTATACGATACCAAAAAACATTTCTTAAATAATACCTAATTTATTCTTAATGAAAACGATATAATAAAATACCCGGCGTTTTGTGATAAAAATTAACGTTATTTGGTTTTATAGAAATCAGCAATGATCCCATTTAATACTTAAGTATTCATCTTTTATTATATACTTTGTTTTTATAAATTTTAAAATGTTTTTATTTACAAACTTTTTACATCCAATAAATCTTAAGAGAACTTCTATAAAATTGATTTTTAATTTTTGTTGATAGTCGCCAAACAACGACTTGATGCAAAAATCTAATTGGATAATTATCCTTTTTAAATTTTGTAAAGGCTCTCAATAAATAAACACAGCAAATACACAAAATGAAAACTTCAAATAAAACAATTAGAGTGAGTGTTTATGAAGAAAATATTTTGTATTTCGATTTTTCTTTCGATGTTTTTTCAAAGTTGTATGTCTTGGCCACTTTTAACCAGTCTAGCAGGATTAACAGCTGGCAAAAAAAGCAAAGAGCCATCCTTTTTCCACCTTCTGTTAGGTAACTCCAATCCGACTATTACAAGAATCGAACTCAGTTATCAAGATTCTTCTATCGCAAACGGTACCAGCACAACCCTAGAAGTTACCGCAATCTTTGATAACGGAACAAATCAGAATATTACGGATTCGACATCCATCGTCCCCGATTCCCAATCCGTTGTAACAATCGAAGGTAACAGAGTCAGAGGAATCGCTTCTGGTTCTTCCATTATAAAAGCAGAATACAACGGCCTATACTCTGAACAAAAAATTACCGTTACACCAGCCATTCTTAACTCAATTCAAGTTACGAGTTTAGAGTCAGGTATACTACCTAAAGGTACTAATCGTCAATTCTCAGCCATCGGTATCTTTTCGGATGGTTCTCATCAGGATATTTCCAACGAACCACTGATCGTTTGGTCTTCCAGTAATCCTGATTTGGTTCGAGTAGATGATTCAGGGTTGGCATCAGGGATCAATTTAGGAACAGCTCATATTCGTGCATCCTTTCAATCAAAACAAGGGGCTGAAGAAATGACCGTTGGAGATGCTGTTCTCTCTCAAATCCAAGTAACTTCAAACGATCTGAATATTCCTCTCGGAAAAAAACAAAAACTAACAGCTACGGGAATCTATTCGGATAACTCTAACAGGGATATTTCCTCTTCTGTTATTTGGAATTCTTCTAATTCCACTATCGCTAATATTCAAAACAACGGAATATTAGAAACAGCTGATACTGGTATTGTCACTGTTTCTGCTTCTAGCGAGAATATAATCGGATCCGTAAAACTAATCGTTACTCCAGCAGCCTTAGTTTCTATTTCTGTTTCTCCGACAAATTCTACAGTTGCAAAAGGTTTACAAGAAAACTTTAAAGCTACAGGGATCTTTACAGATAATTCAAACTCGGATATTACCGACCAAGTTACTTGGGATTCTTCTAATACCGATATTCTCTCAATTTCCAATGCAAGTGATAGCCACGGATTAGCTTCCACACTCAACCAAGGGAATGTTAAAGTCACTGCTTCCATCGGTGGAATACAAGGATCCACTGATTTTAAAGTTACACAAGCTGCATTGACTTCCATCGAAGTCTCTCCAACTCGCACTTCCATTGCAAAAGGACTAACTCAAAAGTTTACTGCGATCGGGATTTTTACGGATAACTCTAAGAAGGATATTACGGATCAAGTCACTTGGAATTCTTCTTCAGCAATCGTAAGCGTGTCTAACTTAGACAACAATAAAGGTCTGGGAAAAACCAACTCAGTTGGAAACACGACTATTACCGCAACCTTAGGAAAAGTTTCAGGTAACACTTGGTTTACTGTAGTTCCTGCGGTTCTCACTTCTATTCAAATCAATCCTGTAAATCCTTCTCTTGCAAAAGGGTTAACTCAAAAATTTACGGCTACTGGGATCTACTCTGACAACTCTAACAAGGACATTACTTCCGCTGTTACGTGGTTCTCATCCGATTCTTCAATCGCGACGATTTCAAACGCCCAAAAAAATCAAGGAAACGCTTACGGAGCAGCTACAGGAGCAACGGATATTAAAGCCACATTCGGAAAGGTAAGTAGTCCGGTTTCTACGTTATCTGTTACAGCTGCAAAGCTTGTTGAAATCCAAATCACACCGGCTGCTGCTTCCAAAGCAAAGGGACTCACAGAAAGATTCAAGGCTACTGGTATCTTTACGGATAACTCAAATTCCGATATTACAAATCAAGTTACCTGGAATTCCTCTAATACGGATATTGCTGAAATTAAAAATACCAGTGGAAGTAAAGGTATTACAAATACACTCACTCCAGGATCGAGTGAAATATCCGCAGCCCTCGGTTCAATCAAAAGTTCTAAAGTAATTTTAAAGGTAACTCCGGCACAATTGATTTCCATTGCCGTAACACCTATAAATCCGTCAGTTGCAAAAGGTCTAATACGACAATTTAAAGCCACCGGAACATATACGGATCATTCCGTACAAGACGTGACTGCCCTAGCTACCTGGTCTTCTTCCAATCCCGGAAAAGCAATGGTTAACAACGTTACAGGTTCGGTTACAACAGTGGCTACCGGAAATACAAATATTAAAGCAACGATAGACTCCATATCTGGCTCTTCCGTTTTGAATGTCACTCCTGCACTTCTTACTTCTATCGAGATAACACCGACGATTAACTCTATCACTCACGGTCTTACAAAACAATTTAAAGCGACTGGTATCTTTTCAGATAAATCTACTCAAAATTTGACTCAGCTTGTAACTTGGATTTCTTCCGATCCATCTAAGATTGAGATCGAAAACACTTCCGGTAAAAAAGGTATAGCGACAGCCTCTAAATTAGGAAGTTCGAATATTAAGGCCGTCTACAAATTCATCCAAAGCTCCCCAATTCCGATTACAGTCACTGACTTAAAACTGAAAAGTATAACTATCAGTCCTTCCTCAAGTTCAATAGCCAAAGGATTGACCCAGCAATTTAAAGCGATCGGAACTTTTATAGATGGCTCTGAACAAGAAATTACGAATCTTGTGACCTGGTATTCTTCCAAATCCGACGTTGCCCCTATCAATAACGCTGCCAATGCAAAAGGTTTAGCAACCGCACTTTCAATAGGTTCTTCCAACATCTCTGCGATTTACAATTCTATAAGCAGTAATAAAATAAATTTTAATGTAAGTGCTGCCACGTTAGATTCCATTAAAATCAATCCAGTCAACAATAACATCGCCAAGGGACTTACCCAACAATATACTGCGCTTGGCGTTTATTCAGACTCCACCATTCAGGACATCAGCGATTCAGTTACCTGGTCCAGTTCCAATTCTGACTC
Organism: Leptospira interrogans; assembly: GCF_900156205.1. GTDB lineage: Bacteria > Spirochaetota > Leptospiria > Leptospirales > Leptospiraceae > Leptospira > Leptospira interrogans. The sequence continues at coordinate 56,700 of NZ_FTNA01000003.1, forward strand.
GATCAGCATCTCTAATTCGACCGAAACCAAGGGAAAAGCGACCGCTTTACAGATTGGAAACAGCAAAATCACTGCGACTTACAATTCCATCTCGGAAAACATAGACATAACGGTCAGCGCAGCAACCCTTTCTTCGATTTCAATATCTCCTATCAATACAAATATAAACGCAACCGTATCAAAACAATTTTTCGCGGTGGGAACGTATTCGGATGGGACCAAAGCGGATTTAACTTCTTCGGTTACATGGTCCAGCTCAAATAAATCTCAGGCAAAGGTGAGTAACGCATCTAAAACGAAAGGATTGGTTACAGGGATTGCTTCTGGAAACTCTATAATCACAGCGACCTACGGTTCAGTATCTGGAAATACAATCCTCACAGTAAACAAAACGGACACGATAGCTCCAACGGTTCAATCGGTAGTTTCCTTATCACCTACTACCATCCAAGTTGTATATTCAGAATCCATAAACAATAAGGAAGCCCTTGATTTATCCAATTACAAAATAATTGATAGTTCCAATTTTATAGGACATTGTTCAGATAATACGGACTTCAATTCCAATTCTCAAACCGCAGATTTTTCTCTTAGTAGTATCAAAGGAAGTAAAAATACTTTTACGATCACACTTTCACATTCACAAATCTTAAACAAATCATACACACTTGTAGTCAACAAACAAGGAATTCACGATCTTTCTTCCATTCCAAATTCCTTAAGTTGTCCAAATAACTCTGATTTTATAGGAAAAGAACAACTCAAACTTACAAGTGCAGTTTGTAATTCCTTAAACCAAGTGATCGTTTCTTTTTCCAAACCTTTATATTCGGGAAAGGAAGCAACAAAATCCGTGGAATGTTCAAATCCGTCCCAGTGTGAATCCAGATATAAATTTGCAGGTGTGTCTTCATTGGGAAGTATTACGAGCGTTAGAATTTTAGATGGAAAAGTATGCGGTGGAGCACCGGCAGACTCCTCGAAAATATGTTTAACACACTCCCTTCTTCAATCAGGTGGTCAATATACGATCATCGCCGCAAATGATTTGAACGGAGACGGCTTTGACAACAAATCCTGGGGAGCAATTAGAGATTCATTCGATCAAGAAAACCTACAATCTTCTCCGAAAGATAGAATCAACTTTATAGGTTGTGGAAATTCCCCTCTCAACTTTATGGATGGCCCGATCATGTCAGATCCTTTTGGAGACGGTTCCGATTTCGGCTTTCTTGTAGATTACAACAATCAAATCTATCTAGGACCGAATGTAAAAGGAAACCAAGCAGCTCGATTCAATTACGACGGAACTTTTCCCGAATCTATTTTTTTCTCTTTTACCAAAGATATAAATGCCGATAACCGTGCGTCTTCAAGAGATGGAGGAATTCCGGTTCCGAATTACGTTACGATCGGTCATACCGGTTGTACTCTCAATAGTGCAGACATTACTACTGGATGTGGTCCGGATAACGAAGATGGACGTGGAGTTTTTGCCATCGGATCATTAAACAAAAAATCTCATATTTTTATAGCAGGTTCAAGACCAAGGAGATTCGACTATCTCTATTATTCCTCAGATACCGATACAAATCTTAATTTTAAATATATCGATATGGGAGAAATTACTGGAACGGCGACTGCAGGAACTTCATCTATCGCGGTTATAGACGATCGGATCCATGTGGGTTTTGCAAAAAAAAATAAAAATCTAAACGCACCTGATTTCGGTAAAATCACCTTTAATACATCCGATCAAAATAGATGTGCAGCCGGAAACAATTGTGACGCCTCTGACGGATACCGCGGTAATCGTTTTAGAATCGATAGAATGCCTTATTTCGGCGGCCTCTCCGTGGAGGATGCAGACAATTATGAAACTTATACATCTGATAACTCCTCGATCAACTGGGGTTATTATGTGGGAATAGATTCTCTATTCGTTTTTAAAGAAAAACTTTACGCCGCAAACGGAGGATTTCCAAATTCACTACATAATGGAAGTATAATACACTCTACCAGTGCAAATCCTAGTCCTTGTGAGGGGAGCAATCGTTGTTCCAGTTGGAAAGACACAGCACCTAGATCCAATCCGAAGTGGCATAACTCTCCTCATAACAATTGGTTTTCACTGGAGCTTACAAAGTATCGGAATTTAATTCCGGCGGATAAAGCATTCTCTCAATTCGCAGAATTTAACGGAAGATTGTATGTAACAAGAACGATCTGCGTAACGAAAGAAGATCACTCCGGACTCAGACAAAGTTTACAAACTGTGGAAGGTTGTACGGACGGAAGTTATACAAATCGAAGACCCCAACTTTGGAAATGTGATCCGACTCTAACCGGCGATACAACAACCTGCGAAGCAGAAGATTGGTCTTTAGTAGGAGATAACGGAACCGGATTTACAAACTTTGGAGACAATTCCAATCACAGTATGACGATGATGGTTGCAAGTGGATCTTATCTCTACATAGGTTTTGATAACGAAAACGGAATTCAAATCTGGAGAACAAATCTTGAAAATCCTGGAAGTTCATCACACAACTGGGAACCTATAGGAATAGGCGGATTAAGAGACGTTACCAATCGTCAAATTTATTCGGCTATATCCGGAATGAATTTTGGTGTAAATTTCGTATATATAAGCGTAGGAAACAAAAATAAACCGGTCAAAATTTACAGACAACAGAATCAATAATATGCAAAATTCATTAAGAATCATCGTGACGATAATGGCTTGTATGTTTACCGGATTAATCTCCTGTAAAATAAACGAAAATTCAGAAAGGCTTATATTCGATCAAAGCGAACAAAACGGAACAGTTCGTCTTCAGACTTTCGTTCACGGAAAAATCAGTCCTGAAAAAAATATTCAAAATTATGAATTTACCATAAACCAATCCGAAAACGTCCGTGGAAACATACAAATCGATTCCACGGATCCGGATCTAAAGGTTGAACTAATTAAAAAAGGATTTCTTTTTGACTCAAAGAAAGAATGTACAAATACAAATTTAGGAAATACATACTCTTGTAAAATCGAAAATCAATTATTGGAAAAAGGCAGATATACTGCAGCCGTTTATAAAAACACGAATACGAAAAAATCAGATTTTAATCTTTTTATAGGAATATTCGGGAAGGGTTATATAAATGTCAAAGCAACATCCAATTATTAGGATCTTCATAACATTTTTGATTTTAAGTTTATTTACCTCTTGTCAAAACGTACAAGTAAGTTTCGCACAAAAACCACCAAAATCGTGTATGCCGCCTATACTGAGAAGACAGTGTAAAAACGATTTGGAAGAAAGGGCCAGACTCAACGCACAACCGCCTAAGGTTCATGTCGTTTCTCAATCCTTTTATTTTTGGGGAATGATTCCAAAAAAACACCACGTCAATGTAAGTGACTATTGTACAAACGAGATCAAAGAAATACGTCAATATTCCACGTTTTTAGATTCTCTTTATGAACAATTGACTCTCGGAATTTATACTCCTAGAACCTTAAATCTAACCTGTTATAACTGAGTTAAAACTATGAGACTTTTTAAAATATTATTTTTTACTTTAATAACGTTAACAATGATTAACTGTTACAATACTACATTACAAATCCATGATAAAAAGTATTCGATTGCTACCGAGTCCGAACCTGAACAAACCTACAAACAAGGAGGTTTGTTATTAGGTTTGATAAACACATTTGATACTCCGGAAGTTCAATGTCCCGAAGGAAAACCAGAAATTCTAATTTCAAGAAACTTCTGGGACAATTTGATCCATTGGATAATCGGCGGAATATATACTCAAAGAACCGTACAAATATTCTGCAAAAAAGAAACTACCAATCAAGTAAATCAAGAAGGTCCCGGATAAAAGCCGGGATTCCAAGCGACCTCCCAATAAAATCCTTCCGGATCTTGGAAGTAACCGGAGTAACCTCCCCAAAAAACTTCCTGAGGTCGCTTAACAATTTTGGCACCTACTTTTTCCGCCTTTGCGATTACTTGATCCACTTCTTCTTTAGATTGTCCATTGTAAGCAATGGTAAAACCTCTAAAACCGTTACCTTCCGCGGAAACACCCGCGTCTGCGGCAAGTTCTTCCCAAGGATACAAAGCGAGCCAAGTTCCGTTTAACGTAAAGAAGGCGACATTTCCTTCAAATTTCATTTTAGGAAACCCAAGACCTTGTTCGTAAAAATGAACCGCTTTTTTTAGGTCCCTCACTCCGAGAGTAATCAAATTCATTCTTGGTTGCATGGGACTCAGATTTCAGAAATCGAAAGGATCGAAAAGTAAAATTCAATTTATTTGAAAAGAATTCTACCGTTTCATAAATTCTATGGTTTCACTGATGACTAATAAAAGCAAAACTTTGAGTTCAAAGTTACTAGAAATTATCTTAAAATTCGGCATTTTAAACAAAGATAAAGTATTTTTGAGTTAAATTCTAAGTTTTCCAAACGGTAATTTAAAGGAAACGAGAACGTTCAAATTATTTTCAAAACAATTTTTATCTTTTTAGACCGTATCTTGTTTTTACGAGATGAATGTTTTTTTCCATTTCGGCCCAGAGAGATTCTTTATTGGGATGGAAGGAAGCAAAAACACCTTGACGGATCAAATCTACGATCTCATCCAAAGAGAAATCTAAGAATCTCCAAAGTTTATAATATTCGTATGTAAGATTTACATTGAATATCTCAGGATCGTCCGTATTGATACTAAGAGGAAGACCCTGATCGTAATAATAACGAACTGGATGGTTTTGTTCTTTTCTAACGTATTTACCAGTAAATACGTTAGACGTCACACAAATCTCGATTGGAATATGATTCTCCCTAAGATATTTTACTAACTCGGGATCTTGGATCGCAGAAGTTCCGTGTCCAATCCTCTCCGCTTTGAGAAGTTCCACCGCCTCCCAAATTGCCCAAGGACCATCGTCTTCTCCGGAATGCGCCACCACTCTGAGCCCCGCTTCCCTCGCTTTTTGAAAAACCCCTTGATAATCCCTGGCGGGTCCCATAAGTTCCGCGCCTCCAAGACCAATTCCAATCACTTCCGGATGTCTCAGTTTTAGAACCCGATCTAGATTTTTCATCGCATTTTCTGGCCCAAAGGATCTGGAAACATCAACTAATAGACGTATGACGATACCGTCGTTTTCTTTTTCTTCTCGAATTCGATTGACTAAAAAATCGATCATTTCTTCAAAATCGAGACCGTTCTGAATAAACTTAGAAGGTGCAAAAAAAACTTCCGTATAAAGGATGTTATTCGCTCTCATGTATTCCGCGAGACTTTCTATAAAAAATGAGAAATCAGAAGGTTCTTTAACAAGCGACTGAATAAAAAAGAATACCTGAATGAAACTGTTTAAATCCTTAAAATTGAATTTAGCTTCAAACTCTTCATCCGTTACATTAATTCCATTTTTAGCCATCAATCTTTTCATCGTGTCCTTATTAACACACGCCTCAAGGTGGAGATGAATTTCCGTTTTAGGAAGTTCTCGTAGGAAATTAATTACGTCTTGATCGTCCGGTTTTTCCTTAGAAAGATCTCCGGACGGAAAAAGGCCTTTGAGTGGAACCGGAGTTTCCTGAGAAATCCCAGTTGTAGGAACTCCTAAGATCCAAGAAGGCGGATCTAGGACCTCAAGTTCCATGAGACCGACTCTTTCGTTTAAGAGTTCGTTGATTTGTTTATCAAAAGAAATTTGTAAAGAAGAAGAATAAGGTCGGTCCGCAGGAAGTCTAGACTTCAAACGGTTCAGTTCGGTCACGTCTCGATCGATGATCCGAATTCTATCTAAAATCTCTTGAAAAGTTAAAGCCACTAAGGCAATATATATTTTCCAGGAAAAGATTTCAATTCTGATTCAAGTATCAAAGTTTGAATGACCTAAGAACCAAATGACCCCTAACCTTTCCACTTTGCTCCAAAATCAATCCGATCTTTCCTGAAAACCCAATGTTTCGTTCAAAAATGTTCCATCCATCAAAATTCAACAGAACTGATTCTACTTAAAACTACATAATAAAGTACCCAATCCAATAGTTTACACTTCAATCATATGAATTAACAAAAGAGAATCTGGACGAATCCGACATTGCCGTACCGCGCGTTCAGCTCAGTGAATCAATTACATGAAAGAAATGTAATGCAATATTTCGTCTTGAATTACAGTTGATTATAAAACACGATCCTTAGAGAACCATAACCAACCCCATCTCACTTCTATGGGCACTCGACAGATCGCGTTGTGGGAACTAAATTTCACAGAGGCTTTGTCGTAATTCCGACAGATTAATCTTGAGATACAACACTTGTGAGGTTGGTTATGGTAGAGGGCATTTTGCCAAGTTTCCTACGTTTGAATCTCTTTCGCATTGGATTATAATCACTACTCGGACGCATGAAAACAATAGAAACCAGTTCAGTCTGTTTTGTCAAAAATTTACTAAATGACTATAATATATTTTTATAATATTTTTGTTTTACTGATTTCTAATCATTACTCAGAACTGTATAAATAACGTGAGTTCGACGTAAGAAAACGAGAAAGAATTTTCTAAAAGTATAAGTCCCTCTAATTTTAGAATTTGTTCGTAAAATCGTGATCTACTGGAATTTCCACATCGTTTTACAAACAAACCTAAATTTTGTGTGAGTTTCCCACACTTGAATACAACAGATTCAATTGTTATAAACTTCTATTTTATAAATTTTAGTAGTTCTCACATTTTAGGAATCGATCCGCAAAGCTCAGATCCTAACTTTTTTAGAAAAATGAATCATGGATTCCTTACGTCGAATTCACGTTCAATAAGTTCTCAATATTTTTTACATCGAAACAGAACTTTGTAATAAAAATCTACCGCACTCAAATTTTATAGGAATCAATAGAACATCTTTCATTTTGAATAGAATTGGTCCTTTGGATTTCAAAATTCAATCACAAGAAAAGATTTAAAAAACTGTATAAAAAACTTAATGATTTCATTTTGTTAAAAACTTGCCAAATAACTGTAACAGTTTTTTCTAATGTTTTGGACAAACTTCTATAAAATAGATTTTTAATTTTTAGAATTGTTGAAAAATTAATTCTCCATTTGTTTCTATTTTATGGAAATGGCAATTGAAGCAGTTTTGTTAATCGGAACTAGGGAATTTTTCAACAACTCTTTTATAAAGACCACAAAACAAAAAAATATGATTGAACAAAGATTCTTTTTAGACTTTATAGATGTTTCCTTGAGCAAAATGGAGATCATATGAACTTAGAAAAATGGAAACAATCTGGAGAATATTTTTCTTATCAAAACTGGAAAATTTTTTTAAAAGAAGAAGGTAAAGGTGAAAATATACTTTTGATCCATGGATTTCCGACCGCGTCTTTTGATTGGGAAAAAATCTGGCGACCACTTTCTAAAAATAGAAGAGTCATCGCTCTGGACATGTTAGGATTCGGATTTTCATCCAAACCTAAAATTGATTATTCAATTTTTTTACAAGCGGATATAATCGAAAAATTATTAAGCGACAAAGGAATCTTAGAAACCAAAATTCTCGCTCATGATTTAGGAGATACGGTAACACAGGAATTACTCGCACGTTTTATAGATAGAAAAAATTCGGGAAAAAAAGGACTGAATATTCAAGCGATCACTTTACTTAACGGAGGAATTTTTCCGGAATCTCATAGACCCAAGTTCATACAAAAACTATTACATAGTCCTTTGGGATGGATTCTTTCCGAATTTATGAATCGCAAGTCTTTTCAAAAAAGTTTTTCCTCTGTTTTCGGAGTAAATACAAAACCGAGTCTAGAAGAATTAGATCAATTCTGGGAGTTAGTTTCTTTTGATGGTGGAGAAAAAATTGCCTATAAATTGATTCGATATATACAAGAGAGAAAAATAAACCGGTCACGTTGGGTAAATGTTTTACTCAATTCTCCAATCCCAATTCGAATGATTAATGGTATAGAAGATCCGATAAGCGGTACGAATATTGTAAAACGATATAAAGAACTCGTTCCTTCGGCAGACATAGTAGAACTTTTAAGAATTGGTCACTACCCTCAAGTGGAGGCTCCGGACCAAGTACTAAAATCCATTCTATAAAAATTGGATCTTCTTTATTTTTAAAATATTATCATTCAGAACTATATAACAATGCACAAAATTTTGTTTTAAACTGGAATTTATTTTAAAATTTACGACATTTATTATATAGAAACTAGTAAAGATAGGATCACCAAACTTAGACAAAAGAATTTTGTACTCAGTTATCAACCCGATATTTTTGATAAAATAACAGGAATTTAAACAAAACCGTTTAGCAAAACTTAGGGTTCATCGATCTTATGATTTGCAATTTTTTGACTTAGGGATTTCCTTGAAAAAAAAAATAATCAAAGATTTTGATGGAATCGTGAAACAAAAAGACTTCATTTTAAATCTCTTTGACTTTATTATACTATCATGACCAAATCGAGTTACGGTAATCCTAGATTTTTCGATTTCGTATATGACGAATTTTTAACCGGCGCAGACGGTTCTATCTTTCCGTATCAAGAAGGTGATCTTTTCAATTCTCTAACAAGAGAAAATATATTAGAACTATTAGAAATCACCGGAATTCTTCCTGAAATCCGAAAGAAAGGTTATACCAAAGTTCAACTTGAAATTTCAGGTATGGGAGAAGATTTTCAAAGACTCGTTTTAATTTCCGATAAGGAAATTTTATTACATCTTCGTTTAAGCATTCAAGAATATAGATTAGAAATCAACGACTACTTCTTCAAAGAGAAGTATCTGATCATAAATTGGTTACAAACACGTCATCCGAAATCTCAAACTATGGATAAAAGTAGATTGTATCCCGGACAAGACGTCCCTGGCCTTGGAATTTTTCACCAGATTTCAGACTTTATAGGTTTTTTAATTTTATCTCTCAGATTAAACGGCTCAGTAATTCGACCTGAATACTTTCACGATGCAGTACTCTTTTCTAAAAAATTTAGATTTTTAACTCCCGAATCGCAGGCCCTATTTATCGCGCTCAGAAGGGATTTCAAAAATCAATCCATTCGCGGAATTTCCACCGATCTTCATTCTGGTAAAATCCAAAATCATAAAGACATTCTAAAATGGAAGGCCGTCGAAATGATTCTATTTTTAGAAAAGACTTTAAACTCCTTTGTATTCAATAAAAAATTCGACAAGAAAGTAGCCAAAATCTTAGATACGATCAAACTCAACATCATTGAATCTTAGTTAGGCGAAAGTTTTGAATTTTGCTTTTAACAAACAAAAAATAAATTGATGGCAAAAATTAATATTCGGGATGTTAGGTGATGTTATCACAACTTGGCTTTACGATTCTACACAGAAAAGGATTTACGTCGAGTTCAAGTTACACAACCGAACGTTCATCTCTTGATTTTTTAATCAATAAAAAGTCTTTGCTAAATAAACTAGACAAAGAAGGTGATTTTATGGGTTGTTTTGTGAAAGAGTTTGATAACTTAGATATTTATAAAGAATTATTACTTTTACAACTCCCTAAAACTGACTCTGGACGATCTTTAATTTATATTTGTCCTGAATGTGGAGATATAAGTTGTGGTGCATATGCTTGCAAGATTACATTTGATAGTTCAAAATATATATGGAGTGATTTTGCATATGAAAATGGTTATGAAGAGCCATATTTAATGACAAATATAGAATCTATTTTCTTTAATAAAACTGAATATGAAAAGATCATCCAGAAAGCTTTCAATTTTTTCAGAACTATATAACCGAACACTGAATATTTTACACTAACAGCCCGTTACAATAAGGACTCGCAGCACTTAATTTTATAGAACTCAATAATACCAAAACACAGTAGTTCTAAAAATTGTCACTGCGTTTCATGATCTCTCGTAGCCTCGCCACATTTCATCTAAAAGTTTACATTGTATTACAAAAACTATTATGATAGGTGATATTCTTTTAAAAATTTCAAAGAAAAATTCTTTAACGTGAGTTTGGCGAACGAGAAAGAATTTTCTAAAAGTATGAGTTCCTACAATTTTAGAATTTATTCGTAAAATCGTGATTTGTGATAGTTCCCACAGATTAAGTCTCTTAAAATAAAATATACATCTTTGAATAGTTCTTTTCGCGATTATAAATTGTGAAAGTTCCCACATTTTAGGAATCGATCTACAAAGCTCAGATCCTAACTTTTTTAGAAAAATGAATCATGACCGAACTCACACTATTTATAACTTTAGTAATCTTAGTTAAAGTTTCGTGTTTGTTATCAGATAATAAAAAATCCCGAATCCGTCTATTGAATGGATTAAAGACGGAGCAATTACTATCTTCAATCAAACCAATAAACACTTTCATTAATTTATCAGTATATGGAAAAATACTCAGATTGTCTGTAAATGTTTCTCTTGTAATTTTTTTATACAACAAAATACCTTTTAAACATCGGTTTTCTTCAACTACTCCAAAAGTAATACCTAATTAGCTTGTTTCAAAATTTAGAATGTAGGATCTACTTCAAAAAGCCAATCATTCCGAGTTAGATGCAATTTTTGAAAATTTATACATCTTTAGTAAAATCGATCGTTTATTTTTAGTACTATTTTCATACATCCGAGTAATAATTAGGTCACAGAAATTTATTTCCCATGTAATCTAAACGTAAAAAAAACGAATAGTATTTTGAATATTCTAAAACCGAAGGAGTTACTATTATGGGAACTGGTTTCGTGAATAACAAGATCAAAACAGAACGAAAACTGGAAGTTCGGATCGCCGAAAACCAATTAGAAATAGAACGAACTCTTGCACTTCGTTATGAAGTTTTCAATCTCGAATTGGGAGAAGGACTTCCTCAATCCGCTGCAACTCGTAAAGATAGGGACGAATATGATCTTTTCTGCGACCATTTGATCGTAATCGATAAGAACCAAGAAAACAAAATTGTAGGAACTTATCGAATTTTAAGAAGATCCGTAGCAAAACAAAATTTAGGTTTTTATTCAGACAACGAATTTGACATTACAAAAATTTACGAATTGGATGCAGAAACCGCAGAGATCGGAAGAAGTTGTGTTCATCCAGAATATAGAGACGGTTCTGTGATCTCTATGCTTTGGGCGGGACTCGGAGCGTATATGCAAAAATATAACGTTAGATACCTTTTTGGATGTGGCTCTATACATCAAACAGATGTACAATCTGCAAACGAAATTTATGCATATCTAAAAGATAAGAACGCTCTCGTTGGAAAAGAATTTGATATAACACCACTTCCAAATTTTGAAATTTCTGATTTCGATCCTAACTATCAACCAGACGATATGAAAGCAGTTCATAAAAGAGTTCCCGCATTAATTAAAGGTTATCTCAGGGCGGGAGCTCAAATTTGTGGAACTCCGGCATTGGATAAAGTTTTTAAAACCATAGATTTTTTTATACTATTCGATATTCGAGATATAGAATCCAAATATGGAAAACGTTTTCTAGATTAAACAACTCTCCGGAACACCTTGACGGGAGTTCTGGAGTTTTATTAGTATCTTTTTAAGCATTTGCTTTGTAGATCCCTTTTCAATGAAACAAAATGAAATAGACTTTCAACATCCTAGCATTCGGGATCAAATTCGATTTTATTCCTTAGTTACGATTTCTGGAATTCTGATGATCGTCTCTTATCAATTTGGACTCTCTTCTTATTATTTAGGCTGGTTTGCATTTTTTATCAGTGCGTTTTCCGTCGCGGGAAATGACGCAGTACAAACCGTAGGAACTTTTATAGAAAGTAAAAAAAACGTTCATTGGATTTCAAAGTTAGTCGTCTTAGGTGGAACCGTGATCGTTATTTTTTTAATCGCTTGGATCTGGAACGATGCTCAGATTCATTTTGGTCGATTGGAAAATTTTCCAGAAGTTCGACGATTTAATCTGATACAACTTTTAGCTCCTTTGATTTTAGTAGTGATTACTAGATTAAAATCCCCTATCTCCACTACTTTTTTGATCTTAGGACTTTTTGGTGGAAGTAATATCGAAAAAATGCTGACTAAATCATTTTTTGGTTACGGAATCGCGTTTGGTATCGCGATACTCGTCTGGGGAATTCTGGTAAAAGTCGATCCTAAAGAATATAAAGAAGATCATGTTCCCGATCTTAAAAGTGAAAAACGTTGGGCGCTTTTTCAGTGGTTATCTACGATTTATCTTTGGGTCGCATGGCTACGACAAGACGCAGCCAATATTGTAGTTTATTTACCTAGACAACTTTCTATTTTAGAATTCATCCTCGCAATGGTTATGTTAGTTGCTGCTCTGGGAATCATTCTTTACACAAATGGAGGAACCATTCAAGAACTCGTAACTGAAAAATCGGATATTCAATGGTCCAAAGCAGCAACAATCGTGGATTTAGTTTATGGAACAATTCTAATCGTATTTTACGAATGGAGTAAAATGCCCATGTCAACTACTTGGGTATTTTTAGGAATGTTAGCAGGAAGAGAAATCATTCTTAATTTTATGACGTTTAGAGATCTTCCTTATTTGGAAACGTTTCGAAAAGTAGGAAAAGACGTATTGTTTGCTTCGATGGGAATCGCGGTCAGCGTTTTTATTTTTATTTTAGCTTCTCAAATTTATCCCGATACGACTTCAGATTTTTTAAAGTAGATCCTAAAAACTTTTGTAAAAAATAAGTAAGCTTCTTAACTTAAATCACAATAGAAAACATATACTTTTTAAAAATAAATCGCCTACACTCCCCAACAAGTATTTAAGAAAAATATTATAATAGAATTCTTTAATTTTCTAAAAACCTCTGAAAAAGATTTTATCTAGAAAAGATCGTCATCTTTAGACTTTACAAAAGTGCACCTCATAAAAGTTAATTTTTACGTAAAAACCTTAAAAACTTGTCTCAAAACACCAGAATGTAGGAACTCCTAGGTGAGTTTAAAACAATAAAGTTTATTTGAAACTGTCAAAGGTGTGGGAACTCCCACAAATCGTAGATTTCATAGTTAAACTTTGAAAATTGTGGGAACTACTATAAGATATAAAAGAATCACCGTCCAATCAGATTTTTGGACAAAACAGTTATTTTACGACCATCATTAAAATTTAAATCCCATTTTAGCACTGAGTTGTTCGACTAAGAAAGACTTTTCTAAAAGTATGAGTTCCTACAATTTCAGAATTTGTTTGTAAAATCGTGGTTTGCAGTAGTTCCCACATTTAAGGAATCGATCTATAAAGCTCAGATTTCAACTTTTTTCAGAATCATGAGTTCTCAACGCCGAACTCACGTTAAAAAATATTCTTTCGAGAAAAGAGTTCCCACATTTTTAGAACTAACTGTAAATTCCCAAATTTGCAGTAGTTCCTACATTTTACTAAAAACTTTGCGATAAGGATGCGAAGCGGCAAGCAAGCAGCCGCCATATAACTTTTTCCGTAAAAAAAGTTAGGTCTTTTTCGCGTAACAAGCCCGGTCTTATCTTTTTTTATTTTAAATGAAATTAAAACCCGAGCAAAAACTGTTCTGCCCTCTTGATCTACAAACGCTTTATAATTTCACATCTTGAAATTAGACATTTAAAGAATCAAAATATTATAATTTACTTAACTCAAATCGAATGTTTTTAGGATCTTAAGAAAAACACTACGGTTTCAATCCAAAAGATTATAACGCAGAATACAGTAAATCGCACGAAAGCCGTCTTTCCATCCGATCTTTTTTCCTTCTGCGTAAGTTCTACCGTAATAAGAAATACCTACTTCAAAAATCCGAACGTCCGGAATTTTTGCAACCTTCGCCGTGATTTCCGGTTCAAACCCAAAACGATTTTCCTTAATATCAATGGACTGAATGATTTCTCGACGAAACGCCTTATAACAAGTTTCCATATCCGTTAAGTTGATATTCGTAAACATGTTGGAAAGAGTAGTTAACACCATGTTTCCTAGACGATGCCAGTAATAGACAACTCTATGTGGACGACCTCCCAAAAACCTGCTTCCAAAAACAACATCCGCCTTACCTTTGTAAATCGGATCGATCACTTCTGGAATTTCAAACGGATCGTATTCTAAATCAGCGTCTTGAACGATAACAATGTCCCCCGTTGCCGCTTTAAATCCAGTTCTTAATGCAGCCCCTTTTCCCTGATTGATTTCGTGAAAGATAATCTGATTGGCCAGCTTTTTAAAAGCGGGAGTTTGAAGTAAATCCCTCGTTCCATCTTTGGAACAATCGTCTACAAGAATGATTTCCTTATTTTTGATCGGAACTTTTTTCACAGTTTCCAGAATATTACGAATCGTATTTTTTTCATTATAACAAGGAATGACGATGGAAACTTTCATACTTACCCCAAACCAGTAATTTCAGCCATTCGAAAATCTCGAATGATCGCGTCGGCTCGTGCTATTATTTTTTCTAAAGCGATTCCGAAAACCAAATTCTGATAGGATTCAGCGGCTTTCGGGAATTCTTTCTCATCTATTTTGACCGAAAGAGTTTGGGAGATTCTCTTTTTATCAATACATTCACGAGCAGAAGTTATAATTCCTTTCAGAGCAATACAAACTTCTTTCAAAAGATTTTGGCCGTCTTTTTCCATCGCACTTTGATTTCCATTAGCGTCCAACAAAGCTTTAACGTGCTCACCAATTCGAATCGAGGGCAAACCCCTTCTACTGATTCCCATTCTTTCAACGATTGCAATCATATCTTTGAAGATAGAAAACTCAGGCGTCCCTTTAAAGATATAAGTCAAAGCAGGTAGTTCGGTTTCGGTAAAGGAAAGAATAGCTCCGTAAAAATAACGGATCTCAGGTTTAGCCAAAGGATGAAAATCAATTCTTTGGTATTTTTTGAGTTTTGCTTCCTGCTCTTCCAAGATCTTATTGATCGTATCTCCTTTAGCGGCTTGTTTCTTATCTTCTATTTCTTTCTGTTTGGCTTTTAAGGTTTCTAAAAATTGAATCTCATCCTTAAGGAATAGAGAAAGATTTCCTTTTTGTTGAAGAATCATAGTAAGTCTAGATTCAAATGCTTTCAGATCGAAAGCTTTTGGATTCTTTTTTGAATTTTCAGAATATTCCGTCCTCAGTTTATCAAGAACGGCTTTAATTTCGGAGCTTTGTAAGGGTTCCATAGGAGTTATCTCCTATTCAGTATCGACCCAACTTTCCAAAGAGATAAGTAAAGAAGAAATATCTTCCGAACAATAAAGAAGCGCTGTTCTAGAATCTCGAAACATTTGTTGCTGATTGTATGGAAGTTGTTTGATGTGATTATCATTTTTGGTGTTTAAAACGTTCAAAGCGCTTAAAACCATCTTTTTAAGTTTTTGAACCAACCCGAGCATCAGCTCCTGCATCTCCCAAAGAGTCACTAGTTTGAGTTTTTCAGCATCCGTATTTTTAGATTGAAGAATCTGCTTTTTGGAAGACTCAAATTTAGCCGTGTAGTAGTTGACTGATCTAGGATAAGTGGTCAGTTCTTTATGGTAATTTACTAACCGATCCAGCTTTTGAAAAAATTCGATGTCAAACTCCCGATTTAAGTTTCCTATGATGTTTTTATTTTCGGAAGGATCGCCAGTGATTTCGAAAATTTTTGAATTTTGAAGATTATTCAAAACAGAATGAATTCTTTCTTTAAGTTTAGTAAGTTCAGAGATTTTTTTCTCGATAACGTTTCCGTCTCCTAGAGAAGTAGAAGAACCGTATTCCATTTTTAACAAAGAATCACCTGAGTCGTGTTTGGTGGAAAGAGCGGGGCCATCCATAATATTGAGATCCATTTGACTCAAATCCAAATCAGCATTAGAAACGTCTCTGGCTTTACGATGATCCCTTTGAAAAATCGGTTTTGGAATCGCTCCTTCGTTAGTAGTTTGAAAAGAACTCGGTTTTGGAATTTTTGCAGAAGACTGCTCTTGGGTTTTAGACATGATTTCTTGCAGAGAAGAAATTTTTTTCGCCGTAGAAGGATCCAGTGAAGGTAAAACTTGTCTAACGGGAGCACGCGAAACTTGTTTGTGTTTTTGTGCTTCATTAGGAGATTCTAAAGCAATCCTCACGAATTCCAATCTTCTAGTGTCTCGATTGAAACGAAGGGCAAAACGATTTCCTTGTTTGTCTATAAATTTCTGATTGAGTTGACCCAAAGAAAGTGTGTTAGGATCTACAGAAGAGATAGAATCTACGACGATATATTCAAATTTGTTTAACATTAACAATCTTCCTCAAAGACGGTTCCATTATTAAGTTGAAAAAAATTTTCAGAACCGAATACGTCGTGTTTGTCGAACAAAATGGGAAATGACTTTAATCCAATACCTAAGTAAAAATCCAAATACACGTTATGCAAAATATCTTCCATTAACAAATCAAATGAACGGAAACTATGGAAACAATAATTAAAAATTTGTAAATAAGAACTTTTTTGAATGACGAACGAGGTAGAAACTTTTTCTCTTTCGATCGACAAAAAACACCTCCCCGACTTTTCAAAGTCATGAAGAAGTAAAATTCCCAATTCAGCAAGTTCGGAAAGATTTACTTCCTCTTCTTGAAGACGGGAAAAAAAGTTTCGATCCAATGAAACAGTCAAAAAAATATTTCTAGAGTAATCTTGCATCATATCGATCCTCCTTACCAAAACGGTTCCGAAAACCGTTCGAAAGGATTTATTTCTGAGCACTACAGAATAAAGTTGTAAGGATTTCCGCTTCTAAGCGGCGATCTTAGCACAAATAAATTCAAGATGGCCATGATGCGTTCTAGATATTATAAATCGGAACTAAGAGCTTGCCCCCAAAACCTCAAAGAATTTTACACGATAATTTCTTTAGAAATTTTTAATAGAATGCAGTAGTTCCTACAAATTAGGTCACATTTGGCAATTTGGGAACTTTCAAGCAGTTCTAATGTCGTTAAATTTTCGTAGTAGCTCCCACATTTTTGTAAAACTCAATTTCACAGTCGTTTGAAAAACTCAGCGTCTCGCTTCTATAAGCGCTCGAAGTAACTCACCTCTATGGATCTGTGTTTAGGATTTGGGACAAACTTTAGTACAAAGAAGTATGAAAATGATACTATGAGTTTTCAAAAGTTAGAAATAGGATCTACTTCAAAAAAAGATATAAGATAACGATCTGTAAGAACTTTTACATTTTTGCAAGATCCAACACTCACTTTCAAAAGCCTTCGTGGTAAATGTGGGAACTCACATTGAAAAAGAAAGGTTCACAACATAACCGCTTAAAGAGACGTAATCGGTGGGAACTACCACGTTTTTAAGGTTTTAAGAAAGAGTCTAAGAAGAATTCATTTGACAGAGGCTAAGGTACAGAAAACCTGTAAAAACTCATTCAATTAGGAAGTGTAAGCCTTGGCTAATATCAAGTCTTCAGAAAAGGACATTCGAAGAACAAAGCGTAGAAATGCGGCTAATTCCCAGAACCGGTCCAGGCTCAGAACTCAGGCTAAAAAAGTTCTAAAAGCCATCAAAGAGAAAGACCAAAAAGCGGCAATGACTCTTTTTATAGAGTATACCTCTCTTTTGGACAAAGCTGCAAAAACAAACTTAATCCATTCTAAAAACGCAGATAGAAAAAAAAGTAGAATGGCAAAAAGACTCAACTCTTCAGCAGCTTAAAACAACGGAATATAAAGGGCGATTAGCTCAGCTGGTAGAGCGCCTGCCTTACAAGCAGGATGTCGGCAGTTCGATCCTGTCATCGCCCATAATCCTTTTCCGGAGCAACTCAAACCTCTATGAATACAAAAATTCCCGTATTCAATCATCCGGATTTAATGGCCTCTGTTTCCGGAATCCGAGGAATCATTCCCACTGGACTTTCTCCCGAGGTAATCTTTAATTCACTACGCGCCTTCGGAACTTGGATCGAAGGTTCCAAAATCGTAATTGGCCGGGACTCTAGACCTTCCGGATCTTACCTCGAAAACATCGCTCTGGGTCTAATGCAAGCAATGGGAAAAGAAGTATTACAACTTGGAATTGTTCCAACTCCCACAGTAAAAGCGGTGGTCAATCTATCTAAAGCGGGAGGTGGAATTATGATCAGCGCCTCTCACAATCCAATTATCTGGAATGCGTTTAAATTTATAGGACCAGGCGGTTTTTTTACAAATGCATCCGACCTAGAACAAATACTAGAAACGGTTCAAAATCAATCCTATAAACCAATACAATACAAACCTTCTTCTAAAATCGTTTTCGGAACAGAATGGTCCGAAAAACACATCGAGTCAGTCCTCAAACGAGTCGACGTAAACTCAATTCGAAAGAAAAAATATAAGGTTCTTATAGACTCAGTAAACGGAGCTGGAAGTTATTTAGTTCCTGAACTTCTGGAAAAACTAGGATGTAAACCAATTCTTTTACACTGCGTTCCGGACGGAACCTTCCCCAGACCTCCAGAACCAACTCCGGAAGCACTCAAACAAACTTCTCGTAAAATGAAATCTTCAGGAGCAGATATAGGATTTGCTCTGGACCCCGACGCAGATCGTCTCGTAGTTCTCACTCCTAAAAAAGGTGCAATCTCCGAAGAATATACTCTTCCACTGAGTTTTCTTTCTCTAACTTTGGAAAAAATTCCTAAAAAGGCAAACATAGTCGTAAATCTTTCTACAAGTTTTATCAACGAATTTGTAGCCAGACAAAACGGAGTTCCTGTATTTCGTTCTAAAGTAGGAGAAGCAAATGTAGTTTCCGAAATGCTCCGCCAAAAATCGATTTTCGGAGGAGAAGGAAACGGTGGAGTCATCGACCCAACAATTGCATCCTTTGGAAGAGATTCTCTTTCCGGAATTGCACATATCTTAAACGTTATGGCTGCGACCGGAAAAAAGATCGATTCTATCGTAGAAGAACTTCCTGCAATTTATATGCAAAAAACGAGTTTTAAAATCGCAGGTAAAAATCTTCAAGACATCTATTCTAAATTCCGTGGAGAATTTTCTACCTTCTCCGAAGAAACAATAGACGGACTTCGTTTAACTTCCGAAGATTCTTGGATTCATATTCGTCCTTCTAATACAGAACCAATCATTCGAATTATAGGCGAAGCGAGGACTAAAAAAGACCTCAATTCTCTGCTGGACCGCGCAGGAAGACTCATGGAGAATGCCTGAATATGTGTGGAATCGTCGGTTATGCAGGTAAAAAAAACGCGGAATCGGTACTAGTCGTAGGATTAATCTGTCTCGAATACAGAGGTTATGATTCTGCAGGAATTGCAGTTTTAGATCAAGGTGATATTTTAGTTCGAAAATCGAAAGGAAAAATAAAAGATCTAGAAGCTTATTTGCGTGAATTCCCAGCGCCTGGAAACGTAGGAATCGGTCATACTCGTTGGGCGACTCACGGAGAACCCAATCAAATCAACGCTCACCCACATACAGATACAAATTCCACCGTCGCAGTAGTGCATAACGGAATCATCGAAAACTATTTAGAACTCAAAAGCCAATTAAAGAAAAAAGGTCACGTATTCCAAAGCCTAACCGACACGGAAGTACTTCCTCATCTTTTAGAAGAAAGTAAAAAAAACGGAAAGTCTAATAAAGATTCATTTTTAGAACTGTTTGGAAAAATCCACGGTAAATGGGCTATTTCATCCGTATTCGAAACCGAACCGGATCGAGTTTACTTCGCTCAAGATGGTGCTCCTTTATTGATCGGAAAAGGAAAAGGAGAATATTTTTTAGCCTCCGATATTTCTCCTCTAACCAGAAACTGCGAAGAAGTATATTATGTAAACTCTGGAGAATGGGGCTATTTTTCTCAAAACGAATTCAAATTGTTTGATTTTTCAGGAAAAGAACTCAATCCTACTTTCAAAAAACAAGAACTTCGTTGGGAAGACCTGGATAAAGGTGGTTATCCTCACTACATGATTAAGGAGATTCACGAACAAGCGGGGATCTTTCGTAAAATCATTCAGGAAAGAATATTAGAAAATAGTGAAATTGTTTTTCCAGAAATCAAACTGAGCAAAGACGTACTTTCCAGAGTCAATCGAATCATCATCCAAGCCGCCGGAACTAGTTATTACGCCGGAATGATCGGCAAACACTATCTCGAAAATTTCGCAAAAATCCAAACAGATACAGAAGCTTCTTCTGAATTTCGTTATAGAAACCCTGTCGTAGAAGGTGACACTCTGATTATGGGTATTTCCCAATCCGGAGAAACCGCAGACACGTTAGCTTCCATTCACGAAGCAAAAGCAAAATTTATCAAAGTTGTTTCTCTTGTTAACAACGTTAACTCTACGATCGCAAGAGAATCAGATTCTTATATTCGAACCGACGCCGGCCCAGAGATAGGAGTTGCCAGCACCAAGGCGTTTACCGCTCAGGTTTTAAATCTACTTTTATTTTCCATTTATATGGCTAACCTCAAATGGTTGATCAGTGACGAAGAGCAAAAAATACTTATCGAAGAAATCAAATTACTTCCTGCAAAAATCGATCGGATACTCGCACAAGCAAGTAAGATAGAAGAGATGTCTTCTCACTTTACCACGGCAAAAGATTTTATATTTTTAGGAAGAACCTACAACCATCCGGTTGCAATGGAAGGCGCGTTAAAACTGAAAGAAATTTCTTACATACACGCATCCGGTTATGCTGGCGGAGAATTTAAACACGGACCAATCGCATTAATCACGAACGAAGTTCCCGTAGTTTGTATCGCACCCAAATCCGAAATTTATACCAAGATGGTTTCCAACATTCAAGAAATCAAAGCTAGAAAAGGGATCATCATTTCGATCGTGACGGAAGGGGATCAAGAAGCAAAATCTCTTTCGGATTATTGTTTTGAAATCCCGGAATGTTCCGAAATTCTAAGTCCGATCTTAAACGTAATTCCTCTTCAATTACTCGCTTATTACTCAGCGATCGCTAGAGGTTGTCCTCCGGATCAACCTAGAAACCTTGCTAAGTCCGTAACCGTAGAGTAACTACCATGCCCAAGGTTCAGAGAATTCTCATCGATGAAAGAGAGGTTCCGGCTGGTTTACGATCCTTAACTCGCATTCGATCTTTTTCCGAAATTCGAAACGGAATTCTGAATACGATCCAAAGAACGAAAGAAATTTATCAAGACGCGAAAATTTTTTATGCTCACTCTAACTCAGCCTTTCAACAAGCCTTCTTAGAAAGAAATCCAAAACTTCTTCCTTACGATGAAAAAGACGTAGACTTGATATTATCTTCCGAGTCTTGTCTTCCTTGGAACTCAATCGATGGAATTGCAAAAAATATAGAAGTTGATCTAGAACTCAGTAAAGACGTTCGAAAATGGATTCGAAAACTCAAAGTAAAATCGAATCATTTCCACGTAGTCGGAAAATCAAAACATTTGCATGTTC
Organism: Leptospira interrogans; assembly: GCF_900156205.1. Classification (GTDB taxonomy): domain Bacteria; phylum Spirochaetota; class Leptospiria; order Leptospirales; family Leptospiraceae; genus Leptospira; species Leptospira interrogans. Next base: position 78,183 of record NZ_FTNA01000003.1, read on the forward strand.
ATCCGTCCGCAACCGTTTATCCAGGAGTTGTGTTCGATACAACGTCTGGACCGGTGATTGTTGACAAGGACGTAAAAATCACTTCATTCTCGTTCATCGAAGGTCCGGTTTATATAGGACCAAATTCCCACATAGACAATGCAAGAATTACAGGAGCCACAAGTATCGGAACAACTTGTAGAATCGGAGGAGAAGTCGGAACCTGTTTGATCGGAGATTTTACGAACAAACATCACGAAGGATTTTTAGGGCATTCCGTTTTAGGAAACTGGGTAAATATAGGAGCGCTTGCAACCACATCCGATTTAAAGAACAATTACGGTGTCGTAAAAATTAGAGAAGAACAAGACGAATGTATTACAGGTTCTATTAAGTTCGGTTCAGTCATCGGAGATTATTGTAAGATCGCAATCGGAGTAATGTTAAATACCGGAACCGTGATAGACTTTGGATCCAATGTAGTATCGTCCAGAATCGGAGGCTACATTTCACCTTTCACCTGGGCTGAATCAGGACAACCTTATATTCTCGATCTATTTTTAAGGGACGCACGTAAGATCATGGCGAGAAGGAACCGAGAGTTAACGTTATCCGAAACTGAATTGATCCGTATATTATACGAATCTAAAGTAAAAAAATAAAAATCCGGAGGGTTTTGTGGAAATCATAGAATCCAAAATACGTACGTCTTCATCAGAGTATAAAGAAAATTTCGAAGATCTCAAACAAAAGGTGGAATCCTTACGAAATCTGATTCGTAAAATTGAATTAGGTGGCGGTGAAAAAGCGATCGAGCGTCACAAAGGAAGAGGTAAACTCACAGCAAGAGAAAGAGTTTCCTCTCTCATCGATCCTGGGACTTCTTTTCTAGAATTCTCACCTCTGGCTGCGGAAGGAGTTTATTCAGACTCAGTTCCTTCCGCCGGAATTCTAACAGGAATTGGAAGAATCTGCGGAGTTGATTGTGTGATCGTTGCAAACGACGCTACTGTTAAAGGAGGAACGTATTATCCTCTTACGGTAAAAAAACATATCCGCGCACAAGAGATCGCTCTTCAAAATTTCCTTCCTTGTATTTATCTTGTGGATTCAGGAGGAGCCTTTCTTCCGATGCAAGACGAAGTGTTTCCAGATAAAGATCATTTCGGAAAAATCTTTTATAACCAAGCCAATCTTTCCGCGTTAAAGATCCCTCAGATCTCAGTAGTTATGGGAAGCTGCACTGCGGGCGGAGCTTATATTCCTGCAATGTCAGACGAATCCGTAATTGTCAAAGGAAACGGTACGATTTTTTTAGGCGGTCCTCCTCTTGTAAAAGCGGCAACGGGAGAAATTGTAACTCCGGAAGAATTGGGTGGAGCCTTAGTTCACAGCACGATTTCAGGTGTAACTGATCATTACGCGGAAGACGACTCACACGCTCTTGAAATCACAAGAAACATAGTATCTACATTCCATCACGCGGGGAACGTAACACAACGGGGATCGATCAATTGGGAAGAACCTTTATATCCTGCGGAAGAAATTTACGGAATCATACAAAAAGACATTCGTAAGTCTTATGACGTACGAGAAATCATTGCAAGAATCGTAGACGGTTCCAGGTTTCAAGAATTCAAAAAGTATTATGGAACCACTCTCGTAACAGGTTTTGCAAAAATTTATGGAAAGATGGTGGGGATCATAGCAAACAACGGAGTTTTGTTTTCGGAAAGTGCGCTTAAGGCTTCTCATTTTATTGAACTTTGTAATCAGAGAGAGATTCCTCTTTTGTTCCTTCAAAACATTACCGGTTTTATGGTAGGTAAAAAATATGAAAATTCTGGAATCGCAAAAGATGGGGCAAAGATGGTGAATGCGGTTTCTACTTCCATTGTGCCTAAGTATTCTGTAGTGATCGGAGGTTCTTACGGCGCTGGAAACTACGGAATGTGTGGAAGAGCTTTTAATCCTAGATTCTTATGGATGTGGCCTAATTCCAGAATCTCCGTAATGGGTGGTGAACAAGCGGCTAACGTTCTTTTGACGGTAAAGATGGAACAATTAGAAAAAGAAGGAAAAAAATTATCTGAGGCAGAACAGTTTGCATTTCGTAAACCGATCTTGGATGATTATGAAAGTAAATCTTCTTGTATTTATTCATCTGCAAGACTTTGGGATGATGGAGTGATCGATCCAGCCAGAACAAGGGATATTTTAGGAATTACTGTCTACGCAAATCATTCTCAAAAGTTAGAATATCCTCGGTACGGAATTTTTAGAATGTAAAAAATTGTAAGAACCCACCTTCTCTTGATTTGTAATTTTAATTTATCAACCAATCTTTTAGGTGTTTATTTTTTTATCCCGATTTACAAATTTAAAAATTTCTAATACTTCAAACCAACAAATGTATCCTATTTTTATTTTTCCTCGGTTTCCTTTCTATAAAAAGCTAGATTGAATTTACGTGAATTCGGCTAAGAAAGAATTTTCTAAGGTAGTAGTTCCTACAATTTTAGAATTTATTCGTAAAATCTTGATTCGTGGTAATTCCCACAAATTAAGTTACATTAGGTAGTTAAAAAAGTAATAGTTCCCACACCAAATTTTTCAGTTGTATTATGGGTTGAGAGACAACGGAAATTCGAGATCACTTCTATAAAGAATCATAACTAACCCCACAAGTTAAAGAGGATTTTAGAATCAGAAGGATCAATAAACGCACATCTTTCAAGTGTTCCGACAAGAATGAGACTTTTTACTTGCAAAAAGTATGTTTTTCTGATAGAGAAAAATCTCCCAACCCTTTCTACTTCCTGAACTCAGCGACTCGCCTTCTAGAGATCCTCATCACCCACCCAAAATTAGAAAAACTCATGCAACGCTCTCTATAGATCGCGTTGTGGAGTGTAAGTTTTAATTTGTCGTAATTCCGCCAGATTTTGAGATTCAAAACTTGTGGGTTGGTTATGATAGAAAGCGAGACTCTGAGTTTTTCGAACAACCCTGAAATTGAGTTTCACAAAAGTGTGGGAACTACCACGATATTAGAACTACTTGAAAGTTCGCAAATTGCCAATGTGCCTAAATTTCTAGGAACTACTGTATTTGATTAAAAATTTCTAAAGAATCATCGCATAAAATCCTTTGAAATTTTGGGAGGCCTTTAATTTGATTTCGCTTTAGTCAGAATGACGGCAATTTTTATATTTTATAAGCATACTTTATATAAAATATACAAAATGAAAAATACTGGTCCATTAATTCAGCAAAGTGTATTTTTTGGATCAACTTAAAATTCCTAGCTTTGCTTCCAATTCATTTAAATTTCACTTTGATTCTTTAAAAAATTGAATGCTCCATATAAAAAATCCGTTTTTTGAACCGGTTTATTTTTCCGTAAAAATTGAAATGTGGGAACTACCTCAAATTAGAATTTTACAGATAGGTTCTGAAAATATAGGAACTACTATTTTAGAAAATTCTTTCTTTGGGTTTGCGTTAAATGATGTGGGAGCCCACCATTTTAAAGATTACTTTTGGTTTTCTGAAAATTTTTAAATTATTCTTCAATTGGTACTAATCTTGCAAACAAAGAATAAAAATTGATTTGGGGATAGGAATGATTATGAAATGGACCAAGAGACTGCTCTTATTGCTCACCCTACTTCTTCCATTTGTTTTATTTGGGCAAGAAGCTAGCACTCCCGTAGCGGACAAAGGAGATACGGTCTGGATGATTGTAGCATCCGCCCTCGTATTTTTTATGATACCTGGGCTTGCATTGTTTTATGGAGGTCTTGTAAGATCTAAAAACGTTCTTTCGACTATGATGCATAGTTTTGTAGCAATCTTAGTTTTGACCCTGCAGTGGACCATCTTTGGATATAGTTTCGCTTTTTCCGGAACCAATCCTTATTTCGGAAACTTTGATCTTGCCTTTCTAAATGGAATCGATGAAAACACTTTAGAATTAACAATTCCTAAATATATTCACTTTCTTTTTCAAGGTATGTTCGCATTAATCACACCCGCCTTAATTTCTGGAGCAATTGCAGAAAGAGTAAAATTCGGCGGTTATATAATTTTTATTCTTCTTTGGTCCACTCTTGTTTATGATCCAGTTGCACATTGGGTTTGGGCGGCAGACGGTTGGCTTTTTAAAATGAGCGCTTTAGATTTTGCTGGTGGAACCGTAGTTCATCTTATCTCAGGAATTGCAGGTCTTGCAGCCGCAATCGTTCTGGGTAAAAGAAAAGGAGAAGGACCCGCTCTGATCGCTCCCAACAATCTTACTTATACTTTAATCGGAGCCGGTTTACTTTGGTTCGGTTGGTTCGGTTTTAACGCTGGGTCCGGACTTGCGGTAAACGGAATTACCGCCAGAGCATTTTTAGTTACTTTAATCGCACCTGCAGCCGCAGGAGTTGCTTGGCTTGTAATCGAATATTTCCATACTAAAAAAGCAACCGCCCTCGGAGCCGCTTCGGGTATTGTGGCCGGTTTGGTTGTAATTACTCCCGCTTCTGGTTTTGTAGGAGTTCAAGGAGCAATCATCATGGGACTTCTTGTAAGTCCGGTATGCTACGCAGCGATTCTTTTAAAAGGAAAACTAGGATACGATGATAGTTTGGACGCATTTGGAATTCACGGCGTAGGTGGTGCGTTAGGCGCGGTTCTTACAGGAGTTTTCACTCTTACACTCGGCGCAGGTGTTGCGAGTAAAGGAGATCAAATTTTGGTTCAACTCATTAGCGTCGCTGCAACCGGAGCTTATTCTTTTATCGTTTCTATGATTCTAGTATTTTTGATCGATAAAACAATCGGCTTTCGTATTTCCGAAGAAAAAGAAATTACTGGACTGGATTCGGAAATTCACGGAGAAAAAGGTTATATCCTTTAATTAAATATCTATTAAAGAATTTTGAATAAGGAGATTCTATGAAATTAATTGTTGCCATCATTCAACCTCATAAATTGGAAGAAGTAAAATCGGAACTTACTAAAAACGAAATTTACAGACTTACCGTAAGCGACGTTCAAGGTTACGGTCAGCAAAAGGGAAAAACGGAAGTTTTCAGAGGTCACGAATACCAAGTAAACCTTTTGAGAAAGGTTCGTCTCGAAATCGCAGTAAACGACGAATTCGTAAAACCTACGGTAGACGCTATTCTAAAAGCAGCAAAAACAGGAGATGGTAAAATCGGAGATGGTAAAATTTTTATTACTCCTCTGGAAGATGTAATACGAATTAGAACCGGAGAAAGAGGAAGTTCCGCGATCTGAAGTAGATGGTGTAAGAGATTTAAGATTGTTTCGTAAAAAGTTGGATTATAAATCTGAATTTTACAGACTTATTTCTAAAATGTGAGAACTCTTACTTTTAACTTGAGTTCGATCTAACTGACGTAAACAATTCAATGTTGGACTTAAGCAGTGTCGCTTTCGCGAAAGCGATTGAGGCGTAGTTAATAAATTGTAACTCAATACGATATATCGTATAACGTTTCTTTTATGCAATTTATTGACTGGAGCTGAAAGCGCGGTCCGGCCACAAGTGGCCGGATTCGCCCAAATTTCTTACACCAAACGCATGTTATTTAGAAGTCTGAAGAAGTTTTCTGTGAACGTCTCTGGTAATTTTTGAAGTAACATTTGATTCTGGAATTATACAGATTTTCATCTCAGACAAACAAGTTCAGAGATCCTTAAAATAAAAGTTCTTAGAAAATTTAAAACGGCTTTTCCGAAATTTTTCCGACACATTTTTTAGAAATTCAGATGACAAAGATTTCTCCTTTCCATACAACCTATCCTTGTGTTAGAACTGAGTTGTCCGAATTGTGGAGCGCCCGTTCCGTTTCAAAGTAAGGTTTCCATTTACGGAGTTTGTCCGAGTTGTAAAACCTTAACCCTTCAAAAAAATCAATCTCTCGAAAACCTTGGAAAAGCGGGAGAACTGGTACCCGATCTTTCTCCGATTCAGATTGGAACTTCCGGCAAAACCAAAGATGGAATCTCTTTTAGAGTTGTAGGTAGAATTCAACAGAAGTACAATTTAGGTATTTGGAACGAATGGCACGCACTTACTTCTGAAGGAAATTCTATCTGGCTTGCGGAAGCACAGGGCCAATATATGATCACACAACTTCGTCCTACTTCTCAGAAGGAATCATTTCCAGAACATGATCCGATTCAAAATTTAGATTCTCCTCCGGACGTTTATTTTATTTCTTCGAAAACGGCAAAACAACTTGTAACAGCAGGAGATACCCTCCGAATTGAAGACGAACCTTGGATGGTAAAAGAAATCGGATTAGCGACTTGTATCTCTGGAGAAGGAGAACTACCCATCGGTTTTGAAACCGGTTCCACTTCCGTTCTTATAGACCTTGCCACAGACGAAGGGTGGTTTGCTACATTAGATTATTCTCATGCTCCTCCCTTGTATTTTAAAGGAATGCTTTACAGCTTCGATCAGATTCAATTTACAAATCTTAGAGATCCAAAAACTTTTACAGGATTTCAAAAACTACAAGAAGCCAAGGCAATTCAGTGTATGGGGTGCGGCGCTTCTTTAAATCAAAGAAATCCAGATTTTTCTAAATCCATCGCATGCGAATATTGTGGAACTGTAATGGACACAAGTCGAGAAGAGTTAAAAGTTCTTTCTAAATTTCAAGAAGTGATTAAGGACCGAGTTTTTCTTCCACCTGGAACCAAACTACAACTCAAAGGAAAAGAATGTGAAGTACTTGGAGTTGTTAAAAAGTCCGTTCACGTAGATGGACAGATTTTTCCTTGGACAGAATATTTATTACATTTCACAGGCGGTTATTATTGGTTGAACGAAACCAACGGACACTGGACAGCCTTTGAACCCGTATCATCGATTCCAAAAACCGTAGAGGGATCTTACCCACCTAAAAAGAAGTTTCAAAAAGAAGAATATAAATTATTCAACTCTTCTACTGCAGGAATTGATTTCGCTTTTGGTGAATTCTATTATAAAATCCATGCTGGAGACAAGGCAGAACTTGCAGATTTTATCGCACCACCTAAAATGCTTTCTTCAGAAAGAACTCAAAACGAACTCTTCTGGTCAATCGGAGAATACATTTCTGCAGAAGAACTCAAAAAATCGATCCCAGTAGATGTGGAACTTCCAGTTCCAGAAGGAATCGGAACTGCGCAACCAAATCCATTTACACTTATCCGAAAACGAAACGTAAAAATCGCAGCTTGGCTTTCTACAATCATGCTGATCATTCAAATTGGTTTTTGTTGGAACTCTCAAGACAAGGAAGTTTTCAAAAAAGATCTGGTATACGTTCGTAATCCAGCTCCGGGTGGAACAACAGACGTTTCATTCGTAACAGAAAACTTTCGATTAGAAGGCAATGACCGCAAGAACGTTCAAATTCAAATGACTTCTCCGGATCTTTCTAATCATTACATTTACTATTCATTAGCGTTAATCAACACGCAGACCGACATAGCATACGATACCGGTCTCGAAATGAGTTATTACGAAGGATACGAAGATGGTGAAAGTTGGTCAGAAGGAAGTAAGTCGGCAGACGTCATCATCGGAGAAGTTCCCGCAGGGGAATATTATCTCAGATTGGAATCCGAATCCGATTATCCGCAAGGAAGTAGAGCAAATGTTTCCCTTAGTATCAAAAGAGACGTGGATCGGTCGGTATATTACTTTTTATTTTTACTCGCTCTCTGGTTACCTGTGCCTTATTCTTTATTCAGAAGTTTTTCTTTCGAAGCTTCGCGAAATGAAAACAGCGACTTTGCACCCAGTAACTTCGAAGACGATGATTCTAATTATAATGACGATTAAAAAAATATACAGCTAAAAGAAACCTGTTCTAAAATTTTAAGATGTGGAAATTCAGTAATAAAAGATTTTACCCCAAAATTTACAACGTATCCCAGAACCTAATTGTATTTTATCAGAAAAACCAAGCTGGATCATTCGGCGTTTCGCTTTGTATGAGCGCTCGAGAAACTATATCTTTGACGCGGTCCCTTAAAGAGGAGTTGTAGCATTGAATTTTTTTAGGATAGGTTTTTATAATTTAATAAGGAAACCCGACGTATTGAAATTAATATATTTCGTTAAGACTTGGATTTTTATCGTTATTTTCGAGATGATAGGTGCAGGACCTGCCTTAAAAAACACAATTTGTAGAAACTATTACACTTTATTATTCAAAGCTCAATTCATAAAAAGATATAATTTTCGGAAACTACTACACTTTATTAAAATTAACAAAAACATAATTTTTACAGAATATAATACAATTATAATAAATTACTCTATCTTATTACAATATTTTGAATATACCAAAATGAACTTTAACCCAATATTACGATAAAACCAAAAGGAACAATTTATGAATTTAGTAAAACGGCTTTTATATCCCGCCTACGTGCTTTGGATCTCCGGTTATCTAACGTATAATAACTTTTACGGTGGAGGTTCCAATGAAGTAGACGAGATAGAGAATGTACCCAAAACTGTACGGGAAAACCCTGGTGTCTACCGCTCTCATTATACAAATTTCATGAGATATTCTGGAGGCAAATAGAAACAATTTGCAAACGGCGCTTTACATATCAGTCTTAATCATATCTTCTTGTGGCCTCGTTTACGAACTGTTAGCTGGGACAATTGCCTCTTATTTATTAGGAGAAACTGTCACACAATTTTCGCTTATCATTGGAACATATTTGTTTTCAATGGGAGTAGGATCTTGGCTATCAAAATATTTAGAAAAAGATCTGATCCCAAAATTTCTTGAAATAGAACTCGCGATAGGACTCGTAGGGGGATTTAGTTCGGCAATACTTTATTTGAGTTTCGGCCAGATTCGATATTTTCAGATACCGTTATTTTTACTTGTAATCTTAATAGGAATCTTAGTAGGGCTAGAAATTCCAGTATTATTAAGAATATTAAAAAAAGAATTACAGTTCAAGGAACTCGTATCAAGGGTTTTAAGTTTAGATTACGTAGGGGCATTACTCGCATCGATCCTATTTCCAATCTTTTTTGCTCCAAAGCTGGGATTAATGCGAACTGGATTTATATTTGGAATTCTGAATGTGGGAGTAGCGCTCTGGGGGACTTGGGTGCTACCCTTAAGACAAAGCAAAATAATTATACTTCGAGCGCAATCTGTCGTGGTGTTGACCTTATTAATTTTAGGGTTTTCTTATTCGGATTTGATCACATATTATAGCGAAGAATCTTTATATACGGATGAGATCATACTATCTAAACAAACCCAATATCAAAGAATTATAGTAACAAGATGGAAAAATGAAATCCGACTTTTTTTAAACGGACATTTGCAATTCTCGTCGAGAGACGAATATCGCTATCATGAAACATTAGTCCATCCGGCATTACTTGCTCACCCTACTCCGAAAAAGGTATTGGTTCTCGGAGGAGGAGACGGATTAGCAGTTCGTGAAATACTAAAACATAAAAACGTAGAATCCGTAACATTAGTAGATTTGGACTCAGCTATCACAAATCTATTCTCAGAACATGGGATATTAAAGAAACTAAATGAAGAAAGTTTAAAAAATTCTAAAGTAACAGTGATCAACACGGACGCATTCTTATGGCTGGAAGAATCAGACCAGATATTTGATGTCGTATTGATAGATTTTCCAGATCCGAGTAATTTTTCTTTAGGAAAATTATATACAACTGCTTTTTTTCATACTTTAAAAAGAAGAATGAACGAAACCTCGGTATTAGAAATACAATCCACATCCCCCCTCTTTGCGCGATCATCTTATTGGTGTATAGAAAGAACAATCGCGTCTCTCGGGTTTTATACTTTACCTTTACACGTATATGTCCCTTCTTTCGGAGAATGGGGCTTTGTACTCGCTGGACAAAGACCAATACAATTCAAAAAAGATTTTCCAAAAGATCTTAAATTTTTGAATATTCAAGAATTAGAATCTATTCAAACATTTCCACAAGACATGTCTCGCGTTCCAGTTGAAATCAATCGATTGGATAACCAAGCACTTGTGCGTTATTACGATCGAGAATGGAATCGGATTTTAGATTAAAAACAGTCAAAACAAAACGTAAGATAAGTCAAAAAATTAACTTTCTTCGATTTCTTTTTGAATTTCTTTTGGCAGCCAATTCCAAACGATGTGATAGTATAATCCTTTTACTTCGTTGTAATTTTCATGAACGAATTTTTCAACAAGCTTTGGATTTTGATAGAGCAACGGCTGATGCATCCAATCATGAATATTTTCCAAAAATTTAAAAATTCGTTTTACTTCGTCTAAGGGAATTTGAATTTTTTCTGCCATTTTTAGTCATTTCCTCCAAACACTAATAAAAATGTGGGAGTTTCACAGAACCCTCTCCTTGAGAGCTTATCGACTTTTGAAAATCCATATGAGTTCCCACAAATTCCTGCCTTCTCTCGACAATCAAAACTTTTTCGAACTATTTTTTGTATGAGTTCCTACATTTTCAGGTTTTAAAACGGAATTTTGTTTGAATCCAAAAGTTTTGCGGGAACTACCACAATTTTGAATATTATAGAAAAGTCCAAGTGCGGGAACTGCTACATTTGAAAACGCGCGTTTAATTTGAACCTAAGAAGATTGTGAGGACTAGAACAAAGCCAAACAATCGGCATAAAAATTTGAACCTGGCGCATTCAATCTCAATTCATACAGCACAACTTTCGTCCAGCGAACTCAGGTCTTGAAATCGATCGCAAAGAAAACGATTTACTAAAATATTTATTCAAACTTTTTAGATTATAAAAATATAATTTTATTATATTAAATTTAACTTATATATTGAATCACACACAAATTGTTTTCCGCGGCGCGAGCATAAAAATCGACAAGATCGAGATAATAGTCCGTTACGTATTCCCGATCCTCGTCGTCCCCAGTCCAATGATCCGGATACACGTTTACTTTTCGAATGGCCTCTCGATCAAACCGGCTCCAAAGTTCTTCGGCGGAAAGCCCCTTCAAAAAATGATGGACTTCTTTCACTTCCGCCGCGGTCAAAAAACTTGCGGGACCGTATCCAACATCAACCTCGTCGGAAAGAACGTTTACTCCAAATATGACGTTTCTCTCGGGAGGTTTGCCCTCGTAAGAATCTCCGGTCAAAAGAAAATGAATCATCTGCCAGGTTTTGTCTACATCATAATGAGGATCCGGAGTTTGCGGGTTCTCTTCCCCTTCGCCGTACAACAATTCTACGAGTTTTTCAGGGTCTTGGATATAATCCTGCAACGTAGACTCCGTAACCATTAGAAAACTTCCGATCATCGACATCTTACATTTACCCTCGCAATTATTTTAAATCATCCTGTTTCAATCTGCTTACGCCATATTCTTCTAAAAATAAATACATTAGAATATTCTTAAAATTTAATACAGAAGGTATTTCGTCCTAAACGCTCGCATCCGATTATTTTTCACTCTTTCTAACGTTTCTGTATGATTTCAAAGCGGATCTGAAACCATAAAATCGGAACTCATACAAAGAAAGTCGACTCAAAAACTCTTCAAAAAAAATACTACGAATGATTCTCTACAATTCATCCAAACTTCATTAGGCCAGGATCTCTTGAATGAATCGCGCGATTTCCATCTCCATAGATCGCGTCTAACTTTCGAACAGAAAAAGGATTCTTTTCATTCTTCCTATCTATCTCAGTTCTTCTAAGATTGACAAAATTTTTTACAATGAAAATCTAAACAAACATGAAAATGAATTCTTAGGATAGAGACCTATGACTTAAATCCGAATTGAAATCTTTTCAAGCTGAACGCTATATGAGTTTCAAAACAATTTCTACACGAGGAACCGAATGAAAAAAATAATCTACATTTCTATGATTTCTTCCATTACATTATCTGTTCTGATTAACCTTACCCTTTCAGCACAATCAGAAAGAAAAATAGAAACGACTGTCCACGACTTTATGGAAGACTATACTAAACCGGCAATCAAAGCTGCCAAAAAAGGAAAACCGGAATATATAGAAAAAATCTTAACAGCAATACCAAGTTTTGCACTGGAAGAACAAAAAGCGAAGTGGACTGAAATTTCTCAAGAAGCTTTAAAAACAAAAGACTATGAACAATCTTGCAAGTCTTGTCATAAAGAATTTAAGAAAGAATATAAGAAAACCTATCGCAAAAGACCAATTCAAGTTTCACCAGAATTGATCTCTTATTTGAAAGAACTTAAAAAATAAGTTTTAACTAAAAAGGATCTCTATAAAATAAATTTCTAATGGTCGTTCAATAGAATTGTTGAAAAATTCCATGGTAGAGATTCGCAAAACTGTTCCAATTATCTATTTCAACGGAAATAGATGGAGAATTCATTTTTCAACAATTCTAATGATGGTTTTTCAAAACTGTATTTGGCTCCTACAGAATCAAATACCATGAATTTTGAAACAAGTGAGCGATTAAAAATGAAATCCTTCACATATCTTAGCTAATCATTGTTCAAATAAAATCTTGATCTTTAGATCTTAAAATTTATTTTAAAAAGATAACCTTGATTATCCACATAATGAATGTTTGATGCAAGGGAACCCATTTATAATCTGTGCAGTTCCCACATTTTATTTTTTACGAAAAAATTAAGTTATTATAAAATAAAAATCTTATATCAAACTTGCGTTCAATTAGCTAAAACGTTAGAGTTAAAAAAAGCAGTAGTATCTAAGTTTTGAGATAAACTCTTTATAAAATTATTTTTACAACTAACACACATAAAATGAAAATATTAGAAAAAAACTAAAGTATGAATTAACGTGAATTCGGTTCGGCGTAAGGAACTCACGATTTTAAAAGGTAGAATCTGAACTCTCTACAGATCGATTCTTTAGATGCGGGAACTACCACAAAACTTAGATTTATCTGTAAAATGATGTGGGAACTCTCACAAATCACGATTTTACGAACAAATTCTAAAATTGTAGGGACTCATACTTTTAGAAAATTTTTCTTACGTCGAACTCACGTTAATTAAAGTTTTACACCTGCAAGTCCCAAAATAAATTGAAACTCGGTGGCAGAAACCGGTTGAATAGAAAGTCTAGACCCTTTTTTTAAAAGAATCATATTCTTTAATGGTTTATGTTTTTTCATTTCTTCCGTCGTTACGGGTATCGAAAATTTCTTTTTGAATTTAATATCCACCATAAACCAGGTAGGACTTTCAACTTTACTCTTAGGATCAAAATATTTATGAGAAGGATCAAAAGCAAAATGATCCGGATAACCAGGTTTTACTACTTCCGCAATTCCAACAACCGAAAGTGGATTTGCTCTACTATGATAAAATAGAACCAAATCTCCTTTTTGAACAAGATCGCGTAAATAGTTCCGGGCCTGATAATTTCTTACACCTTCCCAAGGTGCAGTTTTAGAAGGAGAATTATAAAGATCGTCGATTGAAAAGACGTCTGGCTCCGTCTTAAATAACCAGTAATTCATTCCATTCCGGCGTTATAAGCTGGATTCGTTTTAATCCCATTTTGTTTTTTAGATTTTACTGTTTTTTCCGGTTTTTTTTTGGTTCCTTCTTCATTTGCAGGATGAACAATCGTCATCAATTCGTCGTGAGAGATGGTTTCCTTGGCAAGAAGAGCTTTCGCTAAACCTTCAAACTTAGAGGCATTTTTGCGAACAAGATCCCTTCCTTTGTTCAAACAAGTTTGAATAATTTCACGGACCTCTTTGTCGATCATCGCAGCAAATTCTTCAGAATAATATTTACTGCTATGACCCATATCTCTTCCAATAAAAACATTAGCTTGATCGCCACTATAATTTACGGTTCCGAGTTTTTCCGACATCCCCCATTCGCAAACCATCTTACGCGCGATATTCGAAGCTTGCTGAATATCGTTGCTGGATCCGGTAGAAGTAACCCCAAACTTAAATTCTTCGGCGATAAATCCACCCATTGCTACTACGATCTGATCCAACCAATACGTTTTAGGAAGAATATGCTTATCTTCTTTTGGTAAAGATTGAGTTAGACCGAGGGCACGTCCTCTCGGAATGATCGTAACTTTATGAACTGGTTCTGTATAAGGAAGAAGAGTTCCCAGGATCGCATGTCCCGCTTCATGGTAAGCGATCACTTCTTTTTCTTTCTCGGAAATAAAGAACGATTTTCTCTCAGGACCCATCATTACTTTATCGCGTGCCTCTTCTAATTCTTCCTGAGTGACTCTTTTTTTATTTTTACGGGCCGCAAGCAACGCTCCCTCATTGATGAGATTCGCGAGATCCGCTCCTGTAAAACCTGGGGTCCCTCTCGCAATCGAATGAAGAGAAATATCACTGGTCATCGGAACTTTACGAGAATGAACTTTGAGAATTTCTTCTCTCCCTTTAATATCCGGAAGATCCACCATAACCTGACGATCAAAACGACCCGGACGGAGAAGAGCCGGGTCTAAAACATCTGCACGGTTAGTTGCAGCCATTACAATTACACCTTCGTTCTTTTCAAAGCCGTCCATCTCAACAAGCATCTGGTTTAGAGTTTGTTCTCTTTCGTCGTGACCACCACCAAGTCCGGCACCTCTTAAACGACCCACGGCATCTATCTCGTCTATAAATATGATACAAGGAGAATTCTTTTTACCTTGATCGAATAGATCCCTGACCCTCGAAGCACCAACCCCGACGAACATTTCTACGAAGTCCGATCCCGAAATGGAAAAGAAAGGAACTCCCGCTTCTCCAGCAACAGCTCTTGCAAGTAAGGTTTTACCAGTTCCAGGAGGCCCAACTAACAAAACACCGGTGGGAATTCTCGCACCGATTGCATGAAACTTTTTAGGATCTTTAAGGAATTCAATGATTTCGACTAATTCTTCTTTTGCTTCTTCGCAACCCGCCACATCTTCAAAAGTAACTTTTACTTTCGGATCCATAGTCATCTTCGCTTTGGATTTACCAAAGGAGAACGCCTTGTTTCCAGTAGACTGAATCTGTCTCATCATAATAAACCAAAAAAGACCGATCAAAATTACTATGAGTAAAATATTACTTCCGATCACGCTCCAAAATTTTCCTTCTTCCGCAGAACGAGCGTCAAAAGAAACATTAGCTCTTCTTAAAGAAGAAATTAAATCCTTGTCTAAAGGAGCAACCGTCGTTCTAAACTTAACCGGTTTAGCGGTTTTTGAATCGGCATATTCGGAAGGAATATAATAACCTTCGATTACGTCCTTTTCAATTTGGATTTTGTTGTATTTGTCAACGTTTCCCTTATATAGTTTACCGAGAGGTTTTTTACCTTCTACCGGTTCTAACATATTCAAAAAGTCTGAATAAGAAATATCTTTGGTAGCGCCTGCATTATTTTCGTAGTCGTAGGCGATGATCAAAACGACCATCATAATAATTAAAACGAAAAATACGTTTTTTAAATTTTTATTCATGGGGTTCTCCCTTTAACTTAGACACCTGTGAGATACACAAAACAGGCAAGAGGTTCCTTCCGATAGAATTTCACGTTTCTTCAAAAAGGCAAGGAAGAATTGGTAGAAACCATTAAAAGGCATTCAGAAGAGAACAAAAATCGGTCAGATTTTTTTACATCAAAGATGATATTTTTCGATTACGTCGTCCATATCTCCGAGCGAGATAGAACGAATCGCAGCTTCTGCATCATTGATGATTTGAATCAAACTTAAATTTTCCATCGGTTCGAAATCTTCCTTTAAAAAAGATTCCCTATTTTTCAGATTAAATCCGTCATTCTGAATACCAATTCGAATTCGAATGAAATTTGGAGAACGAAGAGATTGAACAATGGATTTTACACCTGGATGATCCGTCTCTTGAGTTCCTTTATCGACTACAATTCTACCAAGAGGAAGAGTCCAGTCTTCTTGAATGACTAAAATTTCTCCCACTTGGATTTTAAGAAACGAAGCGATATATAAAACGGATTCTCCCGAAAGATCGCTAAAAGTCTGAGGTTTTAAAAGTACAACCTCTTCTCCCTCAAAATCACCCCGACCGATCAAAGACTTTTTCTTTTTAGTCTTGATTTCAACATTGATGTTATTCGCGATAACATCTAAAATTTTGAAACCAATATTTGAACGGTTATTGTTGTACCTATCCCCTGGATTTCCAAGTCCGACGATCAGCTTCATGAATACCTATTCTGTTTATCAGATTTGATCTGATGAAAATTTTGTATTACTTCTTACCTTTTTTAGCTTTAGCGTCATCTGCAGCAGAGCCTTTAGCTTCCGCTCTTTCAGCGGCAAGAAGAGCTTTCGTTTTATTCACGGAAGTAACGATCGGATCACCGTTGATTAAAATTTCCCAACTTGTGGGAACTTTCAATTGGCTGATTTTAATCGAGTCGCCTACATCGAGATCGGTGACGTCTATCGTAAGATTTTCCAAAAGATCCTCTGGGATCGTCTTAACTCTGATTTCGTGAATAATATGTTCAAATTGACCTCCGGTTTTGGAACCTTTTGCAATTCCGGTGGTTTCGATACCGATTTTGGTAACAATCTTTTGACCTGGCACGACTTTATAAAAATCAACGTGACGGATTCTATCGATTTCTGGAAATCTTTGAATTTCTTTCACGAAAACTTTTTGTGCCCCTTGACCCTCTACATCGAGTTCAATCAAAGTTGACTGTCTGATACCAGAGTGAACCATCTTCTCCAGTTCTTTCTCGTTTACCGCTCCGGAAGTCGCAACTCCACCTCCGATAATATTTACAGGAACCATCCCAGATGAACGAAGACGATTGTTTTCGTTTTTACCGGTTGTTGTTCTTTTTTTAACTGCAATTTTGTGAATCGTGTTCTGGCTCATTCTTATATTACCTAACCTTAATCGAATAAAGTGCTTACGGATTGATTTGTATGAATCCTTTGAATTGCATTTGCAAACAAAGGAGCTACGGATAATGACTTCAATTTATTAATTTTCTTAGACTCAGGAATTGCAATCGTATTCGCAAGAACAACTTCAGAGAATTGAGTAGAGTTGATCCGATCCACTGCTTCTCCGGAAAGAACTCCATGAGTCGCTGCGCAATAAACGGATTTAGCTCCGTGTTTTAAAAGTACGTCCGCAGCCTTACAAATTGTACCTGCGGTGTCTATCATATCATCTAGAAGAATACAATTTTTTCCTTCTATTTCTCCGATCACATTCATCACTTCGGAAACGTTCGCTTTAGGTCTACGTTTATCAATGATTGCTAATGAACCGTTTACCTTTTTACCGAAAGCTCTAGCTCTTTCCGCACCGCCCGAATCTGGAGAAACGATTACTAAATCATCAATTTTCTTAGTATTTACATACTCGGCTAACACAGGAGCAAAATGCAGATTGTCCACCGGAACACGAAAGAACCCTTGAATCTGATCTGCGTGTAAATCCATAGTCAAAATCCGATCTAGTCCTACTACTTCTATCAGATCCGCAACAACTCTCGCAGAAATGGGAACACGGGGTTCTACCTTACGATCTTGGCGACCATAACCATAATATGGGATCACCACACTGATGCTGGACACGGAGGCTCTACGAAGAGCGTCCATAATTAAAATTAATTCCATCAAATGATCGTTAGCTGGGGCCGAAGTGGATTGAACGATAAAAACTTCTTTTCCACGAACGTTATCTTCGATTTTAACTGAAATTTCTCCATCAGAAAATTTCTTTAGATTAATTTTACCAGACTGAATTCCTAAATGAGTACAAATTTCTTCGGCGATTTGTTTGTTAGAATTTCCTGCAAATACAGCAATGTCTCCGTTCATGGATGGACCGCCTCCCCTTTAATTAAAGCGGAAAGCATCTGTAGATCTTCAGGGGAATTTACGCCATGACTTTCAAGATGATTTTTAAGTTTCATAGCGCCTAGTTTTTTTCCGGAGTTTCTATATAATTTCACTAGATCAGGAAGATAATATTCTCCCTGAGCGTTTTGATTTCCAATTTTTCTCAGAGAATCAAAAAGACCTTCTCCGTCGAATACATAGGTTCCAGTGTTAATTTCGTTGATCAATTTTTCTTCGGTAGAAGAATCTTTTTCTTCTACGATAGCTGTTACTTCACCGGAGGAGTTGCGGATAATTCTTCCATATCCTGTAGGTTTTTCTACGACTGCAGAAAGGATCGTTGCAGAAAATTCATTCTCTTTGTGTTGTTTTACTATATTAGAAAACGTTTCGGAAGTAATCATTGGAACGTCTCCACAGGCAACGATCACAGAACCTTGGAAATTTTTCAGTTCCGTTTCGGCGCAAAGAAGAGCATGAGCAGTTCCAAGTTGTTCTTTTTGTTCGGCAAAAGTAACACCTGGAATTTTGGAGCAAAGAGACTGAACCAATTCTTTTTTGTAACCTACTACTACTACGATCCGTTCTACACCAGAACCTTTTAGATGATCGAGTACATGTAAAAGCAGCGGTTTGCCATTGAGTTCTACCGCAACCTTAGGCTGATCCGTTTTCATACGGGTGCCCTTCCCTGCGGCTAATACCACAGCGACCTTATCCTGAGTAGGTTTCATCTTTAATCTATGTTAGTAATTTCATTGGCTGGGCTGCTAGGATTCGAACCTAGGAAATGGCGATACCAAAAACCGCTGCCTTACCACTTGGCGACAGCCCAGTTTCTAAAAGTTAAATCGTACGAATGTGAGATTTGAGAATTCCTGCCTAAGCCTTTGTAACAGTTCTTCTTGGATCTCGAGACCCTGCACCAGCCCGTACATACTCGAACCCGAACCGGTCAAAGAACAATAACTGGATCCAAACTCCAGAAATTTGTCCTTGAGAACTCCCAATTCCGGATGAAGTTGGAAGGCAACCGGCTCAAAATCATTCCAGAGCCTACCCTGAAGAGAGCTCCAATCTCCATTTTTTAGTATAGAAATTAGATTTTTCGACAGAGTGTTTCCATTTTTCTGAGAAGCGCTCTCTTGTAAAGGTTTTTTCAATAAGGAGTACATTTCCGATGTATTCATCACCTGCGGAGTTAACGCAAGAATTCCTTGTCCATGATGAACTTCTATTTCTTCTAAAATTTCTCCCTTCCCAGTAACGAAGGCATGTCCTTCTCCTAAAAAAAAAGGAACATCGGAACCAATTTCAGCAGCAAGAACGAACATTTCATCGGAAGTAAAAAAAGGACACCAAGAAAAAAGAAAGTTTAATAAAGAAGCCGCGTTTGTACTTCCTCCTCCAAGACCACCTGCCGGAGAAATCCGTTTTGTAAGATGAATTTTCACACCCGGAAGTTCTGGAAAAAGAGATCTCGCCTTTATAAAAGTTTTATAAAGAATATTATTTTTAATATCACCTCTTTCGGAAACCTGATCATATAGTTTACGTTTTTCTAATATAATTTCGTTATTGGAAAAAAGTTCAAAAACCCCGTTAGACGCAGGTTCTATTTCTATATCATCACCCCAAGAAATTTTTAAAAATACACTTCGAATTTCGTGAAACCCATCAAGACGTTTAAATGGAATTTCCAATCCAAGATTAATCTTAGCAGGAGAAATCAACGTTTACTCCAAAACAGTTTATGAAAAAAAAATTCAAACCGGCAAATGACACACGCGTCTTTTATTAGAATTTTATTTGTAAGTATTATCAATTCTTCCATTAGTGAACCTTTATAAAATTCGAAGACAACTTTCTCAATACCAATTTCTTCATGAAATCTTCGTTTTGCGATTGTCATTTAATAAAAAATCCATGCCTACAATGGTTTTTTATCGATTCGTTTTAACGAAAAAAAAAAAAAAAACGAAAGAACCAATGTTCCAACAAATCAATAATTAAAGTATTCATATTTTGCACTTAAACGGGCTTTTGTGATAAGATTTGCGGCTCTCTATTATATAGCTCCTAAAAGTTCAAATGTAACATTAAACACATGATTTCTGTTTTATGAAATTTATAGACAAATAATAAATTTCGAAACTAGTAAAAAATAATCTGAAATAAAAACATAAAAATTTTTAAATTTCATGTTTTTCTAATATTTTTTAAAAAACATTGGCACGATCGTATCTAATGAAGAATCGATTCTAATTCTCTCAGAATCCGCTTTGCCAAATGAGTAGGACGTTCCAAAATTACATTTTTTCCAAATGGAAGAATTGTTTCCAAAAACCAGTTTTCTTCCCGAATTTTGGCTTTGGATAAATGATAAACGACATTATCCAATTTTTGAGTTTTTTCGGTTCTTTCCAAATCAAGTTTACGATTGAGATTATAAAACACTTCCCGAGTATGCCAAATTTCTGCGATTCCGGATGAATTCTCCCAACTTTTACGAAATTCTTCAAATTCTCGAATATAATCTGATTTTTTTTGACCAGCTGGTTGCAAGATCGGGTCCGAACCAATTTTTAAGGAAAGAATATTGTCCAAGCGAAAATTTCGAGGCGCCTTTCGTTCATGACAATATCCTAATAAATAATCTTCTAATGAATGAAATAAAAACCAAGGATCTACTTTTCTAAGAGTAGATTTTTCGCCCATTCTGGATTGATATTCCAGGATTAAAGATTTTTCGTTTTGAATCGCATTTTGAATATTAGTTTTGTAAACCGAAAGTGCTTCCTGGCCAGCAATGGGAACAATAGAAATGATTTTCTGAAGTATTTTACGAGCAGTTGAATTTGTTTTTGGATCGGAGCTGGCTTCTACAACTTCTTCTAAAATTTTTCTAAGTGTTAGCCATTCTCGAATACTCAAACGTAAACTAGAATCAAAACGAAAAGGTAAAATCAAACCAAATGTATCCGTTTCTGAATCATAATCGACTTGGATCAAATCGGCGACGTGAGGAGTTGCCCCCAGAAAAAAAAGTTCTCCCAATTGTTCTTTTAAATCTTTTTGATTGTTGATTCCGGTCACACTGGCAAGTTCTTCGAGAGTCATTCGTTTACCATCTCGAAGATGGCGAATCAGATTCAATTTAAAATTCAGTCGAACTGTACTTGGATTCACACCTCAAATGTAAAAATGGCACACATTCTGTAAACCGGAAATGTAAGAATCTTGGTTTCGAACATTCCAAATCAAACAACTTCTCGCAGACATAAATTTTCGATTTTAAAGTTTGGGGCAACTCCTGCTAAATCTTATTTCTATTAAATGATTTAAACCGTAGGACCGGACTTATTTCGCGAAAAAGGCCTTCGGCATCACTTTTTCTTACGGAAAAAGTTATATTGCGGGCGCATTCGGTCGCCTCAATGGCGACTATTTCGCACGCCCCATATTCCTATCACAAATAACTGATCCAACTACTGAGATTTCCATAAGTTCTAAAAACGGAAAAGAATTTTCATTTATCTTTAAAAAAAGTATATAAATATTTTAGAATATACCTAGAAACCTAAAATTACAAAAAAAGCATTATAAAAGTTTATCTTTATGATCCTTATAAAGTTAAGTATCTTAAATTTTTATAATAAAGCCTTATTTATCTAAACATCAGATTATAGGAACTCCTATAAAAATTGAAAAACAAGTAAGATTATTCAAATGTTCATAAATCTTCAATATAATTATTTCCGTGGGAACTCTTCAGTTTTATAATGAATAAAGAATTCTAATTGATTAGAGTTGTTGAAAAATGAATTCTTCATTTATTTCCGTTGTATTGAAACGGACAATTGAAACAGTTTTGCTAATCCCATTATAGAATTCTTCAACAATTTTATTGTTTTAAAAAGTTCTAAGTCCTCTTTACCGGTTGAATCATTTGTTTTTTACGAATTCCTATATAGTAAAACACTATAAACTTTGTAAACAAATCCTGGCTTAGAGATAGAATTTTGGATACTGATTATATAGTCGCAAGTAACGCTAAAGTTTTCATGTGAATTTCCACAATTAAAACTTTTAAAACAAATTCTTTGATAACGTAAGTTTCGGCGTAAGGATTCGTTTTATAAAAACCTAATTTTTCTGCAAAAAGTAAATATGGGAACTCTTTTGAATTTCGATTACAAAAAATATGAATATTTAAAAATTTGTAATGTGACTTAATCTGTGAGAACTACCACAAATATATATTTTAACATGAGTTCAGTCCAATGCGAAAGTGATTTATGTTGCGACCATAGAAGTAATATTGAGTTTTTCTTTCGCCAAGATTTTCTTACTTCGAAATCACGTTAAATAGGACTCAAAGAGTAGATATTGCATTTCTTTGAATTTAGAAATACAGCAATACTATATTCCACCAACCTCATTGAACTGAAAACAGGGAATCAAACTCAAGAAACTACATCCTGATTGACAATCAAAAATAGGAAAAGATTCTTTCGAAGTGCGAAAGATATTTCTCATTTTAATACTGAGTTTACCAGTTCTGTATTACATCATAACCGTCCTAAGTTGGGAAAAGAAAAAGAAAATTCCGATCACAGGAGATGAGCCACATTATCTAATGATTTCGGAAAGTATTCTAAAAGATTGGGATTTTGATCTTAAAAATAACTACGAAGAAGACAGAGTCACAAAAAAAATCATCGGTCCTGTAGATGTAGAAAATCATACGATAGAAAAAAATGGAAAATACTATAGTATTCATTCGATTGGAACTTCCTGCATTGTATCAATCGGATATACAATTTACGGAATTGTGGGCGCTCGAATAAGCCTTGCTCTTTTAGCTGGGATTTTACCTTTTTTATTCTATCAATTGGGAAAAACGTTTCAATTCGTTGGAATGGAAGCGGCAGGGATTGCGGTTTTATATTCAATTAGCCTTCCGTTTCCTTTGGCTGCAGGACAAATTTTTCCGGACCTACCAACCGGAGTATTATTGATCTTAGTTTTTACGATTTTACTTAGAATTGATTCTAAAACTTATAGAGACATTCTCTCGCCAAACATATTCTCACCAACTCCAGAAGTTTTAAAAAAAATATTCAAAAATCAAAATATTCTTATTTTTATATGTGGAATTACAATCGGAAGCCTAATCTGGTTCCATGTAAAAAATCTCCCGATAATAACATTTATACTTTTTTGGATTCTAATTGATAAAAAGTTAAATCTAAAATCCAAAGGAATACTACTTGGAACTTCTTTATTTTTTATTTTGAGCTTTTTGATTTGTAATCTTATATGGTTCCAATCGATTTTTGGTCCTTATGGAGAAAAAAATTCTCCTCCTACGTTCGACCTAAATTTTTCTCATTGGATCACAGTGTTTTTAGGTCTTTTTATGGATCGAAACCAAGGACTTTTTTTTCAAAATCCTATGATATGGCTTCAGGGAATTATTGGCTTTTTATTACTCATTCGAGATACAAATTCAAGAAGGATCGGAGTCCTCTTATTATTAGTTTTGATTTTACAACTTGGGCTCAACGCAGGACATCCTTGTTCTTATGGATGCCTTTCACTTCCGGGAAGATTTCAATGGAGTGCCGCAGTTTTATTTTTTTTACCCGTTCTTTATGGATGGAAAGTATTCAATTCTTTATCTAAAAAAGTGATCTGGAAAGTTTATGTCATTTATCAAATTTGGATCGGAAAATATTGGTTTGATCACACCGCCTCTCTCTATCACTTAATGGAGCCAAACTCCGATAAAAGATCCGGTTTTTTTCCGAAAAAAATTCTTCCTTATTTACCCTCGTGGACCGATCCCAATTTATCTTGGAAAGATTTATTAAATTGGATTTGGATTGGAATTTTTTTACTGCCGATATTAATATTGAGTTACCTTTGGGTTCGGAACAATCGTAAGAGTCCCAAGGTCTGAATCCTTTAGTTGACAAAGAAACTCAATAAGAACCAGTATTTTAAAAGTAAAAGGATCCAACAAATCATCATGAAACCGAATTTGTATATAAACTTTCTTAGAACCGTGGTTTACAGCGTGCCCCAAAACCTAATTGTATTTTATCGAAAAAATCGATCTAGAACACTCAGAACCTCATTTCTATTGGCGCTCAACAGGTTCTACCCCAGTTTTAGAACAAGTTCTTATTGCAAGAACTCAACATTTTCTTCCAAAAAAGTTCAAATTTTAAAACCAAAACAAATATTTTTTTCAAGAATATTAAATAAATTGAATACATTGACTTTCTGTAACCGCAACAAATCAAACCCAATCATAGATTTCGTTTCTAAAAAAATATTCATCGTTTACTTTTTAGTCATTTCGATCGCTTCTTCAAACCTAATTGCCCAAGAAGAAAATCAAACCGTAAAAGAAAAGATGACCTGTCAAAAAATTGAACTCATCATAAACGGACAAAAATATGACGACGGACATAAATGTATATCTGCAGAAGCAATTTGTTATTTGGTAGAAGGTCTTTCTTTGAGTTGTTTCGCAAAACCAAATAACGAACAAATTTCTGATAAACCAAAAACAAATTAAAAGAAATCTTTACAATATTCAAAAACGATTATTATCCAATTAAATTTTCGCATAAAACCGCAGCGTCATAACTATCATAAGAATTAAAAAAACATTTCATAAAGAGTTTTTAAAATAAATTTTCTTCATGTTTTTTATTAAAACGCACGAATAATTTCATTTTGCTAATAGATATAAAATCTCAAGGGATCCGATTACTTTTTTGGATTTTATAGAGTTTTCTAAAACAAATTCTAGGTTCATTTGTTTTTATTTTAGAATCTTCCCCAGAACTTCAAAAAATCAGAATTACAAAGTTTTTCATAATTTAACGTGAACTTGGTGTAAGGATTCATTTTATAAAAACCCGATTTCTCCATAAAAAATAAATGTGAGAACTAGCACGAATCATAATTTTAAGAACAAATTCTAAAATTGTATAAGCTCACTATATTTAGAAAATCCTTTCTCATTTTCTTACATTCAACTTACGTTAATTTAGAGCTTGTTCCAAAATCTCAAAGTACGGGAACTACTAAACAAGATTAGAACTACTCGAAAGTTCACAAATTCCCAAATGCGACTAATTTGTAAAAACTACTGCATTTTATTAAAAATTTCTAAAGAATCAGCACGTAAAAATTCTTTGGAGTTTTTGGACAAGCTCTTAGATTTGTATGACTTCCTACATTTTCAGAATATATCTGTAAAACAAAGATTTGTGAGAAACTCTCACATTTTTTGTAAAAAAATTTTGAAAAATTCTCTCAAATAAATTTAGCATATTCTCATTAATCATTTCTAGTTGCAGATGATGAATTTCACTAATTCTTGTAAAAAATTAAATACTGTAAATTTTCATCTCACTCAAAACTATATAATAAAAGTATTTAGTATTTTACGCTGAAACAAGTTGTGTAATAAAAATTTAAGTATTAGAATTGTTGAAAAATTAATTCTCCATCTGTTTCTATTTTATGGAAACCGGCAATTGAAGCAGTTTTGTTAATCATCACTATGGAATTTTTCAACAACTCTATTCAATTTTATAAATCTCAGTACAATAAAAAAGGCGCCCTTAGCGCCTTTTTTATTTTTAGTCTATGAAAAAGAAAATGAACGAAAATATTAAAGGCTTCCTAAAACGGATTGATATCTTTGAGCTTCTTTTTCTAAAGCTTGAGCCTGTTTCAAATATTTTTGGGATTGAACGCTGCTTGCGAGAAATTTTCCACCGGTAGATCTTCTTGCAAGTTCACGAAGTTCTTCCGCCCTGGTTACTTTTTGTTGAGCAATCGCTTTCAAATAATTTCCAATCGCAGTCTTTTGTTCTTTAGTAACTGCGCTTTCAACAAGCGCCTTTTCCAAAAGTTGATCTTCAACTTCTTCGGATACGGCAAATAGAGAACCTACAGATAAAAAACCAAAAAGGGAAACGATAAAAATCAGTTTATTTATTTTCATGATTGAAACCTCAGATGAGCATTTTTAGAAGAGCGAATCTTCAGTACTATTCTGACTCCACCGCTGTAAGAAATAAATCAAAAAAAAATTTATATCTTCTTTTTTGAAAAATTATTTCAAATACTTTATAAATTTTGTATATTCTATTTTCATTAAGCATTTTTAATTATAGATGATATGAAAGCATACATTCCGGTTAAAGTAAGCTTATTGCTTACGATTTTGATTTCAAAATTGATTGTGATAAGCACAACATAAAAAAGTATGCCTAATCAAGATACGTTTGTCCAGCTATAACACAACATTCTTCATTTTATAAACAATTTCTCTCAAAACTGTTTCTCAAAATGAGAAAATTGTACTCATTATAATCATTCAAAGTTCATTTTCAAAAAAAATAAGAAAAAAATGTCCATTCAGTCAGCATTGCTTAATTTTTAGGCATCCAAATTTCAAAAAATCGGATCTATATACAGCAAAACCTCTCACAAATGAATAAATCGTAGTTAAATTGATGTAAATTTTTCTTTCGGATTTGATTTTGGAGAATATTTTTATAAAAGCCCTAATAATTAACGTGAATTCGTAGTAAGAAAATGAATTTTCTTAAAATATGAGTTCCTACATTTTGAAAGTTTTACTACAAAATTTAAGTTTGCAGTAGTTCCTAGAGATCACATCGCATTGGCCCGTCTTGAAGTTTAAAACAGATTTTCCATACTAATGTTTGTGGCAGCTCCCACATTTTAAGAATCGATCTGTAAAGTTCAAATCCCAGTTTTTCAGAAAAATGAATTCATTACGCCAAATTCACGCTAATTATATTTTCCAAGATGTCCTGATTCTGCTCTAAACTATTTAAAAGAATATCTAATACTTTTTGTTCTAATAGTGGATTACGATCAAAACTTAAGATATCCAGTTTTATCAGAAAAACTCTACCGCAAAATTTAGAATTAATTCTCTTTGAAACTCAATAAAAAGCGGTAAGTTCTTAAAGATCACATCTCTTTATTACACATATCTGCAAAGTTATTGTAAATTTTGATCTCAACAACTACTGCTTGGATATATAAAAAATTCTATAGTGGAAATTAGTAAAATTACTTCAATTATCCATTTCAGCTCAACAGAAACATAGAGATTTAATTTTTAAAAAACTCTAATGTTATTTTCATATACAAGTAGTAAAAAATGTTTTAAGGATTTTATTATAGCTGTAGAAAAATTAATTTTTTTCGCTTATCATTGAAACAAATGAATAAAACTATTTTGTTACTGATCTATATAAATTGAATATATTAAATTTTTATTATAAATTTTGTTTAGAGCTTGTTCCAAATCCTAAACGCTGACCCTTAAGAAGGTGTTTTTCGAACGACCTGCAGAGCGCCAATGTATTGAGTTCAGGAAGTAAGATTGAGTTTCACAAAAGAAAGAGCCGATATTATTTCACTCCGGATAAGGTCACTGAAAATGCCTTCATAAAGAGTTTTAACGGAAAAATGCGAAATGAATGCCTAAATGAAAACTAGTTCAAAAATATTGAAGAAGCCCAGCGCCTTATCGAAGAATGGAGAATCTTCTACAATTCAGAAAAGCCGCCTAGTTCACTCGGAGGTCTGACATATTTAAAACATTCTGATTGAGTAGATTTTCATACATTACACTGATACTAAAAACGGGACACGTAAAGATACTTCTGAGTAAAACTAACTTACTACAACAGTGTATAAAAATAACACGTTAGATTTGTTTCAAAAAGTTAGAATCTAAAATCTCACTCAAAAACATAAACTCCTCAATCTATAAAAGCTTTTACTTTTTCGCAGAAACTACAGTTAACTACAGTTTATTTTCTGTATTCATTTTCATACGTTTTTGTAAAAACATTAAAAAAATAGAACTGTGCTTTTGACTCTCGGAACCGTATTCGATAAGAGGAAAAAATGAAAAACAAAGTTCAATACAGTTCAGCACAACAAAAAGTAATCAATGAAAACACAAGATTTGTACAAGTAGTCGCCGCCGCAGGTTCTGGTAAAACGAGCACGATGGTTGGGATTATCGAAAGAATTTTAGTTGAAAACTTATTTCCAAAAGAATCCGTTTTGGTTTTAACCTTTTCGCGCAAAGCCGCAATAGAAATTTCAAATAGGATTCAAAAAGTCACAGATAAAAATTCTATCAGAGTTCAAACATTTCATGCGTATTGTTTGTATGCTCTCAGCCAATGGCATCCTAAATTTACATTAAAAAAACCTAAAATTCTTTCTCCAGAAGAAAAAAATCAATTCTACCGAGGATTCTTAAAAAAAGAACGTAATAAAATCGGCGGAATTCCGTATGATTTTTTTTGGGCGGAAAATATTCCTTTTATCCAAGAAAATTTTTCAGAACTCAAAAAAGATTTAGAATTTGCTTATCAAAAATTTAAATATAACAACGGCTTTTTAGATTTTGAAGACTTAGTAAAAATGTTCTTAGACGGTCTTAAAAACGAAGAGGAGTGGACCTCTGAACCCAGAAGCCTCCTCCAAAAAATCATCGTAGATGAATTTCAAGATACGGATTTAGAACAACTTGAATTTCTAAAGTTGTTATCTCAAAGAGCGTCTATCGTTGTCGTAGGAGACGACAGCCAAGCGATTTATAGTTTTCGAGGAACTTCTCCCGAAGCTTTTTTAAACTTTCAACATCTTTTCCAACCCTGTAAGGTTCACTTTTTAAACACAAATTACCGATCTCTTCCGGAAATTATACACACATCCTCGATTCCAATCCAAAAAAATCATCATAAAATCAACAAAGAAGTTTTCCCTTTTCGTCACGAAAAAGGTTTTGTGGGAAAGATCTTCATCGAAGAAGCAGCTGACCTAATTCCATTTCTTAACCGAGCGATCCTTACTTCAAAAGACGATTTTAAAATTTTATGTAGATCTAATTTTAGGATTTCTGAATATATTAGAGAAGGTATTCCAAAACGTTATCTAATGACGATCCATGCAAGCAAAGGTTTAGAATTCCATACTGTATTTGTAGACGTTGCAGATGGTTGGAACGCAAGACTCGATTCTACTTTAAAGACTATTGAAGAAGAAAGAAGAATTCTATATGTTGGCTTATCAAGAGCCAAAGATCGTTTATTGATCTTAGGAACCAGTAAAAATTCCAGAAGAGAAACGATAGAAAATATATTTTTCCATTATTTCAAAAAACTCAAAAATATAGTTCCGGAAGATTTAATCTAAGATTTTTTTTACCCATGCTCATACAAAAACAAAAGCCGATCGCATGTTCTTTTACCGTAGCCACTTTAGATTTAAAAATAATTTTCTGAATTCTATTTTTTGCCCGATCATTCTTTAAATAGAAATATTCTAACCTTTGCAAATGCCAATTTATTTAGGAAAAGTTGTAAATCGATTATTAATTAATTCTAAAATGCTTAACTCTTGCAATTTCTTTAGGAAAGTCTTAATCAATCGTTTTCTAAATTGAACTTGATCGCAATCATTGAATTTTAAAGCATCCAGATTCAATTGAAATCAATTTCCTTTAGAGCTGTCCAAAATCCTGTCGAGCGACCGACGCTGAGTTGCCACCGACCTTAGGGAGGTTTGCTAAGTTACTTCGAACGACACTTAGAAAGTGAGATTGAGTTTCACAAAAATGTGGAAACTACTACGAAAATTTAACGACATTAGAACTGCTCGAAAGTTCGCAAATCGCCAAATGTGACAAAATCTGTAGGAGCTACTGCATTTGATTATAAATTTCTAAAAAATGATTGTGTAAAAAAATTTTTGGGGTTTTGGGACAAACTCTGATCGTGTTGGTATTAGAATTTTCAAATCCAGGTTCGTTTAAAAACAAAGTAAAACAAAAACAGAACTCTTTTTGTTATCAGTTGACTATAAAATGAATTTCTAATTTAATTAAGGTCTTTAAATTGTTGTTTCTTTATTAAACTAAATAGAATTGTTGAAAAATTAATTCTCCATTTGTTTCTATTTTATGGAAATGGGTAATTGAAGCAGTTTTGTTAATCGGAGCTAGGGAATTTTTCAACAACTCTAATAATAATTCCCATATTTTAAAGTTTCAAATAACGTGAGTTCATATAAGAAAGTATTTGAATAAAAAAGTAGGACACGCTTTCAATTCTTATAAATCAAGTATATTCTAATTCTCTAAAATATTCTTTGGAAGGGAAAAATCCCCCTGAATGTCGATCCTTAGAGAAGTATTCGCTGAGTTTTTTTGGCTTCAAAAGATCGGATTTATATAAGGAGCATTTTGTTGAGTTTGAACGCAACCTACAGAGCGACCATATTACTGATCTCTAGAAAATTGAGTACCGTTAATTCTATCACAAAGCGCTGATTCTATGTAAAATCGAAGGTCCTTATTATATAGTTATGAGTAAGTTCAAGGACAAAGAAAGATTTTGTTAAAAACTCAAGGAGCACATTGAACTTAAAAAACTAAATGAAACACTTTTTACGAAAGTGTTTCAGGCCACAAACCATTTTAGCGATTGAGATTTACAAATAATTCACCAAGATTTTCTTACACCAAATCTGTGTTATATGGTCATTTTTGAAAAAGAGATAAAGAAGAGAATAACGTAAATTAAATGCCATCCAGAGTGAAATGTAAAAACAATCCTCGTCCAATCAAATTTGAAATCGAGTGATAACCATGGAAGT
This sequence comes from Leptospira interrogans, assembly GCF_900156205.1. Taxonomy (GTDB): domain Bacteria; phylum Spirochaetota; class Leptospiria; order Leptospirales; family Leptospiraceae; genus Leptospira; species Leptospira interrogans. The sequence continues at coordinate 108,797 of NZ_FTNA01000003.1, forward strand.
GAAAACGCTATTTCCTACTGGTATTGGATTTTAAAAACGGATTAAAATTCTTCCGATTGTTTATATTAGATTCGATCAACTTTAACTTTCTATAAAGGATCGATAATAGATTGCCATTTGTTCAACATTCTTTCGAAAATTGATGGCGACAGATTCAGGTAAAATTTTTTGAATCGAATCCCTTGCTTCGATTAATAACGGGAAGAGTCCTTCTTGATTTGTAACTTTAAATCGAAATGAATCTCTAGAAAATTCTTCATAAGGAATTTCTGATATTGAATTTCGCACTTTATACGAAAATTCCGGATCACAAATCAGTTCGACTTCAATTGGTTCGTGAACTTGAAAAAGTATTGGGTGTAAAACCCAATCCTGAGAATTTTCCCTTTTCTGTCCTTGCGGTTGATAGAGTGGATTTTCAGCTATCGTTTCTACTTTCGTGATTTTAGGAATAATAAATCTTCTTCTTTCCTTTTTCTTTCTATCGTATGCTAAAAGATAATAGTCTTCCGAATTTTTTCGAATCAATCGTATCGGATCTGCCTCTACCTTATAGGTTTCTTCCGGAAAAGTTTTATAATATAAAAATTGAATGGGAGATTTTATTTTCAAAGCTTCTAAAAGTTTTTTTAAAAGTTCTTCCGAAGCACTTGCTTCAACCTGACTTAAATTCTTTTGAGTTTTCAAATCTGTTTCTAATTCTGGATAAATATCTAGTTTCCCTTCAAATAATTTCTGAGACAACGAATACAATTCTAAAGAAGGTGTCTCTTGATAGGATCTAAGAATTGTTTCCGCAAGTACGCTGAATTCTTCTTTATCTAATTTTAGTTCCCGATTGGATACGTTTCGGTCAAGAATGTATCCCTCTTGTGTAGAACGAACCAAAAAGCCAAGCTCTCCTAATTCTTCTATGTCTCTGGAAAGTTTTTTCCGATCTGAATCCGGATTTTCTAGATTTTGATAATGATCGGGAAGTAAAGAACGAATTTTAGTAAAACTCATAGGAGAATGACGGGTAAGCAAATTGAACAACAATGCGGAAAGTCTGGATTCCGTTTTTCCCGCTTCTTTTATGGGTATTGGGAAATCTTCCTCATCCTCGTTCCAGTTTTGAATTTCTGACATACCGAAAACTTTCAGAGACTCTACATTCTAATCAACTCGAAAACCACTTGAATCCATTCGCTTGGCTTACAAAATTTACTCCATTACAGATTTTATTCAAAAGGGATAAAAATGAATACAATTTTAAATTACGTAATTCCTCACGCTTTCGGTCTGATTTTCATCACGATCGGTTGGTACATTAGCATTTTAAACGTGGGGTTAACTCGTTTTACGGAAAACGTTCTGATTACAAAATGGACTCTTAGCGGCTTGGGTATGATTGTAGTCGGAGCTTATCTTCCTGAAATCTGGATCAGTATCAGGAATCTTTTTAAAAGGAAATAAAACCCAAACCGGAAGAAATTCCGGTTTTTCTTTTAAGGAACTTAATTTTAACGTGAATTTTGTATGACTTGAAAGGAATCGATGCGAGAAATACTCAGCAAAACGATAACCACCCCCCACAAGTATTTGATCATCTGTCGGAATTACAACAAATCCTCTGTAAAACTTAGTTCCCTACAACGCGATTCGTAGAGAGCGTTGTGCTGAGTTTTCCAACGCGATTCGTAGAGAGCGTTGTGCTGAGTTTTCCCTATTTTTGGATGGGTGAAGGTGGTAAGGTTTTCTCTATCAGAAAAACATACTTTTTGCAAGTAAAAAGACTCATTCTTGTCGGAACACTTGAAAAATGTGCCTTTTTGAGCCCAGAACGGCGATCCATAGAAAGCCCGTTCTGTTAAGTTCATTCTGATTCTAAAATCCTATTAACTTGTGGGGTTGGTGATGGGTCGCATTTTAAGACGTTCGACGGATCGCATTCTATAATAAATTAAAACTAAAGGTGATGATGTTGTATAATGTTTTCTGTATGCAATTGATTGACCAGAGTTGAGAACCCGGTGATGATCTTGGCGGCCAGATTCGCTCGGATTGAGTTAGTTCCTACAATTTTAGAATTTGTTTGTAAAATCGTAATTTGTGGTAGTTCCCACATTTTAGAAATCGATCTGTAAAACTCAGATCCTACTTTTTTCAGAATTATGGTCGAACTCATATTAGCTTAGTCTCTACTTAGAAATGATAAATCGATAGTTTTGAAACTAACTTTAGGTTCTTTATAAATTCAAAATTACAGTTCCTTAATGAATCGACTATTCAATCAGATACGTTTTAAAATTGATTTTTATCTTAAGTAGAAAATTAATTTTTTTTATAATTTCGGAAAAAAAATTTATTTCTTTCCAACGTTCCGTCCGATATTTAGTATAGATTGTCTCCAGAAGTAAGATCTTTGATGCGACATAGGGTATTTCAGAAAAGAAGTCCCTTTTGAAGTTTATACCAAGTGGTATTCTTTCCGGATCTGAATTCTGAAGAGGAGGAAAGAACATGGAAGTTCCACTCACAAATCTGATCCATTCCGCGGAAAAACTCATTCGCGACAAACGCTCTTCCGCTAGAAACGTTTCTACCCGTGTAGAGCAAGAAAGTTTGGACAAGACCGAATTTTCTTCGGGACTCACGTCTCGTTATTTGAAGATTCAGGAAACACTTTCTAGTCTTCAGGGAGAATTTACCCGTGAACAAATGAAACTAGGCATTTTAAACGAAGGAAACACGCCTAACAGCGAACTGATCAATATTTTGTTCGGTGAAACTCCTTTGTTTAGAGAACTTGCAGAAAACCCTGAAATCGATCAGAGCACTTTAAAAGAAAAGATTCAAGAAAAGAAAAATAAACTTACGGATACAATTCGTAACTTAGAAGTAGAATCCGAAAATATTTTTTCCGTAGGAATGTTGAAAGACCAAAATCATTTTTCTAAGTCCTTAGAAACGATCAGTGGTAAAAGCGTTCAGATGAAACAACTTTCCGAAAAAACGATCGAGAGATTAATCAAAGAATAAAAAAACGGGTTAATTTAATTTTCCTGTTTTTTATTTTTGAACCTCTTAATTCTTTCCAAAACCTCAAAATTTTAACTCATTCCAAAACTTTAGGATTGTAGGGACTACTATTCATTTAACTACGACAAGACGGTTTTAAGATTTATAAATTTTTCTTAAGAGACTTAATCTGTGGGAACTAACATAAATTTTACGATTCACGGCTGAATACTTCATCCCAAAACTTTAGGATTGTAGGAACTACTATTCATTTAACTACGACAAGACGGTTTAAACATCTATAAATTTTTCTTAAGAGACTTAATCTGTGGGAACTAACACAAATTTTAAGATTCACGGCTGAATACTTCATCCCAAAACCTCAAAATTGTAGGAACTACTACAAATTCACGTTAAGTTTACTCGAAAGCATTAGAAATGTTTAATTACTACTTTGATTGATTCCGAACTTTTAGCGGTTTTAAACGCCTGATTCAAATCTTCAGGTGAATAAAAATGGGTTACCATATTCTTTTCAAGCGCTTCTGAAATTTTTTTGTTTTCCTGTAATAGCTTGATTGCAAGTTGAAAATCTCCGCATCGGGACGAACGAATTGACTTTCCAGAATTCAAAAATTCTAATATATAATTTTTTTCCGATTTTCCCTGGAAAAGGATAGCTCCTCTCGGACGTATCAAAGAATTTTCATGACTTCGACTTGGACGAATCAAACGATCTATCTCCTCTACAGTACCTGCAATTCCCAAATCGAAACGAGGAATTCGTCCTCGAAAATCTTCAGTCGATAGTATTTTTTCGGCGTCCTCAATTTTACCGTAATATACTTTGAAATGTGAAGGTAAAGTCACCTTTCCAACATTAGGTGCTACATATACAGTCCGATTGGAACGATTTTCTTTTTCCCAACAAAAGTTTAAATTTTCATCAGCGAATTTTAAAAGACTAAGTTCGTCCACCACCAACTCCGTTAACTTTTTAATCCCAAAAACTTCTTGCCCGTTCGTGGTTTTTAGATGTAATTCTCTACTTGTAAGCCGAATCGCACTTTCAAAGCCACTTGTAGTTCCGGTTGTATCGTAAACAATTGTATAACGTTTATCAAGAGTTTCTATTTTTTCTTTTCCCAAATCGATCATTTGATCCGCTCCTAACTTGAAAGAAAGTTTTAAGAGATGATCCCGTCTAGAAAGTGCTGAAATTTTAAATCGAGTTCCCGAAGAATTTCGAAAAGCGGCTAACGCGGCTACTACGAGACTTCCTAATCTTCTCGGCCCTAAAACCGCAACCTCATCCCCATCTTTAGGTGGAGAAGATAGTACCGCTTGTAAAGAAGCCGCAAATGGTTCTATTAAAACCGCAACCTTATCAGAAAGTGTATGATAAGAAATCGCTGCATTTTGTGGTGCTAAAATATAAGGTCCAAATCCTCCAGGAAGTCTATCGATTCCGAGTACTTTTCTTGTAGGACTATGAGATGCAATTCCTTCCTCACAAAATTTGTCGAAAGGTTTTTCTCCTCTCGCTTCGAATGTATCATTGATCTCTACTACGTATTTTTGTTTAAGTCCATGGATTGACTCCATATCTTCTGCAATTACTTCATGTCCAATCACTTGAGGAAGTGGGAAAGGAAGAAAACTTCTGGAAAGATCTGTAGAACAAACTCCGCAAAGTTTGGTCCTTAATAGTTTATATCCTGGGCCGAGGCACAAATACTCTTTTCCGTTTCTATATATTTCCCAGCCTTTTTCCAGACTTCCTTTGAATAGATAATTCGCTTTTTCAAAAGTTTCATCCGAACGATAATCCATCGCCGAAAATTCGATCTTCATGTTCTGCTTCCCCTTTCTTTCATTCCAAATTTTCAAGAAGATCTAAATCTTCACCCAGTTATTGAGAAAGTAGTAGTTCCCACATTTTCTAAATTGATCTGTAAAATCTCGAACCGTGGTAGTTCCCACATGCGACTTTTCGCGTAATAACAAGTTTTTATAAAACCCAAAGATAATGATTCTAAAATTAAAGGTTTGCATAAAGTTATTGTTATATGAAATCAAATTAAAATTTCATTTCATATAACCTTACAGAAGTTTGTAGTAGTTACTACAAATTTCAAGATTTATGGTAAAATTTTTAAACGTAGAAACTCATACAATTTAAAATGACGATAAAGCCGTTATAAAAAAACATAATCTTCTAATAGATATATCTGTGGGAACTAACACAAATCTTGAAGTTGTACGGTAAAATTTGCATTACTCATTCCTATAAAATCAAACACCTAAATAACGTGAGTTCGACGTAAAAAATCCATAATTCATTTTTCTAAAAAAAGTTGTGATCTCGATTTCTAAAATGTGGGAACTACCGCAAATCACAATTTTACGAACAAATTCTAAAATTGTAGGAGCTCATACTTTTAGAAAATTCTTTCTCATTTACTTACACCGAACTCACGTTAAATAGAATCGTTGAAAATCCATAATTCATATCAACAAAACTGCTTCCAGCGACCGTTTCCATGAAATAGATGGAGAATTAATTTTTCAAAAACTCTACAACTTATCTCAAAAATACTTTATTTTTGCTTAAAATGCCAACTCCAATCATTCTAAAATATTTTTGAGATAGCTTCCTAATATTGAAATTAAGCTATGGGTATTTTATTATTATGTGTCTGAATAATCTCTATACAACCTATTACTCATAACTATATAATAAAGTACTTAATATTTTGCACGAAATCAGTGTTTTGTGATAAAATCAACGGTACTCAATTTTATAGAGATCAGTATCATAAATTTTTATTATAAAGCCATATTTGAGTGTAAAATATTGAGACTGTATTTTATAGGGACAACAAAAGAAATTCTTCAATAAAGTGCAGATACTTTTAATCATTTGAATATTTAATTTATATAATGAATGAAAATTTTATAAATTCATCCGACGAAACATCCAAAAACACAAACCTAAGAATAAACTTGGAGTAATCCAAACTCCTGCAAAAGGAGGTATTACTCCGTTTTCACCTAGAGATTTTCCTGCAGAGTTAAATATATAATAGATGAGTACGACTCCGATGGTTATTCCTAAAGAAGCGACTCCGGCGGTTTTTTTTGTAAAATACCCCGCAATCGTTCCAATCAAAGTAACTATGATCGTCATCATAGGTAAAGCAAAAACGGAATGTTTTTCTGTAAGAACGTCTCCGTAAGCAAGACCTTTTTGAATTCTTCTTTTTTCTTCTTCTTTTAACTGAAAGAGATTCATCTCTTCCACGGAACCTGCAGGAACTTTAAAGTAAGAAGGTTCTTCGGGAAGTTCGTATTCTTTTTCTTCGTAAGTTTCTTGAGAACTGAGTTTCAAATCGTTGTCAAAATGCCACTCTTCTACTTTCTTCATCTTCCAAAGTTTAGTTTCGTAATTGTATTTCGCCTTCAAAGAAGAGATTACCGTTTCTGGAGATCCATCCGGTCTAAGTCTTATATAATTGAATCCCCCATTGATCTCGTCCTTATCCGGATCATAAAAATATAAATAATAAAACCCTTCTTTTCCTTTCACGTGAAATTGATACACACTATTCGCAAGAGTTCCCATTCCCTCTGTAAGTGTATCGTGTTCTATTTTTGCTAATTTGTTGACCGGCCTTACGATTAACTCAGTCGCGAGCAACATTATAATCCACATTAAAATTCCGAATAGGATGAGAGGAGTTACAATTCTAAAAAAAGATACCCCCGCAGCCATCATAGAAACGAGTTCCTTGTTTACTGAAAACTGCCCAACCGTAAAACAAATTGAAAACATCAAAGACATGGAAACTACAGTAGTAGATATGATCTTCGGAATACTATAAACTAAAAAAAGCGCCACGTGGTATCTAGGCGCCTTTGTTGCAGTAAAATTTCTTAGGTTATCATTTACAAGAGAAAGTAGCATAATCCCTGTTAGTAGAATCACGGTTCCAATAAAGATTTTAAAAAATTCTCCAAATAAGTACTTATCTAAAATTCTTAATGGAAAAAATTCCTTCTTCCATTTTTGAAAAAAAGATTTGAAGGAATGAAATTGAAAAGGACTTGCAGACATAAAGTTCGTTAGAAATTTAAAGTTTGTTCCAAAATTTGCCAGACCCTTTTTTAGAATGTGTCTTTATTCCGGAAGTCAAAACTGAATACCATTCTACCGGTGCTGTAAAATAATACAACACCTTACCGATCACTAAAATCCTTCCCAAAGGTTTGTAAAAAATCACTTTTGGAATCTTTGAAGATGATAATTTCTTTTTACAGTGATTTGACATTCTATTACTATACTACTGATTTTGATAAAATTCAGTACCGTAAATTTTGATCACAACACTCTGCTTGATTGAACTTAAAATTTTACTGATTCTTATAAAATTCAAAGTGAGTTCAACGATTGAAAATTCGGGCGAATCCGGCGTCGCCGGACCGCGCTTTCAGCTCCGATCAACAAATTGAAAGTTCGCTTGAAAACAAAAACTTTTTATAAATTCAATTTGTTGATCACGCCTCAATCGCTTTCGCATTGAATTATACCGAAGTTTACTTTCAATTCAGAGACACGTTTTTGAAAGTTTATCTTTCTCTTCTAAAAATTGAAGATAAAACTATAATAAACCCGAGCTACTATTCTATTTTTGAAAATTGAGAAACTATCACAAAACTTAAAAATCACAATTTTTGTCACTATATTCTAACTATTACTTTATCGTTAAAATCCAACTTACACCTGTACTAAATTGTAAGAACTCCCAAAGCCCTTCCGAATTTTAGATTGACTCTCTCGTTTCTATACACGATTCTTCCGAAGGAAAGGAGTCTCTCATGAAATTTCGTTCTATTGTCATTCTTATGTTCGCCGTTTTTTTTACATCTGGCGCGCTATTCGCAGAAAAATCTACTGAGGAACATATTAAATCGCTTTCTTCCGGTTCCGATTCCGAAAAATACGAATCTGCAGTTGCTCTTGGAAAGAACAAAGAAAAATCCGCAATTCCGGAACTAATCCAACTTTTAAATCGTAACAACGAACCTAAAATCGCAACGGCTGCAGCGATCTCTTTGGGAAAAATAGCGGAACCTGGTGATTCTACAATCGCTTTAAAAAACAAAATTATTTCCTCCGAAAACGGAGATATAGTTTATGCTTCTTTGGCTTCTCTTTTAAACATTACCACAAAAAATGAAAAGTTAGAAGATTCTACAAAAGAAGCCTTTGAATACGCAGATAAAAATCGTAGAAGTGATGAATTTGTAGCGGATCTTTTAGACCTAATCAAAAAGAAACTCAAACTCTAATCCCCTTTCAACTTGTTCCAAAAGTTGATAACAAAAACTCGTTTAGGTCTTAAGCGAGATTCTACGCAGAAAATAATCAAGACGTTATGCTTTCCTTTTGGAAAGCATTGTCCTGTTTAATCAAGTTTACAGTTTATCCTCTAATTACAGTTAAATATGATTCGTTTTTTATCATCCACATAAGAAACCACTCTGAATCGATTCTTATAAGAATAAGTGCCATAATTAAATAGACTCTGATTTCAATGCAAAAGGGATCGATGCAGAGTCAAGTTATTGAAATTAAAGAAATTGAATATATTACCGTAACACACAATAACTTGACTGGAGCTAAAGAGCCCGGTCCGGCTGCACTGCAGCCGGATTCGTCCAAATTTTCTTACGTTGAACTAGATTTCATTACAAAATCCCATTTAAATAAAAAACATTAGGTATCCTTTATATAGCTCTGAGCAAGCGATTCCATTCGATCCGAATTTCTTCCAAAGTCAGTTCTCTTCTACCTAAATCTTCGGAAATCTTTTTTAAAATCGGCTGCAACCTACCAGCTTCTTCTAAGGTAATGTTTTCCCCTGCATCTTTTAAAATACAATAGACCGCACTTTTACCCGATTGATTTGTAAATTCGATTCTGTCCCCCTCCGGCCTTCCGATCAACGCGGCGTCAAACGCGCGATAGGCGCCTTTTTGTAGATGGCGTGTTTTTGCGACTCCGTCTTGATGAATTCCGGATCGATGAGAAATGACGTCTTCTCCAATCAAAGGCGCTTTTTCATAAATTGGAATCTCCGATAGATAAGAAACCAAACGAGATGTTTCATAGATCGTCGAAAAATTTAAAGGGACTTCAACTCCGCAGTTATGAAGAGCAATTGCCACTTCATATGTGTTTGTATTTCCCGCCCTCTCTCCAAGTCCGTTTAACGCCGTCTCCAATTGAACCGCTCCTGCAAAGTAAGATTCTACCGTAGTCGCAGTCGCCATTCCAAGATCATTATGTGTATGAATCGAAATTCTTGTATCCTCTGGCAATAAATTAGCAACCGCCTTTACCATAGAAACAAAAAGCCAAGGACGATAACGTTCGACGGTGTTGGGAAGATTTACAACATCGGCTCCGTTATTCAAAGCGATTTGAAACGCTTCCGCAGCAAAATCTAAGTTTTCCAAAGAATCTCCGAAATGTTCTCCTGAAAATTGAACTTCACCTTTTGATCCTACAAGACTTTTTGCATAAGCCACTGACTGGGAAATCCTATCTAAAACTTTTTCAGGAGTTATCTTCAATACGTTTTGAATCGTAAACGCAGATACAGGATATACGATGTGAATCCTTGGTTTTGGAGCAAACCGTATCGCCTTCCAAGAAACTTCGATTTCTTTTTCCACAGCTCTAGATAAAGAAGATATGACTACGTTATCCGGTGCAATCGAAGAAAGATATTTACAGGCTTCAAATTCTTGGTTGTTAGAAGAAGCAAATCCTACTTCAATTCCTTGTACTCCTAGTTTTAAAAGTTGTTTAAAGATTGTTTCTTTTTGTTCTAAATTCCAAGGTCTACGAAGTGCTTGGTTTCCGTCTCTTAAAGTCACGTCCATAAAAAAAGGAAGATGTTTAGGAATTGGAGTTTGAAGATCCGAGAAGAACTTTACATTTCTTTGATCTTCGGAAACGGAAAGGTCACGCACTATAGACTCATTTTCCGATTGTGAATCTTGTTTCATTGTTTTCTCCTTTTACCGGCCAGTCCAGGAGAGGGATTTTCCGAACAGAGATGAACTCGGAAATAAAAAAGCCCACTCCAGGAGGAGCAGGCTCGTGTATTTTTTTACAACTCTACCAGCTCCCCCTAACTAAGGAGGAGTAAAAGCTCAATAGTAAGCGTTAGTAGAGTTACGTTGCGAAACATATAATATCAGACTCAATCGGATTCTTTAAAAATACAAGTATTTTTTAGAATGAAATCAAAGCTTATGGATTCACTTACAGCGCGTTCGAAAACCTGCCGAGCGATTCGTAAAGAGCGAGACATTGAGTTATCCCAGCGACTCATAGGGAGCATCACCTTACCCACAAGTTAATAGGATTTTAGAATGAGAAGAATCAAAATGCACATTTTTCAAGTGTTCCGACAAGAATGAGTCTTTTTACTTGCAAAAAGTATGTTTTTCTGATAGAGAAAAATTTTCCGAACCTTACCACCTCCGTCCCCCACCCAAAAATAGGAAAAACTCAACACAACGCTCTCTATGAATCGCGTTGTGGGGTGGGAACTAAGTTTTACAGAGGATTTGTCGTAATTCCGACAGATTTATATTGAGATCAAATATTTGTGGGTAAGGTTATGATAGGGAGTGAACGCATTGAGTTTTCACTTTATTAGAAAGATCAAGCTGCAGTAATTAAAACAGAACGCTTTCTAAACTCAAATCTCACTTTCTATTGGCGCTCGACGGGTTGTCCTTAACACTACGCCTAGCGTTATTGAGTTTCCGCTGCAATCCATAGTGAGCAGTGCCATTGAGTTTTTTTTGGGACAGGTTCTTATGATTTCAATTTCAAAACCTATTCCATTTTTTGTAGGTGAAGTTTTCGAAAATGTGGGAACTACCACAGATCACGATTTTACGAACAAGTTCTAAAATTGTAAGAGTTCCCACATCATTTTACGGACAAACCTAAGTTTTGTGTGAATTTCCTCTCACACTTGAATACGACAGGTTCAATTGTTATAAACTTCTATTTTTTAAATTGTGGTAGTTCCCACATTTAAGGAATCGATCTATAAAATTCAAATTCCAGCTTTTTTCAGAATTATGAATTCCTTATGTTAAACACACATAATCCTTAAAATAAAAATTGATCTCAAAACAAAAACAAGACGTAATTTGTAGGAACTCCACTAAAACCGAGCCTTTTCTAAAATTTAGTTTTTAGTTACCGAACGATTTTTAATTAATTTCGTTTTATCCTTTCAAACAGTTTAAAAAATGTACAAATTCTATCACAAAGAGATTTGAATGCACCTTTATATCTTTCCAGTTATAGCGACCATTTTCTTTTTTGTTTCTAGTTCTTTGTTTGGTGAAAATTTAAAACTAGATTTAGAACAAACGAACGAAATTCTAAAACATATTCAAAAAGATCATAGAATCGGTTGGGAAAATCTAGAAACTCAAATCGATTTCAATCTTCTCAAAGACAAGATCAATAAAGGATCTAAATCAGAAGTTTTAAAAATATTTAACGAAATCAAACAAACCAATCGTCTCAAAAACCTTCATCAAGTCGATTTCAATCAAGATGGTAAATTGGATTTAATTTATGATCCTGAAAATCCTACTCAAGATTTTGTACTAATTTTTTTAAACACTTCGAAGGGTTACAAATTGCTCTATAATCGCGGTGGAATGATCGTGGATTTTAAACGTTCTCAAAAATTTGTAACATTTTATATAAAAGCTCCTTCTTGTTGTTGTCTTCAATATGGTTCTTTAGAAATTCTTAATTTTGATTTCGACTCCAATCAACTTAAAAGCCAAATATCCGTTTCTTATTCTGGAGTTTTACATCAGCCTACACAACTCGAATATTTCAAACGTTTTAAAGTTTCTAAAAATTCAGCGAAACTAAGAACGGCTTCGGTAATCGACGACAAAGAAATTCCGGACCCTTGTTCGGATCAAAAAATTCAGGGGAATAGGATCGATTTATACAATACAAATTTTGAAGGTTTTGCACTTTCAAACAAATTGAACGAAAAACAGATGCCTGATTGGTATTTCGTTTTGATTCCCTCCCCTTACATAAAAGATAAGGTCTATAACTTAGGCTGGTTTCAAAAACAGGATTTAGAATTGATAGACACAAAATAAATTGGCTTTAACTATAAACCTTATATCAAGATGAATTTGGCGGTTGAAAATAGGAGCGAATCCCGCCAATAATTTGTAAAAGAAAGATCAAATGGAATAGGCGGGACCGGGCTCTCAGCTCCAGTCAAGTTATTGTGTGTTATAGTGATACATTCAATTTTTTCAATTCCAATAACTTGACTCCGCATCGATCCCTTTCGCGTTTAGAGAACAGACGAACTTCGTTTCATCGCACTAAACAAAAGACTGACAACCTATAAGCGGCCCTCGACTGTTTATATATTTTCTCTAAAAAACAATATAAATTAATATTTAATAAAATACTAATACATTTAAATAGAGTTTTGAAAAAACAATCCTTCGTATGTTTTCTATTTTGTGAAAACGGCCGATTGAAGCAACTTGTTAATGAAATTATTAAATAATTCTAACGATAATCCGGGAAACCTCGATCCACAAATTGTCTTTTTTTAAGAAGACAAAAAAAGTTAATCAATTAAAAATTGTATTAGAAAAATTTTATAGAATAGAAATGAGCTACTGTCTTCTATTTCGCTCTGATGGCCGTTCGACAGGATTTTAAATCGAGATCTAAGGAATTTTAGGTGGGAATTTCAGGTTCAAAATTTCGCGTAATGTGTTCTCTAATTCGGTGCGAAGAGTTTGTTCGTTTTCGGATACATACGCTTCAAAGATAGAAGGCAAACTATCCGGATCGTTGATCGTTCGGATCGTGTTTACCGCTTCGATTCTTAGATTCAGTTTTTCTCTCGGATTTCTAGCAAGAACGAGTAACGCAGGAACCGCATTTTTATCCTTAAGCTCTCCTAAAGAATGAATGAGCTGCCACTTAACCGCATTCTCTTTTTCTTCTGATAAAATTTTTGTAAGTTCAAATGCATTTGTATTTGCTCCTAACTTTCCCACCGCGTAAGCCGCTTTTGTTCTTAACTCTGCATCTTCTGCGTTAGTCAACACCGCAAGAATACCTTGACCTCCTCCGTTGTTTCCAAGATCCAATAATAGATCGATCATTCTCGCCCTTAAAAACGAATTGTCTTCCTTTACCAATTGATCGGATACAGCTTTGGCTCCTTGTTTATCTTGGTAGAGTAACAACGCTTCTAAAGAAATTCTTCGTATATCTGAATTAGAGTCGTTAAGCCCTTTGTAAAACAAAGATAAATATTGACGGCCTTTTTTATTTTTAAGAATTTCTAATGCGACCATTTTCACGTCATCGTCCGGATCGTTAGTGGCAGATTTTTGAAACTGTGAAAATTTATCAGTCATTCCAAGTCGATTGATCGCTATGAGATATTTCTTTCTCACTCCTGGACTTTCATCATTCGCTAATTTATGAATCTGATTTTGAATCCTCTCGTCTTTAATAATCAAAGAGGATTCCAAAAAATACATTCTATGCACCGGATCTTTAGACAAGGACATATCCAGTAAAATCGGTAAGGCCCTATCGTCCTTTAATAAATTCATCAATCGATAACTTAGAGTTCTTACTTGTGTTTCGGGATCACTAAACGCAGCAATCACCGAATAGATCAGTCGTTTTTCTTTTTTCTTTTCAGCCAATAGTAGAATTTCTTTTTTCAAATTTACATTAGTCGTCTTTTGAAAGACCAAGTCCAAAACTACCACCCAATTTGGTGCGAGACCGTCCAAATCCTCTAATTCAGAAAATAGCTTTAAAATCGCAACCTGAGCCTTTTCTTCAATGGATTCGTTTTGGAATATAGTAGGTAATTCCTTTACGAGATCCAATCTGTTTTTGGCTCGTATCTCTGTAATTGCCGTGGCTTGTAATTTAGAAAAATTGAATACTTTTTCTTTAAATTCGTCTTTAGGTGTTTCCGCTGCTTGAATCGAAGTTATAAAAAGGAATGAAATCAAAAACGTTAAGAAGTAACTTTTCAGAAATATCCCTCCCTGCGAGTATTTTCTTCTAACGCCGCAGACGCTGCCCGCTTATTCTCGTAGGCTTCTGACAAAGACGGGTCTAAATCGATCGAACTCTGAAACGCCCGAACCGCCCTTTTAAATTCCCCATTTTTATAATAACAAATCCCTAAATAATTATAAGCGGTCGCCGCTGTTTTAGGTCTTACATCAGATCTCACAATCGCGGTCAGTTCATCGATAGCCTTTTCACGATCCAAAATTGAATTAGAATCTATTAGAATTTTTGCAAGTACCAATCTGCCTTCCATATCGTTCGGATCCATGTGAGCAGAGCGAAAAGCCTCGTCTTTGGCCCTATTTTTTAAATCTGGGTCTTTGGATTTATTATATAACAAGGCAAGTTTCTTATGCGCGTTTTTCAGATCCGCTCCGTCTCTTGAAGAATTCAATACTTTCAGTAGAATTTTTTCGGCGTTGGAATCGTCCTGCATTCCCATATAGGCTTCCGCCATTTTGAGATATACCTTGTAAGCGTCGTCTTTATGTTTTACTAATCCTATATATTCTTCCACAGCTTCCCGAAAAAATTTATTTTCCAGTAAATAGTCTCCAAGAGCTTCACGGCTTTGTATATTTTCCGGCTCTATCGCCGTGGACTTTCTCCAGTTTTCTATAGCGAGTGTCCCATTTCCAGAATGTTTATAAACAATTCCTAATGTATGATACGCTTTCGCGTTTTTAGGATTGAGTTCTATCACCCGATTCAAAGTAGTGACCGCTTCTCCATAACGTTCCATCTGATCCAAAACGACTCCCAAATTAATCAGAGCAGTCTCCGTAAAACTATCGCCAGGAGTAGAAGATACGATCCTACGATAGGTTTCTTCCGCAGAAAGTAAATCTCCTTTGTTATAGTATGCTTCCGCAAGTTGAAAGAGAGAATCCACATCCGTAGGATTATATTTTAAACTTTTCTGAAGCGCCGAAATGGACATCTCTCCCTGATTGAGATTGGAAAACCCTTCTGCAATCAATCTATAAATTTCGGGATCGTTTGCGCCTGCGTCTCTCGCAAGTTCCAAATATTTAAGAGCCTCTTCTTTATTTCCATTTTTTTGTAGAACTATCGCGAGATTATAAAGATACTTTGCTTCGTTAGGTGAAAGGTTGCTTGCTTGTCGGAAATGATATTCCGCATTTTTATAATCCTGTTTGTTGTAAGCGATATTTCCCAAATAAGAATGAGATAACGCGGCTAATCTTCCGGATGGAGTCTTTATTACAACTTTCTTAAATTCCTCTTCTGCTTGTGGAATTTCACCCTTTTTAAAATAACTAACTCCTAAATTGTAAGTCAGATGCATATCGTCCGGAGAAGTAGACAACCCTTCTTTATAGGCGTCAATCGCAGCATCCGGGTCGTTCAACTCGTTAAATAGATTTCCAGCAAGTAACGAAACCCTAGGATCACTAGGCGCGATTTCTTTCGCTTTCAGAGCAGCCATTCGAGCGTCTGCAAATCTTCCAGCGTGTTTATAAGACAACGTAAGATTGTAATACGCGTAGAAATTTTTAGGATCGTATTGAATCGCTTTTTGAAGTCTTTCGATTGCTTGCGGATAACGCCCGCTCTCGTCATGGATTACACCTAACACAGTCAATGCGATCGATTTTTCTTCCTGAGTTCCTGTAGAATCTAAAAACTCATTACAGGTATCAAATGCCTGCCTGGTAAATCTTTCTTTGTAAAGATTGATACATTTTGTTAACGCCGGGTTTGCGTTTCCATCCGGTATATAAGGTCTTTCTAATAAACGATTGATGTCGGATTTATTTTGGATCAAATCCTTATTAAAGGCTCCTGCAAACTCGGAACCAGAGGAGGAATTACGAAAAAATTGATGGTAAACCGCAAAACCGATTCCCCCTAACACCAAAAGACCCATCAGAATCCAGAATATTAGAAGTTTATTATAGGATCTACGAATCCGAACCGGTTCTTTATTCTCGGGGAAATAAAATTCCTCTTCCTCGATTCCCTCTAAAAACAACCTGTTTTTTCGGATTTCTTTATCCATCGGATTTGATTTCGTTTTTGAGAATTGCGTCCAAAACTCCGTTTACAAACCGAGCCGATTCTTCGCTTTCAAATTCTTTTGTAAGTTCTACCGCTTCGTCGATCGTAACGTTTTTTGGAACTTCCCAAGTATATAATAACGCGTATATAGACAAACGCAGAATTGCTTTGTTTACGATACTGATTCTTGAAAAGTCCCAATTTTTGGAGTATTTCTTGATTAGAGTATCGATCTGTTCTTGGTTTTTCACAACCCCATTTACGATGGAAACTGCAAAATCCCTTTCTTCTGGTTCCGTTTTTTTATCGTACCATTTAAACTTAAGAACTTCCTTTAAAGGGGGTTGAGTAAGTTCCAATTGGTAAAGCGCCATTACGGCAATTTCTCTGGAAGTACGTCTAGCTGACATTCAAAGAAGGGAAAGTAGGTTTACCATTTCCACGGCGGTGGCTGCGGCTTCCGCACCCTTATTTCCCGCCTTAGTCCCGGCTCTTTCAATCGCTTGTTCAATCGTATCTGTGGTCAAAACTCCAAAAATAACAGGGATAGAATGTTGAACTCCAATTGATCCGATTTTTGCAGATTCTCCCGCTACTAAATCAAAATGAGCGGTTGCACCTCGGATCACCGCCCCCAAACAAACGATGGAATCATATTTTTTAGAAGCGGCCGCTTTAGAAACCACCACCGGCATCTCGTAAGCACCAGGAACCCGAACCACGGTTACGTCTTCAACTCCGTGCATCCGAAACGACTCAAGTGCTCCTTTCAGTAAACTTTCCGTTATAAATTCATTGAAACGAGAGACAATCACACAGTGTTTTTGTCCCTTTCCGTTTAGATCTGCTTTGAGTTCTTGGATCATAGATTCCTGATTGATTCTATTGTTGAGAAATCACATCTTACCATTGTGGTAAGTTAAAATATCTATATTAGGACATTTTGTCCTAATATTATAGTCAAGGATAAATCTCTTGTTATCGATGATTCGAAAAATTCTCTCCGGCTTTTATTTCATCTATTGTATTCGATTGTTTTTTTTATTTTTTGTTTTTCTTTTTCTTTCGGAATGTTCCGTCTATCGAAGAATCTTTCCAAAAGAAGACGAATTTTTAAAGTCTCTTAACTTACCCGAATGGGTGTTAGAATCTAACATCAAATTAAGAGTTTTATCTGGCTTACAAGATCTTCCAAACCCAGAAGATTCTCTTCCGGAAGACGAGATCGCGAGTTTTGAAAACAAAACCAGAAGAATTTTAGCTACTTCTCCGCAAGCGATGAAGGATCTTTTTGAAGCCACAGGTTGTATAGACGGTTCCAGACTTGCAGGAATTAGAGCCAACCGAATTACCGAAAAAGAAGAAGACGTTTGGTATGGAATTTGTCGCAACGGAAAAGAAGATGCGATCATCTTTCGTTTATTCCAAATGGGAAACACCGATCTCTATAGAAAGTACGAAAAAGAAACTCTTCCGGCCTGGGAAGAAGCGAGAAAACTTGCGGCAAATAACCCGGATAAAGCGGTTAGACTCGCCAATCAGGTCATCGAATTAGAACCGGCACATCCCGCAGCTAGAAAACTACTCGGTCAATTGTATCTAAAAGGAGGTTATTGTAGAGGTTCGATCCGAAACTATAGACTTTATCTCAGAGTTATGCCTCTCGCCGGAGACAAGTGGAAAATTCACGATCAACTCAAAGAGAAATGTGGAGAATTTTTAAAAGCAGAACCTTCAAAAGAAGAAGTAGAACTTCCAGATGCGGATCCAGACGCAATGTAAAAGAAATTATAAAATAAAAATATTCTAAAATTCTAAAGGTAAATCAAAAAAAATTTAAAAACAGTATTAAAAACTCAAACTTCAACCTAGAAAAGTTTTGAATGATTTAATCCCTAATATCAAAAGAAGCTAACCTAAATAACTTTTTTAATTTTAGGAAGTATCGGCATTTCATTGTATTCTCTTCCATTCAAAAGTCTTCCGGCAAGTTTTTTGTTTCTTCCACCCCACTGTTTAAAAAAAAACGCGACTTTTTCTTTTCTACAGGTACGGAGTACTTCAATAACCCAATTTTTCTGCAAAGGTCTTGCTTTCAGGCCGGATTCACCGCCCACAATAACCCAGTTTAATCCGGCTAAGTCAATGTCAGCGACGCTTTCTAACAAAGGTTCTACTGAAAGAAATTTAATTATCGCGCCAGTCTTGCGGAGAAAATCAATTCTTGAATATACTTTTCGATTTTCAACGGAAACTCCCATCCATATATTGGGAGTCCAAATTAATTCTTTATTCATAGCAACAAGCCGCTCAGGTCTTTTAGTTAAAATCTGAAAAGTATGCTGAGGATTCTCTCTCATCACTTTAAAAATTTCTAAAATAAATTCATTAGGGACATCTTTATGAAATAAATCACTCATAGAATTTACAAAAAAAATTGTAGGATTTTTCTTTTTTTGAGGTATCGATAAACGAAATGGATGAATCTTTACTTCGGAAAATTTTCCCCAATCTTTTTCAAATCGTCTTGTCAGAACCTCAGCATAACAATTTGCACAACCTGCGCTTATTTTTGTACATCCAGTTACTGGATTCCATGTAGCTTCTGTCCATTCTATATTCGATTTAGCGCCCATAATTTATTTTCGGTATTTCTTCATAATAGAGTTAATAATTTTGATTGCAAGTGACTTCTGCGTGGCAAATATCAAATAATAGACAATGGCGTTGACGCTATTTCTCATTGGCAAAGGCTTAGCCACTTCTGCAAAACCAGCTACTGTTTTTAATCGATCAGCGTATGCTTCCAAAATTTTCTGCACAGGTTTTTCGTTCCTTACCGTTACCGGCCCAAAAAGATCATTTTCTTCGGAATACACAATTCCTTTCCAAGAGTCGTCCCCCCAAAATCGATTCATTTTTTCTCGATTGTTATCGGATATAGATTCATTATTGCTCCATAGAACATTACGATTCATATCAAGGACGGGAAAATTAATTAACACATCCGTAATTTTACTTTTTCCGGCTGCCTTTACTACATCCCAATCCAGAGTCAGTTTATAAGGATCTAAAAGACAAAATATTCTTTCATACTTATCGTAATGGAACTTTGGAAATACTTTTGCTGGAAGAACTTTATTAGAATTTCCTATATGAAAATATGCGTTAGTTTCTGAACTTACAAGGCTTTGCAAATGGTGAACCCGTTTTTCTTCAAGATCTACAAAATGATATTCATGAAATGGTGGTGTAACTTTTAGAGCCCTCAAAGCACTACCATCAATTTTCTCTGAAGTTTTCTTCGAAATTGCTTCTCCCGAATTACAAAATCCATCAATATAAATGGTTTTAAAATTTAAATTTTTCAAAGCCCCCTGAAAACTTTCCGCATATTTTTTGACTATTTCTAATTTTAACTCAGTCCATTCACCAGCTCGATCATACAAATCAAAATCATCTTCCATATATTAAGATTCGGTATATTAGTAATTTATATAGAATTATTTAATTATTTTTTATTACTTAATATTATAAAATCATACTTCAAAGACTTTATTCCGAATTAAATCGTTTTTATTTGAGTCATTTTATGGGGGGAAAATATAAACTTAATCCTAAACATTTTCAATTATAATAATCCGTTCCCTAAAGGACTCAGTAATATTATAATCGTTAACAGAGAGAAATTAAAAGGAAGACCGAATAATTTTAAAAAGACACCGGAGATTGATCAAAAATAGTAAATATTTTGAAGAAAGATGGGAACGTTCCTTTTATTTTTGCCTTTCCTTCCCAACTCGAATTACTAAAACGATTTTTCCATTTGGTTTTTCCACGACTTCAAATCCTTCTTCCTTAAGAGCTTTTTTAATTTTATAAAGACCAAAATTCACTACCTTGGATTGAAAATTCGGTTTTAGAATGGGTTCTTGCATCTCTTTGAATATCGGAAAAATGAGAGGGGAATCTTAAACTTATGTAAGAGTTTTCCTAAGACAAGAAGGTTCCTTGACAAGTAGGACCTAAAGATGTGTTATGAAATGGAATGGCAGCTCGTATTTTTTATTACCTTTCCACAGGAATTATTTTAATCGGTTTAGCTTTAGCGGCCTATTCTCCCGATTTGTTCCAATGGGAAACCTTAGAATGGGTCTACCAAAAAAGGACCTTTTTCCTATTTTCTTTGATTTTTATCATATCCGTAATTCTAATTTATTTGATCTACTGGAAGGCAAAAAAAGGAATTCTTCATTCCAAAAGCAAAACCGAAATTCATCTTCAGGAATCTCTGAACGAACTAGTTGAAGACAACCAATCCCTATTTTCATTTTTAAAAGCGGCAACGGAATCGCTTGGAAAACAAATAGAAACTTCTAAACAAAATCTTTCTCCCGAATTTTTTTCCGCTTGTTCGACGGAATATCTAAAACTAACCCGAGAATTCGAAACGTCTTCTGAAATTTTTAAATCGATCCCAATGGCTCCTGAGGAAGATCCAAAAAAGAACAAAATAAATTTTAAAATTTATGAATATTCAGAAATTATTAATCGCCATAGAAAACTTTCCAAAAACCTAGAAAAACTAAGAGAAGATTTAACTCGACTACGAAATAAGGTATCGAGATGAAAAATAATTTTTTTTTCAAATTAGCGATATTCACTCTTATATTAAATTGTTCTTTTCCTACAAAAGAATCGGAAATACTAAGTTCTAATCAGGTACTTCCATTTTTCACTTTAGGAATTGGCAAAGATTCCCTCAAATCAATCGGTAAAAAACGTTGGTTTTTTGGGGTCAAATCGATTCTTTTACATCATACTTACGGTTTAAAGGCGGGAGAATACTTAGACAAAAGTAAATCCTCAGGATGGATGGTGCATTTTATCGTTCTTGAAAACGGAAGTGTATACGGAGTAGAAGAGCCCTCTAAAATACTTTACAAAGCCGCACCTGGAATGGACGAAACCACAATCCACGTTTCTTGGGAAGGAAACAACGATTCCATTTTAAAAAACGAAGTTCAATTAAAATCTCTCGTCAATCTGATTGAAACTCTTTCAAAAAAACATTCAATTCCTCTAAATAACTACGATATTACTTCTAAAAAAGGAATTTTTACACATACTCAGAGTAAGAAAAAATTTGGTCGTTTTTTAGATACCGGGGAATGTGGAAGTGAAAAAGTTTTATCTTCCGTTCTTTTAAAACTCCAAGGAAAATTTTTTTCAGAAACAGAATGGAAAGATCGGTTTGACTCCGGTTGGGTAATTCGTAAGGAAAAATTTACAGATCCGTCTGGTAAAAAAATCGTTCCAACATACAACCGAGGCAGAGGTACAACTTCCGCACCAATCATAGAATTGAATTCCGTAGAAAAAACGTCCGATGGAAAAGCTCCTGAAGAAAAAAGACTTCGTTATAATCAGCGTGGATCTATTTCTCCCGATTGTATCGTGTTGCACTTTACCGCAATTCCTGATTATCAAAAAACTTTAGAAGTATTAGAAAAACGGAATTTATCCGCTACGTTTCTCGCAGATCAAGATGGAAAAGTCTATCAACTTTTGGATTCTATCTTGGACGCGGCTGCGGCTGCGGCTGGAACTAACTCGAACTGCTTTCAAGTGGAAATTGTAGGAAAAGATACAGAAATGCTTTTAGCCAATCAGGAACAGACCAAAGCGGTTGTTCGTCTCGTAAAAGAACTTTCCGAAAAATATAAGATTCCTCTGAACAATGAACGAATAGAATCCTTACGAGGTGTATATTCTCATACACAAGCCAAAAAAAAATGGGGAGGTTCCATTTATCTTGACGGAAAGGATTTTGATCCCGGCGAATCTTATATGAAAGAAGTTTTAGAACAAGCAGGCGGGACTTATTATCCGGAAGAAAACTGGTTCGATAGACAGAGCGAAAATTGGATTCTTTTATTTACCGATTTTCAACCCTGACAGATCGATAATATTTAATTAGAACCATTACTATAAATAGAAAACTATGTAGTTCAAGTTTTGGTTTGTTATTTCAACAAAAACTTATTAGTAGAACTATTTACTTTTACAGAAAGTAATAGGAGAATATACGTTCTGAATGTGCCTAATGATCGTTATTTTACTAATGGAAAAGGCCTTTCTAATAACAGGTTTTTGTAAACTACAATAGGCATTGTCTCCATTCTCATCCACTGACTTTTAAATCTTTTTATAAAAAGTAAGAAAACCTGTTTTCTTCCACTTCTGTTCAATCTCAATCTGGTCTAAATGGATTTGGTCCAAACGAATCGGAGATGTTTTTCCATTTGTATCCTCTATTTCCGGAGGCACTGCAAAGAAGAAGTTTTTCTTTTTTCCGAATTTTTCCTTCAATTCCACATAAACAATTGTATAACACACTGCACATTCAGAATACATTTCCTGATTGAAAATTAAAAAAACAAATATTATAAGTAGAAACCGTTTCAAAATTTTTCTACTCAATTTCATAAGATAAAAATAATATTCTTTCGATAACTTTCAAGTCACATCCATTCCTATCTTTTACATACAAGGCCCTTCCTCTTCGAGCCTTGTAATAACGTTAGACGAAACTTCAATTACACTTCTGGATTTTCCAGAACGAGTGCAATTCCCTGACCACCTCCAATACAAAGGGAAGCAATTCCGTATTTCGCCTTTCTTCTTTTGAGTTCGTACGCGAGTGTGATCGTAACCCTGGCACCAGAAGCTCCCAGAGGATGCCCAATCGCTACCGCACCGCCATTCACATTGGTAATTTCCGGATTGAGCCCTAATTCTTTTTGAACCGCAAGATATTGAGCCGCAAAAGCTTCATTTACTTCCACTAAACTCATATCCGAAAGTTTAAGACCTGCTTTTTTCAAAGCAGCTGGAATTGCAAGTGCCGGACCAATTCCCATTTTAGCAGGATCACAACCAGCGTGACCATAACCTCGGATAATCGCCAAAGGTTTTTTACCTAACTTCTTAGCATAAGAAGAAGATGCTACAATTGTAACCGCCGCTCCGTCGTTTAAGCCGGAAGCATTTCCAGCGGTCACGGTTCCACCTTCCCTAAAAACAGCCTTTAAACTTCCAAGTTTATCAACACCAGAGGCTCCCTTAATAAATTCATCTTTTTCTAATATAACCGGTTTTTTACCTGGGATCGTAACGGTAAAAATTTCTTCTTTAAGACGTCCTTCTAAAGTGGCTTTTTCGGCACGAGTTTGAGAAATCGCCGCCCATTCATCCTGTTCTTGTCTGGAAATTTTATACTGATCGGCAAGATTTTCAGCGGTCTGTCCCATGATCAAACCTACGTATTGGTCGGTGAGACCTTGTTCTAACGTATCTTCAAATTCGGCGGAACCGTAACGAACTCCCCAACGCGCGTTACGCACAACGTAAGGAGCATTACTCATCGATTCCACTCCACCTGCAAGAACCGCATCCGCATCCCCTAGATAAATCTTTTTTGCAGCTTGGATAATCGCTTCCATACCAGAACCACAAAGACGATTGAGAGTCAGAGCCGGAACTCCTAAAGGAAGACCCGTTTTCAGACCAATATGACGCGCAAGATAAATCGCTTCTTTTCCTGTCGGAATCACATTTCCAAAAATCGATTCTCCAATCGCTTCAGGAGAAACTCCCGTTCTTTCCAGAATCGTCTTAGAAACCAAAACTCCCAGATCGACCGCACTCAGGTCTTTTAAGGTTCCTCCAAAATTTCCGAACGGAGTTCTAATCCCATCCAGTATAACTGCTTCTTCCATAATTACTCCTAATAATTATAATATTTTAATATACCAATCCCATACGAAAAAGGCTTGACATCACCCAAAAACGTACACTCAAACATAATACTTTTATAAAATATCCTATTACATATAAAGTCAATTTAATTCGAAATGAAAAATAAGAGTTTGAATAGATTCCATTTTTAAAATTTACCCCAACCCATCCGACATGACTAATTTCATCCTCCAAATTTCCCAGTTCCGCTACTAATCATCACGTTTCTAAATATCTATTCTGAGATTTTTTAAAGTAAAAATTTTTTTTGTCGTAACAAACATTAGTCAAAATTATTTTTCTAAAAAAAACGCTGTTCTTGTCCCGATTCTTACATGGTTCGTATCATAATTGACAAATATTTAAAAAACCAACCCACTTAAAAATTCCAGCATAACGTTCTTACGGATTTTTGGAAGCCGTCTTGCAAGAATGTGGTAGTTCCCACAAATTTCATTTTCACAGAATTTTCTCCACCTACAAAAGATAAAAGAAAATTGCTGATCGAATTTTCCCAAGTCATCAAAAAAAGTTTATTTTGAAAAGTAGGAATTCTTTCAGGATTTTCTCTAAAAACCTAAGGATAAAAAATGATTTTTATTTTTAGGCTACAAGAAGTAGAATAAAATTTAAGCCGCTTATTTTTCCATCTCGAAAAAATGAAACAAAACTCATAAGTACGATTTTCAGAAGGCCTTAGTTACAAATTAGAGTTTACGAAAGCAAAACGTAATAGCAGATCGATAGTTATTCGTTTGATTTTTTTGATAAAGTAGAATTGAATTTAAAAAACTACAAATATAAAAGAGACATTTAGCGATTCATAACTTGCTAAAGTAAAATCTAAAAAATGACCGTGACGAGACACAAGAGAAGATCTAGAAACAGTTTAAATAGAGAGAATATCGTACAAGTGGCGATGGAAATCCTTCAAGAAAAAGGGATCGACAGACTTTCCATGAGAAAGATCGCTGAAAAATTAAACTGCAGCGTAGCAAGTCCGTATTCTCATTTCACAAGTCAGGAAGAAATTATACAAGTACTGATTGCTAAAGGAGAAACCGAACTGACTCAACTTTTACGAAACGCACAGAAAAACGGAAAAAACGCATTCGAGCAGTTAGCGGGAATCGCACGAGCTTATTGGGACTTTTCCTTAAATAATAAAGAATTACATAAAGTAATGTTTAATACGGTTCACGGACATATGCACAGAAAGGCGTTTCCAAGTTTACCTACCAGTTATAGAGTGTTTTTAGAAACCATACGAAATGGTTGTATCAACCAAGAATTCAAACTACCTAAATCAGAATATCCAGCAATCGCAAGAATGATGTGGGCGTGGATGTATGGACTGATGGTATTAGATCTTACGAATATGCTCAAACGTCGCCGTGGAGGAAAAGACGATCCTCTAGCAGAAGGTTTTTTATATTTCCAAAAAATTCTTTTAGAAGAATAAATTTTCAGATAACTCTAAAATTATAAAAAGATTTCTAGATTTTCAAATACAATTCTGAGAAGTTTTATTCAAATAACAACAATGTGTATTTAAAAATGTAAAGACCATACTTAAAATTAATAATACTTCGATCAGCAAACTGCAGAAATATTCTAATAAAAAAAAATCTTTCAGAACTCTAATTCGATTGGAAATGTAAAATCGAAAAAATGATCTTACTACGTTTTAAATTGTGAGATTTATATTCATTTTTAATTTTTTCAAGAAGGTTTTGAAACGCACTTTAGAATAGAATTGTTGAAAAATTAATTCTCCATCTGTTTCTATTTTATGGAAACGGGCAATTGAAGCAGTTTTGTTAATCGGAACTAGGGAATTTTTCAACAACTCTAATAAAGTAAAATCCAACAAATCATAAAACTTGATAAATCGATTTATAAAAACTTAAAGGACACTTGTATAGTTCATAACATTTAGAATATGTACTACTTTTGCCGACAAAACCTTTTCGAAGAAACAAACACTTTAGAGATCGTTACTCCAACGGATCGTATCTGGATAAATTTTCCGAACCAGTATCTCAACGGACACTTGACCTCGATCCTGAGTACGGCACTGAACTGGCCGATTTCTTCGATACGAGCTGGGCAGTAATGTCGGATAAACTTATTCAAGCATTCAGTGAAATAGGAGTCAAAAATTTCGACTCCTATCCAATGATCTTACGTAGAGTGGGCCTGGTAAAAAATATTATAATTTCAGTGCCGTAAACTTTATCGGTGAAATCGATGCTATCGATAGAGAAAGATCGTTGTTTACACCCAATGCTCTTAGAAAATTTAAATCCATTGTCATCTCGTCTGAAAAAGTAGGCGATTTAAAAAGTTTTAGACTTGTAGATGGTCCCGGATTACTCGTTGTAACCGAAGCCGTGGCCGATTACTTACGAAAATGGGATTTTAAAACATTACTTCTACAACCGACACAAGAATATGATGGAGTTTGAATAAAAGCAATATGCTGGCTCTCATTTAAAAATATTTTACTCATCGTTATAGTCTCATCCACAAATAAAAATCTGTTCCTATTCAAGTACTGATTTAACGTGAATTCGTGGGAGAATCCGTTTTATTTTAACGTGAAGTTTGATGTAAGAAAAAATTGGGGCAAATCGTTCGCAAATTTCATAACTAAAATGGCTCTCAACCTAAAACGCGAT
>NZ_FTNA01000003.1:136054-283696 GCF_900156205.1 Leptospira interrogans
TGAGTTTCAAACGCGATCCGTAAAAAGCGTTTCATTGAGTTCTTTTCGCTCCAGTTCCTTCGGAATTTTTCAAACTCAATGCTGCTTCTCTACGGATCGCAGCATAAGAATATCTTTCGCATTGGATTCTATCGAATTTACGTAAAACGACACTTTATGATAGAAATTTAGGCAATTCAATTTGATAAGGACCAGTAAAAAGAAAATTAAGATCAAAGTTTTAATAGACCATCTCAAAAATATCTTAGAATAACCGTCTTCATTTTAAACAAAGATAGATTATTTTGAAACGGTTTTTAATAGTTATATGAGTTTTTGAATATTCAAAATTCAGAAATTAATTACGAATTAAAATTAAGTTCCTACGGAGAACGCAATACGATCAAAGAAATTTCGGAAGGACAAAAGAATCGAATCGGTAAAATTGACCAACCGATACCAGCAGAAATAAATACGTCTTCACCAAACTTATTTTTTTTAAAACCAATATCAAAGTTAGAATCCTTTACGGGTAAAACAGGAGAAAAATTAAAAAATGGAATTCTTACTTGCCCACCATGAGTATGTCCAGTTAGAAACAAATCCACTTTTTCTTTGTGTTTTGTATTGGATGAATCAGGATTGTGAGACAACACAATTCTCAAATCTTTAGAAAAAGTACCGGATAAAACTTTATCGATGTCAGCTCTATCTTCCCAAAAATCTCCAATTCCAGCCAGGATAAACTTTGATATGTTTCGTCGTATCACTATATTTTTATTTCTAATAGATCGACCGCTTTTTTCTAAAAGTTCAAGTGATAGTTTATCGTTGGCCCAATGATCATGATTGCCATTAACGAAATAAGCACCGTCCTTTGCTTTTAGCTCTTTTAAAATAGGCCAAACTTTTAATAATTCTACATCCGTATTTCTTTTCTTAACATAATCTCCCAAACCGACGACTAGATCGGCATTTTGAGAATTTACTCTTTTGATAACCCATCGAACCCAAAATTCAGGATTTAAAAAGCCATAGTGAAGATCAGAAACGACCGCAATTTTATAACCGTCAAAATCTTTCGTAACTTTATCAGACTTGAATTCGTATTCTTGAAATCGAACCCAATATCTTTCAATAATAAAACAATTTACTCCAACTAAAAATAGAATTAATATAACATAAAATTTTAATTTTCTCATATATCTCTTAAAAACCAAGCAACAAAATACTCAAAAGCCAATCGCCAGACATAGACAATACATTATATAATTTTAATATTTTCTTCAGGTCAAATTCTAGTTTTATCATGAAACTTAAATTGTATAAGTTCCCACAAAAACCGTTTCATTGACAACAATCGAACAAGCTTCTAAAAGTTGAGTCTAAAAAATTTATAAATTCCTTAAAACAATATAATCTTTGTAAACTATCATCCGATTTTTTTAAAAATTCTGAAATGAACTTTTGCTGGGAACATATAACAGAGTAACCGCATATTTTGTACTAGAACAGAGCTTTGTTATAAAAATTTACAGTAATTACTTTATAGATATTCAGTAACAGAGTTGTTGAAAAGTGAATTCTCCACCTATTTCTGTATAAGTTCCCACATTTCATTTTTTCGTAAAAAATTAGATATAGGAACTCTTACAATTTCAGAATTGTGTCAATTCTTACAATCGAAACTTTAACATAAGCATATTAGTATTTAATAATAGAAGAATCCACTTCATCTGAATAAAGTAAAATTCCACCTTCCACATTATGCACTTTTGAAAAACCGGACTGTTTTAACATTCCGCAAGCCATCGCGGAACGTCCACCAGAACGACAGTATACAATCACATCTTTACCCGATTGTTTCCAAGAATCGATTTCAGAAAGCCTATTGGAAAGTTCTCCAACCGGAATCAAAAGATCGGTTCCTTCGATCGTACAAATATCCACTTCGTTAGGATTTCTTACGTCCAAAAGATAAAACGAATCTTTTGCCGTTTTTCTAAGATCCAATCGAGACTTAAGCTCTTTTGGTGTCATATACAATTTTCCTCATTATAAAAATAGAATATAATACTAAATAAATTTATTTTTCTTTTTGGTCAAACAAACTTAAAAAATTCATATATGCTATCAAAAGCGAGGTAAATCATTTTGTTTTCACAAAAAGAAAAATGAATTTTTAAACAACTATAATCGTTTCAACAATTTATTACTACAAAGACGTACAAAATTGTGTCAAAAACAAAGTATGTATTTTATAAAAATGTAGAAGCTCTTGCAAACGCACCGCGCTATTCTGAAATCAAAGGATCTAAAGAAAATGTTAGAGAATAATTTTCATTAATCTTTTACACCATCTAAATTTTTTATCTGACAATTACAAAATAATCATTGTACACAAAGATTTTATTAGAGTTGTTGAAAAATTAATTCTTGATCTGTTTTCGTTGTATTGAAACGGACAATTGAAGCAATTTTACAAATCTTCACTATGGAATTTTTCAACAACCTTATTTTAAATAAGATTCTTTTAGTAATTCCTAATTTACAGTTCCAGAAAGTTCTTCGAACTCTAATTGAAGTGACTCCCATTCCAAAGTCAAACGTGTAATTTCGTTTTTGGTTTCGTTTAAATTGTCCAATTCTAATTGATAACTACGATTTTTAAAAAAGTCGGGATCGGCTAACACTTCTTCCAAATTCTTTTTTGATTTTTCTAAAAGTTCGATCTTAGTTTCCAGTTGTTCTAAATCTTTCTGAATTTTTTTGATTCTGTTTTTATCTGAATTTCTTTTAGAGCGCGTTTGCCCTGTTTCCTCTTTTTTAAAAACCAAGTTTCCGATTTGTTGTTTAGATGATGTGGTCTCTTGCAAATTATATTTTAAATAATCCTCAAACGTGCAGTTAAAATCCCGAATTTGTCCCTTGTCCACAGAAATAGTACGATTACAAAGACTTCTTAAGAATTCAGGATCGTGAGAAATAATTAAAAGAGAACCTTCATATTCCATCAATGCTCTCAGTAAATTGTCCCGTACTACTAAATCAAGATGGTTGGTAGGTTCATCCAAAAAAATAGAATTAGCAGGAAAACGAACAAGCATTGCAAGACGAAGACGACTTTGTTCTCCACCCGAAAGAAGACTGGTTTGTTTATAAACAGAATCGTCAGAAAAAGAAAAATAACCTAAAAGACTTCTGGCCTGTTGTTCCGAAAGATCCGGGTATGCGGACATAACCGTTTGAATAAGATTTTTAGAAGGATCTAATTCCTCGTGATGATTTTGTGAGAAATAACCGATTTTCGTTTTAGGTCCATAATAAATTTTACCGGAAGTTAATTTATGAATCTCTAATAAACAACGAAGAAACGTGGACTTTCCTGCACCATTAGGACCCACTACCGCAATTTTATCACCCGCTGAAATTTCCAGATTAGCGCCGCTAAAAATAGATGGAGTTTTATCCGAATATGAGAAAGCTCCATCTTCAATTCTTACAGTAATTTTTCCGGAAGATATAAAATTAAAACGATAATCCGACTTGGAATTCCAAAAGGATTCCTCAGGCGCTTCTACCTTATTTCTTTTTTCGAGTTTTTTGATCGCGGATTGGACTTGTTTCGCTTTTGTAGCCTTTGCGCGAAAACGTTCGATCCATTCCATTCTCTTTTTGAGATAAGTTTCTTCTTTTCGGTACTGAGCTCTAAGTTTTTCTTGAAGTTCATTTTTATGTTCGAAATATTCCTCTAAGGTTCCCCGAAATTCTATAACTTCGGAAGAGGAAAGTTCCGCAATCGTATCACAAGTCGCATCCAAAAATTCCGGATCGTGAGTTACGAGTACAAAAGATTGACCTGTAGAATTAAGATAGTCCGCCAACCATTCTTTAGAAGTATTATCCAAATGATTTGTAGGTTCATCTAACAACAATAAGTTGCCCGGATTCAAAAGAGTAATTGCTAAACCAAGACGATGTTGATAACCTGGAGAAAATTCCCGAACTTTCATTTCCATCTGAACATTAGAAAACCCTAATCCACCTAAAACTTTGCGAGCTTTAGATTCAAGTTCGTGTACTCCATATGTAAAAGCATATTCTTCTAAAGCGCTTTGTTCATCCAGAATCGTAGTAAATTCCTTCGAATCGTGAGAAACAAGATCGAACTTACGATTGATTTCTTTCAAACGTTCTGAATATTCCCGATAATGTTTATGTTTTTCTAATGCAGTATCAATGACCAATGCTTCAGGATTAAATTCTGGAATCTGTTGGAATACTGAAATTTCAGTGTTTTTAGATTTTGCTACACTTCCTTCGTCCGGAATAAATTTTCCCTCTGCGATCCTAAACAAAGTCGATTTACCAGAACCGTTTGGACCCACAAGACAAACGCGAGACCCCGGTTTGATGTGCCAAGAAAAACCGTTAAACAATACGTTAGAACCGTACTGATGTTTTATGTCGATAAATTGAAGCAAGGATAGAAATGTTAGGGAAGCTAAAAACGAGCAGGAATTAGTCCGTCAAAAACAGACGGACCGGAAAGAAATTATTTCTTACCTTTTACTGCGAGCTCTTCCAATCTTGCATTGAGATGCAAAATGTATTTGCTAGAAGAGCCGTTCATTTTTTCTTTGGAAGTTTGAATCGCAGCGTTAATTTCAGCTACGGTCATTTTATTGATTTTTTTGTTTTTCTTTTCTTGAGTTTCTTCAGACATGAATATTCCGCCAAATAATCTTATGCCAGATTTTTAGACTCAGTAAGATTCGACAACCGATTTTAAGGTCAAATTTCTATATGAAATTTGCTGCTTTAGAATCACCGCACTACAAAAGTTAAAAATCTGTTTTATAGAACCCCCGAATCTTTTAATAAAAATGCAGTAGTTCCCACAGATACTCTCTTAGAATAGTTGATAGGTTATTGAATAAACTTTTGCTATTACTCATAACTATATAATAAGGTACCTAATATTTTACATAGAATCAGCGTTTTGTGATAAAATTAACGGTACTCAATTTTCTAGAGCTCAGTACGATTTCGAGTCAAACCCATAAAACCTACAAAATGTGGGAACTCATATGTAAGCCTAACAACAAAATGAGATTTAAAACAAGCAAATTGGTTTGAAAGGCATCATTTGTAAGAACTAACTATTTTTGTGAAGAACTAATTCAATGATTAGATTGGCTTACTTTTAAAGCCTTGGAATGAACTCTTCAATATTTCATTTAAAGTGACATAACTTTTAAAAAATATAAGATCAAAATTAAATTCTAAAAAGTACAAATGAAGGATGGATATTTTATTACCTTATAAAAAACAACTGAAACACGAAAACCAGTCGAAATGTGGGAACTGCTACTTTTTACTTTAGAACTTGTCCCAAAACCTAAAGACCGACCTTAAGGGAGGTGTTTGTTGAGCTTCCCGAGCGCCCATAGAAACGAGAACGTTGAGTTTTACTTGAACACCTAAAACGTGACCCCGAAAACTTAGCGAATGCTTCTCTAAGGATCGGCATTCAGGAAATGAGATTGGGTTTCACAACAATGTAAGAACTATTACAAAAATTTAACGAGATTAAAACTGCTCGAAAGTTCGTAAATTAGCCAAATAAGACCTAATTTCTAGGAACTACTGCATTTTATTAAAAATTTCAAAGAATGTTACGTAGAATTCTTTGAGGTTTTGGAATCAGCTCTTAGAATTCCAAAGATTCAATGTACTATTCAGACATACAAAAATAATACTATGATACTCTTTGTTTCAAAAATGAGAATGTGGATCTTCTTTAAAAAAATCAAAATGCCAAATCAAAGGCAATTCTAAAAGCTTTTGCATCTTTGGAAAATTGTCTCTTCATTTTTGGTACCACTTTCATACGTCCGAGTAGTAAATCAAAACTATTCAGTTACAATCGATTTCTAAAATGTGGGAACTATCACACCCAACATATTTTTCTCTTTGATTTTTTATCCCTTTACTTATTTTTAAAAGTTCATTAACGAAAAGAATACTTTGGAGTTTATCACTATGATTCAAAATTTCTTCTCAACGAAAGAATCGCTTTCTCCTCTTTTACTTCGACTCGGGCTTTCAATTTGTATTTTTCCACACGGAGCTCAAAAACTTCTGGGTTGGTTCGGAGGCGCGGGGTACGAAGCGTCCATGGATTATCTGGTAAATACTGCTCAGTTTCCGGCGACCTTATCTATATTAGCAATCATGTCTGAATTTTTCGGATCCATCGCCATTTTATTAGGTTTTTGCACAAGACTTTCCGCATTTGGAATTACGTGTACTTTAGCAGTTGCCGGATGGACTCACAAAGAAATCGGTTTTTTTATGAACTGGTTTGGTAATCAAAACGGAGAAGGATTTGAATACCATATTCTTTCAGTTTCTATGGGACTTTCTCTTTTACTTTTTGGGGGAGGTTCTTGGTCCTTAGATTCTTGGATCTACGACCACCTAGATTCTTAATAAACCTGAGTTCGATGTAAGAGTTAACAATAGCGATTACAGAGCCCTTTAATTTTATTACATCTACTTAGATATATATAATAAAGTACTAAATATCTTGCACTCAAACAGTGTTTTGTAATAAAAATTAAAGACTCTCAATTTTATAGAGATTCATAAAGTCAACTCTCGTCAAAAATTGAAGATAAACTTATAACTAAGATCAATAAGAAAACATTTTTAAATAATAGTTTTTTATTTTTATGAGGCCAGTTCCTTACCATAAACCAACCCCACAAGTATTTGATCTCAATATAAATCTGTCGGAATTACGACAAATCCTCTGTAAACTTAGTTCCCACCCCACAACGCGATTCATAAAGAGCGTTGTGCTGAGTTTCCAACGCGATTCATAAAGAGCGTTATGCTGAGTTTCCAACGCGATTCATAAAGAGCGTTATGCTGAGTTTCCAACGCGATTCATAAAGAGCGTTATGCTGAGTTTTCCCTATTTTTGGGTGGGGGAAGAGGTGGAAAGGTTTTCTCTATCAGAAAAACATACTTTTTGCAAGTAAAAAGACTCATTCTTGTCGGAACACTTGAAAAATGTGCCTTTTTGAGCCCAGAACGGCGATCCATAGAAAGCCCGTTCTGTTGAGTTCATTTTGATTCTAAAATCCTATCCAACTTGTGGGTAAGATTATGGTTTCTTACTCAGAGCAAAATTGAGTTTTTAAAAGTTTCACTGTAAAATCATATTTGTGAGAGTTCCCACATCATTTTACAGATAAATCTAAGTTTTATGGTAGTTCCCACATTTAAATAATCGATCTGTAGAGTTCAAATTCCAACTTTCAAAATCGTGAATTCCTTACGCCGAACTCACATTAATTTAAATCTACTTACAAACTTTTAAATACTTATTTTTTGAGATTTTAGTTTGTCTGAGTTCCCACATTTTATTTTTTGAGAAATTAATTTTTATACAGCAAAAAATATTACATCAAACCTATATTAGTCGGAACAAGTCCCAAAAATTAGTCGGTATCATTTTCATACGCCTTTGTAATAAAAACTTTCAAAAACGACACTTAAAACGTATCAACATACTTTAGGAGCTACTACGCTTTGATTCAAACTAATATTTTAAAACAAATTCTCACACAAAATCATACAATAAAATGTCTCAAACTTTATCTCTAAATTAGAATTTATGGCATCAATTAACACCGGAATCAATAGTAAATATCGTGAGCTCGACGTAAGAAAATCTGGGCGAATCCGGCTTACCTATGGACAAGCCCGGACAAGGCTCTCAGTTCTGGTCAATAAATTGTATATAGGAAAAATTATACAACAATCGTCTTTAGTTCCAATATAAAACGCAATTTGTCGAGCGACCGTAAAAGCGAGACACTGAGTTTTAGAGAACGTTCTGCTGAGTTCCATCATCTTGACGCTTTTGCGTTATACTGAATTCATGTTAAATAAATAAAAAGGAATATTAAAAAGTTAATATATGCTACAAACCACAAAATAAAAAGCCGCTTGGTCTTATATCAAGCGGCTTAATTTATAGAAAAATAAAAGTATAAAATAAAATCTTAATATTTAATCTTATCTACTGCATCTTCGTCTAAAATATACGAACCCTTCAAAGTTTGAACGACTAGCTTTCCTTTTTTCTGAGAAACAACTACACCTCTTAATTCTCTTCCATCCTTCATAATAATACGTTCAATACTAAGATCATAAGCTTTGCTTAACTCTTCTTCGGTTTTCGCGGATTTTAAATTCTGAACATCTAAAAGAAGTTCGCTATCCAGACTTCCAAGATTCTTTCTCATTTCTTTATATTCTGGCAGAGTAGAATTTAGTTTAGAAATATCGATCGATTCGATTTCTCCATCTTTGTTCACGGTTACTAATTTACTTTTTTCTAAAATATATATTTTTTTTGCAGGGTTCAAAGAAATTACTTCTACCGCTCCTTCCACTACAAAAACCATTGATTCGTTTTCAGAAGCATTTACTTCAAAAGAAGTCCCTCTAACAGCAGCAACTGCAGAAGGAGTTTCTACATAGAAGTTGCTCGTTTTTTTCTCTTTTTCTATTATGTTTAATACCCTACCCGAAGTTAAATTGATTCTAATCTGAGATCCATTGTCCTCTCTCAACTGTTTCAAAATCAATTTACTATTTTCTTTCACTCGTACAACACTAGAATCAGTTAAACCTATGTCCAATGCACCACCCGTACCAGTAAGAATTATATCGGATTCATTTAAAAGATCGCCTCGGTGCAATTTCATCTCGACATCTCTCATAACGGAGACCTGACCTTTTACAAAAACCACAGCAGCCTTTAAAGTAGTTCCTCGAACAATTTCAGATTCGGGTTTTGAAGTATAAAAGGTAACCCAAACTCCAATCGTAAATAATAAAATGGCTGCAGCAGCTAACCACACAATCTTTGGAAAACGAAAAATATTGGTATTATCGGTCGAGACATTCATGATTTTGTCTTCTACGATAAAGCGAGGTTGTTTTCCAATCCAACTCGGATCAAAAGCGGGAAGTTGGGTTGTTGGACCCTTTTCTTTCAGGAATTTAGAATATCCTTCAAATTCGGGAGTATTTGTTTTATTTTTCATATTTATGCTTCCCGTGCTTGCGTCATTCATCCGCTTCCTGTTCGTTAAACAAAACTAAATGAGTCAATTTGAGCTTTTTTTTCCATTTCTAATTTTTTTTATCAAAGTGGTCCGAATTCTTCACTTTTAAGACTATAAGAGGAATCAAAAAATATTTTATCATATATAATCCGCAGGTTGAAAACCTATTTTTTTACCTTCTTGAGCTAAAGCTTTCTCGGCTCTTTCAATCAATCTGGAAACACCGGAAATACTCATTCCAAGAATTTTAGAAATTTCATCCAGTTTCAGATCCTGTTGGTATCTTAAAAGCAAAGCTTCTTTATACTCTGTAGAAATTGTATCTAAGAGTGAATCTATGATATTTTTTACATCCAATTGATCAATTTTTTCCATCACTGAAAATTCAGGACTTGGTGATTTAGACGTAAAACTACTACCCGCATCTTCTCCTACCAGAGATACATTTCGCTGATAATAAGATTTAGAATGATTAATAATTAAATTCCTTGCAATTCTAAATAAAATCATCCTGCAAGAAGTAGGATCTGGAATGTCCCTATTCTCATAATATTTAAAAAAATTTAGAAAAGAATCGTGTAGTATATCTTGGGCAGAATTTTCGTCATAGAACGATTTTCTTATATAATGAAATAAATCGTCTTTATTGTGGTTATAGAGTTTTTCTAACTCGGAAGTATGTGCCACGGTAATAAAGAATCACCAATTCCTACTTGTTTTTTCAAGCAAAAAGATAATTTCTTGCACAAAAGATGAATTTTAAAATTTCATGACTAAGAATCATAACTCTATGTCTCGAACGTATCAACTTATAACCTCTTCGGGAATTTTCGTTTTAATAATTCTATTTCCTTTATCTCTAACAGCAAGTACGATCGTTCTTAAAAACGGAAGAACTCTTCAGGGTAAAATCATCAATCAATCCAGAACTGAAGTTCAGATAGAGGTGAACGGCAAATTACAAACCATTTCTAAAGCAGAAATTTCCGAGATCAATTTAAAAGATCCTAAAAAAGAAGAATCCAAAAAAAAAGAAGTTATTACTACCCAACCACCCGATCATACAAATCCGACTACGACTCAACTTTCGTGGCAAGATACTCGATGGGCAATCACGGGAAGATCTGCAATTCTTCCCGGTTGGGGTCAATGGAAGGTAGGGCAAAAAAGATGGGCAATTATCAGTTTTTTACTTTTTGCAAGCGCGGCTTTATACGCTAATAATTGTAAGGAAAAAGCCATAGCAGAAGAAAACGATTATAAAATCAATTCAACTGCAATCACAATTGCTGCATTTGCAGATCCAAATTTAAACCCGATCACTTCCGACGAAACGGTTCGTGTAACCGCGTTAATCACTAGAATTTTTACCACGGCCGCCGCAACCAATCCTTACTTCAACAGTTATGATCGTGCTACCTCTCAATACAATCAAGCTCAATGGTTGTTAGGTGCTATTTACGGATTACAGTTAATTCATACTTTTTTATTGGCTAAAGATTATCAAAAGTTACAAACCTTACTTTCTGATCCAAGTCCAGAAGGATGGAAATTTTCAACCCTTGTAGTTAGAAATCAGATGAATGGATCTACAGAAATTTCACCTAATATCGTTTATACGATTCGATTTTAAAATTCTTTCAAAACCCAAGTAGTTGTGAAAGTTTTTTATAACAGTTGAAACTATTGGATGAATTTATGATTTTGAAAAAAGTTGGATCCGAAATTTATAAATCGATTCCTAATGTGTAGGAACTACCACAATTTATAAAATAGAAGTTTATAAAACTTGAATCTATTATATTCAAGTGTGGGAACTATTACGAAAATTAGTTTGTCTGTAAAATTATGTAGAAACTACCACAAATCACGATTTTAAAAACAAATTCTAAAATTGTAGGAACTCATACTGTTTAGGTTAACTTGAATTTTGTATGTGAAAGCGATTATTATATTGCGACTATAACAAACAGCATT
The DNA here is from genome assembly GCF_900156205.1 of Leptospira interrogans. Taxonomy (GTDB): domain Bacteria; phylum Spirochaetota; class Leptospiria; order Leptospirales; family Leptospiraceae; genus Leptospira; species Leptospira interrogans. Next base: position 147,160 of record NZ_FTNA01000003.1, read on the forward strand.
GAGTTCAAGAAACTCAGTAAAACGCTTTTTACGAAAGCGTTTCAGGTACGAACCATTAGATATAAAATTTGCGAACTGTTACGACTTCCCAAAATGCGATCTGTCGAACGTGAGCCAGAAAACTCAGCGAATGCCTCTCTAAGGATTAGCGTTCAGAGAATCGTTGTTATTGAGTTTTTTTATTCGCCAAGATTTTTTACGGCGAACTCACGTTAATTTACGCCGTTTATAAAGGATTTTTAATATGAGTCTACTTCCCGTTCCCGCACACTTCAAGTTTTAGCATAGACTTTGAAATAATTTCCACAATATAACAAACTTCTAAGTTGAAATTTTTTCTTTGCCCTTGATCTTTACAATTTCCTTCCGGAAATTTTCATAAGGATCTTCATTTGAATTTCCAGAATTATTTTTACCTTCTTTAGAAGCATGAGCTTGTTCCGGCTTAGATGCAAACCAAGAATCCAAATACTTTAAGGTTTTTGCAACTTTCTCGCTCTGAAAATCTTCTTCTTTATTTCTAAACTTAAAATCCAAACTTTTCTTTTTTTCAGTTAAAACTTTATGAATCTCTTTTGCTCTAAAACGAAAAGACTCATCGTTTGGATACATTAGAATCGACTCCGTTTTATCTCCCGAAGAATCTTGTATGAGTACAAACTTCTCACGATCTACAATTTGATGGATCAGTTCGGGCGAATATCCTGGAATCTCATAAAGAATTTCTTTTAATACAGGTGGGATATTTCTTTCAAAATAATATTGATTCAAAGCCTCCGAAAGTTTGGACTTTTGTTCCAAGGCTTTAATTTTTTCATCCTCTTTTAATTTTTCCTGAATTTTGCTTTGTTCTAACTTAAAAGCCGCATCTCTATTTTTGGATTTAAAATAAGATTGTTCAGAACGAATTTTTTCTTTGGCTCCTTGAAAAAATAAATCCTGAAGTAATTTTGCAACTCCGACAAAATCCAAAATCGAAAAGTACCAAGGAAAGTATCTAACGTAACCTTTACGAAGCACCTTTCCGTAATTTCTTACAAACTCTTCGTCTTTAAAAACAGAATGAATAGAATCTTCGTTCAACTCGATTAAATTACGAATACCTAATATCTTCCAAGCCTCTACGTTAGCTGCTGTTGAAAGTGATTTGATTACGGACCGAATAGTTTCTGTATCCATTCTCATAAAAGAATGGATTGTAATCCCTTTAGTCTCCCAAGGAGAATAAGCGATATGCCTATCTTCTGTTAAAAGTCTTTTTAACTCGGTCGGATACGTTTTAAATTCTTCATCAGAAATAAATAATACAAGTTTATCCCAACGACCAGCCTGTTTGGAAAGATGATCCGTCATTTCGTGAAAACGATTTCGAATCTGTTCCTGGTAAGAAGACTTGAGGGTACTTTCAATTTCATCACTTAAATTGAGAATCAGTTCTACTCCTATCAATTTACGTTTTGATTTTATTTCGGAATCCGACTCTAACGCTTTCTCAATTGCTCTCGCTCTTTTTTTACCAAATAGAGTAGTAGGAAGTGCAGATGGATCGTTTGCGTGCATTCTTTCTTCTTGAGAAATCGCAGCGAATGCATCCGATAAAGCCCATTTATATTTAGGAAATACTTTTTTAAAGTGAAATTCATCCACAAGCTCGAATAACGTCTGAAGTTCTTTTATTTTTACGACTAAATATCCGACTTCCGGTATTTCCCGAATTCTTCCTTTTTTAACCAATCCATCCGTTATTTCAAGCAACATATCTTTTACATATTCCGGATTTAAAGGAATGCTAATATTCGGAGCTTGGAAATAACTTTCAGGATTAAAAAAGAGTTTTAACTTTTGTATATTCTCTCCTTTAAAATCCGCTTCTAAATCCTCCCATAACATTTCTTTTCCAAGAGAAGGTCTATTTTCTAAATAAGATAGTATCGAATTAACAGAAAGATCCACTAATAAAAGATAAATTCGAGTAAGATCCCCTAATTCTGCATCCGAGTAAGCTACGTAACAAGGTTTCAACTTCAATTCGGAAGTGGCTGGGTCTACATAAAAGTAAGCAAATTGAAGAACAACACCATCTTCTAATAATCTTTTAATATGAAATGCAACTTCCGCAGTAGTAAGTTCGGGAGCTTCTGGAACTTTAGATTCCACTTGGAATAAATTTTGAGATCGAACATTTTTATGACTGGTTTGTGTAACGATCGCTTTATAAACAGAATGTGTCAGTCGATCATTTAGATAATAGCTGACTACTTCATTAATCTTTTTAACTTTTAAAAAGTTTTGCGTTTGGTTTGCGCCACCGAACGTTGGATTTAAAACCGGCTTACTCATCCATTTGCACCGTCAACAACATTGAAATCATTTTTAAATTCTCGTAAGACTTTTAGATCTCCGAAAAAACCTTATCACTAGTTCCAAGATCAAACTTTCTTTTTAAATTTCTCAAAGCCGCAAGTCAACTTAGGAAATTGATATTGTTTATCTTCAATTCAATCTGTCAAACGATCCATACAACAAATCTAAGAAAACACTCGTTGTATTTTTTCATTATAACAAACTGATACACTCTGTTATTTTCAGCATTAAACGTAATATCACAGACTCTAGTACAACTTCTTATCTTTTCATTTGATTTAGGAAAGGAAAGCAAATTTCCAAGTTTTTTTAATATTTGAATCTCTTGACTTCCGCTATAGTCAACTGGTTCCATGAATCCTAATATGAAGCTTTCAAAAAAATACACCTTTCGGTCTAGAAAAGTTTTACTCATTATCTTAGACGGCGTCGGTTACTCTCCCAAAGGTCCAGAATCTGGTAATGCAATTGCTGGCGCCAAACTTCCTTTTTTAAATCGAGTTTGGAATCAATTCCCAACGCTTCATATTCAAGCTCACGGAAAAGCAGTAGGAATGCCATCGGATGACGACATGGGAAATTCAGAAGTTGGGCATAATGTTCTTGGTTCGGGACGTATTTTCGATCAAGGCGCTAAACTAGTTTCTAATTCGATCGCGTCTGGTGATATTTTTAACGGTCAAGCTTGGAAAGAAGTGATCGGGAATTCTAAAAAGAACAATTCCACCTTACATCTGTTAGGTCTTTTTTCGGACGGAAACGTTCATTCTCACATCGATCATACAAAAGCTTTAATTTCACAGGCAATTTTAGAAAAAGTTCCCAAAATCAGACTTCATATTCTTTTAGATGGTAGAGACGTTCCTGAAAAATCTGCATTAGATTATTTGAATCCTTTTGAAACTTGGTTGAACTCTCTTAGAAAAAGTGGTACGGACATCCGAATTGCTTCAGGTGGCGGAAGGATGACCATCACGATGGATCGTTATGAAGCGGATTGGTCTATGGTGGAAAGAGGTTGGAAGGTTCACGTTAAAGGAGAAGGTAGATATTTTTCCTCCGCAAAAGAAGCAATTGAAACCTTCCGTTCGGAGAATCCAAAAATAATCGATCAATATCTTCCCTCGTTTGTAATTTCTGATAATGGAAAACCCGTCGGTAAAATTCAGGATGGAGATTCGGTTGTTTTTACAAACTTCAGAGGTGATAGAGCAATCGAAATTTCTCTGGCGTTTACTGAAAAAAATTTTGATAAATTTGACCGTGGCCCTCTTCCTAATGTTCTATATGCGGGAATCATGCAATACGACGGGGATCTCAAACTTCCGGAACGTTTTTTAGTGGCTCCTCCTGCCATTGATCGAACGTTAGGCGAATATATGGCAAGTTCGAACATACCTCAATACGCATTATCCGAAACACAAAAGTACGGTCATGTTACTTATTTCTGGAATGGCAATAAAAGTGGTTACTTCGATCAAAACTCAGAGGAATATCGTGAAATTCTTTCAGACGTAATTCCATTTGATCAAAGTCCTGAAATGAAAGCTCTTCTTATTACCGAAGCATTGGAAAAAGCACTGAATGAAAATAAACAAGATTTTTATCGAGTAAATTACGCTAACGGTGATATGGTAGGTCATACTGGAAATTATCTGGCCACCGTTCAAGCGATGGAATTTTTAGACGGTTGTGTGGAACGTCTCTGGAAAACATGCGAAAAACAGAATATTGTTTTATTGGTTACTGCAGATCACGGCAACGCAGACGAAATGTTCCAGTTAGATAAAAAAGGAAACGTTGAAAAAGATTCTCATGGAAATCCAATTCCTAAAACGAGTCATACTCTGAATCCGGTTCCGATTTCCATTTTAGATCCTGAAAATAAAATTCGATTTAATTCCAAACTTTCCAACCCAGGTCTTGCAAACGTAGCGGCCACAATTTTAGACGTGATGGGATATGAAACCCCGGAAGGGTATCATCCTTCTTTGATTCAAAACGAATCTTAAAGATAATGTGAATTCAACGTAAGAAAATTAGGGCGAATCCGACTGCCTGCGCCAGCCGGACCGGGCTCTCAGCTCTGGTCAATAAATTGTATACAAGAAATGTTATACAACAATCACTTTTAATTACAATTTATTAACCTCGCATCGATCCCTTTCGCGTTAATTCACGTTAAATATAAAATGTAAAACGGCTCGATTTTTTGAAATTTAAGAATAGAGTTATTGAAAAATTCCATAGCAACAATTAACAAAACGCTTCAATCGACCGTTTCCATACAACGAAAACCCATAGAGAATTAATTTTTCAACAATTCTAATATATGTTCGCGTCTGTTCTTCTTTTTTTCGCTCGCCCTAAAAGCAGGCAAAGTTATACTTTCCTAAAAATCTTTTTTCAAAACACAAGGTTTCAAAGAAAAAACCCGTTCTTACAGATTACTTTGTTTTTCAAATAAAGTTTACAAGATTATATTAGAATTTTTTGATAATATAATCTTATGAGTTCATGATTCTATTATTTGAGTTTCCACACTTTTAGATTTTGAAATAGACTTTAAAAATCAAATGATTCACTTGAATCAATTAGGAAAGAACAATGCAATACCCATTCAATCAATCTACAAATCCAGGGCTGGCTCCTTTTGATATTTCGAACTATAAAGGCAATCGAGGAAAAAACTTTTACGAAGAAGACAGAGTATTACAGACACTTGTAGAAAAATATTCTAAAGGTTACGATTCTACACATAAGAAAGCTATGATCGAACATCTTTTAGGTTATGGCGCCTTGGTCGGAGGAATTTTAGACGAACTTACAGAAGCTTCTCATAAAGAAGGAAAATACGGCGAGATTGTTAAATACGACCGAACCGGAAATCGAATCGACGCAGTTGTATATTCTAATGAACAAAAACTTTCTAGAAAAATTTCATACGACTATGGAATCGTAAATCTAAACTATCATTCATCTTGGAAACATCCTTTTACCGATTTACACCGCTATGCTCTTGCTTATCTCGCCAATCAAAATGGAGAAGGTGGAGTCACTTGTCCACTTGCAATGACCGAAGGTATGATTAAAGTTTTAGAGGCTCTCGGAACTTCAGAACAAAAAGAAAAATATCTTCCTCTTGTTGCAGGCGAAGGAAGTCAATCCCACTTTATGGCGGGACAATACGTAACCGAAAGAGTCGGGGGTTCTAACGTAAGCGCTAACAGAACGATCGCAAGAAAACAGGATAACGGTAAATGGATTCTCACGGGAGAGAAATGGTTCTGTTCTAATCCGGGAGATCTTTGGGTAACAACAGCAAGAGTAGAAGATACAAACACAATTGGAATGTTTTTAGTTCCTAGAATTAAAGACGATGGTACTTTAAACGGACATCATATTTTACGTAAAAAAGATATTATCGGTTCCAGAGGTAAACTCACTGTAGAAATAGTTTATGACGGAGTAGAAGCGGAAGCACTCGGAAGACCCGCACACGGAATCGCCAATTTAATCAAATACGTGATCGGGATTTCAAGATTACACGTATCCATCGCGGCTTCCGGAATTTCGAGAAGAGCCTGGATGGAAGCCTACGAATACGCCAAATTTAGAACCGCTTATGGAAGTAAAATATTAGAATTTTCTTCTTTACTAAAACAACTCAGTGATCAAAGACTCAAACACACTGCGATGTTAACTTCCATTTTCAGACATTTTCATACCCCTGAAACTTTAAAACTCGCAGGAGAGGTACTTGCTCCACTTTTAAAGTACAAATGTTCCGCCACCTCCACGGAAATTACCTATAACTCCATTTTAGTTTTAGGCGGAAACGGTATCGTAGGTGATTTTTCCCCACTTCCTAGACTACATAACGATTCCATAATCAATGAAACTTGGGAAGGAACCCATTTATTATTAAGCGAACATGTACTTCGGGGATTTAAAAGAGAAAAAGTTGCAAAAGCATTTTTTAAATATGTGGAAGAAATTACAGATCCAAACTCAGTAGCAGCAGAAACGACCCTTAAAAAATCAGAACTTTTACAAAATCTACTGGATCATTCAAGTTCTCAAGAATTGGATCTAAATCGGATTTATATCGCAGACCTGGCGTTTGAAACATTCGCACTCGCCGCACTTTCGGACGCTTCTGGAAAAAATTCTCCAGATTCTCAAAAGGATCTGTCGGCCTTCCGAGACGGTTATTTAGATTTAGTAAATTCCTCTCAAACTTTTTCTCAAAAAGAAAATTTTTCTGGAAATACGGAAAATCTCAAATCCGTTATTCATTTCTAAATAGAATTTTAGATTTTTATCATGTAATTAACGTGAGTTAGAAAAATATTTAGGACGCGTTAGAAAGGCAGATCATGACATTTGATAAACAAATTCAGAAGTTAAAAACCTAGGCATAGATAAAACTAAACATTGTTGTAAAGAAAAATAAGTTAGTTTGTGAATACCTGAACTTCTTTAAAATTTCACTGTGAAATCTAGATTTGTAGTTATTTCCAGAGATTCAGTCACATTACAAATTTTAAATATTTATTTTTTGCAATTGGAATTCGTAAAAGTTCCTACATTTTATTTTTACGAAAACGTAGAAATTTTTTTCAAATTTTATCTATTTCAAAATGGATTACTTTTTTGAAGTAATTCCACTTATCTCAAACAAACAATGCAAAAACAATTATTATGCTGCGATCCATAAAACAATCCATAGGGATCATTGTGTTCAGGAAGCAACGTTGAATTTGAGCGTAATTCGGCCATGACTAGACTCGCCCAAATTTTATTACGCCAAACTACGCCAAACTCATGTTAATCAGAATTATAAAATAAAGTCCCCAGTATCCTGGCACTAAAAGCTTGCCCTAGAACCAAACACCGACCTGCAGAACGACATAACCAACCCCACAAGTATTTGGATCTCAATATAAATCTGTCGGAATTACGACAAATCCTCTGTAAAACTAGTTCTCACCCCACAACGCGATTCATAAAGAGCGTTGTGCTGAGTTTCCAACGCGATTCATAAAGAGCGTTGTGCTGAGTTTTCTCTATTTTTGGGTGGGGCGGTAAGGTTCGGAAAATTTTTCTCTATCAGAAAAACATACTTTTTGCAAGTAAAAAGACTCATTCTTGTCGGAACACTTGAAAAATGTGCGTTTTTAATCCTTCTCATTCTAAAATCCTATTCAACTTGTGGGGTTGGTTATGGCAGAGCGATCATAGAAGCGATACATTGAGTTGGGGGTGTTTGGTAAATTACTTCGAACGATCCTTAGAAAGTGAAACTGAGTTTCATAAAAATGTGGGAACTACTATGAGAAAATTTAACAAGATAGAACTGCTCGAAAATTCATAAATTGACAATGAACTTAATTTATAGGAACTACTATACTTGATTTAAAATTTCTAAAGAATTATCGCATAAAATTCTTTGAGGTTTTACGACAAACTCTAAAACAGAACTTTGCAATAAAAATTTATGATACTTAATTTGATAAAGATTAGTAAATAGAATTGTTGAAAAATTAATTCTCCATTTGTTTCTACTTTATGGAAATGGGTAATTGAAGCAGTTTTGTTAATCGGAACTAGGGAACTTTTCAACAACTCTAATGTATAAATACTAGTACGTACTATCTATCTCAAAAACCTTATATTCTTACTTTTGAATATAATTTCAAAATATTTTAATTTATTTTTAAGATAGATTTTAATAACTTTTCTAATCTAAAGGCAGAAGATATGTAGTCTTATGTTCCGTAAGAGGTTCATAAATTTCAATGGATGCCCTTCCTTTAAGATCACAACCTCTTTCTTCACAGGCTCTGAAAAGTTTCGGATAAACCTTATAAATTCCAAGAAAAATAGAAAGAAAATTTCTCAATGGAAATTCCGCGGTAAGATATTTTTTAGAAGGAATGGTTCTTATTTTTAACTCTAAAGAAAGTCCATTTGGAATTTTTTCTAATGGTTCCGAAAAAAGAGCTCCTACTTCACATCGTAGTTTTTCTTTAGGAACCTCATTTGGATTATCCAAATATATTGAGAACAATTTAAAATTTCGAATTCCTTTTTCAGGCAGTTCTTTTTGAAGGGCTTCAAACGTAAGCCCAACGTTTCTATAATCTCCAATCCTTTCATGCGAAAGAACGTAAAACGGTCCTTTCATTTCCTCTTGAACCAAAACCCGATTAAAAGCGCCCATATAAAACAAGAACGCTACAAGTAAAACTACTAAAACTAAAATACTCAGTGCAAAAATTTTCATAAACTCCTCAAAGAACTAAAATTAGAAAAAAAGGAACTACTAAACTCATATTTATATAAAATAGATAAGAATATCTTTTGAAAACAGATCTTTTCTTTTTCAAAAGAAATAAATCTTGAACAAGTAAAACTCCCGCAAGAAATAATAGAAAAGGAAAAACGGATTCGGCAGGAACATTTTTTTCATAAGGGAAATTATGAAAAAATTTTAACCAACCTGGCCCGCCTATAAACAAACTCGCAAAAATCAGGATTAAAAATAAATTCCATGGAATCAATATTATAAGACCAAAAACGGAACGATGATCATATTCCCATAAAAGTCGCAATGATCTCATTTCGCTCAAGATTCTTTCTCGAAAACCAGATATTAAAATATCAAATAAATAAAATATTCTAAATGATCCATCTCGATATGAATCTTCCAAATGAATCTGAATTGCATCTTTCATTTTTTTTGGAAAAGAAACAGGATATACAATTTGAATCAGGATTTTAAAAAACCGAAAAATCATTTTCAATTTCCCAACAGTTTCAATTTTTTCGCTCTTTTTAAAGTCGTTTCCATTTTTTTGAGTTCGTAGACAAGTATCTCCTTACCGTCAGAAGTAATTTCATAATAGAGTCTTCTAGGATCGTCATTTTCCATCACTTTCTTTTTAGAATATCGAACCCAGCCAAAACCTCGAATTAATTCTAAAGTTCTATACAAAGTTCCCGGTCCAAGATGAAAATTTCCTTCCGAGGAAATTTCCACTGATTTTCCAATTCCATATCCATGTTGCGGTCCTTCCGCTAAAGAAAGAAGAATATGAAACATCGCCGGAGTAATTCCCTTCGTTTCAATTGACTCTTCTTTAGTCATCATATATCCATTATGGATATATCTACTTCGGACTCAATCATTTTTTAAACGATGGTTTAGTATTCTTAGAAAGGTGGCGTTCGACTATTTATTCTCACGTCTAACATTTTTACATTTATGATCAATTTAGAAGCTCCTCCCAAATCCTAAACACCGACCCTTAGTTGAGTTTTTCGAACGACCTGCAAGATTGAGTTTGATAAAATATAGAAAGCTACTACGAAAATTGAACGACATTAGAACTGCTTGAAAATTCGTAAATTACCAAATACGACCTAATTTGTAGAAACTACTGCATTTTATTAAAAATTTTTAAAGAATTACTACTCGGACACATGAATAGAATACTTGGGTTAGATTGTTTCAAAAATTTGAATATTTTGGTTCTGCTTTAAAATGCAGTAAATCCCAAATTTGCGGTATTTTTTAAGTACCACTATTTTTTTCGTAAATTCAGCCGTTAATAACTTGGTACTATGTTCATGCGTCCGGGTAGTAATTACGCGTAAAATTCTTTGAAGTTTTGAGACAAACCCTTAGGAGGGGCAATTCATAAATTTCAGATCATCCCATTTCCATAGATTTGGCTCTATCGATCTTTAAATCAAAGTTACAAGAAATTTGGAATTTTACCGAGCCTATAAAATTGAATATTGAAAATATTCACCATATAGAACTGTTTGAATGTAAAATATTGAGTATTCTATTATATAGCTATGAGTATTACAAAAAGTTTAGTAAAAACGAGATCCTTTCGTTTCATAAACAAATCATTATGAGAATTATTATATATTCGCAAGAAAATTTTTAAAAGAAGACCTTTATATTTATAAATGGATTTTCAATTTTTATAATGAAATTTCATTCAAAAACTTTGTTAAAAAAACGCATTCAAAAAATATAAATTTATCAAGGTAATCTAATTTTTCTAAAAACTACTACATTGAGTTAAAAATCTAAGATCAGGTTTTTAAGTCAGGCGGTTCTAAGATAATTTTTGAAAGAAACGTTTTGATTGAAAAACCGCCGAGCCTTTTACTCGGCGGTAATAGAATTAATGAAGTTTAGTTGTACTTTTATACTTTATCACTTGATTGATTTCTTCATCTCCAATCTTTCCGGTGACTTCTACAGTTTCATCCACGGTCATCGTTGCTTTATCCACATCATCCATATGTTCGAAGGCATATTTTCCATTGCTTGCTTTAGTAGTAATATCGCTCTTAGGATACGCATGTCCATTTACAGTATAAGAATCGAAATTGTTTCTAGAAGTAGAATTCATAGTATATCTAAGTTCAGGCTTTGCATCTTGAGGGGCAAAACCGACATCAAATATGAGATCTGCTCTTCCTTCAATCATAGCATCACCGTTCAAAGCCATGATTCTATTGGCTCCAGTGCCGGATGTGTCACGACCCATAATTCTACAGTCTATATACTTTACTTTAAGAGAATATTGCAAGCTCGCTCCAGTTTGAGAATCACTTTCATTCCATTCACCAGTGTGCAACACCTTTCCACCTAATGGACACACAGTAGAAACTTCTTCGGTAGTACTGGTTGTTTGAAAAGGAGATACGATACCTTTAGAATAAGCTCCGGCTCCACTTGAACCACCCATAGAACGCATAAGATCCATAGGAGCTAATAGTCCCGCAATTCCTGGATCTTGAACGGCTAAGGCCTGGAGTAAAAGTAAATTGTTATCTTGTTTATTTTCTGACTTATGACAGTTAGAAAAGAGTACGATCAAAAACACCAACATTACTATTTTTTTCTGAATCATGATTGGATCCTCCAATTGTTTCATCTATGCCAACGATTTTCGTTTTTTTTTGTGCCAAAAAAAATTTAAGAAATGAAATTAAAATTTAGGAGGAAATTGCGTTTAAAAAATAATAGAAAAATGAATTTTAAAAATTTCTATAAAATCTAAAGATAATGATTTTACCACTGATCCCTATAACCTGAATAAAATTGTCATTACTCAGAAATATAGATCTACAAATTTATCATAAAACCCGTTTACGTTGGAATACAAAATAGAATTGTTGAAAAACTCTATAGTTCAATTAACAAAACTGCTTGAATCGACCGTTTCCATGAAATAGAAAACAGATGGAAAATTGATTTTTCAACAACTCTAATACTGGTCCTCTGCTATATAAACCTAAGTAATCCTAAAACATTATTCTATAAATTTTTGAAATGAATATACTATTTAACGCAAAATTTGAACGCCCTACTTTACAGAACTTAGTAAAAAGCTTGTCCCAAAACCTAAACTATTAGGAAGGTATTTGCTGAGTTTTTCGAACAGCCTATGAGATTGAGTTTCACAAAAATGTGGAAACTACTACGAAAATTTAACTAGATAAGAACTGTTCACAAATTGCTAAATGTGACCTAATTTGTAGGAACTATTACATTTTATTAAAAATTTCTAAAGAATGATCGCGTAAAATTCTTTGAAGTTTTGGGATAAGATTTAAGTATAAATCGAAAAATGGATGAACTTCTACAATTTAGAGGATGTCATTTGTCATAACTTGCTAAAACTTGTTTTAAAAAATCGATTGTAAAGAAACGGTTTCTGTGGGAACTCTGCCACATTTTATAGAATAGAGTTATTGAAAAATTCCCTAGTTCCGATTAACAAAACTGCTTCAATTGCCCATTTCCATAGAATAGAAACAAATGGAGAATTAATTTTTCAACAATTCTAATATTCACAAAAGTTCAATTCTAAAGTTTTGGAACAAGTTCAATAAACTCAGCTACAGATAGAAATCATAAATTAAAAAATATATTTTTGAACGAGTTCAAAAAACTTTATTGCCAAAACAAAGTACTTCTCCAAAATTTGAACATGTTCAAATTTTGGAGAAGACCATGAAACAAATCATTTTCGGAATGATATTATTCGGAATTACGTCCTCAACCTTTGGAGATTCTATGTCCGATTTTTTTAAAGTAGTACGTAATGGAGATCTGTTACAGACTCAGAAAATTCTTGCATCCAAGCCAGAATTACTAAATCAAAAGGATAGCAGAGGAAGAAGTGCCGTTTTTTTTGCAATCGAAAGCAATGACACAAAAATGCTTCAATATATCTTAGACAAGGCAAACGACGAATCCCCATCAATAATATCAGATAACGATTACGCAGGGGATTATCCAATTCATTACGCCGCTCAGTTTCCAGATAAAAATATTATAGAATTATATTATTCTAGATATCCATATTCGGACTATTTGAATCGTCACGGCGAAAACGCGTTAGACATTGCCACTCACTATGAAAACACAGCTGTAATTTCTTTTTTGAACGCTCAAGGTCTTAAACATTCCAAACCTGGTTCTGGCCCTTATACGATTGGTCTTTATTTTGGATATTTGATCATCAGCATTCTAATGACAATCTGGGTCGCAAGAACTCTCTTCCATAACGGTAGAGTTTTTCTTGTAAAAATGTTCAATGGAGAGGAAAAATTAGCAGATTCGATCAATCACCTTTTGATCGTAGGATTTTATCTGATTAACATAGGTTATATTAGTCTTTCTTTGAGCACCGAACAAAAACCTTTAGATCTGGCGGAATGTATCGAAGTTCTAACTAAAAAAGTTGGAATCGTCCTTTTAATCCTAGGAGCAATGCACTTTTTCAATCTATTTTTGTTTGCAAAATTCAGAAAGAAAATCTCAAATACTTTCGGAGAATCTTAAATCCCGATATGATTCGGAAAAAAACCACAAAACAAAAAGAGACCGGCAAATCACAACAAACTCGGTCTCTTCTTTTTAAAACCGCAATTTTATCTTTTCAAAAAGAAGGTTATGACGAAACTACGATGCGTACCATAGCTAAAAAAGCAGGTTTGGCAGTAGGAGCATCTTACTATCATTTTAAAACAAAAGAAGAAATTGTTCTAGAATTTTATAGAACTACTCAAGAAGAAGCAAATATTCAAAATATTGAATTCTGTAAATCCAATTTAGATCTTAAGGATAGGATCAAAAACATAATTCGATTTAAACTTGGGCAATTTATCGGTTACGAAAAATTTTTACACGTTCTTTCTAGAAGTGGCGGAGATCCCAAACATCCTCTTTCTCCGTTTAGCAAGGAAACAAAACAAATTCGAGAAGACGCAATTTCCATTTTTAGGAACGCAATTTTGGATTCAAAAAATCCTTTTCCTTCCGATCTAAAAGAAGACCTTCCTTTGTTATTTTGGCTTTTTCAACTCGGAATTATATACGTTTGGCTTTTTGATGAATCCACTCATAAAAGAAAAACTGAACTTTTAATCGACAAAGGGTTAGATCTAATATTCCAACTTTTGAAACTATCTTCACTTCCAATTTTTAAATCTGTTCGCAAATCAATTTTATCATTAGTAAACCTCTTTAAGAAATGATTTCAAAGTAAATTTAAATGCGCCTTAAAGAAATAGACACCCTCCCGCCAAAAGATAAACTCAAAGAAGAAGTGATTCAAAAAACGGAAGAATACATTAAGAATCTTTCTTATCTTCAAGAAAAGTTATATGCGCTAAAAAAACATTCGATTCTTATTATATTACAAGGTGTAGATACGGCCGGTAAAGATAGCACGATCAAACATGTTTTTGCCGGAATCAATCCTCAAGGTTGTTATGTTAAATCTTGGTCAATACCAAATTCGGAAGAGATACAATTTGATTTTCTTTGGAGAATTCATAAATACGTCCCTCCAAAAGGTATGATTTATATTCACAATCGCTCTCATTACGAAGACGTAATCATGCCTAAAATACAAGGAACTCTTTCGGATAAAAGAATTGAAGAAAGAATGGAATCGATCCGTGACTTCGAGAAACACCTTTTCAGAGAAAAGGGAACCGTAATTTTGAAATTCTTTCTGCACATTTCCAAGGAGGAACAACTAAAAAGAATTCAAGAAAGAATTTCTGATCCGGATAAAAATTGGAAATATGATCCCTCTGACCAAACAACTCAAGATCGTTGGGATGATTATCAATCCGCCTATGAAATGATCTTAAACGATAAAAATCAATTCAAGGAATGGTATATAATTCCAGCAGATAAGAAATGGTTTCGAAACTATCAAGTTGTAAAAATCCTTTGTAAAGAACTGGAAAAAATTATCTCTTAAATATGAGATTGGAAACAAAACCGATCCTCTAAAAATATTACAACAGTTTAACGACCTATACTGTTTTAAATCACTAACCTATTTCATTACGAAACTTAAATAACTTTCACTTTGAGATGATTAGGGATTAAATACTATAATCTTAAAAACACCCACTGCATCTTTTAAATTTTTTATATATTCTATTTTTATAAAATAAAGCTCTTTAAAAATTAACTTTCCTACATTTTTAATAAAAGGAATGGGTAAAATCTTTTTATTAGTAGACTCTAATATACTACAAGCACAGCTTAAGAAATTCATTTTCCAAAAAAAGTCGAAATCTGAATTTTACAAATCGATTCCTAAAATGTCAAAACCACCAAAAACCAATATCTTGCAATTAAATTGTAAAACTCAGTTTCTTACTCAAACTCACATTAATACAAATTATTCTTAAAGTATAATTCATAAATTAAAAAGAACAATTTCAAAGTAGGGTAAAACACCCTACCCTGATCGCTTATCTGTCTAAAATTTTTTTAGACTTTCTTAGTCAAAAAATAGAAAGTATACTGTGGCTTATACTAAAATAGAATTGTTGAAAAATTCCATAGTTCAGATTAACAAAACCGCTTCAATTGTTCGTTTCCATAAAATAGAAACAAATGGAGAATTAATTTTTCAACAATTCTAATCTCAAATAAATAAAAACATACAAATATTGAGATAATTCTTAGGTGGAGAGAGAACTTTGATTCGTTTGATAATTCTAATTTTTATAATATTCTTTCAGGCTTGTTCGCCCACTTCTGGCAAAGAGATAAAAAACTTTTTAATTCCTTTGGTCCAAGGAAACTCAAGTTTTCCTCAAAATTCATTTGCTTCAAATCCAGAGGAAAGACCGATCGATCTTGATCAAAATCCGAATATCTTAGAAGAAAACGCAGTTATCCCCGAAGAAAGACCATTGGTTTTCGGCAGAAACCCACTTAACTTGGAATGGGCTACGCTACTTGAAATCCCCTCCAATAATACGATCAAGACGCCAAACATTGCAATTGATGGAAATGGCTTCATTTATGTGGCTTCTGATTCCAATGCAAATCTAATTGGAGATAAATTAAAAATCGGAACTAGAGATGTAATCTTAAAAAAATATGATTCTCATCAAAATGAACTTTGGATGAAACGAATTGGCTCTCGAAATACTCATTTAACAATTACCGGTTTAGCAGCAGATATAAACGGAAACGCATATGTAACTGGTTATACCAATGGTCCACTTGAAAAGGCGCTTATATCTGATCAGGATATGTTCGTAATTAAGTTCAATACAGATGGAACTATCGCTTGGAAAAAACAGGCTGCTCCCCAAAGAGCAAAAGGAGTTTATAATACTTATAAAGTCTTTACGGAAGGAATTACAGTAGATATATTTGGAAATTCTTATATAGTTGGAACCTCTAATGGACCATTCGGAGATAATGCAGACGGTAACCTCGGCGGTGGGTATATTATCAAATTTGATACTAATGGAAATCAGATTTGGGTAAAACAAATTTCTATAGTTGATGCCAGTATCTACCCAAAGAATGTCGCGGTGGATGAAGATTTAAGGCAAATTTATGTAGCCGGAACATCAAAAAATGCAAACTTTAGAACCAATAAAACTTTTAACTATTCCAATGGTGCAGGAGGTGATGACCTTTTTATTCTTAGATTTGATGAAAATGGAAATCAAGAATTTTTTACTCAAACGAATCTATATAGAGATAGTATAACACCCAATTCTCTGACTGTAGATTCATTCGGAAATGTTTTAGTTGGAGGATCTAGCATTATAGATCTTGAATTTGGCACATACGAAAGGACATATTTGCGCGGAGTTTTAATAAAATATGATCTCAATGGAGACGAAAGATGGATCAGACAATTGGGTCCTCGGGAAGACGCTCAATTTATTCAAAGATCAACTACAATCACTGGAATTGCAACCGATGAGAATGGAAATATTTTTACTACGGGTTCAACTAATGGAAATATCATCAATGAACATAGCGAACCACTAGGAAACCAAGATATCTTTTTGACAAAATACAATTACCTAGGACAAATCGAATGGATACGTCAAATCGGAAGACTGGGAGAAACTTTATATCCTGGTAAGATTGGGATCGACTTTAATAGAAATTTATATACTACCGGACTTACAGACAACAATGGAAAAGAATATCAAGTTATAGGTGGAGACTTAGATTTATTTCTCATAAAGTTTAGATAATTCAACTTCACCTAATTTTGCACTTTATAATTTTTTAAATTATGTTTTTCGGAGTTGTTTTAAAAAGGATTTTATTGAACGTGATAAAAGATATTTCTACTTTTAGAACGAATTATCTAAAAGAATTGTTTACTCTAAAAGAAACCTTAATTTTTTAATTGTATTCAATTTTTGTAAAACTAAAATTTAAAAATGAATCTAGCCATTCAGTTATTAAAGAAAAATAGAATTTTAATCTTCCACATTACTACATCCTTCATCTTTCTTTTCAGTGTTTATACATATTTTTATACGATTCGTAAATATTCGGTCAATTTTCCCTTTGGAGACGATTACAATACAATCCTTGGTTTCCTAGATCTCTGGGAAAAAAGCCATTCAAAAATTTCCATTTTATTTTCTCAATACAATGAACATAGACTAGTTTTCCTAAGAATTATAATCCTAGCTTACTTAAAGTTGTTTCATATAATAGACTTTTCTCATTTGATTCTAATCGGGAATACATTTATCCTTTTATGTCTTCTATTACTTTATTATACAATTGAAGATAAAAGAAAATTTATACTTATCTCTCCAATATTTTTAGCCATATTGAATTTTTCGAATTGGGAAACCCAAACTTGGGCAATGGCATCCCTTTCCAATTACCCTGTGATTTACTTTGGATTCTTATCTTTATACTTTCTTTCCAAAGATAAACTTATCGATTTCGTTTTAGGAATTTTTTTTGCAGTAATCGCAGTATTTTGTCAAGGGAACGGAATGTTTGTCTTTCTAAGCGGAATTCCTCTTCTATTAAAAGACAAACCTAAACTATTCATTTGGTTATTCATTTTTCTAATGATCATTTTATTATATTTCATTATCTTTCCATACAATAAACCGAATGGTCACCCTGAATTTTTCTCTAATACTAAATTCTTTTTCTTGAGTCGGATTTATTATGGACTAGCCTTATTATCAAATGTATTCAATTCTAAATTTGTACTAATCTTAGGAATGATTCCACTTTTAGGCATTTTATATCTTTATAAGAATTATCTCAAAATTTCAAAACTTCATCTTTCAATGATTTCCTTTTTACTCTTAAGCTTAAGTTCGCTCGTAATTACAAGAGGAGGATTTGGATTCGAACAAGCTTTTTCATCTCGTTATCATATCAATACTTTATTTCTTTACTCATTGATTTATATTTGTCTATTCCCACTCATTAGGATTAAAAAACATTTTTTATTGATCTTATTCTTTACGCTGCTTTTTTACTATAATACAAATCTTATTAATATTCACCAACTCAGTGTTCAAAAAAATAAAATCATGAATGATAAGTCTTGTATGTCATGTACAGAATATAAAACCTTTCCAAATGTATCTCGCGCAAAAGAACTTCTCATCAATTTTTCAGCAAAAGGATTTTTTCGGAACTAAAACTCCAGGTTTATTTCTTTTGTCTTGATCAATCTTATCCCAAAACCTAAAGATTATAAACGATTTGATTGATGAAAAACTCCTAGGAAAATTCGCAAATGTCTAAATATGGCATAACTTGTGGAAATTTCAGCAGTTTATTATAAATCTCTAAAATAGAAGTTAGTATTTCTAGAGGTTTTAGAATAGACTCTTTGATATAATCCAAAAAACATTAAAATTGAATACTATTTTGTGATTATCATAATAACATGTCTTGGATCTTTAGCAAGAATGGATTTATCTATAGAATTGTTTAAAAATTAACTTTCCTACATTTTTAATAAAAGGAATGGGTAAAATCTTTTTATTAGTAGACTCTAATATACTACAAGCACAGCTTAAGAAATTCATTTTCCAAAAAAAGTCGAAATCTGAATTTTACAAATCGATTCCTAAAATGTCAAAACCACCAAAAACCAATATCTTGCAATTAAATTGTAAAACTCAGTTTCTTACTCAAACTCACATTAATACAAATTGTTCTTAAAGTATAATTCATAAATTAAAAAGAACAATTTCAAAGTAGGGTAAAACACCCTACCCTGATCGCTTATCTGTCTAAAATTTTTTTAGACTTTTTTAGTCAAAAAATAGAAAGTATACTGTGGCTTATACTAAAATCTCAAATAAATAAAAACATACAAATATTGAGATAATTCTTAGGTGGAGAGAAAACTTTGATTCGTTTGATAATTCTAATTTTTATAATATTCTTTCAGGCTTGTTCGCCCACTTCTGGCAAAGAGATAAAAAACTTTTTAATTCCTTTGGTCCAAGGAAATGGGATTGGGCCTATTGCAATTCACGAAAATTTAGATTCTTTAGATCCGGAAGAAATACCATTTCGAGAAAATCTTGTAAACTTTGAGTGGGCTTTGTTATACGGAGATCATCTTAAACTGACCAAAGACTCTCACCTTGCAGTCGATGATAATGGTTTTATCTACATCGCAGCTGATACGGATGGCAATCCATTTTATGACAATTCTGTCCATAGACTAATAACAGGTAAAAAGTTAGTTCTTGGAAAGTATGATTCTCAGAAAAATGAAATCTGGACTCATGAATTGGAAAATCCCTATGTAAACCTTGACGTCACTGGAATTGCAGTCGATACAAAAGGAAACGCCTATGTAACCGGTTCTTCCACAATAAAAAATTATTTTGAAAAATCACGTATAGAAAAAAAACAATTTCTGTTTGTAATTAAAATCAATTCGGAAGGAAATTTAGAATGGATCAGAGAAATAGGATCGTCTAACGACGCGTACAAAGTTAATCCCAGAACCATAGCAGTAGATACATTAGGAAATTCTTATGTTGTTGGAACTTCTAACGGACCATTCGAAGGAGACAGCGTAAAACCGGAAAGTGGATTTATTACCAAATTTGATACGAACGGAAACCAGGTTTGGGTAAAAGAGCTTTCCGCCTTAGAAGCAAAAATAACTCCAACTAGTGTCGCTTTTGATAAACGATCGGGAAATATTTATTTATGTGGTTCGGCAAACAACAATAACATTAGAAACGATAAGAATCCAAGAATCGGAAGAAATGATCTTCTCGTTTTTAAATATGATGAAAACGGCAATGGACAAATTTTTGCACGATTAGGTTTTGCTCTGGGATCGGTTTTCGGCAATACAATTACGACAGATCCACTTGGAAATGTCCTAGTAGGCGCGTACACAGACGTAGATTTCGCCTCAAGTACAATTCAAGACAATAGTCACAATGGACTGATCATCAAATACGATTCGTCCGGAGCACAAAAATGGATCAGACAATTTGGTCCGAGCACACCTTTAAAATCTACCTTTATCAGTGAAATAACCACAGACAGATTAGGTAACGTTTTTACAACCGGTTCAACCAATGGATTTATCAAGTTTAATGACGGTCCTTCGGAAGGAAACAGAGACGTCTTTGTAACAAAACATAGTTCTTCGGGAGACGTTTTAAAACTCTGGCAATGGGGAGTTCAACAAAAAACTATGATTGGTTCTGGAATCGGAGCCGATTTTAATGGAAATCTTTATGCTACTGGGTGGACAGACGGCGAATTATTCGAAAATCGCAATATAGGAAAAATAGACATATTTCTTATAAAATTCCAATAATTTTATATTCAGGATCTATGATAAATAAATATTCATTTGATCCTGATTCTTTTTTCATAATCAGAAATATACTATATAACTTTATCAATCATACAATATAAATTTGATTTTTAGAATATTGCTCAAATCTAACCAATCTTTTTGAATTCAATTCGCGTCACTCAGAGTCATATAATAAAAGTACCCAAAATTCTGATTTTAAACACGGATTATATAAAAAATACTACTCGGACGTATGAATAGAATACTTTGTGTTAGATTGTTTCAAAAATTTGAATATTTTGGTCTTGCTTTAAAATGCCGTAAATCCCGAATTTGTGGTATTTTTTAAATACCACTATTTTTTCGTAAATTAGGCCGTTAGTAATTTGGTACTATTTTCATGCGTCCGAGTAGTAACACTATTCTATAATATAGTTATCAATACTAAAATAAATTCTATATAAGTAAATTAATAGAATATCCCTCCATTCTTTTTAAGGAACCAATATTATACTTCTGTAAGCTCGGTATAATAAAATTCGAACGAATCCGGTTAATCATAAAGCGGTATTATTGAGTTTTTCTTGCTACGATCCGTAAAAAACGTTTTGTTAAATTAAAAAGACTGAAGCATAGAGTTCTAAAATTTATACTCGATGTTCTGATTCAGAAGTAAATGAACCGTTCAAAAATTGAGCATTAGGGAACGAACTCTGAAATATAAAATGATAAATAAGTATTTTATAAATTTCTAATAAAATATAAAATCCATCTAGATTGTTGCCTGCGAGTTTTTCATTTTCAAATTTTTGTATGGAATTTCCACAACTTTGAAGAATCTATCTTTTCGTTTCCATTGACATTCAACTGGTCTTCGAATCATATTTTAATTCATTTGTCATTCCAATACTCACTTTACATGAACATTACCATCTAGTTTAAAAGATAGATGACTATTAAATTAGAGTTGTTGAAAAATTCTATAGTGGAGTTTAACAAAACTACTTCAATCGACAGTTTCCATACAACGAAAATCGATGGCGAATTAATTTTTCAACAACTCTATTAAAAATTCATTTTTAAAATTTTTCTATTTTATTATAAAGTTTATCTCTAAAATGAAAATTCTCAATTGAAGTAGACACAACAAAATCAATAGAAAACATATAAAATTCGAGGTAGATTAACCTGTGAAAAAAACTCTATTGATTATATTTTTAATAATCACGATTTTAAATTGTGATCCAGATAAACTCAATCCCTACGGAATTGATGGGAATGAAGAAGAAAATTTTAGAAATATAGTACTGTTCTTAGCGTTAAGACCATCTTTAACTTACGAAAAAACCCAGCTGATATTTATAAAAAATATAAACACAAGTTATACTCCCATTTTGAGAAACGCATCTATTGCAGGTGGATCCTTTATGATTTCCCCAAATATTTCTAATACCTTATCTTTCAATACCTCCACAGGAATTATTTCCGGAACACCTACATTGTCCCAAACCAAATCCGTTTATATTGTGGATTTTATAAATCAAGAAACTCAGATTCAAAGTAATCCATTCAACATTTTTGTAGAAGAAAGTGAAGGCAGTGGGGCTTGTAATACGACTGGGATCTTTTCTGGCTGCGATTCCAAACGTCCGTTTTCCTGTTCTGACGCAATTCGACCAGCTAAATGTTATTTTAGGGCTTCCGATTGTCAAAACGACGTTTATTGTTATTAAAACGTAAAGTAATTATGAATTTAATTTTCTTTAAAAATTTTTATTTGCGACTTCTCTAACATATCAACATATAAAAAATGAATATTCAAAAAAAATTATATATCTTCATTCTTGCAATTCAAACTTTTAATTGTTCGTCTTCTTGGTTGAACATTGGCTGTGATCTATATTGTTATGCAATCGTTTCCGAATTAGAAGCGATATTAGAACCTCCTTCGATAACATATAATAGTTATTCTCCACTTATATTTACAAAAAACGTAAATACAAGTTATACTCCTGAAATCAAAAAAATAACTCCAACCGAAGGGGCTTTTACAATTGCTCCGGATTTGCCAACTTCTTTGTATTTGGATAATTCCACAGGAATTATTTCTGGAACACCTACACAAGCACAAACCAAATCGACGTATCGAGTTCAATACGAAAATGCAGGAACCATTTTAGAAAGTAATCGATTTTATATTTTGGTCCAGGAAAGCTCTGAAAGTGGAATTTGTAATACTACCGGAATTTTTCCCGGCTGTAATTCAGAACAACCTTATTCCTGTTCTGATGCGGTTCAACCTACTTATTGTTATCGAGAATTATCGCACTGTCAGCAAGATATTTACTGTTATTGAAATGTTGTTCTAAAATTTATTAACTCATCAAAAGTAAAATGAAAAATTCAATTTAAACTTTTCTTCAATAAGAAGCTTAAAATCGTTTCTAAAAATTCTACAAAACGAACGAATTTTTACTTAGAACTATATAATAAAAAATTCAATCCAGTAATTTACACTTCAATAATATGAGCTTAGAGCAAGAAAACCGGGGCGTAGCTGGACTCTCAGCTCTGATCAATAAATTGCATGAAAGAAACGTAATACAATATTTTGTCTTTAGTTTCAATTTATTATAGAACACGATCTGTCAAACGACCTGCATCGCGACTCATAGGAAGCGTTTACTGAGTTCAAGAAGCAAAACGCTAAGTTTGAAAGAACGTTCTGCTGAATAGTTCCCTACGCCTCCAGTTACTTTCGCATTGGATTCTATCAAATTTACGTTAACGGCATCTTGTAATAAACATTTAATTACTCAATTTTATAGAGATCAGTTAATCGAAGAACTGGAACTTCAAAAAGTAATTTCTTATTATTTATCCTAACTTGGATGAACTTGAAACTTGGTTTTAAAAAGTTGTTCAGCAAATCATACTTTGTTAGAGTAAAAACCATCTAAGTTTTAAAACAAATCTTGTTTTTCTTATTACTCATAACTATATAATAAGGCACCTAATATTTTGCATAGAATCAGCGTTTTGTGATAAAATTAACGGCACTCAATTTTCTAGAGATCAGTAGAATTCTATTCGTTTGACATTTTAATAAGATTTATTTTTTATGCAAAAATGAAATATAAAATAATTTTAATTTTATCACTAATGTTATTTCTTTTCGTTTCCTGTCCGGATGAAAAAAAAGAAAATGAATTGAGTACTTATATTTTATATAGTGTTCTCATAAACGCAACTACTCAATACGATTGTGTTACTAGTTCGGAAGTAGTATCAGACTCTTATAACAAAACAACAATAACCTTCGAAAATAAACCTCAATATTACAATTCACCCAGTGGAAATGTAGTTCCAAAAGCAATTATGCCGATTTTGATTAAAAAGGGGCAGACAATTCAAGTATCCAGTATAACGACTAACGTTAAGTATGAAGCGACAAACCAAGACTTAACTTTTCTTTTTAGAAAAGATGGTTGTCACGGTACAAACTCCGAAATTGCAACCTATGCAGGAGCTACTAATACAAATGTTTTTTTAGGAAACACAAATACTGTTAGCTTAACTCAATTTAAATTTACCGCCGACTATAATGGGATTATACTAATCGTTGGGAAAAACCTAGGTGCAAGTTTACCTGGAGATATTCGTGTGAATGTATTTTAAGTAAGTAGAACGATAAGCAAAAAGTCATAACCTTATCCACAAGTTGCGAAGGATTTTGGAATCAAAATTAAACTCAACACAACGCTCTCTATGAATCGCGTTGTGGGGCGGGAACTAAGTTTTACAGAGGATTTTGTCGTAATTCCAATGATAGAATCTTAAGATCCAATTATTTGTGGGTAAGGTTATGGCAAAAAGTGGGTTTCTATCTCGTTAAATAACGTGAGTTCGGCGGTTGAAAGTCTGGGCGAATCCGCTCGCAGATTTCATAGCTAAAATGGCTCGCGACCGTGCTTTTCGCGAAAATTCCTTCGGAATTTCCAAACTCAACACAACGGCTCTCTACGGATCGCAGCATAATAATCGCTTTCGCATTTGTTATATCGGATTCACGTTAAATAACTACCTCTTTCTTACGAGCGAAACCCCGTCCGCAATCGGAACTAAGCTGATATCCACCAAAGAATCGTTATATACAAGTTCATTAAATTTACGAATTCCAATTGTAGAAGGTTCTTGATGAGAAAGATCAGCCACACTTCCACCCCAAAGAACGTTATCCGCAATCAAAAGACCGCCAGATTTAAGAAGTTTTAAAATCAACGGATAATAATTCGGATAATTTTCTTTATCTGCATCTAAAAAAACAAATCGATCGAAGAAGGTCCAAAGGCAAAATCGGAAGCCCAAGTCGGTGCAGATTTTGAATCAATCAACACTTGCAAGGTTTCTAATGCGGATCCGAGTTTTAGAAAAATCTTATTTTCTAAACCGTTTTCTTTCCAGTATTTACGCGCAACGTTTGTCCATTCTTCACTAATATCACAACAAAGAATTTTACCGTCGAATTTCTGATTCGCACAAACTTTCAACCATCGAATGCACTCTATTTAGAACTATCCTAAAATCGAAAAGGAAACTGGCAGGAGTTCCCGCATTTCAGGAGTTTTGGAACTTGAATGCAATGCCGTCTTCCATCGAAACGTTATCCTTTTCCTCGCATAATTTGCGTATTATAAATCCGAAAAGTTTCCGCTCGAAGCTTCCCTTTTGAGTTTTAATTTCGGTAATTTTTGGTTTACTATCTATGCCAAATTATTGAATAAAAATGACTTCATTAATATTGACAAAATTTAAACTTAATTCAATGTTTCAAAACTTTTAAAACAAGGATACCGAAAATGAAACATTTTTTAAATATTTTTTTCGTAGGATTGTTATTAGTCGGCTGTGCTTCGGAAAGCGGCGAAAACAGTAACGCTTCCCAATTGCTTTTAGGAATTGTAAATCACAAACAGCTTAACCTTGCCCATCCCGAACGGAATTCGGAACTGAGGATTTTAGATATACCGACGCATTACGTGGATTCCATCTCCGGAAACAACTCCAATGCAGGTACTAAGTCCGCCCCCTACCGTACAATCACAAAGGCGATTATAGCATCCAAGGCCGACGGTACAAAAGTGATTCTAGTTGCGCCCGGAACCTACGACAAGTCCCTAGGAGAGACATTTCCTATTTATATTCCGGATGGAGTTAACTTATACGGAGACTATGATGGAAAGGGTTTGGTCGGCGGTTCTTCCTCCCTTTACGCGGGACCACCGGGAACCACACCTAAAACAGGACCCACTTGGATCAACGGGGGAGGAGACGACATTCCCCACGTGAATGCCACCATCATCCCGAACAATAACTCTCAAATTGCCGGATTTAAAATCACCAACCCGAACCCGGATATTCCAGATGATTATTCAGTTAGAGGGATTTCTATACAGAATTTCGTATCCATAAAGATTAAAAATAATACGATCACTGGAATGCCCTTGGGAATCGGTATCCAGTACGAATATTATCACGTAACGGCTGTCGGTCATAATATAATCTCTGGAAATCAACTCACTTTTAATTATCATGGGATCATCAATAATGGAATTCGAGCTTCCTATGACAAAGTGGAGAACAATGTAATTTCTAAAAATTACATAGGTATCGGCAGTCCAATTGGACTTGATTTAGGACAGGGGCCGACCGGAAGCGCGGGAAATAATACTATATCCTGCAATTCATACAATGATATATGGATTCCAGGAAATGGTAACGAAACACAAATTATATACGCAATGAATAACAATTGGGATCACTTTCCGCCTCAGATTTCTTTCGACCACAGCAAGGCTGGCTTAGACATAGGACACGTTAGTAATGCAACTCTTGTTTACTACGAGGATGGGGGATTGGCTCCAAACGCTTGTAAATAAAAAACGATCCTTCCTTCTTTTCGATATCAAACGAGGGAAGGATCTTCGAAATCAATTACGGTTATCTCTTCCTCACCAACGAAACCCCGTCTGCAATCGGAACTAAGCTTACATCCACCAAAGAATCGTTATATACGAGTTCGTTAAACTTTCGAATCCCGACGGTAGAAGGCTCTTGATGAGAAAGATCAGCCACACTTCCACCCCAAAGAACGTTATCCGCAATCAAAAGACCGCCAGGTTTAAGAAGTTTTAAAATCAACGGATAATAATTCTGATAATTTTCTTTATCGGCGTCCAAAAAAAACAAATCGATCGAAGAAGGTCCAAAGGCAAAATCGGAAGCCCAAGTCGGTGCAGATTTTGAATCAATCAACACTTGCAAGGTTTCTAATGCAGATCCAAGTTTTAGAAAAATCTTATTTTCTAAACCGTTTTCTTTCCAGTATTTACGTGCAACGTTTGTCCATTCTTCACTAACATCACAACAAAGAATTTTACCATCTTCTGGCAGAGCAGAAGCGAAACAAAGAGAAGAATAACCGGTAAAAGTTCCGATTTCTATAATTCTTTTTGCTCCGCTGATTTTAGTAAGAATATTTAAAAATTGTCCTTCTTCAGGACTGATTTGCATATTCGCCTGAGCCAAGGTGCCAGTTTCTTTTCTCAATTTTAAAAAAGAATCCGGTTCTCTTACGGAATTCCGAAAGATATATTCTTCCAGACTTTCGGTAAGGGAAATGTTCTTTCGACTCAAGGAGTACCTTCGTAGATTTTTTTCAAATCGGCGACGATGTTTTTTTGCATCGCCTCGTTGGTTCCCCCACCAATCGAAAGAAGAATGGAATCCCTATGTAATCTTTCTACTGGATATTCGCGACAATATCCATAACCACCTAACGCTTGAATGGCGTTTCGAGAAACTCTTTCCGCCATTTGAGTAGCAACTAACTTTGCAGAGGCGGCACCAAGAGAATTCCTACTTTCTGGATGAATCCCACTTGCTACTTGATATACGAGTGCTCGAGCTGCTTGATAATCTGCATAAGATTCTGCTAAAAGTCTTTGAATTTGTCCAAACTCGGAAAGTTTTTTACCAAACGCTTCCCTATGACGAATTGTGTAATCCGCCATAACGTCTACACAACGTTTTGCGATACCTAAAGATTGAGCTGCAAGAGTTATCCGCTCAATTTCTAAATTTCTCATCATATGAACGAGTGCGCCGTCTTCCTGACCGACTAAGTTTTCTGCGGGAACTTCACAATCTTCGAATATAAGTTGAGTTGTGGGAGAGGAACGCATTCCCATCTTTTCTTCTTTTTTACCAACGCTAAATCCTGGAAAAGAACTTTCTACGATAAAGGAAGTGGTTCTTTTAGAATCCTTATCCATTTTAGCATATACTAAAAACACACTTCCAACGTTCCCGTTGGTGATATATTGTTTAGAACCGTTTAACACGTATTTGTCGCCTTTCTTTACGGCGATCGTTCTCATTCCTAAAACGTCCGTACCCGCTCCTGGCTCGGTCATTCCCATTCCGCCGATCCATTCTCCAGAAATTACTTTTAAAAGATACTTAGCTCTTTGAGCAGCGTTGGAACTATGATAAAAATTATTTACAAACAAAACTTCGTGGGCCAAATAAGAAAGTGTAAAACCAGGATCGTATGCGGATAATTCTTCGTGGATGATTACAGCTGCGACCGCATCCATTCCCATTCCACCGTCTTCTTCTGGAACGGTAACCCCAAAAAGTCCAAGCTCAGAACCGATTCTGCGAAACAGAGATAAGTTAAAGGTTTCATAGTCGTCGTGTTCTTTTGCCTGAGTGTCCATATTCTCTTTCGCGAACTTTGCAACATTTTCTCGAAGTGCAAGATGGTTCTCGGTCGGATTAAATAAATCATTTGATTTTTCAAGTAAAGCTCTCATGTTTCCTCTTCTCTAATATTCTCTTTCCCAAGGCTAAAACAGCTCGACAGAGAATCTTTGCTCTCCAAAAACTATCTTATGATCTACGCTCTGATTTTGACAATCCTTTGTGTGCTTTTTTTCTTTTTATCTTACGGCTTCTTTCAAAAATCGGATACTCTTTTGCAAAAAGATTCAAAGACTCAAGAAACCGAAACAAAAAGAACAGGTTCTTTTCAAAACGAATCTCCAAGAAAAAATAAATCGAACTTATTCAAACCGTCTGTTTTTCGTTCTCAATTCCAAAGTGCACTTCATTCTCCCTTTCAAAAAGAATCCATCTTTCTACTTCTGTCTCTTTGCACTTGGATGCTTTTACCTTTATTTTGGGGACTAGCGTTTTTCTTAAAAACAGACGCAAACGTTTTGATCGTAATCGGATTTATGATCTGGACTTACTACTGGTTGAAATATCTACTTTCAACGGATGAGACAGTTTAGACTTGTTTAAAAAAGTGGTTTGCACTACATAGACACAAGATTTTTGTGTTAACAGCACTAATTTTTTTGGAGTACCCATCGAATGAAAATCATCGTATTAGTGAAACAGGTACCTGACACCGAAACGAGTATTAAAGTAGGGGACAAATCCATTAACGAAACTGGAATTAAATGGATTATCTCTCCTTATGATGAATTTGCCATTGAAGAAGGAATCAGACTTCGTGAAAAACACGGTGGAGAAGTCATCGCCGTTTCCCTCGGACCAGACAGAGTCGTAGAAGCTCTTCGAACCGCTTACGCAATGGGCGCAGACCGCGCGGTTCATATCAAAGTGGATAACTACGTTCCTTTCGACACGAACAATACAGCAGAACTGATTTCAAACTTTGCAAAAGCAGAAAACGCAGACGTAATTATCGGAGGAAGACAATCCATCGATACGGATTCTTCTCAAGTTGTCATCCAAGTTGCAGAACTTTTAGGAATTCCTCATATTGCATTTGCAATCAATCTTGAAATTAATGGAACCGCGGTTAAAGCTACAAAAGAAGTAGAAGGTGGAACTCAAACCGTCGAAACTTCTACTCCAGTGGCTCTTACAGCACAGAAAGGATTGAACGAACCTCGTTATCCTTCTCTCAAAGGGATCATGACCGCTAAGAAAAAACCTGTGGAAACTAAATCTGCAGCAGATCTAGGTAGCCCCGCTAGTAAAATCGAAATTGTTGGACTGGAGCCTCCTCCTCCAAGAATTCCAGGTAGAAAACTAGAAGCTGCAGATGCGAACGCATTTGCAGCTCAACTCGTGAAGGCTCTTAGAGAAGAAGCTAAGGTTATATAAGGAGAACACAAGTGAGTAATGTATTCATTGTTGGAGAATTAAAAGACGGAGAACTGAAAAAAATCTCCAGAGAAATTACTTCTGCAGGTAGAAAAATCGCAGATTCTATCGGTGGAAAAGTAATTGCACTTCTGATCGGAAATGGTGTCGAAAAACACGCTCCTGAATTGGCTGCAGTTGGAGCCGATACAATCCTTACCGTAAATTCAGGCGATTACAACGCAGAAACATATTCTAATCAAGTTGCAGAAGTAATCAAAGCACAAAACCCTGCAGTAGTTCTTCTTCCACATACTTCTCAAGGAAAAGATTATTCTCCTAGAGTAGCTGTAAAGGTAGGGGCTGGAATTATCGCAGACGTTGTAGGATTTTCTGTAGATGGTGGAAAGGTTGTAGCAAAAAAACCAATCTATTCCGGAAAGGCTTACGCTAACTT
The DNA here is from genome assembly GCF_900156205.1 of Leptospira interrogans. GTDB lineage: Bacteria > Spirochaetota > Leptospiria > Leptospirales > Leptospiraceae > Leptospira > Leptospira interrogans. Next base: position 177,313 of record NZ_FTNA01000003.1, read on the forward strand.
CAAAGTAACAAGCCCGATTCAAATTTTTACCGTTCGTCCTAACTCTCAAGAGATTACTCAAAAAGCAGGTGCAGGCGCGGTAGAAGCAACTTCCCCTTCTGCAGGAAATGCAAAAGTAAAAATCGTATCTTCCGACTTAAGTGGCGGTTCTAAAGTTCAATTAACGGAAGCTTCTATCATTGTATCCGGTGGGCGCGGAATTAAAGGACCTGAAAACTGGCCTATCCTTCAAGAACTTGCTGACACACTGGGAGCAGCACTGGGAGCTTCTCGTGCAGCTGTGGATGCGGGATGGATTTCTCACTCTCATCAAGTAGGACAAACCGGAAAGACGGTTTCTCCAAATTGTTACATCGCTTGTGGAATTTCTGGCGCAATCCAACACTTAGCTGGAATGGGATCCTCTAAGTATATCGTTGCAATCAACAAAGACGGAGATGCTCCTATTTTTAAAGTAGCGACTTACGGTATCGTAGGAGACCTCTTCGAGGTAGTTCCTGCAGTAACTGCAGAGTTCAAAAAAGTACTTGGATAATCCACCTGCAAAACGATCCGAAACTCATAAATGCCTTCCTATGGGGCGGCATTTAGGGAGTTGAGCATGAGTTTTTATTGAAAAAAGTACTTGGATAATCAACCTTCGCGCGTAGTTTGAAACTATGGCATTTTTGAAAATCAGGAGAATTCTCCCAGGTGCCGCAGGACTGATCTTAGTCTGCGGCATTTCTGTTTCAGGAGATCCTGGAAGAGATAGACTAGGTGCACTCTTAGGAAGGATGAGCGAAATTTCCAGCCTTAGAGCCAGCGTAACGATCAATAACGAAATATCAGGAACACTTTCCTTTAAAAAACCGAATTATTTACACGTCAAATTCTCAGACGGTAGAGTTGTATCTTCCAATGGTAGATTTCTTTGGTTTTATTCTCCTGCAAGAGCTATCGTAGGAAAGCAAGATCTTCGTGGAACCTCCGGAGGAGTTTTCGGTTTACTCAGCGGCTACGAAGAAGTTACCCAAGTCGGCGGTTCCATTCGACTCAAATCTCCTACAAAAACATACGAAGAGATCGTAGTGACTATGAATTCAGACAACACTCCTAAATCTTTAAGAATGAAAAAAAGAGGAAGCAGCGAATACACATCGATCAGTTTTTCCGGTGTGCAAACAAACGTAGGTCTTTCCGCTTCCCTATTCAACTTTAGTGCTCCCTCTAGTGCACAGATCGTAGAAAATCCTCTGAACGAAAAGGAATAACTCTCTTGTCTGGAAGTTCAAGGACCGACGCTCATAAGACATTCGCGGATCTCTACAGAAAGCAGAGAAGCCCCGAACATCAGGAGAAAATCGACGAGGTAATCCAGAAGTCGAACGACATTTTCATTCGTATTGATTTGATGAAAAAGGTCGACGAAGAGTTCGAAAAGAAAAGACAAGAAGAAAATAAAAAGTCCGAAGACGAAGATAAAGCCAAAAGGACAGCAGAAAAATCGACCACTACTTCTAAAAGTTCCGCGAAACCCGCTCGAAAAACTGAAACCTCTTCCGGAGGAATCGGCTTTTTAACGAACCTTTTCGGGGGAAACACGGCGATCAATAAATTCGCAAAAGAATCTGGAACAATGGACGTAGGTTTTTTAGGTAGAAAACTACAGATTTCTTCGGGAGTTCATAACCTATTCAAATTTTTGAAAGAAGATCAGATCATTGCTACAATCCAAGCGCTTCGATTTTGCGAACAACAAGGTTGGAGATATTGGAAACCTCTTGTATATAACGTAGTATTAAACTTTAATAAACTTCTTAACAGTATTATTACTTTGGATAGTTTGTTTATCGATCAGATTTCCCCAGAAATATTTTTAAACCGTGCAACTAAATTAGAACTTTATTATGCAAGACATTTGAGCCGGGCAGATTGTAAGGACATTATTATGACGGAAGTTCCTGAACTGATTCGTAAAGACGAAAAACTAGTTCCTAAAATGCCTCAGATTACAGCTGGACTTTCTTACGGTTTAAATTTAGAAGACGGAAGACCCAAAATGTCCGATGCAATCCGAGCTTTTCATATCGTTGCCACCAAACGTATGATTACTTGGGATGAAGTGGTTCAACAACTTAACATTCCTCCGATCAATGAAACTAAATTTCAAGGATCTCCAGATATTATCAAAGAAGTGGAGACTACACTACTTCGCCTTGCGGACGATATTCAAACTAGACTCAATAGAAAAGAAGAATTACAAGGCTTAAGAGAAAGATATTTTAAAATCGATGATAAAGGAAAAATGAATTTCGACTTTTTGAATTCAATTGTAGATGATTATTTCGAAAATCACGTTCCTGAAAATATGCAGTCCGCGTCTCTTAAATCTTCTTTTAAAGGAACACCTCATAAGTTGATGTATTTATTACTTAGAGATTTTCAAGCCTCGTTTGCTCCAATTTTAGAAGGAACGGTCAAGGTAGGTACAAAAAATCAAAGTAGAGACGTAATCATCATGCTTCCCGGTCTTTTTAAAAGTGATATAGAACAAATCAATAATTTGCTTCGTCTTTTGGACGCATTCAATAAAAAATATCCTAGTTTCCAGTATAGTTTTGCGACTTACAACGAACATACGACTTCAACGGTAGGAGTAGAAGATCAGATTACTCAGAACCTTTTAAAACTGATTGGGGACGCCGCGGGTTTTATGGGTAAATTCGCTGAAAAGATCAATATTCTCGTGGAAAACCACTTACTCGCCAAACAATACGAAGCTTCAGGCAAATTGAACGAAAGAGTTTTAGTTTCCAAAGAGAAGGTTATCGAAGAAATCAAAATTCTTCATAGATTTATTCCTTATTGCGACTCTCCGATCGTTTCCGGAAATCGATTAAACGGAAAAACATTAGAGTTCGCCTTTTTGGAAATGGCAAAACTTCTCTATAACTACGCCGTAATTTATAAAGATAAACTTACGATCACTAAATTAACCTTACATAAAAAAATCGATACAGAACTTGCATCTTTGACGAAAGAATACGAAAGACTTGCTGGTAAACCTTATGATACAAAACGAACGGAGGAAACATGAGGATTCTCACTGGGGTCCAACCTTCCGGTAAACTTCACTTAGGAAATTTTTTCTCAGTCATTCGAAAACTCAAAGAATACCAAGATTCGACTGACTTATTTTGTTTTATCGCAGATTTACATTCTCTAACTACGTTTTCTTCAAAAGAAAAACAAAGAGAAAATACGTTTAACGCAGTCTGTGATTTTCTTGCACTTGGAATTGATCCAGATCGATGTACTTTTTGGCTTCAATCTTCTGTTCCAGAAGTAACGGAACTTGCTTGGTACCTAAGTCATTTTATTTCAGTCAATCAATTGAGTTTGGCACATTCCTACAAAGATAAAGTGGCAAAAGGTTTTCATCCTGGAGGCGGACTTTTCTTTTATCCCGTTTTGATGGCTGCGGACATTTTAGGTTTTGACAGCGATCGAGTTCCAGTTGGTAAAGATCAAAAACAACATTTAGAATTTGCTAGAGATATTGCTTCTACTTTCAATCGCGAAGTCGGTCCCGTCTTTAAAATTCCCGAACCGGAAATAGATGAAACTACAGCGTTGGTTCCAGGCGTAGATGGTCAAAAGATGTCTAAGTCTTACGGAAACACGATTAATTTTTTCGACTCCGAAAAGGAACTTAAGAAATCCATAATGTCTATCACGACCGACTCCGCCGGGATCGACGAACCCAAAGACCCTTCTAAAAGTAATATTTATGCAATTCATTCTTTGTTTTTAGATGCCAAAGGAAAAGAAAATCTGAAACAAAAGTTTTTAACCCCAGGAATCGGTTACGGTGATCTAAAGAAACAACTTCTTCAAGATACTTTGGATTATTTTGCCCCTTATCGAAAAGAACGGGAAAAAATAGGAGCAGACAAAATTTTCGTAGAAGAATCTCTAAAAAAAGGACAAACAAAAGCGCGGAAAATAATTTCAAACGTTTTAGACAGAGTTCGCAAAGAATTAGGAATTTATCAATTTTAAACCATAAATATATTATTATTTTATAAAATATTACTTAACTCCCGACAACAGAGTTGTTGAAAATTTAATTTTTTGCGTCTTGCATTAAGAGATTGTCCAAAACCGTACACCGTGGGAACTACTACGAGCATTTGGCATAAGAGAATCTGGGCGAATCCGGCTTGCCGGACCGGGCTCTCAGCTCTGGTCAATAAATTGCATGCAGGAAACATCATACAACAATCGTATTCAATTGCAATTTATTGACCTCGCATCGATCCCTTTCGCGTTATACTCAATTCACGTCAAATTACTACTCGTACGTATAAAAATAGTATCAGAAAATTAATGGGCAATTTTACAAAGACACTGGAATTCTCAAAAAATTATCCAACTTGAAATCGTTGGTCTTTTTGTGTGAGATTCTACATTTTAAGTTTTGAAACAGGCTTAGAATAGTATTATTTTCATGCGTCCGAGTAGTAATGAGAATTCGATATAAGAGAGAATAGAAAAATTTTTCTAAAAATAAGGTCCCTACATTCATTCATAAAAATGTTTGATCCTAGTTTTAAAAACTACTCATAACTATAGAATAAGGTACTAATATTTTACATAGAATCAACGTTTTGTGGTAAAATTAACGGTACTCAATTTTCTAGAGATCAGTAAAAACAGTGGAGTTCCCACATTTCAAAGTTTTATCGTAAAATATAAATTTATGGTAGTTCCCACAAATTCAGTCGCATTACGGATTTTTAAATATTTATTTTTTGTAATTACAGCCCTTACATTTTCAAAATTTATCTGTAACTATCCACATTTCTAGCAAAAAATCGGCTAAAAAACTTCCCAAACGACCAAACCAATAACCGTAAAAGGGTATGGAAAAACATATCCGAAATTGGATTCCCTGTTCCGCATTTTCAAAGTTTTCGCTCGGAACACTTACAGGAATCGTTATAGACCTAATTTTTCCCGGAACTGTCCTACTCTGGGCCGGCTTTGCGATCGGCTTGTTTTCAATCAGTCATTTTTTAAAAAAACGATTTCAAATTTCAAAATATTTTATTTTTGGAATATTCTTTCTTTTATATGTTTTAACTGCTTTTCCAGAAAAATTTCAAATAAACCCACAAAAAAAGTATTTCAACGTTTCCCAAAAAAATCCATTTGGAAAACCGGAAAAAATTTTCCAAAAAAAATTCAGAGAACAAGTTCTATTAGATTTAAAAGAAGCGGGACTAGAAAAAAATTCCAATCGAATCGCTTTAGGACTTATTTTTGGAGAATCTAAACAACTTTCGCAAGAATTTAAAACGAAAGCAAAAGAAGGAGGAATTCTACATTTATTTGCCGCTTCTGGATTACATCTTGGAGTTTTAATGGGAGTTCAATTTCGACTTTTAAGTTTGATTCCCAGTTTAGGATACAACACACCTAGAATCATTCCACTCCTCACTGGCTTTCTTTATCTGTCTGCTTTAGGTTATCCGACTTCGCTCGCAAGAGCCTGGATATTTGCAGGAATGTTATTATTCCAAGGATTATTCTTTCGTAAATTACGACCGGTTGATCTATTACTCGGTTCTGCTTGGATTTTATGGCTCTTAGATCCTATTCGATTTTATTCGGTTTCATTTTGTCTTTCTTTTGGAGCAGTAACAGGAATATTCTTTTTTTCTTACCCAATTAGGATCGCTTGTAATTTTCTTTCCGATGAAAATAAAATATCTTATTTTTTAAAAGAAAATTTATCGATTTCATTTTCTGCCGGACTTGGTACAATGCCCGTCCTACTCCTTGCTTTTGAGTCTTACAGCTTTGGATCCATTTTACTCAACTTAATCATGGTACCCTTAGCGGGAATACTTCTTCCAATTCTTTATTTTTCTTTGCTTATACAAAAAACAAAACTAATCTTACTAACGGAACCAATTTGGTCTATTACTGAATTCTTAATCCAAATTTTAATCTACTTATCAGAAAACTTATCTAAACCGCTCGGCTTTTATAAGGAAATGAAAGGTTCTGTCTGGATAGGAATTACAGGTTGGATCCTACTTTGTATAAAAATATTATATTATTCTTATTTTATAGAAAAAAATTATCTAAAAAATACAGAACAATCCATAGAAAAAGAGACATTGAGTTCATACGAAAAATTTACAGAAAACAAAACTACAAGTTTACAAAGTGAATCAATTTCCATCGATATAAAAGAATCTCAACAAACATACCACAAAGATCAATTCCCGTATAATCAGATTTTTAATTCAAAAAATATAATATTTATAAAACAAAATACACAATCGGATCGCTCGCCGAAAAGACGAAAAGCGAATGAACTTTTATTTCCAAACTATAAAAAAGAAACACCGTTACTTCGTAATTCAAATCCGGAAATGTTCAAAACAAAGGTTTCATTCCAAAAACAGATCCTACCCGCTTTTCAAAAAAATTCAAGGCCTCTAAACGATAAATCGAAAAACACAAATCAAAAAATTCAAAATTTAGAATATTATTTTTTATTTAAAAATAAATCATTCAGCAAAAAAACGTATCCGATTTTTTGTATTTTATTCTTTCTTACAACGTTAGGAATCCATATATTACTCTACAAATCACCGGATTGGTTTCCCTCAAAAAATAGAATTATAAACAATAAATTTTTCTTCATATTCCGAAACGGGGACTCGCTGATTTTTTCCGGAAAATGTAAATATGGGTTCAAAAGAATTTCAAACGCATTTAAAATCTCTAAAAAAATCTATTGCGATTCCACAGAGAAACATCCTCTAACAAAAGTTTTTGTAGAAGACGAATCTTGTCTCAGCTGGACGTTTCAATGTTTGCAAGATCACCCTCAAACAAAAATTTTTTATTCTGGTTTAGATTTCGAAGCTTGGAGTCAAAAAAGCAGATTTTATTTTCTCAAATCAAAACCGATTCGAGAAATTTCGATTTCACATCGATCTAAAATATTATTCTTTCATACTAAAAAAGATTCTCTCTTTCAACTCGCTCAAAAAACAAAAATAGGTAGCGGTTGGATACTTTTAGAAACTCCTTTTGGAAACCAAGAAGATTCGAAAGTATGGAATCGAAACCGAAAACTGCTTGGGCTTACGGAGAGTTGGGTGTTTCTGGAAAAAGATGAGCTCCAGAGAATACCCATTTCGGAAAGTTTCTGAGATTCGAAAATTCTTGGAGTCAAAATCCTCCGCGCCGTTAAAAAAATGGGGGCAGAATTTTTTAATCGATCCGAACGCGATTCGATCCATTTTAGATTGTCTGAATTTCGACCTTCTTTCTACAATCGATCGAATTTTAGAAATTGGTCCCGGACTGGGCGCAATCTCTCACGGATTACTCGACTTCAAAAAACCAGTAACGTTATTCGAAATCGATCCCATATATTCAAATTGGCTCAGAGAATATCTTCCAGAATTTGAGCTTAAAGAAGGAAACGCTCTCGACTTTTTATCCGAATATTCACAAGATTCAACATATCTTTTTGGAAATCTTCCTTACTATATTTCTTCCGAACTTACCTTAAACTCGGTTAAAAATTTAAAAGGACTGAAAGGCGCTACATTTTTAGTACAAAAAGAATTCGCAAAAAGAATTTCAGCTGAACCTTCTTCGATTCAATTTTATCTTTCGGCCTACGGAAATTGGAGTTTAAAAAAAGACATAAAGGCCGGGGCTTTTTATCCAAAACCAAATGTAGATTCCTCAATTTTAGAATATAAATCTTTACCCGTATTTAAAAACGAATCCGGATTTATTGCACTCGAGTGTATTTGTAGAACCGCTTTCTGGGGAAAAAGAAAAAAATTAACTTCGTCTTTTAGAGACGCTCCTATCGAATCTTTACCTTTGGAAGTTTATTCTTCCGAAAATTTTTCCGAAAAAACATTTCGTACCGAATGTTTAAAAGCTTTAAAGAGTGTAAACATCGATCTGGACAAAAGACCAGAAGAATTAAAATCGAAAGACTTTCATGAAGCCGCAAAAATTCTTTCGGCCTATATATCAGAAATATTGAATATATCTTAAGGAAAGTTTTTATATTCTAGAAGAGTTTTATCCATAAATTCTACAAATTCTTCTTCCTTTTTAAAACCAAAATGCTGAAGGACCGCAGACTGTATCATAGAATAATCGGAAATACCGCTGGAAATATCAATGATCATATCCGAAAGATAAATCGCAAATACAGTGTCTTGAAATTCTCTTTTGACCAAAAGAGGTCTATGATGCATTTCTGCCGCAACTCGAATTGTATCCGAAAAATTCCACTTCTCACAAATCATCCCACCCAAAGTAGTATGAGAAATTCCTAATGCAGCTTCTTCCAAAGTCAAAGGAGAAGGATAAAGTCTATTTCCCAAAATTTCAGATATTTTTGCCGAAACATTCGGGTCGATAGAAAGTAAAATTACACGGCCAACATCGTGTAACAAAGCCGCACAAACCAAAACGGTGATTGTTTGTTTTTTCCAGCCCATTCTTTCCCCAAGACGTCTACAGATAAACGCGGATAAACTGGACCTTTCCCAAATCGCTTCAAATTCATTGTATTTTTCTTCTAGAATTTTTTTTGTTCCTAAACTCAAAAGTATATTGTTCAATTCTGAAAGTCCAATTACTTTGATCGCATCTTCCAAATCTTCTACTCTCGCTCTTTGAGAAAATGAAGCAGAATTTGCTAATTTTAGAATATTCGTAGAGAGTGATACGTCTCTACTCACAAGTTCTGTAATATTCTGAATCGAAGAGTCAGGTTTATTAATCAGACTCATAATCTGATTAATATTATCCGGAAACGTAGGAAGAGTATCTAGTTCTGCAAAAATATCTCCAGTTTTTTGGAGATTGATATTTCTTTTTTTAAATTCAAAAGGAATCTTGATATAGGCAGAAGTAATTCCTTCCTCGGATTTGATCCGATATGAATCCCCTTCAATTCCTTCGTTTTTTAACATCAAAAGTGACATCGCCAGCCCCAAACCGGCACCTTCCGATTCGTCTCCGTGATTTTCGAAAACCTCTGAAAGATCATTGTAAGAACGAGCCTTTGAGATTCTTTCCTGAATTCTCTGATCTTCTTCGGGAAGAATTCCTACGTTATTCGAAACCTTTAAAAGAAAACTATTCTGGTTAAAACCAAATGTAATTAGAACATACAATCCATTTTGTTCCAGAAGATCTGCGTAAAGATCTTTTTTTGAAATCAATTCTTCCTTGAACCTTTCCATTCCGATCAAGTATTGATCCGGATCTTTAATATCCAAACCGGCTTCTTTAAAAACCATTCTCTTTTGATTGGCTTTTATCGCGTTCATAAGAGTTTCTCTTAAGATGGAAAAGATACATTCTCGAAGAGGCCCAATATCTAAATATTGTAGATAACGATCTAAAATAAAACCGATGATTTTATCGATGTTCTGATTAAAATGAGTGATTCTTAAATAGAGAGGATTGAGAGATTCAATCGGTTCGTTTAAATTTTTAACAGAAAGATAATATCCTTCGTTTTCATAATGAAACCACTGAATCTTCATCTACGGATTTCCAAATTCCGCTCGGATCGTTAGACCCAAGACAGAATTATGATTCTTCCAAAGTTTGTCAATCTGTATTACGATCAGAGTTCTTTTCTATCTAGAATAACTTTCACAAATCCGAAACAAAGAAAAACCCAAACGCTAATCTGAATGAGCGAATATTCCCCATAATAATGAACCTGAGAAAGACTTTTTGCAAGAAGAGAACTCGAAAAGAAAAACACAGTTCCCTCTTGAGGAAGAATCCAATAGATTACTTCTAAAATTTGTTTTTTCAAATCCGAAGCCTGAACCATACTCGCAGCAGCTGACTCATAGATGAATAAATCTAAAAAAGTGGAAAAAACGAGAAGCGCAAGTCCCCCGAAAAATCCCACGTTTTTACCAAAACCTAAAACGATTACAAAACCGAAAAGAATCAAAAAGTAAAAAACGAAAAACATGGTAAAACATGCTTTTAAAAGATCCCAGGAAAAGTTTCCTCCACTAATTTGCTGTTTGGCGAGATAAGTCCCAATCAGAAAAATTCCATTCGCAAAAACGAGTAAAAGAACTCCTAAAGATTTTCCACCAATGTAAGTCAAAGGAGAAACGGGTCTTGCAAGAATCGGAATATAAGTTTTATTTTCTAATTCGTCCCCCAAAAGAGAAACCGGAAGAAACAAAGCGAGCACAGTATTCCAAAATGCAAAAAAAAGAAAAGTTACGTAAACTTGAAAATCCGGATTTCCGGATCGATCTTGACTGCCGATTTGAATCTGACACGTAAAATTCAGAAATAAAAACAAGGCTGATATTATAAAAATAAAATATACGACCCTCTTTCTAAGAGTTTCTCTTAGAGTTAGAAATGCAATCGAAAAGACTTTCGGAATCTGATCTTGAATCCAAGAGAAATTATTCATCGTTTCCCCCAGTTACTCTTAAGAAAACTTCTTCAAGGGATTCAGTAGTTCTTTCATATTTCAAAATATTTGCTCCTAAAGCAACAAGCTCAGCTGGAATTTTTCTCAGATCAATTCCACCCATAGGAAGAAACTCGATTTGATTTTCCTTAATTTTTTGCTCCGAGGAAATTTTACGAATGTAAGAGTCTAACTCTGAGGTAACAGATTCCAATTTGATAAGAATTCTATTTTTTCCTTCTTTCAAAGATTCTAAAGGACCAATCGCAGCAAGAGTTCCTAAATTAAGAATCCCAATTTCGTGACAAACTTTTTCCACTTCCAAAAGTCTATGAGAATTTAATAATACTGTTGTACCTTTAATTCGATTCTCTTCTACAAGAGTTTCCCGAAAGTCGATATAACCCTTCGGGTCTAAACCGGAACCGGGTTCATCTAAAATCAAAAGTTCGGGATCACTGATCAAAGCAGATGCAAGTCCTAATCTTTGCAACATCCCCTTAGAGTAACCGGAAACTTTTTTAGAAGCCGCGTCCGCAATACCTGTCTTTTCCAAAAGGCTCTTAGACTTATCCCGAATCAAAGCGCTTTTCATTCCAGCTAACTTACCGCTGAAAGTCAAAAATTCTTCTCCCGTTAAAAATCCAGGAATAGAAATTTTTTCCGGAAGATAACCTATTTTTTGCCTCAATCGAGTAGAAAATGGAAGTCCAAATAAACGAAAGTTACCTTCGGTTTGTTTGGAAAATCCCATCAGGATTCGAACCAAACTCGTTTTTCCTGCGCCGTTTGGACCGAGAAGGCCAAAAACAGAACCTTTAGGAACTCGAAAGGAGACGCCCTTGAGAGCCTTTTGTTCCTTGTATTTTTTTTGAATCGAATCGATTTCAATTGCAAATTCAGACATGGACTTTTCCTTGGAATTAAAGCCTTCTCTAAAATCGTCTCAAAGAATTCGTATTTTCATAAGAGATTCGAATCGTAATACGAAACTTTTATGTACAATTTTGGAGACAATCGGAAGAACATAATTTAATTGGACCCTGTTTAGGTTCCAATTAAAGAAGGCTCAATGATTTTTTAGGAATCATTCTCTGTCAATTCTCTATAAGAAATGAAGATTATAATTGCAAGACATGGAGAAGCAGAAACAACTTCTCTAGATGGAACAGATCGTTCAAGACCGCTTACAGCGAAAGGAGAAGCGGATGTACGAAAGATGGGAAACTTTTTTAAAACTGGTTTCAAAATCACAAAGATCTATCACAGTCCTTACGAAAGAACAAAAAACACCGCGAAAATTTATACGGACATTCTTCAACCCGAACAAGAAACAGAATCATTAAATTATTTAGAAGCAGGTCAAGATATGTCTCGGGTTTGTCCGATGATTCGAGAATATTCGAACTCTGATACAATTCTTTTAGTAGGACATAGCCCAGACGTTTCCATATTTGCAGAAAAACTTTTAGGAATTAGCGGAGTTGGAAAAAGTTTTCTTTTTTCTCCAGGTTCCGCACTTGCAATCAATGTTCCAAGAGAAAAATTCCACGACGGTCAAATCATTTGGTTTGTTTGTCCGGACTTTCTTTGTTAATTTTTTCTGTTTCAGAAATCACAATAGAGTTGTTAAAAAATTTCATAGTTGCCGATTAACAAAAATGTTTCAATCTACCATTTTATGAAATAAATAGGAGAATTAATTTTTTAAAAACTCTACTCATAGAATGTCGAAACTCTTTCTCTAAACAGGGCTTGATCCCAAAATTTATAGTAATCCATTACGTAGAGGCTTATTCTTTTTTAAGTTTACAGAAGAGGCTTTTGAGAAATTCTTACTGTTATAGAAAGAATCGGGGTGTAGCGCAGTGGTAGCGCACTTCTCTGGGGGGGAAGGGGTCGCTGGTTCGAATCCAGTCACTCCGAGATTCAAAATCTTATATTTATTAAAACTTTTTGGCAAAAACCCGCCTTAAAATTATCTGTAAAACGATTCTTATCGAAACAAAATCATTTTTTTAATTGATTTAGAAAAATAAAATATACTACTTTTCTAATTTACTTCTGTGTTCACAGAGTTTTCATTTTTGGAAACCTTTAAAAAATCCAAAACAAATAATTAAAGCTGTTGAAAAATTTCATAATTTAGTTTAACAAAACTGCTTCAATCGATAGTTCCCACGAAACAGATAGGGAATTTATTTTTCAAAAACTTTATTACTGATAACCAATCGTAGAGCGCTCAATACTTTTGATTTAAACAGAGTTCGGAATAGAAATTTATGGTATTTAATTTTATAAGAAACAGTAAAATTGAATTTCTTCATAAAATCGCCGTTATTACGGCTATCATAAAAACTCTTTTATCGAGGTCCCATTGAATAATGGATTCATTTTATGCAGTATTTCTTTTTAAAATCGAGAGCGCTCAGTTTTTAGATTTAAAACAGTAAAATAACGTAAGTTCGCGGAAAAATCCATTTTATCTTAGGTCAATTTTTTCGTAAAAAAATAGATGTGGGAACTCTCACAAATCGTGAATTTACAGCTAAACTTTGAAAATTGTGGGAACTATTTATTACTCATAACTATATAATAAAGTACTTAATATTTTGTATGGAATCGGTGTTTTATGATAAAATTAACGGTACTCAATTTTATAGAGATTAGTAAAAAATACAAAAAGAATCATCGTCCAATCGGATTTCTGCGCAAAACCACTGTTTTGCGGCCATCGTCAAAATTTAAATCCCATTTTAATGCAGGTTCGGCGCGAGTAAAAATTTTCTAAAGGTAGTAGTTCCTACAACTTTAGAATTTATTCGTAAAATCGTGATTTGTGAGAGTTCCCACATTTAAAGAATCAATCTATAGAGTTCAGATTCCAACTTTTTTCAGAAAAATGAATTATGAACAAACTTACATTAAATAACGTGAATTTGGTATAACCGCGAAAGAAATCAATGCGAGAGGAACTCAGTAGAATGCTCTTTCAAACTAAAGCCGGCTCGCTTCTATGGCGCTCGAAAAATCGCGTTCTATAATAAATTGAAACTAAAGACAATTGTTATATCCTGTTTTCTATATACAATTTATTGACCAGAACTGAGAAGTCCGGTCCAGCTTACTCGTAGCAGGTGGATTTGCCCGGATTTTCTTACACCGAATTCACGTTAAAATAAAAAACTTGCGGGATTACCAATGATTTAACTTACTAAAAAGTACGAAACGTCCAGATCCGATGTAATTTGTGGGAACTCCAGCGCTTTATTAGGAATTTCTAAAGAAGTACTCGATGATACTTGTCGAGGTTTTGGGATAAATTCAATATCTGAATGTGTAAAACTTTATTTAAGAAATTCCTTCTTCCCGAAAAACTCAGGAAGAAGGCTCTCAAGAACGCGAATTTAATCGGAACGTATTTTCTTAAAATCCAGAGAACAAAAAAGTTTAGCAAAAACCTATTTTTTGATAAAATGATTGAGGATATTATCTCGAATCTCTTCGAAACGAACCAGCCCCCAAGCTAAATTGACTTTTAACTTCAGAGCATTATCGCTCATATCTTTTTCACCCTGTGTTTTTAATTGATCGAATCTTGCTTCGATCTTCTCTTTGCCTTCATTCAATTCATCTACGAGTTTATCAAAAATCTCGCGAGATGTCTGAACGGCTCCGATCCCTACGTTGATTATGTCATTTAATCTTTTATTTTCCATATACAACTTACCTCAGTTTGCTTTCGAGGATCTCATCTTCTATTTTTGTGCAGTGCATAAAAATAGCAAATACTTTTTTCCTTTTTTTCTTACCTATCTCCCTACCTTTTAGTAGTTCATAGGATTTAAAAAGGATATGGCAACACATCTTGTTAAAACAGACAGAAAAAAGTGAGAATTACTTACTTTCCTTGTTAGGAATGATTTTATTTATCATCTTTGGACTTTTCAATTGTGGAGTAGAAATTAACCCCAGTGGTCCTTCTGGAGCGGACTGCAAAAAAATCGAAGGGCTTCCAGGTCCCGAAGATTTAGCAATCGATCGGGAAGAAAAAATTTTATATATTTCAAGCCACGAAAGAAGAATTAAAAACCAAACCGGAAAAATTTTTAAGATCGATTTGAAAAATCCATCTGCGACCCCTGAAGAAATTTTGGTAAAATATCCTTCTGAATTTCGACCTCACGGAATCAGCCTTCTTAAAACCAAAAATACTTACAGACTTTACGTCATTTCTCACCCAGAATTTTTTAAGATTCATACAATCGAAATTTTTGAACGAAAAGGGAAAGAATGGTTCCATGTAGGGACTCTTACGGACCCATTATTAACAAATCCGAACGATCTTTCAGTAGTATCAGAAAATGAAATTTATCTTTCCAATGATCATGGAAAAGGCAATATCCTAAGGTATCTCTGGGATGATTTGTTTCAAATCAAACGCTCAGAAATTTCCTACTACGACGGTAAAACTTGGTCAAATCTGGGGAATCCTCTTTCTTTCGGAAACGGAATTTTATATACAAAAGATTCCCAAGGAAACGAATTTTTATATCGATCCGGTTATATGGATCAAAGTGTATTTCAATTTCAAATTCGCAGAGAACAGGGAAAACCAATACTTGGAAAACCGAAAAGGATTCTAATTAATTTTGGTCCAGATAATCTAGAAATAGATTCAAAAGGTAGAATTTTTGCGGTCACCCATGGCTCTGGGTATCAATTTCTAAGACACATAGGCAATCCAGAATATCTATCGCCAACAATAGTATTTCGAATTTCTTCAGACGGAACCTTTCAGGAAGTGTTTGCTAATTCAGGAGATTTAATTTCGGCCGGAAGTACTGCAATCCCCTTCGAAGGAAGATTGTATATAGCTCAGGTATTCAATCCATATATTCTAAATTGTGAATATAGTAATTCTGATTAAAACAATAAATTTCAAGTCCATCCTGAATTCCCAACAAAAGGTGTTAGCTCCACAGAGACTAACACTTTTTGTTTTACTACTTACTAACATTATAATTTTTGTATGAGTTTTCACATTCTTGTGGGACTAAAGCATCTTCACTTCTATGGGCGCTCTCAGATTCCAACTTGTTTCAGAATCATGCGTTCCTTACGCCAAACTCACGTTAAATGATTACTTTATCATATAACTTCTGGTGGGAATTCCTCATTCATTTTTTACGAAAAAGTCAGGTTTTTATAAAACGAATCTCTTATATCAAATTCACGTTGTTTTACTATTCTATTTACTGTAAGGAGGATCGTAGATGCGACACCATTCTTTGTATATGAAGTTCCTCTATCTTTTGTAGACATCGCCACAACACAACTTTCTCACAAAGCCAAAAACTACCTGACTCAACTTTTCAACAATAGAGTTATTAAAAAATTAATTTCCCATCCGTTTCTATTTCATTGAAATAGACGATTGAAACAGTTTTGTTAATTTGAACTGCGGAATTTTTCAATAACTCTATTATATTCAAAAATTCTAAAATTTATAAAAAAGGATCCTTGACGGAAATTATTACTTATAGAGAAATTTTTATACGCCGAGCTCCCGTTTATTTAAAGTAGAATTTAAGAATCGTATCCGCATAAGCGGTTCCCATTAAATCATATCCGACCGGATTTGGATGAACTGGATCCGTTTGCGAATACAAAGAAACAGACTTTTCTTTTTCTAAAAAAACCGATTCCACATCCGTGATCGGATATCTCGAACCTAAACTTTTTAGATAAGAATTGATCCGAAAAATGTTCTCTCGATAACCGGGATTGATCGTAGGTGGTAAAATCGTCACTAAGATTATAGAGTTACTACGAGCTTGAATAGAACTAAGAAGAGTTTCGTAATTTTCAGGAAATTGATCGATAGAACCCGGAATCGCGTCGTTTGTCCCCAATTCTAAAATTAATAAATCTTGGCGTTCCGTCAAAACGGATCCAATCATATGAGTACAACCGGGAACGTCCATTCCCGAAACGGAATAATCCGTGATGGTAAATCTAGATCCTAATTTTTCTCTCAAGCCAAACCCGTCCGATCTCTGGGACAAAGAATCTCCTATGATTCCTACCTTCAAAAGAGGACTGACCAAAGGCAATAAAGAAGAAAGCCCATGTTGTTCGCCTTCTTTTCCTACACAGGAAATCAATAAGAAAAACAGAATATTATGAAATTTAAAAATTTTACTACATATATAAGATTTCATTTTTTTTTCCGAAGATAAATTTCTGCCTGAGCACGTATTAGTTTTCTGGTTGTAGAAGGTGAGACCGATATACTTCTCTTATAAAAAGAAGATGCGTTTTCTTTCAGATAATTTTCAACATTTTCGTTCCGTTTAGTACCTTCACTAAAAACAAAAGTATCAATAGTATCCAAAGTGTTCACAAACATTTCTGGAGGAATTGGTAGTTCTCCCGGAATAAATTCTAAAATTTTTTGATTGGGATATTTTTCTTTTAAATAGAAATACGGATCAGGGATCGCTTGAAGATAAACTTTTTTAGAATACTTCAACTCCGCAGCAATTTCTTCTGAAAATTTTTTCCCCAGATCAAATTCAGGATTGATAAAACCAACTTTCCGATACGCTAAAAACAACACAATCAGGTTACAAAATAATAACCCGGAACCTACATAGATCACCCTCTTTCGATCCGATTCCTCCAGAAGTATTCCGCCTAACGCAGAAAGTGGCAGAGTAAGATACATCACATAATAAAATTCTGTTGATAAAAATAAGAACACAACAGTTCCTAAAATCCAAATTAATAGAAATAAAAATTGTTCCTTCTTTTCCTTGAGTAATCTTTGGTTGATTCCGATTCCCGCCAAAAGAAAAATATAAAATAATATTCTGACTCCCGGATTTTCATATCCTCCGATTAAAATTTTGATCTTAGTTAAAATTGAAAAGACAGAGAAAAGTTCCTTTTTCCTACCAAATTGCAATCCAAACTGAAATAGAAATAAATCCCAATGAGGTAATAACCAAACAACCCAAACCAGGATCGGAATCATTCCTCCTATCCAAAACAAAATAGAAAATAATGATTTCCTTTTCCAAAGAAGATACAAGGACGGAATTCCAAACACAGAACCGAATGGATGAGATAAAAAAGAAAGTCCTAAAAAAATTCCGGAGAACAAAGATTCTATTTTCCCAACAGGTTTTGGAATTTCATCTAAGGCGGTTCGGACTATACAAAATAAACTTGTTAACGCAAAGAACAAACAAAGAGTTTCCATCCTTGCCATCGTCCCTACTCTCAAAAACAAAAGATCTGTAACAAGTAACAAACAGGAAAACAAAGCGGACAAAGAAGAGAATCCAATTCTAAGTAAGATTCCACAAAAAATAAAAATACAAACTGCCGCGACTACAAGGGTATATAGCCGAAGTCCTACAATTCCCGGAAAAACATACTTCATCCAAAAACCGCCCGAAAAAAAATACAACGGCGGCATCCATAAAGTTACTTCTTCCATTCCAGGAATCAATCCTTCTAAAACCTGAGTTCGAACAGTCCCAAACTCTGCAAAATCTTGAGAAGGAGAAAAAAATAACACTTCATCCGGCCAAACAGGAGGAAACTCAAGCCGATCGTTATATGAAGTCCATAGAAAAAAAAAGACTAAAATAACCAGAGCAAACCAAGTAATTGTCTTGGCGGGAAGAAAACGGGACATAAAACCCAAGGAGATAATCCGGGGCAAACCCGGACTTTAGGCAAGTGAATCGAGAGCGGAACTTTCTGTTTCGTAAACTTCAAACAGATCCAGCAATTCGACTACATCAAATACTTTTTTTACAGGCGGAGTGATACAACAAAGCTTCAATTTCCTTCCCTGCTTTTCCAATTCTCTTACCATACCTACAAAGATACGAATCCCCGAAGATGAAATGTAAGAAATATTTTCCAGGTTGATTAAAATATCACCCTGCCCGGATTGAACGTCATCTAGTAACTTCGCTTCTACTTCGTCTGAATGTCCAATATCCAGCCTGCCGTTGAGTGCTACCAGAGTATGTTTACCGATCTTTTTCGTTTTGATTTCCAAAGATGGCTTCCTTTTGGAGTATTAGGACTAACTTAAGTTTTCGAAACGCGTTTACAACTCATTTTTAAGTTTCAATATCCAGAATTTCATCTAAAGAAAATTTTTTTACCGCTTTCGACTTCGATTTTTTCCCAATCAATTGGTAAACGGCTCGTCTTGTTTTTAACCCAAGAAAGTCCGCAATAAATTGAATTGAAAACCCTCGAGAACTCAATCGAACTGCAATTGTCTCTCGAATTTTAGAACAACTCACTTGAATCCCAGTTTTATGTTCTAATTTTTCGAAAAATTTTTGAATCGTTTTAGGATGCAACTTTCCATTTCTTCCAGGAAATAGATATTCTTCTGGATTTTTATGTCGAACCGTTCCGTAAAAATCTCCAAGTAAAAAAGGAGAAATCTTTAGATGTCTATCTTTTCTCCCTCGATCTCCTCGAACCATCAATAATTGATTTTCTAAATCAACATCTCCACAACGTATAGAAATCAGTTCTTCCGGTTTTAGTCCAAACATGATCAGAAATCGAATCCGAACAAAATGATCAGGTTTATCTCTGCTTGCATTTATCAAACTTCTTATTTCTAAATCTGTAAGTATATTTTTATATTCTTCATTTTCCGGATTCGTTTTTCTCAGATTCATAAATAAAGATCTCTCCTGTTTCAACTTAAGGAATCTCTATAAAACCCAACAATCTTCTTATCAAATTACTGAATGAAATCACCGTTTTTTGATTATCATAAGATAAAAGGGCTATTTATAGAAGTTCTATTTAGGTTTTTCATATATCGTTCAAAAACAACGATAATAAAATCTTTTTTTGATCGAATCAAGAAAATATTTCCAACCATATAACAAATTTTATGAATATTCAAAAAATGTTAAATATTCTATTCCGGAATATTCAAAATCAAAAAATAACTTTCAATTTTCTTTTTATAATAAACTTATAATTTTCTCTAAAAATCTAATTAAATTTCTTGAGAAACCATTTACAAAACCTAAAGGAAAACTATCGTCTCGACAGATCTCCGGATAAAGTCACCATTTAGTTAGAACTCTATAAAAGTATCCTACAGTTTAGCCACAATGTGGATTAGTTTTCACAAATTACGTCTCTTTATGAATTTTTACTACCTGGACATATGAAAATAGTACCTAAAATTAATGAAGAGGATACAAAGGTTCTCAAAAAACTACGCCTAACCTAGATTTTGGGCTTTTTTGTGGTAGATACCACATTCTAATTTTTAAAACAAGTTCAAGATAGTATTGTTTTGATATGTCCGAGTAATAAATGAATGTGAACCCAGCATTAGAAATCCTTGATTCGTTTTTAAATCTTCTGATTGTAAGAATTACTTCATTTCGAGAATTAGAATTTTAAAAGTCTATAAGATAAGAATCTTTTTAATTTGAAAAAGTTAGAGTTCTTATACAAATTGAGAAGGCCTAAAGAACGTTTTATCTACGTGATGCGAACATAATCTATAGTAGCTACTGTACTTCAACAAGGTTTTTCTGCAAAACGAACGAGAAACTCAGGGTTATAAGACAAGCTCTTAATTTTGTGAAAGTTCCCACAGAAATCCATCGCATTACGAATTCTTAAAGAACTTGAATTCAGTTGAAAAAGAATTTTCTAAAAGTATAAGTCCCTACAATTTTAGAATTTGTTTTTAAAACCGTGATTCATGGTAGTTCCCACATTTCAGGAATCGATCTGCAAAGTTCAAGACTTCAACTTTTTCAGAAAAACGAATCATAAATCCTTACGACAAAAACTCACGTCAAATAATAGTTTCTTTGAAGTTCCTAATACAAGTTCCTACATGGAAACAAATTCTGAAAAAACGGTTTTAGTTCTGAAAGAAAATTGAACTAAAAATCACATTCCACAAAAGTAAACCCAAACTTTAGACAATCTAGTTCACGATAAACTCAAATCACTCAAACTTAGATTTACAATCGATTTAAGACGTTGAACAATTGTTCGGATTTTTCGCCTAAACACAAACTTACTTGGACCTATAAAAATAGCACTCAAAGTTTTTACCAAAGATACAGAAGTTTTCGAAAATTATATCTATCCCGGAATTTTCAGCTGTTTTGAAGGAGATCCTACATTCTAAATTTTTAAATAAGTTCAACACAACATGAGTCTGAATAGTATCTCAAAATTTATAGTGCTACAAAGTTAAGCAAAACAAAATCATTAATTCAACAAGAAAGATTGGATATAAAAAGGTAGTAGAATTTTTTTGAAAAAATATTCTATGTCTTCCGAAACCTGTATCTATTGTGGAACGAATCGAACCATCTGGAATCAAAAAGGAAAGATCGGTTGTATTCATTGTCTCAAATTATTTCGAAAAGAATACCAAACTCACATAAGACAAAAAGACTTTATGATTTCTTCTCGATTTTTGCAGGGTCAAGAATTTGAGACTTTTCTTCGATTTGAATCTCTTTCTGAATCAGAAAAAATTATAGAACTAGATCAGATTTCTTCTCCATTTACATACAGATTAAGAATCGGCCGCAACCTTTCTGGCAGAATTTATCCAATTGCCGCCGGAGTCCCGACCCAAATTCTCAGAGAATTCTTAACTCATACTCTACAAGTAAACCCAACTCTCCTTAAAACCGAAGAACTCCCCCAACAAATCTCTTGGGGAGAAGGAAATTTTTTTTTCGGAGATGAAGAACATATTCGTTGGGAAGTTACAGCTTCTACCGTTTCCGAACTATTCCGACAAATTGAAAATTCTCCTTTAGAAAAACTAGAAAATCAAAACGATTTTGACTATGATCCTGAATTAGGTTATGTCACGTCCTGTCCTACGAACGCAGGTACTGGAATCAAAATCAGTTTTAAACTCTCTACAAAATCTTGGGAAAATCGAAAAAACGCTTCTTTTAAAATACCCGGATTTTTAGAATTTTATCTCGAAAATTCATCCGAATTTGTCGTTTTTTATCTGAAAAATTTTGCTCTTTCTCAAAAAAATTCCTTTTTAAATTTAGTTTATTATTTAGCCTTACAGGTGGAACCAGCCTAAGCCCGGAATTTAAACTAACTTCCGCTTCTTTTTTGAAAACGTTCCGATACTTAAATTAAAATCAATGATCTGGTTCCCACTTAGGTGGGAATTTCAAAGCGAATTCAGTCTAATCATTAAAAATCAAAATACAAAGGCGCTGATATGCTGGAATTTACAAAAAGAGCTAAAAGAGTCATCAACGAGATTGCTCAGGATGAGGCGAAGCGTCTTGGTAGCGATTATATCGGACCAGAGCACATTCTGCTTGGTCTTCTGAAAGAAGAAGATTCGGTCGCTATCAAAATCCTGAACAACCTCAACATTAACCTCAATGAATTGCGTAAAGAGGTAGAAAGAAGAACGCGGGAAGCGTCCGGAGCCTTGCTCATGGACGTAGCCGGTGGTCAAGATCGTTATCAAAAAATCATTGAACTCTCCAAAGAAGAGGCAAAACGTCTCAAACATAACTATGTGGGAACGGAACACATCCTTCTTGCATTGCTTAGAGATAATAATAACATTGCAGGTGGAGCTCTTTATTCTTTTAGCGTAAATTATAATGTTATAAAAAGCGAAATCTTGCGTTTGCTCGGAGCTCCTCCTACGAGTTCCGTAGGTGTAAGTTCCACTACACAATCAGGTCCTCAACCTCGTCAGGAAAAAACCAAAACTCCCATCTTGGATGAATTTGCTCGGGATTTAACTCAACTTGCAAGAGACAAAAAGTTAGATCCAGTTGTAGGAAGGGCTACTGAAATACAAAGAGTGATTCAAATTCTTTCCAGAAAAACCAAGAACAACCCCGTTCTAGTAGGAGAATCCGGAGTCGGTAAAACCGCAATCGTAGAAGGTTTGGCTCTTGCGATCGTAGAAAAAAGTGTTCCTGATCTTTTATTTGAGAAAAGAGTTCTTTCTTTGGATCTTGCGTCTTTGATCGCTGGAACTAAATACAGGGGAGAATTTGAAGAACGTCTGAAAAAGATCATGAAAGAAATTACTTCTTCCACGAATATCATCATCTTTATAGATGAACTTCATACTCTGATCGGAGCCGGTGCAGCGGAAGGGGCTGTGGATGCTGCTAATATTCTCAAACCTGCTTTAGCAAGAGGAGAATTACAATGTATCGGTGCCACTACAAGCGCTGAATATAGAAAATACATCGAAAAAGATTCCGCATTAGAAAGAAGATTCCAAGTCGTGAAAGTGGCGGAACCTTCCGTAGACGATGCGATCCAAATTTTACAAGGACTCAAAAAAGCTTACGAAACTCATCATAAGGTGAGATATTCTGATAAGGCTTTGGAACAATCCGTAAAACTTTCTCATAGATATATCAACGATCGTTATCTACCTGACAAAGCGATTGATATTATCGACGAAGCAGGAGCTAAAGCGCGTTTGGCGAATTGTGCTCGTCCACAAACGATCAAGGATCTGGAAGAAGAAATCAAATCTCTTGCTTCTAAAAAAGAAGAACTGGTCCGTGCTCAAGAATACGAAAAAGCAGCTGGCGTTCGAGACGAAGTGAATCGTAAAAAACAAGCAATGGAAGAAAAACTTCGTTCTTGGCAAGAGAAGATGGAAGACTTTGCGGTTAATATCGAAGAAGACGATATTCTCTCAGTAATTTCTTTATGGACCGGTATTCCTTTGGAAAAAATGGAAGAATCCGAATCCGATAAACTACTTCGTTTAGAAGAAGAGTTGAAAAAACGAGTCGTAGGTCAAGCCGAAGCAATCGAAAAAATCGCAAAAGCAGTTCGTCGCGCTAGAACTGGTTTTAAGAGTGAAAGACGCCCTACCGGTTCTTTTATTTTCTTGGGACCGACCGGTGTGGGTAAGACAGAACTGGCAAAAGCTCTCGCAAACTTTCTATTCGGCAACGACGACGCAATGCTTCGTGTAGATATGTCTGAATACATGGAACCTCACGCAGTAAGCCGTTTAATCGGAGCTCCTCCAGGCTATGTAGGTTATGACGACGGAGGTCAACTGACCGAATTTGTTAGAAAAAGACCTTATTCCATCATCCTTTTGGATGAGATTGAAAAAGCTCATCACGACATTTTCAACATTCTACTCCAGATTATGGAAGAAGGAAACTTAACCGATACGAAAGGACGAAAAGTCAATTTCAGAGATACGATCATCATCATGACTTCCAACATAGGCGCAAAAGAAATTCAAGCCGGAGGAAGACTTGGATTTGAAGATCGTAAAGATGAAGCGTTGAAATACAAGTCTGATCAAACCAGGGATCAATTGAAAAAATATTTCAACCCAGAATTCTTAAACCGTGTCGACGAAGTCATTTACTTCGGATCTCTCACCAAAGAAAACATCATGTCCATCATAGATATTATGGTGACCGATACGAACAAAAGGCTTCATGGAAAAACGATTCAAATTTCCATTACTCAAGCGGCAAAAAATCATATCATGGATATTGGCTACGACGAGAAATTTGGAGCGAGACCTCTTAGAAGAGTTTTCCAAAGAGAGTTGGAAGATCACATGGCGGTTCAAACTCTCAAAGGCGCTTACAAGGAACCTACAAAAATCGAAATCGATTTTAAAGAAGGCAAACTTGAATTCCTAGAAACTCCGTGGACTGACTATAAACCGGTTGATCCTAAAACCGGAGGGAACGACAATTCTTCCGGCAATCCTGAAAGGTCGGAAGAAATTGCCTTAGTTTAAGGATGCCTATACTCATCCCTGTATTGATTCTGATTTCCTATCTTCTGATTCGGAAGATTTGGTTTCATCTTAGGAAAATCAGAACCATTGCAGGGATCGAGAAAATTTCTCTCTGCGTTTTTTATCCTGATTTATTTCTTCCCGAAGTACGAGTCTTTTATAAGTATTACTTTCAAGGCGGAGTTTATTACGGCTCTGGATATATGCTTTTGACTGATTTTATCGGTCAGGAAGAATATTCCATCTATCGAAATGCGGACGGTCTTCCTGTTCTTGAAATGGAAAATCAGGTCGTTCTTTCCGAAGAACAGATTGAACATTTTCTGATGCAAAAGTATCCAAGTATCATTGTTTATATTGATCCTGTGGAACCGTTTCATTCTCTTATTGATTGTATTAATGCGAAGTCTATGAGTATGACCGCCTAAAAATTTTAGAAGAGTACCAGAATGTCAATTTGCAAGTTTCGATTTTTACAATACACCCTAGTCTTAAATTTGTTCCAAAATCTAAAAACAACTTGGCAGAAATTTCTACAGATCCAACCTCCTCAGTTTCCTTTTATGGTTTTAAACAACTTTTTCGCTTGGAAGTTCTCGTATGAGTTCCCACATATTTTTAATTTTAGGATAAACTTTTTATCAATGATATTAGACCACGAAGGCCAGTCTTATAACCGTACGTCTCGATTTTCATCTTCATTACTAAAATCTAAAAATCGATTGATCGAAAACAAAACGTCAGGTATCAAAGGCGGCATTTTTTATTCCTTTAGGAATCAATTCTTATTTCTTTTACTGAGCCTATTGGTTCTAACTCATTCTCCCCTTCTACTGGCTCAAACAAACGAAGATTATTCTATTGCTCTGAAAGAATTCGAAACCAAAAACTACGAGAAATCTCTTGAGATTATTCGAGTTTTACATGAACAAGGAAAACGTTCTTACGAAACACATTACCTCGCGGGGCACTGTCATTTTGCTTTGGGAAGAATTAAGTCCGCAGGTTCACATTGGTCCGAGGCTCTTTCAATGAAACCGGGAGATCCAGCGGTCAGTTTAGATTATTCTAGATTTCTTTTAAACAACGGAAGAGAAGACGACGGTTTATTAGTAATCGCTCGCGCGTATGAACTCAATCCGAGGAATAAAGACATACGTCTTCTTTTTGGAACGGCTCTTCTTTATAACGGTAAAGCAAGAGATGCTTTGAACATCACCGAAAAATTAAAGGCCGAAGATTCCAACGACTATCGTCCCTTGGTTTTAGAAGGACAGATTTATTATTATCTTGGAAATATTGAAAAAGCGGAAGTCAGTTTGAAATGGGCGAACTCTCTTGTTCCGAATAACGCAAACGTGTTGAACAATCTAGCTTTAGTTTACGAGAAAGCTTCCAATCAGGAAAATAAAAAAGGCAAATATGGAAACGCTAAGAATTTTTTGAATTCCGCAAAAGAACAGATTGAATCTGCCTTAAAACTAGAACCTGAAAATTCTCATTTTAAAAATAACCTAAAAAGAATCGAAGCCAAACTCAATGCATTCTCCAATAGCTGAACAAACTGTTCTTTTTAACACTCTAGGTTGTAGACTCAATTTTTTCGAGTCAGACGGTTTATTTGCCTCTCTTTCAAAACACGGTTATCGTTCTGCAAAATCGGAAGAACATCCTGAAGTAGTGATCATCAATACGTGTACGGTAACCAATAAAGCGGATTCTAAAAATAGAAATACGATTCGAAACGCGATTAAAAAATTTCCAGGTTCTCAAATATGGGTCACTGGTTGTTACGCGGAAACCGATCGAGAATCCATCGAAGCAATTCCAGGTGTAGCCGGAGTTGTAGGAAATACGGAAAAGTCCAAACTCCCCGCGATGATTCTCGAAAAGAGAGGATTGATCGAAGAAAGCGAACTCGTCGGAAAAATTTTTGATCGTTTTTCTTACTCGGACGTTTTACCGAACGGTCATACACGTGCTTATCTAAAAATCCAAGACGGTTGTAATCGTAAATGTTCTTATTGTAAAATTCCCCAGGCACGTGGACTGGGAGTCAGCCGGAATTATCAAGACGTTTTAGATCAGGTTCGATTTCTACAAGATAACGGAGTCGGTGAAATCGTTTTGACTGGTGTCAATCTAGGTTGGTATCGAGACTCCGAAAATAAAAAAGCATTTAACAAGATCCTTGGAGAAATATTAAATATTTTAGAATATTCAAGAATTCGAATTTCTTCTATCGAACCTCCTGACGTAGGAAATGAATTAGTAGAGCTGATGACTCACCCTCGTTTTACTCCATTTCTCCATATTCCGTTACAAAGTGGAAACTCCGAAATTCTAAAGAAAATGAAACGTACTTATACTCCAGAGACTTTTCGAAAACGTGTAGAAATTGCTAAAGAAAAAATTCCAAATTTGTTTTTGGGAACCGACATTATCGTAGGTTTTCCTGGCGAAACCGAAGAAATGTTTCAAGACAGTGTTTCTATGATTCGCGATCTAGGTTTTGCTAAAATCCATACATTTCCTTTTTCCGTAAGAAGAAATACATTAGCCGAAACATTTCCGGATTCGGTTAGTAAAGAGATCAAAAAGGAAAGAGTTCACACACTCAACTCTTTGTCGAGAGAGTTACATCAAAAATACGCGTTATCCGAAATTGAAAAGGTTCGAGAAGCAATTTTAGAACAAGGTGGAATTGCGGTTACGGACAATTATCTCAAAGTAAAACTTTCCGACACCGAGCTGAAAAATCTCAAAGTGGGTCAGTTTTTGAACGTAAAACTTCTGCAATACGAACCCGAAGCGGATAAAGAGGGAACGTTTATCGGACGTGTGTTTCGTTAGATCGGAATATTTATTATCATTTACTAAACTATTAGTTAACCTGATTTTTAATTTTGGCTCAACAAATCGATTTTTAAACTTTGAAATCCATCACCAAAATGGAATGTTCGTCCTGTCCCGGCGTAACAAAAAAAGCGGTCGATTGCATTTTCAAAATTGTTGTATTTTCTAATGCCGCTTTTATCGAATCATACGTCCATTCCAGCGTTCTTAAAATGAAAAGTATTTCCAGATCTTCGTAAATTTCAAGTTCGGAAACATTTTCCTCATCCTCCTCTTCATTTTCCAAAACGTTCTGAAGAACTTCTTGGAATGCGTACAATCTGATTTCTTTTCGATTATTTTCGTTCGTATATTTACCCTTGAGTCTGTACTTTCCTGCAATATGACCTTTATAACGGAGAGAATCCTGCCAGCAGCTCGTATCCGCTATAACAATCAATCCAAGAAGTTGTTGGTATGTATGGAAAAACCTCTTTTCCCGCCCAATAGAAACGGATCACACGAATGTTTTTTTCTAGGGATAAATATGTATTCTCGATTTTTCTGAAATTTTCCGATAGATCTTCCGTCATAGATCGAATTATTTCCAAAGAGTTCATCGCTAACAGGTCGGTCACAATCGGTTCAATTTCAGAATATTCTTTATGATTGCGAAGCGCATCCAATTGTCTTAAAAATTTTTCCGTAAATGGGTTCATTTGTTCTCCTATCAATTTTAATCGATCCTATCTTCGGGAAGAAATATCTCTACGAAGGCCGTATTCGCATTCAAAAACTCTAAAGTAAGATAACCTCCGAAAATTTTCAACAAGGCGCTATGGATCCTAAGACCTTGTCCAGCCGATTCCAAGACGTTTGTTTTATCGTTTTCGATCTTATTTTTGATCCGAATTAAAATCCCTTTTTTGTCCTTGTCGCTTTCTAAAAATGCGATGGAAATTTTTTCGTTTGCTCGCTCGCCCGAATATTTCACCGCGTTTCGAATCGATTCGCGACACGCGTAAAAAAGAATTTCCAAAGCTTCCGGTTTAGTGATTGGAAATCTATATTTCAATTCAGAATCAAAATCCCAATCAAACCAAGACGTTTCAAATTCTGAACCAGTTAAACGAATTAAAGCTTCTATCAAACCAAGTCTTTGTATTTCCAAGCTCGCATCCGGAAGTTCTCTTAAAAAGCTAGAAATCCGTTTGTGTAAATTTGTAAGAAGTTGGATCTGTTCCGAAAATATCTTGTCATTTTTAAGCTGAGAAAACATTAGAATTGATGAATGTATTTCCGGAAGAATTTCATCGTGAAGAATTTGTCTCGTTTTATAATCAAAAATTCTTTGCTCTTCTATATGTTTTTTTTGTAAAGAACTTAAAATAAGAGAATTACTTTCAACAAAAAGTGAAAAAAGTATCCAAGAAGCCGCCGCTTTTGCCGTTTCGATTTCTTCTTCCGCATATAAACCTCCATTTTCTTTTTGACCTAAAAATAAAAGTCCTTCTCCAGAGTGATCGTTTAATACTTTGAGACAAAGAACAAAATCAGGAATATCATTTTCTTCTAAATAAGTTATATCTTCGTTTTCAAAAAATACATTCTTCTTTTTGAATATATTATAATCTATATTTTTATTTTTTTCCAGATCTATCGGATAAGTTAAAATCATATCCGCAACAAAAGGGATTCTACTTTCACTGATAAATAAGGCGGAAGAGGTTTCTAAAATATCCGAACAAAGTATTTCAAAAGGTTTTTGTAATTTTTCCTTTGGACTTGAAATTACATTTTCAGCAATGTTCTCAGTTGTAATGATAGAATTTAAAATAGAATTTTTCGCAAGTCTAAGTTCTTTGTTCTTTTTCAATAAAAAAGTTCTGGAAACATTATAAACGTAAGATCCGATTAAAAAAAGTTCTATTTTAGAAAAACCTAAAGTTGAAATTATAAAATACAAAAAGGTAATCAATAAAAATCCTAAATTGATTTTTTTCCATTCCTGTCTTAAACCAATTTTAGGTAAAATTCTTCCCGTGAATATTTCATAGGAAATCAAAGCTTGTCCCAGCGCTAAAACAGAGATCGAAACTAAAAATTGTATCCCAATTAAAAAAACGTAAAAAGGAACCGGATTTAGAAACAATTTAAGAACTGGATCCTCTATGATTCCAATTTCTCCACCTAAAAATAGAAAAAATACAAGTATAACAACTCCTAAAAGAAGTAAGGAAATTGTTTTAAGATAAGGAACTGCTTTATTTTTAGCAATTTCTGGTAGAATTTTTTTTGAAGTCCGGAAAGAAAAAAGACCTATAATCGGAACGGAAATACAAATTAGTATATAAAAAAGATAAGATAAGCGAAAAGAAAAAGGAACTACATTCCAAAAACTAAATATAGATAAAGTGAGAGGAAACTTACTACTCCAGTTCAAAAAGAAAATGATCGCAAAAATCTGAGAAGATAATAAAAGTAAAATAAAAAATTTATAATAACCCATTTTGACAAAATAGGCTTTTATACTTCGATCGTTCAAATTCGTAAAAAATAAACCCAATACATTGGTTTTCCAAAAATCGGTCAGAAAGTTTTGAGATACGCCGTTATTTTGTTTTACTTTTAAAAAACCCAAGAACCAAACGTTTATAAAAAGCCAACCGAAAGGAATTAGAATCAATCCGAAAATTCCTGGAAAAAAATATACTGCGGGATAATTCAAAATCTTTAAAATTCCAGATTCTCCGATCCAAGAAAAAAATCCGAATAACATAGATACTACGATTAAAAGCGTAATCGTAAAAGTTGCGGGCAAATTTCTTTTTTCTAAATTGACTATGGTAGTAGACGCGAGCCAAAAAAGAATTGAAGATAAATAGAAAAAAACGGAGCAAATTAAAATTTCTAGATTAAAGTTCAAGATTTGATTCCCATCGAATCCAATCTCCGGACCCATTTCTGTAATATACGTTACCGTCTTCCTCCCACTGCAAAAAGCGGTTTTCTCTTACGATCAACGCGGCTCTTGTTCTCGCCACTTTTTCATCGGAATTGGATTCGTTTAAATCCCAAGCCGCATAGATTTGTCCGTTAATCCTACTAATTGTCCTTTTATCTTTAAAACCTAAACGAGCTGCAATTTGTTCGTTACTTAATCCTTCACCTAACATTTTTGCTACGATCTTTTCATTCGGTTCTAAAATTGCCATCGGAGAATTTTCATCTTGATCTTTTACTTCCACGATCCTGGTTTCTATTTCGGGATCGATAAAACTTTTACCTTCGTAAGCGAGTTCAATCAATGGAACAATCATCTGAGGTAAAAGATAATTCGATTTTCGAACGTATGCGTAATGACTCAAAATTCCGGCTTTGCGAAAGGCACGAAAATATTCATCACTGTCTTGTATGGAGTAAATGACTACAGGCTTTCTAGGGTATTCTTTTCGAATCGCAACTATGGTTTCAATTCCGCTTAACGTTCCAGCTAACCTTACATCTGCGAGTAATACATCAAACTCGTTTTTTAATGCAAAGTCTATCGCTTCTTCCCCTTTTGCACAATCATAGGAAATTTTCAGTTTTGCGAATTCTTTCATACCTTCTATAAGGGACTTTCGCAACCTTTCATTGTCTTCTACAATCAATAGATTTAAAACTTTTTCTTTCATAGATAAAAAACCAGATTCTATGTTTCTTTATTAAACTGTGTCAAGCACTTGAGTGCTTTATAATTTGCACTCAAGAGGATGCATTCTTTCAAAAACTTTTATATATTCTCAAACATGAAAAGAATCATCGAAATCGTTTTATCCACCCTCGCTTTAATTTTATTCTCTCCAATTTTGATCGGAGTAAGTTTTTTAATTCTTTTGATCAATGGTCTTCCAATTTTCTTTTTTCAGGAACGACTCGGTCTTTTAAAAAAACCGTTTCTAATTTTTAAATTTAGAACGATGAAAGATGGAAAAGTTACAAACCTAGGTTATTGGTTGAGAAAAACCGGCATTGACGAACTTCCTCAAATTTGGAATATCTTAATCGGAAATATGGGAATTGTTGGTCCAAGACCACTCACTCAACTTGACATAGATCGTTTAAATTGGAATGGGAAATTTCACGAAATGCGTTGGTCCGTTCTTCCTGGTATCACAGGACTTTCGCAGTTGTATTCCGGTATGGGTGCGCGTATTTCCTTTTGTTTTGATCGTTTTTATTTGGAATCAAAAAATCTAGGACTTAACATTCTTATCGTTCTATTGACTTTCGTCATAAATTTATTTGGTAAGAATAGAATCCGAGAAAAGCTCAAATCAAAACTTAAAACTAGAAAAAACAAAATCCAATGGAAACATTGGAAAAATCATTTTAAAAAAAATGAAAATCGTATCTTGCCTAAAATCGATTTCGAAACTTTAGAACTTAACTCAAATGAAATGCGGTCAATCGCTTACTCGCTCGCTATATTCCAGTTAGGTGAATCTGGGGAAGGTAGAATCGCAAAAGAAATAGACAAAACAATTCTTTTCGGAATTGACGATTTTTATAAAGAAGCGTTAAAACTTTTTGTAAAAGAGGAAGGTAGACACGCCAGAATTTTAGGAGAATGTATTCGAGCTCTCAAAGGAGAATTGATCAAATCCAATTGGACGGAAAAGTTATTTCATTTTGGTAGAAGATTACTCGGAATCCGCTTGAAGTTAATGGTTCTTCTTGCTGCGGAAGTTGTAGGAATTTGTTTTTATAAAAAACTTTCTGAAAAAATTCCAAACGGATTTATAAAATCTGCCTTACTTGAAATTGTAAAAGACGAAGAGAAACATCTTAGATTTCACGGAGATTTTTTCAGAACTCAGGTCAGAAATTTTTTCAGTAAATTCGTTTTTAGATTGTTATGGAGATTCGTCGCATTCGCTGCTTGTGTCGCAGTGATTTTAGATCATAGAAAAACTTTTTGTATATTAGGAATTTCTAATTGGAAAACTTTTCTGAAATTTCAAGAGATTGCGAAAGCCACAGAGGACTTTATCACGGAAGGTTTAGAGTTTTATTCCCATACCTCAAAATATAGGAACCTATACGAAAATTTAAATGATATTCAAACTACTTACTACTCTACGCATGAAAATGGTATCTGAAATTAACCGTCAATTCTACAAAAATGCGGAAACCCTCAAAAATTGAATCTAATCTGGAATTGTTAGCCGTTTTTAAAGAAGATCATATATTCTAATTTTTGAAATAATCATAGTAGTATTATTTTTATGCGTCCGAGTAGTAAAAGTTCGTAAATCACCAAATGTGACGTTTCTGTAGAAACTATTCTAATTTATTAAAAATTTCTAAAGAATTTTCACACAAATTATTTGGGTTTGGGAACAAGTTCTAAATTTGGAAATTGAATTGAGAATTTTTGTAAAATCAAAATTTGGATTTGTAAATTAGAATTGTTGAAAAATTAATTCTCCATTTGTTTCTATTTTATGGAAATGGGCAATTGAAGCAGTTTTGTTAATCGGAACTAGGAAATTTTTCAACAACTCTATTATGAAATTTTAAATTTATAAAATAATTTTTCGATTTCTTTCTACTTGATTCGAAAAAACTCTGCGTGGACAAACGAAAACGTTTTTTCGAGGTATGCATGAAAGATCACAAAATGAAAATAGCCTTCATTCTGGCTGTATTTTTTCTCTTTCTAATGATAATATTACGCTTTTTGCATTTCATTCCTACCTGGAACAAATTCTACATATGGATCAATTATCTTCTATTTTTAATAAGCATTATATTACTCTTATATATTATCTTTCAAATTGGAAAAGTTTTTTGGAAATTATCCAAATGGCTAACGATTTGTTTAATCATTCCTTTGATTATGCCAGTTCTTTTTTATTTTTCTTTCATTTTTATTGTAAACCATTTGGCCGGGAATGAAGATCCCAGATGTAACATAGATAAAATCACCGAGTATCCTATCGGAGAATATCCTAAGACGTTATTCGTCATTTATTATAATTGTACTCCGGATCTGGTTTTTAAAGTTCGAAAAGGTTGGCTTCCGATTTGGGAAAACGTAAATTTTGTTGAAAGTGATAGTGAGCATTCTCAAATCATTGAAATATCCGATCAATACGGAAACCGCTATGGTTATGATCCTATTCAAAACAATTTTTGGCACATTTTAAAATAAGTTCGGTTAAAAACGGATCCTTCTAAAATTACAACTTGATTATTACATTTTATATTAGAAAAATACGATAGAATTTATGATAAAAGTTTATTTTATTTTATTCTTGGTTTTTGGATTTTTCAAATCTCTAAAAGCAGAAATTCATCCCTGCACCGCGAACTTTAAATTCAATCGGATTTCAAAAAACGGGATCTATCTATCATCTACCAATCCAAACGTTTCTACAATCGCGGTCCAATTTGAAGAAGCAGATTCTTTTGTGGACGGACTTGCTCTTATAAAACTAGGAGGAAAATACGGTTATATCGATAAATCAGGAAAACTTGTCATCAAACCACAGTTTGGCGAAGCGTATTCTTTTTCGGAAGACCTGGCTCTTGTTAAAATTCAAGGTTCATACGGATATATAGATCGAAACGGTAATCTTGTGATCCAAACTCAGTTTGAACATTCCGGTTTTTTTTCGGAAGGTTTAGCTTTTGTTAAATTCAGAGAAAAATTCGGATATATCGACAAAACCGGATCGATTGTAATTCAACCTCAGTTTGAATCTGCATCCGATTTTTCGGAAGGTTTAGCTTCGGTAAGAATTATAGATCGATGGGGTTTTATAAACAGATCAGGACAAATCGTAATTAAACCTCAGTTCCAATTTCCAGCTTCCTTTTCGGGTGGTATTGCAGCAGTAACTAAAAATAGAATCGATTTTTATATCGATAAGAACGGTAACCAAACGACAACTCCTCAATTTAAAGATTTTTTTTCTTTTTCTAAAGATCTGATTCCGATTCTAATAGAAAAAAAATGGGGTTATATGGATCCAAAACATTCGATCGTTATCAAACCCCAATTTGAAGAAGCGGGTTCTATTTCTTCTAATCAAATGGTAAGGATTAAAGTTCGAGGCAAATGGGGATTTATTAATTTTTCCGAATGTTTAAAAAAAATTCCCCAAGAATCGAACAAAACTGAATATTAGTCATTTATAATATTTCTATTCATTGATCCGTCGAGCGACCATAGAAGCGAGACGATTTTGTTTTGAAATTCAGTAGAAATAATTATTTCGTGAGTTCGTGAAAAAATCCACGATTCTGAAAAAAGTTAAAATCTGAACTTTACAGATCGATTCCTTAAAATGTAGGAACTACCAATTTAAAAAAATAGACGTTTATAACAATTGAATCTGTCGTATTCAAGTGTGGGAACTCACATAAAACTTAGGTTTATCTGCAAAATAATGTGGGAACTACCACAAATTACGATTTTAAAAACAAATTCTAAAATTGTAGGAACTCATACTTTTAGAAAATTCTCTTTCATTTTCCCCACCAACTCATGTTATATTAGTTTTTTTGAAACTTTCTTTGTACGAACTATATTAATTTTTGTTCTAAAAAATCCCCGCGCAAAGGATCGAAGCGGGGTCAAGTTATTGAGTTTTAAGTTTTTATCTTTTGATCAGATCATTTTTCAATAACTTGACCAGAGCTGAGAGCCTGGTGTTTGGTCGTTTCTAATTAACTTTTTTGTTTATCGTAAAAATCGGGCCAAACATGCGCCCATTTTTAATAAGAAAATTCTATAAAATAGATTGTAGAAAAGTTATTTTATAGATTCGTTTTTTGTTTAATCGCAAAACAGCGTTTTTACGATTAAATCTAAATTTTATATTTGGATTTTAGAGAGGTTTCTTAAATTTAAAATCATAAATTTGTTTTTAAGATCGGATGAATTCTTCCGTTGTATCCTCTTCTTCTCTGAGATCGTAAAAACTATATTCAAAATTTTTTCCCGCTACAACTTCAAGTCCGTATACGTGTTCCGAAATTCTTACATTTTTTACTATGTCTAAATGATAAAGCTCAGCTAAGAATTTCATTTTGTCTAAGGAAATCTTATCGTTGATTTTTGGTCCGATCGAATATTCATTTTTCATCCAATCTAATACGATCAGTTTGCCTCCTTTTTTTATGGAACGTATAAGTCCGTCCATAGCAAGCCCCGGATCTGGAAACGTGGATAAAACTAAAGATGCAAATACTGCATCAGGTGCCGGTATCCATTCTGGTAACAATGGATGATCCGACTTTTCAATGAAGAACGGTGTAAAGTTTGAAATCTCTTCTCTATTTTTCCAATGAAGCACTTCATCCAGTAAATCCTGCTGATAATCCGCTCCCCAAAGCCAAGCGTCCTTAGGTAGTTGTTTTTTGAGTTCCAAGGTAAAATAGCCCAGTCCCATTCCAAAATCTACTAGGTTCATGACTTCTTTCAAGTTGAAGTGTTTAAATACGATTTCAGGTGGTGTGAGTTCTCTACGTTTACTGGAAATCAGAAAATTCTGATACTCAGGGTTTTCGTAATAATCTAGATCGCTCATTTTCCTATTGGGATTATGTCTATTGATTCTTTCAGAAATGTCAAATCGGAAATCTTTATTGTGATAGTTTCCACAACTTACAATGAAGTTTACGTTTCTTCTACAAAATTCAAGATATGTGTGAGTTCCCACATTTTAACAAAAGAATTTCTCTTCTTCGATAAAATCGAAACTAGTTTCATTCACTTCACGCAAGAAACTTTAATTTCTAAAATAGAATCTAAACCCTTCCTGGTGATAATTCGTTTTAAGTCATTATTACCTACTTCGATTTGGTGTTAAATAACAAGGGTCGGATTGCCGATATTTAGACCAAAGACGTTGATCTTATGAAAATTAGTACCCGGATATTGCTATTATTTTCTTTGATGATACTCGTTTCCTTTCCGGGAGCTCAGGACCACACATTCAATCAAAATCAGGTAGAAAACTATAGTATCGCAAATTCCATTCATGCAGAAATTTTAAAAAAGGATGAGAATTCAGTCAGGATCTTTTGGGACGCTCCAAAAGAAACCGGAGAAATTATAGTCGCCCGTTCCTCTTCTATGATCGACACCCCTGAAAAATGTATGGTTGCAGATTCCTTGGGAAAATATCCAAGCGGGATTGCCGGAGGGGTAACTCAAATCTTTGACTACAACCTCAAACCAGGAACTTATTATTACGCGGTCATTTTGGCTCATAGAGTTAAAAATGGTACAGTCAAACTAATTCCAGGGAGAAACTTCACTACAATTCCGGTCGTCATCGAACACGCGTTAACTCCAACGGAAAACAAAATCCCGGAAATCCCAGACGACGCAAGGGTTATCGATCTAACAGTTAAAAGGGAAGGTAAATACCTTCGATTGAATTGGACCCCCTACGAAAAGGCAATCCCAAACGCGACTGTTTATACTGTTTATCGTTCTGCAGAACCTATGTCTTCTTTATCCTTGATGAGAAAAGCAGAAAAACTCACCGAACTCAGTCACCCCGAATCCACTTTTTTGGATCAAGATTTGAATAAATCTCAGACGATTTACTATGGGGTAAGCGTTCGCTCCGGAGCCAAAGAAGTTTTACCTCTGATCAACGGACAATCTTTTATCCGATACTTTTACATTGGAAACCCCAACAAAGGTGGCTCTGAAAATATTACAAATCCAGAATATTCAGAAGATGAAATGCGCATAAAAGATCTTACCGCCGAAGTGGACGATCTAAATGTAAAACTCTCTTGGAAGGCCCCTGAAAAGGCAGACGCAAATACGGTTTATACAATCTATCAAGCGTTAAAACCTTTAAGCGGTGGAACCGCTACATTTTTAGGCGGAAATGTGCGAAAGTTAGGAGAAGTCAATCATCCAGATACCGAAGCCCAGATCAAAATGAAATCCTTGGATGCGAAAGTTTATTTTGGAGTCACTGTAAAACATAAGGACAAAGAAGGGTTCAACCTTGTAGAAAATGAATCTTTTATAGCAATCTCTCCAAACAAGAAACCCGAAAACTCAGAAGAAAATAGTGCAGAAGAGACACCTCAGGAAAATCAGGAAGAAACATCTGCTTCAGATCCAGAAAAAGAACAAGAAAAAAGTGAAGAAGTTTCTAAAGATACAAAACAAGAAGAAGAATTTTCCGGGAATAACGATGAACTAGATAAAATTCTAAGAGAAACCTACTGGAAAAAAGAATACTCCCGCACGATTCGAGATCTGAAACCGTATGCAAAAAACGGAAATTCAGTGTACATGAAAGGAAAAGCAAAATTTTTCACTGGACTCTCTTACTATAAAAAAGGGAATTACAAAGAAGCACTTAAGTATTTCATCAATAAAGATAGTAAATTTTACAATACGGAACGCTCTGAGTTTTGGTCGAAGCGCTGTCTGTCTCGGATCTCCGGAGGAAATCCATGAACCGTTCTATCATATTAATTACAGGATTTTTATTTATCTGCGCCGGCCTTTTAACCGCAGTGTATCAAACTACGATTCAAGACGAAGATTCCAAACGAAAGAACGTTCTGGAAAAAATTAAAGAAGGCGAGGAATACTTAAAACAAACCAATTCAAAAGCTGCAGAAAAGGCTGTGGATATATTCTCTGAACTTTCCGCCAGAGAGATTCCAGAAGAACATTCTTTCCGTGTTAAGTACGATATGGGAAGAGCACTTGAAAGAAACCAAGATAGTCTTTTAGCGCTGGGGATTTATAGAGAATTAAATCAAAAAGAAGGCCTTTCCAGAGACGAACGCTCAAAAGTTGCGTATTCCATGGGAAATCTTCTTTTACAACTCAATCGAGACGAAGAAGGAAAAGGTCATTTAGAAGAGGTTCTTAGAATTTCAGCGGATTCTAAACTTCGTTCAAACGCGTTATCTGCAATTGCTGACTATTATATGAAAAAGGGAAATTATGATCTTTCTCGCAAAAATTACGTCCTCGCCCTCCAGGAAGATCCTGAAAATGTAAAAGCCAGAGTTCGTTGGGGAAAATCTTTACGCAGAATGGGTAAGGATTGGTCCGCCTACGATGTTTATGACGATTACGCTCAAGCTGGATTCTACTTTGATCCAGAAAAAGAAAAAGTAAGTTCCGAGTTTAGAAGTGGTATCTTAGAGAAAGCAAGACAACTCTACGTTCGTAAACAGTACTATGGCGCTATCGATACTTTTAAAAAAGCCCTTGATATGGGCGTCAGCTCGAAAGCGGAAGAACAAGCTTTGTTTTATATTGCAGAAAGTTACGAAGCGATTGGTAAATCCGATTCCGCTCTTCAATACCTAAATCGAGTTTTAGGAAATCAAGATGGCTCTTTAGATCAAACGGCTCTTTTTCGCAAAGGTACAATCTATTTTAAAAGTGGTAAATATGAAAAGGCTGCAGCCTTATTTCAAGAAGCCACGGATAAATATCCGGATTCTCCCGTTGGTAGAAAGGCAAGCGCTTGGAAAAAAGAATCCTTGGATCAAGTGGAAGATAATCTTCATTACAAGCAGGAAGATAAAGAAAAAAGTAAAGAGGATCTAGAAACCGAAAAATTGGATTGAGATCCGTTTGCCAATAATTCTACGAAACTTTTAGAATTCTCCACAAAACCAAATCGCATTGTTTAAATAGATTCAAAAGTCTATTTCTAAACTATACAAAGTAAGTTCAAATTTATGTACTTTAAGAATTTCGTTTCGTACATAAATCAGACACTTTTCAGGGCTCAAAGTCATACCGTACGCGTAATTCGTTCCAAATACAATTTGATCTATGTTTTTTCCGGTAATTATAATTGATTCGATATGGCAATCGGAAATATAACAATTCTCGATAGAACAATCTCGGACAGATATAGTTTTGAGATTACAAAAAATGAATTTAGCATTTTTAAGATTACATTTTTCTAAATTAATATTTATAAAACAATCTTCAAATTCTACACCTTCTAAATCATAGTTTCTAAGTGTAAAATTAAAATCCTCAACAGATACGCCCGTAAATTTCTTTTCCCCTTTTTTAATAAGCTGAACAAACTCTTGAACAGAAAGATCATGAATCATTTTTTATAGACCTTTCATCCTTTTTACGATTTTGAGACAAGCTGTAATTTTTGGGAACCTCTACAAAACGAACTGACATCCCAAAATGATGATTTTATGAAGAAAATTGATATTAAGAACTTTGTATTTGGATTTCATAGAATTCCCTTTTATAATCTTAACCTAACTCACGTTAGGTCACTTCGCTTTTAATAAATTCCTCATCTTTGAGTTCAATATCGATTCCTAAAACATCATAAATCGCGGAAGGAATATCCACAATCGAACGAATCTTTTGTTCCATTTTAGAAGTATATTTTCCATAAAGAACCGTAGGGACCTGATTAAGAGTATGAACGTCCACGCTCAAATTTTCCAAATTTCCATGATCAGAAGTAACAATTAATTGATCTTCTTCCGGATTCAACTCTTCTAATATTCCTGTCAAAAAAGATTCCAACTCGCTGATATGTTTTTCAGCTGCCTCCCAATTCATCTTATGACCAATTTTGTCCGTTAGAAAAAACTCATAAATACAAAGAGTGTAATCATCCTCTTTACAATTCCGAATAATAGACTTTCCAGTTTGATATGGATCTCGAACTTGAAACAATTCATCAGATTCATCTAAATAACCTCTGGAAAATTCTTTGAGATATTCGTGGGTAATATCCATATAAAGTCCCCTTCCCCGACGAAGATCATCCATCCCTTTGAGAGGTTTATCACTCGCCATCTGAATCAAAGTAGAAGCAGAAACGTGACGAGGATTTTTTTTGACGTATTCCGTAAACGCAGGAGTATAACAATTTAAAAGATCAGCTTTAAAACCGTGTTCTTCTAAAATCCGAATGATCGAATATTTACTGATAATTTTTTTGAGAGTAAACGTAGGAAATCCGCTCAAATGTCTTTGAAGCACCTTACAAGCGTTAATCCCTGTC
The DNA here is from genome assembly GCF_900156205.1 of Leptospira interrogans. Classification (GTDB taxonomy): domain Bacteria; phylum Spirochaetota; class Leptospiria; order Leptospirales; family Leptospiraceae; genus Leptospira; species Leptospira interrogans. Next base: position 217,520 of record NZ_FTNA01000003.1, read on the forward strand.
CAAAGAGAAGTTTGACCAGTGGCGCTTTGAGGAAGGCCTTTGATTCCCATACTCGCATCCGTTTTTAAAAAGACCGCATTTTTCAGAGATAAAGGCGCATTTTGCGGAATTGATTTTCCGGCGAGTGGTAAAAAAAACGACTTTGCATATCTGGAAAAAGGATTTGTCTCCGGATCATCTGGGCCAAATCCAATCCCATCGATAAACATATAAAAGATCATAATTACAGCTTCCTGCCTTTTTGTAAAAAGACGATCTGAGTTTTAAGACAAGCAGTAATTCCGTTCGGTTTTCTACTTTTCGGTTGAACCCAAAGAACCGATACTAAGAACAGTGACGTTCGATCTTTACAGAAAAATCGCCTTTGCCTTAACACTGATTCTATTAGGGCTGATTCCGATTTCCATTCCTTTTTTCAAGAAAGAATGGAAAGAATCTTCTATGGAGTTTTCTTTAAACCCCGCTGGAAATGAAGGAATTTTAAAACGAGAAAGTTTTTTAAAAGTTTGGTCAGATATTAAAAAAGCCCCTCTTTTTGAAGCAGGACCCAAAATAGAATATTCAATTCGGAACTTTTCTTTACCTAAACAAGCCAAAGAACTCGGCGAAAGTTTACTTAAAAATTTAGAACTCAGATCAATCAAAATATACGATTCCTCTTATCATTTAGTCTATTCCAGCGAATCTACAAAAGAGATTTTTAATAAAGATCTTCGTTTAGGAGATCTGAAAATTTCGCCTTCCGGGATCAATTTCGATTCAATGGGAATCCCAATCTATCGAAGCAAAAATGGAGAATGGTTTCTCTGGATGAATGGTTTTACTTTGGGAACACACGTATCTATTCCTTTTAATATCAGGGAAAAACAGATCTATTGGATTTTCGAATCTGAAAAAATAGGACACGATTCTTTAATCGGTTCTAACGATTTAAGATCCCTAAACTATCCGGATAACCTAGAAGAAATATTAGCAGAATTCAATAAACCAACTATCAACTGGAAGGAACGTCCGCTTTGGGAAAAAAATAAAATCGGAAATCATATCATTTTTCTTTCTTATGATAAAGGTTCCAGAATCAAACAATTGATTCTCATATTTAGTTTTTTGTCTTTCCTACTCGGAGCCTGCGGTTTGGGAATTTTATCTTCTACTTTGGTACATTCCATCATAGTAGAAAAAGAATTCGATCACAAAGAAAAAGTTCTCAAAATGAGGGACGTCTTTCTTAGGATCATACAACTTTTAAAAAGGGATTTATCATGACCGGACTCAAGTTAAGAATTGCTATTTTAATTTTATCGGTCCTTTCTTTTTTTTATTATAGATTTATACCGTATTTTCCTGATGGAATATATTATAAAAACAGAATGAATTCTGCTTTTACTAATCTAAACGAAGAACTCCGCCATCTTGAGACTGGACTAGGACAAATCAATTCAATTTCGGAATTAGAAAATTTACAGTTGGAATTCCCGATCGTTTCCGGTTTAAAATTTGTAACCGAATCCGATCTATCCTCCCGCAAAGACCCAGAAGGAAAACTACTTAAAGAAACCTTAAAAGATGGAACCAGCCGTTTATTTTTTTTAAAACCATCCTTGGTGTTTTGTCTTCCCCATCCTGAAAAAAAGAAATTGATTCTCGCAGAACTCAGGGAGGATTTATTTAGAGTCTCTTTTTCAGGTGTAGAATCTATGTTAATTCCGGATTTAAAATTTGGAGGATATGCGGAGCCGGGAGGTTTTAACAAAGGAAGAATCTCTTTCCTATTGATAGAAGAATTGAGCCGGTCCGAAAATGCCGTCAATCGGATTGAAATCGGTTCTTCTCCGTTTATCGGATATTATTACGCGACACCCGAAAACTCATACGGATTTTTAAAAGGAATTCTCATTTTAAAACCCGGAAACGACGGACTTTTTTTCTTATTTCTATCAGGGTTTTTAATCCTACTATTCTTGATCGATTTCATGATTCGAATCTTAAGAATCAAACGGAATTTTTTCACTCATAAGGAAGGAAAAGAAATTCAAGAAATCATTGGTCAGATTTCTAAAAGAATCGATGCACTTCAAACCGCTAAACAAAAAGCAATAGAATCTGCTCAGAAAAGTGAAGTAGAAGAAATACAGACTTTAACTTCCGAAGAAGTAGATTTCGACCTACAAAACGTTCCGATCCCAATGAAAGAAGTAAAACAAGAAGATGGTCCCTCCATTTTCGTTTTACCATTCGAATTGAAAAGAGAAGGTTACGTTTCTCCAGCTTTTTTAAGAGATCCTGAAAAATTTAAAGAGCCCGAACCGATAGCTCCAGAAATAGAAAAGAAACGTTCCGAAATTTTTACTCCCGAATTGCAAGACTTGATTTCCAAGGTGAACGAACCTATTCGCGAAAAACCGGATATACAAATCGCCAAACAAGAGATCGAACCAGAACCAATTTCTACGAATCATACGGAATTAGGTCCCGGTTATATGAAATGGTTAAATACTCTTCCGATCAGAGAACGAAGAAAAATATTGGAAGTATTGGATGAACTTCGTTATGGATTAGAATCAGAATATTCATTTATTTTAAAATACTATATATCCGTATTTTTAGATCTAAAACTTTATGGATTTGCAATTCATTACTACGACAGAAGAAACGGAAGTTATAGCCCATTTGTAACCCAAGGGCTTAGGGAACGTACGTCTGGAAACATGATTTTTTTATACGATGACCAATATATAGGAAAAGAATCCGGAACCTATTCCATTATAGAAATTACGGATGAAAGAAAAATGGATCGTTTTTTCAGAAAAAAGTTCGATCCGATCGATCTTGAAATTTGTACGTCTATCCTTACAATTCCATTGTCCAATTTTGGAATCCCATTTCGATTTTTTCTATTTTTCAAAGACCCACTAACAAAAGAAAACGCTCAGGAAATAGAAAATTTAATCTTTCATTCTTTGGAACCAGTAATTCCCGCGTTCGAAGAATACGATCGAAAAATTTTAGGGGAACTATTCAGAGACAAGCGAGACGTAGTTTCTTCCCGAGTTCATTTAATGAGAATTGCGACAGACGGAGAAAGAGGACTGACTAGATCCTTTAAAATTGAATTTCATGGAAAAAATTTTAAAACTCTCGAATCCCTTCGCAAAAAAACAATGTCTCAAATTTCTGAAATTATCGGTCCAGAAGATATATGTTTCGGAATCGGAGTTGGTGCCTTTGGTTTATATACTAGAAAAAATTTGGAAAAACAAATTCGTTCTTTAATAGATCAAACTGGAAATCCCTACGATTTTGTAGAAGACATATATCCTGAAAACGGAAAAAACCTATTCATATATCTTTAAGGTTCATTCCAATTTTATCATGTATTTTGTTCGCTTATTAATTTGGTTTTTGTATTTTGTATTTTGTATCTCTTCTCTTTTCGCAACCGAGGAAAATCGAAAAGAATGGAACAAGTCTGTCAAAGAAAAAATTCTCAAGATGAACGAAGCTCGAGAAGAAACCGAATCAATTCCTTATCTAGAAAAGTTCGTGGAAAAAAATCCAGCGGATTTGACCGTTAAACTTTGGTATGCAAGAGCCTTATTCTATCGAAAAGATTTGGAAATTCCCGAACACTCGGAGGAAATTTTTTCTAGAACAGAAAAATTAAAGAAAATCAAAACAAATTATTTACTAGCAGCAAAAACGTTTGAAGAAGTCTTAAAATATCTTTCTCAAGCAACTCCTAGAGATCCGGATCTAGGCAAATGGCATTTTCTTTGGGCCATGTCAGAATGGTATGCTGGAAGAGAAGACCGAGCGATTCAGATCTTTAAGAAATCTTTTAAATACGATTTCCGACTTAACGAAGCAAATTACAATATCGCATGTATCTATCAAACTCTAGGTCAATTAAAGGACGCAGAAATTTATTTTAGAGCATATCTGAAAAACGATAAAGAAATGAGAGAAGAAAACTGATGGCGAAAGTAGATAAACGATTTCAACTTTTAATGACAGAAGAAGAATTAGAACTTCTTAAAAAAGAAGCAGAAAAAAGAAATCTATCTGCGGGAGAAATGTTACGTCTATCTTTTCGAAATGAAGTATATAGATCCGATTCTTACGAAAGATTAGAAGCTCTTAAAATTCTCTCAAAATTAAAATGAAATACTATCTCTCCAAATCTTTATTAGAAATCATCATTCAAGATCCTTCCGATCTAAAAACGATCGTAGTAGAATCAATCGAAAGATTGATCAAAGAACAACATCTATTTTATACCGGAACAATCTCCATCCTTCCCTTGTTAGAAAAAGAAAAAGATCCAATCCAAAAAGAAATCATCTGGAGTCAGATAAAACGCCTTTGTTTGGAAATTTTGGATTTCAAAGCCGAAAATCTTTCTTTGGCTCAAAAATTATCCCTAGAGTTTGGAAACATAGAATGGGTTTGGAACGAAATATCAATCGCAATCCAAAAAGATTTGGACGGTTTTATCACAGTGGATAAAAATCTTCCAGACCAAAAAATGATCAAGATACTACTCGCTCAAAAAATAAACTTCAACGGGATCACTTAATGTGGAAACCTGATCTTTCCCATTTTGGAAATGATAGAATTTATTATAAGCGCTAATCCTAAAAAAATAAGTGGTTCCTTTTTTTAAAAACAGCTGATTTTTTTCCAAAAGGATTTCCGAATTCAAAGAAATGATTCTATTATCTATACAAGTAGAAAGTTTATTATAATATTCTTGAATATGAATGTAATTTTTTCCGGGAGGAAGTCCGGAAATCGGATCTAGATAATCCGAAGCCGGATGTTTAGGACGGTTTTTTTTATTAGGCGTTTCACCCGATTCACCCAAAGTTCCTCGAACAATCCCAACCATTCGATCCGGATGAATTCCATAATGAATGAAATATCCACCTCCGTTAATAACATCTTTTTCTGGATTGGATTTCCAATTTAGACATATACTCGGGCCGCTATCGTCAACACCATTTTCAGCAACTTTTAGACCGAGAGGACGTACAGGAGGATTTGTTTCTCTAAAGGTCAGAGATATATTTTTTAATTCCGGAGTTTTATTTCCGCTGGGATCGGATTTAAATTTAACTCTCCACTGATAATATCGAAATGGAAGAAGATCCGTTTTATCTTCCGTAATTCCCAAAAATTTTTTTAGAGAATATTTCAAAGGGATCCTATAGGTATCTGGTTCAAGAGAATCTATTTTAGAATTTTCTAATTTTCTTAAGTCAACACCAATCCAGGCGGGGGATTCAGAATTTGGAGTAAACGGAACTGGAGACACTCTCAGATAAAGTTCCAAAGCGGAAGAAGTCGGAACTACGGCCTTCAATTGAACTTCTTCCAAAAAAGAACTGGAATACTTGCTTTTATAGACAGGAGAAATTCCTATTCCGAACTTGGATTCGGAAGTATGAGTTTCCGAATCAAAATTTTGGCCTGGAAAAGAAGTGTCTTCGGAACTAGGATTTGGTTTTCCTGGAAAAACAGAAAAATTTTCCATCCAGCCATAATAAGAGCTCGCGATTCGAAACGAAGTAGTATCATCAGCATGAAAACCGATTCGAGTCAAATTTTGGCTGGCAGGAACAGCAGCTCTTGCCGATTCTTTTCCATTGAGATAAAGTACAATTTCTCGATCGTTAGGGTTGAAATAAAGAAGAACCCGATTCCATTGATTTTTTTTCAGAGTCGTGTTAGAAGTCAGATATAAAGAAAGAAACCGCTTTTCCTCCGTTTCAAAAAAAGAATAAAAACCTGCTTTGAGTCGATCGTCCGCGATCTTTAAATCCCAACCGTAACTATTTCCGGATGTTTCATAGAGTTTAGAAATTAGAGTCGCATCCTTTTCAACCGTTCCAGGAAGAAAACTAAAAGAAATGTAAAATTCTTTTGTCAGATCTTTGGAGGTCAAGAGACCTGAATAAGAATGTGCAATCTTGATCCCAGTCCTTTTACCCGAAAAACGTGCGCTTCTTTTAGAATGAAAAACGTTTTCTGAATCAGGTAAATAAGAGGACATGAGAATTTTATAATTTCCTGATGCATCCTTTAGATCAGACGGATTTCCAGATTCAAAATCTAGATAAAGTTCGGAACCGAAACTTCGATTTTTAGTTTGCAGTTTTAGAACTTTATTTTCAGAATTATTTCCGGAAAGTTCCAATCCGTTTTTTTGTAAATCATCTAGCGGAAAAGTTTTGGTCTCTGTAAAAAGTGAAAAAGGGTAAAAAAATAAAATTGTTAACAAAAAGACAATTTTGATTTTATTCCAAAGTTTTAGGACATAAGAGTTATTACTAAAACCAGAATTTTGATGTAAAACAGAGCAGCTAACAACGAATACATGGTCTACAAACATCAAAACGTTGTATGCAACACTACTTAATTTGTGAAAATCACTATATTTTTTTAAGTATTTTGAAATCATAATCGTGATTTCTTTTGAAGTTTTAAAATAACCTTTTTAAAAATTGATCTCATCCAGTTTTTATTAAGAATTTAAAGTCTCGAGTTGATTGACCCTTCTTTCATGGCGTCCACCTTCAAAAGAAGTATTTATCCAAGTACGTACGATATTAAGAGCCAACTCTTTACCAATAATCCTTCCACCCAAAACGAGAACATTCGCGTTATTATGACGTTTAGACATTTCAGCGGTAAATTGATCGTGGCAAAGTGCAGCACGAATTCCACTCATACGATTAGCGGCAATGGAGGCCCCAATTCCAGTTCCACAAAGAGCGATCAAACCTTCCACTTCTTTGGAAAGAACTTTTTTACAAGCGGCCGAGATAACAATCGGATAATCCACAGAACTTTCATCCTTGGTCCCGTAGTCTACGATTTCCAATTCTCCTGCAAGAGACTTGCGGAGAAATTCCTTGAGCTCAAAACCTCCGTGATCAGAGGCAATTCCGATTTTTTTCATGATCTAAATTGGTTATGTCCCGACTGTATTTAGGTTTCAAGCAAATAATTTTGACCGTGTCCAGTTTGTAAATATTAGTGAAAGTTTCCGAGGAACTCTTACAAATATCTATTTTATCGTTAAACGTCGTATTCTTATTCTATGATCAAATAAGGCTTTATCATAGAGCTATTGAGAAATTAATCCTCCGCCTATTTTCGTTGTATTACCCAAACAATTGAAGCAGTTGCGCTAAACTTCATTATAGAATTTTCAACAACTCTAATAAAAATTGAAAGTATTCAACTTGTAAACTTATAGAGATAATCGTTTAGAATTTTAGATACTTTACCATTCTAAACAATATCAAATTACCCCATAGAATCGACATTTTGTAACAATCATCAAAAAAATTTATCTTCCAGAATTCTCATAACTTTTAAGAATAAAACACGTTTTAGAAAATAGATTTTGCAACGAACATTGTCTTACAAAAGTAAAATCAATTCAAAGAATAGAATCCCGAAACGTTTTAGGCATCGCGTCCCAAAATTCAATTTGAAGCAGAAATAACGAAAGATAGATCATTGAAAAATTTTCTTCGGAAATTTTTTCTCCATTCAGAGCAAAACCGGTAGCGTCATTTAACCTGGTTAAAAGTTCTTTCTTTTGTTTGAGATGGGTCGTAAGAAGTTCCCATTCAATTGAATTGAGAGACCTAGTTTTATCATCCGAAAGAATATAATTTTCATAATAAGAATTCAATTCCGCATACGTGAAAATATGGCGGTTCCAATCCATAAAAAGTTTAGACTGATCTTCTTCCGAAAGATTCTTATTCTGAATACAAACGATCGACTGAAATCTGGACTTTCCTTCTTTATACGCAATCGTTTCTGCAATTCTCTTTTTTTCTTCCAAAGGAAAAGTAGATTTATATAAGTTTGAAAGCTCAGAAGAAGTTGTCTCATTCGTAAAACAGTCCTTAATCGGAAGTTGTGTATTAAAATTTAATCCCGAAGCTAAGAGGCCTCCGGACAAAGCTCCGACTAATGTAAAAACTCGGATCAAAATTAGAAAAAACTTTTTAAAGGATAAAAACTTCATCAAATCTTAGATTCAAAATCCTTCATAAAGGAAACCAACTTTTGAACTCCCGTGAGAGGCATAGAATTGTAGATAGAAGCCCTAAAACCTCCTACCAACCTATGACCGCCTAAACCGTGTAAGCCGTTTTTTTCTGCCTCGTCTAAAAATTTAGAATCTAAATTTTTATCCTTAAGTAAAAATACTACATTCATTTTAGAACGCGCCCTTTTTTGAACCGGACAAACATACAAGGAAGAAGAATCAATAAAATCGTAAATCAGTTTTGCTTTTTGTTCATTAACCTTTTCGATCGCTTCGATTCCGCCTAATTTTAAAAGCCACTCAAATACAAGCTTGGCGATATAAATAGAATACGTAGAAGGAGTATTGTAAAGAGATCGATTCTTTACCATGACAGAATAATCTAAGAGAATCGGAATTTTTCTTCCTGAAATTCCGAGTAAATCGTTTCGAATGATTGCAAGACTGAGCCCTGAAGGTCCTATGTTTTTTTGAGCACCAGCAAATATAACTCCGAAATCTTTAACGTCTATTTTACGAGAAAGAAGTTCGCTCGTCATATCGGCTACCAGTGGAATTTGTTTGATTTTTGGAATCTCCGGATATTGAGTTCCGTAGATCGTATTGTTGGAAGTAATATGAAGATACTTTCCTTTTCCAGAAAGGTTAGAATCGGTCAGAACAGGAACATCCGTAAAATGATTGTTAGTCGAATCATAAATGACATTAACTTCATTAAACTTAAGACCCTCCTCCCAAGCTTTTTTAGTCCAGATTCCAGTATGAGCAACGTCGAAACTTTCTCCTTCTTTCAAAAGATTGAGGGGAAGAGCAGAGAAATGTAACGTAGCTCCTCCTGAAAAAAAAGCGATCGAATAATCCTCTCCAAGATTCAAAAGTTTACGCAAAAGTATTTCTGCTTCCGTAATTACGTCTTCAAAAAGAGGTTCTCTATGACTGACTTCCATAACGGACATTCCGGAACCCTTATAGTTCAAAAACTCAGCCGCTGCAATCTCCATCACTTCATTGGGCAACATCGCGGGTCCAGCACCAAAATTATAGATTCTTTCTTGGAACAAATACATAAGGGATAAGGTTGCAAAAGGGAGGTGGGGAATCAACTTTCTTACGACAAAGGAGACTACAGATGGGGAAAAATCCTTGTCTCAATACAGCGCTTGAGGATAATCTATTTCCGGGTCAAATGGCTCTTTATTCAGATAGATAAAAAGGAGAATTTTTGAATGTTCAGAATCTGGATCGTATTTTTATGTTTCGGTTTTTCTTTATCGTTATTTTCTCAGGAAAGTTCTAAACTCGGAGAAAAAGAAATTCGATCTTCTCAAAGAGTTCGGTTTATTAATCGATCTTCTGCGCGAGCAGGAGAAGAGGTTAGAGGAACCAATGAAAAGGTAGGTTCCGGACTTGCAGAATCTCTCAAAAAAGAGCCAGATAAAACTCATACACAAGGTGGAATCAGCGTAACCAGAATTGCACCTGAAGAAAAAAAATTTGGAGCAGATGTGATCTCGGTTTTAGAAGATTCCGATTTTGGTCATATCAATTCTATCCAGAGAATTCTAACCGGTTTTGTAAAACTCAACTTCGGCTATGACGATAAAAATTCGGATATACTTGCCACCTATATTTTGTATTACAACGCCATTCATAGAAAAGATAAATCTTATATCTCCAAAAAGTATTCCAATTCTGTAATTAAGTTTGTAACTCCTCAGTCCATAGGAATTTCTAAACGTTATTCGGAATGGCCCGGAAAAACTCAGATTTTGATTCCACTTGTAGAAGACGTTTTAGGTAAGGATGTTCATACGGATGAATTGGAAGACGAAGTTAATAAAGAATTGGATAAGAAAAAAGACGGACAATCCGAAAAAGATAAGTTTGGAGATCTTCAAAACGAAAAAAACAAAAAAGAATTAGAAGAACTAAAACGTAGAAAAGAAGAGAATCAAAACAAACAGAAAGAAATTTCCGATAAAGAAACAAAAACGGATAAAGAACTTCAAGAACTCAATAAAGATCCAGTAAAAAATAAAGTTCAAATCGTAGAAAAGAAAAAAGAAAAAGAACAAATTCAAAAAGAAAAAGAAGCCGTTAAAAAGGAAGAACAGAAGTTAAAGGAAAAAGAAAAGGAAGTCGTAAAGAAAGACGAAGAAAGAAAAAACAATAATAGCTCTTCAAGTTCTTCGAGCTCATCCAGTTCTTCTAAATCCGATTCTAAAAGCGATTCGAGTAGTAGTAAATCCGGAAGCGATAAGTCTGCGTCCGATGACAAAAAATCAGAAGCGGAATTGAAAAAAGAACTCGCAGATACTAAAAAAGAATTGGAAACAAAAAAAGAAGAGGAGAAGAAAAAAGAAGAATTCGATAAGAACGTCGTCGGAGGAAAAATTCTTTTCTTAAAAACTCTAAAGTATTTAGATAAAGGACATTATAACAACGAATTACAGGTGTTAGATCCCACAAAAGACGATACGATTATCAGAGGAGATTTTAACAAAATTTGTGGTAGAACGTTTGAGATCGTAGACGGAAAGGCACTTGTAATTGGCTTCGAAGACGGTCACTCTTCTAACCATAAACTGATTTTAATCGACCAAGAAACTTTAAAGCCAGTCTTATTCGCAGAAGACAATATATTTTGGAGATCTCCTATGATCATCAAAGGAGACGAGATCTACGCGTTTGAAGAAGTAGAAGAGAAATATTATCTTTCTCGTTTCGGTAAGGATCTCAAAAAACAAGCCAAGTCTTCTGAGGAAATTAGCCCAAATTCAAACGTCACTTTCTATGGAGAAAAAATTTATGTTACCGGCAAGGAAGAAAGTTCGGGTAATATTCAAATCACCGTTTTTAATAAAGCCGATCTAAAACTGATTAAAAAAATTAAACCTTAGTCGATACCCGCCCTAAACCCTAAAAGAAAACTGCAATAATTCTTTAGGGTTTAGGGAAACTATTGTTCAAAATTATATAATAAAGCACTAATACTCCGTTATAATATAATAGAGTTTTACGAAAAAGAAATATAAAGTACTCAATTTTATAAAGACCTGTAAAAATATCAAATGAAATGGCTTCAAAATTTTTCAATTAAAAATCAATAATAACCATAAATAGATTCTTTTTATTCATGGTTATTCAATTAAAAAAAGAATTACTTTGTTCAATAGGGGTGTTTTTTATCGCAATCCGCTTCACAAGATGCCTTAGAACCTATACAAAACAGGGGATTATAAAGAACACTCAATAAAGAACTCGAAGAATTAGAATTCGTAGTGGTGTTGCCGTTTGTCGTACCACCATTCGTTGTGCCAGTATTTGTTCTAGAGTTATTATTTTCAAACAACGACGAAATCAGCAAAGAAGCAGCAATACAATCCGCATCGGCGGATTTACAGTAATTATCTTCGTAACATTTTTGACGAGGGGAAAGTTCAGAACATTGAACTACAAATAACGTTAAAATCAACATAAGAATATGAAATTTTTTCATAAAACCACAATGGTTAAATATGAGATTTTTATGCAATAAAATTATCACAGACAGAACATTTTAGATGAAGATTTTATACTTTTAAAAATATTAAAAAAATATATTTTTTTGATTTGGTGACGCCATTAGTTGTTTGTTAAGATATAAAAACGTATAGAATCAACTATTTATGTCTTTTACTCTTTACTATCATCCTTATAAAATTGAGTAACGTGAATTTTTTCATAATATTTCGTTTGAACTTAAAAATCAGGTATTCTATTAGAGTTGTTGAAAAATTAATTCTCCATTGGCTTCCGTTGTGTTAAAATGGACCATTGAAGCAGTTTTGCTAATCTATACTATAAAATTTTTCAACAACTCTATTATATTCCAATCTGAGAAACTCAAAAGATACTTCTATCAATCAGTATCCAAAAAAAACAGTTTAATTTTCCTAAATGTAAAAAATCTTATTTTCTTAACTTCTTTTGAAAGAAAATTAATAAGGATGTTTTCTATAACAATCCAATTCACAATTGCTTTGAAGAGTATTACAAAGAAACGCCCTACTCGTAATTTCTTCATTTGATACTTCTATATGAAAGAGTACATTTACAAGTGCAAATCCAGCAAAACAAGCTTGAGCACGATTTCTACAAGCGTTATCTTCCATACATTTTTCTTGAGGAGAAAGGTAATTACAAACATTAGTCGTAAGACCAAAAATTAATACGACGATTATAAATATGATTTTTCTCATAAAAGTTATTTAATATGTTTGTAACGTTATTCAAGTCTTAATCCGATGACTTTTCAAAAAAGCGATCTCACTTTATAATTTGAATATAATAGAATTTGATCTTATTAAAAAACAAGTTAATAACTTATTTATAAACACATTAATGTTTACGTTGAAAACTTAGATTCAACTTCACCTATAAAAATAAGTCACAAAGAAAAAAAGCAACTTACTCCGATAAATCCAACTGGTAAAAGAATACGCTAAAATTATTTGAAGCCGATTTATAAAAAAGATACGGTTGAATTTATAAAAATTCTACACATCCGTTTATATAAACAGGATCGAACTTAGAATATGTAAACTCCTACAAGAATTTAGCGCTAAAAAAGTTTTTCAAAAACAGAATAGAATTAATTTTGTGGGAATTCCCACAGATTGAATTTTTTACTAAAAAACGTGAGTTCGGTGTAAGAAAAAATTTTCTAAAAATAATAATTCCTACAATTTTAGAATTTATTCGTAAAATCGTGATTTGAGAGGAGTTCCTACGTTTTAGGAACCGAGATTACAACGTTTTTGAGAAAATAAACTATGGATTCTTTATGTCGAACCCACGTTAAAAAACTTGTCCCAAAAGACGTCCAATAATGCGCAGGCAACTCATCCCATTCGTTCTTTGAGGTTTGACAATTATACCCCGAGTCATAATGAATCGGAAATTTTCTTTAAAAATCAATTTGTCCCTGTATGGAACTGGTAAAAATTGGTACATGGAAAACCTTATGTCCCAAGATAAAAAAACACCTCTTTACGAAACTCATCGCACTTTGGGTGCTAAAATGATTCCGTTCGGTGGTTGGGACATGCCAGTCCAATATTCTGGAATCATTGCAGAACATAACGCGACTAGAGAGGCCGCTGGACTTTTTGACGTTTCTCATATGGGCGAAATTTTTATTACCGGAAATCCTAAATCGATTCTTCTTTTTTTAGAATCGATTACCTGTAATTCAGTCGCCTCTCTTTCCGATTTTCAAGTCCAGTATAACGCGATCTTAAATCAAAACGGCGGGCTTGTTGACGACGTAACAATCTATAAATTTTCTTCTGAAAAATACATGATTTGTTCTAACGCTTCTAACTATGAAGCAGTTACAGAACACCTACTCGAACATCTTCCAATATCGGGAGTAAAAGTAGATAATCAAAGTTTACAATGGCATCAGATTGCTTTGCAAGGCCCAAAAGCGAACGAGATTTTTTCTAAATTTTTAAAAAGAGATTTAGATTCGATTCAATATTATCGTTTTATGTTACTCCCCTATCAAGGAGAAGAAATCATCGTTTCTAGAACCGGTTATACGGGAGAAGATGGTTTTGAAATTTATTCTTCCATTCCAATAGGTTTAAAACTTTGGAATGAACTTTTAGAATTCGGAAAACCTTATGGACTACTTCCTTGTGGACTTGGTGCAAGAGATACCCTAAGAATCGAAGCAAAATACCCACTTTATGGTCACGAATTAAACGATCAATGGACCCCGATTGAATCCGGAATCGGTTGGATCGTTAAGGAAAAAGAAAATCCTTACTTTTCTTCCGAAAAAATTCTTTTTCAAAAAAAGAACGGAGTTCCCTCTAAAATCGTTTCATTCGCATTAACGGAAGCTGGTGTTCCAAGAGAAAACTTTCGAGTTTTAGATTCTCAAGGAAACGAAATCGGTAAAACTACTTCGGGCACTTTTTCTCCTTCCTTAAAAAAAGGAATTGGTTTGGCCTTAATACAATCCGAAAAAATCAAGGACGGAGAACCGATCCAGATCGAAATTCGAGAACAACCGAAACAAGCCATTATAACAATGAAACCTTTTATTCCAGGCAGCATTAGAAAAAACTAAATTAGGAAAAACAAATTATGGCAGAAACACAGGCTCCCACAGGTTATCTTTTCTCCGAAAAACACGAATGGGTAAAAGTAGAAGGAGACATGGCTCTTATCGGTATTTCGGATTTTGCTCAATCCGCATTAGGTGATATTGTGTTTGTAGATCTTCCAAAAACCGGAAAGAACATTAAACAATTTGAAACCTTCGGAACAATCGAATCGGTAAAAGCGGCTGAAGACTTATACGCTCCTATTGGTGGAGAAGTGATTGAATCCAATTCGGCTCTTTCTAAAAATCCGGGAGACGTCAACTCTAAACCATTCGATTCCTGGATGATTAAGGTGAAAGGTTTTTCCACTTCCGAACTGGACAAACTTTTAACTCCGGAAAAATACAAGGCCTTAGTCGCCGGATTAGAATAATAGAAAAGTCTAATATAAAGAATTTAGAAGTAGGCAAACATGAACTCGACTCTACAGAACCAAACAAAAACCAATCTTGAAAAGGTGGGAACAGATCCTTTGGATACTTTTCCAAGAAGACATATCGGACCGAACTTACAACAAACCGCCGAAATGCTGAAGGAATTGGGACTCTCTTCTGTAGAAGAGTTGATAGATAAAGCCGTTCCTGTAGGAATTCGATTAAAAAAATCTTTGGATCTGCCAAAAGCGTCCACTGAACATAAGATTCTTCAGAACTTAAAAGGAATTGCTTCTCAAAATCAGGTTTTTCGCTCTTATATTGGTGCGGGTTATCATTCCTGTATCATTCCAGGTGTAATTCAAAGAAACATTTTAGAAAACCCGGGTTGGTACACCGCTTACACTCCTTATCAAGCCGAAATTTCTCAAGGTCGTTTAGAAGCTTTATTGAATTTCCAAACGATGATCATTGATCTGACTGGCCTTGAAATTTCGAACGCTTCTCTTTTGGACGAAGGGACCGCCGCCGCCGAAGCGATGTTTCTTGCCTACTCCGTTCGTAAAAACGAAACCGCTAAAAAATTCTTTGTGTCGGAACTTTGTCATCCACAAACTATAGACGTTGTCGTTACAAGAGCCAATCCTTTAGGAATTGAAGTTCAAATCGGAAACCATGAATCTATCGAACTTAATGAGGATTTTTTCGGTGTTCTTCTTCAATATCCCGCGACAGACGGAAAAATAATCGATTATACTTCTTTTATTCAAAGATCACATAACGTAGGTGCAATTTCCACGGTAGCTGCAGATCTTTTAGCTCTTACACTTCTTAAATCTCCAGGAGAAATGGGAGCTGATATTGCTGTAGGTTCTTCTCAAAGGTTCGGACTTCCTCTTGGATTTGGAGGTCCACACGCTGGCTACTTTGCCACCAAGGACGAATTTAAACGCAGTATGCCAGGAAGATTGATCGGAGTTTCTAAAGATTCTCAGGGAAATTCCGGCCTTAGACTTTCTCTTCAAACTAGAGAACAGCACATTCGAAGAGATAAAGCGACTAGTAATATTTGTACCGCTCAGGTTTTACTTGCCGTCATCTCATCTATGTATGCAGTTTATCACGGACCAGAAGGACTTAAAAATATCGCGACTCGGATTTATAAATTCACTTCCATTTTTGCAAATGTGTTGAAAAACGCCGGTTTTTCGATTACGAACGAGTTTTTCTTTGACACGATTACGATCCAGGCCGGAACCAAAGTCCAGGAAATTTTAAACAGAGCCTATTCTAAAAAAATCAATTTTAGAGAATACAAAGATGGAAAAATTGGAATTACATTAGACGAAACAGTAAACCTGGAAGATTTAAAAGATTTATTAGAAATTTTTGAAATCAAAAATACAGACATTGAAAAACTTTTCGTGGATGTATCAAACGTTCCTGATTCTTTTAAAAGAAAAACTTCTTATCTTACACATCCTGTATTTCAATCCCATCATACCGAAACAAAAATGCTTCGTTATATTCGTAAATTAGAATCCAGAGATCTTTCACTTACTACTTCTATGATTCCTCTCGGTTCTTGTACAATGAAACTCAATGCGACCACGGAAATGTATCCCGTCACTTGGCCGGAGTTTGGTGCGATTCACCCATTTGCTCCCGCAGATCAAACGAAAGGTTATAAAATCATTTTTGAACAATTGGAAAAATGGCTCTGCGAAATCACCGGATTTGCAGGAGTTTCCTTACAACCAAACGCCGGTTCCCAAGGGGAATATGCTGGGCTTTTAGCAATTCGCAGATACCATGAAAGTAGAAACGAATCTTACAGAAACGTTTGTCTGATTCCTATCTCTGCCCACGGAACCAATCCAGCAAGCGCCGCAATGGCTGGCTTTCAAGTTGTGGTAGTTTCTTGTGACCCAAACGGAAACGTGGATTTAGAAGATTTAAAAGCAAAAGCTGAAGAACATAAAAAGGATCTTGCAGCTTTAATGATTACGTATCCTTCTACTCATGGAGTATTTGAAGAATCCGTTAAAGAGATTTGTCAAATTGTTCATTCTTGCGGCGGCCAAGTCTATATGGACGGAGCCAACATGAACGCTCAAGTCGGTTTAACAAGTCCGGGTGAAATTGGTGCAGACGTTTGTCATCTCAATCTACATAAGACTTTTTGCATACCTCACGGTGGAGGTGGTCCGGGAGTTGGTCCAATCGGAGTCGCCAAACATCTCGTTCCATTTTTACCGGGGCACGTGTTAGTGGACAACGCAACCGGTAATGAACACGGCGCGGTATCGGCGGCTCCTTGGGGAAGTGCGAGTATCGTTTTAATTTCTTGGGTTTACATTGCACTCATGGGATCGGAAGGTCTTACAAACGCGACCCGCAATTCTATTTTAAACGCGAATTATATCGCTAAACGTTTAGAAAAAGTGTATCCTGTTCTTTATAAAGGAAAGAATGGTTTTGTTGCTCACGAATGTATTTTAGATCTAAGACCGTTTAAAAAATCCGCAGGGATCGAAGTAGAAGATGTTGCCAAAAGATTAATCGACTATGGCTTTCACGCTCCTACAATGTCTTTCCCAGTTCCTGGAACTTTGATGATTGAACCAACCGAATCCGAATCCTTAGAAGAGCTAGATCGTTTTTGCGAAGCAATGCTTTTGATTTATCAAGAAATCTTGGACGTTCAAAGTGGAACATTAGATAAAACTGATAATCCTTTAAAAAATTCTCCTCATACTGCTGCTATGGTGACTTCGGATCGTTGGGATCATTTATATCCGAGAGAACGCGCAGCTTATCCCGCTTCTTGGCTAAAAGATCATAAATTTTGGCCTTATGTGGGAAGAGTGGATAACGTATATGGAGATCGAAATTTAGTTTGTTCTTGTCTTCCAATAGAAAGTTATCAGTGATTTTTGATCCGGATTCAACATGACTTTTAAGGACCAATAATTTAATTTTCTGGATCAGTTTATGATTCAAAAAATCGCCAATCCTTTTCTGACATTTCAACGGAGTCTGATTTTATATTTAAAAACTTGCAAAAATAGTAATATTATTTGGAGCCTGACGATACCGATAGAACCCCGGATACTGTCTTGTTAAGAAAAAATTAAACAATTAAAGTGGATCAACCTTCTTGTTTCTCCTTCAATGACAAACAAATATCCGTATTATTTAAAACAATAAAAATCATCCAAATTTAATATCAAAAAACCTTAATCTCCACAGGAAAGCCAAATTCTAAAAGAAAATAGTCTATTCTTCTCTAACTTTAATCACCTAACATGCGTTATTTGATTAGATTTGTGTTATAAGAAAACTTTTATAAACCCAAACAAATTTTTGCATAAACCGTCGTTTTGTAGTCTACACAAAAACTAAAAATCTATCTTATAAAAGTTCTCATAAAATGTTTGAAATTGTTTTTAGCTCCAGCGTGTCCCAAAAACTTATTGTACTTTATCGGAAAGACTAAGCTGCAGTAACTCAACAGAGCGAGATGTTGCCCTCGCTACGCCCCATAGGAAGTAGTGTTATTGAGTTTCCGAACGACCCGCCGGGAGTGAGATACCAAGTTTCTCGAACAACCTAACATAGTGATACATAGAAAGCCATCACCAACCCCACAAGTATTTGGATCTCAATAGAATTTTTGAAAAATTCCATAGTGGAGATTAACAAAACTGCTTCAATCGTTCATTTCAATGCAATGGAAACCGATGGAGAATTAATTTTTCAACAACTCTAATATAAATCTGTCGGAATTACGACAATCCTCTGTGAAAAGACTGGCCCACCCTAATTTTTTGGGTGGGGGTGGAGGCGGTAAGGTTCGGAAAATTTTTCTCTATCAGAAAAACATACTTTTTGCAAATAAAAAGGCTCATTCTTGTCGGAACACTTGAATAATGTGCATTTTTGAGCCTTCTGATTCTAAAATCCTATTCAACTTGTGGGTAAGGTTATGATAGAAAGCGGTGTTCTGAGTTCAGAAGTAAGACACCGAGTTTCATTCAAAGACACTTATTCTAAATTTTTTGGACAAGTTTTTTAATCCTTGGAAAGACTTTTTGAAATCAAAAATAAAAAATCCTCTATCTTAATTAAAGGATCTGTTTTCACATCCCCAAATATAAAATCACAAAGTTTATGCCAGTTGAGAAACAATTGATGGCGTATACCACGCACATGAATTTCAGGATCTACACCTTGAACATTCCATTGTCCAGCTTTTGTTGTAATTCCATCACTCATCAGTAAAAATAAAATCAAAAGGGGTATAACGCTAAAGATGACTCGATAACGGATTTTAAAATACAAAAGTGTAGAAATATAAAGTATTAAGAATGTGTAAAAAACGAAAAAGAAAAGAAATAAATTTCGATGATCGTTCGGAGTGATTAATGTATCCTGAAAAATCGTAATCGGCCCCAACAACAAAAAGAAAAATATATACCATTTCATTTTTTTTACAACGGATTGAAGAGTGGTTATAAAGTTTACTTCCGAAGTTTCGGGGACAGAAACAGTTGCATAAATGGGAGCCACAAAAGAAAAAAACAGATAGTTCGCCACCCATCCAGCAAACAGACAGGACCCTCCCCAATCCGTTCCTCCTTGCAAAATGATTGGAATTGAAGCTGTGGCAATTTCCCAAGGTTCATATCTAGCGCCCGTACTAAAAGCAATTAAGATTCCCCAAGGTAAAATTAAAGTTGGATGAAAGATTATAGAAAAAAATTTCATATTTTGATAAACGTAATTCTAAAGGTAAAATTTTTGTACCTGTTTTACTGATCCTTATAAAATTAAATATCTTAAGTTTCTGTCGCAAAAACCTTTTCAAGGCAAAATATTAGATCTCTGCTCTATTGTTATATAATTCTGATTATTGTCTATATTCAAACTATATAATGTATTCGTTACCATCATTCTAGACAAATATTTATTAAAAAAAGTATTTCGATTTTATCAAAGGATTAAATTTTGCCTAACGTAACTTATTACAAATTTAAATTTACCAGAAAAACGTCCATTTGACGATAAATTACTCAGAAACATTTTCTGCATTAGAGTTGTTGAAAAATTAATTTTCTTCCGTTTCTTTTTCACTCGAACGAGTAATTCTATTTTATTAATAGTAGACCAGGAATTTTTAACAGCTTTATTCAATCGTCGTTCAGTAGGCATCATAAAAATAAGAAATCCATTTTATCTAAACATCCTAGACTAAATAGACTAAAAAATCGAACCTATCAGTGGCTCCATGATCAAACCATTCAAAATAATATCTTTTTATATTGGAACGAAAATTCAAATCTCCGTTTCTCATCCAAGATAATTTTTCATTTTTGAAGAAAGATTTTACTTCTACGTTGTTATATATCTCGTATGAAATCTTTGATTAAAATTTATCTAACACTAATTCTTTTTTTACTGATCTTTCAGTGTAAAAATTCAGACAAAGAAAATGCTCTACTCTTAGCGGGAGCCTCCTTAATCATTGCACAAGAACTTGAAGCACAAAGTTTAATGTCCGGCCCCGTATTGATCGATCAAGAAACAGAACTTACAAATTATCAATTTAAGTTCTATAATTCGACTCAAAAACTGACTTTAGAAGCTTACTTTTCCAAACCTGCCGGAATGGGCCCATTCCCTTTAATCGTTATGATGCACGGCTGTGCTGGAGCACATTCAAACAGTGATGCATCAAAACCGCCCTCTTCTCTTTATACGGAATGGGCTAGTCGAGGTAAAACTTTAGGATATGCTACTCTTTTGATCGATAGTTTTACACCTAGAAACGCCCCTCAAAATCAATGTAGTAACGGGGCCGGTGTTGGAACGTCCGAAGTTACCGACAGACCAACAGACGCTTATGCAGCCCTTGCTTATGTTAAAAGATCCAAAGTTGTTAACAATGATCGAATCGTTTTACTAGGATGGTCTCACGGAGGAAGCAGCGTGTTTGCAACAGTAGATACAAATTCTACTTTACAATATCGTTCTGAAAATCAAAGGCCATTTAAAGCGGTGATTTCTTTTTATCCTGGCTGTGGTCTTAATAATGCCTTTGGCGGAATCTCTAATAGTCAATATTTACCTTATACTCATATTAAAATCTTAGCGGCGGGAGCAGACCCACTTTATACTGGCGGTTATTGTAATACAAGAGTTTCAAGGGCGCAAACGTTAGGCGCAAGCTCTGCGACTAACAATTCAATTGCGATGACCGTTTATCCAAACACACACCATAGTTTTGACGAAGCGAAAGCGGTTTCGTCTAAATTCGACACAAACGACGTCGCCGCAAAACCAAACGCGGATCAAGAAGCGGTTAACTTTTTTCAACTGTATAATCCTTAATGATTACATTCATAGAATAGAAAATTAGAATATATTAAATTAATGGATTGTTATTAGGAAACCGAAATTCAAGATTCAAACGGTGGAAATGGACGAAAATGCGGGCTTTACCGGAAATCTGGTCATCACCCCTATAGAAGATCTTACTCCACCCGTAATCTCGAAAGCGATAGACAACTTGGACCGAAATTCTTAAAAACGCAGAGGAGCTGGTTCTTTCCGATCCAATCTTTAAAGATTCGGACCCGTGGTTCGGCTTCGGTATTTCCCTTCAGGGCAAAATCTTGAATGAAAAGGATCTGTTCTCTCAAATCGATTCTTTAGATCCGGACTTGGAAACGTCTCTCGTTCGATATTTGGACACATTGATTCATTACAATCAAGATCAAATGGATGGAAAAGGACTGGCGACCCACGAAGAATTGGAAACGGGAACATTTACGATGCTTCGTTTACTCCAAAAAAATTTGAGCTATTTACCGTTGTATCTGAGATACTTGGGTTCTTTGGATTTAGAACATACTGTGGCGCAGTTGGACGTTTTATTTAGTCTCAAAAAACAATATTCTTCCGAGCAATTGAAGCCTCTTAAAGAATTTGTCAAAAATGCAAATATCGAGTCTTTTCTATGGAGGCTGGAAAATGATGAGGCCTTGGAAGACTGAATCAGATATATTCAAAAAATCTAATTTAATAATAAGTCGTCGATAACCATTATGCAAAAGTTCTCACAACAAATCCGAGAACGGTGAAATGTTCAATGAGTAGGAGTTTCCACAAATCGAGTAGATATCTAAAACGCGAGTTCCCACGAATTTTGTCTCATTAGTAGTCGATTGTATTTTGAATCACCTTTTTGTTGCAAAAATCCATGTTAAAGTTTCTACATTTGTTATCCTATCGATAATTTATCAGATCTTAAACCGCCTAATCGTTGCAGTAGTTCCCACATTTTATCAGGGATCTGCCAAAATTCCCGCAAATTCAAAACGTTGGAGTTCCTACACATTCCAAACGGACGGACTCCAAAAAACATAGAGAACTGTGGTCGCAGTAATTGCGTAGGAGTTCCCGAAAATCGAAAAGAATTGAATTCTTATATACGATTTTGATTCTATTAATTATGGAAATAAAAGATTATAGTGACGAAGTTCGCCTACATCGCTCCAGACTAGTTCGATTTCTACTTTTTATAACTGGTTCGATTTCTTTGGCTTTGGGAATCATCGGAATTTTTACTCCGATCCTACCTACAACTCCTTTTCTACTTTTATCTGCGGCTTGTTATGCAAGAGCATCTCATCGATTTTACAATTGGCTAATGAACAATCGATACTTCGGTTCTTATATCCGAGATTGGAGAATCCACAAAATGATTCCTCTAAGAGCAAAGATACTCGCGATTTCCATGATATTCTTAACGATTGGAACTACGGTGTTCTTTTTTATTCCTATCTTAGCCGTAAAAATTCTAGTTTCTTTAATCGGAATCTTTGTAGTCATCTATCTGATTCGGATTCCCACAAAACGGAAGAATTGAATTCATACGATCAAAAATGTAGAAGAAATTTTATCTCAAAAAGATCAGGATATTCTTTCTTTTAAATCGAAAAATTTTACCATCTATCATTAGGTCAAATTCTCCATAAATTTTTTAAAGAAAACCACCTGATCGTAGGAATCAAACCTGTCTATAAATATATCATTATTTTCTAAATCTTTTGCCCAAAGCTCATTTCCGAAGAACGTTGGATTTTCTATTATAAAATAGTTTTTTAAATTCGCCAATTCCAACTTTTTAATCCGCCTCCAACGAATGGGGGAATTATAAATGATACACGAAACTCGATTGAGCCTAATTATAGTTTTATTAAACGAAATCAAAACGACGGCTATAATTCCAAATATAAAAAATAAAATCGAAATAATTTCAATAATCGCAGGGTTTCTATTTTGAAATAGAAATAAATTTTCATATCCTCTATAAAAAAATATAAAACCAATTGATACAAATATAGGCATAGATAATACAATAAACATTAAATACGATATCCAACGAATTTTGAATATATAAAAATGTTCGTCATGAGTACATTCGGTATTACTTGGAAGAGTTCCGATTTGATTTTTAAAAATTTTTTCATCTTTTTCCTGAATCAATCTGGAATCATTTTTTACTGAACCCTGATCAGTGATTCCTAAATATAAGAATCGAATAGAAACATAAATCAGTAATATTACAAATAATAAATCAATAATTTCTAAGTATAAAAACCAATCCATTCCTCCATCAAAACCTTGGAATAAACAAG
This sequence comes from Leptospira interrogans, assembly GCF_900156205.1. Taxonomy (GTDB): domain Bacteria; phylum Spirochaetota; class Leptospiria; order Leptospirales; family Leptospiraceae; genus Leptospira; species Leptospira interrogans. The sequence continues at coordinate 240,828 of NZ_FTNA01000003.1, forward strand.
ATATTTGAGGATTTTTTGGATTATAAAAAACCGTTATCTCAGAACCGATCGGATATTTTTTGACAAAACTTTTACTTTCATCCCGAGAAGGTAAATCCGTTCGATAGAGATACGTATACGATCCGATTTGTTCAACTCCATCGGGAGATATATATGAGTATTTCAGATGTAGATAAAATTCAGTTGATCTTTTAGATGCAATATCTCCGGTCCAGCGGATTTCGTTTTCTAAAATTTTACCTTTTGTACTAAGATAGTTTTCAGTTTCTTGGATCGAAATGATTACTTCATAAACTCCGATCGAATAATAAATTGAAAAGATAAATAAAATAATCGATATAGCAAAATCCTGTGCTCTTCTTTTTTTCATAAAAAAAGAGAGCAAATCAGAAAGAATAGAAATAAATCCGACCAAAGCGATGAGATAGACAAACCAAAAAGCTATATTAAAAAAACCAAATCTTTCATGCGCAGGAAGATACCATACTAAGACAAAAAAACATATTATAACGAAAATCGCCGGGATTGAAATTTTTGGTTTATGATCTAACTTTTGCAAGATGTTTCTGAAAAATGTTGAAGTAGTGTTTTACGATAAAATAAACGGTGCTTAATTTTATAAAGATCAGTAAGACGAACCAATAAAACCATTTCGTTAGTCGTAGATGGATTTTTTCAACAACTTTAATTTATCATAGATTCAACCTCATTGGACGCCTAATCTACGTTTTGTGGTCTTTAATTGTTTTGTAAATCTCAGTATGGAGATCTAGAAGGAAACATATGAAAAACTTTAGAATCGTTCTCTTTGAGGAGTTCCGCAATATCCAAAGCTTCTTGAATTTTTTTACGCTTGTCTGGTTCTTCTTGAAGCCAGAAAGCCACAAAAGATTCTAATCTTTTATAATCTTTGATAAACGAAAGAGAGCGGATGTATTGAATTTTGTCTTCTTCTTCAACTATTTTTAATTGTATTACAGATTGATAAGCAGCGGCGGCGGCACGATAATTTCCAGTATTATAATAAGCTTGAGCTAAGAATCTTTTTTCGTGAAGAGGAAGTTCACCATACTGAGAATAAATTTTAATTGCCTTTCTGTAATTTTGATGAATCTCTATTACAAGTCTTGCATGAATCAACATGTATTCTTTAGAAATAAATCCTTCTTTAACAAAATCGACACACTGGGAATAAGCATCCGCTTTGTTTCCTAAAAGAAAATTGGATTTTAAAAGAAGAAGTTTCGCGGCTCTAAAATTTGGCTTCAGTTCTATAGCCCTTTCTGCTTCCGCCTTTGCTCTTAAAAAATTTCCAGTCTCAAAATAAGCCAATGCCAAGTTGATTCTATAAAACGGATTGTAATTAGAAAGTTCCACCGCCTTTTGAAAGTATTCCAAAGACTTTGCCCATTTATTTCTTTGAACAAAAATCATTCCCAATAAATAGTAAGAAGGGTCGTGACTGGAATGAATCTGAATCGCTTTTAAAAGAGAATTTTTCGATTGAGGATACCTTCCCTGAGCGTAAAGATAAGAACCTTTCAAATAATGATATTCAACCGAGTTTTCATCCAATTTTTTAATCTTATCAATATTGATAGAAGCTTTAGAAAGATTGTTTGCTCGAATAAGATTAACAGTTTCCGTATTTAAAGCAGTAATTTGAATTTTACGTCTGGCTGCATCAGTCGGACTTAAAGGAACCTGATCTTGATTAGATTCCGGAAAACTTTCGTCTTCCTCGTTTGCAAAAAGAATTCCCGAAAGAAAAAACAAAAATAAAAACAAGTAAAAGATACGTTTCATACGTTTCTTTAATCCGAATCGAAAATTACGATTCAGTTTTTCTCGAAATATTCCTCTGCATTGGTTTTCTTATTAAAAAGCCTGAGTTCTTTTTCGTTCACTTTTAAGATTCTATATTCAAGATCAAATGCAAGATCAGCGAGATTAAAATGAATATCGTCTCCCTGCATTTTATAAGTAAGATGAAATGCATCGTATTTAGCCAGCCCTTGGGGAAAAATTTGAAGATGATTTCTTTTTTCCTGATTGATACATTCTCCTTTTTCGGAACATTCTTTGATCTTTACCCAGTCTCCTAAAATTAGCTCTTCCTTTTTTTTACAAGCGGTGAATAGAAACAAAATCAAAGTAGAAACAAGAACGATTCTTTTCATAGATTCAAATATAGAGATGCTTCTCTATCTGTCCAATGAAAATCGCTACTTCTTGGCTAAGAGTTCGAACGCATTTTGTCAAAAGCCCCGTAGATTAAGTATGATTCTTGGACACAGGACAGTTCGAAGTGTGAAACACTGAGTTTTATAAAATGTAAAAACATAATAGAGTTGTTGAAAAATTAATTCTTGATCTGTTTTCGTTGTATGGAAACAGACAATTGAAGCAATTTTACAAATCTTCACTATGGAATTTTTCAACAACCTTAATAACAAAGAAATGCTAAAAAACTGTAAAGCTACAATACGACGACCTTGTGGGAGCTCACACATTGGATTGAAGATTCAAAAAATAATTGATTCTAAGATTTTTGGATGGCTCTGTAATTTTCAAATTTATTGAACTTCCAAGTAATCTTTTAAATTTAGCACTTCAAAAGTATTCAGAAGATCCGGATGAATTGAGCTAATTGTACAGCCAATTCCTTCGGAACGTGCATTTTTTAAAAACCAAATCAGAGAACTGATAGAAATAGAATTCATAATTGGAATATTCCCCAAATTCAAAACGATATTCTTTGGTTTTTTGGCAATGGCTTCCATAAGTATAGTTCGAAAAGTATAATAATCGTGAAAAAGAGTACTCAAATCCGGAGTGATTTCAATTGTTTCAGGGATTTCTGACATGGGAATTCATTCCAAGTTCTTCCGTATACTATATCAAATTTTGGATAAAAAAGCTTTCTCTTCAAAAAAATCTATTCTGGAAATCTCAAATTCAACCGATTTTTGAGAAGGGGGAGAAATAATGTTTGAGAAAACTCATTTCATGAAAACCCAGGACTTGCTGGAAAGAGGAATGAACAATTCCATTTTTAAGAGAAAAGTAATTTCGGATAATATCGCAAACGCGGACGTTCCTCATTTCAAAAGATCCGAGGTAATTTTCGAATCGATGATCAAAAGGGCCATCGAATCTGAAAAAATCGAAGCCATCAAAGAAGTTCCGACTCAAATTTCAGACGAACGACACATTCAATTTTTCAAACCATTGGACTATCGTGAGGTTCAACCAAAAGCAAATACGGACTACTTAACTACTATGAGAGCTGATGGAAATAACGTGGATGTGGAAAAGGAAGTCGTAGAAGCCTCCAATTCTCAAATGCAATATATGATGATGGCAGAGAGAATCAATCAGAACTACAGAGAACTGAAACAAGTCATGAGAATGGCTTAAAAATTTCGTTTTAATTACTTGAATTGATAATAATGAGACATAATTTTATACATTAGGAAGTGCCCATGGGACTTTTTTCATCGATCAACATTTCTGCAACCGGCTTATCCGCTCAAAGATTGAGAATGGATGTTATTTCCAATAATATTGCAAACTCTACTACTACCCGAAACACAAATGGGGACGGCCCTTTTAGAAGAGATAGGGTTGTTATGACTCCGATCAACCTAAGAACCAAATGGAGAAGCCCTGTTTATCCGTTTGGAGTTTCTCCAGGAGAAGGAAAAGGTGTAAAGGTAATGAAAGTCGAAAAGGATATGACCCCTCTTCGATTGGTTTATGATCCAACTCATCCGGACTCGATTCAAATCGGCCCAAAAAAAGGTTATGTAGAAATGCCAAATGTAAACATCGTTACAGAGATGACAGATATGATTTCCGCTTCCAGATCCTATGAAGCAAACGTTCAGATGATTAACGGATCAAAAGCGATGTTTAACAAGGCTTTAGAAATAGGTAGGGCTTAATTATGGAAATCAATTCTAATTCTTCTCTTTGGCATTCGTATAACTCTGGTTATAACGGAAACAAACCTCACCCCTTAAGTCCGAAAGGAGATCAGGTCAAAGTATCCATTACGGAAGATAGACATTATAAAGATGTAAAACAACCAGTTTCTCCTGATTACGTAGCAGAAAGTTTTTCAGAAGCAATGAAAAACGCTCTGACCTCGGTCAATGATCTTCAAGTAGAAGCCGATGAATTGACTCAGAAAATGGTATTTGACCCGAATTCCGTAGACGCCCATCAAGTTATGATCGCTTCTGAAAAAGCAAGAGTGGCTCTTACATTTACAAAAACGATCGCTGACGGCGTAGTTCGTGCTTATAGAGAACTTACTTCTTTAAGATAAATTGGTTTTAAACGATTTAAAAGAATATTTCTAAAATTGAATATTGAGCTAATTCTTAAAAATTTATAAAGACTTTTAAATGATACGTTCAAACTTGCAATTTTACTTATACAACGATTCAGTTTTACTGTAAAATTTAGGTTTGCGGTAGTTCCCACAAATTAAGTCTCATCGTACGACCCAATTGTATTTGCGGAATCAATTCTAGAATAAATCTTCTGAACGTAGTAGTTCCTACATTTTTTAAATTTATCTATAAAATCGGGATTTGTGGGAACTCTTACATTTTGAGTAGCCAACTGAATATTATTCATCATTATTTGAAAAACCGCTGAAGATAGGTTCAAAAAAATTAAACCCATTTTAGAACTGCAGTAGTTCCCGCAGATTAAGTCTCATTGTGAATGTATATTTTTTTAATTTACGTATGAATTTCTCCACTTAAAAAGTTTTTCTAAATTTTATAAAATTAAGCATTATAAGTTTTTATTATAAAACGCTATTGGAATACAAAATATTAAGTACTTTTTATATAGTCCTGAGTAATACAAAACATTCGATATACCTTTGAATAAAAATTATCTGATTCAAGTTTTTTGGAATTAGATTTATAGACCACTTTAATAAGTTATTATATTCTATAGAATAATAACTATCTGAGTTCTATAAACTTAAATATATGACGGTTTCTAACAGCCTGATTTAAAACTATAGTTTCACTGTAAAAAATCTTTTTAGCCAAAACTTTTTTAGACTTGAATCCGTATGGGTTTATTTCATTTTGCTTTTTGAAAAAGTTGGAATCATTTAGGGTATAAAATATGAGTTTGAAAAAGTATAATGGAAGTTGTCATTGTGGAAAGATTCGATACGAATTGGATCTTGACCTTTCCAAAGGAACGAGTAAATGTAACTGTTCTTATTGTTCTAAAGTTAGAAACTGGATTTCTATGGTAAAACCAAACGCATTCCATTTAATCACTGGCGAAAACGAGCTTGGAAGTTATCAATTTGGAACTAAAAGTGCCACTCATCAATTCTGTAAAAATTGTGGAGTAAGATTATTTACCAAAGGTCATCTAGAGGAACTGGGAGGAGCTTTTATCAGTGTAAGTTTAGCTACATTGGATAATGTGGATCTCGAAGAATTGATCACCTCACCTCTTTGGTACGCAGATGGACTTCATAACAACTGGAGAACACAACCTTCAGAAATTCGTCATCTCTGATCTAATTTAAGCCGAACAAGTTTAAAAGTTAATTTCAAATTGAACAGTTTTGAAAACTCCATCAGTCATTTTTTCTATTGTTAGTTTTTGCAGTAACTCCATAAATTAAGTCACTTTACATAATCTAACATACGTTTGGCGTAAAAAATGAGAACAAATTTTCAAAAAACATTTTTTACAATTTTTAGAATTGGCCTATAAAATCGGAATTTGTAGAAATTTTAAAATAGAACAAATCTATTCCAAAACTTCAAAAAGCATAAATGATAATCTTTTAGAAATTTCTAATTGAATGCTGGAGTTCACACGAAACCATCACATCTGGGTTTTCAAACTTTCCAGCATTTCTCCCATTATTAAATTTCCATAATCTTTGGGTTTCGAGACAAGCCCATAGACTTTTACTTTCAAGGATTTGAATTTCAAAATTAAGAATTGTCCCAAATCCTAAAACCGATCCATAGAGAAGTGTTTGATGACCTGCAGAGCGATCATAGAAGCGATGCATTGAGTTCAATAGAAGCGAGATACTTTAATTTCTCAAGCGGGCCGAGATTGAGTTTCACAAAAATGTGGGAACTACTACAAAATTGAGCGAGATTAGAACCGCTTGAAAGTTCGCAAAATGCAACCTAATTTGTAGGAACTACTTCATTTTATTAAAAATTTCTAAAGAATGATTGCGTAAAATTCTTTGAGGTTTTAGGACAAACTCTTAATTCATTGAATCTATTCTTTGTTATTTTCAAAACAAAGTTTTAAACCACCAAACATCAATTTGGCGATTTTGATCATTCCTTGAGAATTTCCAAACCACTTTTAGCAACTTGCCCATCCTGAACAGACGTTCCACCTGAAACTCCGATTGCACCCGCAATTTTTCCGTCGATCAAAATCAATTCTCCCCCTTCAAGAGGATAAACGTTCGGCAAAGCTAAAATTCTAAGTCCAATTCCACCAGCCGCAACGGTTTCTTCCATTATCTTAGTAGATCTACGAAAGTTGTTCGCACATTTAGCTTTTCCTTGGGAAATATCAATAGAAGCAAATTGAGCCCCATCCATTTTTTCCAATAACACTAAATTTCCTCCAGAATCTACGATAGAAATCACCATTTTCCATCCGTTCTTCTTCGCTTCTGATTGAGCTTTGAGAGCAATTTTTTTTGCGACTTCTAAATGAATCGGATTTCCATAATCAGGAAAATTGGGTTGATTTTGACTCATAGTAGGAAACGTCACAAAAAAACAAATCGTTATGATCCATAACTTCTGATACATAAATTCTCCTTAATGTTTGTAAAACGAAGATTGAACAAAACCTATTTAAAAAATATTAAAGTATAGATTTTACTTTCAAGGATTTTTATAAAATGAATTTTTAATTTAGTAAATGTAATTTTATTCAAAAACTTAATGCCTACGTTAATTATTTTCAATTGGACAACAACTCTTTTTGAATCTTATAGGTTTCAATTTTCAATTAAACAATAATCGCAAAATAGAAATTTCATGGAAACGATCGACTGAAACAGTTTTGTTAATTGAATTATAAAGTTATTCAACAACTCTAATATTTAAAATTCTATCTCTCAACAAAATTCTCCCAAAACTCATGACGGTCTAACATATAGAAATCGGTAGTGATTTACTGAGTTCTACAAAAACTAAGTAAATGTTAATTTAAAGTAATAAGATTGGGGCGAATCCAGCCTTTGCAAGCAAAGGCTGGACCGGGCTCTCAGCTCCGGTCAAGTTATTATAAAACTTCAGAATCAGATTCAATTTTCATAAAATACCAATAACTTGACCTCGCATCGATCCCTTTCGCGTGATAACAAATTCACGTTAAGTACTGTCAATTTTATTGTAAAATACCGTTTCAACATAAAATATTAGGCATTTTATTATGAACTTATCCCAAAACCGTCCAATGTGGGAACTCACACAAAAATTTAACAATATTAGAATTACTTGAAAATTCGCAAATTACCAAATGTGACGGTTTTTGTAGGAACTATTGTGTTTTATTAAAAATTTCTAAAGAACTATCATGTAAATTCTTTAAGGTTTTGGGACAAGTTCTGAGTAGTAATTCCTATAAAATTGAGTTTATCACAAGTGCCATTTCACGTAAGTTCGATAGAATAATGCAGAAGCGATTGAAGCGTAGGCAAACTCAGCAGAACCCCCTTTATGAATCGCGTTTTACAATAAATTGAAACTAAGACGATATGTTGTATTACATTTCTTTTATGAAATTTATTGACTGAAATTGAAAGAGCGGTCCGGCAACGCCGGATTCGCCCAAACTTTATTATGCAAAATTTCACATTATTAAAATGTAAACGATTGAATTGAGACTTTATTATATAGTTCTGGGTAAGAACCAATCTTTTAGATATAAAATTAAATATACTTCGTTATATAGCTATCGCTAAGTAACAGATGTCTTATCAGGGATAGTCAGCAAAATTCATTTGCTGATTCAATAAAGTAAACAAATATAAAATTCTTAAAAAAAATGCTTTTCTAGAATCAATGATCAAAAGAATTTCTCAATCAATGAATCTAAAAATTAAAGTGGGTTTTCTCTTAAAACCTTTAGTCGTTTTCATTTTTTATTTCGGAACAAATTTCTGTTCAAGCTCCTCCATTCTTAATAAACCTCTAAATGGAAGTTTAGATTTACAAGGACATAGAGGCGCCAGAGGTCTAAAACCTGAAAATACATGGCCCGCTTTTGAAGAGGCAATTCGATACGGAATGACTACTTTAGAATTGGATACGGTTCTAACCAAAGATAATAAAATTATCATTCATCACGATTCGTTTACCAATCCTACTATTTGCCAGAAAAAGGACGGGACTCAAATCGTATCAACTTCGTTATACGAATTAACTCTTTCCGAATTGAAACAACTCGATTGTGGAGCAAAAAAAAATCCTAAATATTTCGAACAAATTCCAGTTCCTGGAACTGAACTAATTACGATCGAAGAATTTTTTACGCTTGTCGCAAACGCCGAAAAGAAAAATCCAAACCGAACCAAGTTAAAATTTAACATCGAAACAAAATTTCCAGACGACAGCAATTCTCAAATTCCAATAGGAAAAGTTAAAGAACACGTAAACTTATTAGTTCAAGCGATAGAAAATGCCAAGGTCACTGATCGGACTACAATCCAATCTTTCTATTTACCAGCTCTTACAATTGTAAAAGAGATAAATCCAAAATTGAAAACAAGCGCTCTTTTTTCTCTCACCTATTTTCAAGGAGCTATGATGAAATTAGGATTCGGAAACGGAACTCGTCAAGACGCTCTCCAAAAAACATTGGAAGTAAAGGCAGACATCATTTCCCCTTACTTTTTATACGTAACCAAAGAATTCGTGCAGAAAATCCATTCTCATAAAATATCTGTGATTCCTTGGACGGTCAACGATGTAGAAGATATGAAAAAGTTGATCGATGCGGGAATAGATGGAATTATCAGCGACTATCCGGATCGGCTAGCACATATCATCAAGAATTAATTATATTCTATTACCACAAAAGCGTTGTATAATATACTTATAAAGAATTTTAAATCGACAAAATGAGTTATAGTAAAAGAAAATTATCCGTTTATTCTAATGAAAAAGAAACGGAAGAAAATTAATTTTTCAACAACTCTAATACGGATAACCAAAAACGCTCGTTGTAAGGGAAAGTTATTTCTTTCAAAAATTTAAGTCCCGCGGAACTATTATCTTTCGATTTTAAATAAAAAGAAGAGTCTATATGTAAATGATCCGCCAGTTTTTTGAGAAACAACGAATCGACGTTATGTGGAAAACTTTCTTTTACATTACCACTTCCATGAGAAACAAAGTAGAGTCGCGGTTGATTCTGCTCATTTTTTCTTCCGGATGATAGACTGATCGTCAATCAATTGACTTTCTGTATTTTTAAGTTCGTCGTCTATAAATTCATCTAAAAAAAACACCGTGATCTCCTAAAATAAAATTCCTAGCAGTATTTTATTTCAAGATAATCAAGATTAGTTTTCATTAAAGTTCTCTTATTCAAAGTATATTCAGAATTTATAATTTTTTATACAAATATTCCATTAAATTATGCAATATTATAAAATACTGAAATATAATCTATTTACCAATAATTGCTTAATAAAATTTAAAATAAACTCGAAATTTTAAGGAACCTCCATAAAATCCAAATTCAGGATACTTATGAAGTTTTTTGCGTAAAACAAATGTTTAACGATATTTGTTCTTTTTAAAATTCATTTTATAAAGGTTCCTTATTTTCAATTTTACTCTACGGTTGTAATTTCTTTCAAAGCCTTTTTGAAATTATCCTTGGTTGCAATCGTATATTCAAAAACCGTTTTATTTTTTTGGAAGATACTCAATCGATCCGCCGAACTCGCAAGAAGTCCTTTAATGACCGATTCTTCCATGTAAAAATAAAGTACGAGCGCATTAGAAGACACATCTGACTTATAAAAATTTCCGTTGAAACTTTTCTTTCCTGCTTTAAATGAAATTTGAGAAAACGTATCCATTTCGGAATAAACGTAGTTATTAACCCAAAATTCCACGTTGTATGCAACGTATGATTTATCTGGAGTCATAACCTTTGTGAACACTAAAAAATGATTGTAACCGTCTTTATCCTTAACGGTAACGTCTATGTTTTTAGTAGAATAAGTTTTTTTCTCGGATTCGTCCGCATACGAATCGGAAGCCGCTAAAAAGAACGTTAATAAAACTACAAAAATTGAACGTCTTAGTTTTTTAAGTGAATGTTGTTTCATGATCCATCCTCTATCTGCATTTTAAGTACAGATAAGGGCATAACGTTTTTCTAAAAACAACATTATGTAAAGTTAAATTTACATAGAAATTTAACTATAACAGAAAAATTTTATCAATTCAATATACCATTTCTTAGTTCAGTAATTATGATTGTGAAAATTTTGTCAAAAATTCATTTATATACATTAAAATAAAATAATATTACTATTTTTGGACGTATTACAAAATTTCTTAAAAACCAAAATATAAATCTATGTGTGATTTTCAATTAAGATGATTTTTGTATTTGTCCGGTTTTGCCGTAAGTCACGGTAAAAGATTTCCGGATACTTCAATGCTCCAGAATTTATCCGACTTATCGTCTTTGTAAGTGAGATGATATTTCATAATTAAATATTTTTTCAAACAGACAACTTAATGAAAAACAATTACTACTCGGACGCATGAATAGAATACTTGTGTTAGATTGTTTCAAAAATTTGAATATTTTGATCTTGCTTTAAAATGCCGTAAATCCCGAATTTGCGTTATTTTTTAAATACCACTAGTTTTTCGTAAATTAGGCAGTTAATAACTCGGTACTATTTTCATGCGTCCGAGTAGTAAATGACTCATAATTGTCAGTTTATAAAATATTTTTTGTTTGTTTGAGTAATTGATAGCGAGCTAAAATTTGATTCCGATCAAATTAAGCCGAACTTATAAAAGTAATTATATACCCATAGCCTGTGAAAAAAGACATAGAACACGGATCGTTGAGCGAGCCATAACCCACCCCACAACGCGATTCATAAAGAGCGTTGTGTTGAGTTTTCCAACGCGACCCTTAGGGAGCGATGCATTGAGTTTGAGGAAAGCGTTGTGCTGAGTTTTCCCTATTTTTGAGTGGGGGGTGGTAAGGTTCGGAAAATTTTTCTCTATCAGAAAAACATACTTTTTGCAAGTAAAAAGACTCATTCTTGTCGGAACACTTGAAAAATGTGCCTTTTTGAGCCCAGAACGGCGATCCATAGAAAGCCCGTTCTGTTGAGTTCATTCTGATTCTAAAATCCTATTCAACTTGTGGGGTTAGTGAGGGAGCGAGCACCTCGCACATATTTAGACGTTTTCTCATTATTGAGATGTTATTACTACTTGAACACATGAAAATAATACTATTCTGAGTCTATTTCAAAACTTAAGATGTGAAATCTCGCACACAAAAAAACAATTTCAAATTAGATATAATTTTTGAGAATTTCTGCGTCTTTGCAAAATCGCCCATTCATTTTACGGAGGATGTAGAACCGCGCTACGATTGAGAAAAATTCGAGAAGCTTCGTTTTGCAGATCCTGAGAAGTTCGTAAGTTGCTGATTGTTAATTCTACGATTTTGGAATATTGCGAATTTTTATTTGGAGAAAAATACGAAATCCATTTCAAAATCGTTCTTCACAAACAAAAAAGCCGGACTTTTAAAGTCCGGCTTAAAACATTCTGTTATTTATAGAAAGAAAACTTTTTAGGTTTCTTTGAGAGCAGTAACAATTTCTTGAGTCGCTTTTTTACCATCTTGAAAATACATCAAAGCGTTATCTTGGATAAACAAAGGATTAGGAACTCCCGCAAAACCGGGACTCAAACTTCTTTTGATTACGATAACCGTTTTTGCTTTGTCTACGTCCAAAATCGGCATTCCAGCAATCGGACTACCTGGATCTGTTTTTGCAAGAGGATTGACAACATCATTAGCGCCGTTGATGATCACAACGTCCACTTGTTCGAAAGAAGGATTGATCTCATCCATTTCCTTCATCTTATCATAAGGAATATCCGCTTCTGCAAGTAAAACGTTCATGTGACCTGGCATTCTACCCGCTACTGGATGGATTGCAAATTCTACGTCGATTCCTCTGTCTGTTAGAATATTATAAAGATCTCTTACAGCGTGCTGAGCTTGTGCAACCGCCATTCCATAACCTGGAACAATCACAACCCTCTGGGCCATATCCAATAACATAGCAACTTCTTCTGCAGATGTGCTTTTCGTTTTTCCAGCGTAGATATCCTCTCCACCTTTGGAGTTGTCTACAGCAGCCCCCAACCCGCCAAAAAGAACGTTAGGCAAAGAACGATTCATAGCCTTACACATAATCTGTGTTAGTATAATTCCGGAGGCACCTACAAGAGACCCGGCGATGATAAGAACGTTATTACCTAAAACAAACCCAGTTGCAGATGCCGCAATTCCAGAATAAGAATTCAGAAGGGCGATTACCACGGGCATATCGGCTCCACCGATCGGCATAACCAGTAAAATTCCGAGTATAGAACCTACCACAACTACATACCAATACCATTCTATCTTTTGAGGTTCAATAACAACGAAGTAACTTAGAACTAAAGAACCCAATAGGAAAAGCACTTTTACGATTTGATCTCCAGGATAACGAACCGCTTTTTCGGAAAGAATCCCTTGTAGTTTTCCATAAGCCACAAAACTGCCCGTAAGAGTAACTGCACCAATGATCCCAGAGGCAGCGGTAGAAATTGTAAATTGATAGGATTTAAGAACTTCTAGATTAGTTCCTTGATGAAGCACTTCCATAATCGCCGCACCGGCAACTAAAAAGGACGCAAGACCTCCGAAACCATTCAGCGCAGCAACCAACTGAGGCATAGAAGTCATTTCCACTTTTACGGAAAGATAAACTCCAATTGCAGTTCCTACAATGAAACCGGCCAAGATATATTCGTATGCAAGACCTTTTTCTACAAGCGCCGCAGCAACGGCAAAAAACATCCCAACCGCTCCAACGAAGTTTCCACGCACCGCAGTTTTTGGATGAGAAAGAAGTTTTAATCCTATGATAAAAAGGATGGAGGAAAGGAGATAAATTAAATTAATAATTGATGCTGTCATATTTATTTTTCTTTCTTCTTGAACATTCCTAACATTCTATGAGTTACTAAGAACCCACCTACTACGTTGATCGTAGCCGCAACCATCGCGATAAATCCAATGATATTGATCAAAGGTCCGTTCACAGAATGAAGAGATAGAATCGCCCCAATAATCGTGATCCCAGAAATAGCGTTGGAACCTGACATAAGAGGAGTATGCAAAAGAGGAGGAATTCTAGTAATGACCTCAAAGCCTACAAATACGGCCAATAAAAAGATCGTCAGGTAACCTACGAACTGTTCCATTCTAACTTTTCCTAAGCAGAGATTCCTTCCTTTGGAGAGCTAAGGAAGGTCAGGTTAACAAATGCCAACCGATGAAATCACTTTTCAGAAACTCCAGTCTCCTGAAAACCTTTTTTTCTCAATAGACAGGCGTCGCATTTTCCACATGCTTTCCCGTTCTTAGGATCATAGCAAGAGAATGTAAGATGAAAAGGAACTTTCAATTGATTCCCAAGAAGAACGATTTCTTTTTTAGAAAGATTTTGAAGAGGAGTTAAAATTTTAATCGAAGGACCTTGACTTCCTTTTTTAGTTCCAAGTTGAATTGCCATCTCAAACATTTTGATGAATTCAGGTCTACAATCCGGATAACCGGAATAATCCATCGAATTGACTCCGATATAAATAGAATCAGAACCGGTTCCTTCCGCAAGAGAAACTGCAAAAGAAAGAAAAAGAATATTCCGCCCCGGAACATACGTGTTAGGTATTTCTTCTTTTCTTAAAGAATTTTTAGGAACGTGAAGCGACTTTTGTGTAAGAGACGAACCTAAAAATAATTCCGGTTTTAACTTTTGAATCGTGTGAGGAATTCCTAATTTACGTGTTACTTTTTTCGCGTAAGACAATTCGATTTTATGTCTTTGGCCGTAATCGAAGGAAAGAGCTTGGATTTCTTTTCCGTCCGCAATCGCTTGATAAAGACAAGTAGTAGAATCCAATCCCCCAGACAAAAGTACAACTGCTTTGTTGTTTGATGAATCAGTTTTAGAGGAAAAATTTTTTCGATTTAGATCCTTATTTTTTTCGTTACTTGAAGAATTCAAAATTCATCCCTACACACTAGAATTTTTATTAGGGCCTTCATAAATACAAGCGCTGGTACAAGTTTCATTCAAAGTAATCTTATAAAGTAAGGGCAAAAGTGGTTTGAGATGATTCCAAAGCCAGATAGAAAGATTTTCGGAAGTAGGATTTTCAAGTCCCGGAACATCGTTTAGATAATAATGATCCAAATGATTTTCAATCAATGGTTTTACGATTTTACTGACCGCCGCATAATCGATCAACCAACCGGTCTTGGGGTCGATCGTACCTTTTAAATGAAGTTTAAAACGAAAACTATGCCCATGAAGTCGTTTGCATTTATGACCGTCTGGTACATTGGGTAGGAGGTGAGCTGCGTCAAAACGAAATTCTTTTGTGAGTTCGATTTCTTCCATAGTTCCTGTCCGGTATAATCATTGAACCCGACGCCTACGCGCCACTTGTAACTTCAAATTTTTTACTATTTGGAAATTCAATTTTGAAAACAAGTCGACGTTAGGAAAATCTCAAAAAGTCGACCGGAACTATGGGAAAGAGACTAAAAAAATAGGTTATTTCACCAATTCTTTTAAAATTTCCTGTCTTTTTTGATCTTTTTGGTGCTCATTTAAAACCAACCATTCTCTTTTGATTTGTTTAGAGCTTATACCTTTAAGTTCTGCGTATTTGTTCAGCAGTTTTGCGGTTTTCTGATTCATACGGACCAGAAAATTAAAAATAGAAGTGCTGTCAAGTACTCAGTTTAGAATGATCTCTTCTTGAGAATTTTATAGTTTTACTAAATTCCTAACAGAATAAGTACCATAAATTTTAAGACAAGTCTTCCATCTACTAGTGCTGAATTCTAGAATCTTATAATACAGCACTAGTAGAATAAACCTACAAATACCAGATTCACAACACCTAACACCCGTTATTATATTTAGAACTTGTCCCAAAATCTCAAAAAATTTTACGCGATCATTCTTTAGAAATTTTGAATCAAATGCAGTAGTTCCTACAGATTTTGTCACATTTAGCAATTTGCGAACTTTCAAGCAGCTCTAATCTCATTCAATTTTCGTAGTAGTTCTCACATTGGACGGTTTTGAGACAAATTCTAAATTTGATCTACGTTTTTAAATGACGTGAGTTCGACGAAAAGAATTCTTATGAATTCATTTTTCTAAAAAATCGAAATCTAAGATTTATAGATCGATTCTGAAAATGTGGGAACTACCACAATCTATAAAATAAAAGTTTATAACAATTCAATCTGTCGTATTCCAGTGTAGGAACTACCACAAAACTTAGGTTTATCTGTAAAATGATGTAGGAACTATTACAAATCATGATTTTACGAATAAATTTTAAAATTGTAGAAATTCAAATTCATACTTTTAGAAAATTCTTTCTCATTTTCTTACATCGAACTCATGCTAAATAAATATCTAAGGAGGTTTATAAAATTCAAAAAAACGCTCTTACTACATTTTTATAGAATAAGGTATTTAAACTTTGGGATCAATCTTACATGTAAGCTCAGAATTCTAAACATATATTTCTATTGTTCTGAGTAAAACGACTCTTAGATGAAGCCTCTGTCGTAACCATCCTAAAAGTTAAAAATCAAATTTTTAAAGATGCCAATCGATTTTATGTCTCTTCGAAAGAATTCATCCGAAAAGATACGCCAACTCAAAAATCTCTATTGGATCTGATCTTAAAACATAAAACTTTTCTTGCTATTGAAACCAGATCGAGTAAAGTTCCCTTCCCAAAAGAAGTTAAAAATTGATTTTAAAATCTTAAAATGTGGGAACTACCACGTTTTTTGAAAAACTGATCTCGAACAGCCTCTCAAAGGTTCGAATACAAATACTAAGTTCAAAATTTTAACTGCTTAAAAAATGCGGAGTCAATTAAAACAATGAAAAGAATTCTTCCGACTGTATCCAATTTTTGGAATCAAATACCAATTTGGGTTCGTAGATCTTTGGTTACGATTCTTGTATTGGCTATTCTTATAAAAGTTCTATTTGCACTTTTGATTTTTTGGAAAGCTCCTCGTTTATCAGGAGAATTAAAAATTCCAGGACTTACTCAACCAGTTTCGGTAATTCGAGATTCCTACGGAGTTCCTCATATTCGATCCGAAAATTCACACTCCGCCTATTTTGCGTTAGGTTATGTAAGTGCAAGCGATCGTTTGTTCCAAATGGAAATTTTAAGAAGAGCTGCCAAAGGAGAACTATCGGAGGTTTTAGGAGCTGAATTAGTTCCAACAGATATTTTTTTAAGACAAGTATTACTAAGAAGAACTGCAGAAAGGATGTTACAAGAATCCGAAAAAGTAAATCCACAGATCTTGAAAGAATTGGATTCGTTTTTAGAAGGAGTTAATTACTTTTTAAAAACCGAGTCCCTTCCCATCGAATTTACAATTTTAGGATATAAACCAAAACCGTTCGACCGACTTGACGTAATGAGTGCACTTTCCTTATTATCTTTTTCATTTGCGGAAGCTTTGCGAAACGATACGCTTTATACCATTTTAGAAAGAAAACTTCCGAATCGGAACGTAAGCGAATTATTTCCAAGACACGATACAGAAGAACCATTTTCAATTCAGCAAAATCAACCTTCTTATTCTCCTAAAAAATTAACAGAAAATAGTAAAGTTTTTCTTCCTTTGGCAAAAGAACCCAAATTCTCAAAATCAAATGAACTTTCAGACTTAGATCTAGTAATTCAAAAAACGAATTGGATATTAAAAGAACTTCCTTCTTTATCTGGAAGTAACTCTTGGGTCATCGGTCCTTCTCGATCAACTACAGGAGGAGCAATTTTAGCAAACGATCCTCATATAGGTTATGGTAATCCTGGAACCTGGTATGAGGTTCACTTGAGAACGGGAGATCACGAAAGCTACGGGTATCATTTGCCAATTTTCCCTTTTCCTTTAATAGCGCATAACGTGCAAAAAGCTTGGGCTTTGACAATGTTAGAAAACGACGATATGGATTTTTATGAAGAAATTTTACACCCAACAAAACCGAATCTCGTAAAAGAAAAAGGGAATTGGGTTCCAGTTCAAATTTTGAAAGAATCAATCCAAGTCAAAGGAGAAGAACCGAGAGAAATTACAATCCAAGTGACTTCTCACGGTCCGATACTTTCCAAGCCGATCCAAGGATATACCGGACCGGTCGTTTCTTTATACTGGATCTTTCATCATGTATCGGTCCCACTCTTGGAAACGATCTATTCTTTAGGACGTTGTTCGTCTTTGACCGAATGTAACACGATCGTTTCCAATTTGACTGCGCCTGGTCTAAACGTTTCTTATGCCGACAAAAATGGAAACATCGCTTGGTGGAGTGTGGGAAGATTTCCGATTAGAAAAAAGAAAACCAATACTCGCAAAATATTAAACGGAGCCTCGGGAGAAGAAGACGTCATCGGTTATATTCCATTTAGTCAAAACCCAAAGCTAATCAATCCGCCGGAAGGAATCATACTCACTGCAAATCATCTCCCTACTTATGAACTCAAAGGTTACGGAAAACCAGAAGGGTATTGGCAAGAATCAGATCGGGGAAGAAGAATCTACGAACTTTTATCTCAGAAAAAAAATTGGACCGTGGACGATATGAAAAAAATACAAACCGACGTTCATTCCTTTTCAGCAAGGTCAATTGTACCTTTGATTTCTTTAGAGATCGAAGAAGATAAAAATTGGTCGGGCGTATTTAAAGAAGCTTTAGATATTTATAGAAAATTCGATGGAGAAAACACGTTAGACTCATCAGGAGCCACAATATTCCATACGCTCAACCAATTTGTAATGTTGAATTTGTGGGTGGACGAATTTGGGGAATCGAATCTTCAAATTTTTGGACAAACCGCAGAACGTTGGAACGCATATAAATCGATTCTTGCAAATCCGAAATCCGATTTTTGGGACGATATTACGACCCCAGATTTAAAAGAAACGAGAAGAGAAATTCTCATCCGTTCTTTTGCACAAACCGTTCGTTATCTGGCAAAGGAACACGGAGGTTCTCCTTCTACTTGGAAATGGAAAGACGCACATAAAATTACGTTTGAACATCCGATGGGAAAAATACCGGTTTTAGATTCTATTTTTAATCAAGGCCCTTTTTCGGTCGCTTCAGGAGAATCCGTAATCAATCTGATGAATCAAAAAGAAATCAATCCGAAAATAAGACCTCGTGTAGGTCCTTCAAAACGAAGAATCATCGATCTCATAAATCCGGAAAATTCCTGGTCTGTATTACCTACAGGAAATTCTGGAAATTTAGGATCACCATTTTATGGGGATCAGATCGAACTGTTTTTAAACGGAGAACATCGTAAGATTCGGTTTACTCAGTCTCAAATCGAGAAAGATTCCAAATACATATTGAATATGATTCCGAAATAGAAAATAGATTCAAAAACAGAAATGAATAAAAGTTTAAAGTAACGGGCGCATGGTCGGGAATTTTCCGATAAGAAAACTTATTTGTAGCAACCGACCATCAGGCTCTCAGCTTCGGTCAATAAATTTTAAATTTCTTCCAAGACCAAAAGAGAACGAATTACAAATTTATTGACCACGCATCGATCCTTTGCGCGGGAATATACCGAAATTCAAAACGCATAAAACCGTTGTTTGGCGACAAATCGTTTTGTTTGAAATCCATTAGAATTGTTGAAAAATTCCATAGCAGCGATCAACAAAACTGGTTCAATCGATCATTTCATAAAACAGAAACAAGATAGAGAATTAACTTTTCAACAACTCTATTATCTTAAAGTATTATCGCCTAACTTATTTAGATGAAGTCGAAAACAACCTTTTAAAAAGACGACTCAAAGGATCTTCGATAAATCGATTTATGATCCAAGAAACACCTAAAGTAAATAGAAAACTAATCAAAAGACTCAAAATAAAAAAAGCTAGGCCGGTTTCAAATAAACTGGGAAAAAAGAATTTTATAGCCCCGAACGAGATTAGGGAAAGTAACAAATGCCATATATAAATCGTATAACTTAAGTTAGAGATCGGAACGAGAAATTTCAAACTCAATCCTTTCGCTAAAAGAGTGTTAGGAAATAAAATTACAGATAAAAGAATCAAAATATAAGCAAAATCGATTAAATTGAATCTTACCGTTCCTGAGAAAAAAGAATAAATAGATTTACTTTGAAAGTTGATAAAAACTAAAATTAGAATGGGAAATAAAAGTAATAAAAAACTTACAATACGACCCGATAAATATTTTTTTAGATCGTCTTTGCGATTTACGATCCAGTCCATAAGGATAACACCGATCACGATCGAATCCGCACGAGTATGTGTCGGACGAAAAACCAAGGTTTCATAATCCGTTCCAAAAAAATCTGGATTGAGATAGATAATGATTCTTAATATTCCAGGAATCAGATACAAAAACCAAAGGATACATTGCCTTGTAAAAAAATCCCGCTTGAACAAAATAAATCCGCAAAAAAAAGGAAAGATAAAATAAAATTGTTCCGTGATCGATAAAAACCAAGTATGAATATTCGGACCTTTCCAATAATTACCAATAAAAACGAAATCAGCCCAAGCGTTTCTCAAACCGTTATCCGTACTCACCATCACATTCAAAGCCATTAAAGTGTTAGGTACAGACAATTGTTTTGTAGCGATCCATTTTTGACTCATGGAATAAGAAACCCGATTTATAAAGTAACTGATCGTAATGAAAAGATAATAAACGGGGAGTAATCTATAATTTCGTTTTAGAAAAAAATCTAAATAACGAATCTTTCCGTTATCGGACCATTCTTTCCACAAAGCCATAGAAATTAAAAAACCGCTCAGAATAAAAAATAAATTCACTTCAAAATGGTGAAGCATATCTATAAACGCTTGAAGAAAAGAATTGTTATTTGCTGCAGTATATCCTGAATAAAAATAATAATGATATATGAATACGATGGTTATTGCAAAAGCGCGTAATCCGTTTAACGAAGGAATTTCTTCCCTTTTATTTTCTATTTTTTGTCCCATAAATACCGTTAATACATTCTAATTTATGAATATGTTTTTGTTTTCAAATAAGAATCAATTTTCCAAGAATTCAAAGTCTTATCTTAAAAAATCACTCCGAAAGTCCCTATCAATTATACTCTGTATTTTTTCGAATCAAAATGTAAAGTGAACTTTCTAAAAAAGATAAGACTTATTTACAAAGTAGAAATCCGACTTAACTCTATAAGCTCCAAAACAAAAGGATTTCTTTATTTCCGTCCCTACCTTCTATCGGAGACCATTCCAAACCTAAAACGAAACCTCCAATTTCCTTTTTAAGATACCTACAAAGAGAAAGTACAATTTGAAATCGAATTTTAGAATCTTTTAAAATACCTTTAACAAGGTCATTCCGATTGGCTTCAAATTGTGGTTTTATCAAAGAAACACATTCTAATTTTGGAATGTCCTTTTCTTTTCTCAATTTTTGGATCACTGGAAAAACGGATCGGAGAGAAATAAAACTCAAGTCCATTACGATTACGATCGCTTCCGGATGAGGTGTTTGAAACCGATTGTTTTCCCAGTCGATTTCTAAAGCAGATAAATTTTTTAGATGAAAACGATCTTTTACGATCACAGAAGAATGATTTCTTAACTTTTCTGCAAGCTGACCATAACCCACATCACAAGCAAAAACTTTCCAAGCCCCTTTTTCTAAAAGCACTTGCGTAAATCCTCCCGTAGAAGCACCCAAATCTATACAAAGTTTTCCATCAACTTGTAAAGGAAAAACCTCAAAGGCTTTTAACAGTTTATAAACTCCTCTGCTTACATATTCTGGAATGATGTTTAAAATTCTGATTTCAGAATCTTTTGGAAATTTGAATCCTACTTTAGTAATCTTTTGTTCGTTTACTAATACAGAGCCCGAAAGAATTAAACTTTTCGCTTTTTCCAGAGAATCGGCAAATCCCCTTTCAAAAAGAAGAACATCGAGCCTAATTTTTTCTCTGGCCAATGTAAATCGGAAGCTCCTGAAAGAATGTTTGTTCTTCTTCTGTGGAAACAAAATCAGAAGAAGTAAAAATTAGATTTTTCTGAAGTTCTTCTACCATCTTTTTACAACGATCCATTCCGAATAACATAGGATAGGTGATCTTGCCAGATTTTTGATCCTTACCTGGGGTTTTTCCTAAAGATTCCTGAGTTCCTTCCACGTCTAAAATATCGTCTGTAATCTGAAACAGTAAACCTAGATCTTCTCCGTATTGAGATAAAGACGTTTCTCTTTTTTTCCAATCTTTACGAAGACGGTTCCCTAACAATAAGGCTGACTTAATCAACGCTCCCGTTTTTAAACGGTGAGTCAATTGAAGCATCTCTATCTTATCGGATTGGTTTGTTAAATCATTTTCTTTCACATTTTCTCTTTCCATCTGTAAATCATAAACTTGTCCGGAAACCATTCCAGGCGCACCACAACCTGCATGCAAAATTTCTAATAGATTCCTATGTAAAAAATGATCACCATTTTCAACCCGGATCCAAGAAATAAAATAAAATGCGAAAGAGTTTAAAGCGTCTCCGGCCAAAATCGCCGTAGATTCGGAAAATTTTTTATGAAGAGTCGGCAACCCCCTTCTAAAATCGTCGTTATCCATACTTGGAAGATCGTCGTGAATCAAAGAATAAGTATGAATACATTCCAAAGAAGCCCCAAGTAAAAGAACGTTTTGAGTTTCATTTTGAAGTCCACCAAAAGCAGCCAAAGCCAAAACGGGTCTAAGTCGCTTCCCTCCGGCCACGAGACTATATTTCATAGCTTCAAAAAGTTCAGGAGCAGATTGTTTAGAAAGTATCGAAAGAGTTTGAGAATTTAAAAAATTTTCAAACGTACTTTTGTAAGAATGGAATATTTTGGAAAAGGAAGATGAATTCACTCTAACTCCAAAACTGAAAGAAAACTTCCAATTGTAAAGCAAAGTCCGACAAACCAATCATAAAACAGTTTTGCTGAAACAACGAATTACTTTGAGTAGATGACAAGCACAGCTTTATTGGTTTTGGGTTTTATTATTTTGGAGTCGTAAATGATTTTTTCTTTGTAGATAATAAATCTTTATACAAAAAACATCACATAACTCTTTAAAACCTATCTCAAAAAATTATTTTCATCAAAAGAAAAATTGATTTATAAAGATCTTCTACAATTGAATTCTAAAAGAATTTTTTAAAAGATTCCAACGTTTATCAAATTCAGTTTAAGATTTAACTTTTAAAACTACTTTGCCCATAGACGTACCGGATTGAAAGTATTTCAGAGCCTCGTTTAAATTATCAAACTCAAAAGTTTTACCTATAAGAGGAGGAGAAATGTTTAATTTCACAAGAGCGTTTAGATGTTTTGTCAATATTTCTACCTTTTCATAGAGCCAAATCAAATTAAATCCCATCACGGCTTTATTATCTGAAACCATTTTCATTGGATCTAATTTCGGTCTGGAAAAATACTTATAAGCAATTCTTGCCCAATTTACAGAACTACCTTCACCCATCATCTCCGCTGCGCCGTAGACGATCATTCTTCCCATCGGAGCCATAACTTCGTAACTTTCTTGAAAGATTTTTCCACCGATACATTCTAAAACTAAATTTAAATCTGTTCCGGAAAGAGATTCCTGTAGATCGTTTTTAAATCGACTGGAACGAACAATTTGTTTGTCATAACCTTCCTTTTTAAGAAGATCGATTTTAGAAGAAGTTCCTACCGTTCCGATCGTGAACGCACCTAATTTTTTGGCGATTCTGTTTGCAAGAATTCCGACCCCACCAGCCGCACTATGGATCAAAACCGTCTGTCCTTTTTTAAGATCCCCCAAAGCAGCTAACGCGTAATAAGCGGTTAAACCTTGAACAAGAAAACCAGCTCCTTGATCAAAGTTCCACTTGGAAGGAAGTTTAAAAACGTATCTGGAGTCTATATTCAAATGAGAAGAATAACCGCCAAAACGAGTGACTCCCATAATCTTATCTTTCTTTTTTACGTTTTTGACTTTTTTTCCGGTAGAAATTACCACTCCTGAATATTCAAGTCCTGGAATAAAGGCTCCTTGCGGAGTAGCGCTATACAATCCCTGAATTGCAAATAAATCCGCAAAGTTTAATCCAATTGAATGAACTTCGATTTGTACTTCGTTTTCATTCGGCTCGGGAAGAGCTTCCGTTTCTAAACTTATGTTTTCAAGAGATCCTTTTTTTTGGACAAGTGCGATCGTTCTTTGCATGAGAGGAGGTTATAAGAATTTAAGTAAAAAGAGCAAGTAGAATTTTCAGTAACTTCCGTTCAATCGGAATTCGAATAAAGTATACATCATCCCAAAACTTAAAGATTACCGATGAAGAATCACTGCAGAGTTCGCAAAATCCAGATATGACAGTTTCCAACATTGATTATAAACTTCTAAAAGATTATCGTTTATATCTTTCGAGATTTTGAGACAAACCCTTACTACTCGAACACATGAAAAGAATAATAGGATGAACTTATTTCAAAAGTTAGAATATAGGACATCCTTTAAAAACGGCCAACAATTCCAAATTAAACATAAATTCTTGAGCACCTCTGTCTTTTTGCAAAATTACTACTTAATTTTTGGTACCATTTTCGTACATACGAGTAGTAACTCAAAAAATATCTTTATCCGTACACTATATCATTCAGAAAGAATTTCCACAAACCTTAGATTTTCTCACTCTATCCATTCTCATATTGAAGAATCGTGGATTTGATCTAAAACAATAACCTTATTGATTTTAATAAAAATTTCATATTTCATTCAAACAAATTCTTTAAAAACCAAACGACCAAATGTTCAGAAGAAATTAATTAAAAATTTATTATATTAAATCACGTGTAGCTTTCTCAATAAATCATAATAAGATTATATTATAGAAAAATTCGAATTATTTTTCCAAATTTTCCTTCAAAATATTCAGAGCCTGGTTCCAACCAACATCAGAATGTTCATAAGCTGCTGGATTAGGAAAATTCTCTTGGGTTAAAGAAAGAGATGTAAAATTTCCTTCCGGTTTTAATTCAAAAGTGAGAATAGAATAATTTTCAGGAATATTGGCAACTCCTGAAAAACTACTCCAATAATTATATCGAAACATTTTTTCTTTTTCTAATTTGAGAATGGTTCCATGATCCTTATATTCTTTCCCATTCCAAACACCCGTAAAAATAATAGAACTACCCTCTTTCCAATCTGAAATTGCCTGGGTACCGAAAAGATAAAGTTTAATCACTTCCGGATCAATCAGTGCGTTCCAAACTTTTGAAATCGAAGTTTGGATAGAAATATTTTTTTTCATTATCAAATTTTGATTCATATTTGAGTTCACCGAGATAAAATATAATTTGTATTTCTTTTATTTTTTCAAATCAAATTAATAAATCAGGCGTAATTTTAATAATCGTTAAAAATACGTGAAAATTTTTGCTAACAACCCGTTACAATGAAAGGCTTTGACGATGTTATTATTGCAAACTTTCTTTTACTGAACTTCTTAGAATATTAGAATTGTTGAAAAATTAATTCTCTATCGGTTTTCGTTGTATGGAAACGGTCGATTGAAGCGTTTTGTTAATTGTTGCTATGGAATTTTTCAACAACTCTATTTATTTCAATCATACTTCTTTTGATCGGAGCATTTTATACCAAAAAATACAAAGAATGAATTGAAAAACTCGTCTATAAATTTGGCACGTTGTCCAAAATCTTTTTCTTAGAAAAATAATTTCGAAATTATAATCGATTCACCATTTTTTTAAAGTTAAGTTTGTATTTCTAAAACAACCGTAACAACTTTTAAATTCAGATTCAATTCCATATCGAAAGTCCATTTCTTAAAACCCAACCGTCAAAGTAAATTTTTTATTTAAAACTTATAACGTGCTACGGATCTGAGTTCTTACTCTTTGAATATGAATTGACTTTTCCAAAAACAAATTCAAGATTTCTT
Source organism: Leptospira interrogans (assembly GCF_900156205.1). GTDB lineage: Bacteria > Spirochaetota > Leptospiria > Leptospirales > Leptospiraceae > Leptospira > Leptospira interrogans. The sequence goes on from NZ_FTNA01000003.1 coordinate 266,238, forward strand.
TTACTCTTTAAGGAGAAGACATTCATGTTTCGAATCATTTCAAAATTCTTCCTCGCCCTTCTAGTATTTGGTTTTATTTCAACCTCTTACGCACAGATCGGTCAAATCAATCCTTCCTCCATTAGCGGTAAATACAAGGTTTCTGGAACCAACCCAAACGGTTCCTCTTACAACGGTAGCGTTACGATCTCTCAATCTAACGGAGAATACCTTTTTACCTGGACGGTTGCTGGTCAAACTTTCACAGGAACCGGAACCCTTGAAGGTACTACTTTGACAGTAGATTGGGGAGAAACAGAACCAGTAATCTATGAAGTAAAAAACGGTGGTAAACTTTTAGAAGGAACTTGGGCCGGAGGAAACGCAACTGAAACCTTAAGAAAATAATAATATAAACTCGCCTTCGTTTTTATTTAGTAAAACAAAAATGTAAAACGTAGGCCGGGTTTGTTTTTCATAAAAATTTTCTTGGTTTGCTTTATTTTTTTAAAAAGATTTCGTTCCAGCCAAACAGGTTAAAATTTTCTTAGAACATAAGTATATTATAAAAATCAAATCTATTCTTTGTTTGTATCCTTAAAAAGTAGATTGTCTTCAAATTCAGAACCTCTATGCGGAAATGCTTGTTCATAAAACAGAGCGGCGAACAATTCAAAATCTTCATCGATTGGTAGAGAATTTTCCTCCCAATATTCGTTTCTCCTTTTGATCAATAGCGAAATTGTTTCATCTTCGAGTGAAAATTCCTCTTCCATTTCGTTTAACTTGCGAATCAACCAGTTAAGATTATAGATCGTATAAGGACCTAAAAATTCTAAAGTAGCGACCGTTGGTTCCCACTTCATCAGAGCTTCTGTATGAAACAAAGGAACTCTTAAATCGTATACGTCTTTTGTTTTTAGAAATTGTTTGTAATTCGCAGAAATCGATTCCAAAAAAGAGAAAGTATTTACATAACTACTTCGAATTAAATTTTCTTTTTCAGGATAACGGAACATCACGTCGAGTACGTCTATAAATTCTTCTTTAGAAATCGCCTCTTGTAAGATTACGTCTTTAGGCTCCGGTTTAGGATCGATCAATTTTATGAATAAATATTTTACTTCGTAAGCAAATCTAGATTCTCTAGGTATATAATATTCAATCCAGATTGGTTCTTTATAATAATCAACGAGTTCTTTTTTGGGAAGATCCGGAGTTACATTCAACGATTTTAATTTTTTAACGTCGTCGGTAATTACTTTTTTTCCTTCTACCCTCGTTCTAGATTTTTTGATCTGCCGTAGTTCCGACTTATTCAATAGTGGTTTAGGCTTAAACGGCTCCATATTATTTATATCGGTCCTGAGGAAATTGAATCTAAATTAAGTCTGAAGATAAACTCAAAGTTTTGACGTTCTAATTAGGATAAAAAGTTAAAATCGAGTCAAAACTACCTTAACATTCTATTTTAACGATCTAAATTCTACTCAGAGTTATATAATAAAATATCTAATATTTTACACTGAAATAGTGTTTTTCAATAAAAATTAAAGATACTCAATTTTATAGAGATCAATAAAGTCTATCCTGGATTTTACTTTAATGTGGGAACTACCACAACTTCAATTATAAGAAATCACTTTAAACTTGTCTTGAAATTTAAAGATTAACCACTGCAAAGTTTGTAAATATCTAAATGTGACGTGGCTTCTGTGGGAACTACTGCATTTTATCAGAATTTATCTCGAAGATACTTTATCCTTGTTTAAAATGCCAAATTGTTTTAAAATATTTTTGAGATCACTTCTAAAAGTTATTATTACCTTTCGAGATTTTGAACAAGTTTTTTGTAAAATTTTAACATACGTCATAAATTGTAAAAGTTCCAACAAACCGTTTCTTTGTTAATTTAACGTGGTTTGTCCAAACTTTATTATACAAAATTTCCCAGGGTTGGTGTGTAAACATTTAGATTGGTTATTATATAGTTATGAACAAATTACGATCCGAGACGTAATAGATACAAAGAACTCCACACAATAGATCATAGATTTTTAAGACAGATTCATTTAAAGATAGAATTCTGAATACTTGAGATTCTAAGTAAATAAAACATCGTTTTCTAAAAAAATCAGAAGAGATACACGATCCAAATTCTCAAAAAAAAGCTAAAAGGATTCATCATTCCAGAATCCGCAAAACGAATTCTACCAGATCGATCCAAAATTACAAAGGAAGGATAAGAATTGACTTTCCATTCCTTCAAAAAAGAAACGTTAGCCGGAATTACTTTGAATTTAAGATCGTTTTCAATTATATATTGATTGAGTTCTTTTAAATTATCTCCTTCCTCTACGCTAATAAAAGAAAATCGTGAACTATCTTCTAAAAGCTGAGAATAGAATTTGATCAAAGGAAGATTGGCAGAACAAACGCCACACCAAGTCGCCCAAAAGTAAACTACAGTTATTTGATTTTTAGAATCGTAGTTTGCTCCTTCGAATGTTTTCATTTCGTTTAAAGAAATCGAAGGTTTTAAATCGAACGGCTTAAAAGACGAAAGTGAAATCGTAATCCCCAGAAACAACAAGACCCAAAATAATACGTTGTAGCTCTTTTTAAAAATACCTTTCATATCTTTTAAATTCGACTCATTTCTAAAATGTTACATCTAATTATTTTTTCAGACGAGCACTGGAACCTTTCAAATAATTTTTTATAAAATCTTCGGATAAAAAATTATCCTACTATTCGAACACATAAAAATATTACCAAAACTTAACAGTCCATTTTACAAAAATGTAGAATTACTCAATAATTGAGTTTAACTCGAGATCGTTGGCTTTTTTGAAAGAGATCCAACATTCTAACTTTAAAACAAGCTCATATAGTATCATTTTCATACATTTACATAGTAAATCATTCAGTATGAGATGTTACTGATCCTTATCAAATTAAGTATCCTAAATTTTTATTACAAAACCCTATTTCAGAGTAAAATACTCGGTATTTTGTTATATGGTTCTGAATAAACTCTAATAAATAACATAAACTCAGTAAAAGATCCGCTTTCTGAAAATTTTTGCTTTACTGTAAAATAAAAATAAATTCGGAAATTCCTATTTTCATTTTAAGAAATGATACATTAACTTTTATGAATAGATTTTTTGAAAAATTAATTTTCTTTTGTTTCTTATCCATCAAAAGTAAATGGATAATGCTGTTTTATTAATGTTAGATATGAAATTTTCAACTCTAATTTAGGAACTATTACTTTTAGAAAAATAAAATGGTTTTTCAGTTTAAAAGTTAATGAAAAGATTTCTAAAATTTTTTGAAAAATGTTCTTTCAAAGTTCAAATCGAATTCCGTTTCCGAAATCGGAATACATAATCGTTATAACTAAAGCAACCCAAATCAATCCAGCAAATAAAACTCCCCAATCGGAAAGAATCGCCTTTGTAGGATTATGCCCCATGTTTTTAATATAGATAATATACAAAGATCTAAAGATGGCATAAACTACAACCGGAATGGTATAAATCAGTCTATCAGTTCCAAGATTTGCAATCGTCGCAGTACTAGTCACATAAAGAACATAACTCATCAGAGTCATTGTAGCTACAATTCCAAGCATCATATCTAAAAAACCGGTGGAATATTCATTCAAAATTTTGCGGTGACCTTTTGCGTTACCTTCTAAAATGATAAGCTCGCCTCTTCTTTTAGAAAATCCCCAAAAGAGAGCCAACATAAAAGTACACAATAAGAGCCAGGAAGAAAATGTAACGTGAATAACAACCGCTCCCGCGATCGCACGAATCACAAATCCGATACTGATACTCATCACATCCAAAATTACCATATGTTTTAAAAATTTACTGTAAAGTACGTTGAACACCAAATAAAAAGCGACTAACGCAAAAAAGGCGGGATACAATAGATATGCCAAGATCAAGGACAAAGGGAGAATGATTCCCGTAATAAAAAGAGCAAAAGAAGGATCTAATTTTCCAGAAGCAAGAGGCCTATGTTTTTTTTCCGGATGTAATGCGTCTTCCTTACGATCTAAATAATCGTTTACGACGTACTGGCAACTTGCCACAAGAGAAAAAAGAAAAAAAGCGGCAACTACTCGCTGCACCGACTCAGGATCGGTCAATTTTTTAGCAAAAATAATGCCCGCAAAAATGATTACATTTTTGATCCATTGATGAATTCGGAGCAATTTCAAATATTGAAAGAGCATACCGGTTACATTCTTTAGAAACCCTCAAATCATCAAGGAAAATCCAAACTTCAAACTTCTTTAAGTCCACCTATCTTACTCAGAATTATATAATAGAGTACCAGCATTTTCACTTAACAGAACTTTGAGGTAAAAATTCATGGTATTTAATTGCAAAGAGATTCAGTAGAATTAAAAAAAATGAGCCGTCACCTTAAGAATCCTAGAATTTTGAACTCTGTCCACAGAGTTTCAGAATGATTCCTAAAAAATAACATTCAAAAATTTCCAAGAATCATTTTAATTTTTATAAAGTAACCAAAAACCCACCGTCCTTCCTAAGCAATAGAATTGTTGAAAAATTAATTCTCTATGGGTTTTCGTTGTATGGAAACGGTCGATTGAAGCGTTTTGTTAATTGTTGCTATGGAATTTTTCAACAACTCTAATATAAAAATGAAAACCATTTATATATTCTTTCGCCTCTAATCTTAAAACTATTTCTTTAATTAAAATTGAAAAGAACTAAAAGCTTGTTCCAAAACCTCAAAGAATTTTATGAGATCATTCTTTAGAAATTTTTAATAAAATGCAGAGAGTTTCTACAAATTAGATCTCATTTGGTAATTTATGAACTTTCGAGCAATTTTTAACCTCGTTAATTTTTCGTAATAGTTCTCCACATTCTTGTGAAGCTGAATCAGGTCGGTGGAAACTCAGTGTCTCACTACGGTCTCTCAGAGTCACTCAATAAACACCTCCCTAAACTCAATGCATCGCTTCTATGGTCGCTCTGCAAGTCAGCGTTTAAGATTTAGTACAAGCTTTAAGTAAATCTTATATTTTACCGTATAACATTCAGTTTGAAGTATTCAAATCATCGCTTCCCATAAAATTAGTGATTGAATTACTACAATCGATAGGACTCAAAATCAAATTTTCATAAAACTTTCTGAAAAGTAATATTCAATAGAATTAGCGGAATCTTTTTCAAGTATATCAATCACAATGGGAGCATGGGTTATAAGGCGTTAGAAAGCGACGAAGGTTTAGATATGATTTATTTTTTAGAAAGCAAATATTCCAATACAAACGAATTCAATTTTTCTAAAATCATCGAAAGTATGAAAGGAGAATTGTTAGGAAGCGATATTGATGAAATCGATTTGTTATACGACAATACTGTAATAGCGCTTTCCGAATTGTATTTCGAATTTAAAGATTACGGAACATTAAATTACAAAGGATTAAAACACATTTAAAATTTTACGGTAGATAAGGAATCTTTGCAATGGACTCATAAACGCCTTCAGAGTACAAAAAACAACGAAAGCCCAATTGAATCCATAAAATTATAATTTAATAATATACTAAACTGATTCATTTTAAACTTTTCAAGTAAACAACTTGCCAGTAGTAAATGCGTAGAAAAAAACTACTTTGAATTTTAGACATCTAACAGATCCTTTAGTTTTACTTTCAATCGTTTGGAAATTTTAAAAATAGAACTAGCCGTAAAATTAGTCCTCCCAGCCTCAATGTCTTGTAACGTTCGAACTGGAATAGCGTAATCTCCTTCATCCATATTTTCTTGGGTAAATCCCTTTTCCTTTCGTAATTTTTGGATATTTCTCCCGGTTTTCTTTAAAAATTCTTCTAATTCCACACACGGTATCTTGCGGCATAGTTGACAAAAAGTAAACGTGATATATCGTGGGTTCGATGTTCTTTAAAGATTCTAATTTTACTAAAAAGAATTTTTTAAAAAATCTTTTCTTAGTTAGAGAACCCGAAATCGAATTTCTAAAATCTTCCGAACAAACAAAAATAAATATATCGAGAAAAATCTCTGAAGAAGAATGGGAATCTTTTTTTAACCGGCTTACAACAGCACGAATTGAAGCAAATCTTACTCAAGCTCAAGTAGCTAAGTCATTAGGAAAGTATCAAAGTTATATTTCAAAAATTGAATCTGGTGAAAAAAAAATTGTTTATGGAAGATTTTGTCAGATTATACAAACTTTATAATAAATCTCCCAAATATTTTTGTTCCGTATTCTCTAAATAAAAACTTAAAAATTACGCATAACATTTCCACAAATCCAATACTATCTTAAACAAAAACAAGGAACCACTATAAAATCTCAAAAAAAATAATCCATTCAATCAAATTCTACGTAAAATCGTTGTTTTGCGACATCCTATAAATTTAAAATTTATTTTATAGAAATTCCCACAATTAGATCTCAAATAGAAAAGCATGTATAACTTTTTGATCTGTTATCGATTTCCACGTCCGATTTTGAAAACATTTTAAGACAAATTAGCCTACTTGGATTTTCAAACCGTCGTCCTTACCTCCAAGATCTCCTAAACCAGAGTGACCGGTAAACGCAATCAAAAGCGTAAAAGTCCCAACTCTTCCCATAAACATCAAAGCAATGTAGAGAAATTTTTCTAGATCGTTTGTGTATGCTGTCATTCCTAAACTTAGACCTACAGTCCCAAATGCAGACATCACTTCAAAAAAGATCGTTTCGATTCCGTGCCTATTCCCATTTGCGAGAGTAATTAAGAACATAAAAACAACCAGAGAAATTGTCGCAAGAAAATAGATCCGAGTAGAGATCGCAACCGAATTTTTAGATACATCTTCTCCCCAAGCCTGAACCCGTGCCTGCGGACGAATTACGTTTTTCAAATATAAGATTAATATAAAGAATGTAGTGATCTTAATACCACCTGCGGCCCCTTGCGGGCCACCTCCGATAAACATCAAGGCGCAAAGAAGAACGTAAGTAGCGCTTTCTATTTCAGTGATGTCGAACGTGTTAAAACCTGCGGTTCTCGAAGAAACGGAAAGAAAAAAAGAATTAAATAACTTTTCTGAAAAAACCATTTTTCCAATCGTCTCAACGTTGTTATATTCTATAAGAAGAATCGCAATTCCTCCAATGTGAATTAGGATTAAAGAACCTAAAACGATAATCGCCATTTGCATTCTATTCGCATCGCCAAATAATTCTTTTCGATATATTTCTAATCGCCCTTCTAATCGAACCGAAGTTGCAATTACAAAAATATACCAGGCAGGAGGATCTTCTCCTAATAGAACCGTTCTTCTCATCATAAAGGTTTCGGTTACAGCTTCCACCTTTCCCATAAACTTTTGAATGATCTCTAAAATTGACTTTTCTATAAATATAATTACCGGAAAACCGATTCCTCCCATGACGATCAAAAACTGAACGATCAATAAACATAAAGGATCTTTAGATAAAAAGCTTAGGTCATCTACAATAGAAAATCCTGCGTTATTAAAAGCGGAAATAGAAGTAAATATACTTAGAAAAAAACGATTCGGAGTTCCTGGAAGACGATCCGTTTCTGGCATACAAAAAAAAAGAAGAGTCGCACCCACCGCTTCGATTGAAAGAGTGATATTAAAAAGTGAGATCAACATTCTTCTTACATAAGAAGCTTCCGCTTCGGTTTTTTTCTTTCCGGGAGAAATCACGGCAGATTGTTGCTCTAATTTTTTGTCTCTCATTCTTTTGGCGAGATGAGCATCGGTCGCTTCATAGACAAGAGAAGCAAGACGAGTACTTCTAGACAAACCTCGAACGACTAAAACTCCAATCAAAACCGTAAACGTAATGATCCCTAAACCTCCAATCTGGATCAAAAACATCATGATCAACTGGGTAGAACGCTGTAACTCTGATAATAAAACAGGAGAAAGTCCAGTGACACAAATCGAAGAAGTGGCGAGATATAAGGAAACCGTATAACTTAGGCGACCCGATTCCGAAATATAAATTCCAAAAGAACCGATCAAAATAGTAATCGTAAAACCAAGACAAAGAGTCCTGGCTACAGATAACAAAAGAAACGCTTTCGCAATTCTATTTACGTTTCGTTTGATAAATTTGAGGGGTTGCATATCGATTTAAGAATCAGCCTCCAACCCGGATTTTAAAAAACCAGAGTCTAATATTAAAAAGACGAACTTTACTTTGGAAAAGCCCCAGTTTGTCGAGACGTCAAAAGATCATCGTTTTGTAAAACCGTCCTCGGGCAAATGAAAAATACAGGAAACCTACTGATTCTTCGATTTAGATTTACAAATTCGCCCTTTTTTGGAATTTGGTAAATTGAGGGACTTTCTCCAAAGCTCCCTACCGGTGTTTTTACCGGAGACATTTTGCAATCTTTTATAAGAGGATGCCATGAGCACTGCCGTAGCCGAATTCAAACCGAGCGAAAAACTTCTAAAAACCAGAAACATTGGAATTTCTGCCCATATCGATTCCGGAAAAACAACCCTTACTGAAAGAATTCTATTTTATACAAATCGAATTCACGCAATTCACGAAGTTCGCGGAAAAGACGGAGTCGGCGCAAAAATGGATAGTATGGACCTCGAAAGAGAAAGAGGGATTACCATTCAGTCCGCTGCTACCTATTGTCAGTGGAAAAATCATACGATCAATATTATCGATACACCGGGTCACGTTGACTTTACTGTAGAAGTAGAACGTTCTCTTCGTGTATTAGATTCCGCAATTTTAGTTCTTTGCGGGGTCGCAGGAGTTCAATCACAGTCGATCACAGTCGATCGTCAGATGAGACGTTATAATGTTCCTCGCGTCGCATTTATTAATAAACTCGATAGAACTGGAGCCAATCCATTCCGAGTAATTGAACAACTTAAAGAAAAACTAAAACACAATGCGGTTCCAGTTCAAATTCCGATCGGTCTTGAAAACGATCTAAAAGGGATTGTAGACCTTGTTACGATGAAAGCATACTACTTCGAAGGCAAGGACGGGATGGACATTCAGGAAAAAGAAATTCCGGATGATCTCAAAGAACTCGCGCAAAAGAAACACGAAGAACTTTTAGACGCGGCTTCTATGTTCTCCGACGAATTGACAGAAGCTCTTCTCGAAGGAACTCCAACCGAAGAGATGATCAAAAAAGCAATTCGCACCGGCACAATCGAACTCAAGATGACCCCTGTTTTTATGGGTTCCGCTTTCAAAAACAAAGGAGTTCAAAAACTTCTGGACGGAGTTTTAGATTATCTGGCAAGCCCTGTAGATGTTAAAAACAAGGCCTTAGATCAAAACAACAACGAAGAAATGATCGTTCTTGAATCCAATTTTGAGAAGCCTTTGGTTTGTCTCGCGTTTAAACTCGAAGACGGACGTTACGGTCAGCTTACATACGTGCGTGTTTATCAGGGAAAACTCGCCAAAGGGATGACTATCTACAATATGTCGAACAACAAGAAACATAACGTAGGTAGACTTTGTAGAATGCACTCGGATGAAATGGAAGACATCGACTCTGCGGAAGCGGGTGATATCATCGCACTTTTCGGGATTGATTGTGCTTCCGGGGATACTTTTACCGATGGAAAACTTAAGGTTTCCATGGAATCTATGTTCGTTCCTGCTCCAGTGATCTCTTTAACAATCGAAGCGAAGGAATCGAAACACCTAAACAATCTTGCAAAAGCGTTAAACCGTTTTACCAAGGAAGATCCAACCTTTCAAACACATGTAGATCAAGAGTCCGGTCAGACCATCATCAAAGGAATGGGAGAACTCCATCTCGAAGTTTATATCGAACGTATGAAAAGAGAGTACGGTGTGGAATTGATCACAGGCGCTCCTCAAGTAGCTTACCGTGAAACGATCACTTCCAAAGCAGATTTCGATTATACTCATAAAAAACAAACCGGTGGTCAAGGTCAGTTCGGTCGTGTCGCAGGTTATATGGAACCGATCCCGCTTGAAGAAACATTAGATTACGATTTCGTAAACAAGGTAGTGGGTGGTGCGATCCCAAGAGAATACATTCAATCGGTAGACAAAGGATTTAAAAGTTGTTTAGAGCGAGGTTCTTTGATCGGGTTTCCTATCATTGGAGTTCGCTGTGTGATCAACGATGGTGCTTATCACGATGTGGACTCTTCCGATATGGCGTTCCAAATTGCCGGTCGTTATGCGTTCCGCCAAGGATTCAACAAGGCAAATCCTCAAATTCTAGAGCCGATTATGAAAGTCGAAGTTGATGGTCCTTCTGAATTCCAAGGAGCAATCCTCGGATCTTTGAACCAAAGACGCGGTATGATTCTGAACACTACTGAAGAAGACGCTTATTGTAAAACCGAGGCGGAAGTTCCTCTTGCAGATATGTTCGGATATTCAACTGTATTACGTTCGTCTACACAGGGTAAGGCGGAGTTTTCGATGGAATTTTCCAGATATGCTCCAGTTCCAAGAAACGTAGCGGAAGAATTGATGAAAAAATACAAGGTCAACAATAAAGACGAAGATTGATCTAATTATTTCAAAGACTTTTTGAAGTGAACTTTTTATAAAAGTTCTTACCCTTATTTTTGTGAAAAAATAAAATTTTTTGAGGCGAATTTCTAAAATGAAAAACCTCAAAAAAATCTAAAATTCTTTCCTTTAAAAAGAGCCGAAAGGCTCTTTTTTATTTAGTGTATTTCTAAAACTGTTTTCCTTTTTTTATTTTCCGAAGTTCTAGCTTCCTGTTTTCGGGTTTTCTGCCGATATAGAAAGAGATGCGTCGTGTTTTTTCAAACTTGGGAATCTGGATGTTTTTTTTCGTTCTTCCTAAGATCTTTGCCGCCGGATCACAGAATCCTTCCATTTACACCGTCCAAAAAGGAGATACCTATTTTTCTCTGGGAAAAAAATTTAAAGTCGATTATCATAAAATTATGGAATGGAACGGCAAAAAAGAAAAAGATTCTCTATTACCTGGAGAAATTTTAAAAATTCAAAAACCTACAAGTACAGAAAACCAAAAGATCGTTTCTAAAAATACAAAATCAAACTTTGTAAAAAGCGAATCTGTAGAATCTTCAAAACCAAATTTTAAATTTCCACTCAAAAATAGAACTCCTATACAAAGTCATTTTACCAAATTGAGTTTTGCCCCTCATAAAGGAATTTTGTTCAAAGCCACAAGACACGCAGAAGTTCGTCCTGCTTCTCCCGGCAAAGTCTTGGTCGTAGATGAAATGGAAGGATATAAAAAATACGTAATATTAGAACATAAGAATGGTTATTCCACCGTATACGCCAATTTAAAAACGGTCTCTGTAAACGAAGGTGAAACCGTAGACCCTTCTAAGATATTAGGTTCTTTAGAGTCCGGCAAAGGGCTCTATTTTCAACTCAACCATGGAAGTTCTGCGATCGATCCGAGTTTACAAATTCGTTAAAAATTAAATATTAAAAATATGGAATACGAACTCGTAAATGCATGCATCGTAACTAAGGATAGATGGATTTCAAACGGAAGCATCGTAATTAAAGACGGTATAATAGCTTCTGTAAACGCAGGCGGACCCCCTGCTGGAAAAAGAATTCGTTTAAATCTAAACGGATTGTATGTCTATCCCGGACTGATCAATGGACACGATCATTTATTGAGTACTTATCTTCCAAGAGTAGCTCCAAGCAAACCTTATCTGAACTGGCTTCCTTGGGACAACGATCTTAAATCTTCTATTGTATTTTCAGAAAGACAACAACTCGATCCGGAACAACTTTATCTTTTAGGTTCTTATAAAAATCTAATTTCGGGGGTTACTTCCGTTCAAGATCATATTCCTCATTTTGTTCAAGATCCCTTTATCGAAACGATGCCCGTAAGAATTTTAAACCGATTTACGCTGTCCCATAGTATCTGTACATATTCCTTAGATTGGGGAGACGGTCCTGAAGAAGAATATGCAAAAGCTCTAAAACAAGATATTCCTTATATAACTTGTATTGCAGAAGGATTTGACTCCGAATCTAGAGATTCTCTTAAAAACTTATATCAACTAGGATGTCTCGGAGAACATACCGTTTTAGTACACGGAATCGTATTATCAGAATCAGATATTACTTTGATTGCTCAAAAAAAGTCTCATTTAGTCTGGTGTCCAGAAGCGAATTTATTTTTATACGAAAGAACAACGGATATTAAAGATGTATTAAAACACGGAGTTAACGTTTGCCTTGGAACGGATTCAAGTATCTGCGGTTCACTGAATCTTTTAGAAGAAATTAAGAATGCACGAAAATTCTATCAAACAGAATACGGAGAAGATCTTTCCCCGAAAACGCTTTTTGAAATGGTTACGTCTAATCCTGCAAAAGCGTTTCGAATTGAAAAACAGCTAGGAAGTATCGAAGTGGGAAAAATTGCAGACCTAACAATCCTTACTCGAAATTTCGAAGATCCATACCTCAATCTTTGCGAGAGTAACCTAAACAGCATCCGTCTCGTTCTACGAGATGGACTTCCTGTCTATGGAGATATAAGTTTAAAATCTTTTTTTGAAGAATCCGGAGTAAGAGTGGAAAAAATTAGTATAGAGAATGCTGAAAAATACTTAGTTGCATCCCCCGGAAAATTGCTCGAATCCCTTGTTGTTTCCCTTGGTTATAAAAAGGATTTGGCTTTTTTTCCCGTACAAAAAGAATTTGATAACTTTGAGTAGGTAAATCCATTTGGCCGGTCCGATCATCAGAAATTATAAAGGCGGATCCATCATTTATTTTGAGAAGGACAAAGCTGAAGATATCTATGTCCTGAGAAATGGGCGTGTCATACTAACGTTTCCAGCTGTAGATACTGGTCAAGAAGTCAAAGAAGACGTTCGAATTGGAGAATTTTTCGGAGTAAAATCCGCACTTGGAAAATATCCAAGAGAAGAAACCGCCCAGGTTCTTGGAAGTGCCACAGTACTCGTTTTCAAACCGAATGAATTTGAGCAATTTGTAGCCGAAAAAACCCATCTCATTTTAAAGATGATGAAAGTTTTTTCCAGCCAACTTAGACAAGTTCATAAAAAACTCAAAGAAATCTTAGGACAATCCGATACTCGTAATCCTGCGTTCGAATTGATGAACGTAGCTGAGGTTTTTTATAAAAATAATAATTTTCCACATGCGATATACGCATTTGAAAAATATCTACAACATTATTCCGGAACAACTTACGCGGGTCGGGCTACAGAACTTTTGGAACTTGCAAAAAGAAACAGCCCCTATCCCTTAAATATGCCTCCCTTAGTTTTTGAAGGAAGCACAAGTAGAGTCACTCCGGAAACGCTTCAGAACATCATGAAACCCGCCGTGGAAAAGTCAGCGATCACGGCAGGAGTAGACAACTCAATCACTTCTCTTTACAATAGAGCGCATACACTTGTAAACGTAGGGAAACACACAGATGCAATGGTGATCTACAAAGACCTACTCAATAGAACCGATTTTAAATTCGATTCGGAAAGAAAGTTAGTAGAAAATTCACTCTTCCAACTTAGTGTATGTTTGTTAAAACAAAACGATTTGGATAGTGCAAATTCCTCTTTTTCTACTTATATCAAAAAATATCCATCTGGAGAATCTATCAAAGAATCGCTATTTCATCTCGCGGAAATTTCGGAACTGCAAGGAGATCGCCAAAGGGCAAGGATGTTATACGGTAAGGTAGCTCTTCTTCCACCTGAAAAAGACAGTATCTCCCAAAAGTCTAAACTGAAGGCTAAGGAGATGAGTACCTAATGGATATGATGCTCGAATCCATGTTTTCTAAATTCGGCCAGACATATGAACCGAATCAGATCATATTTTGTGAAAACGAACCTGGAAATAATTTTTTTCTAATTCAGTCCGGAAAGGTAAAAATCGTTAAAACGGTTCCCAACCCTACAAAAAAAGAAGACTACTTGATTAAGACACTCGATATTCTCGAACAAGGGGACGTTTTCGGAGAAATGGCGATTTTAGAAGAACAACCTAGGTCTGCAACTGCAATTGCAATCTCGGAAGTAAAGGTACTGAATTTCAATCGAGCAAATTTCGAACTCTTGATGACTAAAAATCCTATGTTGGCACTTAAAATTCTCACAATTTTTTCCGTTAGGATTAACGACGCTAAAAGAAGACTTTTGATTCTTTTGATGGATGATATTCAAGGTAAGGTTGCAGACGTTTTTTTAATGTTATACGAAAAGATGCATGCTCATAGCGATTTTAAAGAGATCGTCTTAAACGTTTCTCAACACGATGTAGCAGAATGGTGCGCTCAACCGGTAGGCGAAGTTCAAAAGGTTTTAAATACTCTTTCCAAAAGCGGTAAAATCGAACTTTACGAAGACAAAATTGTTATACACAATATTGCGGACTTCCAGAGAATCGTCGCACAAAAACGGAAACCGAATTCTTAAAAGCTCCCGTAGCTCAGGTGGACAGAGCAGAAGTTTCCTAAACTTTTGGTCGGAGGTTCGAATCCTCTCGGGGGCATTCAATTTAAAAAACCAAATCATTTATTTTTATATTCCAATATTTTAATTCTTTTGAATCATAAAATCTTTTTCATATAAAGGTTAACATGAATTCGTGGAGAAAATCTTGATTTATAAAAAATTCAACGTTGTTTTCTGAACTCAGCGCACTGGTTATTGAACTCACGTGGGGTTAAGGTTTCATTTATCGAATTTTTACATCGTCTAAAAATGTAGATAAACATCTATAAAACTCAATATGATTTGAAGTAAATTTCATTTCGCAATGTAAATTTGTTGTAAGAAATTCGTTTTATAAAACCTAATTTTTCCGTAAAAAATAAAATGTGGGAACTACCACATAAAAGTTCATTATAGAGTTATTGAAAATTAATTCTCGCTTTGTTTTCATTGTATTACGATGGACAATGGAAGCAGTTTTGCTAATCCCTTTTTTCAGAGACTCTAATGCTAAAGAACCTGTTTAAGAGACTTAATTTGTAGGAACTCTTTTCCTAGATTTATATTTTACAGATAAATTCAGAAAATGTGGGAACTCATACAAATTCCAATCACGATAGATAAATATTTAGAAATTCGTAATGTAACTAAATTTGTGGGAACTCCATCAAAAAAGCCATTAATTCCAGATTAAACTCAACTTGTAAAAATCTCTATTTTTGCAAAATTGATATTATGGACCTCTATAAAATTGAGTACCGTTAATTTTTATCGCAAAACACTGTTTCAATGCAAAAAATTAGATATTTTATTAATAGCACTGAATAAAGTTAATGTAACAAGTTCAGAATAAGAAATCCATTTTTCTGAAAGAAGTTGGAATCTGAACTTTGAGTTCTATCTCTAAAATGTGGGAACTACCACAAATTACGACTTTACGAACAAATTCCAGGATTAGGAATTCATACTTTTAGAAAATTCTTTCTTATTTTCTTACTCCGAACTCACATTAAATTTTAGTACCACTTTCATGCGTCGAAGCAGAAATAGACCACAGGTAACAAAATTTTTTGTAAAAAAATAGGAGTTCCTACAATTGACAAGTCCAAGAACAGAACTTAGATTTAAATTTCTAAAAACAAAAAATGTAGGAATTCTTATATTTTACAAAAATCCGAATTGGGTTTGAAAAAATGAAATCCACTGTAACGAAAACTCTTAAACTGGCACTAATAAACAGTCACACCGAATTATAGATGCAACACCCAGATTCAATTCTCACTCTTTTAAAAAAATCGGAAGAATTCTTAAAAAAGAAAGAAATTCCAAGCGCACGTTTAGATGCAGAAATTCTTTTAGCCGATCTACTCAATCTCCAAAGAGTAAAACTTTACGTAAACTTTGAAAGACTTTTAAACGAAACAGAAAAAAACGCATATAGAGAAAGAATTTTAGAAAGATCTAAAAATAAACCCACTGCTTACATCACAAGCCAAAAGGCGTTTTACAATTCTATATTTTTTGTGAACGAAAATGTACTTATACCAAGACCAGAAACGGAAGAACTCGTGGAAAAGGTTTTATCGGATTTTAAAGGAAATATAGGAGAGCAAAATGTATTAGACCTTTGTACCGGAAGCGGTTGTATCGGAATCAGTTTAAAACTTGCTCGGAAAGACTGGAACATTACATTAAGTGACATTTCAAAAGAAGCGTTAGAAGTTGCTGCAAAAAACGCTATTCAAATTTTGGGAGAGGAAAAACACATTCAATTTTTAGAAAGTGATTTGTTTCTTTCAATTCCTAAAGAATCCAAATTTAATCTGATCGTTACCAACCCACCTTATATCCCTATTTCAGATAAAGCAGAAATGATGAAAGATGTAATAGATTATGAGCCCCACCTCGCTTTATTTCTAGAAAATCCGAAAGACTTTTTATCTACTCTGATCGCACAGGCACATGAACGATTGGTCGAAGGTGGAAAACTTTATATGGAGATTTTACCTTCTCTATCCGAAACTATTATTTCGGATTCAATCGCAAAAGGTTGGGAGAATGGAAAAATCGAGAAAGATCTTTCCGGAAAAGAACGGTTTGTAATTTTAACAAGATAAAATCGGCATTTTAAACAAAGACAAAGTATTTTCTAGATAGGTTCTTAGAACTTACCCCGAAATACATAAACGATTATTTTTTAAAAATCTCTTTTACGACTTTATTCAAAATAGAATAAATTATACAATTTAATAGTTTATACTTTAATAACATGAATTCATTGTAAGGAATATGGCATCTCCGAACCGCACTTTCAGCTACAATCAATAAATTACACAAAAGAAACGTAATACGATATTTTGTCTTTAGTTACAATTTATTATAAAACGCGACCCGTCGGAAGCCATAATCAACCCCACACGTTGAATAAGATTTTAGAATCAGAATGAACTCAACAGAACGGGCTTTCTATGGATCGCCGTTCTGGGCTCAAAAAGGCACATTTTTCAAGTGTTCCGACAAGAATGAGTCTTTTTACTTGCAAAAAGTATATTTTTCTGATAGAGAAAAGTTTTCCAAGCCTTTCCACCACCCGCCCAACACCCACCCAAAAATAGGGAAAACTCAGCACAACGCTCTCTCCTATGTTTCTTGTGTCAAGCCCTCCCGTTATTTTTTTTACATAAGACCATATTGAGTTAATTTTCGATTTAATATATTCTCAGGCATAGAATCGAAAAGTTTTCCGGTTCGAATCATTACGTAAAGAACTTCGATCATTTTACGTGAAGTAGCGATGATCGATTTTTTAGCACCTTTTTTAAGGTATAACCTTTGATAGAACTCTTTTACCTTACCACCGTGTTGACAACGAACCAGACTCCAAGCCGCTTGAACAATCACCCTTCGAATTGAATGACAACCTCGATTTATGATTCTTCCGTATCGAACCGTGTCTCCTGAAATGTC
>NZ_FTNA01000006.1 GCF_900156205.1 Leptospira interrogans
TCATTGGGTTTGGTTCGAACTTTAATTCTCTTGATATGAGATTTTGTCTCCTGTTGATCTTCCAAGTCATTTCGTAAGTCCAGTGAAAGCGAGGAACTCCCCGGTTCAAAGTTTTCACAAAAAAATCCCCTTGTTCATCCAGCCAGAGCATATAATTAAAAAGATAACACCGAGAAACCCCATGAGCAGCAGCTAACACACCTAAGGTCGCCCAAACACCGGTATGAACCCGAATACTGAATTTTTTCATTTTACCAACACCCAGATTGTATTTAATTTTACCCGCCTTATTATGAAGTCGCGTCATAGACGCAATTTGTTTCGAATATTTTCTCAGTAAAAGAGGAAGCCTATTCCGAAGAACCTTCCTTTCTTGAAGATCCAACCGATTCCAATAAACTTCCGGAACCAAAAGAGAATCGGTTCCAACAACACCTTCTATCAAAACAGATTCAATTTTTTGACCTTCATCGAATAAAAGAATATCCATACTAGGAAACGGTTCTTCTACTTATCTAAACGGAATGGTTTATAAAAAAAATTTAGAAAGAAAACATAATAGAGTTTTTGAAAAATGGATTCTCTATCAGTTTTCGTTGTATAAAAACGGTCGATTGAAGCAATTTGCTAATCCGCACTTTCAATAACTCTAATATTTTAATGCGAGTTTGAGTCCGGGTCTTGAAAACAAAAGAATTGACCCGGAAAAGGGGTAGTGG
Organism: Leptospira interrogans; assembly: GCF_900156205.1. Taxonomy (GTDB): domain Bacteria; phylum Spirochaetota; class Leptospiria; order Leptospirales; family Leptospiraceae; genus Leptospira; species Leptospira interrogans. The sequence goes on from NZ_FTNA01000006.1 coordinate 720, forward strand.
AAGCCGAAACGGAGTATTCGGCTGCAGCGAGGGGAAGGCTTTCCCCTCCCAAAAGACTGAACGGCAAAAACAATATTCTCCAAATTCATAAATTAAGTATATTATAATACTATAAAATATAAATCATTCATTGTTTTTTCAAAAAAATCCGAAAACGGCTCCGCCCTTTCCTATTTCAACCCTTTGAATTTTTATTTACTACTCCGGACGTTATAAAAACAGTATTATACTGAGATTATTTCAAAACTTAGAATAGAGTTGTTGAAAAATTCCATAGTTCAATTAACAAAATTGCTTTAATCGACCGTTTCCATGAAATAGAAATAGATGGAGAATTAATTTTTCAACTATTCTAATATAAGATCCCAACTAATAAACATGTGTTTTATCAAAAACCTACATAGTATGACTCCTAAGTTTCCCAAGTCGTATAAGGCGCAAATAGAATTCACAAAATTTGTAGAGTGTGTATATTCTAAAAATTTCTTTCCTCTAAAATTGAATTCTAATTTATCTTATAAAAATACAAAAATCGGACATCGTAACTTTTATGAAACCATACGCAGATCTTCACAATCATCTTTATGGATCGATCACTTCTGAATTTTTATACGAGTTGGGAAAATCTAATCCGTCTCCTCGTTGGGAAATTTTCACCAGTTCTTACTTACAATGTTTTGGTAAAAAAATTTCTACAGAAACTTTTTTCCAAGACTATCAAGATCCGGATTCTTTTCGTAAATTCTATCAGTTTAATCACAGAGGTCCATTTACTGAATTTCAGGCAAAGTTTAATCTAATCATCGCTTTGTCCAAGTTCGATCCCGCCGAAATATCGTTAGTCGCCACTCGAGTTGTAGAAAATCAATTCCTTCAAGGTGTAACTTACGGAGAATATAGATTGATGTATTCTCCACTGGAAACAGAAATTGGGATCTATGAAAAAACCTTGGCTGCCTGTGAAGGTTTGGCGCTCGGCGAACAAAAAACCGGCGGGCTTGCCAAAGGCAAATTAGTAATTTCTTTGCATAGAGACGGGGATGTATTTCAAGAATATCTAATTTATAAAAATATTATGGAAAAAAATTCACTGATTCGAAACTACTTAGTAGGTTTAGATTTTTGTTATATAGAAGAAGGTTTTCCTCCCAAGGGGAAAAGAAAATTTTTCCAAGAAGTAAATAGAGACAATCAAGCCGAAAAAAACACGGCACTTGCAATTCTTTATCACGTAGGAGAAAGTTTTCAAGATAAGTCGATTTTATCTGCTTCTAGATGGGTTTTAGAATCTGCGGAATGGGGAGCCCATCGTCTTGGGCACGCGATCGCTCTTGGGCTTCATCCTTCCGAAAAAATGAAAGATGAAATTACGGAACCTAGATCGGAAAGATTGGACCAACTTCAATTATACTATGATCGAAAAGAGGAATTGGATTCTTATTTTGAAGTTCCTTCGAGAGAAAAAATCGGAAACGAAATCGATTCTCTCAAACATAAGGAAACCGTGAAATTCAATATTAGCCCTTCTTTTTTAGAAGAATGTATTGGTTTTCAAAACTATTGCATTTCTAAAATCAAACAGACAAATGCAATCATCGAGTCTTGCCCCAGTTCAAACGAATATATAGGAATGGTAGTCAATCCGGAATCTCATCCAATCCTTCGTTTCGCAAAGAATGATATGAAATTTACAATCTCCACGGATGATCCTGGAATTTTCGGAACCTCCATCAAAGAAGAATTTTCCAAAGCGGCAAAAATTGGTCTTAGCACCGAAGTATTGGAAACGGTCAGGAGAAATTCTTTTTTATTTACTTCGGAAATTCTAAGTGGAAAAAAATCGTCTTCTGAATTCGAAGTTTTAGAAAGTTTTTAAAAAATGCGTGAGTTCCCACAGATTACGTCTCTTTCGGTGGTTTGCAAGTTGTGAACAATTTTTTTTATTGTAAATATGCTTGTGAGTTCCGGCGCTTGCAGCTCATCCGGGAGAACTCTAAAAATCCTTGCCTCGACCTATGTCTAAAAGATTTTAGAAGAAAGCCATGCTAAACTTACAAGAAATCTGCAAGAATCGACTGAATTTCGTTCGAAACTGCGAAACACTTGTATATAAAAATGGAAAAAGTTGTAAAAAAATCCAAAGTTCTTTTGCCAATCTTTTCAACGAAACAGATTGGTTCCGATTTCATAAAATCACCCAACTTACAACCATACTTCTTATCTTTTCTTTTTTAAATCCTAACTCTCTATTCTCTCAGAGCCAGACAGACTTTGCCGATCCTTATGATTTTAATCTAAGGAACTATAAAGATTCTCAAGCCCGAGAAGTGTTTCAGGAATATACGGTTCCCCCTACTTTTAAAAAACCCGCCTTAATTTCTCCTAAAAACGTTCAGATCCCTTTTGAAAGCCCCTTCCCAGCTACAGGAGGGTTGCGAAGAACCACAACTCCAAATACGGAAAGAAGACAGGACAATCTAGTAAATCCTCTTACAGGCAATATCAACGTAGAAACGATTCTTCAAAGACAGGCACAACAACAAGCAGATAAAAAAAGAAAACAGAATCAAGTTTTCGAAGAAGAAAAATATACCGAAACCACGTTTCGTCGTTTTACCATCATCTTTTTTATGACACTTCCGATCACGCTAGGAATAGGATATGCAATCGCCGCCAATGCAAGAGTTCCAGGTTATCATAAATTCCAAAAAACTTTCGGAGGCTCAATTTTTATTTTTACTTTCGGAACCAGTCTTGCTTTTGCAAACGCCTGGCACGATATGAAAGAATATGAATCCATGAAAAAGGAGAATCAACCAGAGTCTCCTCCCGTAGAACCCACATCCGCAGACTCTCTAGGTTTCGGAAATTCTCTTCCGATTTCCGGTTCGGCCTCAGCTTCTCCGGTTCCAGGAAGAGAATATAAACTGGAGATTTCTCTCTTTAACGTCAGTTTTTAATGAATTCCATTAAAGACATTATATTCAAACTATCAAATATAAGAAGAAACGTAACTATCTTTTATCAAACTAAGATCTATCCCTTTCTCAGAATTTATTATTCTATCTGCGGGACCATTTCTCTTTGTCTTTTGGTTTTGATCTATGGATTTTATTATCCACACGAATGGACTCACTGGATTCGATTAATCGTAAACGTAATTGTAGTTTCTCTTGTAGTTTACGAAGCCCTTTCGTTTATTTTTGTAGAAAATAATTTATTCAATTATTTGAAAACACACAAAACAGAAGCAATCGTCGTTTTTCTGATCGTATTTCAAGAAATCATCAGTCAAGAAATTTATGAAATTCTAACTCTCGATTCTTTAAGTGGAGAAGACGCAAGTTTGGCTTTTTTATCTTTGAGCCAACTATTTCTTTTATTTAGTAACTTTTCTAGACTGATTCGAAAAACAGAACTTCTCAATTACAGACAAATCAGTCCGTCCTTAGTCATCGCGGTAAGTTTCGGAATTTTGATTCTTTTAGGTACGCTCGCATTATCCTTACCAAGAGCCCAAGCGACTTCGATTTCTACGATAGACGTTTTTTTTACGGTAGTAAGTGCCGTTTGTGTCACCGGTTTGAGTACAATTTCAGTTTCCACTCAACTGACCGGAACGGGACAAACGATCCTGATGATTTTGATCCAAATCGGTGGACTCGGTTTAATGACTCTTACCGTTTTTTTTGCAATCTTTTTAGCGGGTCAAGTCAGCGTCACAAATAAACTTCTAATTAAAGATCTATTCAGCCAGGAAAGTGTAGGACGGGCTTCCTCTGTTTTAAAACAAGTAGCCGCTCAAACTTTTCTCATAGAAGCGATCGGAGTATTATTGATCTTTATCTGTTATCCAGACTCAAATGAAACAAATCTTAAAAATAAAATTTTTTATTCCTTGTTTCATTCAGTAAGCTCGTTTTGCAACGCAGGTTTTTCCACCTTTCCGAAAGGATTTGAAACCGATTGGATGTTAAACCAAAAAGAATTTTTATCCGTGGTGATGATTTTAATCGTACTCGGTGGTTTGGGTTTTCCAACGGTAAACCATCTGATTCAATGGGTATTTAAAATCGGAGATTATCCCAAAAGAATGGAACTCGGTGTAAAACTAATTCTGACTGTAACCGTAGGTTTGATCTTATTCGGAATGGTTTCTTATTACGTTTTAGAAAGAAAAGAAACACTTTCTGAATTAGGTATAATAGACGGAATGTTTCACTCCCTTTTTTATTCTATCAGTTCAAGGACCGCTGGTTTTAATACATTAAGTATTTCTAAAATGGGAACCCCTATGATATTCGTTAGTCTTTTTTTGATGTGGGTAGGAGCATCACCTAACGGAACAGGAGGTGGAATCAAAACAACTACCCTTGCAATTTCAGTACTACATCTATTCAATCACATTCGAGGAAAGGAAGAATTAGAAGTTTTCGGAAGAAGAGTTTCTTCCGGAACTACTTCCAGAGCCTCCGCTGGAATTTTAGTTTCTTTATTTTTAATCTTTTTTGGAATTTTCTTTTTAACCTGTACTGAAAACTCAGCGTTTTTAGATCTTTGTTACGAAGTAGTCTCCGCATTCGGAACTGCAGGACTTTCCAGAGGAATCACTCCTTCTCTCACTTCAGCAGGTAAAGTGTTGATCTGTTTAATGATGTTTTGCGGTCGGGTCGGAATGTTGACAATACTGATCGCATTTGTTCCTAAAGAAAAAAAATCCGGACTTAAATTTCCGGAAGAATCAGTCATAGTAGGATAAAGGAGAAACCTCATGGCGATTAAAAGAAAAAATAAAACTCTCAAAAAAAGAATCGCGGTTATCGGTCTGGGAGAATTCGGCAAGGCCTTAGTCGTCTATTTGAATGAAAACGGACACGAGGTTACCGCAATAGATAAAGACATAAAAATCATAGAAGAAATTAAAGACTTTTGTGCTCTCGCTGTATGTGTGGATACGAGCAATCGAACTTCATTAGAAGAATTAGATTTAGAAGACATGGATGAAATCGTAGTCGCACTCGCTGAAAATTTCGAATCACTGATCACAACTGCATACAATTTAAAAGCGATGAATCTGAAATCATTACACATACGTTATCATTCCGAATTGAATCGTAAAATACTTCAAATGATCGGAATCGAAAACCTTTTTAATCCGGAAGAAAGAGCGGCAGCCTCCATGGCGGAACAACTGAGTTATCAGGGAGTTAAAAAGGCTACTTTGTTAAGCGAAGAATATAGTCTTTTTGAAGTGGAAATTTCACCTCTTCTTTACGGTACAAAACTAAAAGAACTCAACCTTAGGGAAAATTTTCAGCTTAACTTAGTTGCAATTAGAAGAGCAGAATCCAATGGAAGTGAATCGGAAGGGGGAGTGTTTCTCCCCAATTCTAGAACGATATTTCGAGAGAAAGAAATTCTGATCCTATTCGGAAAGTCCGAAAGTATCAAACAGTTTACGAACGCCTATCCCATTGGATAAGGTATTTCTTTGGAAACCTCGTCTATCTTTTTTAAAACATCCTCTGATAAAATCACGTTCTTAGCCTTTAAACTTTCTTCCAATTGTTCCACTGTATTCGCTCCGATAATTGTAGAAGCAACGTAGTCGTGTTGTTTAGACCAGGCCACCGCAAGAACCGTAACTGACATTCCAGCTTCTTGCGCGATCTTCATTAATTTTTGGGTAGAAGCCAATGTGCCTTCGTTTAAAAAACGATGAGCCATTTTTTTTTGCCTTTCACCAGAATTTAGATAACGGCTAAATCTAGCGTTCTGAGGAGGATTAGAAGAATTGTATTTTCCCGAAAGAACTCCACCCGCAATCGGAGAATAAGGCAAAAGACTCACACCTTCTTTTTTGCATATATCGGATAACGCGTCCTCAAATCTTCGGTTTAATATACTAAAATTATTCTGAATGGACTCATAACGTGACAAACTAAATTTTTCGGAAATAGAAAGACTTTTCATCATTCCCCACGCAGTTTCATTACTGTTACCGATATAACGAACTTTTCCTTCTTTAATTAGTTCCGTCAAAACTTGTAGAGTTTCTTCATAACCGAAATCATGATCCGGCCAATGTGTTTGATAAAGATCTACAAAATCAGTTCCCAAACGTCTAAGACTTCCTTCAATCGCAGTTCGGATATTTTTCCGATCCAACGCCGTTTTTCCTTCTCTAACTGGAGGGGCAAACCAACCGTGTCCAGGACCGCAGACCTTAGTGGCGATCAAAATAGAATCTCTTTTTTTGGTCTTTAACCACTTTCCAAAAATTCTTTCCGTCTCATGCACATAACTAGCATCAGGTGGAACTGGATAAACTTCAGCCGTATCGTAAAAATCGATTCCCGCGTCGTAAGCCCTATCTAAAATACGGAACGCCTCCACCTCGTCACAAGTAGATCCAAAGGTCATCGTTCCCATACAGATTTCAGAAACGACCATACCTGATTTTCCCAGTCTTCTTTTTTTCAATTCTATTCCTCCATTTAAAGTCAAAAATGAGCCTTTTATCGACAAAGGCAATCCGAAACGTTTTCAAACCAACATTTGAAAAACAAATTATAAGAATTGGTTACCGCATTTAAAAAGAACTAAAAAATTTGACGTTTCCTATAGATAACTATGCTAAAAAAGTTTGAATATAAAAATATTAAGTTACCCGAACACTACACTCACATTTTAAAACTTTATTTTATCAAGAAGAAATGAATCATAGTTTTTGCATATATCAACTTGATTTTATCGGTAATCTTTCTGCTAAAAAAACAGAGTTATTTTTGATATAACCTCTACTCTATAAAACAGATTTTTAATCTGCTTAAATTTGTAAAATTTCCATTTCATACAGAAATATAATTTTAAGATCGGTATCTTTAGGTTTCATGAAAGTTCCCTTTAGTAGAACTTTTGAATATTTTTTACTATTTTTGATTCTAATATAGTATAAAATCGTAAAACTTCGTCCTAAAATTTATCGCAAGAGGTAAAGAATTTGGATCCAGATTCGCTTTACGATCATGAGAAATACGAAAACCTCATGCCTTCGTATTTGTATCTGAAAAACGAGGCAGATGCCACCGATCAAGAGGCAATTTCCTTAAATCCAAAAGAAATAGAAATCCTCTATCAAATTAGAAATCATACGACCCTGGAAGGTTTTTTTTCAGGTAAAATCTTAAAGGTATGGAAAGACGAAGGTTCAAAACCTATCTACGTAAATACTTTGAAAAAACTTGTTAACGAGAATTTGATTCTAGTATTTCCGGAGTTTAAATTTTTAAAAGAGACCAATCAACTTGCGGTCTGTCTCTGTCTCATCTCAGAAAAAGAATTCAAAAGTTCTAATCGAGAAAAATTAAAAGAAATTTATCTAAATAGTCTAAGCAAATCCGCACTGGCAATTCAAAACTATATTTTGGAAAGTGAACCTTACCAAATTAGCGAATTAATGTCTATATTTGAATATTTAATTACGGAAAACGCCGAAGGAACCTTCATTAAACAATCTTTTAATATCAAAAATTGGATTCATTCTTTCACATTCAAAGAACTTCTAAAAGAAGAAGTGATCGAGGATTCGGTTCAATTTATTTTAGAAAACATTCAAGAAAGTGAATATATTGCTGTTACAAAAAGTATCGGACTTTTTCATCTAACTGACGAACTTACCGAAAAAGCGTTTGAAATTCTAAAAGGATACTACCTCAACCAGTTTTCTCAAAAATTAAAAGAAAATTATCAAACCGCTTGGGAACTGATTTCGAAAAATCGAAAGAACATAGTGGTAGACGTCAATTATTCCGGCCCCATCTCAGGTCTCGAAGAAAAATTCGTTTCAGAAGAATTAAAGATTATAGGCGAAAATCTGAACGGTTTGATTCCGAAAACGTTTCGAGATTTTTTGATCATAGCAAACTATATTTCACAAAAACACGATCAAGAAAGAAATCACAGTGCCTCCGGAGAAGACCTAAAATCGATCAAGATGTTAAAAACGATGATGACTATGAAAAGCTCCAATTTATCGCAGTTTGTAGTTATCAATTCGGATGAGGATCGGGAATTTTCTCATTCCATAGTAGACAATCTAAGAAGAGATCCAGATTGTATTTCTTGCGATTGGTATGAAAAAGGAAAAAAAATGGAATGTTTTTGCAGTAAAAAAGAAGACATCATTATTTCCTTAATGAAACTAATGGTGGAAAAATACGCTTTCAAAAAAGATACTATTAGAAATTTCTTATATCTTTTAAAAAAAGAAAAAAATAATCTCGGAAACTTATATCAGAACGCAAATTTTAAACTAGCTCTCATACAATTGAAATATTCTTGTTATAAAGAAAATCTCTCTTGGTTTTCTAAAATATTAAATTTTTTAGGAATTTATAAATTGTTACAAACCTACTTGGAACACGAGGAATCCATCGTTCAATTAGAGCAACTCAATAGAGAAATTGTATATAAGGAAAATCGAAAAAAACAATTGGAAAAAATCAGAGCAGAATGGCTCAGAGAAATCGAAGCAGATTCCAACTTAGTCACAGAAAAAAAAGCAGAATCCTAAAAACAGAATCGATATTATACGTAGGTCATTTCTTAATTTCAAAAGTTCTAAAGTTTCCTTTTGGATCTTCCCAAGTAATCAGGGCTTCTTTTACTTCAGACCCTTTAGGACCTCTTTGAATCGCTCTGTAGAGATCTTCTATAAACATCTTATCTCCTTCTACAACAGTTTCTACTTCCCCACCTGGAAGATTTTGAGTATAACCGCTTAGCCTACATTCTTGGGCTCTTTGAAGAATATAATATCTAAAACCAACTCCTTGAACCTTTCCTCGAACTAAAATTTTTGCCCTCGAATTATTTTTAGATCCCATTAGATTCCTCCGTTTTACTTTCCAGATTTACCATCCACGTAGAGAAGTCCTTAAAAAAAATCCAAAGAACTTCTTTAGCTGAAACTTCCGCATCCCAATCGTCCAAAACCTTACGATAACAAGAAAGCCAAACCCTTCTCGCTTTTTCATCGATCGGAAACAGAAGATGTCTGGCACGCATTTTAGGTGGTCCGTAGTTTTGAGAATACAAAGGTGGACCGCCCGTTACCTGAATTAAAAAATCAGCGGATTTAATTTTACTATCTTCTAGATTTTCCTGAAACATAAAAGAGATCGAACTAGAAGGAATCTGATCATAAAAATCAGAAACGAGTTTACGAAGACTATTTTCGCCAACAGAACCGAAAACCAATTGTAAACCAGGAATTGGTCCCGGAGGGCCACCAGGTGGAATAAAAAAGGACATTACGATCTATTTCCGATGTCTTGCAAAAAGTTTTGGATCTTAGGCTCAAAGTCATTTACAATTTTATAATATACATCTTTTTTAAAAGGAACGACTGTATTCAACGTGTTTTTTATAGGAATAAAACGAACCGTTCCAAATTCTCTTTCATGAATATCCAAATCACATTGATCCACTTCCCCGTCCCAATAGATAAGAAACCACTTTTGAAGTTGTCCCCTATATTTTTGAAGATGACGGTTTAGAGGAAGGTTTTCGGGAAAGTCATAGGAAATCCAATCTGGATATTCAGCTACGATTTTTCCAGAATCGATTCCGACTTCTTCATATAATTCTCTCATGGCTGCCTTGATCGGATCTTCATCGTCGTCAATTCCACCTTGTGGAAATTGCCAAGAACCTAGAAAATTCAATCTTTCTCCAACCAAAACCTCTCCACGAGAGTTAAATACGACCATCCCGACATTTTTTCGGTAGGGTTTGTCCATACGAATAAGCTCCCGTTAACTCTATTCTATGACAAGAAGTTTTAAAGTCACTTATTTAACCCCAATATTATACAAACGCAGAACTAAATAAAAAATCAATTTTTCGAACCAGTCATTTCGATTTTAAAAGATCGTTATACAGAATTGGATCACTTTTGAAATAGGTTTTACTAATTCCTATATAATAAAGTATCAAGAATTTTTAGACAAATTCGCGTTTAGAAGTAAAACTGAAAACTCTATCCAATAGTTCCGAGTAGAAAATAGCTCGAACCTCATCTCAAAAATATTCTAGTTTGTCGTTAAACGCCGTTTTCAAATATTTTTATCTTTGAAAACTTATCATTTCTTTAATACTCCGGCAGTTATTTTAATAGTGGAGATATTTCAAAGAACAAACCCTTTCTATAAAATCTCTTTTGATAGTAACGTTAAGAATTCAGTTGCAAATTTTATACTCTTTTGGAAATGATAGCTTGAGAACAGTTCCTAAGAAGTACAGTTTAAGGTAAATTCTCATCGCATTCAGGAGTTTGATTTTCACCAATGCAATTACGTAAAAAAACTTCACGATCTCATATCTTCCATGAAAAGGACTTCGAGATAAAACCCTCTTCGATTCCTGGAATTGGAATGGGATTATTCCCAAAAGAAAACGTAAACAAAGGTGATACCATCGGATATTATACTGGAAAAATTCTTACCGATAGGACCGCAAACTCATCAAAATACTGCGAATCAAAGTATTTACTTTGGATCTGCAAGGACCATTGGATTTACGGAGAAGGAAAAGAAAGCAACTACACTCGTTTTATGAATCATAGTTCTAAACCAAACGTAAGACTTGTAGTATCAGTTCGTTGGAAAACCGCAAGATTTGAAGCCATCCGAAAAATTAAGTCAGGAGAAGAATTATTCTTCGATTATGGGGATGAATATTGGGATCAATACGGACATAGATCCAATCGAAAGAAATTAGAAATCACCTCAAAAAATAGATTTAAACTGTCGTTTTCCATTCAAAATAAGATAAATTTTTTATTGAATGAAAATCGTATAACGGCATTTCACTGAGAAGTTTAATTTTAAAGTGAATCTTATAAAATGGATTTTTGATTCTATGAAGGTCGTCAAACATCTATTTCACACAGAAATCTGATCGAAGAGTCATTGTTTTGAGATTTTATAGAGGTTTATTAATTTCCAGTTATTTCTACTAATTCCTATAAAACTGAATACCGTAAATTTTAATCTTCAAACTCTGTTTGAATACAAAATTTTGGACACTTTATTATATAGACCTAAACAATATAATTTCTAAAACCTCAGAATCAATTATTTGTCAATCCCACTATAGAATTTTTCGACAACTCTAATATGTAAAAAATCTATCAAACACAACTAACGTGAATATTGATTTACCAACTTCCTCATAGTTTTTGGGAAATTCGTAAAGAGACCATCCGCTCCAAAATCTAAAAATCGTTTCATATCTCTTTTTTCGTTCACCGTATAAATTATGCTTAGAAAATTTTTTTCAGATATTGATCTTAAATTTTCTTCCGAAGAGTCTTCCATAGAAGGATGAATACTCCAAGCCTTGATCTTTTCGCCAAAAATGACCGCTTCTGAAACATCTTCGCTTCCGTCCCCAACAAGAACGCCTAATTTTATTTGTGAATCTATATTTCTAATTCTTTCTAAACATTCCCAAGAAAAAGAAGAAATTACAACTCGATGAAACATTTGAAATCTACGAATCAAATGTAAGACTTTCAATTCGATAGAATTTTCATTTACGTGAGAATCAAGTGCGGTTGATTTAATTTCGATATTTAAATCGGTCTTGGATTTTTGAACCAAACGTAATACGTCTTTTAAAAAAGGGATTTTTTCTTTTTTAAATTTTCGTGCAAACCATGAACCGGCGTCGAGCTCACCTAGTATTTTTGCTTCAAACTTACGAACACTTCCTACCCATTTTGTAGTTCGATCTAAATCGTCATCGTGAATGACCACAATTTCCCTATCCTCGGAAAGGGTTACGTCCAATTCGATCAGATCCGCTTTCTCGTGAATCGCCTTTTGAAACGCAATCATAGTATTTTCCGGAAATTCTCCGCTAAAACCTCGATGTGCAAAAACGAGGGGGCGTTTTAAATCGTTCCGATTTTTAATATTCTCAATCATATTCTATTTTATGAATATATTTATAAAGTCAGAACTACAACGAAAAATTGAATTTAAAACCAATAGTAAATTTGAAAAGATAAGAAAGGATTCAGGCGGGTTAAGATCCCGCCCGAGAGAGAAAGTTACGATTCTTATTTAGAAACGGTAGCCTTTCCAGCAGTAGTATTTTTAATCGCCTCTGCCACTTCGTTGATTTTTGCTTTTACGGCTTCGATTTGACCTTCAGGGATTTTGTTTTTGATTTCTTCGGTGATTTTGTTGTAGTTCTCGATGATTTTAGCTCTGGTTTCTTCGTAGTTTTTGCCAGCAACGGAAGTCACTTCCTTAATATCGTTGATAACTTTATCAACGGTTTCACGGATTTTTACAGTCGCCTCAGAATTATCAGAAGCTCCTTTTGTGACAAGTTCCATATAGGTTTTTTCAAGATCAGCTTTCGCTTTACCCAGACCTTCCTGACTAGCTTTTATGAGTCCCAGACCCGCATTTAGAACATCTAGAATTTGCTTTTCCATTCAATTTTTCTCCTTAAGATCGTTTCTCTTCTTGTGCAGCGCACAATCCTTTTATATTGCAGCGCACAATTTTAGTCAATTGAAAAAAGAAAAAAATTCCTCAAATTTACAATTTTTTTAAAATAACTGCAAATTTTGTCCAATGCTTATGTTTAAACTATGATCATAATTTAGTGTGAGTTCGATCTAAAAAACCAATTTTTCCGTAAAAAATAAAATGTGGGAACTCTTACAAACCCAAACTTTACAATTGATTTTGAAAATGTAGAAACTCATACAAACTCTAAATTACAAAAATAAATGTTTAAAAATTCGCAACACAACGATTTCTGTGGGAACTACCACAAATCACGATCTTACAAACAAATTCTAAAATTGTAAGAACTCATAATTTTAGAAAATTCTTTCTCGTCTTCTTACGTCGAGTTCACGTTAAGAAGCTTCTTTCCGATTATCTTACGACGAACTTGAATGAACGCGAAAAAGATCGATGCGAGAAAACTCAGCAGAACGCTCTTTATCATAACCAACCCCACAAGTATTTGATCTCAATATAAATCTGTCGGAATTACGACAAATCCTCTGTAAAACTTAGTTCCCACCCCACAATGCGATTCATAGAGAGCGTTGTGTTGAGTTTTTCCTATTTTTGGGTGGGGGTGGTAAGGTTCAGAAAATTTTTATCTATCAGAAAAACATACTTTTTGCAAGTAAAAAGACTCATTCTTGTCGGAACACTTGAAAAATGTGCCTTTTTGAGCCCAGAACGGCGATTCCATAGAAAGCCCGTTCTGTTGAGTTCATTCTGATTCTAAAATCCTATTCAACTTGTGGGTAAGGTTATGGCTCTCAAACTCAGCGTCTCACTCTCCATGGATCGTTCGACAGATCGCGTTTGAACTCAGCAGAATGCTCTTTATGGATCGCGTTCTATATTAAACTAAAAAATATTTTTATATAACGTTTTCTGCATACAAGTTATTAGCCAAAGCCGAGAACCCGGTTCGCTCCAATTTCTCATTTTAGACCACGTTAATCTATTGAAGAATATTTCAAAAATTCTTAATTTACAAAAGTCTAATTCTTTATTTTAGGCAGAATTAAAAAAATTTTTCCTTGGGTATTAATCTTCCCGGCTTGATATTCTGCCGTTTCACCAGTTCCCAAAAAATAATCCAAACGACCGTGCCCCGTAATTTGAGATCCTCTATCATGGACAAATACAATTCTATTTTTTTCAGTTAAAACAGAAGATTCAAAAGAAATCAAAACTGGAATCCCCAAAGGAATCCCTGGATCCATTGCAACAGACCGTTTCGGAATCAGCTCAATTCCCCCACTTCCTCGAGGTGCAGAAGATTCTAGTTTAAAAAAAATATATCTTGGATTTTTGAGGATAGCCATTTCGACCTCTTTCGGATATTTAAGAATACAACTTTTTAAATCGGAAGGAATCAAACTACTGCAAATTCCCTTTAGAGATTCCGCAGGACTCTGATATTCTTTTCCATTATCCTCTGAATACGTTATGCGAAATGGAATATGATCCGGAACTTTTACAAAAGCCGAACCTTCTAATTGTGCGAGATGTAAATCTACAATTTTGACATATACGATCGCCTTTGATCGTTTTTTCCAAACGGAAGTATGAGACAACTCCTCTCTAGTTTCATACGGAACAAAAACCTCATTTATAATTTTGCCAACGGATTTTTTATTTCCGTCTTTTTTTACAATTAAATCAGATGGAGTTTCCAAAACTGGATAAATAAAATCTCCTTCTGGATAAAACCTCCCTTCTATTATAACTTCATAATATGCAGTAATTCTTCCAAGAGCTTCATCCTTTGTTTCTAAAAGTAAAAACGAATTTTGAAATTGGATTTTTCTAGACTCTGGATTTTTTTCTCGAAGAATTTTTTTTAAAATCTTCAAAGAATTCAACATTTGGTTTTTATGATACGAAGTTTTTCGAACTTGAGTTTTCCAATTAGAAGGAAGTTTTTGGTAATACGATTCCGATTCTTTTAAAGCACGATCCAAAGAATCAAAATCCTCCAATTGTAAAATTGAATCGAACTTTTGATGAACAATAAATCCAGATTTTTCTAACTCTTGCGAATATAACGAATATACGTTGAGTATAATAAAACAAATAAAAATAGATAACAAACGCATTTTATAGATTATCGATATTTAATTTAAAATCCAGTAGCGGCCCAAACGATCTTTTTTTAAATTATAACATTCAATTAGAAAGTAAGCCCAGTAATAATTTTTTTAAATAGAATCCGGAAATAACATCAATTTATATTCGGAGGAAGTCATTCCAGTTAAGGTTTTAAAAGACTTTTCCATTTCTCTACCAGAAGCAAAACCAGATCTATGTGCAATTTCTGAAGATTTTAGATCCTTTCTAGTCTTCAAAAGATGTTTTGCTTCTTCTACTCTGTATAGATTGATGTAAATTTCAAACGATTGAAGGTTAGAAAATTCCTGAACAAATCGATCTAAATCGTTAGGAGCAATCCTGAGAATTTCCGCAAAATCCTTTTTACTTAATTCTGGATTTTTAAAAATTCGTTCTACTCTCAATAGATGATCTAAACTGAATTGAAGTGAAGGAGTTTTATTCTGACCTACTACTTGAACCGGAAGATTTAATTTTTCCTGCATCTGACGTATATCATAAGCACGACTCAAAAATTTCCTTTTTACAAATTTCTCTCGATCTCTAAGACTTACCGTAATTACTATATAAATCGAAGGAAGAGATAATAAATAAGCGTGCACATAGTATTCATTATATTTTAGTAAATCTAAATAATATAAAATTCTAATTAATCCACTTCCAATAATAGGAATCATACATAGGATTATTTTTCTAGCAGGAGAAAAAGATTTTATTATGGAAAAAGTAGAAATTAAAACTAAAACTGAAACAAAAATAAATGTCCACGAGAATATTTTTACGACCAAAGCACGATCCAAAACGAAAGAGGACAAAATCGCCAAACATACAATTACGATCACAGTTCCGAATAACAGAAAACGAAAAATTTTATGAAGAGCCGAAGGCGAAAGAAACTGAACCATAAAGCAAACGGAACAAGCAAGAGCAAAAAAAGCAAATAACGTAGGTGTAATATTTTGAAATTGAGGTACGTTAGGCCATAGATATTTATATCCGTTTGCAAAACAGACCCAACCTTCCAGTGTTATAAACACAAGAAATCCCATGATACTTAAATAAACCGGATCAAGAGTTTGGCGATAGATAAAACCAATCAATAGTATAATAAATAAACTCAATACGAGCAAAAAAAGAATCAAAAGATTTCTATAATAATTTCCTTTTTGATATTCCAAACCGGATTCCAAAAAAATTGGAAAGTTGATAATAGAAGACGTTTTGATCCAAAGATAATATTGATTTTTTTCTTTTTGTATATCTAAAGGCTCCAAATAAAAAACAGGATAATAATCGTCTACGAATCTTTCCGAATATCTAAAACGATCACCCGTAATTTGAACGGAAGATTTTGCAAAAAGCGCCGCTCCGTCTAACGTTACTTGTGGAATCCTCAAAAAACATCTGGATCTTGGATACTGTTTGATGTTAAACCGAATCCAGACCGATTCTTTGATAAAACCCAATTTTAAAAACGAATTCTCTTTCGGTAAAAAAACGAGACTCTTTTTAGGTTCTTTAGGCACTTCGTTTGATAAATCAGGATCGAGTGCAAATTCAATTTGATCAAACTCGCAGATCTCGGCTACAGGAGAAGAATGAATTTCCTTCGATAATACAAAAGATAAGAATAAAATCAAAAATAAGAAACAATTGATAAAAGTTTGCTGGAATTTCATGAAGAAAAAAAACATCTCAATCCATTTGGTTAGGTTTTATCAAAGAAAGTCTGACACATTACAAATAATCGTGCCTCTTAAACTCGTTTCTATTTTTACAAAAGGTCTGTCCCAATTATAGGTGAAATAGTATCAAGAGTCATTCTTAGAGTCAAGGTCTCAAAAAAAATTTGACCAAAATAATTCTAATTTGATTACTTTATGAATAATTTTTTTGAACGTTAAATTCTATTTTCGAAGTAACTTTTAGGGTTTGTAATCAAAATTTTTACTACTGTTCATTTCAAAACTTTGTAATAATTTCAAAATCAATAGTTAAAACTTTGTAATATATCTAAGTTAAGAGCTTTTTAATAGATTTTGTTGAAAAAAATTTACCAAAACTGAAACAATTGGATTTTTATAAAAAAAATAGACCTGCGTAATAGAATACACATATCTTTTACTCAAACAGAGTTTTGGATAAAGATTCACGATACTTAACTTTATGGAGATCAGCAATTTCTACATATAAATTTTAAAATAAATTCTGTTTAGATGCAGATTTTATAAATTTAATTCTAGAATGTTTAGTAAATAAATGATACTCAGATTTTTTAAGAATTTATAATATTCTTTTCTTTTTTGATCCTTTCTTTTCTTCTTACATAAACCACTTTATCAAGTTCTGCGACTACCTTTCCAGTTTTAGAATCATAAATCTTAGTTTGAAAAAATACATCCAATTTCCTTTTTTCATCCGCTTCTTTTTGAATTCTTTCTATCTCTTCTTTAGGAATTTCAAAATCCGCAACCACCTGGCCCAATCCAGGAGTAATAAATCGAATTGTTGCAGCCTTATCCCATACGATATACTCTTCTCCTAAATTTTCCATAAGGATCAACATATAAAAAGGATCGCACATAGAATAAAGTGAACCTCCAAAATGAGTTCCTACTAAATTTCGATTCCACCAATGAAGTTTCATTGTTAGTCGAAAGTGTGTAAAATCCTTACCTATTTTTTTATACCGAATCCCCGCCGCAAAGTAAGGAGGGTAGAAGTTTAAAAAATAAAATCTAAATTTTTGCCTTAAGTTCATACAGTTTGATACCAAACATTTTAGTGATTTATCCTTTTGTTATAAATGATTCCAATTTTAAAATCATAAAATAAATAATCTTCATCCAGAAATTTGATTTTACTCTCAATATTATAAAATATGGATGTCATAAATTTTGTGTTAAACTGGGATTCTTATCAAACCATTCCGTAGAAATTAATAGTTTTAATATTCGTTATTTATAGGCTGTAATTATTCTACCGTATATTAGATTCATAATAAAAAGTTTCTATCATCTCCAGTGTAAAAAAGAAATACATCTTCCTACTATTTGAACGCATAAAAATAGTACCCGAAATTAACCGTCGATTTACAAAAATGCGGAAGTACTCAAAAATTACATCTGATCCAGAATTATTAGCCATTTTTAAAGGAAGTTGTATATTCTAACTTTTGAAACAAGTTTATGGTAGTATTATTTTCATGCATCCGAGTACTAGCTATAAAATATTATGGTAAATTTACTCAGAACCATATAATAAGTACCCAATATTTTGCATTAAAACAAGACTTTGCAATAAAAACTTACGGCACTCGATTTCATAGGGATCACTAAAATAAAAACATAAAAAAATTAATATATTTTAAAAATATAAAGTATTAATAAACATCCATCAAATACGAACTTGTATCAAATGACTCGCGAGGTTGAGTTTCATAAAAATACAAGAACTATTACAAAAATTTAACGAGATTAAAACTGCTCGAAAGTTCACAAATTACCAAACGTAACCTAACTCGTAGGAACTATTGTATTTTATTAAAAATTTCTAAAGACTTATAGCGTAAAGTTCTTTAAGGTTTTGAAACAGCTCTATATAAAAATTACTATAAATTTCAAAAACTTCCAGATACAGAACTACTTGGGAGAATTATAACCTTTTATTGAATTTTCTAAAATATTATGTTTATGCTTTTCTAGATTTTGGGATAATTTATTAAGGCAGACTTGAATCTACTTTAGATAGAATTTCTCGAATTTTATCTTCACTCCCTTTTGGAGTCAAAATCAAAAGTACATCACCTTCTTCTAATTTAGTTTTTCCTGTTGGAACAATATGTTTGTCTCCTCGATAAATTAGAGTAATTAACGAATTCTCCGGAAAATTTAAAGAATATACAAATTTTCCAACCGTATCCGATCCGTAAGGTACGATAAACTCAAGTAGGTTGGAATCACTCTGTTCCCTATTTTCAAACTCGAACGGATAAGAAGCTCTTTGTTCTAAAGGCGCATCTAGCCCGAGCCATCGAACCACTTGAGGCACACTAGTTCCTTGAATCAGCAAAGAAACGAGTACCGTAAAAAATACTAAATGAAAAATTTTATCTGACCCTTCCACTCCTTGAGCAAACGGGAATGTAGCAAGTATAATCGGCGCCGCACCTCTAAGTCCGATCCAAGATACTAATAATTTTTCTTTGAAATTATATCCAGATTTAATTAAAGAGATAAACACTGCAATTGGTCTCGCAATGAATACTAAAAAACAAGAAAATAAAATTCCGGTTCCGAAAAGTGGAGGAATTCTACTCGGATAAACAAGCAAACCTAACGTTAAGAACATTACAATTTGCATCAACCACGCAATCCCATCTAAGAATCGTAAATTACTCCGCTTATGAACAAAGGATTGATTTCCTAACACAAGCCCCGCAATATAAACAGCTAAAAACGGATTCCCTCCTATCAATTCCGTAGCAGAATATACAAATAATACAGAAGCAGAAATCAACACTGGATACAATCCTTCGTATTCTAACCTAATTCGATTAAGCCCTTTATAGATTAAGTATCCAAATAGAGCTCCCGCTACAGACCCAATTGAAAATTGTATAATAATATGAAATACTAATTCTTCTGCCTTCGGTATCTGAGGGCCTAAAAGACTTAATATACTTACGGTTAAAAGAACAGCTAACGGATCGTTACTTCCAGACTCTAACTCGAGCAAGGAAGTCAGTCCTTTTTTCATTCCTGTATTTCTAGTTCTTAATACATTGAATACAGCAGCCGCATCCGTAGATGATACGACCGCTCCCAACAAAAATCCTATAATCGGTGAGAATCCTAAAACATAAACAGAGAACAGCCCCATTACGGCCCAAGTAATCAACACTCCTAAGTTGCCTAAAACGATTCCCTTCCAGAGAACCGGTCTGATCTTTTGCCATTCGGTTTCTAATCCTCCTGAAAAAAGAATATACGCCAATGCTATGGAACCTACTTGTCTTGCAAGAATCGGATTATCAAAATCAATTCCTCCCGGACCATCCGAACCGGCGGCCATTCCTATCATTAAAAATAACAATAGAGAAGGTACTCCGAACTTGGACGAAATTCTTAAAAGTCCTATGCTGAGTATGATTAACCCTGATAAGATAAGTGTATTGAATTCAAATTCCATTATTTAAAATTTCTTTTTTAGATCTTATACGAAAGATAAGTTTATTCTCATTCCCTTTTTTTAATGAAAGTTGTCATTCCAAAAATTTCTTTCAGACTTTGTTCATATCTAAATAGACTCAATTTGAAATTTTACTTTTTCTCTTAAATCCAATTTTCAACTGTCACAGTTGCTTTTTTATAGTTTCTAAAATATTACTGAAAAATCCAACGTATAAAAAATTTCATACTTCTCTAGTTTTCAAATTTAAAATCTATTTAATCACCTAATTAGGAAATTTTTACAACGTTAGATTTTTAGAGTCGATAATTTGATTTTGGAGTTAATAATAAAATGTCTAAGCATAAAAATGATGAAGTATCAACGGAATGGATTGTAGAATAGGCTCCTTTTACACTGTTAGACGATAAAAATGAAAGTTTACTTTTAAAAACTTTCAAAGATTTACAAATGAATGTTTTATAAAACGTGAGTTATTACAAATTCCCTTTTTTAGACTTTTCTAATTCTTTCAAACAAGGAACACAAAGACAGTCTTTGTAATTTTCTTTGATTTGATTTCGAATCTCAGACGACAAACTTATAGAAAAACATTCGCAGGAATAAAAAGCGGCGCCACAACCAAAAGTCTGCCCACAACGCTGACAGAGTTTTATAGCGACTGCCGGATTTAAAAAATTTTCTTCAGACATATATTATAAAATTAAAATATACTACACAACCCAAGTATAATAAATAAATTCTTCGTCTTTTACAAAACCTATAGATTCATATAATTTTTGGGCAATACGATTATCAAAAGCAGTTGATAATTGAATATACTTCGCCCTTGTTTCTCTCGCAAGTTCAGCAGTTTTTTCGATCAAAGCCCTACCTCCTCCTTTTTTACGATGTTCCAGTCTAACAAAAAGATCATTTAAAATCCAAGCCCGTTTCATAGACAAGGAGGTAAATATCGGATATAACTGAGTAAAACCACAACAAGTATTACCGTCCATCAAGAGATAAATTTTGGATTCTTGTTTAAGAATTCTTTCTTCAATAAATTTTTCCGCACCCTTTAAATCCGATTTCTGTTTATAAAACTGGCGATATTCGTCAAAAAGTTTAGCAATTTCTGGCAAATCCAGAAGAGAGGCTTCTTTAATATTCATTTTAAATTTTTCCAAAAAACGACACTTACAATTTAAAGCCCGTTCTGAAACTCAGAAAAATAGCCTGACATCATTGAGCAAGTTCTAAAAAATAATTTTAAGAATAGAATTGTTGAAAAATTAATTCTCCATCTTATTTCTGTTTTATGAAATAATCGATTGAAGCAGTTTTGTTAACCATCGCTATGGAATTTTTCAACAACTCTAATTTAGAAATCCTACTCAAGATTATATAATAGACTACAGCAAATTTTCATCGTAAAAGTCTATTTGAGATCAAGATTTACCGCACTAAGAATCCATCCCAAAACTTACACATGAAGAATGATTAGAAAATTCACAAATTTTAGATGGGACTATTTTTATAGAAAGTTTAACAGTTTATTATAAAATTATAAAATATTATTGTTTATATATTTATTTAATAATAAAACAAAACTCTAAATAATCTTTACTACTATAACATATTAAAATTGTACCTAAAACTAACGACCAATTTGCGAAGATATAGAAATTCTCACAAATTAAGTTTAACCTGAAATTTATGTCTTTTTTTAAAACAATCCACATTTTAATTTTTAGAAAAAACTCATAATATTATTTGTATGTGCCCGAGTAATCAATATCGTTTCAGCTTGGCATAAATCAAAAGAGACGAATAGTTTACAAAAGAACTTTTATAATCAAAAATTTATTCGATCGTTTAATGTTCCTCGGAGAATCCTACTCGTCTGTGGATGTGCCATAACCTGATAATGAGAAGTTTCAAATAAACAATGAACCCGCGATTCCGGATTGGATTTTTTTCGGTACACTTTATCACTTAACAAAGTAAGGCTCGGCTTTTCCACAATTCCGTCTCCAATCCAAGAAGACCATTTGGATTCCGTTTTTGTTACCAAACTGTAAATTTGAGTCGCATTTACGTCGTCAAGCTCCCCAAAATACAAATCGTTTAAATATCTTTTCATCTGATCGTTCTGAATCCAATCCTCTTCACGTATGATTCCATGAGAAAGATCTTTGATTGCGTCGCTTCTCTGATTTCCGATAAAACCCAAAATATGAACCGGAAGAATCGGCAACGATTCCGCTCCAAGTCCTAACCAAAAACCAATCTTTTCGATATACGATCCTCCATCGGGAGAATTAATCACAAGCGCATGACGAATCCTTTTTGAAAACTGGGAACCATTCTGTTTAGACTGATATAATGCGCTTCTGAAAATCAAACCTCCTTGACTATAAGATATAACGTCTAACGTTCTATTTTCCAACTCTGGGGAATTTAGAAGATTCTCCACAAGATCCAACATTTTTTTTGCATTTGTAGAAAGATGAATTCCGGGATTAAATCGAAGATAAACGGGATAATAACCGCATTCTTTCATCGTTTCTGAAAGTGGAATTTCTCCATTTGTATTCCAAAGCCCTTCGTCACAAAAAAGACCTGGAATACATAAAATCACATAAGGTAATTTTGAATTTTTCCAATCCATTAGAATTTCTTGATATTCTGCATCTTTACCTTTGAGTCTAAAAGAAGCTTGAACCTGAGAAGTAGTTACAACTCCCGCAAAAGATTCGCCTACGATACTAGAAACTGGAATATTCTCAAAAAGAGTTCTTTTAACAACTTCATCAGCATTTTCAAGAGCGTCTAACGCTATCTGCATTGCATTTGAAGTAGAAATCAAAGCATCCGTCAACCCCTGTTCCGTTTTTTCACCTGCATTTTTCAGGACTTCTCCGGATTTGAAAAAGAATTCAGCCAGACTCGTATTCTGAACCAAAGGTGTACCCGAAAGTTCGGATAACCGTTTAGACGACCAATCTAAAGATTCACTCAAAACGGACCGGACCGTTTCCAAGGTTCCCACCGAAGTATCTTTTGCAAATCGAATCAACAGTTTACTTAGATTCATACTTGGTTGTGTAGGTTTGTAAGGTATTCTATCTTTTCTTTCCATCGCGCGCGAAGTATAACTTAAAATTTACTTTAGGTCAAATTCAATTCTTAGACTTAAAACAAAACGAAGAGGCTTGATCTTGTAATTCCTTCTGTTTCTATGGCGACATGCGGCTACTGCTCATTCAACCTCCGGTGGAAGATTTTTACGATACCGATATTCGATTACAGCCGATCGGACTTTGTTATCTCAAAGGGGCCATACAAAAATTTTTACCGAATGTGGAAGTAATAATCAGAGATTTTCATAGAGGATTAGGAAACAAACTCGCCGGAAGAAGAACGATTCCTATTCCAAACGAACTCAAATACCTAAAAGAATACTATCCGGTTCCGGATCGAAGTCCATTCTCAACATTTTTTGAATACTTTCATTTTGGCGCTTCTTATGAAGATATATCAAAAGAAGTAAAATACTTAAATCCAGATCTTGTAGGAATTTCCTCTTTATTTTCTCCCTATTATAGAGAAGCTTTAAAAACAGCGGAAGAGATAAAAAAAGTTTTAAACGTTCCCGTTTTGATGGGAGGTTCTCACGTTTCCGCCTGTCCCGAATTGATGCTTTCAAATCCGTATGTGGATTTCATAATTCGAGGAGAAGGAGAAAAAGCGATCTGTGACTTTTTAAACGAATTTCAAAATGAAAAACGTTATGCGCTCGTTGGTTCCCTTGGATGGAAAGAAAGTGGAAAAATGTATCTAAATCCGATTGGGGAAAATTTTCCGATTCAAGATCTACCTCCTCCCGATCTTTCCTATTTATCGAAAATACATTATCTTTTTGAAGGAAAACCGATGCGTTTTATCATCACTTCTAGAAGTTGTCCGCATCGTTGTAGTTTTTGTTCAGTTCACACAACTTTTGGAACCAAATATAGAAGAAACACCGTAGAACGAGTGTTAAGTGAAATCAAAAAATCCTACGAATTAGGTTATCGAGTATTTGATTTTGAAGACGACAACTTGACTTTCTTTCGTCCGGAAATGAAACAACTCTGTGAAGAATTGATTGATGCCTTTCCAAAAAAAGACGTTCGGTTTGTGGCTATGAATGGAATCTCTTATATCAGCTTAGATCCAGAACTTCTTCGCTTAATGAAAGAAGCAGGATTTACAAATTTAAACTTAGCTCTAGTCAGTTCTGATAAACTCGTTCGAGAAACAACCAAAAGACCTCATACGGTCGAAAAATATATTCAGATCGTTCAAGAAGGATTTAAGCTTGGATTCCAAATTACCTCTTATCAAATTCTCGGACTTCCGATGGAAACTTTGGAATCCATGATTCAAACTCTTCAATTTAACGCGGGACAGCCAGTTTTAATGGGGGCCTCTCTTTTTTATCTGACTCCAAATTCTCCGATTGCATCTAACTTTCCGGAAAGAAACGAATCGGACATTTTTCTTGCAAGGTTAACTTCCATGGCAATTCCCTCCGAACATTTTGATAGGGAAGATATTTATTCTCTTTTTATAATTACTAGAATGTTAAATTTTCTAAAAAGCGCTCAAATCCCCAAAGACAATTTGGCTTCTTTAAATGATACATTTAGAATATTAGAAAATTATGATTCTAGATCTTTTCTAGGAGTAAAACTCTTTAAAAAATTACTGGAAGAGAAAAAACTATACGCTTCTGCACCTCAAGGTTTGATTTTTTTAGATAAATTTCGATACAAAGTTTTTGAAATGGTTTTTTCAGGATTGGACAAGATCACAACCCTTTCCGGTGGAAATATTGATCTGAAAGATCTAAACTCTTTTATGTCCTTAAAAGAACCGAATTTAGAATTGAACTCCTATTAAATTGAAAGTTTAAAAGTGCAGATAAAATGATCTACAGAAAGCAAAAAATTTTTTGAACATATATTTACGACGAAAGAGAATCCAAAATTTTTTTACGTAAAATTTACACTCAATAAAATTGCTACTTACAACTTCCAATGAGAGACGTCTACTCGATTAGACCATAAATCAAGAGTACTTTTAAGAATTGGCAAATCCAAAGGTTTAGTTAAACAATCATTCATTCCTTTAGAAATATATTTTTCTTTACTACTTTCAATTGCATCCGCTGTCAAAGCGATGATAATAGGAAATTCCGAATTTTGATTTTTTGAACGAATCCATTTTGTAGCTTCAATTCCATCCACTTCCGGCATATGAATATCCATAAGAATTATATCAAAAGCTTCCAACTGCATTCTTTCAATTACTTCCCTACCGTTATGCACTACCGTCGGATCATATCCTAATTTTTTAAGAGCTCTTTCGATCAAAAGACAATTCGTTTCATTATCCTCTGCAACCAGAATTCGAGTGCTTTTAGCAACAACATCTTGAAAAGATTTTTCCAGATCCTTAGTCTTTTCCGCTTCAAGAATTTTTTCTATTTCCAAAGCTGAAGGAATATCATAATCAATCGTGAACGTAAACTTAGAGCCCTCACCATCCTTACTTTCTAATTTCAAAACTCCACCTTGAAGTTCCACGAGTTGTTTTGTGATGCTAAGTCCCAAACCAGAACCTCCGAACTTTCTGGCGGTAGACGTATCATTTTGAGAAAACGCTTCGAAGACTTGTTTTTGTTTTTCCAAAGGAATTCCGATTCCTGAATCCATAACCGTAAACTCTATGGATACGCTACTTTTAGAAATATTTTTTTGAGTCACCTTAAGAACCACTTCTCCGCGACTCGTAAATTTAATTCCATTACCTGCAAGATTCCATAAAATTTGTCGAAGTCTAAGAGGATCTCCATAAACGTATTCTTGAATTTCTAATTTACCTTCTAAACGAAAATTGATCTCTTTCTGTTTTGCAAGAGGATATAAAAGATCGTGAATTTCATCCAAAACAGAACGAATCGAAAAAACTTCTCTTTCCAAGATAACTTTTCCAGCTTCAATTTTAGAAAAATCTAAAATATCGTTGATAATTTGTAACAACGATTTGGCGGAAACAGAAAGAACTTCGACATATTCTTTTTGTTCGTCGTTGAGTTTAGTTGTTCCCAAAAGCTGAACCATTCCTAAAACGCCGTTCATCGGAGTCCGAATTTCGTGACTCATGTTTGCAAGAAAATTACTTTTGACCTTAGAAGCTTTTTCGGCGACCTCTTTGGCCTGTATTAATTCCCATTCAGTTTCTCTTCTTTGTTGAATTTCTTTTTTAAGGAGTACAATGTTTTTATGAATCTCAGATTGTAAACCATCCTTAAGTCTAAATTCCAATTCTTTAATTCTCTGGACGAGCATAACCGAAAAAAGAACGGACTGAGAAATAAACGCCAATTTTAGTAGATGAAGCGAAAGATAATCGATCGAAATCGCTCCGAACGTACTTAAATTTGTGAGGATTCCAGCGACAGGAAATACAAGATGAATGATTAGAAAATTTTTTGCAGACTTAAAACCACCTCTAATTCTCACAATACAAAAATAAACAATGATTAGATTATTAACCAATCCCAGATAATACGAAATCCGATTTAAGTGAGTAGGATAAAAAATGGAGAGAGGTATTAAAAGCAAATTGACAACTACATATAAAAATATTATAATTTTTACATATCTTTCTTTTTTTTCAGGATATAAAAATTCCATAGAAAAAAGAAAAAGAAACAAAGCGGAAGTATAAAAAAGGACCAGTATAAATGGAAGATAATATCTTCCATAATTTGGTTTAAAAAGAGGAGAAATTAATCCGTCCCAAGAAGTCAAATAAACCGTAGAAAATAAAATCATAATAAAATAATATAAGTATGATCTCGTTCTAAAAAACATGTACAATGAAAAATTATACAAACCCATCGCGATTCCAAACCCTAAGGTTAATCCGAATAGAATCGCTCTAAATAGTTTTGTAAAATTGAAATTTTCTTCCGACTCCAACACAATAGGAATTCGCATAGGAGTTCCACTTTTGATCTTACAAACGATTTGAATTTCTTCCCCAGGACGAAGGTAAAAATTGAGTGCAGGAAAACTTTTTTCGTAAACACGACTTGTTCCCGCGAGAATTTCATGAATTGAATCCTTAGAACCGTATCGATAGAAAATATCTACTTCTTCCAAATAAGGATTAAAAATTTCGAATTCTCCTCGGTAATCTTTTTTGGTATCGTTTTTTAAAGGAATATAAAACCAGGCAGTATTACTTGTAAAACCGAGTGAAAACACTTCTGCAGGAATGTTTTGAAAAGAAAGAGAAGAATCCTTTGCAAAAATTCTTTCTCGAAAATTTTCATCCGAGTCACTGCTAAAGTAATATACAAAAAAACTTAAAGAAGAATCTTTCTGTAATTGTGAAATTTTTCCCGAAACCGGAGATAAAGACTCGGCCATTAGAGAATAATGAAATAGAAATATGATATATAATAATAAAAATCTCATATTCAAAAAAGTAAAAACCGAAAAACTGGGAAAGGCGATTTTGGATCTATTCTACGAAATCTATTTTAGGAGTAAAAATCTTTTTTTACTCCTATTGATTTTATCATGAATTTTGAGACAAATCTCTTCTTTAACGTAAAATTCCAACATTCTATTCTATAAATTTAAGTAATAAAAAAGGGATTCTTAAACTTGAAAATTAAAATAGAGTCATTAAAAAATGAATTCTCTATTTGTTTCTGTTTTATGGAAACGTTCGATTGAAGCAGTTTTGTTAATCGGCCACTATGGAATTTTTTAACAAATCTATTATTTAATAAAAAAATTCCTAAACACGAAGTGACGTAATCTGTAAAAGCTACTATTTTCTACCCTTATCCTTAAGTCTCTTTTGTAAAGCTTTGGACATTTGTTTATCTTTTTGTTTTTTCTTTCTCGCTTCTTCCGGATCGTTCAAGGCCTGATAAGCCATTAATTCTTTCGAAAGTTTTAAATAAGAAAAGTATCTAGCTTCACTGATTCTTCCATCTTTTACGGCCGCTACAACTCCGCAATTGGGTTCTTCATTATGAGAACAATCGTTAAAACGACATTCTTCCGCAGCCACTGCAATTTCCGGAAACACTTCCTCAAGTTCGTCTTCGCTTCCTTCTGAAAACAAACCTACTTCTCTGATTCCCGGATTGTCCATAAGAACCCCACCCGAAGGTAAAAGAAACAGTTCTCTGCGAGTTGTAGTATGTTTTCCGGTTCCATCGGAAACTTTTACCTCATTGGTTTTTTGAATCTCTCCACCTAATAAAGAATTAATGATAGTAGATTTACCCGCGCCCGAAGATCCTAAAAATGCGATCGTTTTTCCCGGATCGATCCATTGCAAAATTGTTCGAGTCTGTTTTAGATCCAAAGCTGAAATCATTTCGATCGGTGTTTCTCCAGCGATCATTTTAATTTCCATAAATTTATTTTCAGGATCCATACAAAGATCCTTTTTATTTAAAACGATCGTGACTTGTGCCCCACTAACCTTGGCCAAGAACAAATAACGTTCTATTCTTCTCGGACTATAATCGTTATCTAAACCCATAATCACTAATAAAAGATCTATGTTTGACGCAATCGCCTGGGAACCTTTTCTTTTTCCTGGATTACTTCTTCTTAGAAAAGTTTTTCGGGGAAGAATTTTTTCTACGATACAAAGTTCATCTCCTTCAATTTCTCGTATGAGTACCCAATCTCCAGTTACAATTGATTCCCCAGAAGCCATCAGAGCACCAGAAAAAATACCTTTCTTTTCGCCCTGTTCTATTATAATTTTTGAATATTCTCCGTAAACAGCAAGTACACGTCCAGGTTTTAAACCTTCAAGAAGTTTCGGTTCTTCTAAATAAATGCTCGGATCCCAACCATAAGACATTAGGATTGAATTTGGTTGTGACATATTTTTTCCTCTTTTTAGATTCTGAAAATTTAGATTTTTAAAATAAAATTAAACAACTATATAAATTTTATTCATCAACCTTTCGAACTTTGAATCCAAAGTCAATTCTAAGAACAATATCCAAGAATCTAAACTCGGGTCCATACTTGATTAGGAAAATTAAAAAGCCTGCTTCAAAACCATTTAATGTGAGAACTATTACAATATTTTTGCATGATTCC
Source organism: Leptospira interrogans (assembly GCF_900156205.1). Taxonomy (GTDB): domain Bacteria; phylum Spirochaetota; class Leptospiria; order Leptospirales; family Leptospiraceae; genus Leptospira; species Leptospira interrogans. The sequence continues at coordinate 29,791 of NZ_FTNA01000006.1, forward strand.
CCATTTACAAACTGTATGAGACAAAATCGGTGGGAACTCATACGCTTTTACAAACAACAACTTAGAGCTTGTCACCTCAAAGAATTTTATGAGATAATTTTTTAGAAATTTTTAATAAAATGCAGTAGTTCCACAATTAGGCAGCATTGACAATTTACGAACTTTCAAGCAGTTCTAATCTCGCTAAATTTTCGTAGTAGTTCCCGTATTATGAGGTTTTGAGACCGGCTCTTAGTATTTTTTTTAAATGGGGAGTTCCCACAGATTACGTCTACTCAACAGTTATAAGCTTTTATAACTGTTTTTATTGCAGTTTAAAATTATATGAATTCCTACATCTTTAAAATCTTACTGTAGATCTTTAAGTTGTAAGAGCTCCCACATTTTTAAATTTCACGATAAATTCTAACATTAGAATACACAGAACAATTCTTAGGTAAACGAGGACAGACAATCTCATTGATAATTTATTTCCAGTTTATCAATTGAGTTTCGAAATAAAAATTCTACATAACCATGTCCGATTTTTCGGGAGAAGTTCAAATCAAATATTTCGTAGTAACAAAAAATAACGCAAGTCGTCATTTACCATGAAAATAGTTGAAAAATCAGCTAACATAACTTATCCGAATATTTAAAACCTATTTATAGAAAATTAAAATATTCAAAGTTACATATCGCTATTTTTCTTGCAATATTTCTCTTTTTTGAAAATGTTCTGCCAATTTAATCCAGGCAAAAACATTGATTCAGAAAATATCTCAACCCATCGAAAAAATTAAAAATCAATACGAAGCGGTCGTAATCGGATCCGGTTATGGCGGGGCAATCGCAGCATCTAGGCTTTCCAGAGCCGGAATCGAGGTCTGTCTTTTAGAAAGAGGCAAAGAAATCAGGCCGGGAGAATTTCCGAATAAAGAAATCTCTGCTTTAGAAGAAGTACAAGCAAACTACGAAGATAAACAAATCGGCCCTAAAAATGGTCTGTTTGATTTTCACTTTAACAAGGATATTAACGTTTTAGTAGGTTGTGGCTTGGGAGGCACTTCGCTTATCAATGCTAACGTAAGCCTTAGAGCAGTTCCGGAAGTGTTTCAAGATCCGGCTTGGCCTAAAAATATTCGAGAAGAAGCAAGTAAACATGGATTTGATCCGTATTATTCTCTTGCTGAAGAGATGTTAAGACCAAACCCCATCCCGAATCAATATCGAAATCTCGCCAAACACCAAGCACTGAAAACATCCGCTTCTTTTTTAAAGAAAGAATTTTATCCTACTCCGATTAATGTAACGTTCCAATCCAAAATCAATCACGTTGGAGTCAAACAAGAAGCTTGTACAAATTGTGGAGACTGTGTAACCGGTTGTAACGTATCTTCTAAAAATACAACTCTGATGAATTACCTCCCAGATGCAGCAAATTTCGGCGCTCAAATTTTTACGGAAGTAAAAGTAAGTTATATTGAAAAACAAGAAGATTCTTGGCTGATTCATTTTGTTCCACTTGGACTCGATCGGGAAAAGTTTAGTAAAGACGAATTATTTATCCGCGCTAAAACAGTAATTCTTTCCGCAGGCTCTTTAGGTTCTACTGAAATCCTACTTCGCTCCAAAGAAAAAGGACTCAACGTTTCCGACTCTGTAGGAGTTCGTTTTAGCGGAAACGGAGATATGTTAGGTTTTTCTTATAATGGAAATACTACGATCAACGGAATCGGCTTTGGTTCTAAAAAAACAAACACAGAAGTAGGCCCTTGTATCACTGGAGTCATCGATACACGTAAAGGTGCATCTTTAAATGAAGGAATGATTATAGAAGAAGGTTCTATCCCAGGTGCAATTCGAGGTCAATTACCAGAAATTTTTGCGATTGCGTCTAAACTGACAGGAGTAAAAACCAAAAAAGGTTTTTTTCAATGGGTAATTGAGAAAATTAGAATATTCTTAAGTTTTATTTTAGGTTCTTATAGAGGCGCAGTTAAAAACACTCAGACTTATTTAGTAATGGCGCACGATGGGAATGACGGAAAAATGTTTCTTCAAAATGATCGTTTGAGAATTTCCTGGCCGAACGTTGGTAAAAAACCGATTTTTGAAAAAATCAGTACGATACTAAAAGAAGCTACTGTTCCACTGCAAGGAACCTATATTAAAAACCCTGTATGGAATCGTCTAACGGACCAGGATTTAATTTCCGTCCATCCTCTCGGCGGTTGTCCAATGGGAGACGACGCTTCCACTTCCGCAGTCAATGAAAATTGCCAGGTTTATTCCGGCAAAAGCGGCAAAGAAACGTATAACGGATTGTACATCATGGACGGTTCTGTAATTCCTAGATCCTTAGGAGTCAATCCATTACTTACAATCTGTGCTATCTCAGAAAGAGCCTGCGAAAAACTAATCTCTCAAAAAGGTCTTACAATCAATTACAATCTTCCTTCATATCCTAAACATACAAACGTCCCAGATGAAAAAACATTAGGCATAGAATTTACAGAATGTATGAAAGGTTTTTTTTCCACTCAATCCAAAGAAGACACAGAAAGAGGTTATCAAATCGGTAAGGACGAAGGCTCTTCCATAGAATTTTTACTTACGATCCGAAGCGAAAACCTAAATGAAATGATTAGTAATCCGGATCACAAGGCAACGTTATTCGGCACTGTAAAAGCTCCTGTTCTTTCCAAAGACGTAATCACTGTAACAAACGGAGAATTTTTACTTTTTATTTCTAGAGAAGACGAAGTAGAAACGAGAAACATGGTTTATCGTATGATTCTCAATACGGAAGAAGGCAAAAAATATCTTTTTGTAGGAGCCAAGTGGATACAAAACGACGGACTTACAAACATCTGGAGAGATACAAGCACGCTTTTTACTACGATTTACGAAGGTGAAACAGAAAATTCTCCTGTTTTAGGAAAAGGAATTTTACACATTCTTCCAGAAGATTTTGCCAAACAAATGACCACGATGAAAGTCATTCATGCAAAATCTCTAATAGACACAATCCAAGGATTAACCAAGTTCGGTTCTTTTTTTGCAGGTGCACTGTATGACGTTTATGGTGGAGTAGCAAGTTCCATTGTTCCTTGGGATAAGGACGCAAGACCTAGAACCAAAAGACCTTTGAGGGTTTCTTCTCCCGAAGTTCATTTTTTTAAAGCAGAAGACGGAGCCAACTTAAGACTTTTAAGATATAAGGGTGGTAACAAAGGACCAGTTCTGTTATCTCCTGGGTTAGGCGTCTCTAGTTTGATTTTTAGCATCGATACGATCGATACAAATCTTTTAGAATATCTTTTTGAAAATCAATACGACGTTTGGCTTTTTGATTATAGAACTTCGATTGCTCTTCCTTCGGCTCCTCTTCCAAACACAGGAGACGCGATCGCTACCAAAGATTATCCAGCTGCAGTTAACAAAGTAAGAGAACTCACCAAAGTAGATAAAATTCAAGTAGTAGCTCATTGTTTTGGCGCAACTACATTTACGATGGCGTTACTCTCTGGTTTAGAAGGAGTTCGCTCCGTAGTGCTGTCTCAAATTTCTGCGGATGTAGAAGTTCCCACCTCGATGGATATTAAAGTAGGATTTCATACTGCGGAAATTTTAGACGCCCTTGGAATCAAAGATATGACCGCGTATACGAGCAATCACGACGATTGGTTGGATCGATTCTTTAACAGCGTTTTAGCGTTACAACCTCAGTCCCTTTTTTCTCACGACGTAAACCCGGTTAGTAGAAGAATCTCCTTTCTTTACGGTAGTCTCTATAGATTAGAAAATTTGAATGAAGAAACCTATCGTTACGGTTTGGGAGAAATGTTCGGAGTTTCAAACATCAAAGCGTTTGAACATTTATCTAAGATGATCCGCGCTCATAAGGTAGTAAATTCAGAAGGACAAGACGTTTACGTTCCCCATTTGGATCGGCTCAATCTACCAATCACGTTCATTCACGGAGCGCAAAATCGTTGTTATCTCCCAGAAAGTACAGAAACAACTTACAAAAAACTAATCGATCGATTTAACCCAAATCAGTACAGACGTCACGTAATACCTGACTACGGGCACATAGATTGTATATTTGGAAAAGACGCCTACAAGGACGTATATCCATTTATACTACAGTCTTTAAATCGATATTAAAGAATTTTGAATTTTATAAATTTATAATTTTATTTTACAGGAAAATATGTCAAAAGATAATACTCGTTACGACGCAATCGTTATTGGCTCTGGATTTGGTGGTTCCATCAGCGCCTTAAGACTTTCAGAAAAAGGCCAAAGGGTTTTAGTATTAGAAAGAGGAAAAAAATATTCTCCCGGAGATTTTCCAAGGGACGTACGTAAAATAGACAATCTTCTCTGGCGTTATCCCAAAAAGAAAAAGTCTTTGGGTTTATACGAACTCAATTTTTTTAGTGGACTCGGAACCGTAACCGCTTCCGGTTTAGGCGGAGGTTCCTTGATCTACGCGAATATTCATATCCGTCCCGATCATAAGGTTTTTGAAGATCCTCGCTGGCCAGCTCCGTTTAACAGAGATTATTTGGATCCCTATTTTGATAAAGTTGCCTCTAAATTTGATGTAAAACCGGTTCCACCAGAATGGGATCTTCCAAAAAGAAATAGATTTAAAGCCGCTGCGGATTTAAACAGACATACTCATTTTGATCCGGATGCAGCTGCAAGTTGGCTAAAACCTTCCAGACCAGGACAATCTACTTGCATACGTTGTGCGGAATGTGAGTTCGGATGTAATCACGGAGCTAAAAACACATTAGATTTTAATTATATTGCAGACGCCGAAAAAAACGGTGCCGTGTTTCAAACCAATTCCCTAGCATCTCATATAGCCCCAGATAGTCAAAACGGTTACGTAGTTTATTATGAAAATACGGAAACCGGAGAAAAAAAATCGGTATATGCTAAAAGGGTCATACTTTCCGCAGGAACGTTAGGTACAAATAGGATTCTTTTTAACAGCAGAGACAGATACAAAACCCTACCAAATCTAAGCAAACAACTTGGAAAAGGATATTCTGGAAATGGGGACTTTTTAGGCGGAATTGAATCGAGTAAAAGTGAACTCATACCTTGGGACGGACCGGACGTAACTACCGTAATCAATTATTTTCCACAAGGATTTCAATTTACAATGGCAGCGCCTACGTTCAGTCAACCGGTAATGTCAGTACTTGCTTCATTAGGAATTGCTAAACCGAATTGGTTTTTAAAGCTGATTGGTCCTATCTTTTGGAAAAGTTTGAAATGGATTCTTCCTTTTGTATTTAAAAAAGGATTACTTTCCAAACCTCTACCACCTGGTCTTCCGGGAGCGGGTAATCCAAACTATATGACAAATCTATTTGCCATAGGAAGAGACAATGCAAATGGGAAAATCGTACGTCGTGGCAAAAACATAGACGTGAAGTGGAAGTATTCTAAAGAAAACCAAACCCTCATTCAGAACATGACTGCTTCTATGCAGCAGATAGGAGACGCATACGGCGGACAGTTCGGTCCGTTAGCTACCTTTTTGTTATTCAATCGGATCATCTCAGTTCATTCTTTAGGAGGTTGTATTCTTTCCGCCAATCCGGACAAAGGAGTTGTATCCGAAACGGGAGAAGTATTCGGTTATAAAAATCTATTCATTGCCGATGGATCTGTAATTCCTTCTTCAATCGGATTTCATCCTGTGATGACAATTTCCGCCGTGGCCGAACATACTGCAGCTTCCATCTGTGCCGGATTATAATCCGGCATTAAAAGTAACGTTGTTACTCAGAACTATAAAATTGAGTACGCAGTATTTTGCTATAAAACAGTACTTTATAATAAAAATCTGCGGTACCCGATTTGATAGGGATCGGTAATGATCTCTATCAAATTAAAATTAACACTATGAATTTTTATCTCATAGTGAAAAACATTGGATATCCTATTATATAGAATTATCTTATATATTTTTTGAATACAAGAACACTCTAATATATTTTCAGAATCTACTTGAAGAATTTAGATAGAAAATAAATTATTCCTTTATCGGTGAATTCTAAACATAAGAGAGGGCGAAACATGCAACAAGATAAACTATATATTGATCTTGGTATGTCCGAAAATCAATACAGCAAAGAAATTATTGAAGGACAACAGGTTTATACTCCTAGTTTTTTGAGGTTTTACGATCTAATCGTTTTGCACATTATCAGTACATGGTTCTGGCGCTGCCCTCCTCAAAACATGATCGATTTGTATGACAAAAATGTAAGTGGCAATCATTTGGATATAGGGGTAGGAACTGGTTATCTTTTACAAAAAACAAAATTTCCAGTAGAAAAACCAACCATCTCGGTGATGGATTTAAATCCGAACACTTTGATCAAATCTAGAAGAAGACTTTCTAACATCGCGGGACAATTCAAGGCTTATAGAGCAAACATACTAGAGCCAATTCACATAACGGAGAAATTCGATTCAATCGGACTGAGCTTTTTATTTCATTGTGTTCCTGGACCGATTCGCAAAAAGGCTTCCACCGCATTTAAAAATCTCTTAGAAATCCGCAAACCGGAAGGAGTAATCTTTGGGTCCACTGGTTTATACGATCTAGGTCAAACCCATTTTTTATCTAGGATAGGAATGAAACGATTAAATCGAAATGGAGTGTTTCATAACACCGAAGACACTCTTCCAGATTTAGAAGCGGCGCTTAAAGAGAATTTTAAAGAATATGAATTGTATGTGATTGGTGCGATTGCATTTTTTGTGGGGAAAAAAGCCAAATAAAAATATTCAAAAAATTAAATTAGTAAAATACAATATATATAGAAACGAAAAACGTTTATCTCCAAAAAGCTTTTTTATAAAGTCAAACGAACTTTTGACCAAAAATGAAACATCAACTCTGTCTCAAAACTGGGACAGGGTTTCTTACAGCCTGGTCTTTCCAATAAAGCAAAATTAGGTTTTTGTAGAGGTTGTAAGTTAATTTTAATATATTAGAGTTGTTAAAAGATGAATTCTCCATCGTTTCTATTTTATGGAAACGGTCAATTGAAGTAGTTTTATTAATCGCCGTTATGAAATCTTTCAACAACTCTAATATGTATCCTTTCATATTAAAACTTAGGATCGATTCTTCTTTGGTTTAATTTAAGAAGTTGTCCTAAAATCTCAAAAGACATAAACGATAGTAATTTAAAAATTTCTAATAGAATGCTAAAACCCACAACAGATTACATTACATCTGGACATTCGCAAACCTTTTAGTAATTCTTATCATCAAACCTTAGTAATATTTAACGTGAATTCAACGTAAGCAAATCTGGTTGCCACAGGCAATAGGACTTCGCTCTCAGTCCTAGTCAATAAATTACATTAAAAAAACATTATATTCCATTTCGTCTTTGTTTCAATTGATTATAGGACGCAATTGTTGAACGTCCATAGAAGCGAGACGCTACGTTTGTAAGAGCGTTCTGCTTTAGTTCCTCGCATTGATCCCTTTCACGTTAATCCACATTATTTAGGTTTTAGAACAAAACTCTCAATAATTTTTGATTCGAATACAGTCAAATCAAACCGATCGGAACCGCCCATCTCCCATGTTGCGACATAGTAATCCAAAATGGTTTTCTTTTTTTCAGAATATCTTGGAATTCTGTTGAGATATTGTTGCAAGCTTCTAAACCGATCCGATAATTCCATATTTGAAAAAGATCAACTAAAATATCATCTGCATCAAATGAAATTTCTTTTTTATCTTTTGCTTTTTGAACGTGTGGATCTAAATTTTCGACCCAAAGATTGATCGCTCGATCCACGGGTAGTTCTGAAAAATCTTCTTCTAATAAATTTCCATGTTCCAGATCGGATTCAATTCCAGGAATTTCTTTCGGGCCAAGATCTGTCTTACTCAATTTACCTTGACCCTTGCAAGAAGCGAGTCCATAAGCATACGCGACATCAATAGGATCTCCACCATAATACCAGGAAAAATCCAAAGCAGCGATCTTGTTTTGTTCGGTACAGAATTGAATTGCAGTGTTAATTCTGGAAATAAATTCTTGGAGTATTTCTTCTTTAGGAAGCGAAGAAAGTAATTCTTCTGCACGGGTCAAAAATTGTTTTGCGTTGTTTTGAACGAGCCATTCTTTAATTCCATTTTCCCGATTCGTAAAGCGGATCGGGTACAGATTGACGGTCCATTCTTGGATGACTTGTTCTCTTTGATCACTCATAAATTCATTTTCCTTTCGGGATATTTTTTTAATTCTAATAAATCGAATTTAAACTTTTAAACCTAGAACGTTCATAAAGTTTTCCAAACCAATCATAAAAATTTTAATAACCATTTTTAATCAAATTTATTTTAACAAAAAATATATTTTATATAAATAATATAGAATATTCAAAAGTAAAAATATAAATTATTTTTATAGAAAGAGAATTTATTTTAAATCTAATTATGCCAACAAGAAATCAATTCGTTTTAAATTTGCTTACACAAGTAGTGTATAAAAATCCATCTCTATAAAGTTTTCAAAAAAATGTCTCTTTCCAAATTTTGAATCATACTGATTTTTATATAATAAAGTGTCATGAAATTTAAGCCAAATTTCCACTTAAGACGGAATTTGGACATTCTATTATATAACTCTGAGCAATATTAAATACAATAAAATCACATATGGAGAATGTTATATGAAAACAAAACGAAATCCCCTTCTAAACAAATGCAAAAAACCAAACAAATTTAAATATAGAAACCTATTAATTGGGCTTTTACTATGTTTATTCCCTCTAAATTGTACATTTAAAGATTCATTAGTATACAATAAATTTTTAATGTATATTTCATTTTCACATAAGAATTTAAATTTTGAATTAGAGAACATCAATTCAACTAGAAAGACCCTTTTACCAAAGTCAGAAATAGATTTAAATATTCTCAGTTATAATCTTTTTTTATATTCAAAAGAAGATATATATTTTGGATATTGGGAAGAAGAAAAAAGGGCGGAGCTTCTTGGAAAATCAAAATTTACAAAAAATCAGGACGTCATTGTACTCAGCAGAGTGTTTGATACAAATGCACGAAATACTCTCCTAGACAATCTTAATTTAGAATATCCTGACCAAACCGACGTAATCGGAAAAACTAAGTATGGTTGGGATCAAACTCTCGGAGATTTTAGACAGCAGATCAACAACGGAGGAGTTGTCATTTTAAGTAAATGGCCTATTCAAGAAAAGATACAGTATATCTTCAAAAATCATGGATGTGGTAATGACACATTCTACAATAAGGGTTTTGCTTACGTAAAAATTAAAAAAGGAAGTCAGATCATTCATATTGTAGGAACCGATACTCAATCGGAAGATTCGACATGTTCCGATTTAGGGGTAAATGCAAGAATCAATCAGCTCACTGAAATTAAAAAATTTATCGATTCAAAACGTATATCCAACAAAGAAATCGTATTGATCGCGGGAGCTTTGAACGTAGACAAAAGTAATCAATCTGAATATAAGAATATGCTTAATATACTAGAAGTAAACGAACCAAATTATGCAGGAATTCCATTTACATGGGACACGAAAAAAAACAAGATCGCTGCTTATAATAATATCTATTACTCCTGGAACCAGACCTCAAATTACGGGGAATATATACTCGTTTCCAAAAATCACTTTCAACTTCCGATTTGGCAGAATTTAGCGTATGATCCGATTTCACCGACTACGTGGAAAAGAAAAAATGGATATACAAGTTATGAATTTTCTGATCATTTCCCAATTTATGGTTTTGTTTACGCCGACCCTTCCACTCCTACAAAGTCAGGACACAGAAGAAAATACGATCAAGTTTCCTTAATAGCTAAATATACCGGAAAAGCAATACAAGTGGATCATAATAGACCAGACGGATGGTTAAAAGCAGATGGAACTGCAAAAGAAAAAGGAACAGAATTTACAAAATTCAATTTACTGCAAGAATACGACCCTGATTCAGACACCTTTTGTATGTTAGGTGGGCGTGTAAGAATCGAATCTTCTCAATATTTAAATTACTTTTGGACTTGGTGGCTTAGAGGAGGAGGAGGTAACTATGCCTATTATCCTAAATTTGATGATAGCTCCAAACTACTCGAAATGATAATAATACGTCAAGGATGTTTAGAAGACGAAAGTTTGGTCGTATTTAAAGATTTTGATACATACGGGAAATACTATTATTTTCTTGCAGTCTGGGAAAATGGAAGTTGGAAAGATTATATCTATCTTTGGTACACAAATGCCCAACCAAATTCGTACTTTATTGCTAAATTAAATACCTCACCTGAAAGAGATTGGAGCAAGGATCTAATTTATCGTTAGATTTTATTTTACAAAAAGGAAATAAGATTTTTGTTTCCTTTTTGTAATATTTATAAAAAGGAATTGATTTTTTACTACTTTACTTGATTCTAACGGTTTCAAATTTATAAACGAAGTTTTATAAAATTATTTTAGATAAAAACTGACTATAATAGAGTTGTTGAAAAATTCCCTAGTTCCGATTAACAAAACTGCTTTAATTGCCGTTTCCATAAAATAGAAACAGATGGAGAATTAATTTTTCAACAATTCTAATAAAGAAACAATTGATTTCGTTTTCAATATCATTAAAATAGTTTCAGAATAATATAAAAGTTTAATATTATTATTTTTAATATTTAAACTAAAAGATACATTCAAATGAAAAAACAAACGTTTTGGACAGGTATTCTACTTATCTTTGCAGCAATTACCTTCTGGATCAGTTGGTTTCTGATGCCTGATCCTGGCACTACGGACGCGCGTCATATTCTCGAAATTGTAAAAGTATCCAGAAATTTCGTTTGGTATTCTGCAATCACACAAATTGTGTCCTCGGTTTGTTATATAATCGCATTATTCTCATTAGCTGACCTTATCACCTCACAGAAAAAAACGACATTATCCGGATTTGTTTTATTTGGAATCGGAGTGTTAGGAATGTGCTCTGACGCGTTCTTTCATTTATTAGCTTACTACATGACAGACGATTCAGTATTCATCCAAGAAAACGTAATTATCATAATGAATTTTATGCAGACAAAAGGAGTAATTATACTCGTTCCTCTTCTACTGTCTTTTTTTATTGGAAGTCTAATTTTAAGTATAGGTTTAAAATTACAGAACGTAATTTCTAAGATTCCAATGGTCGTTTTCCTAATTGCAATTTTCGCCGGGATTCCGGGCGCCGTGATTATAAATAAGATTTTTCTCTATAAAAGATCAATTGTTTCCCTGATAATTTTAGGTACATTTGCTATAGGCCAAGCATGGATAGGCTTGGAAATAATTTTAAGAAAAAATAATAAATAAAAGTAAAATATTAAAAATTATAAATATTATTTATTCTCAAATAGATTTTTCATTTCTATGAACTATTACTCTAATAACAATATTTAAGGAAGTAAATATGAATATTTTTTTATGGATTCTTCAAATCCTTTTGGCACTACATACCGTAATAGGTGCGGTATGGAAATTTTCTAATTCCGAACAAACTGTATCTTCCCTAAAAGCAATTCCACACACAATTTGGTTAATAATGAGCATTATTGAAATGTTTTGCAGCCTAAGTCTAATCCTCCCGGCATTAAAAAAACCTCTAGGCATTCTTACTCCTATTGCGGCGATCTGTATAACCACGGAAATGTTATTCTTTTCTGTATTACACATTTATTCCGGTGACACAAATTACGGTCCTATGATTTATTGGCTTGTTGTAGCCGCAATATGCGCATTTATTGCATACTGTAGATTTTTACTAAAACCTATTCACCTAACATAAATTTGATGTAAGAGACAATTTTCTAAAAATATTTATTCTTACAGACCAAAGTCTCTTGTCCAGGGAAATCCCGGGTTTTTTTATGTTTTAGTGTAAAATATAAAAATATCTTAGAATGATTAGAACTGGCGTTTTAAGCAAAAATAAAGTATTTTTGAGATAATTGTAGATGTATAATTCCCACAGATTAAAGTCGTATTGACTTGCATCGAGGTTTAAAACAGACTTTCTCGTGTGAATGTTTGTAGCAGTTCTCGCAAAAGATCTTATTCTATCTACAGCCCAAAATTTACAGTTTTTACTTTACTCTTTTAGAATATTCTCTCTTCCAATTTTATCTACAAGCTGACGTTCAAATAACGTGAGTTGCGACCTAAAACGCGATCCGTAGAGAGCGTTGTGTTGAGTTTTCCCTATTTTTGGGTGGGGTGGTAAGGTTCGGAAAATTTTTCTCTATCAGAAAAACATACTTTTTGCAAGTAAAAAGACTCATTCTTGTCGGAACACTTAAAAAATGTACGTTTTGATCCTTCTCATTCTAAAATCCTATTAACTTGTGGGGTTAGTGATGGTAGAGAACGTTTTACTGAGTTTCTTAAACTCAATGCTGCTTCTCTACAGGTCGCAGCCTAATAATCGCTTTCGCATTGGATTTTAAGGGTACAATGGCACATTCATCGAACTTACTGAAACAACCCTTGTGATAAAAATTTAGGCACTCAACTTTATAAAGACGAGTAACACGAAAAATATCAAAACTAGAAACAAAAATAATATTAGAATTTTAAATTTTACTAAATCATAAGTGAGCACAAATTTAAGAAACTTGTGCTGCTTTTTTACAATTGAATCTTATCCAATCGTTTCAGATCCGCTTTCGCTCCTAATTCGTGGAGAATTTTTTTAGATGTGGAAATACGCTCCGTATCGCCATCGCCTAGAAGCTCTCCAATTTCATACAATGCAGTAGCATATTCCCAACGATTTTGGGTGTTGGAAAGAAAAGATTCCGCCTCTTTAAAAATGGCTTCTGCTTTTTTACGCTTTCCGGAATGAAACAATAACTTACCTTTTAAAACCAAAGAAGGACCATACAAATACGGAAGTGATTTTCCAAGTTTTAATCCATTCTTAAGTCCATAGTTGATAATTTTAGTAAGATTCTTATTTCCGTTTTCCATTTGCGCATACAATGCGGCTTCCGCAAGATACACGTTTCCGATTTGAAGCTGAGGAAATTTCACTTCACATTTTAGAAATCCTGCATAACTTCTTCTAGCCCATAACTCTGCTTTTTCGGGCCAGCCTTCCAAAATAGAGAGCTTCAATAATTTATTAATCGTAGAAAGTTCGTTCATGACGTCGTTTTCTGAGGCGGCTCTTTCCACTTCTACGATCAGTTTTTTTTCAAGTTCAGGAGGTTCCACCTCTCCTAAAAGATAACCGAAATACGGAGACCAAATCCGAGTCCATCTAAGTTGTAACTGAGCACCTAAATCACTAGCGATTTCTCCAATATCGTCAAAGTATTGTTTTGCGGTTCTAAAATCAGATTGAAAATAGTAAAGAAATCCACTAGAAGAAAGTGCGGACAAAAGATCCCACTTCTCTCCGACTTGGCGATAAATAGAAATGGAATCTTGAAGAAATGGAAGTCCTAATTCGGGACGATTGAGCATCATATAATACCCACCTTGCACCAAAAGACTGATTGCCCTCGCATAAGGATCTCCAGTTTTTTCGGCGAGTTCTCTTCCCTTCAGTAAAAAATGTTTTGAAGGTCCGAATAAATTCATTCCCACAAAAACTTGCCCAAGAGCACATTCCGCAAGAGAAGAACGAACCGGATCTTCAAATCTTTGAGTCGCATTATATTGAGTAAATACGGACCAACCAAACTTTTTTACGTCTTTCATAATATACATTTTTGCTAATGTAGCTAAAATGATACATCTAAGTCTCAAACGTTCCGCTTTATTGGAAGAAGTATAAGAAGGACCAAAAAAAGAGAACCTAAGAACTAAAGTAAGTTGTAATACAATTTTAAGAATTGTATCAGGTCTACTTCCAGGTGGACGAATTCCAGTAATTCTTAATGCGTTCTCCAAGGTTTCCATTGCACGGGAAATATCATCCTGCTCTTGATAAACCTGACCTAAACCAGTATAAGAACGAATCAAATTGAGAGTAGATTTATTTTCCAAACATTCTTTAAAAAGAACTTCGGCGATTGAATACTCACCGAATTGACGATGAACGTGAGCAAGTTCCAATTTGATTTCGTAATAGGTTTCGCTTTTCGTTTTTTCGAACTGAGCAAGTGTCTCCAAAGTTTTACCGTAGTGATATATCGCATCTCTATTTGCGTATTTACTTCTTGCCTTACGAGCTGCCATCAGAGAATATTTAGAAGCTTTTTCAAAATCAGAACACTGTTGATAGTGAAACGCAAGAATGTCCGCCATTTCCGTTAAATTGTTTTCGTTTTCTTTTTCGATAAACGAAGCAATTTTCTTGTGAAGGTCTTCCCTGGTAGAATGCAGAAGAGTATTATAAACAATATCTCTAATTACGATATGTTTGAATATATACGTAAGAGGTTCCGTAACTTCAAGAGGAGTCAGATCCAAACCTTCTAAACTCTGTAGAATATTATCAATCTGCGAACGAAATTCAACGGGTAATAAGTGATTAAGAGTGTCAACGTTAATCAAACGACCGATTACAGAAGCGGTTTTCAAAACGATTTTCTCTCTTTCTTGAAGACGATCCACACGAGCAAGTAAAACGTCGTTTAACGTATTTGGAATTTGGATGTCTCTGGTTTTATCAGAAGGAGAAAGTGTTCCATCTTCTAATTTGATAAGAGTTCCTTCTTCAATCAAATTGTGTACGATAGATTCAAGAAAGAACGGGTTTCCGCTGGATCGATTGAGAATCTGATCTAAAAATTCTTCGTGGCTTGTATCCAGTTTAAATTTATGAATGAGAAAATCTTTCGCTTCTTCCGATTTAAATTCTTTTAAACGGATGAGTTCTTCGTTCGGAGCAACTGAGTCTTCCCCAAACTGCCCCTCCGGTCTAGACACAAGAAGGAGCATCACCTTCATCTCAGACAATCGGAACGCTAACTTTTCCAAAAGACGACTAGACAATTCATCAATCCAATGAACGTCTTCAAATACGAGCATCAAAGGTTTTTTATTTGCGCGTTCCTGTAACAAAGAGATGATAATTTCAAACAATCTTTCATTCTTTTGTTTCCGATCGATTTCTCTAGTCAGAGGATCTTCTTCTACGGAAACCCCCATCAAAGCGACTAACGCTTTTGCCCAAGCAATGTCAAAAGAATTCAAATTTTCTAATGCTTTTTCTGCCTTGGCAACTCTCGCCTCCGTAGAATCGTCTTCGAAAATTCCCAAAAATAAACTTAATAATTCCTTCCAAGGGTAAAACGGAGTGAATTTTTCGTAAGGATAACAATAACCGATTAAAATCTCCACGTTACGATCGTATGCCTGATCAATAAACGTATTGGTTAGTCTAGATTTACCAAGACCCGCATCCGCAATAATTCTACAGACCACTCCTCCTTTTTCTATGGAAGAATCCAACATCTTATGCAGACGATCAATCTCTTCTTTTCTTCCGATCATTTTATCCTTATACTGGATCAAAAGTCCCGGAATATTTTTTTGTTCAGATGTTAGTTGAAATACCTTCTTAGCACCAGTTACACCTTTGAGTTCTACGTCACCTACTTCATGAAAGGAGAAATTCTTTCCTAATTTACTCTTCGTTTGAAAATCGATTAGGATTCCGCTATATCCGGATAAAGTCGCAAGTCTTGCGGCGATATTCATCATTTCGCCGATGGCAGTAAAATCCTTTCTAAAGGGTGCTCCTAAATCCCCGCAATAAGCCATTCCGGTCGAAATACCAATTTGTAAATTCTTGGCCGCAGAATAATTAGAAGCCCCTTCCATCAGTCGAACCGCAAACCGAGCAGCAAGAGCTTCTTTATTTTCCAACGCCGCTGGAGCTCCAAACAAAACGCTAAACACCCCTCCTTTATCGGAAAGATCTGTAAGTACAAAAGTTCCTGAACAAGAAGCAGCAACACTTTGAACATAAATAAAAAAGTCATTAAAGTTTTTGGAATCAGAATGAGATTCCAAAGGTGCGTCGATTCGTACGAACACAGAAGCTACTTCTCGATAATCTCCAGAGAAAGCCTTATGAACACTTGTTACCCTTTGATACAATTCCGGAACAATAAAACGTCTACAACGTTTGAAGAAACGCTCGTCGGAAAATCTTTCTTCCGTAGTGGAACGAGAAGGGGGTGGAACTGAGTTCTCGCATTTTTCGCAATCGATTAAACGAAAAAAATCCGAATTAACGTTCTCACCTACTTTAGAAGCAGGAAGAAGATTCCAAAGACTCGAACTTAGGATAATGTCTCCACCTAACGCTTGTTTTTCGGCTGCAATGGATTGATCCACCGGTGCTCCCGCAATCACGGCTCTTAAAAATCGATCTTGTTCTCCCAATATAAATTCTTGATATACTCCGTAAGCTAAACCAACTCGGGCTGGAAGATTTACGGTTTCTCCTAAAAGTTCGTTGGAACTATATTCAGCAATTGAATTAGAAATTCCTAATGCACAATTTGCGACGCGAAGTGCAGCCTCTTCGGCGGTCTCCCCTTCTCTTTTTTCAAAACTGACTAAAACAGAATCTCCAGCAAATTGATAAACAGCTCCGCCCCATTCATTGAGATGTTTTAACAATCCCGTATAATAATTGGAAAGAACAATTTGTAAAGCGTCGATTCCTCTTGTACCTTTAGCAGCCAAAGCGAGAGTTGTAGGTGTAAAACCCACAACGTCGAAAAACAAAACAGCCCCTTCAAAAGACTGAGACCTCTGTAGTTTCGATTCACCAAAATTCGCCAGTCTTCTAACAATTCCGGAGGGTAAATAAGGTCTGATCAATTCCAATGTGTCTTTGAAAGATTCCGTTGTGTTATTCATAATAATCCTAAAAACGAATATTATTTTCGTGCATTCAATTTTGCAAGCTTGATAGACAATCGATATGTCTTAAGAGTCCATAACAAAACCTCAAGTGAAGTCGCCTAAAATCATTCGGTAAATTTTTAACAAAATGCAATAATTTATACAGATTACGTCTCTTAACATGTTTGAGAACGTTATTTTTTTGTTATTAAACTTCGCAGTAGTTCCCACAAATTAAGTCTCCTTATTTTGATTTATCCAAGAACCTATAAAAAGTATGAGTTCCCACATTCTCTATATTATAAAGTTATATCCATCTTAGCTAAAGATTGGCAGTCGGTTTGATTCCTGTAATTCCCTCAGCGACTTTTTCAGAAAGAGCAGCAATTGTCATAGAAGGATTTGCCCCAATCGCAGTAGGAGAAAGACTTCCATCTGCAACGTAAAGGCCTTGATACGAAAAAACCTGTCCAAACGTTTTAAAATCTGCAGACGTTACCGAATTGGTTTTAGAATTTCCAAGAATACAACCACCAAGTGGATGCACAGAAACGTTATTTCGAATCGGCCATGACCAAGTAGGAAGTGGAAAATAAAAATCAGTTTTGATAAACGAAGCAAAGTCCTTCATCACACTTAAAATGGCTTCATAAAGAGACATATTATTTTTCTGAGGCCATTGAATCTGAAGATTCTTTTTACGGTCTAAAACCATTGTACCATCCGCTCGATCGATTCCCATACACAACAACACCGCAGACGTATAAGAAAGGTCACCTTTCAACAGTTCGCCCATCAGATAACCTATCTTTCCGAAAATTTTTCCATTTAGAAATTTTTTAAAAAGTTCCACGAACTTATGAAAGAAAAATCCAATTCTTAAAAACCATGGAACAGAAGCCGCAGCAAAATAAGAAGCAAAGACTGGATAACTAGCATCTTGAAGTATAAAAGCCTTTTTAGGATTATAACTCTTAAATAAATTATAATCGGTATATTGAGTGATCACCGGACCGTAATTCGGATTAGCAGGTTCTTTTCCTTTGATCGCAAAAGATAAAAAATCTCCGTTGCCTGAAAATTGTTTTCCTAGATGATCCGAAATGTCTGGAAGTGTTTTAAATTCTTCCTTACATTTTAAAAGAAGTTCAGTACTTCCTAATGTTCCTGCGGAAACTATTACACGTTTTGTAATGACGGAGATAAGCTCCCTTTTTTGATCGGAAAAATTTCTAAAATAAACACGATACCCGTTTTCGCCGTGATAAGAGGAATTATCATTTCCATCCGGCCCAAGAGGAACAATTTTTTGAACCAGCTGTTCCGTTCTGACTTCCGCCTTATACTTATTCTCCGCAACAAAAAGATAATTTAGATCTAAAGTATTTTTAGAATGAGTATTACATCCTATATCACATTCCGCGCAATACGTACAAGAAGTCTGAACAGCTCCGTATCTATTTTTTTCTTGAAGTCCTATTGGAGTTGGTTTTTTAAAATCGTTTCCGAAAAATACGTTTATGTCCGCCAATTTAGATTCTCTGCCAGTGTGTTTTGCAAACTTTTGGTAAAGAGTTGTTCGAACAATTTTTCTACGAGGATCATCGTTTAAAGGAATTGGCCTGGAGCCCAAAACGTCTTTTACAATTTTATAATACGGTGTTAAACTTTTCTTTTTTATGTTCGCAGGCCAACGCTCATCAAAGATATGATCCGGAGGTTCTAAAAATACATTCGCATAAATCAAGGACCCTCCGCCAAGTCCGGCAGAAATAACCACATCCATATTTTTGTAATTTCGAATGTCAAACAAACCCGTCTGATTTAATTTCGAAAGTTTTTTAGGACGAACTTTGGAACTGTTCTCCTCTGGAACATTCCAAAAATTCTTGGACATATCGTGAGGGGAACGAGGGAAAGAGCCCTTGGGATAACGTTTTCCACGTTCTAAAATCAAAACTTTACCCGGCCATTTTTTACTCAATCTACAACCGTTCACGGCTCCGCCAAATCCAGTACCAATTACAACCGCTTCGTATTTTTTCATGACAACCCCGAATAAGAATATTTATATATTAAAATAAACTAAATTCAAAATAATTCAGAAGGTATAGGCCAATGACCAAAGCTCCTAAAAAAGAAACAAACGAAAATAGAAAATGAAGTTTATCTACTTTTTCCAGAGATCGGAATCCTTTATAAATCCTCTTTGTAGACCACTTAGGCAATTCTTCTAGTTCATCTCCCAATTTGTGAAGATCTACAAACGTCAAAAGAATGAGAACCGAAGTTAAAATCAAAAGGAGCGGATTGATAGCACCGGAAACGGTACAAAAAACTTCTCCTGTATAACTCAAATTACCCCAACAAAAAAAAGTACGAAGCGAAATCCAAGCGATCAAAATGGGAAATCCTGCAAATACGATTAGTATTTCTCCCAAAACAGATTTCTTTTTTACTTTTCTTTTTCTTTTTTTACGAGGATGTTCTTCTTCGTCTACTTTACTTAAAGATTTTGCCATAAGTCATCTCCATCATAGAGTTGGATTTGTTTACGGGAGTTTTCGTCTTGAAAGTAACCGAGGCGTTTCCAAACGTCCAAAGAAACTTGTTTATAAATTTTCCAAGACTTACCACAATCGGGAGTAAAAGGAATATCTTTTTGTTCCACTACTCTTTGAACGTATTCTTGACAGTTGACAGCCGGATAACGGTCTTTCTGTATCGGATTGTATCTTGGAAAAGAATCAGACTCCCTCAATCGATGCAAAAGAATTCTTCTTAACCTGTCTTCGCATTTTCTTCCGAAAATACAATGCCAAGGATAGTTGTTTCCGGTAAGTTTTCTGGCTTTTTGAAAGTCATCTTTAATTACAATTTCCTTTAAATCGGAACGAAATAAACTAGGAATCCCTTTTGCATATTTCTCCCATTCTAAAACTCTATCATCGTTGTAAACTGGATGATCCGGCAAGGTCATATCCGAAGCATGTCCCCTACCCGTAGGATACATCTTTTTAGAATTCAGTAATTTACGATGTGCGAATGAATCTCCCAAAAGATGAAAAGCAAAACCTAATGCGCATAATTTTTCGGGGGACTTTTCATTTTTAGAAGTAAGTTCAGTGCGTAGTCGATCCAACGTTACAATGGCAACATTTCGTAGATGTTCGCTATTCCCGCCGGTTAGACCGTGTAACAACTGTTGTACTTCAGCCATTCTGCCTAAAATTTCAGAAGAACCCTGATCTGTAAAAACCCAACGAGTATAATCCAAAGGATATTTGAGAGCAAACTTTTGATATACTGAAATCGCATCCAACTCGGGAACTTCATCCGGAAGCTGAGTGCAAAAAGCGACAAGTGCAGTTTCTTCTTTGGTAAGAGGAGAAGAAGTCTGAAAATTATTTAAAACGGTTTGAACCGTATAAAAATGTCCATCCTCTTGATACGCATTTAAACCGTGACATAGTAGAATGGAGAAAATCGAAACGTATAAAACCAACTTCTTCCAAGACATAGATCGACAATGAATACTTTTTTTAACAACAATTGCAACAATTGTTTCGATTTCAGATGACTTTCTAGATATTTTTTAAAAGAAGTTTTGAAATCAAATATTCAGACTTTAGCACATCAATATCTTAAGAATATGGACTGATGTTCAGAACGATAGAATCAATCGTCCAAAATTCGTCTCTAAACTGAGACTAATCTTAAAATTCATACTTATAAACCAATTCAAAAATCTTAGAATCGGCATTTTAAGCAAAGATAAAGTATTTTTGAGATAAATTTATTTACTCTACGAAGATCGTTTACAACTTATATAGATGAAAAAATGAAATGAACGATGGATCTTTGTAAAACGTATCCGCTATACTTCTAAATTGATTCCTTTATTAAAAAAAAGATTCTAAATTAATGCGAGTTCGACGTAAAAAAATTAGGGCGAATCCGGCTTGCCGCAGGCAGCCGGACCGGGCTCTCAGCTCCGGTCAAGTTATTGTGAAACTACAGAATCAGATTCAATTTTCATAAAATACCAATAACTTGACCTCGCATCGATCCCTTTCGCGTTAACTTAGAGTCGTTGGAAAATGAATTCTCAATCTGTTTTTATTTCATAGAAACGGTAAATTGAAGCAGTTTTGCTAACCGCGTTTTCAACAACTCTATTCTAGGTTTCTAAACAAACTTATAATATTATTGTATGAGTCTTACTCAAAACTAAAAAATAGAATGAACAAAATTCTACGTTAAACGATAGATTTGTCTCAAAATTTATCCCAGAACTTATTTGTAATATATTAGAGTTGTTGAAAAATTCTATAGTGGAGTTTAACAAAACTACTTCAATCAACAGTTTCCATACAACGGAAATCGATGGCGAATTAATTTTTCAACAACTCTATTTTACTAATCTCTATAAAATTGAGTACCGTTAATTTTATCACAAAACACTGATTCCATGCAAAATATTAGGTACTTTATTATATAGTTATGAGTAATAAAAAAGGATAGAAATGTGAATTAAGAACTCACCCAAAACCATCCAATGTGGGAACTACTACGAAAATTAGACTGCTTGAAAGTTCGCAAATTACCAAATGCGGCCTGTCGAGCGCCCACAGAAGCGATGCATTGAGTTTCACAAAAATGTAGAAACTACTGCAGTTTATTAAAAATTTCTAAAGAATTATCGCATAAAATTCTTTGAGGTTTTTGGATAAATTCTTAATAAAAAAGGATAGAAATGTGAATTAAAATAAGATCTTAAATTTTTAGGTTTGAATTCCCAACAAATCTTTAGAGTATATAAATGATTCCATAGGAATTGAAATGTTTCTAGAGCAAATCTTTAATATTGATTCCTTAAAAACCAAATCATCAGTCAGTTTCTAAAAAATTTTTAACAAAGTGAAAATTTACACATAACAAAGACAAATTACTTCATAAAAGTCTAATAAAATAGAACAAATCTACCATTCAGATGACGAAAAAATTTTCCTTCTAGAGAATCGATTCTCAACAAAGAGCCTATTTTTCAGTTTACAAACCCGTAGCTTCTCTAATCTGAGAATGGTATCGTTTTCAAAAACTCATGGGACATCATCATTCGCATAACCATTCTCACGATCATTCCCACAATCCCCATTCTGAAAATGCGGGTAAAAGTCTTGTGATCGCAATGATCTTTAACCTAGTTTATGCCGGGATCGAAGCCGGAATCGGCCTAACGTCCGGATCTCTTGCCTTACTTTCAGATGCGGGTCATAACTTAATGGACGTAAGTTCTTTGTTACTGGCCTGGATCGCAATTAAATTGCAGGAAAAAAAACCATTTCCCGGATTTACTTACGGTTGGAAAAAATCTACAATTTTAGTAAGTCTACTCAATTCCATTCTCATTTTTGGAACCGTGGGTTTAATTGTATACGAATCGATCGAAAAGTTATCTAAACCTAGTTCCGTTCCGGGTGGCATGATCGCCGCAGTGGCGTTTGTAGGTGTTTTAGTAAATTTTTCTTCTTCTTTTTTATTTCATAAAAGTAAAGACCAAGACATCAACATGAAAGGCGCTTATTTACACCTTCTCGCGGACGGATTAGTATCCTTGGGAGTAATCATTTCCGGTTTGTTGATCCAGTGGCTCGGATTTTTTTGGATCGATCCAGTTGTTGGTCTTTTAGTAGGATTGGTAATTCTTTATGGTAATATTCCGCTGTTTAGGCAAAGCCTAAGATTAAGTTTGGATTCCACACCAGAAACGATCCAATCTGGAATCGTAGAAAAGGAACTCAAATCTATAGAAGGTGTATTAAATATTCATCATATTCATATTTGGTCTTTAAGTACAACCGAAAATGCACTTACCGCACACCTCGTTTTAAAAAATGACCTTACTTTTGAACATCAGAGAATTATAAAGTCCAAGGCAAGAGAAATTTTAAAAGGTTTAAAAATCGAACACGTCACATTAGAAACAGAAGAAGAAAGAGAAAACTGCGAACAAATTGATTGTAATTGATATTTCTCATCAGGACCAAATCTTTCACTTTAAAACATTCAATTATTATAATATATAGAAAATTCGCCGTAAAAAATCCATGATTCATTTTTCTAAAAAACGCGAATTTGACGTAAAGGAATCCATGATTCTGAAAAAAGTTAGAATCTAAACTTTACAGATCAATTCTTTAAATGTGGGAACTACTACAATTAAAAAGATAGAAGTTTATAATAATTGAATCTGTAGTATCCAAGTGTGGTCTATTACAAAACTTAGGTTTGTACGTAAAAATGACGTGAGGTAACTACCGCAAATCACAATTTTACAAACAAATTCCGAAATTGTAGGAACTCATATTTTTAGAAAATTTTTTCCCGTTTTCTTACGTCGGTTCGCGTTAATATAATAAGAGTGCAGATTAAAAAATACGGGTAAATCGCTGATAAATTTCATATCTAAAATGGACTGCAAAATCAGTTAATACAAAACTTAAATTCGGAAATTTTAATCTTCTTGTTCTTGTTTACTCGTCATTCTTTTTAACATTGATTCTTGTAAAATCAAAACGCTTGTAGTAGAAATCGCAACGAGTTTATTTTTAGGATTTCTAACTTCTGCTTGCATTGTCATCATAGCCGGAGATTTAGAAACAACTTTCGCTTCGATCAAAACGTATTCGTCTTTTGGAGAAAAGGTTCTAAAAAATTGAGTGGATAAATCTGTTGTAACACAAGGTCTTTTAGCCGCAAGATAAGAAAGAGGACCAAAGGTATTATCTAAAGCAGTACAGAGCATCCCACCTTGAAAAATCCCAACTGGGTTTGTAAAACGAGAATCATAAGGGATTCGAACTACAAGTCTTTTAGGAGGTTCAAATTCAACGAACTCAGCTTTCATCTCCTGAAATGATTTGGGCGGAAGTTCAAGACTAAGACCGTATTCTTTGAACATTTTATCCGCCATCTTGTTCATATCACTCCACGCTTGTGTTACAGATTCAGAAACCGACATGTTTATACTTCCGTTCTTTCATAAATTTAAGATTTTAGACGTTTCAAAAAAATCCTCATCTTTACGAATTCTTGAAATCAATATAACTCCTACAAACATCTTTTTCAGAGTTTATAGTCTTTTTCAAAATCTTTAAAAAAGTTGGAGTTTAAGACTTTTCAGAAAATTCGACAAACTTTAGAATAAGTTCTAACTAATTTAACGTGAGTTCGACGTAAAAAAATTAGGGCGAATCCGGCTTGCCACAGGCAGCCGGACCGGGCTCTCAGCTCCGGTCAAGTTATTGTGAAACTACAAAATCAGATTCAATTTTTATAAAATACCAATAACTTGACCTCGCATCGATCCCTTTCGCGTTCAATTACATCATACGACTTTCTAAAATTTTGTTCGCAAAATGTTTTTTGTTTTCGATTTTTTTGTAACCAACCTAGTTATAAAATTTTGAATATTTGGATTTTCTTTCTATGAATTCACATGCTAAAGCATAAACTATTAAATAAGTATTTTATTATGTAGCTCTGAGCAATATTTATAGGTTCTTTGAAAGCAAAACAACTTCTTCTCGAGTGTAAGCATCCGGTTTTTTTAAAATCTGAATTAATGCCTTAAACTGGTTAGTTTTCAGATTGGTTGGTTTCTTTTTAAAATAATATTTAGAAGCCTGATTCAATCCGTTCATTCCTCTACCCCAATAAACGCTATTGATATAATATTCTAAAATGGTATTCTTTCCAAGCTCATCTTCCAATGCAGAAGCAATTTGAATTTCTTTCCACTTTCTAGATAATGATTTTTCCCGAGATAAAAAAAGAGTTCGGGCCAGCTGCTGTGTGATTGTACTTGCACCTCTAATTTTTCTAAAAAATAAAACGGAAGAAATCAGACTAGAGTGAATATCAGAAATAGAATAACCTCGATGAGAATAAAATCTTTTGTCTTCCACCTGAACGGTATAAAAAATCCATTCCTCAGGAATCTCAGAAAGTAACACCCATTCCAATTCTAAGGGAACTGATTTCTTTTGATCTGGTAAATAAATCAGTCGATCTTGTTGTATTAAAATTTTCTTTCCCGGAAAGAATTGTTCGTAAATTAAAACTCCTACAAAAAAAATCAGAAGAAACTTTAAACAGAAAGTATAAAATAGTTTTTTTTGTTTCATAAAAAATCACATTAAATTTGTTTCATTATACTTCTTTTGTTTTGTACTAAGGTTGTTGAAAAAATCCATATTTCAAACGATTCTGCCCATTCCATTCATTTTAACTAAAAAATAAAAGAAAATTAATCTTTCAACTCTATCCATTTTATCTTTAAAAAACATTTAAAACTTATCTCAAAACCTCAAAGAATTTTACACGATCATCCTTTAGAAATTTTTAATAAAGTACAATAGTTTCTACATTTTTGTGAAACTCAATGTATCGCTTCTATGGGCGCTCGACAGGTCGCATTTGGGAACTTTCAAACAGCCCTAATGTCGTTTAATTTTCGTTGTAGCTTCCACACTGAACTGTTTTGGGACAAGTTCTTAATACAAAAAGCAAAACCTGACATATTACAAAATTTAAAAAATATCAAGGCCGAAAAAACATTTCATTTTCATAAATTAGAAAAATCTCATTTTCTAATGTTTCTGAAGAAATTAAATTCCATTTTTTCAAATCAAAGTCCAAATACTCCTCGCGCCCACCCGTAATCGAAGGAAGATCCTTTTTTCCGATTATAAAAGGAACGATCGTAAGATAAATTCTAGAAACTAAATTCAACCGAAAGAAAGAATCGTTTAAAGAAGGACCACCTTCTAAAAGAATTTCCCTATAACCCATTTCGGAGAGAACCTTGAGAGCTTTTAAAGGACTCAAATCATTTCCAGAGATTGGAACGATCTGTGCGCAGGAAGAAAGATTTTCTTGGATCAAATGATGATTTTCGTCTAAACAAAAAATCAAAGGTGGTATTTTAGAAAAACGGAATACTTTTTTGTCTTTTGGAATCGTTCCGGATCTGACCAAGATCACCGGACGAGGATCTTGAACGTTATCAACATAACGAAGATGAACTACAGGATCATCATTTAAAATTGAATTTTTTCCTAAAATTAAGACTTCCGCCTTGGAGCGAATTTCATCCATTCTTTTCTTATCATTTCTGGAAGAAAGTCCGTACCACCTTCCATCTGGACGAGAGACCTTCCCGTCTAGAGTCATAGCCATATTGACGGATACGTTTGGAAGAGAATTCATTCTCTCGAAACTTTAAGTTCTTTGGCTAAAATTTTAAGAATCGCACTGGAACAAGTTCCACAACCAGTTGAGACACCGGTATCATCCATGAGTTTTTGAAGTGTATCATTTCCATTTCGGATAGAAGTCAAAATTTCTTCTTCGGAAATTTGATTGCATACACAAACCTTTCGAGGGCGCATGAGTTGATATAAATCAACTTGATTGAAAAAGGAGGAATCCATATTCTTTTATTTTATTGGACGATGTCTTTCATTCAGATTAAAGACTCCGAAAATCCTATGCAAGAGAAATTTTTTACGGTTTTCATTTGACACCCTGTTTTCAAAAAAATAGCCTTCGAAATTTCTGATCAAAAACAGAAAGGCAAACCATGCAAGACATTAAAAGAGCCCCATTTCGAGAAATTCTCGGCTGGTGCATGTTCGATTTTGCGAACTCATCTTATACGACAGTCATCATTAGTGTAACTTACGGAATCATTTTCAGCCAATTGGTAGTCCCGGCTTCTTCCAACCAAGAAAATCCGTTCGAATACGGAAATCTTCTTTGGTCAATCGCCCTTGCAATTTCCTATCTTTTGGTAGTTGTAACAGGTCCGATATTCGGAGCAATTACAGATTATTCGGCGCGGAAAAAACAATTTTTATTTTATAGTTACGTTTTTTGTATCATTTCAACAGGTGCACTTTGGTTCGTAATCGCTCCGGGACAATATTTCCTAGCGTTTATTTTAATCATCTTTTCTAATTTCTTTTTTGCATCCGGTGAAAACTTTGCTTCCAGTTTTCTTCCCTATTTAGGACCGAAAGAGGATCTAGGTAAAATTTCCGGTTATGCTTGGGGAATAGGATACTTCGGAGGAATTGCTGCGGTTGCGTTAGTCAATACTTTAGGTCCGAAAACAATAGATAACTTTAGTAGTCTCCGTTTGGTTGGCCCTTATACCGCATTTTTCTTTTTATTTTCCGGAATTCCAACCTTTCTTCTTTTGAGAGAATATACCGCAGGAAAAGAAAAACCGGCCGGACTTTCCTATCTTAAAATCGGAGTGGAAAGGGTCACCTCCACTCTAAAAGAAATCCATAAATTCCGAGACATGGCTTTGTATCTTGTATCTTTGTTTTTTGCAATGGCGGCGCTCGGAATCGTAATCAGTTTCGCTTTTATTTACGGAGCTCAAGAAATTAAAACTCAAAAAGAACACGAAATCGCTATGTTTTTATTGATTCAACTTTTTGCGGCGATCGGTGCGATCATATTCGGTTTTATTCAAGATAAAATAGGTGCAAAGAAAACTTTTAATATTACGCTTTTATTATGGATTGCTTGTCTTCTATTAATCTATTGGGTAGAAGATCTAACAACATTCTTAACCGGCATCGGAATTCCTACTACAAAACAATGGGTATTTGTAGGAACTACTGTATTTGCTGGGGCAGGTCTTGGAGCTACACAATCCGCGAGCCGTGCAATTGTAGGTCTTTTTGCTCCGGAATCTAAATCAGGAGAATTTTTCGGTCTTTGGGGTTTATCCGGAAAAATAGCCGCTGCATTTGGTTTAGTTGCAGTAGGAGGATTACAGGTTCTTTTTGATTTAAGAAATTCCTTTTTAGTAGTCTCTATTTTCTTTATCGTTTCTCTTTTAATCAATTTTCTTGTAGATGAAAAAAGGGGAATTCAAACGGCAATCGACTATAAAGAAATCTAATAAGAATCACTTGCATTTTTTAAAAAAGAATCTATTTTAAACTATATATGGATTCTTTTTGAACGTTTTAAGTTGATTTCTTTAAAAGTAATCTCCATAAAAGGAAAAAGACAAGATGGCTTTTGAAACCGAAGACGAATTCGAATCTCACCAAAGTCAAAGAAGATTAGCTTTATCTACAATTGATGAATTAACTCAGACAAAATTGGATTTGTTGGAGGCAGGAAAAGAAGTTCCAAGATTTATCAATTTAGCAATCTCTTATCTCAATAAAAAATACCTAACTCAAGAAAAGGTCATCAGTGATTTTTTAATCAAAAAATAAAATGAGGAACTCCCCAACTCGGTCACAAAAAATGAATGTTTAAAGATCTGCAATGCGACTTAATCTGCGAGAACTACCACAAATTTATATTTTAACGTGAATTCGTAAAGAAATCCATGATTCATTTTTTTGAAAAAAATTGGGGTCTGGAATCTGCAGATTTTTTTCTAAATGTGGGAACTATCACAGAGTAAACTTTCTCCTTCCCTCTGAAATCTGATCTCTATCTACTAAATTGTAGGAACTCATACTTTTAAAAAATCCTTTCTCGTTCTCTTATACCAAACTCACGTTAAATAACGTAAATTAACGCGAAAGGGATCGATGCGAGGTAAATAAATTGAAGCTAAAGATGAATGTTGTATAACGTTTCCTATATACAATTTATTGACCAGAGCTGAGAGCCCGGTCCGGCTGCCCGTGGCAAGCCGGATTCGCCCAGATTTTATTACGCCGAACTCACGTTAGATAATAATCGCTTTTGCATTATTAATTTAGAATTAATCGCCAAACATCGATTTTATGCAAAAATTAATTAGGCGATCTTTCTTTTTGAATTTTGAGCGTGTCCCAAAACCTCAGAAAATTTTAGATGATAATTTTTTAGAAATTTTTAATAAAATGCAGTAGTTCCTCTACAAATTAAATTGCATTTGGCAACTTTCAAGTAGTCTAATGTAGTTCAATTTTCGTAGTAATTTCCACGTTAGACGGTTTTGGGACAAGCTTTTTTAAAATCACTGAAATTCCAGCATTTTAGAGATCATCATCTTCTGGTCCAATTCCATAGTGTGGAGTCTAAGACTTACCATCTTATCTACTTTTCTCAAATATCTTTTATATTGGAGAATGATCTGTTTTTGTTTGTTATAAGGAAGAGGATTAACCGCCTCATTCAACTTTGTGGTAACACTTGCTGGAACGGGTTGAATCGGATTATCAGGCCAAAGAAAATCGGTATCGTGACTCGAAAAGAATTCTAAAAGAATTTCACTGTTGTTGTTCGGAGTTCTTTTTCCATCTCCTAAAAAAGTAGGTCCTTTGGGAGAATTATTGATAAGTCTTCTCATCTCTCGAATAAAAACCTCTCCTTTTGCATTTGTTCTTTTAAATTGAAGAATGATTTTTTCCAAAGACTTGCCATCGGTTCCAGGATAAATGTAAATCTTGGACTGATATAAATACGTTTTCGGATAATCGGCAAAAGATTGACCAAGACCTAAATCCAATTGAAGATATTGTTTATTTTCCTTATCTTGAAACAAAAACTTAGCGGCTTCCCGTGGTTCGTCTTCAATATATCGAAGCGCTTTTTTATACGTTTCGTTTCCAAGTAGATTATTAATTTTAAGAATATTTCCGGCAATCGAAGCGTGTAAATTATCTACTTCTATATCCGTAAAACCACCTTTGCGTACCGTTTCGATCTGTCTTAATTCTTCCTTTTCTTCTAACGTTAAAACCTTGTTAGGTGCCGCTCCTAAACCAAAAATGGTAAGAATAATCAGAAATGAAAAAATACGGATGTTCATAGATTTGCCCTTATTCAGATTATCGAAATTCTGATCCCTCATTCTTGATTTTACAAACTAAAAAATTTCAACGTATTATGACTCGTTATTGCAGGTTTAACGGATTTTTTGAAGAAGAATTAAGGTCCTCCCATATAGCACCTGAAAAATTAGATTTAAAAAATCGGTCTTTAGAGACTTTATTTTTTCTTTTCCAATCGATCTGTAATCCTTCTACGATTCAGTTTTTACACGAACTTCCAGATCCAAGTTGGATTCGGTTTTGGGAAGACAGAGGAATCCAATTTTGCAATTTCCAACTTCTCAAAAGAAACTCAAAGAAAATTTTTCAATCTTCTTCTACCATCGATCCGATTCGAACCTGGGAAGAATGGGGTTCCGTTTCCGATCTAAACGACTCGGGTGAAATTCTTTTTTCTTTGGAAAAAGCAAGTTTTTCCAAAAGATTAAACTCTAAGATTCTTTTGACCCGTTGGAAATCAGAACAAGGTTTTCAAGATATTCCCTCAAAAATTTTAGAAAAACCTTATGATCTTTCCGATTTGATTTTCGAATGGTCGGAACTACAGACTGATAAGATTGTTCTTAAACCGGAATTTAGTTTTTCGGGAAGACATAAAATTCTCAAATTCATTTCTATCGCTTCAGAACAGTGGGAAAATTCTAACCTTCAAAAAGAATCTTCCTGGTTTCCCTGTGTTGCACAACCTTGGGTTCAGAGAATTTATGATTTTTCGTGCCTCTATGATTTTGCGATTGGAGTTCCCACATTTTTAGGGAGTACGATTCAAATCTGCGATGAAAAAGGAAGCTATAACGGCGCTTATATTACTTCCACAAAAGAATCTGAATTTTTCTTTTTTCTATTAGAACCGATCGTAAAAAAATTATCCGAAAGTTTTTCTCCAGAATACCAAGGCCCAGTTTCAATCGACGGGTTTGAGTTCAATTCTCAAAACATAAAAAAAATACAAAGAATCAGCGAAACCAATTACAGATGGTCTATGGGAAGAATTCTATTCGAACTTTCTAAATCCGTTTTCTTCCAACAAAAAAGAAACACGTTTGGAGACAATCTTTCCATTCTTACTTTGCCTTTGAAACAAACGATTCCGAATTATTCGGAATGGATTTACGATTGGGGTCAATCTCAAGAAATCGAAATTTTTCCTTTAACTCCGGACCGTTTTGCGTCCGGAAAATCGTATGGGACTTCTTGGGTTCTTTTGAGATTTTTAAAAAATTCAGAGGAAAAGATACAATACAGAATCCAAAAGTTTTATTCCAAATGGAGGAAACGAATTCTTTACTGAAATGTACTTGAGGCTTTTTCAGACCCTGACAGTATGTCCTATAAACCATCCGCAACCAACTTTAGGATAAAAAATGGAACTGTTTTTAAACTACGCACTTTACGTAATCGTCAGCATTGGATTTTTAATTCCCTTTACCGGATTTGTAATCGGAGCCGGAACGATTATCAAAGCGACTCTCGTGGGGTTTGCCGTTAACTTTTCTTCTCAAGTTTTAGAAGAAAATAAACTCCAAGACTTTATCGAAAGAAACAAAGACAACAAATTAGGAAAGTTTCTTCAAGAAGTAGTTCTAAAAGGCCAAGAAAAATTAAAAAGTAGTCCTACTAAAGAGGCTCACAAAGAAGAAAGCCACGGTTCGCACCATGTCATTTCTGTTAAAACTTATTCTCTAATTTTTGCTACTTTGATTTTCTTTACATTTGTCACCGTTTGGGTTGCGGGTATCGACTTCGGTGCGATGAACGTAATCATAGCAATGGCGGTAGCAACTGCAAAAGCTTCCTTAGTTCTCGGATATTTTATGCATCTTAAATATGATACTTTGATGAACAGGGTCATCTTTGGATCTGGATTTTTCTTTCTTCTATTATTGTTTGGGTTTTCTGCAGCAGATATTTTTACAAGATTTAAGGTTTTACTTTCTTTCGCATTCTGATCAATAAACACTAATCTTTTAAAAAGTTCAAAAGCCGATCGTGGAGATCGGCTTTTTTATTTCTAGAAACCATTTCGAAATTGAATTCATAGAACAACTCGATTTAAATTTGGGTAAAAAGCTCAGAGAATTCTTTTTAAATAACGCAAATTCAGCATAAGAAAACGAGAAAGAATTTTCTAAAAGTACGAGTTACTACAATTTTAGAATTTGTTCGTAAAATCATGATTTCGGGAGTTCCCACATTTTAGAAATCGAGATCGCAACTTTTTTTAGAAAAATGAACCATGAATTCTTTACGTTGAATTCACGTTAATTAGAAACTTAGATCAAATTTAATTGTTTTAGTTATCTCTTTTCTGGTTTTAAATGTGAAACTTCTCACATTGGAATAGTGAAATAATTTCGATGTAAAAAAATATCATAGAAATACTTTTCTAAAAGTAGTAGTTACTCTCACAAATTTTGTCTCATTGAAGTCTATCATTACTTTTTGAACGTCTTTGGATTATGAAAAGTTGTAGTAGTTTCCACAAATCCTAGGTAAAATCTCTGCCTATTTTTAAAGTCATATTTTTTGATGATTTGGGTGAGATACATTAGAATTATTGAAAAATTAATTCTCCATCTGTTTCTATTTCATGGAAGCGGGCAATTAAAACAGTTTTGTTAATCTGAACTATGGAATCTTTCAACGACTCTATTTTATTTTTGTATTAGTTCCTACAAATTAAAGAATTAGAATATTCTTCTATAGAATAAGTGTCGGAGCAATTGTTTATTTGAGAATTTGTCCCCAAACCAGTCGAACGACCTAAAACGCGACCCGTAGGAAAGCGTTTTGCTGAGTTTCTCAAACGATTCAATTGAGTTTCTCAAAAATGTGGGAACTACGAAAATTTAACGACGTTAGAACTGCTCGCAAATTGCCAAATGCAACCTGTCGAGCGCCCATAGAAGCGAGACGCTGAGTTTCACAAAAATGTAGGAATACTGCATTTTATTAAAAACTTCTAAAGAATCAATTGACTCACTTTTCTTTATCTAAGATTTTTTCATTTTCCGGAGAATTCTTTATGAAATACAATTTAATTCGTATTCTATTTTTCTTATCTATCTTAATACTTATAATCTTGAGTTGTAAAAAAGAACATACACTTCATCCGGATACACAAGTGATTCAAATTCCAGCTCTCGGACTTGGACTTGACTACAAGGGCTGGTATTTTAGCAGCAATGAAACTCTTTTAGATCAAACGGAAAAATCTATATCGAACCCAGAGGTCAAAAAGGCTCTGGAAGTAGTAGAAATTAATTTTTTTCTATTTGAATATCCTCAAAGTAGTGCACAAGCCAAACCATTTAATACGAACATTAATTATACGATTGAAGATCTTTCTAAACAACCAAGGGAAACTACCTTGGATGATTATGCTTCCGCAATAACCGGATTTTATCCGACAGTATTTCAAAAATACGAAATGATCAGCCCTCCTAAAAAATCTAAAATTCACGGAATGGAAAATTTACTTTTAGAAGGCAGATTTGAACAATCCGTTGATGGTAAAAATGTAAAAATTCACAATTATCAAAGGATTTTTATCGTTAATAAAAAAGCTCACGTTTTTACGGGAACATTTTTAGACAAAGATTCAAGATCTAAAGGTCCCAAAGTTTTAGAAGTTTTAACTAAATTTGTTAAATTATAAATTCAACTTCAAATCGTACACACTCAAAAATATATAATAGAGTCCAATTTTCAAACGGAGATTCTTTTAAAGTTCAAGCCTTATTGCAATCAGTAAAAAATTAGTATTATAAAATATACTAAAATAGTAAATCGATACTTTTAAGTATTAAAGCTGTTGAAAAATTCCATAATGGAGATTAGCAAAATTGCTTCAATTTTCCATTTCAATACAACAGATAGAAAATTAATTTTTTAACAACTCTATTATAGAAATAACCTATTCTGACCTCGTAAATTTTAAAGATGCTCACATTGTAAAAGTGACAATTTTTTATACAAACAATCAAAAGATCTTTCTAATTTCGTCGTCTGATGACATTTAAAACATGTTTATTTAAACATAAAGTTAATGCTTACCCAGATGAGCTCAATTGGAATTATAAATTAATATTGTAGCAGACAAATATAAAAGAAGATGTTTTTTTTGAACTTGGCCTACGGCCCTTGTTCATACTTACTGATCCACATAAAATTGCTTACTGTAAATTTTTATTGTCAAACACTAGATTCTTTACTATATAGTTCTGAGTAAAGATAAAACTTGTTTACCTCTTTCAATTCAAAAATTCAGGGAAAAAGTAGTTTATTTAAAATATATACAGATCATATTGTTTTGAACAATTCATTAATTCTTCAATCGCATTTTCGTTGCCAAATTCATGTATGAATTTCTATATCTTAAGTTTCGATACATTGATTTTATAATGAAAATAAAAGACGCTCAGAGACTTAAAATTAATCAAAAGGATTATTCTCCAATGAAACTTTTTTCAAAACGAATTCGATTACTCTTATGGATGTTATTTTTATTTTTTCTTTCGATCAATAAAACATGGAGTCATGATATTAGACTTCCTGATTATTTCAAAGAGGAAGAAACTTCCAGTTATCCATTTTATTTAAACTTCAAATTGAATCAGGATTTTTCAGCAGGGATTCGATTACCTACAAAGACAGCTGGTAAATATCAGGTCGTACTGGGTACAAACACAAACGTTTCTTCCAATTTTATATCCTTATTTAAAATTTCGTTGAACGGAGAAGGTCATAAAGAACTTCCATTTCAAATTAGCAAACCATCTAAACAAGGTAGAATATTCTCGATCATTAATTTTTCAATACAAGAAGGAGACGCTTATCGAAACGATTACGTAGATTTTCGGGTGAGTGTAATAGCAGACAAAATGAAATCACTTCGTTCGAAACAGATTACACATTTTCATGGAAACTTTTTAGAACTAGGATTCAGAAAAATAGACTGAGTCAGAATTCCACAAATAGTATCAACTTCTCGCTATGACAACAATGTTATAAGATAGATTCCTTTTATACAATGTGTATTTAACGACATTTATCCTTTTAAAATTGATTTCATTTTCCATTCAGGTCAAACAATAACGCCTCTGTTTTTCCATCAGGTAAAGTCAAAAAACCAAGTCCACCAAGATATAATTTAAGCTCATAACTTCCCAAAATTGTAAGAAATTGAATATTAGAATTGTTGAAAAATTAATTCCTCATTTATTTCTATTTCATGGAAACTATCAATTGAAGCAGTTTTGTTAATCACCACTATGGAATTTTTTAACAACTCTATTACACCAAGAAGAATAATGCCAACTTCTTAATTTTTCATCCTTTGGCCGAATTCTCTTAGCTTTACTCAATAATATCAAAAATTCTAATTTACTCAAATTCCTTTTAGAATAAATATTATTGATTTTTAATGTTACTATTTCATAAGGCATTGGTAATTTTTCTATAAAAATAAGATTCGCATAAATTTCAAAACTTTTTTGAGAATACAAATAGTTACTCATAAACAAAATTGTAATGATTATAATTTTTAGTTGGTATTTTATTTTCATAAACTTTCTGCCATAAATAATAAATTTTATCCTAATTGAATTCCTGATCTCTATAAAATTGAGTACCGTTATTTTATCACCAAACGCTGGTCCTATACAAAATATTAGGTACTTTATTATATAGTTATGAATAATAAATACTTTAGATAATTATAATATATAAAACTTTATTTAATAAAAAATATAAAGACTATAAAATATTTGATTCGATTTTAAAAATAAAACAGATTTTTACTTAAAAATGCAAAAACAATTACTTTCATTTTTTATTAACCCATATAAAATCGATTACCGCAAATTTTCATTGCAAAACCTTGTTTCAATACAGGGCACTAGATACTTTATTATATAGCCTGAGTAGTTTATTCTAGATCCAAATGACTTCTTTATTCTTTAAAAGGAATTCCCATTTCTTTTAAAACCGTTTTTGCTTGATTTTGAAATTCGATTTCTTCTTCCAGAGTAAACGGTCCAAAAATTCCTTTTCGGAATCGATCAGAAAGAGCAATATATTCTAAACAACCCGCTACACTTAAAATGGGTTTTGATTTTCCTTCTAAAATTTTTAATTCTCCGTTTTTTTGTATAACCATCGCTCCAGGAGGAATTTTTTTTCCACCTCGAATCATACAACCAGCGGTTATCATAGCACCATCCCCAATTTCAGCCTCGTCTAAAACGATACTTCCGATTCCGATTAGACAACCCCTTCCGATTTTACATCCGTGTAACATAGTATTATGACCGACTAATGTATAATCCCCTATCGTAATTCCTCGGCTTGAATCGGTATGAAGAGTAGAATTGTCTTGAATGTTTACCCCTTTGCCCAAAACAATTTGGTTCATATCCGCACGAACTACCGTTCCAGGCCAAAGAGAAGAATAAGGCCCCATTTCTACGAGACCGATCGCCGTCGCCAGAGGGTGAATAAATGCAGTTTTATGAATATTCATTTTATTTTTTCCGAAGTTACCTTATCAAAAGGTTCTATCAAGTCTACAAAAATGTTATCAATGTTGGTTAATTCTATCATAAAAACTTAAAATGTGGTAATCACCACGAACAGTTTGACATCGACAAAAGGATTTTTTCAACAATTATTAGAATTCTGTAAAACCCTCGTATTTTCCGAAATATTCCTAAAAACTCTGAAATTCCGACGCACATTCCAAATGAGAAAACGCCAGCGGACACGAGTCCCTGAAAAATTAGATTCAATAATATATTAAATTTTTATAAATTAAATTTCTAATATGTATTTATACTCAATCTTGAACTTAGAGCTTGTCCAAAACCTTAAACGCGATCCATAGAAAGCGTTTACTGAGTTCAACGCGACCCGTCAGGAGCGAGATTTGAGTTCAGGAAAGCGTTTTACTAAGTTTAACGAGATACATTGAATTTCGTACAAATGTGAGAACTACTAAGAAAATTTAACGACATTAGAACTATAGAAAGTTTGCAATTGTCAAATATGACGGCTTCTACGGAAAGTTGCAGTAGTTTATTAAAAATTTCTAAGGTATTTGTATATCTTTCTAGGTTTTGAAACCAGTTCCCTATCTCAATACAAATCCATTTTTTCCCGCAAGAATAACTAACTGATCCGAAATTTCTTTGATTCTTTCTTGGGTAAAAGTTCTTTCATAGTTCACTAATCGAAAACGATAACTCACTGACTTTTTTCCTTCCGGAACATTTCCACCCATGAATTGAGAATATACCCAACCTTCTTTTAGCTCAGGAATTCTTTCCAATTTTACAAGATCTGTAAATACGTTCGTATTTTCTTTTTCTCCAACCAAAATTGAAAGATCAATTTCTGCTTCCGGAAATTGGGAAGGAGTCACAAAACGGGAAACTTTCCGATTTTGATTCCAAAGTTCTACAATCCGTTCAAATTCAAAAGAACCGTAAATTACCCTTTTTTTAAGTTCGAAAGAATCTAAAATCGCAGGGTGAACATATCCTAAATTACCTACAATGGTTTCTAAACCATCTTTTCCGGATCTCGCCACCAAACACAGATTTGCACCTGGATGAAAGATAGTTTCTTGTTGTATTTTCCAAGTATATTCATAAATCTGAATGGACTCTAGAAAAGATTCTACTTCCTTTTTTATTTTTAAAAAATCTTCTTCTAAAAGTTTTAAATCAGGCTCGGAACTTTTTTTATCTAAAGAAACTGCAAAAGCAAAAATTTTCTTCTCGTTTTCTGGTTCTGGAAGATTAAAATACACTCGGCCAAATTCAAAAATTTTAATCTCCGAAAATCGATCTTGATTGGTGCGAGTATTTTTTAACAAAGAGGGTAAAAGCGAATTTCTCAGAACGGATTGTTCTTCTGGCATTTCATTCTTAATTTTTACCGAAAGTTTAGGATCTCCAGAAAATTCATTTTCTTTATAAGATTGAAAAGAATAATTAAAAACTTCATGATATTTTAAAGCTATGGCAAAAAAAGTTTTGCACTTTCTTTCCAATTCTCTATTTAAATTTCGAATTGGAGTTTTAACCTCCGCTAATAAAGGAGAGACTTGGATTGTATCGTAACCTTTGGTTCTTCCAATTTCCTCTACAAGATCCTCCGGGATAGTCACGTCATAATTATGACGAAATTTAGGAACTAAAACTTCCAGATGTTCCCCTTTCCAAGAAACTATAAAATGCAATCTTTCTAATATATCCGTAATGTCTCCTTGAGACAAGGTAACGCCTAACTTCGCATTAATAAAATGAATGTCCGTATGAATACGAACTTCTTTATGAGGAATATGTAAAAAACCCACAGGTTCGCTCGCTTTCAATTCGGAACAACCATTTTCTTTTAAAAGATTGAGCGCACGACGAATTACAGGAAGAGTTGTAGTCGCCTCCAGTCCTTTTTCGTAACGAACAGAAGAATCGGATCGGATACCTGTGGAACGTATAGACTTACGAATCCTTTCTCTCATAAAGACTGCGGATTCCATCACGATTTCCGTCGTAGTATTTTGTACAGCAGATTCTTTACCGCCCATTACACCTGCAATTGCCACAGGTTTCCCTTGATTACGAATCAGCAAAACTTCCTCTTCTAAAGCTGGAGAGGTCTCGTCTAAAAGTGCAAAACTTTCCCCTTTTTTTGCAAAGGAAACTTCGAGAGAAATTCCACCTTGGTTTTCTAAAAACTTCTTATCAAAAAAATGAGTAGGCTGGCCCATTTCCAACATTACATAATTGGAAACATCCACTACATTGTTAATCACTCTAACCCCACATTTTTGCAATCTGGATTGAAATTTTCTTTTCGAAGGAAAGACAGAAACCCCAGAAATAGAAGACGCATAGTAAGAATGCGCATTCTGATTTTCTAATACTTTCGGAAGTTTGACTGATAAGTCGAAATTCCAAAGAGATTCGAAAGGATTAAAAACTATCGGTAAACGAAGTTGAGAAGCGAGTTCTCTTGCAAAACCGAAGTGACTCCAAAGATCTGGCCTATGTGTGATAGATTTATTATCAACTTCGAATATAATATCATTATAATATAAAAATGAACGGATTGTCTTACCGACTTCGGCTTGATCTAACCCGTTTAAAATCCAAACACCATTACCCTCTTCCGACAAAAAAAGTTCTTTTTCGGAACATAACATTCCTGAACTTTTAACTCCTCTAAGTTCAGATTCTAAAATTTCTTTGTCTCCTAATTTTGCTCCCGGAATCGCTAGAGGGACCAAATCGCCTATTTTTACGTTAGTTACTCCGGTAACAATTTGAGATTTAGAACTTCCATCAAAAACCTGGGCTATTTGAAGTTTATCCGCAGAAGGATGTTTTTCCAGAGATTCGATTCGAACAATTTTTACAAAATCCAATTCGGGACGAAACTCCGTCGCGTCGTCGATCTCACAAACAGAAATCGCAATCTTCTTTAAAATTGCATCGAGTCCCACCTCCTTCAAAGGTGTAAAATCGTTCATCCAATCTAAAGAAAGTTTCACGTCAAGAACTCCGGTCCAATGATTAAGGTCCAGAAACCTCGATTAAAATCGGATGTCGAGCAGGAAAACTTTTCCGGTTCAAGAAGGAAGATATACTTGAAAAAGTTGAAATCGATGTTGAATCGTTTTGCCGTTTCTCACCTTACGAAGCTCTCGATCAAAATCTTCTTTCACTTTTTGAATTTCATTTCGGGTCCGATTCATTGCCGATTTTTTTTCTGGCTTCCCTTCCCATTTAAATGCCGCCTCTTGACGCATCAATTTTTCTTCGAGCTGTCTTAGAGTATTTTGATTGCTAGTTCTAATTTTAAATTCTTCTTTTTGAAAAAGATCCAAGGTCTGATCCCCAAGTTCTTTTTTTCTGGATTCCACAATTTCATCCAAAGAGATAAAAGTTCGGATTAAATTTTCTTCCAATCGAGAAGGTAATTCAGGATGCGAAGAAATCTCTGAAGGTCTTACCGAAGAATTGTATTCTCTAAGTTCTTCCGGAAGTGTTTCAATTTGTTTTACGGAACCGGTATTAGGATTTGTTTCAAAGTAGAACAACTCGGTTCGATTGAGAGTAAATTGAAATTCTACCAGAAAAACATAATATTCTTTATTAGAAACAGAATGAAAAGCAGTGCTCCACCCTTTTTGATTTTGAATCAAATAAGAAACCGTTTTATCTATAAGAGGATGACCAAATGCCAAAAATTCCAAACTATCATTTTGAAGTGCCAGCTCGGAATCAAACGTTCCATATTTTCCCTTATATTGTGGAGAATCAATTTCGTAAATTTGTGGTTTTTTTCGGAGTAGTTGAAAACCAGCTTCTTCCGGAAAAATTTTAGTAAAACGAGAAACAAATTCTTCCAAATGAGTATTATTAAACGAACGCTCCTCGAGTGTATGACTGTAATAATCCTGAAGATTAAAATCGATCAATTTAGGAGTGACAAGAGCGCCTAACTTTTCAAAACC
Source organism: Leptospira interrogans (assembly GCF_900156205.1). Classification (GTDB taxonomy): domain Bacteria; phylum Spirochaetota; class Leptospiria; order Leptospirales; family Leptospiraceae; genus Leptospira; species Leptospira interrogans. The sequence goes on from NZ_FTNA01000006.1 coordinate 70,072, forward strand.
TTTTTTGGCAATTTTGATCCGGTTATCGATCTCTTCTTCCATTTCCGTTTTAGACTTATTACCGGTAACAAATTTCATAAAGGAAGAATTAAAATCCAACTCGTCTTCGATCGCGCCTAAAAGTTCATCAGAAGATCCAATTGATTCTTCAAACAAACGGATTTTGTTTGTCAACACTTCTAAAATTCTTTCTGCGACGGTGTCCTTGCTCGCAAAGTTAAATATAAATACATTGTCTTTCTGGCCAAATCGATGGATCCGTCCTATTCTTTGTTCTATCTTCAGCGGGCTCCAAGGAAGATCGTAATTAAAAAGAACGTTTGCAAATTGAAGATTTCTTCCTTCTCCTCCAGCTTCAGTACAGATTAAAATTTCCGTTTTTGTTTTAAATTCTACAATCGCTTTTTCCTTTGCGTCAGCACTCAAAGAACCGTGAAACAAAGTAACTTGAAAATCAGAAAGAACCGAGGCTAAAAAATCTTGGGTGGTTCTAAACTGAGTAAATATAATAAATTTTGAATGTCCCTCTTTTTGAAGTTTAAGAATCGTTTCTTTCAATTTAATGGATTTTTTATCTTCTTTGATCTTTTTTCCTAAAAGTATCAATCGATTGAGGGAAAGAAGCTCTCTTTTTAAACTTTGAAGATCTAGTTGAACCGATTCATCCAAACCGGAAACAAATTCTTCTACATCTTCGGTCTCGTCCAAATCCCATTCTTCTAAATTAGATTCCATTTTTTGAATATGATGAAACTTATTTTCCAAAAGAAATTTTCTTTTTGTAAGCGCTGATAATAACGCAAACACAGAAGAATCCAAAAGTTTTTGGAATACGATCATCACAAATCCGATTGCACGGTTTTGAGTTCTCATCGCCAGATTGTATTCTCTTCTGACATAATTGGTCGTTTCTTCGTAAAATTCCCTTTCGACCGAAGACAACTCTATTCGAACGGTTTTGGCAAACCGTTTTGTAAATCCACCTACTTCGATCTTTCTCCTTCGTAACAAGACCTTGGAAATTTTATCTTTGAGATCTGCTTTGTTTCCTAGAATATAATCATTTACGAACGTATGATAAGGACCTAAAATATTCGGATCAATGAGATGCATTAGATAATAAAGTTCTTCTAATTTTCCACGAAACGGCGTCGCTGTTAAAAGCAAGAGGCATTCGCATTTTTTAGAAATTTTTTCAGCAAATAGATAGGCGCGAGTGATTTTGTGATAGTCTCTTCTCAACCTGTGGGCTTCGTCGAAAATTACGATGTCCCATTTTGTTTTTAGAATTTCTTCGGCATATTTTGGATTTTTAATAAAGTCGATAGAAGTGATTACGTGTTGAAAATTTCTCCAATTCTTTTCTCCGTCTGTGTGGAAATTTTTTCGTTTAACGATTTTAAAATCTTCGTTGAATTTATTTTTCAATTCCTGTTGCCACTGAACCAACAAAGGAGAAGGTGCGACGATCAAAACTTTTTTATATCCCCTTCGGAAGATAAGTTCCTTCATAACTAAAGCGGCTTCGATCGTCTTTCCTAAACCAACTTCGTCTGCGAGAATAAAACGAGGACGTAAACTATTAACTACGATATATGTGGATTCGATCTGATGTGGAAGAAGTCTCGTCCTCGAATTAGAAAGAGCCGAAAGTTTATCAAATGCGTGAGTGAGTTTTAATTCGTAGGCCGTGAGCGCTAAGTTCATTAAACTAGAATACTCTTCCACATTTCGAAGCGAAGATGGGTAACCCGGAAGAATTCTCAAGTAAGTAGAATTTTCAGAAACTGTCTTTTTTGTTTGAGAAACGGAGAATTCAATCGTAAATTTACCTTCAGCAGAAGAAACGATCTTTCCGATTCCGGATTCGGGAGAATTCGTTAAGTAACAAAAATCCCCTCGATAACCAGAACTTGATTTGGGTTCAAAGTCTAGGCTGAGCTGTAAAACTTCTTCCAACTAAACTCCCCTTTGATCGCCCCAGATATATTTATGAGTTTGTATTGAAAGTCTAAGTCCTGAACCAAGAGAATATTTTATCCATTCGGCAAGAATTTCAGGAGATAATTCTCCTTGAACTGGGGACGCCAAGAGATTTCCAACTAACGCGTGTTTTTCGATTATTTCTAAACATCTTTCGAAATCATTTTTATCTCGAATCACAAATTTAATCTCGTCCAAAGGATTTTTTCTTTCCTTATAAATTTCCAAGTTTTTCAAATTCATTCGGTCTTCCATTCCGGAACCAGGAAGTTTATAATCCAACGTAAAAACGAATTGATCCATTCCTTCGATCGACTCGGCTCCGTTGGTTTCTACCCTGGGTCTTGGATAGAAACCGGAAGAATTTCTAATTCTAAAAATTTCGTTTCCTAAAGTGATGCTAAATTCTCTATTTCTTCCTTCCAGAGGTTCTCCTCCCGTTAGTAGAATCTGAATATTTACAGCACTTAGCTCTTGGATTTTATCCAAGACTTGATTTACGCTCATTTCTTCTCCAGCTTTTGGAGACAACGCGTATGGAGTATCACACCATAACTTTCTTCCGACAGTCATTCCACAACGAAGAGAACATCCCGCCATTCGAACAAATATAGTAGGAATGCCGGTTGAAATTCCTTCTCCAGAAAGAGAAAGATAAATTTCATGTACAGAGGTTTTCAGATTGTCCATGGGTTCTTTCGAGTACAAGATTTTTCTTTAGACCAAAGATAAGTTCGCAAAAAAATAAAAATCCAAATTCCAGAATTTAGAAACTACCCTTTGCGGTCAACCCTCGGAGCTACATTTTTAAAGGCAGATTTTTTTCCTTTGTAAAACTTCGTGTTGACATAGAATTTTTTAAGAGCGCAAGAGTTCCCACAATTTGACAGATTAGCAGTAAATTCAAAAATAATGCAGTAGTTCCCACATTCCAAAAAATCTGCCTACCCAGATCTATATAACAGAATTCTCAATATTCTGTATCGAAACAGGCTCAAGATTAAAACTCACAGTAATTAATTTTTATATCAGTAATAAACTTGCAAAGTTAGTTATATGTATCTTGATTCACTAAAAAATGTAGGAACTCATACATTGAGTTCAAAAAAATTTGCTTGTTCTTTTGCTTGTCAATCCGGATAGAAACCAATCCATTTGTAAGAAAAGAAAATTTCGGGGTCCTCGTGATTCGTTATATACCTGCTTTTATCTTTGTTTATTTATTTTATCTTCCGTTTCGAATTTTACCGTATCGTTTGTGTCTTTTATACGGAAAATTTCTTGTGATTCTCCTTTATCCGTTTGCAAGAAAACATAGAAGGATTGCATACGAAAATATCTCCCACGCTTTTCCGGAATATACAGAATCACAAAAGAAAGAACTTGTTTGGAAAAGTGTTCTTCATATCGGGAATTTAGTCGCAGGCACTTTATTTGCTCCTCGTTTAAATCAAAAATGGATGGATCGTTATTTAGTTTACGATCCGAAATCTTTGGAGATCGAAAAGAAAACAAACGAAGAAGGTGTAGGAGTCGTTTTAATTTCCGGTCATTTTGGAACTTGGGAAATTTTAGTTCAGTTTATGGGAGTCCGTATGAAAGGCGGAGGGATTTATAAAAAAGTCAGAAATCCTCTCGTGGATAAACTAATTTATAAACTTAGAACAAAAAACGGAATCAAACTCGTTTCCACAGAAGAATCCAGTCAAGTGACTAAAATGTTAAAACAAGGTTATTGGATTGGTTTTGGTTCAGATCAAAATGCGGGCAAAGTCGGAATTTTCGTAAACTTTTTCAATCGCCCTGCATCTACCTATCAAGGCCCCGCTTTAATGGCTTATCTTACGGGTGCAAAGATGCTTTTGTATTCGGTTCTTTGCGGAGAGAAAGGTAAAGTGATCGTTAGAGTTAAAGACTTAGGTTTTGTGGATAAAAAAGCGTTTACTGATAGAGAAACCGCAATTCGTCACTATACAGAAGTTTGGACAAAAGCCTTAGAAGAAGAAGTGAAACTTTTTCCAGAACAATACTTTTGGGTCCATAGACGCTGGAGAACAAAACCAGGGGATTTTCCTGGTCAAATTTAACTCATTATTTATAATTTTATAATATTCTAATTTTTATCCAAATTAATTACTTAGATGAACTTTTTTATATAGAACCATCTCAAAAATATCTTAGAATAATAGGAATCGGCATAAGCAAAAATAAAGTATTTTTAAGATAAATTATAGTTTTATTAGAACTGTTGAAAAAATCCATATCTACAAAAGATTTTTATCGATTCCTTTTACTCATGACTACAGAATAAAGTACCTATTTAACGTGAGTTCGACATAAGAAAGAATTTTCTAAAAGTATGAGTCCCTACAATTTTAGAATTTGTTCGTGAAATTGTGATTTGCGGTTAGGTTAGTTCCCACGTTTTAGCAATCGATCTGTAAAATTCAGATTTCAACTTTTTTCAGAAAAAGTGAATTATGACCGAAGTCACGTTATTGAATAGTTTACGTTTTAATCATGTGAATTCAGAAAAAAAATCTAGACGCACCTGGTCAAGAAATTCTATACAGGAAACATCATACAATAATCATCTTTAGTTTCAATTTATTATAAAACGCGATGTAGAGTATCCATAGAAGTAAAGACGGCTTTAATTTGAAAGAGCGTTCTGCTGAATTCCTCTAACATCGACCCCTTTCGCGTTATACCAAATTCAAGTTTTCCTGAACTCAGTGTCTCATTTCCGAAAGGTCGTTCGAAGTAACTCAGCAAAACGCTTTCTACCATAACCAACCACACAAGTTGAATAGGATTTTAGAATTGAAGGCTCAAAAGACTTTCTTCCTAAATATATTTAAGTAAATTAGAATATATTTGATTTCTATCCCTAAAATACATCGATTTTTTAATATGTTTAGTCATCTGTTGCGAGTCTTACAAAATACTTTTATTTTTTCGGAAACGTTTTTTTATATAATTCTAAAGAATCTAAAACTATTTTTCGCGCTAAAATTGCATTTTGAAATTCTTCGATAACTACCGTTTTGTTTTCCAATTTTTTATAGTCTTCAAAAAAGTGTTTCAATTCCAAAGTAAAATGTGGAGGAAGTTCCGAAATATCATTAATATGATTGACTGACATATCGTTAGCCGCAACCGCAATGATCTTATCGTCTTCTTCTCCGGAATCTAACATCCTCATCACACCTATAACCTTTGCTTTTACCAAACAAAGAGGTTCCAATTCTACCTGAGAAAGAACTAAAATATCAAGAGGATCTTGATCTCCACAATAAGATTGAGGGATAAATCCATAATTTGCAGGATAATAAAAAGAAGAATATAAAACTCGATCTAGTTTTAAAATTCCATACTCTTTATCTACTTCATATTTTGCGCGGCTGCCGCGTTTGATCTCTATGACGCCATTTACAATTTCAGGATTTTGATCGCCGGGAGAAATATCATGCCAAGGATGTACCATAACAGAAAACTATTTTAACCTTTAGAGGAAAAGCAAGTGTAAAATAAAAACTTCATTCTATGCCTTAGGTTTCCAATTCCAAGTAATGGCGAGCAACGCAATTGAAATTAAAGTCGCACCGATCATTAAATACATAGGTTGTTCCCAATGAAATCCAGTTTGTTTACTCAACCATCCTACCGATTTTGAAAGAATCGTCCTTCCCAAATAACCGAATAAACCTATAAAACCGGCTGCAGCTCCAACCGCTTTTTTAGAAGTAAAATCAAGCCCAGCAACACCTAACAACATAACAGGTGGATAGATAAAAAAACCGATGATTCCGAACAATACAAGATCCAACCATAGAAATCCTAAAGGAGTAAATAATAATGAAATTAAAGCAAACAAAATAGGAAGCATACATAAAAGACTTACCATTCCTCTTTTACCCCCCAGCTTATCGGAACCCCATCCTACAAGAAGGGTAGAAGCAATTCCGGCAAATTCGTAGATCAACGTGCTGATCCCACCTTTTTCTAAAGAAGCTCCTTTAGAAAGTTTTAAATAAGTAGGACCTATATCCGTCAAACCATATCGAACCACATAAACGAAAAAATTAGCAAATGCAAAAGTCCAAACATAATGATTTTTTAATACAGAACCTAAAATGATTTCTCGAAAAGAAAGTTCCTTTTCTTGTTCTTGTATAGAAAGTCTTACCTCCTTTTCCGGATCTTTTTGATATTCTTCGATTGGAGGAAGACCAACCGACTGAGGTGTATCCACCAATCGAAATAAAAGATAAATCGCGGTCACAATCGCAATCAAAGCGGGAATATAAAACGCATTCCTCCAACCCCACCAAGATGCGCTGTAAGCTGCGATAATTCCTACCAAACCTCCTCCCACGTTATGCGCTATGTTCCAAATTGCAAATTTAGATCCTCTTTCGGAAACTCCGAACCAATGACCAAGAGAACGTCCACAAGGAGGCCATCCCATCCCTTGCATCAATCCGTTTAATGCCCAAAGATAAAAATGAATTTCGTACTGATTTGATGCTCCGAAAAACAAATTACAAATCGCGGTTAAAATCAAACCCAATGGCATGAAGTATTTTGGATTACTACGATCGGATAAGATTCCCATTAAAAATTTTCCTATCCCGTATGTGATCGCAGTCACTGCTAAAATGTTTGTGATTTGTTCTTGACTATAATGAAGGGCTTCTCCCATTTCTTTGGAAATAACTGGAAAATTATTCCTTACGAGATAAAACGTCGCATAACCGATAAAGGTTGCTTCTAAAATCCTCCATCTAAAACGCGGATAAGATCGATCTATTAATTCTTTTGATAATAATGGCTTTGCTTTTGCAGGGAGTAGCCAACGTAACGGTGAAATCATTAGGTCAGTTTCAAAGATATAGTATCGCTTACAAGGTGATTTTCATGAATCAATTGATCATTTAGTTATTTGTGTGGAAGTTGGTTCTAAAATTTTATAGTAAGTTTTTAATGAAAGCAGTTTTAAAATTCCAATCTGCAAGTAATATAAATCGAATTCCTGATGGATCTAATAATTGAATTGCAGAAGCAATTTGTCCCTCGATCAAATAGTATGTTATTCCAGCAGTAAACCGGAAAATCCCACGATCTTGATAGGAATACGTTTTTAACTTTTCTGGATCCAATACCATTTCTTCTACTTCAAAAATTTACCCTTCCGATTGCAGATGCAGTTTGGATTTTTCAGGATCTAAACAATTGATTTCTGGAGGGATCATAATAAAATAATGATATAATTTTTTATCCGTATCAATTTCCGCAGGAACCCAATGTACTCTATTTGGTAAAAGTAACTCTATCAAATCTTTTATTCTCTTTGATACTACCGGCCGAGGTAACAAATGATGATCAACCATTAAATACTTTTTTGGTTTTGGTTTTTCGATCCGAAGTTTTAAAGATAAATTTGCAGAGAAAGCCTTCTCTCTAAGTTCGTGATTATCGGGGTATAAATAGGCAAACAATTGGGCTTTTTCAAATGTATCGTTTTGTCAAGCAATGAATGGCAATCATTATCTTCTCATTCCCATGTTAAATAATTGATACTTAATCGATTTTGAATATAGTTTTCCACAAAAGCATCTTACTCATAACTATATAATAAAGCTCCTAATATTTTGCATTGAAACAGTGTTTTGTGATAAAAGTTAACGGTACTCAATTTTATAGGGATGGGTAAAAGCTTAAAAAATGAAGTCAAATTAATTTTTTTAAAACCTATTGTCTAAGAATTAGAAATAACAAATTTTTTGAATGTTCTGATCGAAATTTTATTTGTAAAATTTCTGATTTTTTTCATTTGCATTTTTTAAAAACCCACTTTTTCTTACGCCTTATGATAGATTGGAATCCGAACTTAATTAAAAAGATGCGACTCAAAGAAGGAAATAAGCTGATAGTATTTGATCAAGAAAAAGTACATACATCCTCTCCCATCGGAGGGGTTATTTTTACAGATAAAATCTCAGAAGCGGAAGGAATTCTTTTTTTTGCGGATTCGGCTTCCTCTCTCCAATCTTATCTTTTAAAAATACTTAAATCGATTCGTGAAGAAAGTATTTTATGGATTGCATATACCAAAAAATCTTCAGGAACAAAAACGGATTTAGATAGAGACCACGGCTGGGAATTACTTTCGAAAAATGGATACGAAGGAGTCGCCTTGATTTCGTTAGACGAGACCTGGTCTGCACTTCGTTTTAAAAAAACTGATGCTGTCAAAAAAGGAGGCTCAAAAGCGGAAAAACAAAAACGTCCTGAACTTTCTAAATATATTAATTACAAAACAAAAACCGTAAAACTTCCTGAAGATGTAAAGAAATTTCTTTCCAAAGATAAGAATGCGATAAAGTCTTTTGAATCCTTATCCTGGTCTCATAAAAGAGAATACATTGAAGCAATTTTAGATGCAAAGTTACCTGAGACTAGATTAAAACGAATTCAAAAATTAGTTCATGCGATGAGTTCCATTAAAGTCCAAAAGAAAAAATAAAAACAATTTAAACTTAAATTTAAGAGAATTTTTATACAGCGTCAGCATTCATCTAACAGTTCCTCATGAAAAAATTAACTAATTTTCTGAACTTGTTAATTTTGATTTTTTCAATGAAATTTGAAAAAATCCTTTCATTTATATTTCTGTAAAAAATAAATTTTTCAAACTGTGATTTTATGAAAATCTTAAGATTAATTTTCTTTTGTTTCTTTTTCATTAAAGTGAAAAGATAATTCTGTTTTTTTAATATGATATATTAAATTTTCAATAATCTATTATTTTTGATCTTTATAAAGATTTATTTTGAAGTTTTTTTCACATAGCTTGTTCAAAAACTGTCCAATGTGGGAACTACTATGAAAATTTAACAATACTATAAATACTCAAAAGTTCACGAATTTTCAAATGAGACTTAATTTGTAGAAACTACTACATTTTATTAAAATTTTTTAAAGAATGATCATGTAAAATTTTTTGAGATTTTGGGACAAACTCATAACTTCTATTAATAGTAACTATATAATAAAGTATCAATCTAATCGTTTACACTTCAACGATATGAATTCTGTCTAAAAAATATGGCGAATCCGGTGTTGCCAGACCGCGCATTCAACCTTAGTCAATAAATTGCATAAAAGAAACGTAATACGATATTTTTTTAGTTACAATTTATTATAGAGCTCGATCCGGAAAACTCAGTGAATACCTCTCTAAGGGTCTGCATTCAGGGAGTAAGACGCTAAGTTTGAAAGAGCGTTTCTCTACTCCCCAATCGCTTTCACATTAGGTTACATCGAATTTACCTAAAAAGACACTTTGTGATGAATAGAATTGTTGAAAATTCATAGCGATGATTAATAGAATTACTTCAATCAACCATTTCATAAAACAGAAACAAGATGGAGAATTAATTTTCCAACAACTCTAATATTTAGGTACTCAATTTTATAGAGATGAGTAATAAAGGTTAAAATGTTGGGCCTTTTTTAAAAAGAAGTTTTCTAATATTCAATTTATATCAAGTTCTGACTTTAAAATTTTAAATTCAATTGATACGACATAATGAATATCAAAATCTATTTCAAAATGTGGAAACTCACACAAAAATTAAATTACTAAAAATTTTTAAAAAGCCACAAACCGTATAAAGCGACGTAATTAATTTGTAGGAACCACTTTTTAAATAACACAAGTTTGGCTTATAGAAATGAGAAGGAATTTTCTAAAAGTAGCGAGCTTTTAGAATTTGTTCTTAAAATTGTGATTCGTGGTAGTTCCCGCATTTTAGGAATAGATCTGAAAGTTCAGATCCAACTTTTCAGAAAAATGAATTATAGATTCTTTATGCTGAATTCACATTATTTAAAACTCCCAAGTGATTTACTGATTAGAACCTGCATAAAATAGGCTTTTCATTTTTGTGATGCTGCAAAATAACAATTCCATACAGAATTGGATGATGATTCCTTTAAAATTAACCACTCGAATACACGAAAGTGATACTTGGTGAGTTGGTTTCAGGATTTAAAACTTCAAAAAAGCCAACAATTCCGAGTTAAACGCAATTTTTAAGAATTTCTACATTTTTGGTAAAATCGACCGTTAATTTTCATACATTCAAGTAATATAAAAACTTGCTTGATCTTAGAATTAGCTTTCAGTCGCCCTTTTGACCCGAGAAAAAATTTATTTCCAAAGTAATTCATTTTGTTAATAATTTTTTTAAATATGTTTATTTTTTATAATATATTATCTTCTAATTATAGATGTCTAAATAGTTTCGAAATTGTAAACCAACATGAGTTCAGTATAAGGAAATTAAAAAAAACAGAAATTATAATGAAGTGTTAAAAAACTATAATTTCAAAGTTTTATGGAAACTCTCATATCATTTTACTTAGAACTGAATAATAGAGTAATTAAAATTTTAAGCTGATACCAGGATTCGTCTTAAAATTTAAGTTACCTATTATTTAGAAATTAATAATATAAGAATAGTGTTTCACAACTTTTCCACACTGAACCCGTCAATTAAGAAATGCTCCTGTTCAGAGCTATACAAAATAGTACCAGACCATTTGCACTGAACAGAACTTTGTGATAAAAATTTATGGTGTTAATGTTTTATAGAAATCAGTAAAAAAATAAATCTCTTATAAATTTTGAAAAAGTAAAATCGAAAGAGGATCAAATTGAAAATTTGCAAATTGGGAATCATTAAACTTTTACTTATCTTAGTGGTTTTTTCTTTTACGGAAATTAACGCTAAAAAAACAAAACGATTCAAAACTCATAAAGTCCGACGCCATAACACAACCCGCATAGTTCAAAAACAATCGATCGAAGTTCAAACTCAAGAAGTGATACCACAACAACCCTCAAATCCAATCGAAATTCAAGAAACTAAAAAAGAAGCCCCCTGGTATGAAACTGTTAAGTTAGGTGCTATGATCCGGATTCGTCCCGAAGCAAAATATAATTACGATTTCGATAAATTCAAAAATGATAATATTTCTTTCGTAGGCGCTAAGGCTCAAATCTGGATCGAAAAAGAATTTACTGAAAACACAAAAGTAAAAATTAACTTACAAGATTCCACCATTTGGGGAGGGGAAAAAGGTTCACCTAACGGACTCGATACGGCAAATGATAATACGAGACAATTCGTAGGAATTCGAGAAGCCTGGATAGAATCCAAAGAATTAGTCGGTCCGATTACCTTACAGGCCGGTAGACAAATCCTAAAATACGGAGACGAAAGACTCGTTGGCGCTTTGGAATGGAACAACGTCGGAAGAAGTTTTAACGGACTTAGATTTAAGATCGATAAAGAAATTTTTTCTTCTCACGCTTGGGCAATGATCGTAGGTGAACAAGATTCAGACGTCGCAGGCAATTCCACGAATTTAGGAAAAAAAAATTCTTTTCCAATTCAATATAACTGTCCTCCAAACTCCACTTCGTTTTCTACGTGTACTTTTTCCGCAGAACTTTCCAAACAACAACAAGGAGATTCTACTTTTACAGGTTTTTATAATACGTTAAAACCTTCCGACTTAATTCATATAGACGCCTATTATATAGGGCTGTATAAAAAATGGTTTCCTCAGAATAACTCTACGATCTTACTCCTTCCCAACCCGGAAACGATTCCTAGAGATTCCAGATACGATCAATTACATACTTTCGGTCTCAGAATTTCCAATCGAACCACCCAGGATAAAAAAGCGAAAATCCCTTTCGACTTTTCAATTGAATACGCAAGACAAACCGGAAGAAATGGAATCAACATTACACCTAGTTGGGATACTTTTAACACAAACATTTCTACGGTAGATCCTCTTACCGGCAAAACAATAACCAATAACGTTTATAAAGAAAGACAAGCTTACGACGCTTATGCGTTTGCACTCGACATAGGTTATACAATTGGTTCTTTTCGATTGGGCGGCGAATATGATCTTGGTAGCGGAGATCCAAATCGAAAAGACGGAAAAGTTACTACCTTCTCGAATTTATTCCACTCCAATCACGGATTTTTTGGAGAAGCGGATCAAGTAAGCTGGGTGAATATGATCGGTAAATCCGCTAATCTTACTTGGGATGGAAAAGAATTCGGTAAATTGAGAATCGCCTATTGGATCGTTGACAAACACAAAAGACAAGACGGTTGGTATGACGTTACGGGAGCACTCAAAGAAGGAGCCAGTACAGAATCTATTACAAACGAACGTTTTAAAGACCCTTACGTTCAAACGGAAAAAGGAGCCTTGGATCAAAGATCGGTTGTAACTCTCGGAAAAAACTTATTTAGAGAAATTAATTTAATATACTCTTTCAAATATAAGGGTATACTTTGGGCATTAGGCGGAAGTTGGATTTTTGCGGGAGACGCGGTTCGACGTAAACTCAATGACGATTCGATTTCTCCGGAATTTAGAAAAACACAATTTCTTCCTCAAGCACAGTTTGGCTATCTAATGATGACGGCTCAATTTTAAACCGAAATTACTTTAAGTATTTTGAATATACTAAGAGATTTTTTTTCGGCCCATAAGTTCCGTCTTATATTAGTTTTAAATAAAAAAACTTCTATAAAATGAATTCCTATCGTATAAAAGTCGCCAAACAACGACTTTGTGTAAAACCTGAATCCTAAAATCCTTATTTTTAGATTTTATAAAAGTTCTCATAAGAACCTCTATAAAATGAATTTTTAATTTAACGATAACCTAAGACGGCATTTGATATAGAAATTTAATTTTAAAATTGTTATCCTTGGTTTTATAGAGGCTCTTTTTCATTTATAAATCAAATTCGTTTTAAAATCGACGAGCTAAAGTTCAGATTTCTCCAAACGAGTTCTTAAATTGAAACATTCAAACATTTCTGAAAATTTTACAAGAAAGTCGTTTTGTTCTTTTATCCTTGTATAAATAACCGACCCTTAAATCGTAGTAAAAATAAACGTCTTATTCATAAAGACGCAAAATTTCTCCTGGTTCCAATCTTCCTCTCTTCGATCCACTTTTTGATCTTCCAGATAAGTTATCTTGAAAATTCAAAACACTAGAGGTTCCCGGAAGCGGGTGATTTATTGTTTTGAAAGGAACATCTATGAAAAAACTCAAGTTTAGTGAACTAAACTTATCCGCCGAGATCCAAAACGCAATTTTAGAAATGGGTTTTGAAGAAGCTTCACCGATCCAGTCAGAAGCAATTCCGGTTATATTAAAAGGAAAAGATATTATCGGACACGCTCAAACCGGCACTGGTAAAACCGCAGCGTTTGCAATTCCTACAATTGAACTCCTCGAAGTAGAAAGTAAACATTTACAAGCCTTAATTCTTTGTCCGACTCGAGAATTGGTGATACAAGTTAGCGAACAATTTCGCAAGCTAATAAAATACAAAGGCAACTTTGAAGTTGTTCCAATTTACGGCGGCCAAGAGATTGAAAGACAACTTAGAGCCCTTCGCAAAAACCCTCAGATCGTAATTGCGACTCCAGGTAGAATGATGGACCACATGAGAAGAGGTTCTATCCACCTCGACGAAATCAAAATCGTAGTTTTAGACGAAGCAGATGAAATGTTAGACATGGGTTTTCGGGAAGATATGGAATTCATCTTAAAGGATACACCTGCAGATCGTCAGACAATTATGTTTTCCGCTACGATGACGGACGATGTACTTACTTTGATGAAAAAATTTCAAAATCATCCCCAAATTATAGATGTTACTCATCAGAAATTGAGTGCTCCTAAAATTGAACAGATCTACTACGAAATTCAAGAAAACGCAAAAGGAGAAGCCCTTGCGAGATTGATCGAATACAGAAATGTAAAACTAGCATTAGTATTTTGTAATACAAAAGCGCAAGTAGATACGGTTGTAGAACTTTTGAAATCCAGAGGTTACTTTGCAGAAGCACTCCACGGAGACTTGAATCAAAAACAAAGAGATAAAGTGATGAGCGGTTTTAGAAAAGGAAGCATCGAGATTTTAGTTGCAACTGACGTGGCCGGAAGGGGGATCGATGTCAATAACGTCGAAGCCGTTTTTAACTATGATCTTCCAAGAGACGGAGAGGACTACGTTCATAGAATTGGTAGAACCGGAAGAGCCGGTAAAAAAGGAATCGCATTTTCTTTTATCGTAGGAAAACAAATCTACAACTTGAAAAAAATAGAACGTATCAACGGAATCAAAATCGAAGCCGGTAAGATTCCAACGTTAGACGATTTAGAAGAAACAAAAATTCATTCTTACACTTCTAAAGTAAGATCCATCGTAGACGCCGGTCATATTGGCAAATACGTAAACCAAGTAGAAAAACTGATGGGAGACGATTACACGGCTCTCGACATCGCCGCCGCCTTATTTAAAATGACAATTTTAAAAGACAGCGTTACCTTTGACGATTCCGTTCAATTTGAATCTGATTTTAAATACGAAGAAAAACATTCTACTAAAAAGAAATCTGGTGGTGGAAGATACAGAGACCGGAATTTCGGTAGATCCGGTTCTGGGTCTAGATCCAAATCAAATTCGAATTCTCATTTCGGCAATAACTCCAAGGACGGTTCTCGTTCTAAATTCTCCAAGGGAGATAAAAATCAAAAACAGGGTGGTGGGGCTACTTCTTTCAAAAAAAAGAAAAAGTAAAACAATATCCAAGTTACTTTAAGAATTAGATTTGTAATCTTCGGGAAATTTATTTTTTAATCCTGAAATTTATGCCGAAATGAATAATAGAAAAACCGTTCTTTACAAAACGGATTATTAAACATTATGACTTTCGATTTTAAACTCAAACGATTCTATTTTTTCCTTTTATTTGGATCGATTACTTTTCTATTCGCACAAACACAAGATTCCTCTCTTAATACGAGAATGATCCCACTTTGGAAAGGAGAAGTAGAAGCGGTTTATAGCGGTAAAGGTAAGGTAAAAATTCGAATCCGAAGAGGTTCTATATTTTACGGTAAGGAAGAAGAGGAAATCAAAGCCATCCTGGAAAAAAAATCTCAGTATTCCGTCTTACAAAAAAATCCCGAAAAAGAAATCGGCTACTTTTCTATCCGCCAGATCTCAGTGGTCTATCAAAACAATTCAGGTGGAAAAAAAGCTTCCGAAGTTGAACTTTATGGTTCATTTTCTGCAATTCCAGGTGTCCCTGAAAGTTTACTCACAGCAGGAACTTTTATCCAAGACTATAAACAAGAAATCGCCTATATCGAACCGGGTGCTTTTTTCACCGAAGATAGAAGAAGAACAAGACCTTCAAAACAACTTAGACATCCCAAAGACGGTAAGGAGATGGTTCTTGTCTCAGGAGGTTACGAACAAAACGGAGAACCGTTTTACGAATCGATGGGATTTTTTATTCACGGACAAGGAAACGATCCTTCTGAAGACAGTTATAATCCATTTTATTTTAAACCAGAGCGTGGTAATCTTCAAGACGTCTCTTCTTTTTATATAGATAAGTACGAAGTTACAAATCAAGAATATTCAAAATTCTTAAAGGAAACAAACACTTCTCCCCCACCTCATTGGAAAAGTGGAAACTTTCCTGCGGGAAAAGAACATCATCCAGTCAGCGGGATCACTTACAGAGAAGCGGAAACTTACGCACGTTGGTCCGGTAAAAGACTTCCTACAGAAATGGAATGGGAAAAAGCGGCTCGCGGAACCGGAATGACTTGGAAAATTAATCGAGACGAATCCTATTCTTTTTTTCCAAGTCCTTTGGAATATCCGTTCGGAAACGATTTTGATTCTACATTATGCAATACTATAGAAAGCAAACAAAACGATACAATTTCAGTTTACGAACTTGCAAAAAAATCTGCAAGTCCTTACGGAGTCATCGGAATGTGCGGAAATATAGCAGAGTGGACAAGCTCGGATTATCTTCCCTATCCAGGACATTCTCTCAAAAGAAACACATTCGGAAAAATGCATAAAGTAATTAGAGGCGGCTCGTTTTCCTCTACAAAAGAAGAAGCCACTACTTACTTTAGATCCTTTGGTGGAATTCCAAATTTAAAAACGGATCGCAGAGCCGGCTTTAGACTTGTTTGGGATCTTCCTGGAAAATAAAGAATATTCAATTTCTATAAACTACTCAGAAAACTATACAATAGAGTATTAAATATTTTGCATTCAAACAATGCTTTGCAATAAAAAATTATAGTATTTAATTCTGAGCTTGTCCCAAAACCTCAAAGAATTTTATGCGATCATTCTTTAGAAATTTTTAATAAAATGCAGTAGTTCCTACAAATTACGTCACATTTGGCAATTTGTGAACTTTCGAACAGTTCTAATCTCGTTAAATTTTCATAGTAGTTTCTACATTGGACGGTTTTGGGACAAACTCTTTATAGAATTTAGTAAAACTTTTTGATTCAAGAAACTGATGCAAAAATTAAAAAAGTATTTAAAAACCATACATTCACAAAGAAACTGAATCTGTAGAAACTGCCACAGACTTAGAAATGATTTTTCCTATCAGATAAATTCAAACTTTATAATGTTTTTTATTACTTAAATAATGTGAGTTCGACATAAGAAAATGAATTTTTTAAAAGTATGAGTTCCTACTATTTTGAAAATTTTACTACAAATTTAAGTTTGCAGTAGTTCCCACAAATTACGTCGCATTGATCCGTGTTTAAGTTTAGAATAGATTTCCATACTACTCATAACTATATAATAAGGTACCTAATATTTTACATAGAATCAGCGTTTTACGATAAAATTAACGGTACTCAATTTTCTAGAGATCAGTAATGTTCATGTGGTAGTTCCCACATTTTAAGAATTGATCTGTAAAGTTCAAATCTCAACTTTTTTCAGAAAAATGAAATTCATTATGCCAATTCAAGTTAACTAAGAGCCGGCGTTGGAGTATCTAAAAATTTTAAGTAGAATTTACACAATACGAAACTCTTGATTACCAGATTGTGAAGGAAATACTAAGTAACTCTTGCATTTCTCAAAAGTCGATCTAATAAAGAAGGAGAAAATCGACTGATCCAATAAGCCAACATCTCTCTGAACTGAGACGGGTATACGTCTCTCTTTCTGGATTCAATGGCCTTCAAAATGATGGTCGCCACTTTTTCTGTCGCAAGTCCGTTCTTAATTCCTTCATCCATAATTCCGTAAGCGGAACCGTCTCCAGATAAAGCTCTCAAAGAAATATCCGTTTTTACATAACCCGGAGAAACCGTCATAACGTGCATCCCACTCTCGCAGGTTTCCAGTCGAATACTATCCATAAACGCCTGAACTGCGTGTTTGCTCGCAGCATAACCAGAACGATACTGAGTTGCAAATCTTCCTTGCAAAGAAGATACAGCAATAAAATGACCTTGATTCTGCCTCAGTTCCGATTCTAAAAGTTTGAATAAATGAACCAAAGGATAAAAATTTATGTTCATTAGATTTTCATAAACTTTAATATCCGTCTCTTTGGCAAGACCACGCATGCTAATTCCAGCGCTATGAATCATTCCATCGATACGCCTAACTTTTTTTCTGAATTCCTCTGTAATCTTTTTGAGCTGAGAAAGATCAGAAACGTCTCCGGGAAAAGAAATGATTTTATCTGGAAACTTAGCTTCACTTTTTAACTCTTTTAACAATTCTTTTCTTCGAGCAATTGCCCCTACTACAGCACCATTTCGATTGAGTTCTAAAACAAGAGCCCTACCAATACCGGAACTAGCTCCCGTAACCAAAAAAGATTTTTCTAAAAAGAAAGAATGAATCATAAGACCGGACCGAAGATATTTGAAAGTCTTAAAAAAGCAAATGAAAATAAACGGAAAAATTCTTTAGAGAATTGAGTCTAGTGAAAAGATGATCCTGAAAGAAACGGAAAATGTTTTATTGAAAACGTTTCTTTAAAATAAGAGGTTTGAATGAGCAAGTTACAGGAACTTAAAGAAAGGATTCGTTTTCGAAACACCGACTTTCAAAGAAACTATGAAAGTAGATATTATTGGTTTCCGGAAGAATCTCCGCCGTTTTGTATTATAGAAGT
The DNA here is from genome assembly GCF_900156205.1 of Leptospira interrogans. Taxonomy (GTDB): domain Bacteria; phylum Spirochaetota; class Leptospiria; order Leptospirales; family Leptospiraceae; genus Leptospira; species Leptospira interrogans. The sequence continues at coordinate 88,146 of NZ_FTNA01000006.1, forward strand.
AAATCAATACGATCCTTATCATGATATGACTTTATATTTGGAAGTAGACCTCACCACATTGAAGATCGTAAACTCTGGTGTAGAAGAAAAAAGGGTTCCTTATGAAACTTGTCCAGCCGCAATCAAAACATACGATTATTTAGTAGGAGAAGAAATGTCCTACGTAAAATTGATGAATCGTTTTCCAGCGGACAAAACGTTAGGTTGTCTTCATATCAACGAGCTGATTCAAAACGCGGCTATGAATTTTCATTCCGCATACGCCTTTTATCTTAAAGAAAGAAATTTTCCGGCCCAACTAGACGAATACAAAATGTACGAAGGAAACCTTCCCGCTCGAGAAAGAAGAGAAATCGGAAGGCACTGGTGGATGAAAGATAGAGGAGTCAAAAATTCCTGTTATTCTTTTTCCACACGTCACGAAAAACCGGAACTCAAAGATCAAGTGAAACATCTTGACAGTATTACTGCAATGATGGTAAAAGAATTTAAGAAATCGAAGAAAGAAAAACTTTGAGTTTACAATTTGCACTTAGGTAACGCATTAAAGATGCGCCTAACGTTACATCTTCGTAAAACGGACATAAAGTTCCGTTTTTTTGAAAGTTAAAGTTTCCTTTTTCGATTGAGTCTAATGCCCGCTTAGCTCAGGGGTAGAGCATTTCCCTCGTAATGAAAAGGTCGCCGGTTCAATTCCGGCAGCGGGCTAATCTTAAATCTCTTGCCCTATCTCAAACAATATGAACTCTGTACTGAGTGCCTCATCTAATGCTTATCCCGATTTGTCTTGTAGGTGGTTGGATACTCAAACGAGTAAAAATATTTCCCGAAAATTCAGGAATTGTACTCGGAAACTTCGTAGTTTATGTTTCTTTACCATCTCTGATTTTAATTAGTAATATAAAACTGGAAAACTCTTTGTTTTTTTTGGCATTTATACCTTGGCTGATCTTCGGAGTTTCAGTTGTATTCTTTTATACCATCGGAAAATTCTTTCATTGGGATTTGGAAACAAAAATCGCAACTATACTTTGTTGTGGTTTGGGAAATACCTCTTTTTTAGGATTGCCCATTTTAAGAATGTTATATGGAGAAGAAGTCACCAACTCAGTGTTAATCGTAGATCAATTGGGGACCTTTCTCTGTCTCGCTATTCCAGGATTTATTGTCGCGTTACGTTTTCAAAAAGACCCGAATATAAACGGAAATCCGATTGCTTCTGTTTTAAAAAAGCTCTTTACTTTTCCTCCTTTTCTTGCTTTACTTTTTTCGTTTTTTCTCAGATTTTTTCCCCTTTCAGAATCAATTTATTTTGTACTGAAAATATTGGGAGAAACTTTAGCACCAATCGCATTGTTCGCAGTAGGATTTCAAATGGAATTAGGTTCTAAACCAAAAAAATCGGAGAATTTTATACAACCTCTATCTATCGGACTTATTTATAAATTGCTAATTTCTCCTATTATGATATTTTTAATTTATATTTTTCTAAACATAAACCCAAACCATCTAAAGGTAGCAATCTTAGAGGCGGGAATGGCTCCAATGATTACCGCGTCTATCATTTCCATTCAAATGGGTTTTAGACCTAGTCTTTCTGCTGCCTTTCCAGGGATAGGAATCTTATGTTCGATTCCAACCTTGTTTTTATTTTATTTTATTCTGGAGAATTTTTTCTGACTGATTTTTCTGAATCACTGATCGATCTATTTTCCGCAGTTAAAACCGGAAAAACGAACGAAATTCAAAAACTTCTAAACGCCTTGAAAGGGGAAGCAATTCTTATCGATTGGCTAAAGGATTATAGAGATAGTTATGGTTCTGGGGTTTTATCTTGGGCTGTAAAAAATTCAGATCAAGAAGCCATTGAACTTTTACTCGAAGCCGGAGCAGAACCCGATGAAACCAATGCAAGAGGAGAAACCCCACTTTTAAACGCTTTGGATCAAAACAACGAAGATTTGATTCGAATTTTTTTAGAAGCAGGTGCAGACACAGAAAAAAAGGATTTTGCTGGAAACACTCCTCTTACCAAAGCTGTGAGCACCGGAAACGTTTCGATCGTAGAAATGGTATTGGAAAACGAATATTCAACTCCAGATTTAGAAGAAAGAAATGGAGAAGGATATACTCCAATTCTTTTAGCAGTAGATCTAGGACATCTAGACATTGTAGAATATCTTTTAGACCAAGGTGCAGATTTTTTAAAGAAAAATTCAGAAGGAAGAACTATTCTTCATTTAACAGCATTACATAATGATTTTGAAATATTAGATTTATTTTTAGAAAAAGAAGAAACAAAAATCATATTAGAAGATAAGGATGCAGATGGAAATACCGCCTTACTTCTTGCATCCTCCCATGACAGCGTAGAATGTTTAGAAAAGCTGATTCAAGTTGGAGCGAATATTTTACAATTAAACGCATCGGGAAAAACCGGGTTGGAAGAAGCGGAAAGACAAAAATATCATCACGTCACCAAAATTCTTAAAAAAGTTCTTACTGAAAAATTATTTTTTGCCGCCAAACATGGAGAAGACGAACTTTGCAAAAATATTCTTCAAATTGGAATCTCACCTAACCCAATCGATCAAGAAGGAAATACACCGCTTCACGTCGCAGTCATTCATGACCAGATTTCTACCACTGAACTATTGATCCAATGGAACGCCTCTCCATTCTTAAAAAACCTAAATGGAAAATCACCTTTAGACATTGCAAAAGCAGCAGAGAAAATAGAACTCGTTCGGATATTAGAACCTGAACCAGAAAACGATTAAAAAATTTCTATATAACGTGGATTCAAAGAAAGAATTTTCTAAAAGTACGGCTCCTATAATTTTAGAACTTGTTCATAAAATTGCGATTTGTAGTAATTCCTACAAATTAAGTCACATTATAAACTTTTAAACATTTATTTTTTGTATGAGTTCCCACATTTTAAGAATCGATCTACAAGGTTCAGATTTCAATTTTTTTAGAAAAATGAATCATGATTTCCTACGCCAAACTCATATTGTTTAACGTGGGTTCGGCGTAAGGAAATCTGGGCGAATAAAAAACTCAATGCAACGACTCCCTGAATGCCGATCCGTAGAGAGCCGTTTTACTGAGTTTCAAACGCTTTCGTAAAAAGCGTTTCATTGAGTTTCTTGAACTCAATGTTGCTCCTTACTGTCGCAACATAATGTTTCAATTCCTAAATGCCGCCCCATAGGAAGGCATTTATGAGTTCTAACCGGAATTTCCAAACTCAATGCTGTTTCTCTACGGATCGCAAGCATAATCGCTTTCGCATTTGTTATACCGAATTCACGTTGTTTAACAAAAATAATAACTTTTAAAAATGTGGGAACTCATATAAACTAGATTAGCTTTAGGAAATCTCTATAAAGCCCAAATAAAGTTCGTCCAATCAAATTTTTGCATGAAATCTCTGTTGAGTAATCTTCATTCAATTAAAGATATTTTATAGACTCTGCGTTCAAATTTTATATAAAGAGACAGAATTTGTGGGAACTACCACGTTTTGTTTAAAATACAACGACTTAACCTAAATTCGGTAAAGCGAAAGGGATCGATGCGGAGTCAAGTTATTGAAATTAAAGAAATTGAATGTAGAACTACAATACGCAATAACTTGACTGAAGCTGAGAGCCCGGTCCCGCTTGTTCCATTTAATTTTTCTTTTACAGACGATTGGCGGGATTCGCCCAGATTTTCTTACATAGAGCTCACGTTAGACTTATCTTTTTTAATGCTTTAAGCAAATTAAAAATATATAACATAAAATTTGAATATTAGAAATAAACTTTAAACAAAACGTCTACTCAATAAGTCGAGTAATTCTTCCGGATCTTCCGAAACGATTAGACCTTCTTTAGTTTCCGAATCTAAAAAACCATCGTCCACCATTCTACCTAATTGTTTAAGCAAATATTCAAAATAACCGTTTACATTGAGTAAACCCAAAGGTTTTGAAATAAGTTTGAGTTGATTCCAAGTAGTGATTTCTACGAGCTCGTCCAAAGTTCCAATTCCACCAGGCAAGGCGATAAAACCTGAGGACCTTTCATACATCCTAAATTTTCTTTCATGCATGGAAGAAACGATCATCAAATCCTTAACACGATCGTGTTTAACTTCTTTGATAGAAAGAAAATCCGGAATGATTCCAGATACACCTCCTCCTTTGTCCATTACAGCATCAGCAATCGTTCCCATGATACCGCACGAAGCCCCTCCAAAAACCAAATCTAAATTTTTTTCAACGAGCAATCGACCCAAATTCCGAGCCGCTTCCACATAAACCGGATTGTTCCCGGAACGCGAACCACAAAAAACACAAACCGCCAATTTGGTTAAATCCATAATCTCTCTTTTATTTACTTCTATTTAATAAGATCGGAATAAAATCATTCCATCGTTATTTACAATAAATAGAATTTTGTAACATTTTTCTTGTTTGAAACTTCGGAAAAAAAGTTGGAATTCTTTCGTCTTATATCTATCCCATATTCAGCCTATGAAAAAAAGAATTCAAAGTTCAATCCTATTCCTTTTTGTTATTTTTTTAGTCTTGTTCCAAACGAACTTAATCGGACAAAAAAACCTAACTGAGTCAGACCCAAACGTTTTGGAAAAGGAAGCCAACGAACTTGAGATCAAAGCCGGCAAGGCACAGGATCCAATTACGAGAAAAAGGATGATTTTAGAAGTTCAGAAAAAACGAAAAGAGGCTTCGGAACTTAGAGATAAACTTCACGAACAAGAACTTTCTAAAACACCCAAAGGAACCGTCTTTGAAATTACGTTTTTATTCAATCAAACGAGTTGGATTCCAGAATCCTTAGCAAGAAGACAAAACGTTTCCGTTAACGAGACAAATACGTTTCTTTACACAAACGGAGTTTATCAAAACATAGATACAATTGCGAGAAATGGAAGTTTAGATGCACATATCATCAATAACACGGGAAGTTTTTATTCTAATCCGCAAGGAAATACAAAAACCGCGTACCCAATTCGATTTTTATTCTTAACCGAATCCAAAAAATTCGGTATAGAAGCAACATTTCTAGATTTAAGAATTTATCCTTCTTATTCTTCTATCAATACCAATCCTATTTCAAATAATTTAAACCAAACCTATAGTTTATACAGTCCCGAACTTAGAAGAACGGATATTCAATTGAATTTTCTTTACTTTTTTGAAACTGGGTCCGGAACTAAAATCGGGCCTTCATTAGGAATTCGTAATTTAGACATTTATTCCAAAGAATACGGTAACTTACCTGGAGGACTCGGCTTTGGAACCATGGAAGAAAAAGCGGGAGGTCTAGGTCCTCAAATCGGATTTAGAATCGTCAAAAAACTAAATCACTACTTTCAATTTCATGCAAACGCAGACTATTTTAGAACATTAGGAAAATATCATCTAAAAACGAATGGGGCCACAATTTACAACGGAGCCCCAAATTTTTTAATCACAGAAACTTCTGGTTCAGCAGGTGAAAATTTAGTCAAAAGAGGGGGTTATCAAATCGACACCGGACTTTCCTTTTTAAGAACAAGTTGGCTTAAATTTACATTCGGTTTCCAATATACAGAAATGAGATCCTCCGTCACAGGATACAACTATAACATAAATCTGTTATTTCCTGATTTAGTAGGTTCTACCGTATTAAACACGGTTACCAAAACAGTGGATTTAGTTACCACAAGACCCGCCTTACAAAAAGAAGTAATCGATACGTACTACGGATTTTATTTTGGAGTCACTTTTACTCTTTAAAGTGAGAATTTTTTGGATTTACTGATCAATAGAGTTGTTGAAAAATTTCATAGTGACGATTAACAAAACTGTTTCAATTGCCGGTTTCCATAAAATAGAAACAGATGGAGAATTAATTTTTCAACAATTCTAATGAATTCTTAAGTTTGACAGGATTCATTTTTTTCATAAAAAATCAAATGCAAAAAACTTTCAAAAATAATAATATTCAAAACTTAACATATACTTTAAAAAAGTAAAAAATTTAAATCTAGATAAAACCAAACCCTTTGACACGGCAAATTTCGAATATTGAAAGTCTATTTAGGAAATACAAAGTTTAAGTTTGCACACGAAACAAAAATCAAAATCCTTAAAAACGAACTTAGAAAATAAAAATTAGATTTTGAGCTTGTTCCCAAACCGTCCAATGTAAAACTACTACGAAAATTGAACGAAATTAGACTGCTCGAAAGTTCGTAAATTGTCAAATCGACCATAGAAGCGATGCATTGAGTTTCACAAAAATGTACGGACTACTGCAATTTTATTAAAAATTTTAAAGAATGATTGTGTAAAATTCTTTGAGGTTTTGGGACAAGTTCTTTATAAAAAGAAATTGAATTCAATCAATCACCCTCGACTAATCATCTTAAGTCGAAGGCATTTCGTTTTAAAAAAGTATTATTTAATAGGAACGTTTGAAAGTTTCATCCAACCGATTTTTTCAATCAAAGCAAAACCACCAAAAAGAACGGTCGTATAAAATAAATCCCCTAAAAGAGAATTTTGAAAAAACGGAACGGCCATAATAAAACACTGAACAAGCCCGTTTAAATCGTAAGAATAATATCCAGCAAGCCACACGTAAAAGTTAGTAACTAAAAAGAAAAGAACCGACCCACTCAAAGACCAAAGTGCAATTTTAGAAACGGAAGAAGAAATTCTCAACCGCCATCCAGCTACGACCAGAAGTAAAGAAATTCCATAAACAGGAATCATTTGATCGTGGAACCCGATCAATAAATCACTGATCAAAAGAGCGCAAACGGGAAGAAACAAAGACAACTTCTTAGAAGCAAAATGAGCCCCGGCAAAAAGAGAAATCGCAAGAATTGGCGTAAAATTAGCCGGATGGGGAAGATAACGACTTGCGACCGCAATCAAAATGAGTGAAAAAACGATAAGACTTTTGGAACGTATCATAAAGTGCCTGGAATGTATTATTTTTTTGAACTATACTTCAAGTTTACGGCTCCCGTCAATCCAATCCCGATTTGGAACTGAGCGAAAAAGAGTGGGTACCCGCTCCGGAGATAAAAAATGGAACAAATTTCGACTATTTCTTTGTTCTTGAAAGAGGATGTATGCGAACAAAATCAATTGTAGAAGAAATCACTAAACTCCAAGAAGTGACAGCTATTCTCCGAGGAGAAAACGGATGTCCTTGGGATAAAGAACAGGACCACCAAACTTTAGTTCCCTACTTGATAGAAGAATCCCAAGAAGTGATCGAAGCAATTTTAAAAAAGGACGATGATCTTCTTAAAGAAGAATTGGGAGACCTACTATTTCAAGTAGTGTTTCATGCAAGGCTTGCAGAAGAAAGACGCTCATTCGATTTAGGAGACATAGCAAAGAGAGTTTCTGATAAACTCATTTTTAGACATCCTCACGTTTTCAAACCCGAAGAGCTTACTCTTTCTACTTCTCAAGAAGTTTTAGAGAACTGGGAAAAAATCAAAGATAAAGAAAAAAAGAATTCAAAAGATTCATCTATCTTCTCAAACATTCCAGAAAATTTCTCTTCCCTTTTAAAAGCAGAAAAATACCAAAAGAAAGCAGCCAAAGTAGGATTTGATTGGAACGATATTTCGGATGTTCAAAAAAAAGTTAAGGAAGAAATGGAAGAATTTCTTACGGAATTGAACCGTTCCAAAGACAACCAAGTTCGTATCGAAGAAGAATTTGGAGATTTATTATTCAGTTTAGTAAATTTCGGAAGACACCTTGGAATTTCTTCCGAGTCCGCGCTTACAAAAGCGAATGCAAAATTTAAGAAAAGATTTCAATATATAGAAAAAGTCCTCCAAGAACGCGGTAAAAACCCGAACACATCCGATTTAAAAGAAATGGATCGTCTTTGGAACGAGGCAAAAGAGTTGGAAAAATGAATGGGCCCGATTCATTCAAAAATAGAATCGAACAAACAGAAACTTTGATTTCTTTTTTTTCCAAAGGTTTTTTTTTGAAGTTAGAATCTAATTTAGAAGAATGGCCTCGAATATATAAATTGACACATCTTGAAAAAAGTTACAAAGCCATGTTTTCGATTTTTGGTTCTTTTACTTTAATTCCGAACGATCCAAGATTAACTTCTCCTATTTATTATTTGAGTTTAAATACGAATTCTAATCAACAACTTGTTTGGACAAAACCGGACGGAGAAATGATACAAGATCTAAAACAAATTTTCGAAGAATTAAAAAAACATATTCAAATTTTTGAAACTTCTATTTCAAACATAAACTTGAGAGAAAAACAAATTTGAAAGTACTCGTTTTAGATTCTGGTACAACGGTTAGAAAAATTATATCCTCTTTTTTTCCTACTGAGGATTTTCAAATTTTCGAAGCAGGTACGGCAAAAGAAGGATTAGATCTTACGTTTCAGGAACATTTTGATCTAATCACAATCGGAATGGTACTTCCAGACTCGGACGGATTTACGGTTTGTAAAACTATCCGAAACGGTCTAATAGACAACAAACAGAGTATATGCAAAAATTCTAAAATATTTCTCATAACTTCTGGGAATATAGAAACAAACCGAATAAAATCAGTAGAATCTGGCTTTGATGGAATTTTTCCAAAACCTACCGGAATTGAAGAATTTAAAACGGTAATCGAAGAGATTATAAAATTGGCTTATCAATCTAGTCCTATAGAATCTAAAAAAGCTGGAAAAATCCTGATCATAGACGATTCAGAATTAAACTTGCTTCTTTTGGGAAAAATTTTAGAAAAAAATGGCTATTCTTTTCAAGCATTTACAGAAGGAAAAAAAGCCTACGAATATCTTCAATCTTCGAACGAAGTATCTTATATTTTAACAGACTGGATCATGCCGGATTTTTCAGGAGAAGAGCTTGTAGAAGCAATACGTAAACAGGAAAAATTTAACGACATTCCGATTGCGGTCATCACTGGAATTGAAGAAAAAGAAGATTTTAAAATCTCCATTCCTCAAAAAAATATTTACTTACTTCAAAAGCCGTATTTTGAAAGAAAAATTTTAGAATATATTCAAAAAGTTTAATTTATTGTAAAAAATTGAATTTCCCGAATCACGTCAGGATGACAATCCAACCTAAATTCCCCCGAAAAAGGTTTTAAACCAGAAAACCATTGTCCGTTTTCGTATTGTAAATCGTTCCAAAACAGAAACAAGGTCGCATCTCCAAATTGATTGTTAAATTGAATCTGTTGAATCTCTCCTGTCGGTGAAGGTTCTTTAAGAAAGATTTCACCCGAAAAGGAAATCATTTGGATTTGATAAGGTTCGGCCCGATATGGAATTCCTTCCTTTCGTCTATTAGAAGACTTTAATTTCCAATTTGTGATTTTAATTTTGGCAATCTCTTCAAGCTTTAAGGATTTTGAATATGTAATATTATTTTTTTTATGTCGGAACTTAAATTCAAACGGAGGATTTTTCCAAAAACCTTCTACCTCGCGCCCATCGCAAAAAACTGCTTTGATTTTTTTTTCTCCCTTTTCATCCAATCCCGTTCCGGTCTGTTTTTCTGTTTCCCCTCTTGAATTGCGAGAATCTCCGATCGTAGGTTCTACAGGCAAAGTGGGTTCTTTAGGACTTTTTTGTGAATGAACAGAGAAATTTAAAAACAGAAACACAAACGTAAAAAAACATTCCAAACTGAGAAATAGAATCCGGTTGAAAATCGAAGTTTTGTGTTTCAAGGTTTTCATCTTTACGATTAAAATTTCGAATTACACTAGTTATACGAATCAATCTTAAATTCCCGACAGTACCCCGCCGGGAATTTTGTTTTAATACGATAGATTAAAGTCGTTTTTGAATTGCTTCCATAAATTGAAAAGTGTCTAAAGCTTTTGCATTCGAATCGGTGCAAAGAAGAGTTAAATCTTTTGTCATCTCTCCGCTTTCGATTGTATCAATCACCGCTTTTTCCAGCTTATGACCAAATGCGACCACATCGGGAGTTCCGTCCAACTCTCCCCTTTTAATCAACGCACCCGTCCAAGCAAAAATAGAAGCTACCGAATTTGTAGAAGTAGTTTCACCCTGTTGGTATTTACGATAATGTCTGGTCACAGTACCGTGTGCTGCTTCGTATTCAAATTTTCCATCAGGAGAAACGAGCACAGAAGTCATAAGTCCTAAAGATCCAAATCCGGAGGCGACCATGTCGCTCATAACATCTCCGTCGTAATTCATCAGGGCCCAGAGCATTCCACCTTCATTTTTCATCAGCTGAGCGACCGCGTCATCGATTAGATAATACGAATATTCAATTCCCGCTTTTTTGAGATCCGCAGCTTTAGCCTTTGCAAGTTCGTCAAAGATGGCGCGGAATCTGGCGTGATATTTTTTGGAGATTGTGTCCTTTGTAGCGAACCAAAGATCAATCTTTTCGGAAATAGCGTAGTTAAAACAAGCCTGGGCAAAACTTAAGATCGACTTATCCAAGTTATGTTGCCCCATGATCACACCGGCTCCTTCAAAGTCGTGAATCAAAGCTCTTTGTTTTTCTTTTCCGTCCTTTCCGGTATAAACGAGTTCCACCTTTCCGGCTTCGGGAATATAAAGTTCTGTGTCCTTATAAAGATCTCCGTAAGCGTGACGTCCTACTGTAATCGGTTTTTTCCAAGAACGAACCGCAGGAGGAATATTTTTTACGATGATCGGTTTACGAAAAACGGTTCCGTCTAAAATAGAACGAATGGTTCCGTTCGGAGATTTCCATTCTTGTTTGAGATTGTATTCTTTAACTCTATCTTGGTTAGGAGTAATCGTCGCACATTTTACGCCTACTCCATATTTTTGAATCGCGTGAGCAGAATCCACAGTTACTTTATCATCCGTTTTGTCCCTGTACTCCACGCCTAAATCATAATAATCCAGTTCTATATCGAGATACGGATGAATGAATCTATCCTTAATCTCCTTCCAGATGATCCTGGTCATCTCGTCCCCGTCAAGCTCCACGAGCGGGGTTTTTACCTTGATCTTTGCCATTGAATTCTCCTTTAATATTTTACAATGATATAATAATAGAATATAATTCTGTTCTAAAGTCCTGACGATTATTGGGAAGGAAAATTCGGATTCTCCGCAATTTTCATAATTCCATTTCTAAGCCAAGTTAGATTTTGCATTTCAAAATAATTAATCGCAACGGGAAGTGAAACAATTCCGATTACTGAGAAATAACGGTATTTTAAAGAATCTTTTGTACTGAGTCCTTGAATCGTTTTTTCAAGACGGATAAGAATTTTTTTCCAACGAATAAAAAGCGGTTTTAATTCTGGATTACAATCTTCGAAAAAAAGTTCGTCCGCACTTTGAGTGATAATTTCTTTAATACCGATCGGTAACGCTGGAGAACCAAGCTGATCCCGAAGACGAACGAGATCTTTTTCAATTTCTTCTTCGGATTGTCTTGCAATTGGAAGAATGGAACTAATTCCCACCGAAATCGGAAGCGAAACACGAAGAAAAAAGTCCCCTGCGACCATACCTTGCAAAAAGAAACGAACCGACTCGCGAGGCGTAACCGAAAAATCAAGTTGTTTAGAACTAAAATTTTTGGTGGTTTGAATGATATACTGGGTGAGTTTAATTTTCTCTGTCCAAAATATTGCCAATAAATCGGATTCCATAGTTCTGGATGATACTATTTTGATTTTCGCTTTTTTAGCAAGATTTATTAAAAGGAAGTCTTTAGAGCCGATAACCAAAATTCCTTAAAGAATATCCAATTAATCTAACCAAAAACTACAGTTCCTTTTTTCAAAATTCAAAACCTTTTGAAAAAGGATATTTTCAAAACACAATCTTTGTTCTGAACTTCAAAATTCAAACCTGGACTTTTTCTTTTTCATTTCGAAAAAAATCAGATTTATTCCTCTTCCTTCTACCTTTTGGGAACCGCTTTCAAAGAGGAAAAAATGAAAAATACAATCGATTCAAATCAGGAAATATGGATGAAACTCATTTCAAAAAAAGACGACTTTATAAAAATCGTATCGACGTTAAACGAATTTTATATTCCAAAAGTTCATTTTTCAAAACTGGATCAAGGTCAGAAAATAAGAATTCAGTTGGTTCAAAAAAAGGTAAAAAATTTTGAAGTATTTTTCAAAAAGAGAAACGATCACGAGTTTATAATTTTTCTTAAAGTCGGAGATCAATTCACATCTTGGATTCATCAAGACGGAATCGGAGAAGCCAAAGAACGTTTTTTGATGGAAGGAAAAACCGATCATCTTGTATTTAAGTTCCCTTGTATCGGAGATCTTTATCAAAAACACTGCTCTATCGCCCAAGCTGACGAAATGAAAACTCTAAACGGAAAAGATTCTGCTTGATCATTTTTTTCCTAAGCGAAGGATCTTCGGAATGTTCCACCAAGCCGACTCGAAAAAAAATTCAATCTTGACCCTTCTAAAATTTCAAACCTTCTTATTTTTGTTTTTTTTCGCATCGTATTCAACTCTCAAAGCAGACGATTCCACATCTCTAAAAAAAGCCACTCTTAAAGATTATACCTTTCAACCTTATACGCAGGAAGGTTATTTTCAAGCCTGGAATTATTCTTATCGAGATGATAAGATTTTTATCTATGCAACTTTTCTAATAAGTAATTTAGGACCCGGAACTAAAAACTGTGGAATCAGTTTAGTGATACATACTTTGGGAGAAGGTACTAAATTTGTTACGAAAGAATTTTCCGTTAAAGAATTATCCGCAGAAAAAGGTAAATTCGACCTCAAAATTGAAAACAATCGTATGTCCCTAAATTCAGAAGGAATCGAAATTCAACAAGATGTAGAGAATATTAAATTATTCTTATCTTTTAAATCCGATTTAAAACAAGGAGTTTCTCTTTCTGGTGGCAAACATACCGTCAAAGACCCTGGGGGTTTTGTTCAAGCCGATATGGCATTTTCGTTTCAATCCGTATGGGGTTATTTGATCCAAGACGGTAAAAAGAAAGAACTTCTGGGAACCGGTGGGTTAGAGCATCTTCTTACAAACTATGAGGTATACAAATACAGTAAAAGATGGGAACTATTTCGATCTATCAACTCAAAAGAGTTTCGTTTTTATACGGGGGGTTTTTTAGGAAACGATTCTTTTCCAGGAGGTTATTTTAGAACGGCGGCGCTTTTAAATCCAGAAGGTAAAACGATTCTTTCCGGTAGAATTATAAAATTTGAAGTGCTGGAAACGGCAAAAGAACCTTTTTCTGGTTATGACCTCCCTCTTAAAGAAAAATTTTATTTTGAAGATGATTGTTCTGCAGAAATCATTCGAAAACAATCGGTAGGTAGTATTTACGTTCTTTCTAATATTTCTTCTGTTCTTCGCTTTTTTATTCGTTTGTTTTTTGCCAAACCGTACCAAATTTATTCATTAGCAGATTTGAATGTTCAGTGTTCTAATAAAAATCTGTCCTCTGATTCTCTGGAAACTTTTAGTGGAATCCTTTCATATTATCTGATCAATCCTTAGAGAGCCATAACCAACCCCACAAGTATTTAGATTTCAATATAGATCTGTCGGAATTACGACAAATCCTCTGTAAAACTTACATCCCACAACGCGATTCATAAAGAGCGTTGTGTTGAGTTTTCCAACGCGATTCATAGAGAGCGTTGTGCTGAGTTTTTCGAACGGGCCTAAGATTCGAGTTTCACAAAAATATGGGAACTACTACAAAATTGAGCGAGATTAGAACTGCTTGAAAGTTCGCAAAATGCAACTTAAGTTGTAGGAACTACTGCATTTTATTAAAAATTTCTAAAGAACTATCGTGTAAAATTTCTTGAGGTTTGGGAAAAGTTCTAAATAAAAATAGCGGGGTTTTTTAAGTCCCGCTATCTAAATTAATTTTATGAATTTGATTTTATAGTATTTTCAAAAAATCAAATATTCTGAAACTATAATTCGATTTTATTCTTCCACACAGACCAGACCTAAATTAGACCAAGTTCCATCGCCCAAAGGGGCTGCATGATAGTCCGAACAAGGTTTTGTAAAATTAATCTTAGCAGTTAGTATATTTTCATTTACTTGATCCGACATTCCATAAATTGCATACTTAGGTATCCACTCGCTCGTTGTCCAAGAATCACAGGTTTTAGGAATACCATTTACCGCCCAAGTCGTCCAATCTATGTTGATACTCGACCAATGAGCTGCACGAGGGTTACTAGTAAAAGGATTTTGTAATCTTGCATCATTTGAAAAATCAAACATACCGGAACTATTGGTAGTCATTACGATCGCACCGTCTTCCGCTCTTTGATACTGCTGATTTGGTCGGAATACCCAGTCTTTTTGTCCTACTGTTGAATTAGGACCTACAGTAGTAGCTATCCGATTGATCCCATCCACTAACATCGCCTTGTAAATTCTATTATTTGGAATATTCGAAGGAATACGACTCTGACAATAAGCATCCGCTCCTGCAATTCCTCCAAAGTTTGCGTTATGATATTCTCCATTGCTGGAAGTAACAAATATGTATTTAGGAGGTGGTGGTTGTTCCACACAGACCAGACCTAATCTAGACCAAGTTCCATCGCTCAAAGGGGCTGCATAATAGTCCGAACAAGGTTTTGTAAAATTAATCTTAGCAGTTAGTATATTTTCATTTACTTGATCCGACATTCCATAAATTGCATACTTAGGTATCCACTCGCTCGTTGTCCAAGAATCACAGGCTTGAGGAATACCATTTACCGCCCAAGTCGTCCAATCTATGTTGATACTCGACCAATGAGCTGCATGGTAGTCACGAGTGAAAGGATTTTGTAATCTTGCACCATTTGAAAAATCAAACATACCGGAAGCATTGGTAGTCATTACAATCCCACCGTCATCAGCCCTACGATATTGCTGATTTGGTTGAAACACCCAGTCTTTTTGTCCTACTGTTGAATTAGGACCTACAGTAGTAGCTACCCGATTGACCCCATCCACTAACATCGCCTTATACACTCCTGTTGGAGAAAGATTTCCTGGAATATTGCTCTGACAATAAGCATCCGCTCCTGCAATTCCTCCAAAGTTTCCATTGTGACCCACACCGGAAACCGAAGTCACATAGATATACGGAAGATAACCTTGCGGAAAAGCAGCCTGTAAACTCTGTCCACTTTGAAGTTGATTACTTCTTAACGTTCGATTCTTTGAACAATCCAATCCAACACATCCTTGTTCGTTAGAAATAAGCGAAATCAATCCACTTAAAACCGCATTGTCGTCACCAGATGACTTATTTAAACACGCAACGAATACCAGCGTAAAAGCTGATAAGATCGCAAATTTATATTTAATCTTCATAATCTTTGATGTACTCCTAAAATTACGAAAAACCTTGAATCTAATACATAAGCATTAATGACTTAAAAAACATAAAAGATTCATATTTATCGCATTCTTTGATGTTTTAACAGACTGAATTTCATTTTTTTCAAAAATTTGAAATATAATTATTTTTTTTCATATTTGATACAGAATAAATTTTTTTAATTACAGAATTTAAATTTCAACTAACGCCAATTTAACGTTCCAAAAATTAATTTTACTTAAAAGTAAAATCGAAAGATTAAAACTATTAGAGTTGTTGAAAAATTCCATAACAACAATTAACAAAACGCTTTAATCGACCGTTTCCATACAACGAAAACCGATAGAGA
The DNA here is from genome assembly GCF_900156205.1 of Leptospira interrogans. Taxonomy (GTDB): domain Bacteria; phylum Spirochaetota; class Leptospiria; order Leptospirales; family Leptospiraceae; genus Leptospira; species Leptospira interrogans. The sequence goes on from NZ_FTNA01000006.1 coordinate 103,890, forward strand.
ATTAATTTTTCAACAATTCTATTATATTTTTTAGTCCTTAAAAATTAAAAAATTAAGCACAAGAGTCTATTTTTAGAAAATTAGAAAATATTAATATTTTGAAAAATTTTTCTAATTTGTTTAACACAGAGAAATATTTAAGTTCGCTTATAGGTAACTTGAATTCAGCGTAAAAAAATTTCTAAAAGTACAAATCCTACAATTTTAGAATTTGTTCGTAAAATCGTGGTTTGCAGTAAGCTCCCCATATTTAAAAAATCGATCTGTAAAATTCCAACTTTTTTCAGGATCATGAGTTCCTAAAGATTACATTTCTTTAAAGAGAATTTACACATTGAAAACTTTATATTTGAATTTTATAAAGATCCATACAAGTAAAGTTTAAGTTTATATGAGTTCCCACATTTGAAACGTTAGAACAAAATCCTTATTTAAAATACTTTAAAGTTTATTAGAATTGTTAAAAAGTTCAATAGTTGATCTGAACGAAATCATTTCAATAAAACGAAAACAAATGAAAATTAATTTTTCAACAATTCTATTTTACTCATCCCTATAAAATTGAGTATTTCAATGTTTATCACGAAATATCGTTTCATGTAAGTAATGTGAAGGGATCAATGCGAGGGGACTCAGCGTTTCGCTTCTATAATCAATTGAAATTATAGATGATTGTTGTACAATGTTCCATGCAATTTATTGACTATTGTATTAATACCTTATTATACAACTCCAAGCAGTGAAGAAGTTTTAAATCTTCTTTGATACTGACAATTCTTCCGCCAGAACACGAATCACATCATAACCCCAAGTAGAAAAAGTGGGATAAAGATCCGATTCATCTTTTGTCAAAGGCCGGATTTCTTGATATCCTTTCATCAATTTAGAAGTTCCCGACTGATAACCATCCTGAGATTTGAAAAAATCCGGTTCTATTTTATCCAAAGATAAATTTCTATACCCGATTATCATTCCATCCGATCCGGTTTCATGGATTGTTTTAATATGAACTTGACCTTGTTTTATAGTTTGTTTTCCAGCCAAATCGTTTTCTTTTGGAACCACTTCTCCAATCCAATTCACCAAACCTGCCAAAAACATTTTCGTTTCAAAAGGATGAACTTCGATGACTCTTCCACAAGCAAATTTCCCGTTATTCAACGGGATTGCCCAAAATTGACCTGGGATCAAAGATCGATTGGATTTTGGAACAAACGGATATTTGACCTCATTTAACATTTATTAGTTTATAGTATAAAATATTCGCTCTTTTTTTAGATTCAAATTTTCTTCTAAACAAACCCTAAAAAACGAACCTCCAGATTTATGTGCGCTTAAACAAAATACGAACAGATTCAAATCCATTTTTCCTAAAAGAATTTTTCAATTAGGAGGACTTTCCTCTTCGGATTCCGATCAAAAGATTAAGGTAATAAATTCCAGTTAAAAAAAGCATCAACCAAGGAATTAAATTTCCATACTGAGTATAAAACGTAGGCGGAGAATCAATTACGTCTATCGTTTCAGAAAGCGCTTCCGCCGTCATCAATCCTGTTTTTTTATTTCCTACAAATCTACCGAGATGATCTATATTTGCGGAAATTCCAGAATTGGTAGAACGAACCATCCATCTTCTCAACTCTATGGAACGTAATCTTCCAAGCTCCATGTGTTGATCACTTTCCGTTGTTGCCCCATACCATTTATCATTGGTAAGATTTACTATAAATTCTGGGTTTCCAGCGGTTCTAAATTCTCTAACAAACTCTGGAAGAATTACCTCATAACAAATCAAAGGAAGAAACTTTCCGGTTTCTGAAACTTCCGTTCTTGTCGTTTCGTAATACGATCTTACCGCTTCGTGATTGAAAGTTTCCGTATCCGTCCATCCCAAATGTCGGCCTTTCGGAGATTTTTCTTTTTCCGCGAGAGTGTAATAACGGGGAGTGTAGTATCGAATCAAATTATGAGTCAGTCCCGGCTCAAATCTTCCGGTTTGTTGACTGAGTTCATATAAAAAATCGAATGGCATATATTCTCCGAACATCAAAAGAAATTTCTTTTGATACGAATCCCTGCGATCTCCATTAGGATCATATAATACATTATTATTATAATATCTTAAATTACGAGGACTAGGGGCTCCTTTAAATCCTGCGTCAATTTCGTTAAAAAATACATTCGCTTTGTATCGATTGGCAAGTAAAAACATCAAAGAATCAAATCGATCCCAATACATTCTACGAACCTTCGTAGTTATTTCTGTTTTGTGGGCGGAAAAAAACGGAACCCCTGCCTCAGGCAATACGATAAGATCCGGTTTTTTTCCCAGCCTTACTGCGCCTTCGTCGGTCAGTTTTTCGATACGAGCCATCAGAGCTTCAATGGATTCTTTAATTTCTCTTCCATCTCTAAAACTCAAAGGAGCATCTGGTTGAACGATAAGTACATTTAAAGATTTAACTGGTTTTACATTTTCCCATTTTTTAAAAAGAAAAATGCCTGAAACAATAAATGTTAAAAGTAAAAGAGCGGGCAACGTAATAAAACGAAGATATTGTTTTCTTTTTTCTTTAGAATGTATAATTTCTTTCCAATGCCAAGGATTGGATTGAAACAAAGTATAAGAAACTATGAATACTAAAAAGCTGATACCATACACTCCGGTAATTTCTGCATTCTGCGCGAGAATTATATTTCCAGCGGCTAAGTTTCCCCAATACCAAGGAAATAACTGAGGTCCAATCAACTCGGATAAAAGTCCACAAAAACCAGCAACCCAAACGGAATGACGTCCTATCTTTCCCGAAAGAAAAGAAAAACTCATCATAAAAATCGGAAATTTTAAACCGAATAATAGACCCGCAAATAAAAGAATGAGTATCGCAACCACATACGGAAAATTTCCGAAAGTAATCGCCATATGAATGATCCAATGAAAAGAAATCGCATAGAAGACAACTCCTATAAGCAATCCGTGAAAGAATAATTTTTTATACTTTCCGTGGTATTTCAAACTCAGCCAAAAAAATCCAAAAGGTGCGATCCATACAAAATGAGTTAGAGAGACAGGAGCAAACGCTAAAAAAGAAAAAATTCCTGTCCAAAGATAACAGAATATGTTGAACCAGATTGTTTTTTGAAATTGTTGAAAACGATGATGTAATGTATCCATGGATAAAACGTTTATCTTGATTTTAGAAATAGAAGTCAACAAGAACTACTTTTTAGATTCCATCGAATCAAACAGACTGACTACACTCAGAACTATATGAAAGAGTGCCGAACATTTTCTTTGGAATGATAAAAATTAAAGATGCCCAATCAGTAAGAAGCCATTTTAAAAACCAAACTCAACGAATCAAAATTAACATCCTGCTAACATTTCGATTTGCCAGAAAGAACCTATCCTACAGTTTATCATTATGAGATCTTCGTATTTTAAGATCATTGGAAAGACCCCTCTTCATGGAACCGTGGTTCCACAAGGAAATAAAAACGAGGCATTACCATTGTTAGGAGCGGTCTGTATGGTTCCGGGAACCGTTCGTATTAGCAACATTCCTGTAATCTCAGACGTACTCATGCTTATGGAAGTTCTTCGTCATCTCGGTATGGAAATCACCGAAGAAGAACCTGGAACTTATATTTTTAAACACGATGGAAATCTAAAAAATCAACTTCCCGAAGAACTCTGTTCTCGCATTCGAGGTGCGGTCACCTTAGCAGGTCCAATTCTTGCGATGACTGGAAGGGTTTTTTTACCAAAACCAGGCGGAGACAAAATAGGAAGAAGAAGACTAGACACTCATCTTCTCGCATTACAAGCATTAGGTGCAAGTATAGAAGTATTCCCGGACGGCTATGAGATTAAAGCGGATCAACTAAAAGGAACGGACATACTTATGGACGAGGCTTCCGTTACCGGAACCGAAAACGCGGTAATGGCCGCGGTTTTTGCAGAAGGTACTACAATCCTTCGTCACGCCGCAAGCGAACCTCACGTTCAAAGACTTTGTCATTTTTTAAATTCTGCAGGAGCCAAAATTTCAGGAATCGGTTCTAACATTCTTACGATCGAAGGTGTAACTTCTTTAAAACCTCCCGCCAAAGAGCACAAAATAGGATCTGATTATTTAGAAGTGGGTTCGTTTATCAGTTTGGCCGCAGTCACAGGCGGAGAACTTATGATTCGAGACGTAGAATTGGAAGACATCCGTATGATCCGAATGGTTTATTCTCGTCTTGGAATCGAAGTGCGTCCACATGAAAACGGAATTTTAGTTCCTTCCGATCAGAAGATGGAAATTATTCCGGATTATCATGGTGCAACTCCTAAAATAGACGATTCTCCTTGGCCTGGTTTTCCTGCGGATATGACTTCTGTCGCGCTCGTTACCGCCACTCAGTGCAAAGGAACAGTTTTGATTCACGAAAAAATGTTCGAATCCAGGCTCTTCTTTGTAGATAATATCATCGCAATGGGAGCACAGATTATTCTTTGTGATCCACATCGTGCAATCGTAATTGGTCATTCTAGACTTTACGGTCAAAAAGTAGCCAGCCCAGACATACGTGCTGGTATGGCAATGATCATTGCTGCTCTTTGTGCAGAAGGCACAAGTTACATTCATAATATAGGTCAAATCGACAGAGGTTTTGAAAACATAGATACCCGCTTACGCGCGTTAGGTGCAAGAATCGAAAGAGTAAACGCAGATTGAACCGAAAAGATTTTTTTAAAAAAGGTCTTGCGAGAATGTTAGACTTCGCGCAGGAAAACGCGACCGAACTCGTTTCCGGTTTTCAGGAAATCGTTTCTAAAGAAACTCCCCCGCCCGCTCCCAAAAAAACAAATACTAAAAAAGTTAGAAAACAAACAGAGTTTCTTCTTCCAGAACAAATTAAATCCAACCGAAAAAGAAAAATTCGAAACGTTCAATTTCCTCCAGGAGCGTTAGACGAAACTGAATTTTTAAAAAAATGTACAGGTTGCGGAGATTGTATTTATGCATGTCCTTACAGCGTATTATTTCCAGTTTTTGAAGAAAACTTAGAAAAACATATTCCAAGAATGGACGTCAATCTAAATGCTTGTATGCTTTGTAAGGATTGGCCTTGTATCAATTCTTGCAAAACAGGTGCTCTTATTCCTTTGGAAGGTGCACCTAAGTTTGGTCAGGCAAAAGGGATTTTCGAATATTGTATCAATTCTAAAACTGGAGAATCCACTTGTTCCAATTGTAGAGACAGTTGTCCCATCGAAGGAGTGGTCAACTTCAAAGGGAACAAACCTTCTTTTTCCAAAAACTGTACAGGCTGCGGTCAGTGTGTAAGCGCTTGTCCTACTTTCCCGAGGGCAATCCGAATTAAATAAAAATATATAAGATTATTAAAATATTAGAATTTAGGAAAAATATGAAACATCCATTACTCTTTTTTTTATCAGTCCAATTCATTTTGTCAGGTTTATTCGCAGAATCAAATCCGAAAGCTACCCCTTGTTCTAAAGACGTGGAAAATTTTTGCAGTCATCGTAAAAGCGAAGATCGCTTATCTCAAATGCAATGTTTAATGGAAAAAGAATCAGATCTTTCCACTACTTGCTCGGATTGGTTAAAGCTCAAAAAAGAAGAAATTAGAAAAAGTTCGGAAGAATGTTCTGAAGACAGAAGTAAGTTCTGTAAGTTCGTAATTCCAGGCGGTGGTAGAATTTTACGTTGTCTGATGAATCATGAATCCTCTCTTTCCATTTCCTGTAAAGAAATGATTAAGAGACATTTACCTTAAACACCTACTGTGTGGAATCATTTTATGTATCATGATTGAATGAAGTTCAGCAACTTTCTAAAAGTAACGAGCAGGCACCATTATACCAAAGGAATCTCTATTCCCTAGATTACACCCTGACCTTCCCATAACCTTACCCACAAGTATTTGATCTCAATATAAATCTGTCGGAATTACGACAAAATCTTCTGTAAAACTTAGTTCCCGCCCCACAACGCGACCCATAGGAAAGCGTTGTGTTGAGTTTTCCAACGCGACCTGCAGAGCGACCCTTAGGGAGCGATGCATTGAGTTTGAGGAAAGCGTTGTGTTGAGTTTCCCTATTTTGGGTGGGGGAGGAGGTGGAAAGGTTTTCTTTATCAGAAAAACATACTTTTTGCAAGTAAAAAGACTCATTCTTATCGGAACACTTGAAAAATGTGCCTTTTTGAGCCCAGAACGGCGATCCATAGAAAGCCCGTTCTGTTGAGTTCATTCTGATTCTAAAATCCTATTCAACTTGTGGGGTTGGTGACGAGGCCCTCCTTATCGCGCGTCTCAGTAGATATAAAAGCGCAAACCGAGATCCTACAGAATATTATATAATATTAATATTATCGAACATATCAATGCATCATTCTTTCTTTCCTGACGAGAAGAAGGAACGATGATCTTAAAAATCCATGAACAAATAAAATACATTCACTTGATTTGTCCCCACGTTGTTTTATGTCGTCCTTACTAAAAATACTGATTGGATAAAATATGATCACTAGAGTTGTTGAAAAATTCCATAGTGACGATTAACAAAACTACTTCAATTGCCGGTTTCCATAAAATAGAAACAGATGGAGAATTAATTTTTCAACAATTCTACTATATAAAAAGTGTTTCTCATACAATGAAATGGTTTTATTAAGAATCTGTCTCAAAACCTCAAAGAATTTGTGTGATAATTCTTTAGAAATTTCTAATAAATACAGTAGTTCCTACAAAACCATCACATTTGGTAATTTACGAACTTTCAAGTAATTCTAATATTGTTAAACTTTTGCGCGAGTTCCCACATTGGACAGGTTTTGGAACAAGTTCTAAAGTACAAAACAACAATTCAACACTCTTTTAAATTACAATCAAGCTTAATCTTCAATTTTATTTTTAATAAATCCTAGAAGGGTTAATCATTTTAAACATACAAAATCATATTATTATAATATACTATATTTACTTAGTAACCTAAATTTTTTCGGATCTTTTCGGGAATATCTTCAAAACGTTTGTATTTATGTTTTTTTCCATCTGGGAAAATTACGTAGTACACTCCATTCAATATTTCCATATAATATTTTCCTGCTTTTTTTTCACCGGTGGCCCTGTGATCCATTTCCTTGACCATTCTTTGATAACGAGAAGGAAGAGCCTGCCAAGAACCATAAACTTCAATTTCACCGCCTGTATTTACGGTATAAATTCCGTTCTCGTGCATAATCTTAATTCCGTTGTAGTCGAATACTTCTAAAACATTCATTTTAGAATTTCTACTATCTTCCGAATCAGAAGTTCGATTAATGGAAGAATTTAAATCCTCTTTAGGAAGTGAGTATTTTACGATCGAATTACTAGTGTCCTTTTCTTTTCTTTTTACAAGAAGAAGAAACAAATAAATCAAACCCGCAAATAAAAGGCTCAATACAAAAAACCATTCTGCTGGTTTCATTTTACTCCCTCAATATCTAAACTCTATCGACTTACACGTAGTCGGAGTCGCATCGATAGAAGTAGAAGCCCAAGATTCACAACTTACCGCAAGAACTGCACTTACACAAAGATCTATATCTTTTTTTCTAGAACGTCCTGGAACAAACGCGGTAAGTCTTCGATTTGTATTACAAATTACATCCTTCGATTCATACGCGGAAATTAATTTAGTATTTGCATCTTCAAACGAATAGAAATCTGCATCTGTATTTTTTTGATAACATCCAATACTTAAGAATAAAGCCAAAATAAAGATCGCCAGTTGGATCCTTATTATTGTTTTGAATTGAATTTTTTGTACCATATATTTCCTATCTATTTAAGAAATTTCTAATAAAGTAAATTTTTTATTAAATGAAGATCACCAAACAATGATTTCATACAAAAATTTAAGATAAAAATTATAGTTTTTTGATTTTTATAGAAGTTCTTTTTAATAAGTTTCAGCAATCCATCATATTTTAGTTAAAAATTTTTAGGATAAAAAAGTTCAAACGCCTATAAACGTATTTAAAATGAGAAAATCTGCGCAGATTTTCTCATTTTATTCAAGATTTTGCAGTCATGACTTTTACGTTTTCGAACTATTAGTAAAGTAGCTTCATTACTTTATCAAAAGTTTTTTCAAAACCCTAAATCTCCGCAAAATCATAATAACTTCTATAGAATAATGTCCCATTATGGTAACTTATGAGTTTTGAAATAGTCCGTAAAACATGTATTTTGTGTGAGTTCCCACATTCAAAAAAATCAAACCACAAAGAAACACTTCAAATTTCAAAACCTTTCTTTTTTCCCATTTTTAGAGGAATCTTTTCGTTCACAGGAATTCGAACCGAACCCAAAATTGTATCATATTCAAAGTTTCCTTGAATTTTAAATTCAAGTTCCTTCCCAGCCAACCCTGCTTGCAAAATTCCTAAAACGATTTGTAAAAGATTACGATCCATCTTTTTTTCAAAAAGGGTTTCTACTTGCAAATCCACAGTTTTCTTTTGAAGAGCCGGAATGATAATTTTTTCTTCGGATTGTATTTTAGCGAGTAAGAACTCCTTTTCAAAATTATCAGGAACTATAAAAGAAAGATCAAACTTATAAAGAGTTACCTCTGTTTCATTAGGATTTTCAATTTCAATCTTTGCTAAAAAGACAATCTTTGGAACCGGCGGAAAAGAAAGCCATTCCGCCTTTTGAGTTTCTAAGGATAAAACCTGAAATTTACATTTTTGAAGTGCTTTATAATTTTCTTGTAAACTGGAACAAGAATATAAAGAAATCAAAGTTAAGTATAAAAAAATCCAACGGAGTTTAGAATTTTTCAAAATTTTAATTCCCTTCCGCAAACGAAGTTTGAATCAATACCTTTCCTTTGGTCATGTTCACAGCATAGTGGTCGATTGCTTCGACCGCCTTTTCTAAAGGAAACCGAGAAGCTATATCAGTTTTTAATTCCTTTTTTGCCAGGGATCTTAGTTCCTTCGAAAGTTTCCAAATCTTATACGGGGTTTGTTGCAGAACCCAAGTAGACAGCCAAAATCCTTCTAACTTCTTGTCCTGAAATATCATCATTCCTGCATGAATTGGAACCTCTTTTTCAGAAAGTGCACCATACACAATAGCTCTACTTCCATAAGGCATCGCTAATAGAACTCTGGAAGTTAATTCTCCTGCAACTGCATCCAAACATACAGTAGCATTCAAGTCTTTAGAAAGAATTCTAAGTTGTCTTTCAAAATTAGAAGATTCTGAATTTAGAATATATTCCGCGCCAATTTTTTTTAAGACCTCTTCTTGTTCCGGTTTACGAACAATATTGATTACTTTCATTCCTTTACGAGCCGCAATCCCTACCACCATTTTTCCTAAAGCGCTTGCCGCAGCCGTCTGGACCAAAGCCTTAATTCCTAGGCTTTGTACTCTTTCCACCATTGCAATCGCAGTAATGGGATTTACATATAAACAAGCTCCTTGTTCTAATGAAAGATCCTTTCCAATCGGAAGACAATTGAATGCATCTGTAATCATATATTCAGCATAAACCCCGTCCCCTCTACCGGAAGCAGTGCAAGCCACATTTTTTCCTTTTAGATAAGAAGCGTAAAACCCACCACCAGAAGAAACTACGTTTCCACTTCCTTCAAAACCGGGAACTATCGGAAGTTTTTTTTTAATTCCGTAAAGACCTCTCATAAACATCAAATCGGAAGGATTGATCGAAGCAGAGTGCATACGAATCAAAACCTCTCCTTTTTTCAGAGGACGAATCGTTTTTTCCACAATGTTGGCTCTGTTTCGATTTTCACTATATTCCCTAAGTTCTAAAGCTTTATAAGTTGTTGGAAGGTTCATTGGTTTTCCTTAATAATTAAATGTTCTATCTTTTGGATTTGTTCAGATTGTATATAATATTTTAAGAATATATCTACGTCTTCCTCGGTTTTTAAGGAAAACCATCTACCTTCCGGATAACTTACTTGAACGGGACCTAACTCACATCGATCCAAACAACCCGCCCTTTGAATTCGAACTTTACCTTCGATCGAAAGATCCTTCATTTTTTTCTTGAGAGAAGCCAACAACTGAATCGAGCCAGAACGACCACAAGAAACCCTCTCTCCTTCAGCCCTTACGTTTTCGCATACAAAAACGTGTTTGGTATAAAAGTTCGTCATTGAATCAAAACCTCGATTTTTTATTTTTAATAGGATCCAATTTCAGGACGATTTCGCAATCCGTTTCCATAAAAAGAACCATTCAAAAAACATCATACAGATATAATTAGGAACAATTACAAAAAGTTTCTATTTTGAATTTAAATACTTTCCGAAAGATTTTGTAAGTCTTTTTTGAGAAACTTCTAATCAATTCTTTAACCAAAAAGGATTATGATAGTAACTTGTCATTCTGAATAATTTTGATACGATTTGCTTCTTTTCAATACTTAGAAAAGATAAGCCCGTCTTTCAAAAAATTCCACAAACTCTTTTTCAAGAAACGTATTTTTTAGATCGAAAACGATTCCGTATTTACACCAAGATTTTTTCAGGAATTATAGACTTAAGTTTATGTTTCTTTTTTGGAGATTGGAAAAAATGAAAAAATTTTTAATCTTAATAATTAGTATTCTTACCTTTTTCTCGTCCTGTAAAAAACCCAACCCTGCTGTGACGGAACAGGAAAAGGATATATTACAACAAATTCTTATGGAAAACGAATCCATTCATAAATTTTTAATGAAGGAAGAAGAAAAAATTCCAGATACGAATCAATTAATCGCTCATGTAGTAGAGCTCGTTTCTTTAAATGGGGGATTAAAATCTCAAGCCGAAAAAATGCAAAACTCCTTAAAAGATAAAGAAACACAAGACGTAGAAAAATTTTTCCAAGCCTATTCTTCTTTTTCTGAAAACCTCGCGGAAAGTCTAAAACTTGCAGGGGGAACAGGAGTTTTCAATCGTTTCTACTGCCCTATGGTAAATAAAACTTGGGTAAGCCAAGGAACTAAAATTCGAAATCCTTATGCTCCCGAAATGAGAGATTGTGGGGACCTAGTACATTAAACGTGGAAGTTTGCCTGGATAAAGAAATTAAAACTCGCTGTAAAATCGGTGTCTCTCTTGGAGAGCCGTGCCCTGCCAATTGTAGACAAAATCTACTTCACAACGAATGGAGTTCTGAGATTAGAGAATCCTGTATCGCAGGTGAAAAAATGAACGCTTTTGCGGAAGGAAAAGCAGGAATTAATGTGGGAGCTTCTGCATTTTTACAGGCTCTCCCATTTGTTTTGGAAGAATTCATTTCCAAAGGGAGAGTTTATTTAGAAATTCTAATATATTTTCTTTCCATCATAGAACCTGAAAAAGTAAAAGAAGTTATAGATTCGTTCAGCAATAAATTACTCTATAAAATTATAATTTACGAATACAATATATACCAACAAACTGAAGACGAAAGGAAAAGTCTAAAAAAGAACGCTTCTTTTCTAGATTTAAGAGAAAATGCATATTGGGGCTCCTTATCACCCGAAAGAATATGCAGTTTTATAGCTTATTGTCTTAAAGAAGCAAAAGATCCTGAATTCGCTTCTCAATTTTTAACCGTCTTACCGTCAGAAGCAGTTTCCGATCTAAGAAATCTAGCGGGTTTAAACGTTGAAGAAGAAAAAGAACTCTATCTTTCTCTTAAAGATGGAATCTATGAACTACCGATTCAAATTCCTGGAATCTATCGGCATATTTTAAGTTTATTCGAAGACGATCCGGAAATTTTTTTGATCCTATCCACTATGGAAGAACTAGTTTTGAGAAAACAACAAATCATAGAATCCTCGCATGCAATTCTTGAAAAATACAAATCGGGAAAACTCAATCATCAATCCTTGTTTGGAGATTTATCCGTTTTAGAACTCGAAATATCGATGGAGATTTTAGGGATTTTTGAAGAAAAAGAAATTTTGGGAAGATCAGAAAAAAACCTTATCAAAGAACTTCTTTTCAAACATAAACATCTTAAAAACGAAATTACTTAAGAATTCCTTTATATTTCAATCCACCCATCCAAATAGGGAACACAAGTTCCTCCAATACGAACTCTTTCTCCTAAATCTTCGCAAAAAAGTTTTCCACCTCGAGCAGAAGTTTGATATGCTTTCATTATTTTTTTACCCAAACGCTCAGACCAAAATGGAATGAGAGTACAATGTGCAGAACCGGTTACCGGATCTTCATACAAACCCACAGACGGAGCAAAAAACCGAGACAAAAAATCGTAAGAATCGTTTCCCACACAAGTAGCAATGATGCCTAATGTATTCAGTTCTCTAACTCCCTCCACAGAATATTCTAACTTTTTAAGTTGGTTTTCATTTTCATACAAGAGCATATAATCTCTAGATTTAAAAACTTCTTTAGGAGAAATTGAAAATGAATTCAAAATCTCTTTTGGAGTTTCTACTTTTTCTGGTTTCCGAGAAGGAAAATCCAAATAGAGAATATTTTCTTTTTTAAATACGTTTAATTCCCCAGATAAGGATTGAAAATTTAACTTGTCTCCTATCACTTCACCTTCTCGAAAAAGATGATAGGCTGCAGCCAAAGTAGCATGACCACAAAGATCCACTTCGCGTAAAGGCGTAAACCACCGAATCCGATACGATTCTCCTTCAAGCACAAAAAAGGCGGTTTCACTCAGATTGTTTTCCGACGCAATCTTTTGCATCCATTCGTCGGAGATCCATTCTTGTAATGGACAAACGGCGGCTGGATTTCCTTGAAAAACTTTTTCCGCAAACGAGTCAATTTGTAACATTCTAAGTTTCATAAAGATGGCTTTGGAACACTCCCATTGTAAGATTGATTTCAAAAAGAATTACCCAAAATTTAATGGAAATCCATTTTGCAAGTTTTTAACAAAAAACGTGAAGTAATGGCTCCCATAAAAACCGTTTCCTTCGGTAATTTACGCACTTCAAACGGTTCTTTACGTTGTTAGATTTTGTATGAGTTCTCGCAGAAATTGTAGGATTTAAAGTTTTTTACTCATAGCTACATAATAAAGCATCTATATCTATCTAACGCGAGTTTGGCGGTTGAAAAAATTTTTTAGAGTAGTTCCTACAATTTTAGAATTTGTTCATAAATTCCGGGCATGTCAGCAGCACTTCCACAGAAACCGTTGTTTAGAAACCAGTTTATCATTTTGTAATTATCTTTTTTAAAATTTGATCTTTGTAGTAGTTCCCACGTTTTAAGGATTGTTTTGGATGATCCATATATGATTTCTCAAACCCAGACAAGTGGGAATTGTATAAATTCTAAATGGAAATGAGTGGTAGTTCCCACATTTTAGAAATAGATCTGTAAAATTCAGATCCCAACTTTTTTCAGAAAAATGAATTCTTTACGTCGAACTCACATTACGTAATAGTTTACACTTTAACCATGTGAATTCAGAGAAAGGAAATCTGAGCCAACAAAAAACTCAGGTGCAACTACTACCTGAACTCAATGCATCGGATCGCTCTGCAGGTCGTTCGATAGATCGCGTTTGAAACTCAACACAACACTCTATGGATCGCGTTGTAGGAACTAAGTTTCATAGAGGACTTGTCGTAATTCCGACCAGATTAATCTTGAGATACAACACTTGTGGGGTTGGTTATTGGCTTCTTATTGGGTCGCTTTTAGAGCATTCGACAAATCGCGTTCTATAATAAATTGAAACTACAAATAATATGATGTATAATGTTTCTTTTATGCAATTTATTAACCAGAGCTGAGAGCCAGGTCCCACATTTCATTTAAACTTGTTTTTATAATCAGTTAGCAGGATTCGTCCAAAGCCAAATTCTATTCAATAACTTTGGAACAAACTCAATAAACGACCCTTTCTTCCACTTGATATTCTTTAAAAAGACTTTTCTGGTTTCCTAACTCGCTCTGAAACTCCACTGGGTATTGAGCCGTAAAACACGCGTTACAAAACCCACCACCTTTATGATCCATTACGGCACGGTTCATAGACTCGACGGAAAGATAAGCGATACTATCCACTCTTAAATACTTTCGAATTTCTTCGATCGTGTGAGTCGCCGCGATCAATTCGTTATGAGTAGGAATATCGATTCCATAATAACAAGGTGATATAGTAGGAGGTGCAGAAACTCTAAGATGAATTTCTTTAGCGCCAGCATTTCGAATCATTTTGATGATTTTTCGACTCGTCGTTCCTCTCATAATCGAATCGTCAACTACGATCACCCTTTTTCCTTCGACTACGTTTCGAACTACATTGTATTTAATCTTAGCTCCAAAATCCCGAATTTTCTGATCCGGCTCTATAAAAGTTCTACCGATGTAATGAGAACGGATCAAACCAGATTGATAAGAAATTCCAGATTCTTCTGCATAACCTAACGCAGCTATGTTGGCAGAGTCCGGAACTGGAATGACTACATCCGCTGGAACGGGTAATTCTCTAGCTAAAAATCTTCCTAAATTCTTTCGAACTTTATAAACCGACTCTCCAAAGATACTAGAATCGGGTCTTGCGAAATAGATATACTCAAAAATACAAAGACTCGGGGAAGCTTTTGGAAACGGATAATAAGAATTCATTCCATTCTTATCAACTACGATCATCTCGCCCGGTTCTACATCTCTTTCATATTTCGTATCCGTAATATCAAACGCACAGGTTTCCGAAGCAAATACGATCGATCCGTCTTCTCGACGACCCATCACTAAAGGACGAAACCCATTTGGATCTCTGACTGCAATCAATTGGGTTTTTGTAAGAATTACAAGTGAATATGCCCCTCTTACTTTTTTAAGAGCGGAAGAAAGAGCAGAAAGAAAGTCCGTTTCTCCAGAACGAGCCATTAGATGAACAATTACTTCGGAATCAATCGTAGTCTGAAAGATACTTCCTTCTTTTTCGAGTTGGCTTCTAAGTTCCCAAGAATTAACCAAATTTCCATTATGAGCCAAAGAAACGGCTCCTAAGTGGGATTCTACTCGAAGAGGCTGAGCATTTCTTAAAAAAGAAGCCCCAGTTGTAGAATATCGATTGTGGCCGATAGCCGCATTTCCTTGCAGTTCCTTTAATTTGGTTTCCGTAAAGATATGAGCCACCAAGCCCATTCCAGCATAACGATATAAGTGTTCCCCGTCCGAAGAAACGATTCCGCTCGATTCCTGCCCCCGATGTTGCATCGAGTAAAGACCTAAATAGGTGAAATTAGAAGCCTCCGATGAATTAAATATACCAAAAATCGCACATTCCTCTTTTGGTTTGTCATCCTGGGCTTGTCTTCTTATTCTGGATTTATCGGGAATTCGACTCATTCTCTGCCTTCTTAAGCTTAAAATCTCAGGTTGCGTTTTTCATGCAAATAAATTCCGATTACATAGTCGTTGACACAGCTCGAAGCCTACAACTAGTCCTCATCAATCTGAGTCAGGCGGATTCTATTTCCGTAGATACAGAGTCCTCAGGTTATTATACGTATTTTTCTAAGGTATGTCTGATTCAAATTTCCGCTAAAGGAAAAAATTACATCATTGATCCTTTAAAGTTACAGAATTTAGAAAGTCTTGGAAACTTATTTGAAGATAAAAAAATCCTAAAAATATTTCATTCTGCTATCGACGACATTAAAGCTCTCAAGAAAGATTTCGGTTTTCAATTTCAAAATATCGCGGATACAGGATTTAGTTCTCGTCTTCTGGATCATGAACAATATTCCCTAACGTATCTTGTGGATTACTATCACAAGATTAAACTTTCCAAGAAGGAACAAAAATCCAATTGGGAAAAAAGGCCTCTCGAAAAAAGCCAACTTCAATATGCAGCCTTAGATACGGTTTATCTGGAAACGATTTGGGAAAAAATGAAGGAAGAGCTTATCAAAAGAAATCTTTACGAAGAAGCAATTTCCGAATTTGAAAAGATCGCTTCTGAAGAACCAGGCTCTGAAGGAAATTCTATATCTATGGATAAGTTTCCGGAGATTTTGGAATATAGCGCAGACGAAAGAAGATTTATATACGACACATTGGTTTTCAGGGACGATAAATCTAGAAAGTTAAACAAGGCGCCTTTTAGAGTATTTAATAATGAGAAAGTAGTTCTACTCATGAAAGCAAGAAGAGATATGAAAAAGTTAACCGAAATCGTAGGTAAAAAAGACGCAGAAACACTTTTTCAAATCTATGCAAATCCTAGCGGACCTCCGATCCAAAAGTCAGAGCTTTTTAAAAAACCGGGAGAAAACCTTACCAACGAAGAAGGAGAACGTTTCAAACGTCTGAGAATTTGGAGAGAGACAATCATGTCGATACGAAGAATGAGTCATCAGATGATGCCTTCTAACAAGATGATTGCAGAACTCTCTCAAAAAAATCCAAAAACCTTAGACGAATTGAGGAAAATGAATCTTTTTTCGGAATGGAAAGTGATACACTACGGCCCGTCTATATTAGCGGCTTTAGAAAACGTACCTTACGAATCGAATATCAAAGGTTTGATTCCAATTAATAAAAAGTTCGAATAAATAAATTCTAATATTTGAATATACCTTAAGAATGCGATTGGACTTTCAATCACTCAAAGAACGCCTTATAATCCCTCAGGAAAATTTTATAGGAATTCCAATTCCACCTATCGGACAAGAAAAATCCAGAGCTTCGTCAGTCATTCTTTCCATTTATGAAGAATCAGATCGCAGTCAAGGAATCATACTTCAAAAAAGGAATTCCAATCTAAAAACACATCCAGGACAAATTTCTTTTCCAGGAGGAGCCTATTCTCCAAAAGATAAAAATCTTTTAAATACCGCACTTAGGGAATGGGAAGAAGAGATGGGTGAATCTAGTTCCTTTCTAGAGGTTTTAGGAGAATATAATGGAATTTTTACTTTTACTGGGTTTCATATTTCCCCGTTTATTGCGCATTACAAAGGATCCTTTCTATTTAATACAAACCCGGAAGAAGTAGAACGTTTTATTCTTTTGGATCTGAACCTTCTGGAAAGTTCTCCGTTTTATTCGATTCGAATTCGAAGGTCCGGTGCAAATGAAATAGAAATTTATTATTTTGATTTAAAAGAAGGGTTACTTTGGGGAGCCACCGGAAGAATCATCGTAAATTTTCTGAGAGAACACGCGAACTTTAACAGGGAACCTATTTTTGTAGAACCAAATTTAAGCAGCCCGCCCTTTTTCGATCCCTCTCGTAAATTTTCAAAAAAGAATTAAGAGTTTGTACCAAAACCTCAAAAAACCTAGAGGATCATACTTTAGAAATTTCTAATAAACTACTGAAGTTGCCACAAAAACTGTCAAATTCATATGATCGTATTTTTTAGAAATGATTACGGCATTCCTACCGTTTTTAGTAAAAGTTCTTACAATTCTAATCATGTAAGAATGATTGCATTTTTAACGTGAGTTTGACGTAAGAAAATCTGGGCGAATCCAGCTTGCCGCGGGCAGCCGGACTGGGCTCTCAGCTCTGGTCAATAAATTGCATAAAGGAAACATAATACAACAATTGTCTTTAACTTCAATTTATTGACCTCGCATCGATCCCTTTCGCGTTAATTTACTTTAGAACTTGTCCCAAAACCTTAAATAATTTACATGATAGTTCTTTAGAAATTTTTAATAAAACACAATGGTTCCTACAAAAACCGTTACATTTGGTAATTTGCGAACTTTCAAGCAATTCTAATATTGTTAAATTTTTGTGTGAGTTCCCACATCTTGAGGTTTTGGGACAAGTTCTTAGTTATTTGCGAATTTTCCAGTAACTTCCAATCAGCAAATCTTTCAGTTTTTGGACGGTTCTAAGATAACGTAAGTTTAATGTAAAATTACTTACTCGTACGTATAAAAGTAGTGCCAAAAGTTAACGATCGATTTTACCAAAGATATAGAAGCTTTTAAAAAATTATATTTAACACGTGTTTGTTGGCTTTTTGAAGGAGTGAGATCCCACATTTTAAGTTTTGAAACAAGTTACTAATCTCTATAAAAATAAGTACCGTTAATTCTATCACAAAACGCTGATTCTATGTAAAATATTAGGTACTTTATTATATAGTTATGAGTAGTATCAGTATTATCTTTATAAGTCCGAGTAAGTGGTTGGCTCTAAAACAGGAAAAATGTAGGAACTATTACAAAAATTTTCTAGAACTTATTACAAAATCTTAGAATAAATCACTTTTGAATCTTTAATCCAATATGGTGTTCTCACAAGAACCGTCGTATGATGATTTCCTATTTAACGTAAACTTCAGCCATGATTCATTTTTTTGAAAAAAGTTGGGATCCGGACTTTACAGATCGATTCCTAAAATGTGGGAACTACCACAAATCATGATTTTACAAACAAATTCTAAAACCGTAAGGAACTCATACCTTTAGAAAATTCTTTCTCTGAACTCACGTTATTTAATGGAATAAAATTTTAAAAACCCGTAAACTCATAGAAATAAGACATAATTTATATGAGTTCCTACAAATTTTGTTTCTTTCAGCCAATTAGTAATTTTGCATAAATACGTTTTTGAAAGTTCCAGTTTTAAGACAAACCCCATTTAAAGAGGGAGTTTTAGACAATCTATTGTATAACTTTCAGTAGTCTATTTTCCTTAAGGTTTTGAAATAAACGCTTAAAAGTATTTTTTTCTTCATCTAGTATGCGCCGTAGAAATTGTGGATAAAATGACTCTTGAAAAATTTACTATCTGTCGATCATTTTAATAAGACATAAAATTGGTCAATCCAATAGAAAATCATCCGATTTTATGTTAAATGAAATAGAAGTAACTTTGAATCGTTTTCAAAAAACTGATCCGAAAATCCTATAATATAGGAACTCACACATAAAATGAAATTGTGAATCGTCAAATTTCTGGATAAGTTTTAATAGAAAATTATATTTTTCTAATATTGCAATTATAAAGGAAGTAAAAAACAATGAAGATTATTAAAAACTTATTTCAAAAAGAAATACGTAGTTCATTTTTAAAGGAAAGTTTTCAAGAAGAAGAATGGTATCAATCCTTAGTCAACCGTCCTGGAATTGAAGAAAGAATTCCTTACTTTAAGACTAAAGCCGAAAATAAAAAAGCTGCAGTCGTTGTAAGATGAACCCAGAAGAAAAAGCTAAACTCTTAGAAACACTGGATTTGATTCTGAAACATCTTCAGAGTCAAAGTTCCAATTCCGGATCCGATTATAAAGTAGTTCTCTACTTAGTTCCTATTTTTGGAATCGTATTCGGATCTGCCTTATTATTTTTTGTTTTTTATTGGTGGTATAGACAAAGAATCGAAATTATCAAAGCAGGACTTTATAAAAAAGAAACTTTCGATCTTAGAACTTATTCTTTCTTTTTAGGTTTGATTCTTACCTTTGTAGGAATCGCGCTTTCCATCGGATTCATTTCTGTTTTAGGACAATCGCTTGCAATGCTCGGCGGACTTGTCCCACTAGGAACCGGTCTGGGATTACTCTGTTATTATAAATTTTCCCAGTCCTGATGAGGGAACCAATCCTATGCAACCGGGAAGACTGGGACTGCATTCAGAAAGTTTTGCACGGCGATTTCAATTCTTTTGAACTGTTGATGAATCGTTATCAAGGTTTGGTTTATTCCCAAGCGATCAAAGCGTTTCGAAACGAGACCGAAGCTGAAGACTTTACACAGGACATTTTCTTAAAAGCTTTTGAAAGTTTATCTACGTTTCAAGGTAAATCACAATTCTCCACTTGGTTATTTGTAATCGCTCGTAACGAGATTATTCGAAAATACCGCAAAGAATACCCGGAAATCTCCGGATTAGACGCGCTTCTTTTAGCAGAAAACGAAAAAGAAGGTGAGATCTATTCCGAGCAGGAATCAAAATTTCTAAAACAGGAAAACTCAGAGAAAATTAGAAATCTAGTAGCAAGGCTGCCAGAGCTTTATAGAAAACCGATCACACTTCACTATTTCGAAAACATGTCTTATAAAGAAATTTCTAAAAAATTAAACTTGAAAATGAACACTTTAAAGAGTTATATTTTCAGAGGTAAAGAAATCATGAAAGATTGGTTAAATAATGAAAAAAAAGAATGATTTCGTTCCGGCGGAACTCGAGGAAAAACTTCACTTTTTCGAAGACGAAACTCTAAATTCTCAAACAAATACGCCTGTTCCACCGGACTTAAAACGCAGAGTGATGTTACACATCGTTCCAGTGCGTCATATTAAAATTATATTATCCGGTTTATTCCTTCTCGGATTTTCTCCTCTATCCGTTTTATTTTTTCTAGATCTTGAATTTTTAATACAGACCGGTATGCTCGCTTTTATTTTAATCACGAGTAGTATTCTCTTTTGTGTTTTCGCAATTTTAACGGGAATCTATCTTGTCCATTATAGAAATCCATATACCAAAGAATGGAAAAATAAATTAGGCTTTTTTGAATGAATCCAGTTAATTTTAGAGTTTCTCTTATTTCCTTTTTAATTTTTTTCGCTTTAATTCCAACAAACAACGCTTTTGCGGATACAACTTCAAAACCCACAATGAGTGCGAAAGAATTTCTCAATTCTGACCTTGATCGGATTTTTCCTTTCCTACAAAAAATGAAAAAAGAGGAAGCTGTAGTCTTAATCAGTCAAATCCGAGAAGAATCTAAAAAAGAATGGCCTAAGGCGGACAACTTCTACTTTCTAATTTCTCATTTGGAAAGTATTAAAGCGATCGAAGAAGAACACGAAAGATTAAAGAGTTTAAATGAAGTTTATTTAATAGGTGCTCTATTACTTGGTGGATTTTTGGTTTTTTCCATTTTTCGTCAACGTACTCTAATTCGAAAAATCAACGCTCAGTTAGATGATAAAGATTTTCACAAAACTGAAAATGGATAATCGACTAAACTCTACAAGTAATTTTCATCTTTATTTGGTTATAGGGAACTTTTATAAATTTAAGAAGAATGATCGTCTTCAAATTCTTATATAAAATCCCGTTTTATAGCTTTCACAAAAATTTAAAATCTATTTTAGAATTGTTGAAAAATTAATTCTCCATCTGTTTCTATTTTATGAAACGGGCAATTAAAGCAGTTTTGTTAATCGGAACTAGGAAATTTTTCAACAACTCTTTTATAAAGGTTTCCTATAGTTAACGTGAATTTGGCGTAAGGATGTTTTATAAAAACCTGATTTTTCCATAAAAAATAAATGTGAGACTCCCCGACTCGAATTACAAAAAATGAATGTTAAAAATCTGTAATGTGCCTTAATCTGTGGGAACTATTATAAATTTATATTTTAACGTGAGTTGGTGGAAAGATCCACGATTCATTTTTCTGAAAAAAATTGGGGTCTGGACTTTACAAATCAATTCCTAAAATGTAGAAACTACCACAATCTATAAAATAGAAGTTTATAACAATTGAATCTATCATATTCAAATTGTGAGAACTCACACAAAATCTTGAAGAAGCCCAAGCGCTTTATAGAAGAATGGAGAATCTTCTACAATTCAGAAAGACTGCATAGTTCACTCGGAGGTCTAACTCCAGAGGAATATTTAAGACGTTTTGCTTGAATGGATTTTCTACACATTACACTGGTACTAAAAACGGAGCACGTCAGCCGCAAAACAGAGGTTTTGTGTAAAAATCGGATTAGACGATGATTCTTTTGTCTCTCAAAATAGTATCACAATTTTCAAAGTTTAACTAGTCAATCTACGATTTGTGAGAGTTCCCACATTTATTTTTTTACGAAAAAATTGACTTATGATAAAACGAATTTTCTTACCTTCCTGCTCACATTGTATTAGGACTATAAAGCATATAATATTTTGTTATAAAATAAGGTTTTGCGATAAAAATCTAAGACTCTCAACTTTATAGAGATCAGTATTTTTAAATTTCTGAAAGTATTGTGATTCGGTGTGGTGTAATGTTACAATACGACTTTTGATTGTGAAAGTTATAAAATCAATGATTCTTGAAAGAGAATTTTCTCTGCATTGCGAATTTGGAAACTACTGCAAAATTAGAAGCCTTTTTCTGTAGTTTGTAATTTTTTCGTATTTCAATTGTAACGCATTTCTGAAATATTAAGATGATAAGACCTACCCGGTGCTCTTGCAGGCTCCGATTTTTTAAAAAGAAAATCGGTTTGTAAAAAACTACGATAAACCGGTAAAAAAGTACAGGAATCATGAAAAATCAATCAGGGAACCCAGGGCAAAAAGTTCTCGTCGTAGACGATGAGGAAGATATAGCCGAGCTGATCCGATTTCATTTAGAAGAAAACGGTTACCAAGTAGATACATGCCAAAATGGATTAGAAGTACTTCCAAAATTGGAAAAAAATACTCCTGACTTAATCATCTTAGATCTTATGCTTCCCGGAATCGGAGGTATGGATCTTTGCAAGAAAATCAAAGAAAAGTATTCTATGCCGATCATTATGGTTACCGCAAAATCTGGAGAAACCGAAGCAGTTCTCGGTTTGGAATTAGGGGCGGACGATTATGTTCGTAAACCATTTAGCACAAGGGAATTAATCGCCAGGGTACGCTCCGTTTTAAGAAGAATCAAAGATGAAGAAGAAGATGAATTCGAAGGAAATATCACGATTGGAAATATCTTTCTCAATCTGAAAGCGCATAAAGCCTTCATAAATAACTCTGAAGTCGATTTAACTTTAATAGAGTATAAAATACTAAATCTTTTTATGACCAATCCAGGAGTCGCCTTTACTAGAGATAAACTATTGGATCGAGTCTGGGGAAAAGATATTTACGTTACCGATAGAGCAGTAGACGTAAATATCAAAAGACTACGCGATAAACTCGGAGACGAAAAGGAAAGACTAGAAACGATACGCGGAATCGGCTATAGATTCAATGAGGCGTAGTTTATTTTCAAAACTTCTTCTTAGTAATTGGCTACTTCTACTTGTACTTCTTGTGGTCGCCGGTATTGCTCTTTTCGTAGAGAAGTTCGTTCATTCTGATTTTAAAATCCTTTTGTTCTCTTTTTACGTTCTTTTTGCGATGTTTGGTACATTCTACATGTCTTACTCAATCGCTAAAAGTGTTGTAGAACCATTAGATCGAATCGAAAAAAAAAACCGGAGAAATTAACGCAGGTGATTTCGGTTCAGAACTAACACTTTCTGATATTCGAGAGCTTGCAGACCTTGCGTCTTCGATCAACTTAATGTCTACAAGACTTAAAAATCAATTTGTGGATCTCACGATAGAAAAAGAAAAATTCGATTCCGTTTTACAAAACTTAAAGGAAGGAGTTTTTGCAATCGATCCGGAAAACGCTTCTATTCTTTTTCAAAATAAAAGTGTTCCAGGATCTTTGATCGAACCAAATTCAAGATCTAGGAAATTAACCGATGCAACTAGAGATTTAAGGCTTCTAGAATTTGTATTAAACCACCTTAAAGGCTCCGGCGATTCTAAAATGGAACTCGACCTTGGTCAAAATTTTTACGCGATCAAAATGTATCCTCTTAAAACAAACGGTAAAACTCTAATGTACATCGGAGTAATCCGAAACATCACCGAAGAAAAACAATCCCACATCATTCGAGAGCAATTCGTTCAAAACGCTTCTCATGAACTCAAAACTCCTATTACATCCATTAAGGGATATACGGAAACGTTACTCGATCGTTTGCGCCTTTCGCCTGAAAGCCATGAAAAAAGATTTTTAGACGCAATTTCTAGGAACACGGATCGTATGGTTCGGATCGTAGAGGACATGCTCACAATCACACGAATCGAAAACCAAACCAAAATTTCAAGTGAAGAAGAATTCTCCTTAAAATCTCTCGTAGAAAACCTAAGTTATACAGTAGAAGGAGTTGTTTCATCCAAAGGTCAGAAGTTTGTAGTTGAGATGCCCAATCCTTTGATGATTTCTGCGGACTGGATCCTTTTAGAACACATGCTCTTAAATTTAATTTCAAACGCGTCGTCTTATTCTTCCGAAGGAAAAACGATTACTCTCAAAATTTTACCTATCAAATCGGATCAGGTTCAATTTCAAGTAATTGATCAGGGAATTGGTATTCAAGATGAGGACAAGATTAGAATTTTCGAAAGATTCTTCCGAGTCGATAAAAATCGTTCCCGAAAAGAAGGTGGAACCGGTTTAGGTCTTTCTATTGTGAAACATATCGTTCGTCTTCACCACGGTTCCGTTAAAGTTTTTGATAATCCAGAAGGTGGAACCATTTTTTCAGTTACGATTCCCACTCGTTATCAGACCGAAACATCCTGAATTTATTCTTTTCGACAGAGATAATTTTCTAAATATAGATCCAATCGACTCGCTCAAGGGATCTACTCATGCACATGCCTAAAGGATTTTTATCTTTTGGAATTAATATCGGTATCAAGGACGATACAAAGGATTTTGGAGTTATTTATTCCGAAATCCCGTGTAAGGCGACTGCTGTGTTTACCAAAAACAATTTTCCAGGAGCTCCAGTGATTGTTGGCAAAGAACACGTTCGGTCCGGAGTTCTTCAGGCAATTGTTATCAATTCTAAAAACTCGAACGTTGCAACTGGCGAAAAAGGAATTCAAAATTCAAGAGAAATTTGTAAGATAATTGGAGAATCTCTTGATATCAAAGAAACGTTAGTCCTTCCTTCGTCTACTGGTGTAATCGGAGTTCCTCTGAAAATGGAAATCATTCTGCCAGCTTGCAAAAAAGCGAAATCCCTTTTAAAACCGGGCAACTTGGAAGAAGTCGCCGAGGCGATTATGACAACGGATACTAGAAAAAAAATTTCTTCCCGAAATATTAAAACGAAATCAGGACAAGGAACAATTTACGGAATCGCAAAAGGCGCCGGTATGATTGAACCAAATATGGCGACTATGCTTTGTTATATTCTTTCGGATGTTTCGCTTCCAGAAGGAACTGATCTATATTCTATTTTAAAATCTTCGGTTGATCAAAGTTTCAATTGTTTAACAATTGATTCGGATACTTCAACGTCTGATACGGTTGCATTACTCTGTAACGGTTTATCCGGAGAAAGTAGTGTTCAAGATTTTTCTAAAGCGCTTACTGAAATTTGTATCGATCTTACCAAACTGATTGCAACTGATGGGGAAGGTGCAACGAAACTGATTGAGCTTACTATCTCAGGAGCTAAAAGTGAAGCCCAAGCAAGAAAAATCGGGAAGTCTATTTTAAATTCTCCTTTGGTTAAAACTGCAATTTATGGCGGAGATCCTAACTGGGGAAGATTGATTATGGCGGTTGGCAAAGTTTTTGACGAACCCATTCCGTTCGAAGGTCTTCAGATTTATTTCGGAACACTTCCGGTCAAAGAAGCCAATCCGGAAACTTTAAAAAAGCTTTCTGAATATTTAAAAAATAATACTGAAATTTCTTTAAATGTAGTGTTGAATGTTGGGACGATTTCCATGAAATTTTGGGGTTGTGATTTTACAGAAAAATATATAGAAGAAAATGCTTACTATACAACCTGAAAGCAAAAATACCAATAGTGGATTTAAAGAAACATTCCGTTCTTTAGTTACGGATTATTATCTCATTTCCACAATCATCAATCTATTCGCAAAAGGAAGTTCGGTTCTAATTGCTTTGGGAATCTATTTTTTTATTCTTTCCGCAGTTCCAAGCGCAATCGAATACTATATGGAAGTAAGTTTACTTTCTACTTTAATATTTGCGGTTTTTATACTATTTCCACTTCAAGAAAAATTCAGCGGCAAACTTAAGTCTATTCTAATTTCCGAATATTTAAGTGACGATCCACGTTCTTCCCGATTGGCATATAGAAAATTTGATCACGAGGGTCTGATTAAAAACGTTTTTCCAGACCTCGTTCGATTGACTGAAAGCAATTACGGAAAATTAGCCTTACTCAATAATGATTTAAAAACTTTTGAACTTTACACTTACGCCAAAAAGAAACAAAGAAAAGTAATCATTCACGACGGAATCAATCCAGATTCAAAACTTTTAAAATACATTTTAAACAAAAAAAATGGAGTAATCATAGGAGAACAAGATCAGAACCACGAAATCAACGAAGACTTTGTAAGCCTTAGAGCAAATTTTATATTACCTTTTGTTTATAGAGAAACTCTTTTCGGTTTTTTGGCCGTATCCAATATTCCCAAAGATTCAGTCAGACAAGATCTAAGTTTTCTTTCTGGAAAATGTGGAATCGCGGTCCATAATCATATTCTCTCTTCTCAAGTCGCGGAAAATAAAAAATACAGAAAAGAGTTGGAAACAGCCGGCAAGATTAGAAAATTTTTAGAAGCAGCAGAACCACCAATGATCGGAACCATCCGTATCGAAATTCTTTCCAGAGAACCAGGTGAACTTATTGAATTTCTAAATTCTGATGGAGAAGAAACGTATTTTGTCATTTTAAAACTAGGTGTTACAAATCAGGTTTCAGTATTAGTTCTTTGTTATATATTAGGAACTTTATATTCTGCTAAAACGTCAAGAGCCTTTCAAAGTCTAAACAACATAAAACATCTAGTAGAATCCTATTTAAAAGAAATCTCCTGGAACGAGGAATACGATCTTTTAGTAGGAATCATTAGAAAAAGTGAAAGTACCATTTCTTTAAAAACTTCCGGAAAAAATTTCAAAGTTCATAAAAATTCAGATTTCAGTAAAAACCTACTTTCAGCTGGCTGGGAAGTAGAAGAGAATATAGAAAAAGACCCATTGGTCCTTACTTGGAAGAATCGCACGATGATTTCGATTCATGACCTGAGGTTTCCATCTTGAGAAATATACTTTTACTTTTTATATCTCTGATCCTACTCAGTATCGTTTTATTGATAGGAGTTTTACAAACTTCTTCTGAAACTTTAAAACCTCCTTTTTATTACTACCCAAATGGAACAATTATTCAAAGTAGCGAAGAGTTTCCAGGTATTTTAGGGAAAAAGGTAGACCTTTTAGAATTAGAAATCGCGATCAAGATGGCCGAGTCTGGACAATCTTATGAAAATGGAATACACGTTTACGATAAAGGAGT
This sequence comes from Leptospira interrogans, assembly GCF_900156205.1. Lineage (GTDB taxonomy): Bacteria > Spirochaetota > Leptospiria > Leptospirales > Leptospiraceae > Leptospira > Leptospira interrogans. The sequence continues at coordinate 130,998 of NZ_FTNA01000006.1, forward strand.
AAGCGAAACGATTCCTGTAATTTTAGCACCTAAATCATATTATTCAGTCGTTAAGGAATTCACAAGGGACATTCTTATATCGTTGCTTTATTTATCTGTCGCGATTTGGTTTTTCTTTTATACAAGAGATCTCTACATGCTTTTATTGTTCGGATCCTTGTCTTGTTTAAGTTTATTTAATTTCTTCTTAGTTGGATTTCACGAGTTTCATTTTTTATTTTTCTTTTTTCTATATTTTACCGCATTCGTAATTTTGAATATATCTTTCAGACTTAGAGGAAAGGAACTTCCCACTCGTTGGTTTGCGCCAGAAATTATTTTTTCTTTGATCGCCGGTTTTGTGGGTAGAACACAAAAAGCAGATCCTCATATCTTTGGAATACTTGCCACAAATGGAGTTTACTTTATACTATTCAGCTCCGTAATCTGTATTTTCTTTCTTGTAACAGACTCGATACGAAATCTTTTTCCAATTCAGAGTTTATTCAAGAAATTAAGTCTGATCTTAGCATTCAGTGCAATTTCCATTCTACCTTTTGTTTCTGTAGAATTTTCGGAGTTTATCTCTCCCGATTTTTCTAAACTTATGATTTTATTTGCATTTCTAATCTTTCCCGCATTGATCATATACGGAACCTTTACTTATTCTATTGTTCCTGTGCAGATCGCATTCAGTTCTTCTCTCACTTCCATTTATCTAATTCTTATATTAGCAGGAGGTTATCTATTTTTGTTAGGAGCGTTTTTCAAATTCGATCCAATCGCAACGGATAAGTATTTGGAAGAATTTAATGTTTTATTTCTTTGTTCCAGCATTTACACAATGAGTTCCATCAACAGACGTCTTTCTAATCTTGTAGATACTTGGAGTTTTAAACGAAATCAAAAGTTACACTCCGCTATGGAAACAATTTCTGCTATGATCAGCGCTCCAATTTCTATGAGAGCTACCATCAACAACATGATGAGAAAAGTTTCAGAAGCCCTGGATATTTCTAAAATTTTAGTCTTAATACCTGCGGATAAATTTCCAAGAACCGATCTGAAAAACATCAACTTCATTCGAATCTCTTCCAACTCCGAAATATGGCAGTATTTTGCGACAAATACGGAAGTTACGGTCACTACACATCTTGCCTATGGACTTGGAATTCGAGAATCAGTTTACAAATTTCTACATAACTCAGGAGTACAACTTACATATCCGATTTTCAATTATTCCAGAGGAAAAGAGGTTTTGGCTGTGTTTCTTGTGGGAGAAAAGAAAAACAGAAAAAACTTTAACTTAGGAGAACTTCATTTTTTAAAAGAATGTACTCGAATGGCTTCGATGCTTTTACAGAACTATACTTTATTAGCAGAGGAAGTGGAGAAAAAAAGAATTGTTCGTGATCTTAATATGGCTTCGATCATCGATAAAACGCTTCACGTAGCGGAAAGTAGGCACATTCAAGGAGTTAAAATAGGATTTTTTTCTATACCAGCTGTAGGGATCTCAGGTGATTATTTAGATATTCAAAAATTAGATTCAAACACGATGTTGCTGGCTTTAGGAGATGTTTCAGGCCATGGATTAGGAACTGGTTATCTAGTGAGCGCGATCAGAGGTATCATACAAAATCAAATTCGAAAAAAATCGGATTTATCTAAGATATTCAAAGTAATTAATTCGTTTCTCATTGAAAGATATAGAGGAAGTGAGTTTATGACTTTCATTTGTGGAGAATATAATTCCCAAAAAGAAACATTTCATTACATCAACGCAGGTCATTCTTCTCCAATTTGTATTCGAAAAGATGGAAAAATAGAATTAAGATCGGAAACTCAAAGAGTTTTAGGCGTCTTACATACAGAATATAAACACTTAACGATTCCGATTTACTCTGGTGATAAATTAATCTTATTCACAGATGGAGTTACAGAAACGTTTAACGATAACGAAGAAATTTTTGGAGATGAAAACTTTTTAAATCTTTTAAAGAATAATCATCACTTAGATCCACAAGATCTATCTGATCTTGTACTAAAAACGATTCAAGAGTTTCGTGGTAAGAAAGATCCTAGTGATGATATATCTTTCATCTGCATCGAAGTGAATAAAAATTACGATTCCAATCAGTAAAATAAATAAATTAAAAAAAAATGTAAAAAAATATTAAAACACTTTACATTTTTATCTTGATCCATTAATTATGTCTCTAATCACGGCGTTAAGCTTTAAGATCATTTAAAACTCAACGTTAGTAACACGGAGGAATAGTCAATGGTTGCAAAAAAGAAAGCAGCAAAGAAGGCAGCTAAGAAAAAAGCAGCTAAAAAGAAAGTTGCAAAGAAGAAATAAGTAAATCTAGCAACACATTTTCATTCTAAAGAAGGGATGAAATTTTAAAACCCGCTTTGAGAAGCGGGTTTTTCTTTTTAAATACACTCTTTCAATGTTTTTCGCTTATCAATTCACTCTTAAATACTTAAAAACCCCATTAAAAAGCTCATCTCATCCTTCATCTCAGGCAAAGTATCACCGTAATTCTTAATTTGTTTGGATTCTCCATCCGAATTGATCTCATAAAGACAATATTCTTGATTGGTTGTGGATGATTTTTCTAATTTAAAGAATCGAGTTGGCTTCTTTGAGAAACGATTATACAAGGTAAACTTATGATAATAAAATCCGTCTTTATTTGAATTGATGGGATAAGGTATAAAATATTCGGCTCCAACTAACATAGTATCCGATTTTACGATTATCATTCTAGTCCAAGTAGAAAGATTGATCGGATAATTTTCCTCTACAAAGGTTTTCTTATACTTAGTTTCCCATATAGATAAGATTTTTTTACGAATATCATTAGCTTGTTTGTGTCTCTGAAGCCCATTTAAAGAGATTTCAAGAAAAGATAACAAAGAGATCGTCTCATTTTTACCACTTTTAGCAAGTTCAAGCTGAACTAATTTTTTAGAAGAATGAAAATCTTGATTATAAATCTCCTGCCAGATCTTTTCACGTATTTGTGTTTCTGTACTTTCAGACAAAAGAGATAAAGGAAGTGTAACCCATATACAAGTCGCACAAGCTAAAGCTAATAAAAACGCTGAGTGTGCGGTGTAACATCTGATAGAATGTATCATTTCTTCTAAAAAAATCATTTTAACCTATCTACCAAAACGATTCATAAACAACAAAACGACTTTAATTCGTTTAAACGATCACAAAAACAGATGAGTTTTGTTTTTGCTTTATCAAAAATTTCATTTTGAATAACTTAAGTATCATAATTTTTCGAACCTAAAATTTTGAAGATAGTTTTACGTTAGTTTATTGTTATCGGATCAGCCAAAAACATTTCTATTTTATATTAGAGATTGTCTTTCAGAGTCGTGATACCAAGGGAATCCTTTTTCGTTCCATATACGTTCGAAAGATTGAATTCCATCTTTTTGCGCATATTCTTTTTCTTCTTCGGATAACGGTAACAAAGTTAAAAATCGAACTCGCTTTCCGTTCTCAGAAATAAGACCCGTTAAATCGGGCGTATTTGAGAAAGAAGTAAGATCTCTAAAAAGAATGGAAGTAAAATCCAAATAAAGCGCCTCTGGATCTTTTCTAGACATGGTAATTGTATGTCCATTACCAAACCACTTAGCCATATTCCAAGGAAAACGAATCAATTCTCCGATTAAATGTGGAACCCAAGATTCAGATCTTTCCAATCCTTCCGAACCAATTTTAACCGCAAAAATCAGTTCAATTCTAGAAAAATTTTCATAATCCTTATGAAAGAGTTCCACAGTAGGCATATTTTGAGCGCTCATTCCTATTGTAGAATATATTAGAATTTCTGGATATTTTTCCGATTGAAAACGTGCTATTCCTAATTGAGGATATTTTCCTCCGTCTGCAGACCAGTATTTATCATGTTTTCCGAATATAGATTCCAAGAAAGAAAGTCTTTTTTCCTGAATTTCCTTCCACACTCCTGATTTGGAACGAGCCTCCCAAAAATCTCTAGAAACATTTACACGATCCGGGATGATTCCAAACTCTGAATTGCCCAAAGGATACGCTGTAAGCGCTTCTACTTTAGCATGAATAGAATATCCATGAAATCCTTTGATTCCAGACCAAGGAGGAAGAAAAGCGATCAAGTTTTCTTTGTAAAAAAGAGCGACTCCGTCCCCTTCTTCCGTCCAAATAAAATAAATATCTTTTTCTTCTAAAGCAGGGTGAGGTTTTGATTCGTTCACTTCAGTGCGAAGAAGAATCGGAGCCAAGCCGTTAGAAAGATCCTCAATACTTCTTTTTTCGGGAGCTTCAGTTCGATTACAAACCCACACGGATCTGATTCCAAATTCCGGATTTTGTTCCGCTTGAAGATAAAGGTAAACGGTTCTTCCGTCGTCTTCTAAATACGCTGTAAACGTTCCGTATGGATTAGCTTCTTGGTAAATTACTTTAGGTTCTGCAAAGGAAGTCATCGAATAGGAATCTCTACGATCCTTTGTTTAAATTGCTCTAAAAGAGATCGAATCGTTTGTTCAGATCTAGTTTCGTTTAATATTTCAGGAAAATAAGAAGAAGCATTGAGAAGACCAGTGAGTTCGATCTCGTTCCAAGATTGAAAAGAATCTAAAACTAAAATCACTTCTTCCGAAACCGGTTCTTGTTTTTTCTTGCAGAGAATGAAAGTCTCTACGGCTCGAGTAGGAGTCATTGGCTTTTTATACATAGTACTTAAGACAAGATTTCAATAGAATGGGAATGTTTCAACCTTCTAAAGTATAGAAATGATACCAAAAATTAACGGTATTCTATTTAACTATCAGTAATAAATGGTATTTTGTTATTTTTATCAAAGTAGAATTTTATTGTCTAACTTTAAAATGCAGTAGTTCCCACAGAAACCGTCTCATCCGCCGATGATGAGTTTAGTTTTTGAAAGGTTTAGCATGAGATTTTGCTTGATTCCTAAACACTTTGAAAACCAGCAAAACTAGTATTAACAAAACTACGCGATTCATTCTTTTTAATGATCACTCTATAACAAAGATATTCAGTATTTTGCACTCAAACAAGTTTTTGAGATACCTAACAATGCGAAAACGATTATTATATTGCGCCAATAAGAAGCGTAATTGAGTTAAATTCCAAAGGAATTAAAACAAAAAGTACAGTCGCAAACTACGACTTAAAACACGGATCATAAGGAACGTTTTGCTTAATTCAGGGCTTTTGTATTGAGTTTTTTTATTCGCTAAGATTTTCTTACGTCGAACTCACGCTAATTCTATGGCCTTGAGTAATGAAGAAGAAAATTATTTTTCAACAACTCTAATATTGATAGAGAGCCAAAATTTAATTCAATGGAAGAGTTATATCCAATTTCTTTACGGTAAAACGAACCATAACTTGTACACTAAATTAGTGTTAGGTTAAAATGAAATAAAAAGGAAGAAAAAAGTGAGAAACCGAGAATTTTCCCGGTCTCAATCAAGAATTGAATATTAACGATGGACGTACTGTTTTAAAGCACGAATCGGAACTTTCTCCCGGGAAACCCTGGTTTTATACTGCTCAAATAAAATTAAGAATAGTAGAGTGATCAGAAATAAGTTTTCCATACTTATAGTTGACTACAATTCTCTTAAAAAATCGAATCAATTTTGGAAATTTTTTTCCAAAGTTTTCTGAAACACTTCGATTTTTTCAGAAAAAAATTGACTCAATTAGAAAACGAATCGTTTAAAAAAAATCATTATCAATCTTTTAGAATATTCTTAGCCGCTGTTTTGATAGAATTTTTGAGCTTTGTCCTATTTCCAGAAGTCAGTCTTGCCATAATTTCGATCGTTTTTACGAACTCTTCCGCAGCAAGATCCAACATATCAGAAAGTCGAATATCGTTTTTTGTAATCGAAGAATTTACAGAGCCTTTACTTTTTTTAGACGTTGTTTTTTGAACTTTGGTCTTCTTCTTTTGGACCATGATTGAATTCCCCTAGGAAAGAATGTCTGATTACGGATTCTATTTTTATAGGAGTTCAAATCCAGCAGAAAGTAATTCTTATTCTAAAAATATTCCCATAACTCGGTAACAATCTATTTTACTCTGGGAAACTTCAAAAACGGACCCATCTGGTCCGATTTCTTGTAATTTAATTTTATCTGGAAATCCTGTTTTAGAGACAAAATCTGCAACTACAAAAAAAGTAGAATATTTTCTAAGATTGAGACAATTTTCGACTCTTCTTCCATGAAGAAACATAGTTCCTTCTTTTTCATGGGAAGAATCAGGAACCAGAATTAAATCGGAACCATTAAAAACCCGAACCTGTCCGGTTCGAACATTCTCAGCCTTTATGTGCATAAATCGATCCAATCCTAAATTTTGCGAAGTCTTGGAAAATGTCTGACTGATCATTTTAAAAATTTCTTTCAGCTTATATTAAAATTCCTTTCAAAATGCCGTTTTCGTTTCGGATTTTTAGTTTTGAAGAATCAAACTGAAAGTCTTGATCTGTTTTTAAAAGTTCTCCTTTTGAATTAAATACATTTACCATTACATAACGACCCGGTTGCATTTTTACAAGTGCCAATGAATAAGGTGTTTTTGTAATAAATCCTGGATTTAAATTTACAGTCGTAGAAGAATAAAGTGTTCCAATTTCATTATCATTCGCCCAATTTTGATTTAAAAAAAGCCGTTTTATTTTTATCTTTTTCGGTTTTAATCTAGAAGGTTCGGATGAGAAAATCGCTACCGAATTAATACTGTCAATTCCTCCGTTGCCTCCCAATAAAGTTTTTCCGGGGCGCGTAATTAAAACGTTAGGCGATTCTTTAGAATACAATCCATAATGCGCCGCTACGTCGACCAAACCGGTAGCCGCAGAAACTGACATAGCAGCTTGATAATTTAAAATTCCTCCCATTTGGTTAACCAAAATTGTTTTACCATTTTTGAATTTTATAATTCCGTTTTTTAGACTTTCTGAAATTTCTTTTTTGGAAACCCCAAAGTATTCTGATGATTGAAGAATTATCATTCCGACAAAACAGTCATAAATCCATGCGTAATCGATTTCTTCTCTTTCGATTCCCGCAGTGGAAAAAGCAAGATCTCCCGCTCTTCCGGCAGGTGTAGCAAAGTCTCCCTTAAACATAAAATATTCTGAATGTACCGCTTGTCCAGCTCCAATCAAATACATTGGATTGATTCCTTTTTTGATCTTTCCTTGAGTCTGCAGTTTTTTTGCTTTTTTTTCGGATACTAGTAAAGTGGCAAATCCATGATCGGTTACAATCGCAATCATAGGTGCTGAATATGGGTCGACGATGGTTCTAGTGATTTGTTTTTCTGTAATTTCTTGTCCATATACACTTGCTCTAGGATTTATAATAGCGTTCGCTCTAAATCTTTTTGTAATTTGTTCGAGATCTTTCTGAGTAATACTGTTTTCATACATCATCCTTTTCATCAAAAGTCCGTACATAGAAATCAAAGTTGCCCCGTAGTTGAGTTCGTATAACGGATGACATACGATCTCGTTTAAACGCTTTAGATCAGATATTTGCTTAAACGCAGATTTTGGAATATCGGCAGCTGCAATCAATACCACTGCCTCCGGATCAGATTGAAGAATTATTCTCGCTTGTCCCAACGCTCCCGTCACACTGGCTCCTCCTAAATCCATAAGATGAGAACGAAATCCAGTATAGCCGAGTTCATTCGCTATCCGTGCACTATGTCCGTATCCTGCTTTTCCCAAAGACGCTGGCTCTATACTTACAAAATCGGTGAGAATTTCTTTAAGAGTTTCCGGCTTCATTTCTAAAAATTCCAGAAGATCATATATTGATTTTTTATAATGTTCTAATACCTTTCTTTCTCCGGTCCATTCTTTATATTCATCCGGAAAGTCAGAAACTATCGAATCACTTATTCCCAATACAACAGGGTTCATAGATTTACCTTTGGATTTTATTTATTAGAATTGTTGAAAAATTTCCTAGTTCAGATTAACAAAACTGTTTTAATTGTCCGTTTCCATAAAATAGAAATAGATGGAGGATTGATTTTTCAACAACTCTATTAAATATAAGTTTAAAAATACTTATAGACATATTAAAACATCATAAAATTTCAAGTGTCTCAGTTTTAGATATTTTATCTTATAGTTTTAGGTAATCTCTCAAATAATGTTCAAAAACAAACCGAAAAATTTTTAAAACAGTTACTTTTAATCATAATTGACTGTTTCTATGTTGAAACCAGGTGGTAGAACTTTACATTCTCCTTTTCCAATCATTTCTCCTTTTTGATTAGTCCAAAGTATTTTCATTTGTATCATTTTCATCTTTTCAATCTTACTTTTTACCTCTACGATACAGGTAACTGTATCTCCGGGATAAACTGGTTTTCGAAATTTGGTCACAGTTTCCAAGGCCACCGTTCCAAGACCGGGCAATTTCATCCCAAGAACGGGCGCAAGCAAAGACGCTGCAAGCCCTCCATGTGCAATTCTGGTTCCGAATATCGTAGTTTTTGCATATTCTTCGTCTACGTGAAGTGGATTAAAATCGCCGCTGATGCCTGCAAAAAGATAAATGTCGGTCTCCGTAATCGTTTTAGTAAAACTCGCCTTTTCTCCGATTTCAATCTCTTCATAAGATTTTCCTTTTTTATACATACTTAATTTCTCCGATCGTCTATTTTATGTTTTTGAAATAAGTTTTACTGTCAACGCTACATAAGAACATCTAAAATCACACATAAACAAAATATTTGTCTTACTAATTCGGACGCATGAAAATAATAATTTAAAAACTTAGAATGTAACATATCTTCTCCTCAGAGAGTGCTGAGTTTTTTGAGTCACGTTTTAGGTCGTTCGAAGCATAGCGTTCTATAACAAATTGAAATCAGGAAAAGATTTTGTTTTCAAGCGAGTCCTCAATTTGTTGATCAAAGCTGAAATCGCAATTCGACAATACCGGATTCACCCAAACTTTATTACTTCAAATTCATGTTATTGGAATGTTAAACTATTGAATTAGATACTCTTTTATATAGCCCGAGTAAGCGTTGTTTTACTATATCTATTGTTTATAACGAACATTAACTAACGTGAGTTCAGTGTAAAAAAACGAGAAAGAATTTTCTAAAAGTATGAGTTCCTACAATTTTAGAATTTGTTCGTAAAATCCTGATTTGTGGGAGTTCTCATATTTTAGGAATTGAGATCACAACTTTTTTTAGAAAAATGAACCATGGATTCCCTATGTTAAATTCACGTTAATTAATATTCATGGAAACTCAAAACGAAATTAATAAATTGATACAAAGAAAAATTTCTTTTAAAATGTTTACGCCTCAATTTACCGCAAATTCGGCTTTACGAGAACAGAAACAATTATAACCACTAACCATTGTAAAAAACAGTAGTGTAGAGAATATTCCTCAGTTTATAACGAATAAAGTGAAATTCATCACAGTCCTCTGACGCGCCTAAATTACTCCTATTTTCCGAATGTTATATTATCCAAAATACCCGACTTTAAATATTCTATACTCTCTTCTATTTCTTTTTCAGGCGCGTTCAATTTTCCAAATGCTTTTAATAGTTTGCTGACTCCGTCTTCATTTAATTCCTTTAAATATGCAATTCCTCGAATATACCTGGCTGTAAGATAATATATGAGTATATTAAAATCTCTTTCTTTATCATTAGTTTCATAATGACCGTTGGTTCTTGTTAAGTCCCATAGGCTTAATTTTAAAATTGTCGTTAAAGTTAATAAATCCGCAAATCCAAACTCAAAGACTTGTCTTTTTTTCCTTTCTGGATTTTCTCCCACGGTTTGAATTAAAACACCCAAAGATCGCATCAATTCACCGATTGGAGTTTCTTTTATTTTGTCTTCTATGAGCTCACTTTGAATTATTTTTCGATAAGGTTCGTATCCTCCATAACTCGCGGATATAATACTTCTTTGAATTTCCGAAGTTCCTCCTCCAATCGTCCCCAATTTTACATCTCTATAAAATCGACTTACCGAAACCTCTCTCATATAGCCCATTCCTCCGTAAATCTGAACCGCATCAGATGCAACTTCTTCACTTACTTCAGAAGCAAATACTTTTAAAATAGAACTTTCCATCGGCAAACTTACGTTAGGTTCAAAATCTTTTTTACGTGCTACAAAGTAAGTCATCCTTCTTGCTGCACATAGATAAACCCAAATTCTCGCAATCTTTTCCTTAATTGCAAAAAAATTTAAAATCGATTTTCCGAACTGTTGTCTCTGCCATGAATATCGAATACAATTTTCTAATATATTTTCCATCCCTCCCATCAAAGCAGCAAGAAGTACAGTTCTCTCCCATTCTAAAGTTGCTTTTCCAATTCTTAAAAATCCAGAGTGTAAAGGACCCAACAAATTTTCATCTGGAACATACATATCTTCGAATGTAAGTTCTGCGGTTGTAGAAGTATTATGCCCTAATTTTTTTAAAACCTTAGAAACACTGAACCCTTTGTTTTTAGATTCTACTATAAACGCCGAAATTCCCATCGGTCCACGAGATTTTGTAGTCCTTGCCATAATGATAAACACTTGGCCAATTGGTCCGTTAGTTATGAAAGTTTTACTTCCGTTCAAAACAAATCCGTCTTTCGTCTTTTCCGCGTAAGTTCTCATCCCGGCGGCATCCGATCCGGAATCGGGTTCGGTCAATCCTAAACCAGCAATCCATTCTCCGTTAACTAACTTAGGTAAATATTTATTTTTTTGAATTTCAGTTCCTTGAAATAAAATCGGTAGACTTCCAATAATCATATGTGCTCCCCAAGAAAGTCCAAACCCAGAGTCCAACGAACCCGCGTTAAACGCTTCTTGTGCAAGACAACATTGAAAACAATTTCCTCCTTGACCTCCATATTCTTCTGGAATAGGAATTCCCAATAATCCTATAGAACCCATTTCTTTCCATAATTCGTTATCCCAAGTACAATCTTCGTCCCTTTGTTCTACAGAAGGAAGAATTTTTTCCTTTGCAAATTCTTTGACCGTATTGTAAAAATCTAGATCCTCGTCTTTTATGTATGGATTTAAAAATAACATCTCAATTAATTAACTCCAGTATAATTTAAAGTTCTAAAGTATTTCATTTTACCAAACTTTTCACGACAGAGAGCCTACAACTCGTCTAAATCGGAAACTTATCTTAAACCGAACACTACTCGGTTATGATAAACTCGCAACAAATTAAAACTATCCAAAAATATTAGAGTTTTTTAAAAATTCCATAGCGGCGATTAACAAAACTACTTCAATCGACTATTTCATAAAACAGAAACAAGATGGAGAGTTAATTTTTCAATAACTCTTTTTAAAAAACCATCATAAACGAATTTAATTTTTTAAATCATTAATTAAATATAAAATTCATTCATCATAAATTATTAATACACTAATTTTATAAGTTTGTTTCAAAAATTAGAACATAGGAACTCCTTTAAAAAAATCGATTGATTCCGAAATGATCATGTAATCTTTGTAAAATTTCTCTTTTATTTTCGATATATTTTTGTGGATCTTCATAATAAGTATTTACAACAAAACAAAATAGTTCCCACAATTTGAATACAATAGATTCAATTATTATAAACTTCTATTTTATAAATTGTGTCCGTTCCACATTGAAAGAACCGATCTGTAAAGTTCAGATTTCAACTTTTTTCAGAATCATAGGTTTCTTACATCAAACTTTCCTAGTTAAAATGTAAGAACCTTAAAACTTTCTCTTAAGTTGTTACTCAGACACATGAAAATGGGCCTGAAATTAACTGTCGATTTTACAAAAATAAGGAAGTTCTTAAAAAGAGCGTCTAATCCGAAATTGTTAGCTGTTTTTAAAGGAGATTGTATATTCTAACCTTTGAAACAAGTTCATAGTAATATTACTTTCATGCGTCCGAGTAGTTGTTGAGATCTCCTTTTGATCTCTGTACTTGTAGCAATTAGATTAACGCAATCTACACATTTACAATTTGTTTGAGTCATTACATTTTACAGAAAACTTAAAATTCCCAAAGTACATTTTAAAAAAATATAATTTTATAATATATAAAATTATATTTAACCGCTTTACAACAAACTCTAAATAAGATTTTTGAAATCAATTTTTAAAGACTTCAACAAATCCAAAAATTGTTTTTCATCATAAACAGAAACTCCAAGTTCATTCGCCTTTTCTAATTTAGATCCGGCACCAGGTCCAGCTAAAAGATGAGTAGTTTTTGAACTTACAGCACTCACCTTTCTTCCACCATAATAAACAATCAGATCCATCGCTTTATCTCTTGGCTGGAAGTTTTCAAAAGAACCGGTTACACACCAAGATTGCCCCGCAAACGGTTGTTGGTCCGCAACCTGAATGGGGTCCGCTTTCATTTTAAGACCCGCCTTTTTAAGACGTTCTATTAGTTTTAAAATTCTTTTATCAGAAAAATTTTCCTGAAAAGCTTGAATTGTAGAAGGCCCAATTCCAGGAATTTCTAAAAGAGATTCGATTTTTTTCTGATCTTTCGCAATAGAAAGAATTTCGTCTATAGAATCGATCCCGTGTTCGATTAACAATTCCGTTACCTTATGACCAAGCTCCGAGAGTCCAAGAGAAGGAAGTAAAAAACGAAAATCCTTTTGTTTGGATTGTTCTATCCCTTTGAGAATAATGTTTACACTCTTTTCTCCAAAACCTTCTTCTTCCATTAACTTCTCTTTTTGATCCTTCAGATCATACAAGTCCGCAATAGACTTTATATAATCGTGATCATACAAGAACTCGATCTGTTTATCCCCGAGTCCTTCTATATCCATCTGCTTTCTCTGACAGTAAAAGATAATTCCATTTTTCACACGATCGGGACAATCCGGATTAGGACAAAATAGATCGACTAAACTTTCTTTCTTAATCGTTTGTGTATTACAAGAAGGACAACGATCCGGAATTTTAAAAACTTCTTTACCAGGAGTAACTACTTCTTCTACCGCAGGAATAATTTCTCCACGTTTTGCCACTCTTACGATCGCACCGATCCCTACTCCAAGTTCGTCTATATAATCTTGATTATGAAGAGTCGCAAATGTAACGGTAGTACCCGCAAGACTTATTGGTTCTATTTCCGCTCTAGGAGTAATCTTTCCAGTTCGACCAACTGCATAAGTTATATCTACAATCTTACTTTCTTTCATGATTGCATCAAATTTATACGCTCTTGCCCATCGAGGAGAATGAGAAGTATAACCAAGTGCATCCCGCTTAGAAATATCGTTTAGTTTGATAACAAGACCGTCGGTCGGAAATCCCAAAGAATCTTTTTGCTTTTTAAATTCCTGGATAGTTTTTGCAATTTTAGATCCGCTCACAAAGGCCGTGTTAGGCGGAACTGGAAACGTAAGCTTTTCGAGTTTGGAAAAAATTTCTTGGTGTGTTTTAAATTTTTTTTCCATATTCGGGAAAGTTGCGTCGTAAGTAAAAATCCTAAGAGGACGTTTTGCTGTATCCGAGGAATTTTTTTGTTTGATAGATCCGGCAGACAAATTTCGCGGATTTGCATATTTACCGGAAGAAAGTGCGTTAAATTCTTCAAAATCTTTAAAAGTCATAAAAACTTCGCCGCGAAGATAAACCGTTATCGGCTCCGGCAAACGAAGAGGAATATTCCGAATAGTCCGGATATTATCTGTAACATCATCTCCAATTCCGCCGGAACCTCTAGTAACTCCGTTTTTAAGAATTCCATTTTCATAATATAGTACAATAGAAGCCCCATCTATTTTCCATTCTACGGAATACAATCCTTCCGGATCAGTCTTATTGACCCATTCTAATAACTCATTATCATTATACGTATTGATAAGAGATAATACAGGAAGTTTATGTTGAAACTTTTCAAAGTCCTTATCTAAATCAGAACCTACAACCAAAGTAGGACTTGCAAGATCCTTAAACTGCGGGAACTCTTCTTCTAAATCTTGAAGTCGCCTGAATAACTGATCGAAATCAAAATCAGAAATTTTCGGATCGTTTTTTACATAATAGAGATATTGGTGATGACGTATTTCGTCGGAGAGTTTGGCTATAAGTCCCTTGGCCTCTTTCTCCGAAAGAGTTTTCTGGGAGTCTTCCTTCTTCTTTGGCATATTGTATCCGGATTGAGATTAATAAACTGGAACTTTGAGATATTCCATAGGATCGGTGCGATTGGATTCTCCAATCCAAATTTCATAATGTAAATGAGGTCCGGTAACGTTTCCTGTGGAACCGACTGTAGCGATCAAGTTTCCTTTTCGAATCTGTTGACCGTCTTTTACAAAAATTTTAGTACAATGTCCAAAGAGTGAAAAGTAACCATTTGCATGTTGAATTACGATATGATTTCCGTAACCTCGGTTAGAATAAATGACTCGATGAATCTTTCCATTACCAGTAGCATAAATTGGAGTTCCGGGAACATTTGCTAAATCGATTCCGTCATGATATTCCATATAACCAGTAGTAGGCGATCTTCTAGTTCCAAAATAAGAAGTAAGGTTGTAAGAATACAAAGGTTCTCCAAAAGGGATCGCATCCATTACATCGTATCTGAGATTTAAAAAATCGTAAACGCTATCCACTAAAGGGCGATGTTTATCCATATAAACCCGCGCAGTTCTATATCCGTAGATTTCGGAAAGATAACTTCTTCCTAACATAAGATCTTTGTCGGCAGATTCTTCGGTTTTTAACTCCGCAAGTGCGATCGTTTCTATATCAGACTCATCGGGAAGTTTTAGCATCTCGTCCCCATGTCCATCGATTAGAGAATAAATCTCCTCTAAATTCTCCGTAAGAGCCAGAAAGTCGTCTTGAACTCCTTCTAATTGTTCCGAATATTCAATGTATTCGTCGAAATATTTCCCATAAACTTGAGATAGTGCGTTGATTTGTTTTCTTGTATTATTGTATTTTACAATTCCGAAAACTGCGATTCCTAAAATGGAAATCAAAAGACTAAAAAGAAAAAAAATCGTAAAAACCGATATTTGAAAATGAAAGGATTTATCGAAACCGTGAGGAATGAGAAGTACAGTTAATCTTTGATGACCCTTCTCTTTAACCCGATCCAACCGTTTGCGGATTTCTTTTTCCATAGGATTTAAGACTCCTGGCTAAGAGTCTACCTAGGGGAAATACAGGTCAAGTGGAAACCAAGCCCATAAGTATTACTTATGTAGATCTAATGAGACTAAAGACTTTAGATTCTAACTTAACGTGAACTCAACATATAAATCTGTCTTAAAACTTGGACAATTCTTACAACTTAGTTTTTTTGATAGGACAACATTAAATTTTTAAAGCACGCTGTAATTAAAAAGTAAAAGCCATTCTTAAATCTATTTTAAGGTTTAGAATTTTTTAATATATCTTACGTTATCTACGATCTAAAGAAGCTTCAATTAAAGTATCCACATCTAAAGAAACTGGATTTTTTTTCATTGTTTCTTGACTATAAATCTTATCTTGAACTTTGGATTCAGCTTCTACGGTCGTTCCATAAATTTGCTCCTGAACCCAAAACTGAAGCTCATTACGTGCAAGCTCAGCTTCTCGGTTTTCAAAAAAAGCCAACCAAACAATCGAGCTAGAAAAAAACGCAAACAAAAATGTGATCAATCCAAATTGAATCATTCTCCAGCGGCGTTTTTTATAAACCGCGTCGCAGATTTTAGAACTCCAAACTTTGCTATAA
This sequence comes from Leptospira interrogans, assembly GCF_900156205.1. GTDB lineage: Bacteria > Spirochaetota > Leptospiria > Leptospirales > Leptospiraceae > Leptospira > Leptospira interrogans. Next base: position 146,793 of record NZ_FTNA01000006.1, read on the forward strand.
AGTCTGTCCGAAATTTCTTTGTCTATTCCGTTAGATTCCATTCTGCTTTGATCCTATATCACTGCTTATCTATTAAATTCTTTTTCAACATCTGTTTTCCGCGAAATACTCTAGATTTTACGGTTCCTTCTGGAATACTTAGTTTTTCCGCAATCTGTTGTTCCTTATACCCTTCACCTACAAGACTTAGTACAGATTTATATTTCCAAGGAAGCATTGCTAAAAGATCCTTCAATTCAAAATCAGTAAAACTAATAGATTCTTTTTCTTGATTGGAATTATTATCAAAGATCACTTTTTCTTTTAACTTACTTGCAAGCGCCGTTTGTCTGGATCTCTTTTGATTCATTCTCAAAGATTCGTTTCTTGCAATCGTATAAAGCCAGGTGCTTACAGAAGAATCTCCTCGGAACTTATTTGCAGAAAGACTTTTATAAGCCCGGAAGTAAGTTTCCTGTACTACATCGTCAATAGAATCGTGAAATTCCTCAAACAGATTCTTTTTAATCGCCGAAAGTACGATATGTTTTGTTGAATCGATTAGTTCAGTAAATTCTTTTTGCTCCATGAATACCTCAATGTAAAATTCCTTGTATTGGAAGGATAATTCTCTCCGGAGAAAAAAGATTCACAGGAAATTTGGACTCCGGACGTTGTTCTTTGATTTTGGATTTTTGATCCTGAGTAAGCACTTTTTCTATAGCAAGACGGTGCGAAATTTGATTGATCCGAATTTCGGCTGAGTATTTTCCTATTTCGACAAGTAACTTTCTGATTTTTACAAGATCCACGTTAGGCTCCATTAAAAGCCCTTCGAGTTCAATTTCGATAGGAGAAATTTTTTGGAGCCACTTAAGATGTTCTTTTTTATGCTTCTCATTGATCTTAGAAATCTCATCCAGTTGTTTTTCGGAAAGTGCAAATCTTTCTCTTACCGTATCTACATTTCCAAACACTAAACCAAAACTTCTTAACTGTCGAATAGGTGCTAACTGCCGAACCGGAGTGGAATTAGCATCCACACCAGAACGTAACCCCATTAATTCCTGGGAAAAAACAACCGCCGGGTTTAAAAAACAACCGGCGACAGTAATTCTGACAAACGAATTCAGGAGATTCATTAGGTTTTTACTCAGTAAATATGACCTGTAACTCAAAGTTTTGTTTCCTGTTTCGAAAATTTTTCCTGACTCAGATTTACTGAAAAGTAAAAAAGGGCTTTTTCTATTAAAATTTGGCTTGTAAGCTTACATGAAAAAATCGCTGATTTTAAAGGATTCCAAAATTCTGTGTTTCAGTTAGATTACTTTAAAAAATCCAAGTTTTACACCCGAAGTTTTTTCTTTTTTTGTATTTTTATATCCATTCCCATTGCGATCGATTTTAGTTTTGAAGAATTATATCTTCGTACAGAAAGATTTCAAAATCATAGATCAGCAAAACCAGCAACGGTCGCGGTAGTTCCCGGAGCTTCCGTTTATAAAAACGAACCTTCCGCTGTTTTAAAAGATAGATTGGACTGTGCTTTAGAATTATATCACCAGGGTAAGGTGAAAAAAATTCTTCTTTCTGGAGATAACGGTTCCATTTATTACAACGAAGTAAAACCTATGTTACTCTATATTCTTAAAAACGAAGTAAACGAAAAAGATATATTCGTAGATCACGCGGGTTTTAGAACGTTAGACACATTGGTTCGTGCAAAGGAAATTTTTCAGATTCAAGATTTGATTTTTGTCAGCCAAAGAGTCTACCAACCTAGAGCAGCGTTTCTTGCAAATAAAATCGGTCTTAAATTTCAAGCTTTTGAATCCGATCGAAGAATTTATACAAGCGGGCCTTTCAGCAGATTTAGAGAATTTTTTGCAAGAACTCTGGCCTGGATTGATATGAACCTATTCAAAACAAATCCGAAATATTTAGGAGACCCATTTCCGATCGAAGGAAGTGGAGTCAAAACCTGGAAAGGTTCCGTTCTTTAAAATTTTTGAATCTATTTTTGATTTTAGAAATTGTAGATTCGGGCTCCAGCTTTTTTAAATTTTTATTGAGTCAAGATTATTTTTGAGCGGTAGAAACCTTGACAATTTATCTAAAACACATCTTAAAAAACTCTACCATTATTTAAAGACCGTTTTCAATTATTTTAGGATTTTTGGAATAAAATCATATTTTCAAAAAATAAAATTTTATAATAGAGTTACAGAAAAAATCCATATCTACGACTAACAAAATGATTTTATCGATTCGTTTTACTGACCTCTATAATTAATAAAATTGAGTACCGTTTATTTTTATCGCAAAACATTATTTCAATGCAAAAAATTGGGAGCTTTGTTATATAGTAATGAGTAACGAAAGAAGACTATAAACCATCTCAAAAACACTTTATCTTTTCTTAAAATTCCGAATTCTAAAGTACTTTTGAAATAGATTCTAATTTTTCAAAAACTCTATTAGAATTGTTGAAAAATTAATTCCTCATTTGTTTCTATTCCATGGAAACTATCAATTGAAGCAGTTTTGTTAATCACCACTATGGAATTTTTCAACAACTCTATTGTAAACTTCCTGCTGGAAAAGTATGAGTACCATTCTATTTTACAGAAAGATTCTTTTTTAAAAAGATCTATAAAATCCAAAAAGAATCATAATTAAATTTTTGTATAAAATCACTCTTACTGCGAGCATCACAAAAACGAATTAATTATTTTAACTTAACGTAGTTTAGTGATTGTTCCTACAGATTATATATCTTTGAAAAATTTATAAATTATCTTTTCATCGTTAAATTAGTAATTTCTATATCAAAGTAATTGAAAAAATTTGTATCTACTATGAACAAAATTCTTTATCGATTCGTTTTAATAAAAACAGAAAAAAATGAGTTTTTCAATAACTCTATCAGAGTTTGTCTCAAAACCTCAAAAAATTTTACACGATAATTCTTTAAAAATTTTTAAACATTCATTTTTTGTGATTCAAGTCAGGGAGTTCTTACATTTATTCTTTATAAGAAATCAGTTTATAAAAAAATCTCTTAGATTTTACTTACGTCATTTAAGGTAAGCTCAACATATAAACTGAGTTTCTATAAAGTTGAATATTTCCAAAAAAGTTTTTTGTGAAAACTCGACATATAAACATATTTTGTAAAGATCAATAGAGTTGTTGAAAAATTAATTCTTGATCTGTTTCCGTTGTATTGAAACGGACAATTGAAGCAATTTTACAAATCTTCACTATGGAATTTTTCAACAACCTTAATATAAGTGTTTAAATAAATATTCTAAATTTTGAATATGTTTAAGCGTTAAATTCAAGTACAGCAATGGAACCAGAATCCGAAAGAATTTGAAAATCACCTTTTATTTGTCTGGTCAAAAGTTGAATCAATTTAAAACCAGAAGTTTTTGGTTTCAACCAAGTTTTAGAATCAGATATTCCAGAACCATTATCTTCAATTTGAAGACGATACTTATTTCCTTCTTTATGAAACCGAATGACAATTTTCCCCATATCCGAAGAAAACGCATGTTTTAAAGAATTAGATAAAAGTTCACTAAAAATCATAGCACAAGGAATCGCATATTCGATTCTTAAAAAAATCTGTTCCGTTAAATTTTCTATTTTTACAGATTGTTTACCAAATTTATGAATGAGATTTGCAATGATTCTTTCAATCACTTCCGAAAAATCTATGTCGAAATAATTTTCGGACTTATATAAATAATTATGAACTTCAGATATTGCTAATATACGATTTTGAAAATCAGATAATATATTCCTAAGATTCCCTTGATCAGAATCACTATGCATTTCTACTAAACCGGAAAGAACCTGAAGATTATTTCTAACTCTATGATGAATTTCTTGTATCAATTCGTTCTTTTCTTCAATCGATCCATGAAGAGTTCTTACGGCGATAATCGAAATTACAGAAAACATGAAAAATAGAGCGATTCGATCAGCCATGTGAATAGATTCATGAATTTGTTGCATTAAAAGCTCTTCCATAAAAATCAAAACAAAACAGTAAACCGCAATTAGAAGAGTTCGCTTTACATTTGCGAAATATAAGAAAATCATAATAAATATAGCTAAAACAATATTTTTATTCCCTTCGTCCAAAGGAGAATTTCCCTGAGAAAGTCCAAAAAACCAACCAACGCTAACAGCAATTACACTTGCGATCAAAATAATTCTGAGAGCCAATTCAAATTTTTTTCTCAATAAAAAAAACAGAGAGACTGCAGATGCAAGCATGATGATTAAAAAACCAGGACGTAATAGATCACCTTTCACAAACCAAACATAAAAATTCACAGATAAACCCAATAAAAGCGACACCACATTAAAAATGAAAAGATGGAACGCCCTATTTCGAGTAAGATAATCCCTGTCTTTATAAATATGATTGGTTAATCCTGAAAATTTCATCCGCTTACCCTCTTCTTTCCGCCTACCCGAGAAACAAAAAAACTCACCCTATTTAATCAGACTTGAAGAGAAAATATTTTTTTTACAAAACAATTCGTAAAGTATAGTGAATTTACACACAAGAACAGTTTTTTGAGAAATTAGATGGGCATTCATTTCTAACATCACTCAGTTATTATAAAACTATAACTTGTTTAGCCTTTTTTAGATTGAGTTGAACTCTAAAACCGTAGTAAAACCGCCTTCAGAGAAAATTTGAAAACGACCTTTAATCTGTTTTGTTAATATTTGTATCAAAGTGAAACCAGCCGTTTTCGGTTTGGACCAAATTTTAAAATCCTTGATTCCTGAACCATTGTCAGAAACTTGAAGGTAATATTTATCTCCTTTTTTTCGAAACGAAATTTGAACGGTTCCTTTTTCCGAACGAAAAGCGTGTTTTAAAGAATTGGATAACAATTCGTTGAAAATCATAGCACAAGGAATCGCATTTTCGATTCTTAAAAAAGTAGACTCAGCTTCAGTTTCTATCTTGATCGAACGTTTTCCCAATCTATGAGAAAGATTTAGAATAATCTTATCCATCACCTCGACAAAATCGATTTCGAAATAGTTTTCGGACTTATATAGATAATTATGAACTTCAGATATTGCTAATATACGATTTTGAAAATCGGATAATATGATTTGCAGATTCTCTTTACCAGACCCACTATGCATTTCCACTAAACCGGAAATTACCTGAAGATTATTTCTAACTCTATGATGAATTTCTTGTATCAATTCGTTCTTTTCTTGAACGGATCCATATAAAGCTCTTACCGTGAGAATCAAAATTACTGAAAACATAAAAAATAAACCGATTCGATCCGCTGTGTAAACCACATCGTGTTCTTTGAGATAAAACTCATCTATGAAAATTAAAATAAGACAGTATAACATGATAAAGATGGTTTTTTTAACGTCCGTAAAAAATAAAAAAATCATAATAAATATACTGAGAATGATATTTTTATTACCTACGTCCGAACCCGCATTAGGAATTCCCCAAAACCAACCCGCAGTTACAGAAACAATAGTTGCAAATAAAATTATATTTAAAGCCAGCTCAAATTTTTTTCGCAATAATAGTATAAAAGAAATCAAAGATGCAAACGTCATAACGGCAAATCCCACTCTAAAAAGTTCTCCTTTGGCAAACCATAGAAAAACCGCGGATGAAACTCCCAAGAGTGACGCAGCAATATTAAAAACAAAAAGATGAGTAGCTCGTTTGCGAGTTAAATAATCTCTATCTTTATAAATTTGCTCAATCAAACTAAAGAATGACTTCACCTTTTAACTCCGCTTAGAAGAAATATTTAAAGTATTATTTTCTTCTAAAATAATAGGACGGAATTCGTTAAAAAGATACCATCCCATTTAAAACAAATTTAAAGTTGTTCTTTTAAAAATCCCTTTTTATTTTGATCGGGATTGTTTAGAAAAACCCATTCCGTCAAAACCCTTTAAAACAATATTTTCGATCTTATAACAAAATCATCTTTATCAGTGATAAATCAAAGCTTTCTTTTTGTAATGAACGTAAATTTCAGAATCATTTTTAAGTATCTTACTTGATGAATTTATTTATTGACTAATGTCATTCAATAAAACGGAAATTCATACAAAAATTTGATCTTAAATCCACTCTTATTCGGACCTTATTATAAAAGGCCTTTTACATTTTTTTAAAATGTAAAATCTTCATAAATACTGTGAGCTCCCCCATGTCCAGTTCCGCCACCGTTACTGCCATTCGAAGAACTTCCTCCGCTTGTCCGTGTTCCACTACCCCGATTAGACCCACTACCACTTCCTGAAGAAGTTTTTAATCTACAATTATCCTTACAAGTATCACATACTTGATAACAGAGAAAAGGAACAGCAGAAGATTCTGAATTGATTGCAGCGAGAAGACAAATGGACAATTGAGCCTCACAATTCTTTTCACAGCCGGAAGTATCGATCTTACAATACTCTAAAAAAAATACGAAAATTATCGGTAAAAAATAACGTGTGTATTTCATCATTTCGTACCTGCACCGGCTTTAATAAGAAGTTCTTGAATAATTTTACGATCTTCTAATGTAGATTCAGACCAAGCCGTATGACCTTGTAAGGTCATTGTATGCACATCCGCACCCGAACGCTTTACAATCTCCGGATAACGGTTAAAAGTAGCCATCATCAACGCTGTATGCCCGTCTCTTGTTCTTGCATTTACGTCTGCTCCGTGTCTAATTAAATATTCCGAAATTAAGTATTCTCCTTCCTTTGCTGCGATCATAAGAGGGGTGTAATTTTTAAAAAACGGATCTCTTTGATCGACTCCCCTTCCCAAACGAAGACAATTTTGCAGACCTTGTAAGTCATCCTTATAAACGTAGTCTGTAGGATGGTAAGAAACGGATCTTTCTTGCGGAAAAGCACACATCGTAAAAAATAAACTCGTCCCGAAAACAAAATGGATATACTTTATGTTATCTTTTTTACAAAAGTTTTTTCTAAACTTATTTAGAATCGAACTTAAAAGTTTCATTATATTCTTCCTTCAACATCCGTTTATTGTATCAACTTCCAAATTCAATACAATAGGTGTAAACAGTAGTTGCGGAAACTACTCAGAAACAATTTTACTGTTAGTGGTTTTTACCTAAGAATTTTAAGTAGTCTCGATAGAGCTTGACTTTTAGATATGAAAATTTTTTATTTAGTTACAAGTTTTAAATTTAAGATTCATCGTGAAATTACTTACAAACGATATAATTAGAATACCTAAATATTTCGTTCGGAAATAAAGTTTTGGGATAAAAACTCAAGTTATTCAGTTTTGTAGGGATCAGTAAGAAATTTTTTGTAAACGAGTTTTAAACTTTAGAAACGAATTTTTATAAAATCTGAAAAATAACAATCTTTTACAAAAAATACACGAATGAAACTTAAACGAGAAAAATGCAGGTATATTAAAAATTCATTTTATAGAATTTCTATCAAATCATTTACAATTGAATCTACTATTAAAAATTTTAGGCTCTATTCAACAATTGTATGAATAAAATTTTCTTTAGAAGGTAAAAATGAAATTTTGGTTTCCACAAGAAAGACGATTTTATTTTTTTTCGATGTATATCTTTTTAATTTTACTTTGGATCATTGAAGAAGTTTTAACCTTCGCATTTGATATTAATTGGATAGAAAGATCTCAGGCTTATTTTACTACGATCGAAGCAGCATTCGGTCTGTTATCTATTATAGGAATTTATTTTTTATTTCAAGAAATTAGAAACACAAAAACGGATATTGAATCTGCTAAAATAATGATCGAAGGACTCAAAAATAAAAATCAATTTTTAGTTCAAACCAATCAATCTTTCTGGGAGTCTCTTCAAAGACAATTGGAAGAATGGGACCTCTCCGATAAAGAAAAAGAAATTGCACTCTTACTTCTAAGGGGTATGTCTAATCACCAAATTGCTGCTATTCGAGGAAAAAGTTTAAAAACAATCGAGAACCAAACATTTTCTATTTATCAAAAATCTGGAACTACTGGTAAATTGGAATTCATTGCGTATTTCATTTCTCCTTTACTACCCGAAGAAGATTGATCTATAACCTTTCTCGTAAATGATTTTAGTGACGTAGATATTCTTTGTATATTTTCCAATTCCAAAAATTTTAAAAAAATTTATTTTCTAACTTTTGGGAATTTAAATATTTGAAGAAAAAATTTTTCAAAATAAAAATTCAATCATAGAGCTTATTTTAAAACGAAAAAGTTTTTAGACGAAATATTCCGAAGACAGAACAAATAGGATTTGTTCATCTCCAAACAGAAAATAAAATTCGCCGGATCACAATTTAGAGAAAAAATTCGTCTTCTTAAAAATGAAGGTTAGAAAATCGAATCTGTGTTTGCTCATCTTTTTAGGAATGAAAGAAGATTCGTATTGTACTTTATTTGACCTAAATACTTTTTCCGAAGAGAATTAAGAAACTTTATTTTTAAGTCCGCATTTTTTTAACTTTGGATAAATGAATGTAGTAGTTAAAAGTTACACATGATTTTTCTATGAAAAAAAATAGAATTGAATCAAGCTTGACAATGAAATTTTTTTAATCATCTTATATTATCCCAATCGATATTTTTTTTAAAGGTTGCAACAAAATGCAAAGGTTTTTCAAATTCATCCTTTTCGCTGGAACATTATCAATTTATTTTCCTATCAACGCTCAAAAAAATAATACGATTGATTTCGACGCCGAGTTGTATGCTCAAATCGTTCGTCAAAGCGCCTATCAATACGGAACAATTCTTAAATCTAGAAAAGTTCTCAAAGATCATAATCACTGGAAAAAACCCATCGATTCGGCGTTCCGTAAATTGGCTGATTCTTCAGGAAATCCTACTTTTCCGATCGTTTATAATTTAATTCAAGACAACTCTTTTAACGCTTTCGCTATGGCGGGCGGACAGTTCTGTATCAATTCAGGCACTTTAGATATTTTAGACCAAGTAATTGCAAACTCAGAACCAGACGTAAAAGATAAACTGAATTTTTATAGAGAAAGATATATTGCGGGCGTTTTGTCTCACGAACTTTCGCATTATTATAACAAACACACTTTTAATTCCGTAAAAAAATTCTATCAATTGAAGGGAAATCCAACCGGAGAAGTTATATTAGAAAATATTAAATTCTCCCAGGATCAGGAAGTAGACGCAGATCAAACCGGATTTCAACTTTTAAACAAAGCGGGTTATGGTGGCGAATATATGATTCGTACCTTGGAATTGATGAGCGATATAGATAATCAATATAAAGAATATATCGCGAAAAAAAAATTAGATAAAACCAGTCCAGAATCTATGACTTCTTTGTATTTTACGAGTCATCCTTCTCCAAACGATAGACTTTCTAGATTCAATAGCGACAAACAAGAACTCTATTCTTTACTTGCTACATTGGAAAAAACCTTTGATGATATTCAATTCGGTAAAAATCTAGATCTGGCTAAATCTAATTTAGAAAAGGCACTTTCTAAATTTCCTGGTAATACTCATTTAGAAAAATCTTATGCAATTTGTCTTCATAAAATTTGGATGTCAACCGCAAGCAACGAAGATTTAAAAATTAAACCGGTTATCGATATGCCTTCTTTTCGGGATTCAATGTTATTTCCAGGCGGACTTCGCAAAAGGGTCGTTATGCGAACAACCCCTGGCAATCAAGCCGCTTATACAAAAGCGAAAGAAGCTTATCAAAAGGTAATTATAAAAACAGAAGACCCCTACTTTATTTCAAACTATGCAGTCCTTCTTGCTTATTCCACTGAAGAAAACGACATGAACGTCGCAAAGTCTCTTGCAGGAAGCACTGTAAGAGCTGAAAATTCTATTCCTCTGGCAAACAATTTCGGCGTGGTTTTGTATTGGACCAACGATGAGGAAAAGGCCATGGAAATTTTCAAATCGGTCGCAAACATGGTAGATAAAAGAGTACAAAATTTCAGTGAAAAATCTAAATCGAGTCCCGACGTTCAGGCTTACTTACAAGGAATCGGAAATTCAATTCATCAAAAAATACAATTAGATCCGGATTATGTTTACGAAAACTTTACTCCTATTTTAAATTACGTTCTTTTAGAATCTTACAAAGAAAAAACTCCGAAAACGAAACAATTAGCTTCATATTATTTAGAAAATTATGATTCTTTTTCTGGTTGGGCTAAATATCTCGCAAATCTTCAAGGAATCGATCTACCAGAACCATCGCAAAATACAAAACAAAATGTTTTCAAGATTGGTGGGGTTGGCCCTGGTGATAAACTAGAAGATCTACTAAAATTATGGGGGCAACCGGATAAGATCCAAATCGATAAATCTTCCGGAAATGAATTTTATATTTATAGTAACAAAGAAACTTCCTTTTTATTAAATATTGGTTCGGTTCTTCAAGTCAATGCGTATGGAGACAATAGTCCTGGTATCGACAAGGGTGTGGTTATTGGTTCAGATCGAGGAACCGCCGAAAAAGTTTTCGGTAAACAATTCCAAAAAAGTGGACCGTATTTTGGATATTCTCAAAACGGAAACACATTTGTTAAATACAGAAAGAATAAAGTTGATCAGATCATTCTTCAATAGTTATTGATAGTTTTTACTATTCGGACGTATAAAAATGGTATTGAAAGTTGGTTCGTACCATTTGTTTTTTTCCGAAACTCATAGATGCAAGATTCCTGACTTTTTTATCCAAACGCTTCATAAAAGAAGATATTTAAAATCTCTTTTTAAAAGAATAAAAATCTTTTTGGAAAACTTTCTTCTTTCTCATCAATTAGAACAGAGTAAGTTTCGTAACAACCAGAATAGTCAATAACTTTCAAACTCTGACCTTGAAGTATGGAATAAATTTCGCAATTCGAATTTAAAATTGAAACTTCCCAATTCTAAAAACCATCAACGTAAGTATTCCCGAATCCAATTACTAATTTCTAATGTTTATTACAAAGTGTCACTTCATGTAAGTTTGATAGAATTCAATACGAAAGCGTCTCTCTTCTATGAGCGCTCGAAGTAACTCAACGTCTCACTTTCCATGGATCGTTCGACGGATCGCGTTCTAAATTGTAACTCAAAACGAAATATCGTATAACTTTTCTTTCATGCAATTTATTGACTGAAGCTGAAAGCACGTCCAGCAATGCCAGATTTGCCCAGATGTTCTTTTGCAGAACTTGCATTATTAAAGTGTAAGTTATTGAGTACTTTATTATGTAATTTTGAGTAGTTGAAGAATTAGCAATTTTAAGTGTAAATTTACTTAAGTAAATTCTAAATAGATACGGAAATAATAAATTCCTATATTTTAAATTCTGTAGTAATGTTTATATAAGCCCCGTTTAGTTTTGGAATACACTGTAAATTTCTTGAAATAATTTTATAAAGGAGAAAATTTTTAACTTTTGAGACAGTCCCAAAGTTATATTTTTAAAATTCTGATTCTTTTAAGATTTTACAGAAGCTTGGAACAAATTCTCTATAAAAGAAAACATAGAATTAATTTTTAAAAGTGAATAATAAAATTAAATTAATCAAAGAAGATATCACCCAACTCGAAGTAGACGCGATCGTAAACGCGGCCAATAGTTCTTTGTTAGGTGGTGGTGGAGTTGATGGTGCAATTCATAGAGCAGGTGGACCGGAAATTTTAGAAGAATGTTATAAAATCCGAGAAAAACAAGGAGAATGCAAAGTCGGAGAAGCAGTTATTACAACCGCTGGAAGATTAAATGCAAAATTTATAATTCATACGGTTGGACCTATTTGGAGCGGTGGAAATAAAAACGAAGATGAACTACTTTCTAACGCTTATAAAAATAGTCTTCTTTTAGCAAAAAATCATTCTTTAAAAACAATCGCATTTCCAAATATCAGCACAGGTATTTATCATTTTCCCAAAGAACGCGCCGCAAAGATTGCAATTCAAAGTGTTACGAAATTTCTAAAACAAGACAATCAAATCCAAACTGTATTTTTTGTTTGTTTTGATTTTGAAAATTTAGAAATTTATAATAAACTACTTCAAACATACAAATAATTTGGAGAATAGGTTTCTTACGAAAAAGCAAAGAAAAAATTCATTTTTTATAAAATAATATTTTAACGTGAGTTCGATATAAGAAACCCATGGTTCTGAAAAAAGTTGGTCTGAACTTTACAGATCAATTTTTTAAATGTGGGAACTACCACAATTTATAAAGTGTGTGTCCCAAAATCTTAAAAAATTTTACACGATAATTTTTTAGAAATTTTTAATAAAATGCAGTAGTTCTTACAGATTCAGCCGTATTTGGCAATTTACAAACTTTCTAGTAGTTCTAATCTCGTTAAATTTTCGTAGTAGATCCTACATTGGACGGTTTTGGAACACGCTCAAAATAGAAGTTTATAACAATTGAATCTGCAGTATTCAATTGGGGGAGAATTTTCACAAAACTTAGTTTTGTCTGTAAAATGCGGGAACTACTACAAATCACGATTTTAAAAACAAATTCTAAAATTGTAAGAACTCATACTTTTAGAAAATTCTTTCTTACGCCAAACTCACATTATTTTAGAAAAACTTGAAATACTTTTAAAAATCAAAATTGATTATTAGAATTTTTGAAAAATTAATCCTTCATCTGTTTCCGTTGTATTAAAACAATTTTGCTAATCTTCCATTATAGAATTTTTCAACAACTCTATTGACGATCGCGAGAATAATCGTAATATCTCGCGATCGATCGTTTAAACTAGAAAGATTCTACGTATCTCACTGACAATCTGGTAAAGCCCAAGGATAACCGCAGATGTTTGCGAGTTGATCCATTCCCACCGCACGAAATAAATTATCCACTTCGCTCTTGGAAATAAGTCCTTTCTGAATCAGTTTCCATCCCAGAGATTGAGGAGAAAACGGACTTTTGATCGAAAGGTATTTGTCGTTGAACTCTGGACTTCCGTTCGCAGGAAGAGGAGAACCGTCGTAGAGTTCGTTCAAAGTGGTTAACAAATCTTTCAAACTCACTCGAGAATTCTTAGGATGAACCACGTCTCCATAAAAGACCCACTTAAAATTGACCGGCCCACCGTCCAATATTTCTCCCAGCAACTTCATCTGATCGTATCGATATTCAAATTGATTTACATACGGAGCATAGTTTCCCGTTGCGTAATAACTATCCACATGATACGGAGGCACTTGCAACAGATAGTGAACAAAGCCATCATAACGATACTCATTATTCGAGTTTGTGTTACGATCCGTAAAAGTAGAATTGATGCTTTGGATATTTTGCAACCTGGAGTTCCACTCCGGAGAATTTTCTGAGATTCCTCGGACCCACATTTCGTACCGAAACCTTTGGTAATCGGAATAAGTCTGGTCCACGATCGGATCCAATTGCCAACCATTTTGGTATGTACCCAAATAGTAGTTTCCTTGCACCCAGTTCCCCCGATTTCCGCTGATCAAATATCTACCGATAGGATTCACAATCCCTTCCGTCAGCGCCATACTCATATCTTGGTATTCATACAGATTGTGCGCCCGTCCATAGTTTTGGTTATTAGAATCTCTAAACTGTCCCGCCCAATTATTAGTCGTAGTTAATGTCCAAGGAGCCGCAGATTGTACTATGGTATGACCAAATTCATGACCCAAAGGAATATCAACCGAAAGTTCTGATGAGATAGTAATATCTGCCTGTGGCGCGCTCAAGGAAAGATTTCCAGGATAGGCTCCGGAACCGTATGTGCCATTAAAATTGATTGTGTAACAAGTTACACAATTGCGAGCTGGATTGTTGATAAACATATCAAAGTGAATCTTTTCCACGGATTCGGAGGGAGCTTCCATTCGATTATGAAATTCCACCACTCCCTGCCAACTCGCAAGGGTCAACTTCATACTGTTCATGAGGCTTGTGGGGATTGAACTCAAAAGATTCACGGTTCCGAAGTCGTACGTTTTCGTAGTTGCATTCCAATATTCACTCAAGGGCAACACTACTTCAAAGTAAGGCTCCACCTGGCTCTTTTGTGTATTTGGATCTACGAATAAAGTCTGGAAAAATTTACTCTGGTCGTATGGCAAATAATTGAGGGCTGAAATCGTTGTCTTCTCCCAAACGCTACGGATCGTACCGATCGAATTGTTATATACAAGATTTGTTTTGTAATCCAGCACAACTGTAATTCGAACCCGATCCGGAGCGGGGGTGGTCTTCAAACAGGCGTTTATCTGAGAAACGTTTATATTTCCATCCAGACTACTTTGTAAATTGGATACGTAACAACCCACTGGGTTTGTCTGAGTGCTGTTGAAAAAATTCAAATGAACCTGACCGGGAACCGGTCTGTAACTTCCAGGGCTTGCAACGTCACTCGAAACGGCAACTCCGGTCGCGGGATCAAAATGACGTTTAAACTCGTGGCATTGTTTCCAAGGGATCGTAAAAGGAGAACCTTGAGCATTATTATCATAACACTGCGAATCCTCTAAAAAACCGATCTTTGCTTTTAATGTAACAGGTTTTTCTTGTACACAAAGGATCCCCATCTCCATACTTCCTTGAGAACTTGGGTCTTGGGTTTCTTTCCATTGACAAGGAATAGAACCCGCTGAAATAGAAGTCCCTGTTTTGTAATTTGCATATCCAATCCCTCCTTGAACAGACGCATTTCCGTTTGTCCAAGGCTGCGATCCAGAAGAACAAAGTTGTGTAGATGGAACCGTTTTCCAATTGGACTGAAGTCCAGTCCAAATTCCAAAATCCCAGAGGTAAAAAGAATCAGCGAACGCATAACTCAGACTTCCAGTCGAAAAATCAAAGAGCCCCGCATCGTTCGTAGTAAATAGCATCTTTCCATCCGGTCTGTAATACGAAGTATTTTTTATAAAGACCCAATCCTTTTGTCCTGACGAAGAATTAGGTCCGACCGTAGTAGCAACACGATTGACACCATCTACAAGCATCGCCTTATAAGACCCTGTCCCGGAAAGACTAGAAGGAATATGAGAATTACAATAAGCATCTGCGCCGGAAATGCCCGTGAAGTTTCCATTGTGAGTAAGAGGTAAAACCGAGGTACTATTCGTATAACTAGTTACAAAAACGTAAAGTCCTCCAGAAGGAATCGCAGTCAAATTGTTCGAGTGTGAATCGATCAAATTCAAAAATGAATTTTTTAAAGAAGAAATTCCAAACGAATTTGAATTTTCTCCCCCACATCCCACAAAAAATGTGACCATTAATATAAAAGAATAGGAATATATTGTTTTGAATATGTATTTCAACATTAAAGTCTCCTTAGAGAAGAAGAACAAAGGAATGAATACTTTTTTGCACATGTTTGACAAATAAGCATTTTCTGCAGATTTTTATAGAATAGGTACCTAAACCTCTCAGCATATCTCTATTTAAGAAAATAATTATAATAATAATTCTATTATATAAAGATTAATAAATTTATATTAGAATAGTTGAAAAATTAATTCTCTATCTGTTTCTATTTCATGGAAACGGTCGATTAAAGCAATTTTGTTAATTGAACTATGGAATTTTTCAACAACTCTATTAGATTGATTTAGTAAAATATAACTTTTACAAAATCACCGTTATTTTTAGTACCATTTTCATGTTCCTAAAATCAATTCGAATATAGAGACTCTATTACTTAGTCCTGAGTAAAAACTAAGTAATAATATATTAGGGTTTTGAAAAATTACTTCTCTATTTGTTTTATCGAAATGAGCGATTGAAGCAGTTTTGTTAATTTTAAACTATGAAATCTTTCAAAAAATCAATTTAACTTAGGACTTTTAAACCAAACATCTATACTGATTTTATAACCATTGCAAAAAAGGCAGATCGTATTTTAGATGTACTCAAATTCAGAAAGATATATTAACTTTTCATTTTATGAAACTCAAAAGTTTATTGTTCTATTGATCCCTATAAAATTAAATACTGTAAATTTTAATTACAAAGTCCTGTTTCTGAACAAAATATTAAATACCGTGTTATATATTTCTGGGTAAAATCTCAAAAGAAAAAATATGGGAGTTTTCGTAAATTATGTTCCTTCAAAGTTATTTATGATTTTGGGTGATTTTTCTCATCGTTTAAAAACGTAGTAGTTCTCGCATTGGACGGTTTTGGGACAAGCTCTGATATGGCGCTCCCAACCGGAGCCGTAAATATTTTTTCGCATTTTTTTATCATCCAATATGAACTCGTTAGAGAAAAGCATTCGATAAAACGATCGTATCAATTTTTGGAAATTCATATTTTAAGCTCTCCTTGACTTTCTATTATTAGAATAAGTATATGAAAATGGGCATGTACCTACATTTTTAAAGTCCATTCATAAAATCATGATTACAGGAATTGAAAATACTCAAAAAGCAATTTGTATCTATGATAGTCAATCAGTAGCTACAGATAGATGTGTCACCTTAAAAAATGAATTCTAATTTTAAAATATTTCAGACCATTTATAGATTGTAGTTCAATAGCCTACTTTTCAATCTTATACCAAGTTCATAAATCCCTACGAAATTGAATTATTATATGCAAGATTGGTTATGTAATCCAAAACAAGTATGATCTAAACCCAATCCGGAATGTGAATGGTTTTAAGACAATTGTCCACTTGTGCGGCTATTTCATAGTTTTTTACTTGTCTCTGGTTCACTTCTACTGCCTTATGATCAAATATGAGTTACGACCTAGGCGTTTTCTATACTGAACATCCTCAATCTGATTCTATGGCGATGGATCGGTACATCGCATTCTGTGAACAGAACGACTTGACCACTTACATCGAACCAAATCTAAAAGTTAAGAACTTTGTACAGGACTTGACAAAGACTTATCCTCAACTCAATGATTGGCCTGAAGATGACATTGACAATTGCCCTTGGAGTAACGACTTCGACATCTCCGAAGGACATGTCATAATTTCGATGTCCTTCTCCCGCGCTGAAGAAATATCCAACTTAATTATCCAGTTAGCTACAAAGTATGGTTTAGTGGGCATAGACCCACAGTCAGGTGCTATTTTCACAGCACCCGCAAACCTTTATATTTCAAAAAAACCATGGTGGAAATTTTGGTAACTACTATCTATAGTTTTTCCTAGCTATTCGTTATCAGCTTTTCAACGCACAACCAGCTTTATAAAGCTACGATCATTTTCGGCAATTCTTGGATGTTTCAATTACCTCACTTTAAGAGTGAGGTAATAACTCATAAATCAGCGTTAGGCGAAATAAGGAAGATGAATTAAATTTTTATCTAAAAAACGAACCGAAAATATCCAAGCTTATTAGAACCCATCTCAAAAATACTATATCTTTACTCAAGAGGCAGATTTTTGCTATCGTGGGTATTTTGGATTTGATCTTACTCTTTATTCGAACTAGAAAACCCAAGCGATTCTATCTTTCTCTATACATACGAATTGCATCCGAAAAGACGACTAACGCGTCCGAGATTTTTCTACGCATATCTCCTTCGGTCCATTCATCTTTATCATTAAGCTTTCTTCTGGAAAACGGAATCGGAAACGAACAGACTACGGCTGCATTCATCGCGCGCAGCGTGGTAAGCAGAGACTGAAGAGCCTTTTCTCCTCCCATATATGAAGGAGAAGAACTGAGTAGCCATAACGGGTTTATTCACGTATTCTCCCGAACCGACCACCCAATCCAATGAATTTTTCAAGACCCCCGGCATGTTGTGTGCGTATTCCGGAGTACAGATCAAAACGCCGTCTACAATCCTTAATACCTCGCGATATTTTTTTACGGATTCTGGGGAATTCTCCCATCCCGGTCGGGGCTAAAATGAGGAAGATCACCTAATTCTGAAAAGGTGATAATCTCCATCTCGGATGGCGCCGTTTTGGCAATAGCTCTAAGAAGGGCCGAGGCATTGGATTCGAATCGAATACTTCCCGATATGAACAAAATTTTCATACGTAATCATTAGAATGGAATCCATAAAAAATCGGTTTAAAAAAATAAGATTTTAAATGCGAATGATCCGAAAAGTAGTTTCGAAACTCAACCGACTTTATCTCTAATCGCTTCCATCTGATTTTTCGTGATGAACAAACAAATCACAAATCTGGTTTTTTAGCCTTTCGTAATCTTTTAAAACAGAACATTCGTTCTGTTTTTTAAATTCTCTATCCGTCCAGTGATGAAAAAAACTTTCCTCCCCACCTGGCTGTTTTAAACAAGTCCTATTCCATTGGGAAATCCAAGAATTGGTATAGTTTCATGAGAGAAATCAAAACAGTAACAGTATTGGGCGCGAACGGTACCATGGGCGCCGGATCTGCGGCAATTGTTGCCTCATTCGGAAAGGCAAAAGTTCACATGCTCGCTAGGGACACAAACAAAGCGAAAGAAGGTATCGAAAAAGCAATCGGCTCGGTTAAAACAGATACAATCCGTCCCAGACTGATTCCAGGTTCGTATGATGCGGATTTAGAAAAAGCAGTTTCAGAATCCGATTGGGTTTTCGAACTCGTTGCAGAAAGTTACGAAGTAAAAGAACCAATCAACAAAAGAATCGCAAGCTCAAGAAGACCGGGAACCATCGTTTCCACCGTATCATCCGGTCTTTCTATCGAAAGACTTTCTAAAGCTTTTGACGAAGACGGACAAAAACATTATTTCGGAACTCACTTCTTTAATCCTCCTTACAAAATGATTCTTTGTGAACTCGTTTCTCACAAAGGTTCGGATAAAAAAGTTCTCAAACAACTCGGCGAATACTTAGAAAAAGTTTTAGGACGTGCGGTCGTTTATACGAATGATACTCCTGCATTTGCAGGAAACAGAATCGGTTTCCAGCTCATCAACGAGGTTGCACAGATCGCTGAAAAATATTCCGATAAAGGTGGAATTGCTCTGATGGACGCGATCATGAGTGGTTACACCGGAAGAGCGATGGCTCCTCTAGATACTGCGGATTTCGTAGGATTAGACGTTCACAAAGCGATTGTAGATAATCTCTACGAAATGACAAAAGATGCGGCTCATTCTACTTTTAAAATGCCAGACTACTTCCAGAAGCTCATTGATAAAGGCGATTTAGGAAGAAAAACAGGTGGTGGACTTTATAAGATGTCCAAAACCCCAGATGGTAAAAAAGAAAAATTAGTCTATAATATAGGTGCTGATTTGTATGAACCGGTTCCTAAGTTCGAGATTGATTTTATTCGTCAGGCGAATAAAAGAATTTCGGAAGCGGATTACACAGGCGCGATGAACATCGTAAAAGAAGCGAAAGGTTTTGAAGCGGATCTTGCAAGATATTTTATCGCAAGATACGTTAGTTACTCTCTATCTATCGTTGGCGAAGTTGTAGACACAAAAGAAATGGCGGACCTCGCAATGGGAACCGGATTCAACTGGGCTCCCGCTTCCGCGTTTGTGGATTTCTTAGGCGGACCTAAGGACGCGATCCAACTGATCGAAAAAGCAAAACTTCCGGTTCCTGAAGTATTAGCAAAAGCGAAACCAGGAAAGCCGTTTTACGAGTTGAAAGAAAAGCTGGATGCTCGTTCACTTTTCAAAGGATAATTTAGGGGGGTCAACATGAGCGATAAGATTTACGTCCTCGGCGGAGAACAAACCGACTTTCAAAGAAACTGGACCAAAGAAGGTAAAACCTTCATGTCCTTAATGCGAGAAGCCGTTCAAGACGGATTAGAAGCTGTCGGAATCACATCCGATGAAATCAAAAAACTGAATAAACAAAATCGAATTGGAATTTTCGTTGGTAACTTTGACGCAGAACAATACGCAACTCAAGGCCACTTGGGTGCATTCTTAACCGAAGTTGATCCCGCATTCTATGGAATTCCAGGTGGTCGTTTTGAAGCAGCCTGCGCTTCTGGTTCCATCGCACTTGACGCGGCGGCTACAAAAATTCGTGCAAAAGACTACGACGTTGCGATTGTTCTCGGAATCGAGATCATGAAAACAGTAAGTTCTTCCGTGGGTGGGGACTTTTTAGGAACCGCAGCCTACTATGAAAAAGAAGCAAAAGGAGTTCAATTTCCTTTTCCTAAACTTTTCGGTAAACTCGCGGATGTAATTCTCGAAAGGTATAAACTTCCAGAACAAAGATTTATGGGAGCGTTAGCCGAAATATCAAGAATCAACTACGACAACGCAAAAAGAAATCCAAAAGCACAAACTCGTTCTTGGTTTATGAACAAGGAACACGCAAACGCAAGAGGCGGAGAATACAACATGGCTGTCGGAGGAAGGCTCTGTATTACAGATTGTTCTCAAGTTACCGACGGCGCTGCCATGGTAGTTCTCGCTAACAAATCCTACACCGAAGAATACGCTAAAAAAAGAGGAAAGAAGATCAACACAATCCCAAGATTAAAAGGCTGGGGACACAGAGTAGCTCCGATCACTTTTGAAGCAAAGGTAGCTGAATCCAAAGGAGATAAATTCATTCTACCTTGGACTAGACAAACCGTAAAAGACGCTTACGATAGAGCAGAGCTGGGAGTCAAAGACATCGACGTTTTTGAAACTCACGATTGTTTTACTTCTTCCGAATACGCTGCTATTTCTGCTTTTGGAATTTCTCAACCTGGTAAAGAACACGAAGCAATCGAAGAAGGTGTAATTGACTTTAAAGGCAAAAAACCAATCAACCCATCCGGTGGATTGATCGGAGTTGGTCACCCAGTAGGCGCTTCTGGAGTTCGTATGATGCTTGATCTTTATAAACAAGTAACTGGAACCGCTGGAGATTACCAAGTAGAAGGCGCTAAGAATGGACTGATGCTGAATATCGGCGGGTCCGCAACGACTAACGTGGTTTTCATCGTAGGAAAATAAAAATGAGTTTAAAGACTGCGAAAGATTGGAATCAATTTCTTTTAAGATTATTTATCGCTTTCGGCTTTTGGGAAGTGATCTCTGTACCTCTTCGTAGTCTTTTATTTTCTCGTTTTTACTACGACCCTACTTATAAAAATTTTTTCCAATCTGTGGGAATGATCTTATGGGTAGGGCCTATCGTAGCCGATCTGATCCAAGTTTTCTTTTTAGGAATGATCATCCGACTTGCAAAAGATTCTTTACCGACCGGAATCGTAGGTGGTTTGATCATTGCAATTTGTTTTTCTTTAGCGGCTTACGTCGGACCTGCTATTTCTATATTAAACTTTGTGAATGTTTTACCTAACTTAATCGTTTGGCTTTGGGTATTCTCGCAATTCTTATTGACTTTGATTTCTTCTTTGATATTGACTTATTCTTCCGATGAAGAATTTTAAACCGGAGAATCTTTTTTTCGTTTTAAAGTTAGGAAGATAAATTCCGATCAAAACTTCCAGTGATTCATAACAGAATGTGAATATGTAATAAAGTTTGGGCGGCTCCCGCCAACGGATTACAAAAAAGTAAGCTTGAACGGAATCAGGCGAGACCGGGCTCTCTGTGGGTCGAGTTATAATGGTCAAGTTATTGTGTTTTGTAGGAACTCCAACATTGGAACCTAGGTTGCCAATAACTTGACCACGCTTTGATCCCTGCCGCGGGGATTCATAGGAAGTCATGGCATTGAGTTAACCCGGCGGAGACCAGCTTAGAAAGCGAGGTATCACCTAATGTTTTGGACAAATTCTAAGAGCTCATTTTAAGACTTGTTCTATTGTTTTGAAAACCAATGTTCCCCTCATTCTCTTCAAAGGGATATTAAAACAATTTGAATAGGATCGTTCTAAAAAAGCGGTCGAAAAAAAATTGGACACAAGGAAAATGAGGAAGCAATTTAAAAGTATGAAGAAATCCTTTACGGCAAGCGTTTGGCAAGAAGAGAAAATGTAAGTGGCCCAGTGTTTAGAGGCGAATATTGCAAGCCAAGAAGAATCGGAAGCGCTATCCAATTTGCAAGAAGCCTTAGAACTACACTTTGAAAATCCCGTAGCGACTCTTTTACCCGAGATTAAAAAGATTCTGGCGGAAGTGAGTGTCGCTTAAGCCTTTATCCTAGAATGATTCGGGTTATTTTTCAGATATGTCGCCGCTTTCCAAACATTTCGTAAAATCGATATATCCCCATTTGTTTTCGACACGGACTGGCGCAAGACCATCTGTAGGTGAATGTGCTGCATCGAAGTGTGGTGAAATTATCTCCGGCTCCCCTTTTGTGCTGAAAAACCCCCATTTATTCTCATTACGAAAAACTACGATTTTTTCTAATTCGTAATGATTGGGAGGAATAAAACCTGGTATTTGGCGTTCGCCTAATTTATTAATATAAAACGTTCGCACCCGTATGAAATAACTCACCCTCACTTCGGCAAAACCTTTCGAAAAAGAGCCTAAAGAATATGAATATACGTTTTCAAATTGAGGTCGAATGACAATTTTTCCAGACTTATTGATATATCCATATTCTTCTCCCTTAATTTCTACGACCGCAAGGTCCTCCGAAAAGGAATCCGCATCGTTAAATCGAAGCCGAATGGCGATTTTTCCGGTTTTATCAACATATCCCCATTTACCTCCAACTTTCACAGCAGCAAGTCCTTGTGAAAAAAATTTCGTTTCATCGAACCGAGGTTGAATCACGATTTTTCCCGTAGGATCAATATACCCCCATTTATTTTTAACCTTAACGGCCGCAAGACCTTCTGAAAAAGGTTTCGCATCATCAAATTGAGGTAGAATTACAAACGTTCCGGTATAATCAATATATCCCCATTTGTTTCCAATCCGTACGGGTGCAAGGCTTTCTGAAAATTGCCCGACCTTATCGAATTGAGGCTGAATCACGGAAACATTCGGATTTGTAGGCGTTAGTTGAATAGAGCCGACTCCTTCCTTCTCAACCGTGTCTATTTTAAATTCGGTGGCACACGGATGTGCTACAAGTGCGGAAATACATGCAGAAAATATGAAATACAAAAATAGCATAACTTTTAAAAAAACTCTATTTTTAATTTTCATGATCGTTTTCAAACTGCCGTTGGAGTTCCCGCAGATTACGCCTCTTTGCTAAGATATGGTGTTTCGAATTTCTTTCTTGTTGTTCAATTCTTATAGCAGTTCCAACGTTTTAGGGTTTTTCTGTAAAACTCAAAATCCGAACTATAATTCCCTCGTCAGCGCTTCTTACGAGTTTTTTTCAAAAAACGGTACACGACTAAAAAATCTTTTCTGAAAGGCAATAGTTCCCACATTAAGATTCATTCTTTGTCAGAGCTTTTTTCGTCTCGATGAGGCGGTAACTTCTGTGACCTTATTAAAATACCGTTTTTAAATTTTCCTTCCAAAATGGTTCTGTCGGGATAGACCAATCTTCCGTTTGCATTTGCCAGGTCGTTTGAGTAAATTCCTTTTCCGGTCTTTTGACTGTTTCGAAAGGTTCATCGGAGTTTTTATTATAACTTAAATTCTTTCGCCGAGCTTTCTCAGGATTCTTTGGCACACAATGAACGATCTTTTCGTTATTCTATTGAGATGCTATAAAAAACATCCAGAGAAAATCCATGAGAATAAACGTAGTAAAATTAGTTTTAAGTCTTTTGTTTGTTTTTACCTTCCTGTCCGCTTGTTCGACTGAAAAAGAGGATAAAAATACCTCCGATCTTCTTTTGCTTTTATTATTTCAAGATCGCGTTGAAAACTATGATCGTGACGTTCAAATCATAACTCATACAATGGTGTCATCCCCTTACGTTTCTTATGATACTAACTATTCTGATGAAGACTTAAATTATTATAAAGATCTTGTCGAAACTGAAATTGCAAGGTATCCAAGAGGATATTTTATCAAAGCACGCGCAGAAAAAATCGTGTTTACCCGAAATCTCCATTTAAAAGGGAGTTACTGTGGAGCTCTATCAACACCGAGTGAAAATATTATATTTTTAGACGTTCAGGACGGGATAAAATCCAGATCAGAAACAACTCCTATGGATCCTACATATTTTAGTGCAGCCAGATTATCAAAGGTAATACACCATGAACTTACTCACAGTATGGATGATGTTATGAGATACTACTGGGATCCCAAATGGGTATCACTAAACCCGCCCTCCTTTCAATACGGAAGCTACGATTATTCTTCCTTCAATCCTCGTGCTTTGGGTGGTGATATCTCTCCTTTTTTAACTCCATTTTGGAATCCCATTGACGGTTTTGTGAGCGAATATGCCACATCGAATTACGCGGAAGATCGAGCGGATGTCGGCGGTGCAATTCAAGGACGTCAATTTTCCTATTTAAGCAAAATTTGTGCAGCCGATTCTATCGTTGCTGCGAAAGTGCGTTTGACGATCGATGAAATGAACCGTTTTTGGCCCTATCCTGGAGCCGAAAACACGGCCTGGAAACGCAGGTTCGATGAGATTCAATGTAATTGATTGAATTCGTTCACAAAAACGAAACAACGTTAGACGACATCGAACGACTTCCTTCAGGATCGGTCTTCATTTCCGAACCGGATGACCGTTTTTAAATTTTCCTTCCCAAATGGTTCCATCGGAATAGGTTAATTTTCCCATTCCATTGGCCAAATCGTTTGAGTAAGTTCCTTCAAAACGTTCATGGTTATCACAAGTATAACTACCTTTCCCGGTTTTTTGACCGTTTTGAAACGTCCCTAGAAAAACACATTTCACATTCGAATCGAATATAAATTTAGTCCAAGTTTCACATCCGTAGTCACCACAAGATCCACCCGTAAACTCGGTTCCATATACAACTTTTCCATCTGAATCAATGAATTTAGATTTTCCACGGTATGAGGGATTTTTATAAACGCCGGAAAATTTTCCGTCGTTTTTAAATTTGATTTCACCCACTCCTTCTAACTTTCCGTTTACGAAAACTCCGCCGAATTCGTTTCCATGGATGTCTATAAAAATACCTCTTCCATCCTTACAATCTCCGAATAAACATTTCTCTTTGGATTGTGCAAAAATGGAAAAAGAATAAATACAAAGTAAAATGAATATTTTTAATCTAAACATACTATAACAACCTTAGAAGAAGTTTTTAAAAAATGCAGTAGTTCCCACATTTAAAGAGTTTTAAAACAAATTTTCCATCTCTTTCTATTTTATGAAAACGAACTTAAAGCAGTTTTGTTAATCTCCATCATAGAATTTTTCAACAACTCTAATTTAAAAATTCCTAATAATAAATACAACGATCAAAAAGTTGTACAAAAACCAAAGATATAAATAAGTTCTTAATTTAACTTTGCAAAAAGTAGGATGAATTTTTCCAAGTAACTTAGAAAATAAGTAAGTAAGAAATACCAATAACAAAGAAAAAGGAGTAGCTAATAACAGGGATAGAATCACTTCCCCTCTAACATGAGCCAAAATCAAAGTAAATACCTCATTCCATTATTTTAAAACTTATTTAAACTAAGGTAGTTCCAGATTTTTACATTTTTAAATGTAATAGAATAGTTGAAAAATTAATTCTCCATCTGTTTCTATTTCATGGAAACGGTCGATTAAAGCAATTTTGTTAATTGAACTATGGAATTTTTCAACAACTCTAATATAAAAAATTTACCTCATCAATATACTAAAAATAATAAATTCGTATTTTGTTTACAAAATTTCCATCTCTTAACTTCATGTTCCATGTTCCTTTAAAACCTCACTTACATTAGATGAGATATTTAATTTATGTATGTGATGAAACACAACTTGAGCTGTAAAAACTTAATTTTAAAAGAAAATATTGATAATAAAGAAATTTGAGGAACTGAGTAAAAAAATTGTTAAAATTTTAAATATTACTCATAACTATATAATAAAGTACCTAATTTTTTGCATAGAATCAGTGTTTTGTGATAGAATTAATGATACTCAATTTTATAGAGATCAGTAAGGACATTTATCATACCAAAATAGTAAAAAAACTTTGTATAACTTCAGCCTATCGCTGGACTTCGTAAATACAACTTTGGCAAACTGAGTCGTTAGACGAACGTTGACACTTATAGACATTAAAAAGATTCTTATGAGCCACGGCAAATCCTTAACATACTATTGGGAAAAAGAATATCAGAATGATGATACCTTTCTTTACTTAATCGAAGACGATATTACCGGAGGTAAAATCTTAAAGGAAAGGATAGACACAATTAAATCCAATCCACAAGCGAATACAATTCAAATCAGCGGACTGCGCCAAGATACTTTCAATTATTTCGTTGAAAATTATGCATCTCAATTCGAAGCCATTTATTTTTGGAAGTGCCCATTAGTCGAAGACCTTTCTGCTTTAAGCAAACTTGAAAATATTCAATATATATTATTCTATTGGAACCAACGTGCAGTCCGATTATGGGATATGTCAAAGAACTCTTCACTTAAAGGAATTGCTATAGACGATTTCTCTCGTATGCATAACCTAACCGATTTTGTATCTTCGAAAACAATTGAAGAGATACATTTTGGAAACTTAGTATGGACAAAATTCACAGTAGAATCATTGTCACCTTTAGTACATTGTAAAAAGCTAAAATTCTTAGATTTTAACCTAAAAAAACTAAAGGATAATGATATTTCTTATCTGGAAAAAATAACAGAATTAAAGTCTCTTCACTTTGATCCTAATCTATTTACGACTGAACAAATTGCTTGGTTGCGAGCAGCTAGACCAGATATTAAATCTTCGTCACTAGAACCGTTTAGAAAACTTAAAAACCCTATAGTTCAGAATAAAGAATATATCTTAGACATAATCGTTAATGGCAAAGGGAAACCGTCACTAAACTCTGATATTGATAAAGTTAAACTTGAAAAATATATTTCTACATTTAACGCATTGGTTGAAAAGTATCGAGGTAAAAAAAGATCTTTTTGAGACCAAAAATTTTCGCCTAACTTCTATTTATTGAAAGGAAAACATAAAGATCAATTCTTTACAAGAGATCGTATCCAAATATGAAATAGATCACTGGATAAAGTGATGATGTCCTTGTAATAATCAATATCATAGAATTCAAATTCTTTTGAAGATATAATTCAAAACAAATTACTTTGAAAAAAGTTTGTATTCTCATAGATAAAGTTCTATATATCTTTTTCATGAATTCTCTAATTCCATATTTCGTTTTATTGCACCGTTTGCGTATTCTTGAATTTATAATTCTTTTGAGTGTTTGCATTTACTCGATTCACTGCGTATATAACGCTGGAATAGGTTACTGCCCTACCGACAAACCCGCAACCGATTATCAGAAATGAGGTGTTGGATTTGAATCAGGGCAAAGTTATAATCAAGAAATATCGGTTATAGACTCGAAGATGCTGTTATGTATTCGGATGTATTTTATGCACAAACAAAATTTTTATGTGCGCCTCCAACGAGCAAAGGGCACGGCCATGTATGATAGGACCGAAGTTTGTTTTGAAACTTTCTACGGAAGACGCAAACTGGATCCGACAAAAGTTCGCAAATGTGCCACCGGGAAAATTATTGGATCGAAACGATCACTTATGGAGACGAAGCTGAAATCAAGTGGGGTTCGGTCGCCCCCAGTGCTACACGATGATCCTCTGGAAGAAATGTACGGGGATGATATAGAAGAACATATGACAATGGGAGTAGTATTTTTAAAGTGGGTAAACGCTCAAATTTCTGATCGGCCAAGTAAACCGAAATGATCTGATTTATTATTCCGAGTTGAAAAGAAGTGGGTTCTCGGATACAAAAAGAATGCTGTATTTTATTCCTTACGACCTAACAATTCCAAACCAAACTCATGAGTGTTCAATATTTTACTGTTCTCAAACTGAATATTATATTTCGTTGCAGGGCAACTTCCTATTTCGCATTAAAAAATTTCATAGTCACTTTATGTGATTCGAACTCGCGAAATTTCGACAATTGCTATCGCTGAACGCTTGTACGAAAGGAATATTTAAAACTTGTCCCAAAACCTCAAGATGTGGGAACTCACACAAAAATTTAACAATATTAGAATTACTTGAAGGTTCGCAAATTACCAAATGTGACGGTTTTTGTAGGAACTATTGTGTTTTATTAAAAATTTCTAAAGAACTATCATGTAAATTCTTTAAGGTTTTGGGACAAGTTCTTAATGAAACCACCTGAATATTTAGATGGTGCTAAAGTATTATTATGGGATTGGTCAGATAGTCAGCTATTTGGTTACGTCGATTACACTCATGGTGCTATAGCTTCAGAAATATTTGGTTTAGCTATATGCCCGAAAAAAATTTACAGGTTTAGCTGTAATAAGGACTGGGAAGTGGAACAAGATTCAGATTATGATACTATAGAAGATGCCATTAAAAGTTCTCCAAATCAATATAAAAATATTTTAATAAAATGGAAAGAATACAAATAAATAATAAATTGTGCAGCGACAATTTCACTACCAAGAATCAGTTCTTTCTTCTTTAATGGCGACTCTGGAATTCTTTCAGATCCTCTTCCAAAATTAATCTAACGTTATGCGGAATCGGAATGCTAGATTTGTTTACGTGATCAAACGCAACTTGAACCGTTTTTGCAACCGCAAAAATTTCTTTGGTATTTGTTTCTATGATTTTAGATTGAAAGTCCCAAGACTTATTTCCGATTCGAATAACCGAAGTCTGTACTTCTACTTGATGGTGTATCTCAATGGATTTTTTAAGATCAATTTCAATTCTCGCTAAAATAAACGGAACATCAAAAATCCCTTTCACATTCAAACGACGTTTGCAATAATCCACTCTTCCAATTTCAAGATAAGCTACAAAAACCGAATTACTTACATGAGCAAACGGGTCCATGTCCATCCATCGAGTTTGAATGGGTGTAGAAATCATATTAGAATTGTTTTAAAAATCTTAAGTTTCCGGATTGAAAATAACGAATGTCGTGAATCCCATAACGCATCATTACGAGTCTATCAAGCCCAAGACCAAACGCAAAACCAGTCCATTCTTTTGGATCCAATCCAGCGTGAGATAGAACGTTAGGATGAATGAGCCCACAAGGCAAAAGTTCCAGCCATCCAGATTGTTTACAAACAGGGCAACCTTTTCCATCACAAACAAGACAACTTATATCCAATTCAAAGCCAGGTTCCACAAAAGGAAAGTAACCAGGCCTAAGTCTAGTTTTGATTTCTTTTTCAAAAATTCTAGAAAGTAAAACCTGCATTGTATCAATCAAGTTTGCCGCAGAAATATCCTTACCTACGACCATTCCTTCGATCTGATAAAAAGTATGTTCGTGAGAAGCGTCTACTTCCTCATAACGAAAGACTCTACCGGGTGCAATGATCCTAAAAGGAGGTTTCAATTTTCTTAATGTTCTTACTTGAATCGCGGAAGTATGAGTCCGTAAAAGATTTCCATTTTCAAGATAAAACGTATCTTGCATTTCTCTCGCTGGATGATCTTCTGTAAAATTCAAGGCCCCAAAATTATTGGTATCGGTTTCAATTTCCGGACCATCCATCACGCTAAAACCCATAGAAGCAAAAATGTCCTCTATTTCATATTGAATCTGAGTGATTGGATGTAAACTTCCGTTAGAAGGTTTAGAAAGAGGACGAAGAACATCAAAAAACTCAGAAGCCGCCTGTTTTTCAAAAAGCTTTTTCTTTAAAGAAGTTTTAGTTTCAGAAATGAATGTTTCTAATTTTTTAGAAAGTTCGTTTGCTTTTTGTCCGACTGTTTTTTTTTCTTCAATAGAAAGTGAAGCAACGTTTTTTAAAACCGCAGTCAACTTTCCTTTTTTTCCGATAAAATCGTTTTTATTTTTATCTAAATCTTCTTCGGATATGGAAGAACCGATTTTTTGAATCGCTTCTTTATAGATAGAATCTAATTCTTCAGATAAGTTCATACGTGTTTCCGAGCCAATTCAACAAGCCTTGGATAAATACCACCGAAAGACCCGTTAGACATGGCTAAGATTAGAATTTTTTGACCCGTAAATTGTGGAATCATTTTCTCGAGTTTAACGAGTAACTCTTTAGGATCCTTTGCATAAACCGGAATCGTTTTGGAGTTTTTTAAAAGTTTTTGAACTAACTTTTTTACATCCAGACGAATATCCTTTGATACTTTTTTTAGATTATGAATTTCAGTAAGAATAGTTAAATCGGAACCTATAAAAGAATATGAATATTCTTTTTGAAATACATTTCGATGAGAGGTCGCACTTCTAGGTTCGAACAAGGAAATAATTTTATAACCATGAAATCTTTTTTTAACTGCATGAATTGTTTCGTGCACTGCAACCGGATGATGTGCAAAATCCTCCATTACGATCGCATTCGGAGATTGGAAAAGTATATCCTGTCTTCTTTTAACACCCGGAAAAGAATCAATGGCCTTTGCAATCCCTTCTTTATAACCAGAAGGATTTTGAATTTTCAAAATTTCAGAACAAACTCGAATTGCAACTTCTATATTTCTATAATTATGATCTCCAAATAAAGACGGATTTAACTTTTGATCTGCCCAAAAGAGTTCGTGTTTTTTCCAAGTAAGGCAAGAATCTTTGCGATTCCATTCAAATCCTTCTACCTTTGTAAACGAAACGTGTTGAACTAGTTTTTTAAGAGAACCAGAACCATTCCAATAAAAAATTTTTCCGTTTCCAGGAACTAGATTGATCAAACGTTTGAACATGGTCTCGATCGCCGTAATGTCCGGAAAAATATCTGCATGATCAAAATCTAATGCATTTAACACCGTGTAGGTGGGTTTATAATGTAAAAACTTAGAGGACTTATCAAAGAACGCAGTATCGTATTCATCACCTTCTATTACGAAAATTGACCCGTTTCCCAATTCAAATCCGGGTAGACCATCTTTCCGAATCCCTCCCACAAACAATCCGGGTTCAACTCCATTCTCTTTTAGTATATGATGAATTAAGAATGTAGTCGTGGTCTTACCGTGAGTCCCGGCGACTACGATTACTTTTTTCCCTTTGAGAAAAAATTTTCCAATTGCTGCGGGCATGGAAATATAATCCATTCCTAAATTAAGCATCTCTTCTACTTCCGGATTTCCTCTGGAAATCGCATTTCCTACTATGATCAGATCTTGACCCTTGAGATTCTCCGCTCTAAAACCTTCAAAATACGGAATTCCCCATTCTTTCAATTTATCCGACATAGGAGGATAAACTCCCGCATCCGAACCAGAAACCTCATAGCCACTTTTTTGAAGCATAGAAGCGAGGTTACCCATCGCAATACCACCAATTCCGATCAAATAAATCTTCAATTGAGAATTGTCCTGATTAAATTATAAATAACCGTTAAAAATAATATTCCAGTTAAAAAATAGGCGGATCCGGATAAAAAGAATATTAGAATTTCCTTATTTTTCCAATTCAATTTTTTTTTCAAACTATGAACAGAAAGCACACAAGATAGAAAAAACGAGATCGAAATCAATACGGCCTGTAACGGAGAAGGTAAAATCCAGAATATAGAAGAAGCACTAAATGGGATAAACGAAACAAGCAGTATATTTGCAGGAGGGAGAGTTTCCCCTTTGGTTCGATCAACTTTTTTCATAAAAACCCGAAACACATCAAACTGGGCGACTAAAAATAAAACCGTGGGATACATCACAAAAGAAAATAGAACTCCCGAAAACAAACTCCACTCGCCTTCTTCGTATCGAACAAACGAAAGAATCGAAAAAAAGAAATTGGACAGTATCTTAGCAACGGGTGCAAGAATCCAAAGTAGAAAATGAGTTTTTAAAATTTCAAAATAACCGAAGCCTTCTATCTTCTGATAAAGATCAAAAGCATCTCCAGGAAACTGAAAAACTTTTTGAATCAGTTCGGTTCTTACGTCTGAGAAATCCTGTTCTTTATCTGCGATCATTTTTTGGGGTTAGATTTTTAGGAAGCCCGTTCTGGTCGTTCTGATTTACGGGTTCTTTTTTCTGTTCCGCTTTCTCCAAATTCCCCACAACTTCTTTTAATCGCAAGAAACTATCTTCTCGAATATAAAAAGGAGGTTCTGAAAATTTATCATTTACGATTCGAATTGCAGGTCTATAATCGATTGAATTGATATTCGTTTTCGGATAATAACGTAACGTGATCCAATCCCCATTGGAGATTCGAATTTTTAATGAGGCGTCTGCAGGAACCGCTGTCAAACGTTTAGCAATCGCATAACCCGCCCCATTCGGATCGTCCGGATACAATTCTACAAGTTGACCTACAACTTGGTTGTTCCAAGAATCTCCTAAGGTTTGTTCCAAAGTTATAAGTTTACCGGAAAGTCTTCTCCAAAAATTTTTCTTTATCGTTTTTTCTTTAAACGGGTGATTATCCAGACGAATGGTTTTTCCCTCTTCTTCCCAAATCGTTTCAACGACGGACTCGTCTTTTAAATTGATGAGTTGTTTTTGTCTAAATTCTCCAATTCCTCTTGTAAAACGATCTATAGTATTTGCCTGGATGATTAAAATTTCGTTTCCTTCTTTTACAATTCTGGTTGAATCTCCAGTTTTCTTTTTTCCGATCCAAATTGTTTTCAGGATCTTACCAGAAGATTTTAAATAAATCTTTGGGGAATTTTCGTTTAATTGTAGTGAGGTGGAAATCTTCTCTCCTTGAATCGGTTCCACTCCTTTTACTTTTAAAACCGAAAGTTCTCTGAAAATGTTTTCAGAATTATACCCACCTTCAAATACAATCGTATCTCCAGTTTCTAAGTCTTTGGATTCGATCGTAAGAAAGTTTCCACTTTCACTAATACCCTTTCTTTTTTTAAGAAAAATAGAAGATTTATAAAAAATAGAAACTTCCCCGTCCCAAAAATTCGTAGGCGGTTGGTATTCAATTTCGTCTATATCAATCTCCCAAAAGGAAACCTCCGAACGTTCCTCTTTTTTTTCTTCTAAAAAGAAAAAACTGAGCACAAGTGCGACTAACGCGAAAAATAAAACAAGCCAACGTTTCAAGATTCTTGTCCTTCTTTTCTACGCTTTTGAATAAGCATCGCCGCAGAAACAAACGCGATCAATCCTGGAAAAATAAACATTCCTAAAATCCAAACGACTCGTTTTTGAACGTCAGTCAAAGAAACCGTATTTACTTCCTCTTTTTTCGGTTGAATGGAAGACAAGGAAAGGTCTTGATACATCCAAGTAATTGAGGAAGTTGCAAGTTCGTAATTCACTCCGTAAGAAATGAACTGATCTGTAATCCAAGAAGTTCCCGAAAAAATTACTACTCGACCTTCTTCTTTTGAATCTACATTCGTATTTTGAGAAATATCTTTTTGGATTTCGGAGTTTTGAGAAACAACTTCTTGATCTGAATTCAACCCTGTAGAATTCAGATCTTTTTGTAAACCCTGTTTAGATTCGTCCGTTTTTGGATTCTCTGCGGCCGATTCTTTTTGAACCTTTAAAACTGTTTTTAAAACCATTCCTAAAATTACGTTTCTTCTTTCCTCTCCTGCATCCAATTTTCCATTATTATTTTTATCTAATATAGCGTCCCCTCCAGATTCCATCAAAGGATATGCCTCTAGATTTTTTCCGCCCGGCCCTTGATTTGTCTGCGGAACAAAATAACCAGCAAAGGGAAACATGGTTCCCGTGTCTTTTCTAGTTAAAGCTTCTTCAATCGGATGTTTTTTAAAAGACTTTGCAAGCACCATGCCCGCTTGTCCTTGTACTTGAGAAATTGGACCTTTTACAAACTCATATCCAGATTTTTCTAAAAGCCATCCAAAATTTTCAGTTCCCTTTGGATCGATCGTGATAAAAATTTTTCCCTTTTTCTTTTCTACAAAATCGATAAGAGAACTCTGGGCTTCTTTCGAAAAAGCAACCGTAGGTCCGGCAATCATCAAAACGTCCGCGTCCTCCGGAATCCGAGTCGGCCAACCTTCTGCAATCCCAAGTCCCTTTACTTTAAAGTTTAAAAAACTCAAAGAATTGGATAAAATTCCAACTTTTTCATTTGGAAGATTTTGAAAGATAGGTGAAAATCTTTCTCCGTTCGATTGAGTAAAATAAATATTTTTTTCTTCGGTCGTTATGTTTACTACCGCCTGCACGATCTTACGTTCTAAATCTTCTAGATCATTTTTCTCTCGGATGGAAAGTCTTTGTTCCGCGTATTGTTTTCCGGTCACCTCTGCTAAAGGTTTTTTGGTTCTTAGTAAAATGACTCCATTCGAAACCTGACCAAACTCAGCAAGCTCGTCCAGCTCTACGTCTGCATTGATAAAACGAACCTTAAACTGAGGACTCAAAGACTTCAGTTGATCCAAATAAATTTCTAAATCGGGCCGGATTCTTCTTAAAGAAAAAGAATTTGCTTTTTCGCTCGAAGGAGAATTTTCCAAAGGTCTTGGGTAAAAAGCAACTACATCAACTTCTTTGTTGACGTTCTTTAGAATTTTAATCGCAGCCGGACTAAAAGAATACTGTCCTTTAGAACTCAGATCGAAGTTATGATTTCGCATTACGGAAATGTAATTTACAATTACAAGAACTACAAAAACGATCGCCAAATTCAGAATAAAATATCTGATCAACGCTTGTTTTGAAGTTTTTAAAACACTCTGAGCACCTGCGGAATCTTTCCCTAACTCCTTTAACAAGGTTAGAATTAAAAACCCTATCAGAGAAAATATCAAAAGTACTAAAAGAATTTCTCTGAGTCTTTCGTTTCCGGATCCGATCGAATTAGACTTCAGCGCATACTCTTCTAAAAACACTCTAAGGTGATAAATTCCAAAGGCCACAAGTCCCAGTCCCGCAGCTATATAAGAATTCCATTCTTCTTGAATGTTTTTTTTCTGAAACCATCTATAAGCTGGTTCTAATATTAAAATAACCAATACAAAACCCAACCAAAGCCAACGATTGGTGGGTAATTGTATGCTATCTCTAACCGGAAAATAGAGAAATAAAGAAGCGAGTGAAACCCAAGGAAAAATTCTTAACAATATGGTTTTCATCCTCTCCATCTCCTAGATTCTAAAACTTTTACGGTCAGATAAAGAAAGAATAACGCACCGCTTACAAAGAATACGATTCCATTCAAAGGTAGAACTCCTTTACAAAACGCAATAAAATGCGAAAATATATGAAGGTGATAAAGAATTTTTCTAGTCACCGAATCGAATAGATACGAAAAATATCCCGAAACCCAAAGGGTTAAAATGATCACAATGGAAATCAATAAAGAGATCATTTGATTTTTACCGAGACTACTTCCAAAAAGTCCAACCGCAAAAGAAAAAATTCCTAAAAGAAAAACTCCTATCGTTCCCGAAGCCACTATATAAAGCGGAGCTTTCCAAAAAGAATAAAGAAAAATCGGAAACAATCCGTTTACAAAAACAGAAATTAAAAAACAAATCAAAGTTCCGAACGCGAACTTACCTGCTACAATTTCCAAATCGGTAATCGGAGCCGTAAACAGAAACTCAAGTGTGCCTCGGTTTCTTTCTTCCGTGATACTTCCCATAGCAAGAATCAACATAGAAATGATGATCGTCGACATAAAGGAAAGAAACGTAATGACCGTTGTATCAACGTAGTTTGTACCCGAATTAAAATTCAGAATTAATACAAAAAGCGAATTTAAAAAAGCGGTCCCGCCGAAAACTAAAGGAGCCATAAAGGTTCCGAAAAATACTTTTACTTCTTTGAAAAAAATCCATTTAATATTTTGAAACATAACTTTAAACCTGATTCATAAAAATCTGTTCTAAGGTAACTTCTTGTTTACGAATGTATTCCAAACGAGGAGAAGAAGAAGCGGATGCGAAAAGTTTTTCCTTAAATTCTCTTTCGGTAGAAGTGGAAACTAAAAACGTGTTTCCTCTAGAGTCTTCTCCGATGGATCGAATTTTATCCACGTTTACTCCTGGAAAAGAGGAAAGATATTTTTTACCGGATGCTACATCCGTTTCCGAAAGAGTCACTTCCAGACCCGAAACTTTTTCCATTTCTTCTTCAAGTTGTTTTCTATCTCTTTGATATACCATTCTACCTTGGTGCAAAAACAGGAAACGATTGCAGGTTTTATAAACTTCTGGAAGAATATGACTCGAAAGTAAAATTGTATGTCCATCCTTCAAAGAGTGAATTAAATTTCTAATTTCAACAATCTGCTTTGGATCTAGTCCGGAAACAGGTTCGTCTAAAATAACAATTCTAGGATTTCCAAGTAAAGCTTGTGCGATTCCTACTCTCTTTCGAAATCCGAGTGAAAGAGTTTCAATATCATTCTTACGAACATCGGTTAGAAAAGTTCTTTCACAAACTCTATCGATCTCGGAGTCGATTAACTCGGAAGAAACTTGTTTGATTCTCGCAGCAAACTTTAAATAATCTTGAACCGAAAGTTCAGGATAAAGAGGAGGAGTTTCAGGTAAATAACCGATTTTCTTTTTGACTTCGAGTGGATTCTCAAACGTGTTGATTCCATCGATCTCGCAGATTCCGTCGGACGCAATCAAGTACCCGGTGAGAATTCGAATCGTAGTCGTTTTTCCGGCTCCGTTCAAACCAAGAAGGCCTACGATCTCTCCTTCTCCCAACTCAAAATTCAGGCGGTCTATAGCAAGTTTTTTGCCATAGAATTTAGATAGGTTTTTAACTTTGATCATTTTTTATTCAAACTGTTATCGGTGTATTTCCATTACTCAGGAGGTCCGATCTTGATAGAATTTCTAAATCTTACTTTTATAATAGGATTCAAAAAAAAGAGAAAAAGCTTTAGGAGATGGGGTCAATCTATTTTCTCATGAAAGAACTTTTCCGAATTTGCAAAGAGCGGAACGACCTGCTTTTGATTCCTTTCGACCGAGTCTAATGTAGAATTGTTCCAAGTGATCAATGCCAAATGAATTTTGAAGCGAATCGACCGGTCCATTTTTATTACTTGATTCGAGATAACCCGAATCAAAATCAGCGAACTTGAACGGCGGAAAGATTGTCGGCTCTTCATTTTCCGGACAAAAAATACCATTCCTGATGAGTCATATTCAATAAACCTAATAACCTCGATTTCGAATCACAGAAGTTGTGTCGTCCGTTGGAATCAATTCTTTCGAACGATCTTTGTAAAGATAGGTTCCCATTTTGTCTCTTAACAAGAACGGACCCATAAAAGGATTTATAGCTTTAGAATGTTCTTCGAAATCCAAAATTTCAAAGGTCTTTGTATCCACATCGATTCTAAAATCATAGTGATAGATTATAGTATCATCATACAAAAAACCGCATACATTGATCGTATAGTTTTCGGATAAACCAGGGAGTTCGACATCTTCACAAAAAAAATGATTCTTATCTTTTGCATAAGAGAATCCTATTTTTTTAAAGGTCTCAGGGTCCGCGTTATCAATCTTTTTCAACTTTCCAAATTTTTCGACATAAACCGCCTTTTTATCTTTGAAAAATATCTCACTGGGACTCTTACTCAACGACCGAAAACTTGCTCCGTCTATTCCTTTTAAAATGATTCCATCTTGAATCACATAACGTACATCTGCCAATAATCTCCAATTTATTTTTCGCAGAGAAAACGGATCAACATCTTCAAGAATGCGATCTTCATAACCTTTCATAAAATCGATTGTAAAATCGGAATGACTTTGCAGGGCGTTGAGATCTAAATTACTCTTATCCACGTTTTCGGGCGGGCAGCCTCTCCAAATGATTTTCGATCCGTCGTAAATACAATTGACTCGATTAAAAAATAGAAACGGTTTTGAAGGAGTCGCTTTAGAAAGGTGCTCTTGAAAATCCTTCTCCATCATTCGATTTGTTTTCATCCATTAAATCCTAGCTTAAAAAGACAAGAATCCAACAATACACAATTTCCTGCGTGAACGCAACTCGAATCCCTGGAGAAAAAAGAATTGCGAATCCATCTATAAAACGAGATCCATCCTTAAACACCTAAGGAAAGCAAAAGTTCATGGCAATCGCAAACTTTTTGAATCAAGTCAAAGCAAGCGGAGGAAAACTCTTTTTGCAATTTGGAGGACAAGGTTCTCCCTTTTTAAAAGAAATCTCTAAACTTTATGAGTCAGAACCTTCTCTTAAAGAATTCTTTGATACCTCTTTTAAAGCTATCGCAGAAGAAGTTCCTAAACTCGATAAAAAAATCATCTACGGCGGTTACGATTTTGAAAGTTGGGTTAAAAACCCAGATTCGGCTCCAGATGAAAACTATCTCTGTAGCGCTCCCGTTTCTATCGTAGGAATTTTTCTGACTCAAATAGGAAATTACATAGCCTTCACAAACAAAGGTTTTCCAGTTTCCGAATTAATTTCTAATTCAATCGGCGCCACTGGACATAGCCAAGGAGTGATCTCTTCTGCATTGATCGCGCTTGGTAAAGAAGGTTCAGATTTTTATTCTGCATTTTCCAAATTCTTAAAGTTCGTTTTATATATCGGTTATAGAGCGCAAGAACTCGTAGGCACTTACAATCCTTCCGAAGCACTTCTCAAAGCAAACGAAGAAGTTGGTGATAAACAACCTGCCCCTATGGTTGCAGTGATCGGTTATTCTCAAAAAGAATTAGAAGACAGAGTCAAACAAACAAACGACTCTTTGGGTTTGAGTGGAAGTAAAGCGATTTATGTAAGTCTTTATAATACTCCCGACTCCAATATCGTTTCCGGAAGCCCGGAATCTTTATTAGAATTTCGTAAAAAATTCAAATCAGAAATGGACGAAAAAAAAGTGAAGTTTGTTTATCTGAGAACTACTGCTCCTTTTCATTCTCCTCATATGGAAGATACAAATAAAACCATTCCGTCGGATATGGAAAGAATTGGTTTTAATTTTAAAGGTTCCGATTTGAAAATTCCGGTTTATTCTATCTTTGACGGAAGAAACATGCAATCCGACTCTGAACTTGGGATTCCACTTTTTAGAGAGATGTTGATAAAAACCCTTTATTGGGATAAGGCTGTTAAACCTTTTGTTACCGCAACAAACGTTACCGGTATCGATTTCGGGCCAAGTGTGGTAAGTCAGAAACTGACTCAAGCGAACATGGGAACTTCTGAAAATAAAATCTATGCGGTTTCCAGTCCTAAGGACATCAAGGTTTTATTGGCCTGAAAAACCGGGCGGCTTTAATTCTAAAATGGATTTATTCATTTCGGAAATTTTTTTCGAAATGGATAAGTCTTCCTCTCAAAAGATCCAAAGAAGAAATTTCAAAGCTAACTAAATCGGATTTTATAACAGGATTTCAGTGTGAATATCTTCTCTGGTTAAATACGTATCAACCTCATCCTGACTTCGATCCTTTTGAACACCAATACATTTCTCCAAAACAAAAATCACTTTTAAGAGATCTTTCTCATTCTCTTTTTCCCAAGTCTAAAAACGTCCGTTATTCTGATACAGAAACCAGAAAATTTTTAAAATCCGGCCAAAGCGTCAGATCCGCCTGTTTGGAAACCGAAAAGTTTATAATGAAAACGGAATATATACTTCCAAACAAAGAAATACCCGGAACTTTTGAAATCGTAGTTCTTAAAGCCTCAAGTTCATTTAAAAAACAACATATTCCAGAAATTGCATTTCAAAAATTTGTAGCGGAGGAATCCGGCTTTCCAATCTCTAAATGTTCTCTTCTTTTTGTGAATTCCAAATTTCAATTCGAAGACGAAATCCATATCGATTCCTTTTTTGTTCGAAAGGATGTTACAGACGAAGTTTTTCTTAAAGAAAAAGAAACAAAAGAATGTGCTTATTCTTTATTTGATCTTGTTTCGAGAAAAAATCTTCCTCCTCGTTTTACGAGTAATCTATGTTCTCATCCTAGAGATTGTTCGTATCCGGACATTTGTCTGGCGCGAAAAGTTCCGGGAGATATTTTTACACTTCGGGAAGGAAAGGCTGAATCCTTAAAATTTTACAAACAAGGAATTCTTTATCTAAAAGATATTCAAGAAACTGAAAATTTAACCGCCCGACAAAAAACCCAAGTCCAAACGATGCAGACTGGAAAACCGTTTATAAATCAAAAAGTTTTTACTGAACTTTTTGAAAAAATACGTTATCCAATCTATTTTTTAGATTTCGAATCGATCAACCCTCCTATTCCGGTTTATCCTAAAACTTATCCATTTCAACACGTTCCTTTTTTATTTTCATTACACGTGATTCGTAAGGATCTTTTCCAAGAACCGGAAAATTTTCACTACATAGACGACGGAATCGTAGATCCAAGAAAAGGAATATTAGAAAAACTGCAAGAATGGATTTTACCAGAAGGAACTATTGTTTGTTTTAATGATAAATTTGAAAAAAGATGTTTAGATGAATCAGCAGCGATTTTTACAGAATATAAGGATTGGCTTAAGTCGATCCAAGATAATTTTCTCGATTTAGCTACGCCGTTCTGGGGATATGAATATTATCATCCGGATCAAAAAGGAAGTACCTCTTTAAAAACAATTCTTCCAATTATCACGGGTAAGAATTATAAGAATTTAAAAATACAATCCGGCCAAATGGCAAACTCTGAATTTTTAAGAGCCAAAACGGAATCTATGTCTGAAAATGAAAGAAAAGAAGTAGAAAAAAATCTAATCGAATACTGTAAATTAGATACGTACGCAATGATTTTAATTCTACGTAAAATCAAAGGACGGATCGAAGCCGGATTATAAAAAACGAACTCAAATTAAAATCTGGAATCATTTTTATTTATTAGAGTTGTTGAAAAATTCCATAATGCCCGCTTAACAAAACTGCTTCAATCGACTGTTTTCATAAAACAGAAACAGATGGAAAATTTATTTTTCAACAACTCTATTTTCTGATCTTTGAAAATAAGTTATATTTTAAGAATATTCAGTAAAGTTAATTTATAATTCTATCAAAGAGAACCTTAGAAAAAATTTTTGTATGTGCAAAAGACAGACAAGTTTGCAAAAATCGACTCAACGTTTTTACATCGAGCCGATTTAGATACTAGTCGTATAGTTTTATAGATTTTTAGAGACGGAAACTATTAATACTTATTGTATAGTCCTCCACTTCCCCATCGTAAAACTTTTCGTCAGCACGCGGATATGCTTCCCAAGAATCCGCAGCCTTCATAGAAACTCTCATCTTCGTATCTCCAGTCAAAGCGGTCGTTGGAATTACGATCGATCTTTGAAGAGTTCCTTCTCCCCAAAGTTGATTTGAAGTTTGAAGTATTATCTCAGAAGAATCAAAAATCCCATTTCGATTTAAGTCGATCCACACACTCCATTTATGAGATTTCAAAGGAAGCTGGGAACCTTCACTTGATAACACCAACTGATACGTTCCCCCTTTCAATACCCAAGGATGAAGATACGTGTTATCTTTGTATCCACAATCGTTTCCGGAATTATTTTCCATGCCCGAAAGTTTTACAGAAGTGATATAATTTCCAACCTTTCTCATTCCATCTCCTCCACGAGAAGTTGTTTCCGCAGGAACACCTACCGCGTCCCAAGCATCGATCGTACTTTTTACTTCTGATGAAAACTTCCCATACAGATTTTTAGCGGCAAGAATAGCCGCACTCCTTGTTGCTACATATCCAGAAGTTGGAGAAAGATAATGGATGGTAGAATAAGCTATTTTCTCCGCTTTTTCGATACTGATTCCAGTTGTATTGTATTCACACGAATGATCATTGATCCCACTCTTCCCATTGGAAAGAATATAAAACCAATGACCGAGAACCAGACCGTTTTCATGAGTCTTCTTATTGGTAAAATCCCAAAGGTCTCCGTAATACGTATCCGCTCCTCCCAAAGTAACCGGCGTAGCAGAATTCGGATATTGTAGAGAACGCATTCCTCCATTGAGAACGGTTTCGTCGCCAAATCTCCAGACATTCTTGTGCATTCCTAAAATTTTATTCACATAGTGATTCACACCAACATTCCAAATATCACCAAATCCTTCATCGAGAGCAGCAGATTCTGCGTTATAATCGAAACCAGCAGCGTATGCATTTATCGCATGCCCAAATTCATGAGATGCAATATCCAGAGACGTAAAATCTTCAAATCTTGGATCTAAAAGAATCTCATCATTAATACCATGACAAAGACTACTATCGTGAGGACAGTACGTGTATTCTAATTCTTCTGTAATAGGATTCCAGTGTGCATTATTAAAATTAAGCACCTTTGTATAGTGTACATTATTTACTATCTTGGCATCTTCTCCATCAAAGCTAGAACGATTGTGAACGGATTTAAAATAGTCGTACGTATGTTCAATTCCCCAATGCGCATCCAAAACTGCATCGTGATTGTAATCATCGTGATATTCAGCCTTCGTCCAATTATTATCAGTATCGATCAGAGGAATTTTTACAGTTTCCAATGCCGATGGGGCAACTCTCACGAATTCCCAAGAATAACTAACGATTCCCTTACCTCTTGAATAATCTTTGAGTTCGAAATAATCTGCCTCTGTAGTCCAAGTTATAATCGACTGAATTCCGCTAAAACGTGTCGCAGCCGTACCTTGTTTAATACAAGGAGTTTTGTCAGGAAAACAAATTCCGTAATGCGTATCTGGCGGAGTTTGTGGAGTTGTTGGAGTCGTATCTCCACCACCAGCTTCATAACGATTAGCATCCATATTTGCTAAAATCTCACCAGAATGGGAATCTACGTACACATATCTCGAAAAAGAAGGTTCAATTGATACAATTCCAAATTTGTAAACCAATCGAAATTCTTTTTGAGAATTCAATTTACCTAATGAATGTTGATAAACTAAAAGTTCACCTTTTGGAAAATTAGTCGCACTAGGATCATCTTGCTTTTTCTTGAAAGCTTCTTCTCTTTCCGGAGATTCCCAAATATATTTTTTAGCTCCAAAATGTTTTAACGCTTTTGAAAACGCTTCTGATTCTGACAATTTAGGAGAAGAATTAAAATTCTCCGGAACTTGATAAAATTCACCCATCATAAATTCGATGGTGTTTCTTTTTGAGACTACCGTGTACGTTCCATTTTCGACTTTAATTCCTTTGTATCTCTGTTGGAATCGATCATGATCATAATCTCCAATATGATTCGAACGTAAAAAAACTGGCTC
Source organism: Leptospira interrogans (assembly GCF_900156205.1). Lineage (GTDB taxonomy): Bacteria > Spirochaetota > Leptospiria > Leptospirales > Leptospiraceae > Leptospira > Leptospira interrogans. Next base: position 189,941 of record NZ_FTNA01000006.1, read on the forward strand.
CGAATTTAAAGTTAACTGTAAATACGTTTTCAAAACTTCAGGTGCTTGTTTGCGATTATAGGGAACAAGATCCGAATTGAACGTGGCAAACGTAAGTGTTCCATCTGATGAATAATGACGATCTGAAATTGCCTTTTCATCCATTTTCACATTATTGAAAAGACTTATCCAAGATTCTCCAAATTCTTGTTTGTTATCCTTACAAGAAAATAAAATCGAAAAAATACAAATGAGTATTTTTAACCTCAAATCGATACCTAACCACTTAAAATTTTCCATTCAATTTCTCCTTCTAACCCAATTTTTAAATTTACTTTTGCTAAATCAAAAACTAACAACTTCAACAAACCATAACTTAAAATTCTTCCAAACAAAGAATCAAAAACTTGAGAAAGGTACATAAAAAAAGCAATATATTCAAAAAATAAATTATTTTATATATAGAATATTTAATTAATATTATAATATGAAAATTTATACTAAAACGTAACAACCGGATCTATTTCAAGTTGCCTAAAAAAACAAACTAATAACGAAAAAATTAAACTTTTTAAGCTTTTAATTTATCTCAAATTAACGAGTACAGTTGAACTAGGGATAAGGATTTATATAACGTGAGTTCGATGTAAGATAGAAAAAAAAGAAAGATTTTGTATTCAAATGCACTAGATCACATATTGAACCAAACTTTTCAGCAAAACGGAGGTTAAATATGGATCTGCATCAATAGACGATTATTGTACACAACAAAAAATAATCTGGAACGGAAAATACTTTCGCCCCAGTATTACGAAAAAGAAACAGTAAATTTCAGTTAAGTTTGAGTGAGGTAGTAACAATCGTAGTTTGTTTTCGTCTTTTCCAAAAAAACCTTCTTTGAATTTGAGATCCAAAGATAATTTCCAACTTTTACTTTCCTAGATCGAACTCACGTTATATAGGAAAGATATTACTATAGAAAAGAAAAAGAACTAAACTTAAAGTTATCCTATACCAATTGAGTTTTGAGTTAAAAAATTTCCATCGCCATTATTTGTTTTTCGGGAAGAATAACAGATTTTATTTGAAATCTGAAAATAAAAGAACTTCTATCAAATAAATTTTTAACCTAAAGAAATCTTCGCTTAAAAGATAATTTTATACGGAAATTTGATTTGAATATAGTTTTTTTAGACTTTATAAAAGTTTCTTAAATAAAAGGGAATCTCTATAAAATTTCAAGACGACAAAATTTCATAAAGAACTTCTACATAACACTGGTGTTTAGTGATCAGTTCCTTTTAAAATTCATTTTATAGAAATTCCCTTAAAGATTTCTATAAACTGAAATCTAGAATCGAAACAATATAATCCTCCACTTCTCCTTCTACAAAGCTTTCACTCGAACCTTGATAAGCTTCTCCACTTTGAGCCGCCTTCATAGAAACTCTCATCTTCGCATATCCAGTAAGTGCATTCGTTGGGATCTTAATCGATTTTTGTAATGTTCCTCCAAACGAAGAATTAACAGTATCCTGAACTACCATTTCCGACGATTCAAAACTACCGTTTTGATTAAAATCGATCCATACTCTCCATTTGTGAACTTTTGACGGATTACTTGCCGAACCCTGACTCAATAACACCATGTTATACGTCACTCCTCTCAAGACCGTTGGAAGTAAGTATGAATTATCCTTGTACCCACAATCGTTTCCGGAATCGTTCGTTACATTAGAAAGTTTTACAGAAGCGATATAATGTCGAGGCCTTACCATACCTTGTCCTCCGCGAGAAGTCGTCTCAGCCGGAACAGCTACTGCATCCCAAGCATCAATTGTACTTTTTACTTCCGAAGAAAACAAACCATACAATAGTTTAGCCGCAATAATCGCATAAGTCCTTGCAGAAGTATAACCGGACGTAGAAGAAAGAAAAAGAAGGGCAACATAAGCAATTCTTTCGGCTTTTTCAATGCCAATTCCAGAAACGTTATACGTGCATTCATAATCGTTAAATCCTAATTTTCCTTTGGATAAAGTATAGAACCAGTGACTCAAAACAAGACTATTCGTATGTGCTTCGTTATCTTCAAAATCCCAAAGATCTCCATGATACGTATTTGGCCCAGGGGACATTACTGTAGTAGATTTTGGATTTGACACAGAACGCATTCCTCCTCCCGGAACCGTTTCATCTCCTACTAACCAAATATTCTTTTGCATTCCTAAAACTTTATTTACGTAGTTATTTACACCAACATTCCAAATATCGCTAAAACCTTCATCGAGAGCGCCTGGCTCCATATCAAGATTAAAACCCGCAAGATCCCCGTTGATACCATGCCCAAATTCATGAGATACAATATCCAAAGAAGTAAAATCTTCATATTTAGGGTCTAAGAGAATCGGTAGATTAAAACCCTTGCATATACTATTTTTATGAGGACAGTAAACGTAATATATTTCTTCCGTAACAGGATCCCAATACGCGTTATTCGCTACAAACGCATTAAAATAGTGCACGTTATTAAATATTCTACTATTATCACCATCATAACTCAACCGATTATGAATGGATTTGAAATAGTCATAAGTCATTTCAATTCCCCAATGTGCATCCAATAACGCATCATGATTATAATCGTCATGATATTCAGATTGCGACCATGAGTTATTAGTATCAATCATTGGAATATTCAAAAGTTGAATATCTTCCAAAGGATCTTTTACAAATTCCCAAGAGTAAGTATAAATTCCACCGCCTCTCGAATTATCTTTCAGTTCAAAATGGTTCGTTTTTCCTGCCGTCCAAGTTGTAATCGATTGTAATCCGCTAAAACGGGTCATTGCCGTTCCCTGTTCGATACAATATTCTCTGTCTATTATACAACGACTATAATCAATATCTATTTCTATAGGAGGTTTTGGACTTGGAAATTGAACTCCCTCGTATCTTCTAGCATCTTTACTGGATAGAATTTCCCCAGAGTTAGAATCCACATACACGTATCTCGATATTGGTGGATCTATCGAGGCTATACCAAATTTATAAGCCAATCGAAACTCTTTTTTAGTATTGGATTTTCCTAATGAATGTTCATAAACTAATAGTTCTCCCTTCGGAAAATAACTTGCATTTGGATCATTTTTCTTACGTTTCAATGCTGCTTCTCGTTCAACAGATTCCCAAATATACTTCTTAGCTCCGATATGTTTTAAAGTCTTTGAAAGTGCTTCTGACTCGGATAGCTTAGGAGAGGAATTAAAATTCTCTGGAACTTGGTGAAATTCACCCATCATCAATTCTATCGTATTCTCTTTTGAGACCACTGTATAAATTCCATTCTCTACTCTAATACCTTTATATCTCTGCTGGAACCGATCCTGATCATAATTACCTACACGAGCCGAACGCAAGAATGTAGCTTCAGAACTTAAGGGTAATTGCAAATACGTCTTAAGAACTTCAGGTGCTTGTTTACGTGAATAAGGAACTAGATCCGAATTGAACTTCGCAAATGTTATCCTACCATCTGACGTATACGTCCTTTCAGAAAGCGCCTTACTATCCAATTGAACAGGATTTAAAACCCACAACCAAGATTCTATTCCCGGGCCCTGTTTATCCTTACAAGAAAATAATATCGAAATCATAAACATACTTAAGAGTATCTTTATATTCGAATTGATCTTTAATAACTTTAAAAGTCTCATTCAATCCCTCTGTTTTAATTTTAAATTTAGTAAACCCTCACTCACCAACTATAACGCGTTAGGTTAAATTATTTCAAATTTACAAAAAAATATGTAATAAAATACCCTCAGTGAATTTAAGGTTTTAAACAGACGCATGATTAAAATAATATATTAGAAGAGTAAAGTATTTTTATACTTAAAAAGGACCTTTACAAAATCTCAAAATAGAAGAATCTTAACTTTGAAAATGAATCCTAAACCGATTCAATACTCAATTATATAAATACTATTTAAAAAATTTGAAGATAAAGAAGACTTTTTATAAAATAGAATTTTTGAAAATTCCATAGCGGAGATTAGTAAAATTGCTTCAATGATTCATTTCAATGCAACAAACAGATGAGAATTAATTTTTCAACAGCTCTAATGAATTTTAATCAGATGAAATTCTTTAACAGTGAATAAAAACCTGAAAATGTGGAAACTCACACAAACTTCAAGAACATTCAAAGATCTATAAATTGTTTTAAGGGACCTAATCTGTGGGAATTAATACATCTCTTTTGAAGGTTTAAAAGATAATTTTGGTAGGTTTTTCGGTCTTAAAATTTAATTTGAAAATGAAATTATCTTAGAACTTGCCCAAAAATCTCGAAATGCGAGACCTAGTACAAAAATTTAATGAGATTAGAACTGCCCGAAGGTTCGCAAATTGCCAAATGCAATCTAATTTGTAGAAACTACTGCATTTTATTAAAAATTTCTAAAGAATGATGCGTAAAATTTTTTTGAAGTTTTGGACAAGCTCTTAATAAATTTCTATAAAATCATAAAACAGCTTTTTTTAACATTCGTTTTTTTCATCAAATTGCTGTTTTGTTATGACTAATTAACGAGGAATTTATTTTTGAAATTTAGATAGAATTTTTAAGAATACACTTCAAAACCTGAAAACCCATACAAACTTTATAAATACTCAAAGATCTATAAATTATTTTAAGAAACTTAATCTGCGGGAACTAATACGTTTTGTTGAGAATTCAAAAATTTTAAGACAAACTCGAACTTCAAACTGCAAAAAGGTTCTAAATTGATTAATTCTATCTAATCCAATTTTGAAACTTTTCGCAGTTATTTTAGAGATTTCTAAATACTGAAATTATTGATAGTTATCGAATAATCTTCAACTTCTCCTTCGGTAAAGGATTCATTCGCAAGTTGATAACTTTCTCCGCTTTGGACTGCCTTCATAGAAACTCTCATCCTCGTATCGCCAGTAAGCGCACTCGTTGGAATCTGAATCGATTTTTGAAGTGTTCCTCCAAATGTATCGTTGATAGAATCCTGAACTACCATTTCCGAGGATTCAAAACTACCATTTCGATTGAAATCGATCCATACTCTCCATTTGTGAACCTTAGACGGAATACTTACCTCACCTTCGCTCGATAACACCATGTTATACGTAAATCCTTTAATGACAGTAGGATGTAGGTATGAATTATCCTTGTACCCACAATCATTTCCGGAACTTCTCTCTAAATTAGAAAGTTTTACAAAAGTGATATAATAGTGCGGCTTATACATTCCTTGTCCACCGCGAGAAGTTGTATCAGCTGGAACACCTATTGCATCCCAAGCATCAATTGTACTTTTTACTTCCGATGAAAACTTACCATACAAAGCCTTAGCCGAATAAATCGCAGCGGTCCTTGCAGAAGTATAACCGGATGTAGGGAAAAGATAATAGAGAGCAGCATAAGCGATTTTTTCCGCCTTTTCAATGTTGATTCCAGAAACGTTATACTCACACCAATGATCATTGATCCCTTGTTTTCCCTTGGATAAAGTATAGAACCAATGACTCAAAACAAGACTATTCGTATGCGCTTCGTTATTTTCAGAATCCCAAAGACCTCCATAATACGTATTTGGCCCAGGGGACATTACTGTAGTAGATTTTGGATTTGACACAGAACGCATTCCTCCTCCCGGAACCGTTTCATCTCCTACTAACCAAATATTCTTTTGCATTCCTAAAACTTTATTTACGTAGTTATTTACACCAACATTCCAAATATCGCTAAAACCTTCATCGAGAGCGCCTGGCTCCATATCAAGATTAAAACCTGCAAGATCCCCGTTGATACCATGTCCAAATTCATGAGATACAATATCCAAAGAAGTAAAATCTTCATATGTAGGGTCTAAAATAATAGGTAAATTAAGACTTTTGCATGTACTACTGTTATGAGGACAGTATATATAATAGATTTCCTCTGTCATAGGATCCCAGTATGCATTATTACCTACGAAAATATTAAAATAGTGCACGTTATTCACTACTTTGCTATCATTTCCATCATAACTCAACCGATTATGAACGGATTTGAAATAATCATACGTCATTTCAATTCCCCAATGTGCATCCAATAATGCATCATGATTATAATCGTCATGATATTCAAATTTCGTCCAACCGTTATTAATATCAACAATGGGAACATTCAATAAATAAATACCCATAAATGGATCTTCTATAAATTCCCAAGAATACGTAATGATTCCTTTACCTCTCGAATAATCCTTCAGTTCATAATGATTTTCTTCTCCTGCAGTATAAGTTGTAATCGTTTTCACTCCGCTAAAACGAGTAGACGCTGATCCTTGTTTGATACAAGGAGTTTGATCCGGAAAACAAATTCCGTAATTTGTATCCGGAGGAGTTGGTGGAGTCGTTGGAATTGTATCTCCTCCACCCGCTTCGTATCTTCTAGCATCTTTACTGGATAGAATTTCCCCAGAGTTAGAATCCACATACACGTATCTCGATATTGGTGGATCTATCGAGGCTATACCAAATTTATAAGCCAATCGAAACTCTTTTTTAGTATTGGATTTTCCTAATGAATGTTCATAAACTAATAGTTCTCCCTTCGGAAAATAACTTGCATTTGGATCATTTTTCTTACGTTTCAATGCTGCTTCTCGTTCAACAGATTCCCAAATATACTTCTTAGCTCCGATATGTTTTAAAGTCTTTGAAAGTGCTTCTGACTCGGATAGTTTAGGAGAGGAATTAAAATTCTCTGGAACTTGGTAAAATTCACCCATCATCAGTTCTATCGTATTCTCTTTTGAGACCACTGTATAAATTCCATTCTCTACTCTAACACCTTTATATCTCTGTTGAAAACGATCGTGATCAAAATCTCCTACACGAGCCGAACGCAAGAATGTAGCTTGAGAAGTTAAGGGTAATTGTAAATACGTCTTAAGAACTTCAGGTGCTTGTTTACGTGAATAAGGAACTAGATCCGAATTGAACTTCGCAAATGTTATCCTACCATCTGACGTATACGTCCTTTCAGAAAGCGCCTTATTATCCAATTGGACAGGATTTAAAACCCACAACCAAGATTCCATTCCTGGGTCCTGCTTATCCTTACAAGAAAATAATATCGAAATCATAAACATACTTAAGAGTATCTTTATATTCGAATTGATCTTTAATAACTTTAAAAGTCTCATTCAATCCCTCTGTTTTAATTTTAAATCTGTCTTCTACGAAAACCCTTAAACATTAAGCGAGATATAAATAATCATTTAAAAATCCGTTATTCTAAAAATAACATGTAGAAAAAATAATATTCATAAAGGTTAAATTTAAGGAGATTGAACTAGAAAAAAATATACCTTAAAAGTAAATAAATTTTTTACATAAACATAAAAAATTAACAAATATTATTTTTATAAATAAGAATATTCTACAAAACGAATCTTATTCCATCACCAAATTGAAATTAGATTATTTTTTTAGAATTAAAAATACACGATTGTTCGAAAACAAGAGATCAAAAAAAATTTGAGAAAAGTTTTTTATAAAAATGTTCTCAAAAAAGAAATACAATATATGTTGTTTAGAATTTATTTTAAACTTCCATTCATCCCGATACGATGAAGTATCATAAATTCTGTATTTAAACCGTATCATTTTTAAGTATTCTACTAACACAAGTTCTGCGTAAGAAATCCATAATTCTGAAAAAAGTTGATCTGAATTTTATAGATCGATTCCTAAAATGTAGGAACTACTTCAATTTAAAAAATAAAAGTTGATAACAATTGAAATTGTCGTATTCAATGCGGGAACTCACACAAAATTTAGGTTTGTCTGTAAATGATGTAGGAACCTACTACAAACCACGATTTTACGAACAAATTCTAAAATTGTAGGAACTCATACTTTTAGAAAATTCTTTTCTAATTTTCTTTACACCAAACTTATATTCTATTCCGTAGCGGAGAGCCAAAACTAAACACTCCAAATCCCGTAGTAAAATCGGGAAAATCCGGTTGTCTAGAGACCCGTACCAATTTTCAGTGTTCTCAGAATGGCGCAAAACAAACCTGTTAAGAAAATCGTTCTCGCTTATTCCGGTGGATTGGATACGTCCGTAATTCTTACCTGGTTGAAAGATACATACGGTTGCGAAGTAATCGCTTTTACTGCGGATATAGGTCAAAAGGAAGAACTTTCCGGACTAGAAGAAAAAGGAATTAAAACAGGAGCTTCTAAGGTTTATATCCAAGATTTGCGTTTAGAGTTTGCTAGAGATTTTATTTTCCCAGCCATTCAAGGAAATGCAATTTATGAAATGAGGTATCTTCTTGGAACCTCTTTGGCTCGGCCTTTAATTGCCAAGGCAATGGTAGAAGTGGCCGAAAAAGAAGGTGCAGACGCATTTGCACACGGGGCCACTGGCAAAGGAAATGACCAAGTTCGCTTTGAATTAGGAGTCAAATCCTTAGCTCCTGAAAAAACAATCATCGCTCCTTGGAGAATCTGGAGTTTTGGCGGTAGATCAGATCTAATTGAATACGCAAAATCCAAAGGAATTCCAGTTCCAGTAACTGCGGAAAAACCGTATTCGATGGACCGCAATCTAATGCATATATCTTATGAAGGTGGAATATTAGAAGATCCTTATAAAGAACCAGATGAGAAAATGTTTTTATTAACAACCTCTCCCGAAAAAGCTCCCGATGCTCCTGAATATTTGGAACTCGATTTCGAAGAAGGAAATTGTGTAGCAATCAACGGTAAGAAAATGAATCCTCTTGAAATCATGGAAACGCTCAATACGATTGCGGGCAAACATGGAGTGGGAAGAGTTGACATCGTTGAAAACCGACTCGTAGGAATCAAATCTAGAGGAGTTTACGAAACTCCCGGCGGGACTATATTATTTTTAGCTCATAGAGACTTAGAATCGATTACGATCGATCGAGACACACAACATCATAAAGATAAACTTTCCATCGAATTTGCAGAACTCATTTATAACGGACATTGGTTTTCTTCCAGAATGAAAGCAGTTCGAGCTTTTATTACAGAAACACAAAGATATGTTAGTGGAACCGTAAGAATAAAACTTTACAAAGGGATTTGTTCTGTTGTAGGAAGAAAATCCCAAGTATCTCTTTACAACCCAGAAATGGCGACTTTCGAAAAAGAAGAATTATACAATCAGAAAGACGCCGAAGGTTTTATAAACATCTACGGCTTACCCGCTCAAGAAACGGCAAGGCTTCGCAAAAAATGAAACACCTGGCAATTTATCCAGGCTCCTTTGATCCTCTTACAAAAGGTCATTTGGATATTCTTCAGAGATCTTTGGGACTTTTCGACAAAGTAATCATTGCGATTGCCGTCAATTCGAACAAGTCCACTTTATTTTCGATCGAAGAAAGACTTGGATTTATTCGTGAAGTTACAAAAGGTATGAAAGGTTTGGAAATCGATACCTTTCAAGGTCTTACCGTTGATTATTGTAATAAAGTCGGAGCCAATAGTATCATTAGAGGACTTAGAGCCGTTACGGACTTTGATTACGAATATGCAATTTCTTTAATGAATAAAAAATTGGCTCCAAATGTGGAAACCGTTTTTTTAATGTCTTCCGGAGAATATTCATTCATTTCTTCTACGATCGTAAAAGAAGTAGCAAGACATGGAAGAGACGTAAGCAATCAGGTCCCAGAAATCGTAAGTAAAGCATTACTTAAAAAACTCTCTCAATAAGGAAAAAAAATGTCCAGAACGTTCATCATGATAAAACCAGACGGAGTTAAAAACAAACACGTCGGAAACATTCTCTCTAGAATTGAAAAAGAAGGATTCAAAATTCTAGGTTTAAAATACCTCAAGTTATCTCTCGAAGATGCTAAACAGTTTTATAAAGTGCATTCTGCTCGTCCGTTTTACAACGACTTATGCAACTACATGTCTTCCGGTCCAATCGTCGCCGCTGCTCTTGAAAGAGACAACGCAGTTCTTCATTGGAGGGAAGTAATCGGGGCCACCGATCCAAAAGAAGCCGCCGCTGGAACCATTCGAGCTCTTTATGCAGAAAGTAAAGAAGCCAATGCAGTCCACGGTTCGGATTCAGATGACAATGCAGCATTAGAAATTTCTTTCTTTTTTAAAGGAAACGAATTATTCTAAAACGAACTACATAAATCAAAGAGGAGTTTCAAGACTTCTCTTTGATTTATATGGAGTTTGTTAGTTCTATTACTAACAAAACGATTTTATCGATTCGTTTTACTGGTAGCTTATAATAGATTATTTTTGTTTAAAATTCCAATGATTCCTAAGATATTTTTGAAATCACTTTTAATATTTTTTACTAAACAGATCTTTGCGATCAAGATTCGCAATACAATGCTATATTAAAATTGCCAAAACAATCCATATTTACAATTCACAAATCAGCTTTATCCATTCATCTTAATAAAAACAAAGAAAAATAGTTCTTAAACAACTTTCGTATCTCTAGATTTTTGCGACGATAGATTTCATTTAAAATTTAGAATATTTTAAAATGAATCGATTTTTTAGTTGTACTTTTTGGAAAGAAATTATTAATTATTTTCTAAAATCTGTTATGAAAGGATTTTTTAAACCGACAATTTGAATATGAACGCAAGCACAAGGGAACAACTTCAAAAACACAGCGAAATCATGAAACAATACAGAAAAAACGATCCTTTTGGAGATCCAAATCACGGAACTCCGGATTGGATGGACGACGTTATGGAGCTAATCTATTCTAAAGAGGAGTTTTTAGTAGATTCAGAAGCAGATTTTGAAATCGAATAATTATTTTTGTCTTATCGATAAAAATCTGTTTTTTTATCGGTTTGAATTTTAAGCTTATCTTAAAATCTTAAATTAAGTCACCTACAACGGAATTTACGTTAGATACCTTCCAATAAATTTTATTTGTATTTTTCCTATTTTGAAACCATCAGAGTTATTGAAAAATCGATTCTCCATCTGTTTCATGGAAACGTTGATTGAAACAGTTTGGTTAATTTGAACTTTCAGCAATTCTATTAAATATTTCTGATAGAAACTTCTTTGGATTCATACTTTTTCAAAATTTCATCTAATATCTCTCAGAGTTCGTTCTATTGATAGGCATAAAACAGAGTACATTTAATTTTAAAGACTGATTCTAATCAAAATTAAAAATATTCTACGAATTCTATAAAGTTGAGTACCGTAAATTTCTACTGCAAAACATTGTATAACTTTGTTATATAGTTCTAAACAATAGTAAACTTGAATTCAGAGTAAGAAAACGGGGCGAATAAAAACTCAGGTGCAACAACTCCTGAATGCAAATCCTTAAAGGCATTCGCTGAGTTCTCCGAGTCGTTCAACAAATCGTTTTCTATGGATCGCGTTTTGAGTCGTAGTAGTAGCAGTGAATTTTATAATTAAAATGGCTTGCGAACGCGGCATAATAATCACTTTCCCATTTGTTACTCACGTGAATCCTTAAAATTTCAAAATGTTAAGAACTCATATAATTTTCTAAGACTCAAAACAATTTGTACAAAACTAAATTAACGTGAGTTCGGTATAACGCGAAAAGAGTCGATACGGAGCAATAAAAAAACATTATACAAAATCGAACCGTAACATTTTACACAAATTCTATTTTTTTGATGTAAGAGAATTGACCATACTCTACGTTTCAGATCTTATAGAAGTATTAGGAGAATAGAATGTCCGAAAAAACTAAAATCGCAATTGCCTACGGTGATGGAATCGGTCCTGAGATTATGGATGCGACTCTTAAAATTTTAAATGCTGCCGGAGCTAAAATTGAACCGATTGAAATCGAAATCGGCGAAAAAGTTTATAAGGAAGGACACTCTTCCGGAATTAAACCGGAAGCCTGGGATATTCTGAGACAAACTAAAGTATTTCTAAAAGCACCCATTACAACTCCTCAAGGAGGCGGTTACAAAAGTTTAAACGTTACTGTCAGAACTACCCTAGGTCTATTTGCAAACGTTAGACCCTGTTTTTCACTGTATCCATACGTAGAAACCAAACACCCTTCCCTAGATATTGTAATCATCCGTGAAAATGAAGAAGATCTTTATACTGGAATAGAACACAGACAAACCAATGACACGGTTCAATGCCTTAAATTAATTTCCCACCCAGGATCAGAAAAGATCATTCGTTACGCATTCGAATATGCAAGAGCTTACGGAAGAAAAAAAGTAACCGCGATGGTAAAGGACAATATTATGAAACAAACAGACGGTTTGTTTCATGACATTTTCAAAGAAGTAGCCAAAGAATATCCAGAATTAGAAGTAAATTCTCAAATCATAGATATAGGCGCAGCCAACCTAGCAGACAGACCTCAAAATTTTGACGTAGTAGTTACTTTAAATTTATATGGAGATATTATTTCTGATATAGTCGCTCAGATCGCGGGTTCAGTAGGAATGGCAGGTTCTTCCAACATCGGAGAAATTGTTTCTATGTTCGAAGCAATCCACGGTTCTGCTCCGGACATAGCAGGAAAAAATCTGGCAAATCCATCTGGCTTACTCAACGCCGCAGTGATGATGCTCGTTCACATTGGACAACCGGACATCGCTGCAAAAATTAATAACGCGTGGTTATTGACCATAGAAGAAGGAATTCATACCGGAGATATTTTTAAACCGGGAGTAAGCAGAATTAAAGTGGGAACCAAAGAATTTTCCGACGCGGTAATCGGAAATTTAGGTCATCTTCCTGGAAAATTCAAACCAGTTTCTTTTGGAAAGGCTAAGAAAATTATAATTCCTGAATATAAAAGAAACATTCAAAAGAAAGATTTAGTAGGAGTGGATATTTTTCTGGATTGGGTAGGAAAGGATCCGAACGAACTCGGAAATAAACTCAAATCTGTTTCCGACGAACTGATGTTAAAAATCATCACCAACCGGGGAGTCAAAGTTTATCCTGACGGCCAACCGGAAACTTTTTTGATCGATCATTGGAGATGTAGATTTGTAAGCAAAAATGCACTGATTAAACAAGAGGACCCTTCCTACCATCCAATTTCTCATAAACAAGTAGCAGAACTTCTTTTAAAGTTAGACTTGGCCGGTTTTGATACAATCAAAACGGAAAATCTTTATTACTTTAACGGAAAAAGAGCCTTTTCTTTAGGGCAAGGAGAATGAAAAAATTAGAGTTGTTGAAAAATTAATTTTCTTCTGTTTTTTTCATTAAAATAAATAGGTAAAATTGTTTGTCGATACGGGCTTTTTTTAAACAACTCTATTATACTATCAAATTTCTGTTTGAAATTGTCGATTATCGTTCAATTGAAGACGCATATTATAAAAGCTTCTCTTTACAAAAATGTTTCTCTAAAACTTTATAGGTAGATTAAATGAGTTTAATATTAGCAATAACTTGTTCAATTATAGGATTGATCGTAGGAATTATAATCACATTGACCGCAACTGGAGATTATAAAACTTTTCCTATTTTTTCTGCCTTGGCAGGATTTTCTGCATCTTACGTGATTTGGAAGTTTTTTGTAGAAAAGAGTCAAAATTATGGAGTCACAAGAGGAATTTTTCTGGGAATTGTAATCGTGATCATTTCCCATCATCTAACGTTTTACTATTTTATTCTATTTGCAAATATCGAATACTGGATTTTGAATATTAGAAATCCGGATAATATTCCTCCTCTAAATCCTTTCTCTGGTCTTTTCGTTGTTTCAATAGGCACTTTGTGGAGTTTAATTTTCTATGGTTGGATCACCTTACCAATCGGGGCTTTTGTAGGATGGTTTTTCACCAAATACAAGACGTAAACGTTTTATAATAAAGTAAGTTCAGCGTAAGAAAACGAGAAAGTTTTTTCTAAAAGTATGAGTTCCTATAATTTTAGAATTGATTCGTAAAATCATGATTTGCGATAATTTGCACAAAAACATCGTATTGAATGATTTATAGTTTTTTTTATTATTATAATTTTTATATGAGTTCCCGTACTTGGATAACGTAAGTTCGATATAACTAATGTGAAAGCGGTTATTGATTACAACCTAACACTGCGATTCGTAAAGAACCTAGTTTAGGAAACGTTTTATGGATTAAGTTTTTATTCACTCAAATTTTCTTACACCGAATTCAATGATTATCAACTTCTATTTTTAAATTGCAGCAGCTCCCACATTTTAGGAATCGATTTGCAATGTTTAGATTACGAATTTTCCAGAATCACGGATTCTTTTACGCAGAATTTACGTTAATCTATAGCAAAGAAAACAAAGTTCGTTTGTTTTCTAAATGTGCCGCTAACTTTTAGAAAATTCTTTCCATTGGAAACTGATGTTAAATCAAGCAAGTTGGCTATAAAGTCTTTGAATGTGATCTTGGGTAAGAGGTTTAGAAAGATAACCTTTGACTTCCGGAAAAGAATTTGCCTTTACAATATCTCTCTCATCTACGGACGAACTAACCATAAAAATGGTAATTTTTTTAGCCAAAGCCCCTTGAATCTTCTTAAACTCGTCTAAAAACTGCCAACCATCCATAAAAGGCATATTGATATCTAAAAGGATTGCATCTGGAAGTTCTTCCTGATCTAAACTCAGTGTTTGAAGTTCCTGAAGGGCTAGTTCACCATCTTGGAAATCGCGTAGTTTTGTAACCCTACCGTCTTTTTCCAAAAAACGCCTAGCGATCATAATATAGATGGAATCATCATCCACCAACCAAAAATTCATATTACTATTGTTCGAAATCATTGTATTTATTGAAATTAATGAGGAAAGATGTACCTTTACCGGGAGAACTTTCAACCGTTATTTCACCCCCAAGAGATTCTATTTGATTTTTCGTCATAAATAACCCGATACCTTGACCCTCTTTTTCTCGATGGAACGTTTTGTTCATTTTAAAGATTTGATGACCGTATTTTTTAAGATCGATTCCTAGACCGTTATCCCGTACAGCTAAAAAGATCTTTTTATCCTCAATAAATGAGACGAAAGAAATTTCCGGTTTTTTGTTCGGATCGGAATATTTTAAGGCATTACTCAATAAATTCAACAATATACTTTCCAGATATACTTTCGAATAAAAAATTTCAGGAGACGCATTAAAATCAGTTCGAATATCTACATTCATTTCCTGAATCTGAGCAGAAAGAAGATTTTGAACCTTATTAAATGCATCTTTAAACAGAATCGTCTGTTTATCTACATTTCGATTCTTTCGAATTTTGATTACTTCTACAATATCATTTAAGGTGGTCATTAAATCTTCTACGCTCGTTTCTAAAGATTGAAAAAGCTGGTCTTTGTCTGTGCCATATTTCTCGCAAAGCATAGTAGTAAGAGTAAATATATTTCCAATAGGAGAACGCAGATTGTGAGAAACGATCTGGTTGAATTCTTCCAATTGAGAATTTCTTTCCGCCAAGTGATTACTCAAAACTTGAAGCGTTTCATTCTTTTCTATCAAAGCAGAAAGCATATTCTTGCGATCAGTAATATCTTGGATCTGAGAAATGAAAAACAACGGGTTCTTTTGAGAATCTCTTACAATAGATACCATCAATAAAACCCAAATGATACTTCCGTTTTTATGAAAGTACCTCTTCTCCATTCTATAGCTATCTCGCTTATTCTCTAGTGTTTCCTGCAAAAGATTTAAATCGGCGGTAAGATCATCTGGGTGTGTTATATCTTGAAATGTAAGTTTTAAAATTTCATCTCTAGAATAACCGATTATATCCAAAAGGCTCGAATTCACTTCCAGCCATTTTCCTTCTAAAGAAACAAGAGCCATTCCAATGCCAGAATAATAAAACGCATTAAAAAACTTTTCTTCGGAAAGACGAATCTCATCCAGAACCTGTTTACTATTTGTAGTATCTAAAATTGTATTTTGCTCTAGATATTCTCTTGTAGTTGCTAAAAGCGCGATCACATTTCCTTGGTCGTCAAAAATCGGTTGGGTAATCGTCTGTAACCAAACGTATTTTCCATCCTTTCTCAGAAACTGATACTCTACACGTTCCCGTTCTCTTCCTTCTAAAATCGGTTTATGAGAATTTGTAAATATCCTTTCTCTATCTAAAGGATTAAAGTAATCATATGGATTTTTACCGATCAATTCTTCTGGTTGATAACCTAACATAGAAGTTACGGAAGGGCTGACATAAAGAAAAATTCCGTTCGGATCATGAAAACAAATTAGCTCCGGACTTCTTTCAATTAGAAATTTATAAAAATCAGCCGACTGAATCTTAAATTCACTCAATTTGTGTACCGTTGATTTCCTCAAATTGGGTACTATTTTATAAAAGACAATTCATTACGGAAATGAAACGTAGATTTTTACGTTTTTATTTTGTCGAATTCATAAATTTTTAACCTGAAACGGTTTGTTATCGGGCTTTTTATTCGTAAAGGCTTTTAAAGTTAGAAATCAAAAACAATACTCAATGAAGTTAAAAAAGAAACAAAAGTTTTTACCTTTGATTCCTACATAATAGATGTTTTAAACTTTTGCATAAATCTACCGTTTAAATACAAATCCCGGACACTTACTAAAAAACGAAACACGCATATGATTGAGCAAAATCCACAAGGCACTGGAATGGGACGTAATTTGTGAAAATTATTTCATTTTGGAAAAACTGTAAATCATTTAAGACAGCTTTTTAAAAAGGACTGGAGTTTGGTTTAATTCTATTTTCTTAAGTTTTGGGAACAATTGAAGATTAGGAATTCTTAAAAGATGAAGAACTGATATTCTTGTCGAATCTGAAATAATAATTTATTCTCCGTCGTCTCCGAGGGCTTCGACAGGACAAATTTCCATTGCTTTTCTAGCAGCTATTTCTTCTTCGGGAGTTGCCGGTTGTCTATGAAAATAAACTTTAGATTCATCTTCTGTATATTTAAGAAGCATAGGAGCTTCTTCTAAACAGTCATTACAAGGAACACAACTATTATCGATATAATATTTTCCAGGTGCGTTCTGCTTTACCTTATCGTTTTTATCGGCCAT
The DNA here is from genome assembly GCF_900156205.1 of Leptospira interrogans. Classification (GTDB taxonomy): domain Bacteria; phylum Spirochaetota; class Leptospiria; order Leptospirales; family Leptospiraceae; genus Leptospira; species Leptospira interrogans. Next base: position 207,019 of record NZ_FTNA01000006.1, read on the forward strand.
GTTTGACAAAGTTTATGGAGTAATCGTCTCGTCAATCTCCTTTTTCAGAATTGACATTCATACTAATTCAAGAATAATCACCGAAAGTTATGAGCTTATGGACAGAAAAAATATCGAGACGAAAACTATTCGGTTTTGGTCTTGGGGGGTTATTGAGTCTTTGTATTGGTGCATTCTTTTTCAATCGTTTCAAACGATCCTCGTATAAGACTTTATTTTTTTCATCGTCCGAAGTTGAATTTTTACAGGCTTATTCTCAAACTCTTTTACCTCCCACACCGGGTTTTCCCGATCTTGAAAAAGCAGAAGTAATTCGAAGGTTAGACGAAGAATTTTTTTTCGTAGATCCAAGTATCTCCGACGATTTTAAATCCCTCATTATAATTTTAGAATATCTTCCTTTGATAAGTGGATATTGGAGTCGTTTTTCTAAGTTAAACGAAATAGATCGAAAGAATTTTTTGCTTTCTCAGGAAACAACCAAATCCGATACGATCCGAGCAGCATTAGCAAATCTTAAACTACCCGTTTATTTGGTTTATTACGGTCATGAATCTTCTTTCAAAGCAATTTCGTATGACGGACCTTTTGGAAATCCTCCAGAAAAATTAAGCGAATCCAGAATCTATTATAAAAAAATCTTGGGGGAATTATGAGCGGTCGCGTTTACGAATGGAAAAACTTAGGAGATTCCAGAACCGTAAAAGCGGATGTAGTGATCGTAGGAACTGGATGTGGTGGTGCCACTTTAGCTTATGAACTTTCTAAAAACGGAAAGAAGGTAATAATGATTGAAGAAGGTGGTTACTATCACACAGGAACATTCGACAACCACGAACTTAACATGGCCGGAAAGGTTTCCGCAGAAAGAAACATGGCTACCGATGCAACTGGTACAATCAATTTAGTTTATGGAAAAAACGTAGGTGGAGCTTCCGTTCACTACTGGGCAGACAGCTACAGAACCCCTGATGACAGACTCAATCTTTGGAAAAAAACATACGGAGTTCAAGGTCATTCTCCCGAAGACCTAAATCCCTATTGGAAGGAATTAGATGAAACTCTAAACGTTCATCCCGCTAAAGAAGAATATTATAATAAAATGAATCAGCTTGTGCGCAAGGCTTGCAAATCTCTCAGCTGGGAAGGCAATCCTGTCCCACAAGCCAGAAAGAACTGTCAAAAATCTGGTCATTGTATGCAAGGTTGTATGTATGGGGCTAAACAAAGTCAGCTGGTCACACATATTCCTAAAGCAATGTCTTTAGGAACAGATATTTATGCAGATTGTAAAGCAGTTCGTTTAGAACTAAAAGGCGATAAAGTAGAATTTTTAGAAGCAGTAATGATCGACCGTCCTTCCGGAAAAGAATCGAATATCGTTTTAAAATTTGAAGCTCCGATTTTTGCAATCTCTGCCGGTGGTTTCGGTAGTTCTACATTCTTACTTAAAAACGGATGGAAGAAAAAACTTCCGGCTCTTGGTGAATACTTAGCAATCAATCCCTCCCCTTTCATTCATGCGTTTTATGAAGAGCCTATCATTCAATGGAGAAATATTCCTTCCGCATTTGGTGTGGAAGAATTCCGCTTAGCCCGTTTTAAAGAAGATGGAAGTTATATTGAAGGTGGCTTCTTAATTATGGCCAATCAACTTCAACCTGGAAGTCTTGCGGCTTTAATTCCTGGCTTTGGTGTTGAACACAGAGAAATCATGAAACAACTTCCTCATATAGGAGGTACCATCGGGTGGATAGATGATGTTCCTTCAGAGTTAGGAAATATTTCTGTAAGCGCTTCCGGTAAACGTACCATTACATACAACTTTGGAAAGTTGACAAAAGAATTTTTAAAAGACTGCATTCGTAAACAAGCTCAATTAAATTTTAGTGCCGGAGCTAAATGGATTCTTCTACCGGATTTGAAACGTACAAAAATATTTTCCGAAAAAGAAATAGATAAAATCAATTTACTCGAACTTAACCCCGCTTCTATGATGATGGCCGCTCCTCATCCTGCAGGAGGATGTAGAATGGGACAAGATCCTTTTACATCCGTAGTAGATTGGAGACACAGAGTTCATGGTTTAAAAAATTTATACGTTTCCGATTCCAGCGTATTTCCCACGGGTGTTTCCGTCGATCCAAGTTATACGATTATGGCATTTAGCAAACAAGCCGCCAAATTCATTCTCGAAGATTCGGAATAAAATTATAGTTTTATAAAATAGGTTTCGATTCTATAAAATCGCAAAATAACAATTTTATGCAGAAATTGATTGGGTGATCATTAGATTTTTGAAAATTTTATATTAGAGTTGTTGAAAAATTCTATAGTGGAGTTTAACAAAACTACTTCAATCGACAGTTTCCATACAACGGAAATCGATGGCGAATTAATTTTTCAACAACTCTATTACTGATCTCTATAAAATTGAGTACCGTTAATTTTATCATAAATCGCCAGTTCCATACAAAATATTAGGTACTTATTATATAATTATGAATAATAAAACGATATTATCATTCACTTTAATAAAAAAAGAAAAATTAAAAACTCTATTATTTTTGAATTTATAAAAGTCTCTTACCGAGTTCTACAAAATTAAATACCGTAAATTTTTATTTCAAAAGTTAGTTTGAATACAAGATATTAGAGTTGTTGAAAAATCAATTTTCTATCTATTTTTATTTTATGGGAACGATTCATTGAAGTAATTTTGCTAATCTGAACTATGAAGTTTTCCAATAACCCTAATGCGTACTTTGTTATATAATTATCAGTAATACAGAAAGAACAAATTTTAAAAATAGAATGATTCTTGACTTTGGAAGTCTAAAAATTATAATTAAAACCGTTAATGGAAAATTTTGCGAGACCGTTTTTGGTTTTAGGCGTCTTATTTTTGTTAGTCGGCCTATTCATTCTTTACGGAAATAAAATTCCTTTCTTAAATTATTTAGGAAAATTCCCAGGTGATATTCGTATTGAAAAGGAAAATTTTAAATTCTACTTTCCATTAACTACTTCGATTTTAGTTAGTGTTCTAATTTCTTTAATCCTTTTTTTAATTCAAAAATTCAAAAACGGCTCTCCGTGAAAGAATCATTTCGGTTTAGTTCCCGGTTTTCATTCCAAGAAGGGGAAAATGAGTTTTCTAAAATTTTATCCGAATATAAGAAAAATCAAATTTATTATTTTGATCTAACTCTCTCCAACCCTACACAAGCTGATTTTCAATATCCTACGGAAGCAATTCGACATAGTTTTGCAACTTCGGACCTAATTACCTATCATCCAAATCCTCAAGGAAACTTAGAGACTCGAAAAAAAATCCAGGGATACTACGCTTCAAAAGGATTGGATATAGACCCGGATGATTTGTTTTTAACTTCCTCTTCTTCGGAAGCATATTCGTTTTTGTTTAAGTTATTTTGTGATCCAGGGGATTCCATCCTAATCCCAGCACCTGGTTATCCGTTGTTTGAATTTCTTTCCGTGATGGAAGGAATTCGAACCGTTTCCTATTTTACTAAAAAAGAAAATCGTTGGAAACTAACAAACTCAGACTTAGATCCAAAAGATTTAGAAAAATGTAAACTTATTTTATCGGTCAGTCCAAACAATCCCACAGGTTCGGTCTTAAATCAGTCTGATTTTTATTCTATAAAAAATACTTTAAAATATTATAATTTACCTATAATTATTGACGAAGTTTTTTCAGACTACATTTACGGAACAGAGTCTTATAATACTTTGATCGATCCGGACATACCAGTTGTAAACGTAAATGGTCTGTCAAAAATGTTAGGTCTTCCAGGAATGAAATTATCTTGGATTTTACTCAGTGGACCAAAAGTCTGGAAACAAAAATCGAAAGAATATTTGGAACTAATATCCGATACCTATCTTTCCGTAAATACTCCCGTTCAAAATATACTCGCAGATTTTTTTCAATGGAAAAATTTCATCCAATCCCAAATCAACAAACGTATTCAGAGAAATCTTTCTTTTTTAAAAGAAAATTTGAGCCACGATGGTGTTTCTAAAAAAATCCAATGTGATTTTCCAAACGCAGGTTGGTATTGCGTTTTAGAAAGTGAAGAATTTTTTCCCGAAGAGAAATACGCACTTCGTTTATTAAAAGAAAAAAAGATATACGTTCATCCCGGAGAAATATTCGGCTTTCCAGAAGAAAAAAATCTGGGAAGAATCGTTCTCAGTCTTTTAACTCCAACAGAAACGTTTGAGTTTGGTGTCAAAGAAATTCTTTGATAGTCTTATTAAAGGAACATTTTTAGAGCTTGCCACAAATCCTAAACACCGACTCCTAGGGAGTTTCGACCGACCTGTAGAGCGACCATAGAAGCAATGCATTGAGTTCAGGAAGCGAAACGTTGAGTTTTTCGAGCGCCAATAAAGCGAGACACTGAGTTTGAGAGAGCGTTTAGCGAGTTCAATTTTGATTCTAAATTCCTCTTCAACTTGTAAGGTTGATTATGGTGAGGTTCCAATTTCACACAAATGTGGGAACTACTATGAAAATTGAATAGAGTTGTTGAAAAATAAATTCTCTATCCGTTTCTGTTGCATTGAAATGGACAATTGAAGTAATTTTGTTGATCCCCATTATAGAGTTTTTCAACAACTCTAATGATGTTAGAACTGCTCAAAAGTTCGCAAATTGCCAAATGCGAGCTAATTTGTAAGAACTACTAACAGTATATTAAAAACTTCTAAAGAATGATCACTCAAACTTTTTGAAAGTTTTGAAACAAGTTCTAAGTTTTTCTATTTGAATTTTTATTTTTTATTAAACCACAAATTAGAAATTGGAAAAAACAAAAAAGTAGGATTTGAATGTTTCTATAAAATTGATAATTTTTTGAAAAAAGTATAATATTCTAATATATAAAAATTATACTAAGTTTACTTCTTGTTATAGTCCCCCAAAATATATAAGAAAATTCAATGTAGCGACTTAACGGATCGAGTCGTTCGACAGGTCTCCGCGGAAAAATTTAGTACCACGCTAATGTGCGGCAGGGATCGATGCTTTGGTCAATAAATTGAAATCAAAGGCGATATGTAGTATAAAGTTTATTTTATACAATTTATTGACCAAAGCGGAGAGCCCGGTCCCGCCTTGTTACTGTTAAACTCGCTTTCGCAATACATTGGCGGGAGCCGCCCAAAGTCGAACTAATATTAGTGTAAATCCATAACTTCGATATACGTTATGCGAAATTTCAGATTCTTATAAAGTTCACATTAAAATGTACTTAAACTTTTCAAAAAACGACTGACTTAATCTTTACAATTACTTCAAATCTTTCGGTTTCATAAGTCCTAAACGAACAAAATCCCGGAGAAAACCTCTATATCTTCCTATTGTTTCAATTTTGTTAAACGAAGCCGGGTTAAAAATCCCACGTTTACGAAACAGCTTAGAAGGATCTTCTCTAAGATCCGACCAAGTTCCCACTTCCAAAGTCAAAGGGAGAAGTTTAGAATTCCAATTCAAAGAATTTTTGTGATAGTTTCTATATTGGTCATAGAGTTTATCCCAAAGATCTCCGTGTGTTGTGTAGGTCTCACTTTGAGGCCCGTATTGAAAATGAATATGCCCGCAATGATGTTTTAAATGTTTTTCGATGTTTTGATACAAAGAAGTATCTGGACAAGAATATTTTGTATAAGCATAAGGCCACCACACGTTATCGATTGTTCCAAAGCCAGAATGTAAATCTAAAATCGGAAGTATTGCATCTTTTACTTCGAAAAAAGATTCATGAACCAAACGTATCAAAGCCCTAGATTCCGGCTCCAATCCGTTTCCTCGAAAATACGGCAAACGTTTGGAAATTTTTTGTCCACCAAAAAAGGGAATCGGTTTTACTGCTTCGATCCCGGAGTTTCTCATCAAGTCCACTCCCGCCGGATTGGATCTTTGTTTAAGTGCAACTCCACCTGGATTCAAAATTGGTAATACAATAATTCCTAATTTATCTTTTTTTAATTCTGGAAGATACCCAGTTGAATCAGGATGCAGTATATATTCTAAAAAATCAAGAAGGATCAAAATGCCGATCGTCTCTAAACCGTGAACCCCGGCAACAATCCCAACCGGATGTTCTTTGATTCCTTTTTCCGTTCCGATTTTTAACGCATGAATCGGAAATCGAAACCCTGCGGAAGTTTTTCTAGAAAACCCAATTTGACTAAAAGAAGTGAATTTACCTCCTAACTTTAGGATCCTTAAAATTTTCTTATCATATCGGTTGAGTCTTTTAAGACCGCGTAACATATTCAATTCTGATGTTATTTGGATTGAATCGTTTGAAGTAGACTACAGTCTTCGGAAAGTTCTAAAACCCCTTTTTGGATTTTATCGCAACTTTCTTTAATCACAGTTTGAAAACATCCTCTTACTGCTTTTTTTATGGTTTCCGGATTTTCGTTTGCAAGCAGATACGCGTTTGACTTACGAAATTTTTCCGCGCAATTGGCAGGACTCAACCTTTCCTGAATTAACGTTTTCGAAGATTCTTTCAAACTTTTCAAAGATACTTCTGCACAAGTTGAAATTTTTTGGCAATAAGCAGAAATCAATCCAGAAGATTCCTCCCTCCATACTTCATCTTGTATTCCTTGCGGAGGAGATTTTTTTTTACAACCCAAAACATTAAAAAGAAAGAATATTCCAAAAATTAAAAATAATTTGTTTAGTTTCATAATTTTTCCAATCAGCGTTCCGATTTTTTACGAATAAAAATTTCTACTCTTTCACCGGAAGCTTTTCCCTCTGGAGTAGACGAGGAATTTTCCACCGGCTTATATAAACTGGAAGCTTGAATGGAAATTTTTTCCTTGGGAATTTTATAATTTTTAGACAATGAATCTGCAATAAGTTCCGCTCGATACGAATTGTATTCCCAAACGTTTCTAAATCCTTTTCGAGAGGCTTCGTTTTCGTATGGGATTTGAACTTTTAGAATGATGTCTACATCCATCGCAGATGACAATTCAGAAATTTTTTGAAATGCAAACATCATATCCTCATCCGGTTGAAACTGCCCTTCCCCCAAAGAAGAACCAAATAATATAATTTTAATTTCTTCTGTCTCTTGAATTCCGATATTGAGTTTCGCTTTCTCTTTTAATTTTTTTAAAGTATAACTTATACGTTCCCAAAAACGATAAAGCTGAGTTTTAGGTTGGAGCAAAGGGTCATTTTCTAACGTAACCGTATTTCCTTGAAAAAAAGATTCTCCTAAACCAAAACCTCCTCGGATTACATCCGCCACCTGTTTGAGTTTCGTCTGGTCTACTTGGGAGATCGAATACATAATAATGAACAAACCCAGAAGAAGAGTGATCATATCAGCGTAAGTCAAAAGCCAACGCTCTCTGTTTTCATGTGACTCTTCCTTACGATGCCCTTTCTCCAAAAGTTGTCTGCGAAGTCGACTCATGCTTCTTTTCTACTTTCTCCAAGTAAAGTTTGAATATATTCCGTTTCCCTTTTTTTTACTTCTTCATAAAAAGAATTGAATATATTAGAAGAAACCGGAAGAGTTGCGTTATACGCTTCTTCCACACTTTGAAATAAAGTAGAGACGCCTAACAAAGAAGCCATAAACTTCGCTGGTTTGATCAAGTAAGCGCTGATAGGTTTATGAGCCAATTCGTAAAAAACTTTCAAATTTCTTAAAACGATTTCCAATTGTCTCATTCGTTCTTCATAATGACCCATCTGACTGTAATAAAAATCGTATTCTTCTCTACTAAGTCTTTTACCATCCCAATCTCCGTCTACGAGATGTTTGGCGAAAATAGTATCCATTTCCTCAGTAAGATTATTGAGTTCGATCAAGTATTCTATGTTTTCCCGTGAAGTTTCTTTCAACATACCTTTCACCTTTTGGTATGTGTCCATCGCAAGATGAAGCCAAACTTCTCTTCCTTCTAAGTTATAAATTTTTTCAAAAAAATATTCCACCATCGGAATCGTTTCTTCCAAATGAAAATAACTCGCGTAAAAAACACGGAACCGTTCTACTTGAGCCCGAACGACTTCCGCTCTTGCAGCTTTTAGTTTTTTATTAGTGAGATCGCTCATTCTTGCTTGGAAACCAAACCCAATTTGTAAGAAACGAATCCTTGTTGATCCGTCTGCTTTTGAATCGATCCAAACTGATTTGGAAGATTGACCACTTCTCTTCCCATTCGAGTAGAAGAACGAAATAATACGCTGGGAATTCCGTCTTTATCCGGAGTTAAAGAAAATCGAATTCCATATTTATGATTTCTTCCCCAACCTTCCTTTGTAATTTCAACAAGAGGAACCGTGGAACTGATATACTTACCAGAAGATGAAAACACGTTCGAACCGGGAGAATACATTCTCTGCCCTTCTTTAGTAGTATCTATGTTTATCTTTCCTCCGTCTGGAAACGAAATCGAAAGATATGTAACAGCCGAATAAGAGCCTCTGTTTTTAAACCAAAGAACCACTTCTCCGGGAACTCCTTTTTTCCACTCTTTTGGAGCCTCCAAAGAAAGAAGAGAAGGCACCGCAACTCTTGCAATATCGGGGACCATCTCCCAGCCGTTAAAAATAAAATTTTGCGCATAATTTCTGTTAGATGGAAAGATCGTAATATTTTTTTCGGTTTTATTATATTCAAAATCGATCCGCTTGGACTTAATTAGAAATTCATGATCTTTTAAAGTCATAAGTCCGTCTAAAATTTTGTGGCCCTTGCGAATCACATAAGGAACAGAAAAAAGTCCAAGAGGTGGCTCTTCGCTTAGTACTTCTAAAAATAAGGAATTGAATCTGTCTCCTGGAAGTTCATCCATTAGAATTCTCTTAACTATAAAACCCGCTTCTTTTTTTTGGGAATCAGATTCTCCGGGAAGCCAAGAAGATTTAGAAACGTCGTAATGAAGCGGACCTATGTTCAATAAAGAAAAAGAGAATTTTCCAAGTAAATACCATTCCCCTTTTTGCTTTTTAAAAATTCCAAGAACCTCTTCCGTTCCGTTTCTAACTAACGAAAAAGATTCAAGCTCAGGATCATCGTCTAAATTCCCTACTTTTTTAAATAGAACGTCAGGATTCTTTTTTTCATCGGCTGAAAATAAAAGTTCAATAATTTTGGAATCAGGAGGTGTTTTAGAAGAACAAGCTACAAATAGTGCCTGTAACAAAATAAATAGTGCTAAACATGTTGTCTGAAATCTACCATATCGACAAAGTTTAAGCCGAGAAATTTGGATTTTGAAACCAACAATAAAAGAGGCGGAAAAAATTTTCCTTAACAGAAATAAAAATGGATTCATGATTCAATAACAGAATTCGGGACTGAAAAAAGTTGTCTATGATTTTCCTACACTCTTACTATACAACAGAGTAACTAATATTTTGCATTCAAACCGTGTTTTCTGACAAAGATGTCAGCAAACAAAGGACAGATGTACTTCGTTTGCTCGTTTTAGTCAAAAGAAACGGCTTCCTCGGTGGAAAACATGAAAAAGGAATTGTTAATCATATTCTTTAGAAATGCAATTCATTATATCGTAATTCTTTTAAATATGGACTCAGTTATTTTACCCCCTCGCAATGAATTGATTACGAAGACTCCTGTAAGTAATAGGGATATTTGTCCGTCATTGGGTTTGGTTCGAACTTTAATTCTCTTGATATGAGATTTTGTCTCCTGTTGATCTTCCAAGTCATTTCGTAAGTCCAGTGAAAGCGAGGAACTCCCCGGTTCAAAGTTTTCACAAAAAAATCCCCTTGTTCATCCAGCCAGAGCATATAATTAAAAAGATAACACCGAGAAACCCCATGAGCAGCAGCTAACACACCTAAGGTCGCCCAAACACCGGTATGAACCCGAATACTGAATTTTTTCATTTTACCAACACCCAGATTGTATTTAATTTTACCCGCCTTATTATGAAGTCGCGTCATAGACGCAATTTGTTTCGAATATTTTCTCAGTAAAAAAGGAAGCCTATTCCGAAGAACCTTCCTTTCTTGAAAATCCAACCGATTCCAATAAACTTCCGGAACCAAAAGAGAATCGGTTCCAACAACACCTTCTATCAAAACAGATTCAATTTTTTGACCTTCATCGAATAAAAGAATATCCATACTAGGAAACGGTTCTTCTACTTATCTAAAC
>NZ_FTNA01000057.1 GCF_900156205.1 Leptospira interrogans
ATACGTATTTGGCCCAGGGGACATTACTGTAGTAGATTTTGGATTTGACACAGAACGCATTCCTCCTCCCGGAACCGTTTCATCTCCTACTAACCAAATATTCTTTTGCATTCCTAAAACTTTATTTACGTAGTTATTTACACCAACATTCCAAATATCGCTAAAACCTTCATCGAGAGCGCCTGGCTCCATATCAAGATTAAAACCTGCAAGATCCCCGTTGATACCATGTCCAAATTCATGAGATACAATATCCAAAGAAGTAAAATCTTCATATGTAGGGTCTAAAATAATAGGTAAATTAAGACTTTTGCATGTACTACTGTTATGAGGACAGTATATATAATAGATTTCCTCTGTCATAGGATCCCAGTATGCATTATTACCTACGAAAATATTAAAATAGTGCACGTTATTCACTACTTTGCTATCATTTCCATCATAACTCAACCGATTATGAACGGATTTGAAATAATCATACGTCATTTCAATTCCCCAATGTGCATCCAATAATGCATCATGATTATAATCGTCATGATATTCAAATTTCGTCCAACCGTTATTAATATCAACAATGGGAACATTCAATAAATAAATACCCATAAATGGATCTTCTATAAATTCCCAAGAATACGTAATGATTCCTTTACCTCTCGAATAATCCTTCAGTTCATAATGATTTTCTTCTCCTGCAGTATAAGTTGTAATCGTTTTCACTCCGCTAAAACGAGTAGACGCTGATCCTTGTTTGATACAAGGAGTTTGATCCGGAAAACAAATTCCGTAATTTGTATCCGGAGGAGTTGGTGGAGTCGTTGGAATTGTATCTCCTCCACCCGCTTCGTATCTTCTAGCATCTTTACTGGATAGAATTTCCCCAGAGTTAGAATCCACATACACGTATCTCGATATTGGTGGATCTATCGAGGCTATACCAAATTTATAAGCCAATCGAAACTCTTTTTTAGTATTGGATTTTCCTAATGAATGTTCATAAACTAATAGTTCTCCCTTCGGAAAATAACTTGCATTTGGATCATTTTTCTTACGTTTCAATGCTGCTTCTCGTTCAACAGATTCCCAAATATACTTCTTAGCTCCGATATGTTTTAAAGTCTTTGAAAGTGCTTCTGACTCGGATAGCTTAGGAGAGGAATTAAAATTCTCTGGAACTTGGTAAAATTCACCCATCATCAATTCTATCGTATTCTCTTTTGAGACCACTGTATAAATTCCATTCTCTACTCTAACACCTTTATATCTCTGCTGAAAACGATCCTGATCAAAATCACCTACACGAGCCGAACGCAAGAATGTAGCTTCAGAACTTAAGGGTAATTGCAAATACGTCTTAAGAACTTCAGGTGCTTGTTTACGTGAATAAGGAACTAGATCCGAATTGAACTTCGCAAATGTTATCCTACCATCTGACGTATACGTCCTTTCAGAAAGCGCCTTACTATCCAATTGAACAGGATTTAAAACCCACAACCAAGATTCCATTCCCGGGCCCTGCTTATCCTTACAAGAAAATAATATCGAAATCATAAACATACTTAAGAGTATCTTTATATTCGAATTGATCTTTAATAACTTTAAAAGTCTCATTCAATCCCTCTGTTTTAATTTTAAAT
>NZ_FTNA01000052.1 GCF_900156205.1 Leptospira interrogans
TCGAGGTTGTCATTCAATTCGAAGAGTGATTGTTCAAGCGGCTTGGAGTCTGGTTCGTTGTCAACACGGTGGTAAGGTAAAAGAGTTCTATCAAAGGTTATACCTTAAAAAAGGTGCTAAAAAATCGATCATCGCTACTTCACGTAAAATGATCGAAGTTCTTTACGTAATGATTCGAACCGGAAAACTTTTCGATTCTATGCCTGAGAATATATTAAATCGAAAATTAACTCAATATGGTCTTATGTAAAAAAAAATAACGGGAGGGCTTGACACAAGAAACATAGGAAAGCGTTGTGTTGAGTTTCCCTATTTTTGATGGAGGTGGTAAGGTTTCGGAAAATTTTTCTCTATCAGAAAAACATACTTTTTGCAAATAAAAAGACTCATTCTTGTCGGAACACTTGAAAAATGTGCGTTTTTGAGTCTTCTCATTCTAAAATCCTATTAACTTGTGGGTAAGGTTATGATTCTTCTGGGTTGCTCTGCAAGCCGTTCGAGGAACCACATTCTAAATTGTAACTAAAGACAATATATTACATTATGATTCCTGTATACAATTTATTAACCAGAGCTTGAGAGCCCGGTTCGGCTTACTTATGGCAAGCAAGATTCACCCAGATTTTCTTACGTCTAACTCATGTTATGCTATCTGAGTTTTAAAAGGAATAAATCGGAATTTCCTTGAGTAGCAACTCCATTGATTGAGACTTCGGTCCATCCTGTACAATAAAGATTTCCTTGTTGATCTTGTCCAATTTCATTTCCTATTATCATTGCATTGTTGATTCCAATTTGTCGGACCCATTCTTCGTTTCCCAAAGAATCATGTTTGGTTAAAAATAAATCCATTCCGATCCCATTCTGTCTTCCATCTACCATATGATTACTTTGACCGGTTGTGAAAATGTTTCCCTCCGAATCTATTGAGAGTGCGTTGATGGCAGTAGTTCTATTACCGTCGATGGGTCCTAAATATTGAATCCATTGTCGAACACCAAGAGAATTATACTTTACTAAAATTCCACGATTACTTTCACCCACTTCTCCTTCCGGTTCGAAATTTGCATTACTCATCCCGCCTACAAAAACGTTTCCAAAGGAATCCAAAGCGATAGAATTACTTTCGGTTCTACTCAAAACTTGACCGAGTTGTGCAAAGAGTTGCCTTCTTCCACTTCTATCGTATTTAAGAATAAAAAGATCAGAATTTCCTGTACTAGGAACTCTATTGGTTTGTAAGTTTGCATTTGTAGTTCCAGTTACAAATATATCTCCTGTATTGTTTGCAACAACGACCCCTTGAGGATAAACTGATCCTTCGGGAATTGAAATACTTAAGTCCCTACGCCAATTTCCTTGGCTGTCTATTTTAAATAGAAACCCAGTTACTGATTCTCCTATAATTTGTTCTCTATATAATATACCAACTATATAGGAAATTCCGGATTGATCTACGAAGGCTTTTTCAGGAATAAGGTTCTGATTTCTGGACCCTTTTTGTCTTCTCCAGATTTCATTTCCATTTGTATTGAATTTGATTACAAATAAATCTTGTCTCCCTGTAAGTCGGCCTGCAAAATTACCAGATGTCTTGCCGATAACATAAACGTTTCCTCTTTGATCTACTTCAACATCGGCGACATTTAAACTTACACCACGAACTCCGACTTGTTTTGTCCAGATTGTTTGTTTTCGAGAATTGTATTTTGCAAGAATAATATCTCTAGTTCCAATCAGATTTTCACTGTAAATACCGGCGTTGGTACTTCCAGCAATGTAGATAAATCCATCTCTATCAATTGTAAGCGCTGAATCCGTAATATTTGCGTTAGGTGCACCAACTAATAAAGTCCATTCTGGAATGTCAACGTTTGCATTTAAGACATTTTTATTTACGATGTCTTCTTTCGAAGTATTCGAGTCGTCAAGAGGAGTAGGGTTATTACTCTGAATTAGACCCGCGATCCACAATGGATCGAATGATTTTGAATTCGACTCGTTTAAATTCAGTAATTCTCCGATAGGCGAACAAGCTTGAATGAAAATAAAAATAAAAAGATAAACGCGAGCCAAAAGATAACTCCTATTCTAAATAAATTAAGTTCGACTTTGGCGACTCCCGCCAATGTATAGCAAAATTAAGTTTGAATGCAACAAGGCGGGACCGGGCTCTCCGCTCTGGTCAAGTTATTGAAAACTAGAATAACATTATATTATTATAATATATCAATAACTTGACCTCGCATCGATCCCTGTCGCGCGTCAGCGCGGTACTGACTTTCCCGCGGTGACTCATCGAACTCACGTTAGATACTTTTCTTCGACTAAAAAGATTGGAGATTCTTACGAAAAGAAGTTCTCGAAAAGATAGGGTATTTTGACCTATTCGAAAGTTTATAACAAATGTGGAAGAAAGAAGTCGACTTTTCGGGTCCGTGCAGATAACTTACAAAAAGTGTTCTTAAGATGAACTTAGAAACTGAAATTAGACAAGAAACGAATCTTTGCGATAAATCTGGAAATCTCAATTTGAATGCCGTAGGCTGGTCTAAAAAACCATTCCATAGATGTAACTTAAGTAATCATTATTTGAGAAAGAAAAAATGGAATTACTGGTGTATCTATGACGAGAATTTTTTGGTATCCTTTACAATATCTAACGTGGATTATGCGGGAGTAATTTTTGTATATTGGCTCGATCGAAAAACAGGAAACTTTGAGGAAGGTACCATTCTTACTCCTTTTGGTTCTGGAGTTAGCTTAGGTCAGCTCGTAGTCAGTAATGCGACTTATATAGGAAAAAACGCTCGTATTCAATTTTTCAGAGAAGAAGAAGGTTATCGTCTTTCGGTCAATTTTTCTCTTAAAAATAAAATTCCAGTTCAAGCTGAAATAGAGGTTCCCGTTCCCGAAAGTTGGGAAACCTTAAACGTAGTTGTACCTTGGTCTAAAAGAAGATTTCAATTTACCGAAAAATTGTTCGGAGTCGGAGCTCGCGGGTTTGTTCGTTATGGAGCAATGGAATACAAATTCGAACCTAAATCTTCTTTTGCTTGTATGGATTATGGAAGGGGCGTATGGCCTTATTCTACCAAATGGAATTGGGCTTCCATGGTGTCGCATAACGCAGGATATACGGTAGGAATAAATTTAGGAGCTGGATGGACGGATGGAACTGGCACGACAGAAAATGCTATTTTAATTAACGGTAGAATCTATAAAATTCCTTCTGATGCGATCTTTGAAATAGATCGTGAAAACTGGATGAAACCTTGGCATCTTTATACAAAGGATTCTCAAGCTATAGATTTAAGGTTTGTACCCGAATTTCATAGAAAAGCTTCGACAAATATTGGAATTTTTGCGTCCTCTGTTCATCAAATGATCGGAACGTTTGAAGGTATAATTAGGCTCGGAAAGAACGAATATAAAATTACAAGCGGACAAGGTTGGGCTGAAGACCATGTCGCACGATGGTGATTATCAAGTAAGATTTATATTTGTGTAAATGGGATTTTGAAGTAACCATGAAGTGAAAAGGTTTTTGGGATTTTTTCAAGAGATAGGATACAAAAGAGTTTTTGAAAAATTCTATAGCCCAGATTAGCAAAATTGCTTCATTGTCCATTTCAATTCAATGGAAACAAATGGAGAATAAATTTTTCAACCTTTAATTTCATTTTCCATTCATAGATTGAACTTTAAAAACCTGGCTTCTTGTTAATCCTTATAAATTGAGTATCGTAAATTTTTATTGTAAAACCCTATTTCAGCACAAAGCACTAAAAGCCATTTTACTATTCGAGCGTATAAAGGTAGGTAACAGAAAATGAATGGGTGATTTCAGAAAGACGTAGAATTTCTAAAAAAATTATTTCTAATTTGAAATCGTTGGTTTTTTTGTGTGAGATCTCACATTTTAAGTTTTGAAACAGGGCTCAGAATAGTATTATTTTATGTGCCGAGTAGTAAGAATAATCGGAATTGGTATTTTGAGCAAAGATAAAATATTTTTGAGATAGTCCTAGATACTTTATTATATAGTTCTGAGTAATTGTGGATAAAGATGAAAAAACAAAAAGAACCAAAACGTTGTGCTTGGGTTACCGAGGACTCGGATTACGTAAAATATCACGATCAAGAATGGGGAGTTTCTGTACATGATGATAGACTCTTATTTGAATTTTTGGTGTTGGAGGGGGCACAGGCTGGGCTTTCTTGGATTACAATTCTAAGAAAAAGGGAAAATTTCAGAAAGGCTTTTGGCAATTTTGATGTTGTTCAGGTGGCTGCTTATAAAGAAAATAAAATTCAGTCTCTTTTAAAAGACAAAGGAATTGTGCGTAACGAATTAAAAATTAGATCTGTTATAAAAAATGCACAAGAATTTTTGAATATTCAAAAAGAATATGGAACCTTTGATCGATTTATCTGGGGTTTTGTGAATCATAAAACGATCTATAACTCTTGGAAAACGATCAAAGATGTGCCGAATAAAAGTACTGAATCTGACGCAATGAGTAAGGCTCTTAAAAAAAGAGGATTTAAATTTGTAGGTTCTACAATCTGTTATGCATTTATGCAAGCGACAGGAATGATAATGGATCATACAACCGATTGTTTTTGTTTTGTTAAACGAAGAACTTAAAGAAACTTTTATAAAATTTAAAAACAGTCATCGTCCTCCAATGTAATTTTTACATAAAATCACTGTTTTGTGTTCAACGGGAAAATTAAAACTCAGATAGCATAACATGAGTTAGACGTAAGAAAATCTGGGTGAATCTTGCTTGCCATAAGTAAGCCGAACCGGGCTCTCAAGCTCTGGTTAATAAATTGTATACAGGAATCATAATGTAATATATTGTCTTTAGTTACAATTTAGAATGTGGTTCCTCGAACGGCTTGCAGAGCAACCCAGAAGAATCATAACCTTACCCACAAGTTAATAGGATTTTAGAATGAGAAGACTCAAAAACGCACATTTTTCAAGTGTTCCGACAAGAATGAGTCTTTTTATTTGCAAAAAGTATGTTTTTCTGATAGAGAAAAATTTTCCGAAACCTTACCACCTCCATCAAAAATAGGGAAACTCAACACAACGCTTTCCTATGTTTCTTGTGTCAAGCCCTCCCGTTATTTTTTTTTACATAAGACCATATTGAGTTAATTTTCGATTTAATATATTCTCAGGCATAGAATCGAAAAGTTTTCCGGTTCGAATCATTACGTAAAGAACTTCGATCATTTTACGTGAAGTAGCGATGATCGATTTTTTAGCACCTTTTTTAAGGTATAACCTTTGATAGAACTCTTTTACCTTACCACCGTGTTGACAACGAACCAGACTCCAAGCCGCTTGAACAATCACTCTTCGAATTGAATGACAACCTCGA
>NZ_FTNA01000031.1:0-40000 GCF_900156205.1 Leptospira interrogans
CAAACTTTTTTAAGATCGCGTTCTCATCCTTTAATCTCAGATTCTCTTTACGAAGTCTTTTCAACTCTTCGCTTTCCTTTAGCTGTTTATCCGGAAGTGGTTGCTCTGTTTCCTTCTTTTTCAAATGCTCGGCCTTCCATTGTCTCAATACAAAGTAGCTAACTCCTAAGGACTCTGCTACTTCTTTTATTGTAAACGATCCGTTTAACGTCCGGTTTACCGCTTGTTCCCGAAACTCCGGCGAATATTTTCTTCTTCCTTTCATTCTCACCTTTTACCTCTATTCTTGGAAAAAAAGGTGTCTACTTTTATGTTACTAGGTCAATTGAAGTAGTTTTGTTAGACTCCACTATAGAATTTTTCAACAACTCTATTAATTTGTGTTTTCCATTGATAAGTTTTGATCTTTTCCGATAGATTCCGCAAGAATGAGTCCTAAAAATACAATTGTACATCCTACAATTCGTACTGGCCCTGATTTCTCACCTAATAATAGAAAAGCGATAATTGAGGAAAAAACTGGTTCCAAAGAAAAGATAATTCCCACACGAGTAGGTGACACATAACGTTGAAATTTAGTTTGTAAAAACGTAGTTAATACGGAAGCCAAAAGTGCGTTGTACAATACTCCTGGAATTAATCTTGCACTTGGATTTAATCTAATTTTTTCAATTCCTACAAAATGTAATATGATTACAGAAATCAACGCAAAAAATCCCGCCACAAAGGATTGATAAAAAACGGATATTCGAATTGGTATTTGGATACTTACTCTGTCCATTTGTATGATATACAACGAAAAAAAAATTGCTCCACCTAACGTGATCCAGTCGCCGTTTGTAATTGTTAGAGTGCCTTCCATTCCGATTTCTCCCGCAAATATCAGACATATTCCGGTAAAAACCACAGAAGCTCCTAAAAGATTTCCTTTTCCGGGCATTCTTTTTTTTAAAATTGCTTCAAAAATTGGAGTAATTACGACTAACGTTCCTATTAAAAAAGAGGATTTAGTTGCAGTTGTAGTTTTGAGTCCTATGGTTTCGCATGCAAATCCGAGATATAAAAACATTCCGAGTAAAAATGCCCCCGGGTACCAAATTTTACCCTTTCTAAATTCTTTCCAGGCGAACGGTAAAAAGATCATACTTGCGATTCCAAAACGAAGTCCCAGAAATATAGAAGGCGAAGTGTCTCTGAGACCGAAAATAGTCATTGTAAAGGTTCCTCCCCATATCAAGGTGCAGAGGATAAGATAAATTTCGTGTCTTATGTGAAACATTATATTCTATTTTTCTTAAGTACGATTTTTAGAGGTTCCCATTTGCCGTTTGGTCTGGTTTGTATTTCTGTCGGTTCGTAACCTTCTTTCGAAATTTTAACTTTAGTTTCCTTTCTATCTGGAAACAGTTGAAAGAAAAAACCGTTGATCGGATTAGAAACTCGAATTTCTTCCTGAAAGTATTTTATTCTTTCGATTTCTACTTTTGCTTCGAGTGGTGTTCCGAATTCATCCGTGATTTTTAGAAAAATCTTTTTTCCTTCTAAAACTTCGTTTAACAATAAGTTCCAAGCCTTCCTCAAGGATACGTTTACTTTTTCCACTTCCTTGTATTCCGGGTTGAGATGTGTGGTTTCCAATAGATAAGCGAGAGTTCCATGTGCAAAGTAGAAGTAGTCTTGATCGACTCCGTCTATTGGATAGATATTTTTTTTTGCTTCGAATTCTTTTTCTGGATTTAAGCTAGTCACAGAAGCAGCGATTTTTTTTCCTATTTCCTTGGCCACGTCTGGTTCCGGATTATTTAATGAATCGATCGAATATGGAATTAACAGACAATTTGCATATGCATGATAGCTAATGGATGCCGCAAACCTTTCCCGATTTGCAAGGTCCATCATTGCTTTTGTTTCTGATTCTGACCCTGGCGAGGGGCCTCTATAAAAATAGTTAGAAGGATTAGAAGAAGAATATCCTCCTCCGGCTTTTCCCCAATAAAACGGATAATTGCGATTGATATCTACTCCTGGATTTAACTTGTCGTTTACTGGACCAGAACCTGGATAACCGTTTTTTCTTCCCATCAGGTTAGATACGTGCCAAAAATGTCTGGCGCCATCTGGATTGACAATAGGTACAATCCAGATTTTCATCTTATTTAGGATTTCCTGATATTCTTTTGGTCTAGATAATACGGAATAGATTATATCGTAACAGTGTTCAATGGATATAACTTCGTTTGCGTGGTGAGCGCAGTTAAAAAGTACGGAAATTTTTTCCTCGTCTGGAGTGGTTGTGTTTGTTAGAAGTAGGGCCGGAATTTCTCTTCCTCTAGCGGTTTTGCCGATCACTTCCATTCTGGATTGTTCCGAATATAAATTTGCGATTCCAAGTAAATAATGAATATTTAATATGTTATCCTTATAACCTTTTTTTAGATCTTCAAGACTTGTAAATCTTTCGTTGATCAATTCCTGATAATTGCCGGAATAATATTTAAATGGTAAGTATTGTTTAACGACGGAAATTCCGGGAGATGGAAATCCGAACTTATCTATGTCTTGTTTATTGATTACGGAATAATAAGAATCCGATTCTTGATAACTGATGTTATACTTTCCTCCGGTTTTTTCTTTAAATTCTCCCAGTCGTCCTGGATCGATCCGAACGAGTATCATTTTTCTTGGATCGTTTAAGGGAGAATTTGGAATCTTTTTACGAAAGAAACCAGCACAGGAAACAAATAAAAACAGACAAATATAGACTATAAATATGGTGTTTGAAGGAAGATACGATTTCATTCTTTATAAAATATTGGAACTAGTTTGTTCTTATCGCTTTCAGAATCCAGAGATTTTTTTAAATACTTGATTGATTTGTCCGTTTCGTTTTTCAGTCTATCCTCATTCTAAAAGATTCTGTTTAAGTTTTAAATCTTTTTGGTTAGGACCTTATATGAAATCGAAAATTCGAAATTTTCTTTTTTTGGTAGTAATGATTTTAATTGCTCACTGGGGGTGGATGTGTAAGTTGCTTGCGGATCCTTCGGCTTGTGGAGGAAAAGAAATTCCAGGAATGAAATGTATTCCTGCCGGAGAATTTATACGCGGAAGTAATGTTTACGATGCAGATGAAAAACCGGAAGAGAAGGTTTATGTAAGTGACTTTTATATGGACATCTATGAAGTCACAAATGAAGATTTTGACAAATGCAAAAACGCAGGTAAATGCCAAGAATGTTTAAAAACCGGGAAGTGTAATTATATCGGACCACGTTATGGTAAACCTTACTTAGGTCCCAAACAACCTGTAACAGGGATTAGTTGGTATACTGCAAAAGAGTTTTGTGAATGGGCTGGTAAAAGACTCCCAACGGAAGCCGAATGGGAGAAAGCTGCCAGGGGACCAAACGGAAATTTATATCCCTGGGGGAATGAACCAGCAACTTGTGAAAGAGCGATCATTGAAGTAGGGGACATTAAAGGATGTGTTCCTAAAAAGACGGAAAAACCTCATCTAATGCCGACTGCAAACGTGGGTACAAGAGCTCCTGGAGTTTATGGATTGTATGATATGGCCGGAAATTCTTGGGAATGGACTGCGGATTGGTATTCTACTTCTTTTAAGGCTTGTGGTAATTTTTGTAGAGGAAAGGATCCTAAGGGACCTTGTGACGGAAAGGAAGTTTGTCCCGGTTATAAGAAAAAAGTTTTAAAAAGTGGTTCTTGGTGGTGGCCAGCTCATTATGCGAGGGGTTCTAAAAGAAGATCTCATATTCCAGAGAATTTTCCAGAATATCACCATTTTGGATTTCGTTGTGCAAAGGATGTAAATAAATAATATGTTTAATTATTCTAAATTAGGAATTTATGTTGTTCTTATGTTTCTTTCTTTTATTTTTTTGTTCTGTTCCGGGCCAAAAAAAATCGAGGAAAACCAAAATGTTTCTTTAAATGAGGGAGATATTGTTTCTAAACTTAAAGAAACTCCTCAGGAAACTCTCGTTCCTACCAAGTGGGACGTGGGTGATACTACGGTTTCTAACGAAGACCGTTTGGATCTTCTGATTCCACACGTTCAAAATTTAGGAAACGTTTACGTTGGAGTTGGTTCGGAACAAAATCTTACAATTGCTGCTTGGGCTAAGTCGGATTTTATTTATCTTATGGATTTTACTCAGATTGTAGTTCACGCAAATACGATCACGATTCTTTTTCTTCAAAAAAGTGAAAAGAAAGAAGATTTCATTCGCCTTTGGGGAAAAGAGGGGGAAAAGGAAGCGCTTGAGTTGATCCAGGTTTCTTTTTCGGACCCGGAAGTTTATAAAAAGGTTTATAAACAGGCTTCTCCGTTTATTCGAAAACGCCATAAAACTAATTTGATGCTTTCTAAGAAATACAATTATAAGATGTTTCAGACAGATGATGAACAATATTCTTATATTCGAAAGTTGGCTATCGAAGGAAAAATTTTACCAATTCGAGGTAATCTTTTAGGAAATATTACGTTAACCGGTATTGGGAACACTTTGAAAAAAATAGGCCGTAAAGTGGGAATTATTTATTTTAGTAATGCAGAAGAATATTTCGCTTATCCTCAAGAATTTAAAAACTCGATTCTCAATCTTCCAGTCTCAGAAAGTTCTCTTGTGGTGAGAACAATTTCGGTTCGTAAGGATTTATTTCCTTGGTCTCCCGGTTCGGAAATTTCTACGGATCGAGGTTTTCATTATTGTGTTCAAAAAATTTCCAACTTTCAAAAATGGTTATCTAGTGGCAAACCAGGACTTCGTTCTTTACAAGTGATGGTGGAAGGTGGAACCGTGGATAAGAAGAATGGTATTACGGTTGTTGATAAGGAACCTGTTGTTACGGAAGATAAACTTCCTAAAACGGGTGGTTAGATACAAATTATTATTGTTCTATAGTTAAAATCTAGATGGATTGTGTTTGAGGCGCGGTCCGGTTATGATTTAAAGAATATTAAAGTTTATTTATATTTAAAAATTATGAATTATTCATTTTTAATAACTCAGGCGATTTGTTTTTGAACACTGGTATGTGGGGAATCTATATTCAAAATTTATAGATTTTTAATTGTTCAAGCACCTGCTTTGGGCGTGGGAAAATCTGCATTCAAAAGTTGCTCTCT
Source organism: Leptospira interrogans (assembly GCF_900156205.1). Classification (GTDB taxonomy): domain Bacteria; phylum Spirochaetota; class Leptospiria; order Leptospirales; family Leptospiraceae; genus Leptospira; species Leptospira interrogans. The sequence continues at coordinate 5,150 of NZ_FTNA01000031.1, forward strand.
TCTTAAGAGACGTAATTTGTGGGAACTCTTACAAATTTGGGTTTAATAGATCAATTTTGAAAATGTAGTAGTTCCTATAGATTTTGTCCCATTTTAGATTTATTACTCTTTTTGAAAGTTTTAAAATTCTGGAAAGCCGTGGTAGTTCCCACATTTTTAGAGTTTCGCAGTAAAATAACGATTTTGAAGACTACTTGACGTGAATTAACGCGAAAGAGATCGATGCGAGGAAAACTCAGCAGAACTCTTTCTCAAACTAAAGCTGTCTCGCTTCTATGGTCGCTCGAAGTAACTCAGCGTCTCGCTCGCTCGACAGATCGTGTTTTATAATCAATTGAAACTTAAGATGAATATTGTATTGCGCTTCCTGTATGCAATTTATTGACCAGAGTTGAGAGCCCTGTCCGGCTACTTGTAGCAAGCCGGATTCGTCCAATCTTTCTTACGTAAAATTCACATTATTGAAGTGTAAATGATTCGATATTTTATTATATAATTCTGAATAACAGATAAATTCTGAAATTAAAACGGCTAATGAACGTTATGTGATATGTATAGTGGAAATAAGTTTTTAATCTCGTTTTCTAAACTTGTCGCATCGAAAGAACTAACTTTTCGTCCCAGATCTTGAACTACTGCTAAAATATTTTGAACTAAAAGATTGGTTGCGATGTCGTCATTTGCTTTTTCGAAACTCTCAAAATCAATATAAAGTCGGTAGTCTGCGGAATTTTGTTTTTTCTGATAGAGTTTACGTTCTTTATAAAATTCTTTAAGATCCGTACGGATTAAGATAGGGATTACACCAATGGATTTAATATTAGCTCCATAGTCTTTATCTAAGAAATGTTTGTTTAGAATTGATCCTACATTTTTTCTAACGCGGCGAAATTTGTCTGGAACGTTTTGACTAAAACGTCCGTCAATTTCAGAACTGATAAAAAATTCCATCTTGGTTTATTTTAAATTATTTTTTTTCAAGGTAAAGAATAAAATTTTACGATAACGTGATTTAGTATAATAAAAATCTGTCAAGCGCCAATAGAAGTGAGACGCTTTTGTTATCCAGCTTGATCTTTTTGATAAAATGCAATTTGGTTTCAATCCACTTCCTTTTCAAATAAAGGAAGAAACAGCGATTGTACAGATCTTAATCGATATATTAGAAAAATGTTTATTAATTTTTCTATACATAACTACTGCGAACCTATCGACATCATACTGTATAAACGTTAAGCAAAATTGTTTAGTCGGCAAACGGCGATTATTCGTTTGAGTGCGAATAAGGTGCAATAAATAGGTTCTCAAAAAGCGCTTCATTATAAAATAAAAACGTCTGGAAATCATATTTATAAAATTGATTTAAAATTTCACTCATTCTATTTGTATCATTTTTTTGGAAGAGAGCTTTTGCTACCAAATACATGTTTGATCTTATTTAAAAATTTTCTATTTTACAGATACTTCGATTGTATTGAGTATAAAATTGAGTACCCTAAATTTTTACTACAAAGTCCTGTTTTAAAGCAAAATCCTGGGTATTATTATGTAGTTCTGAAATAAGATGTCATGAGTTTTGAGACGGTTTTAAATTGGAGTACACTTTTTATATGTTTCTAAGTCGATTTGGACTAAGAGCTTTTCCAAAAAACTCAAAAAAATTTACGCGATCATTCTTTAGAAATTTTTAATAAAATGCAATAGTTTCTACAAATTGGGTCGCATTGTAATTTGCTAACTTTCGGGTAGTTCTAATGTCGTTGATTTTCATAATAGTTTCCACATTTTGTTGAACTCAAATCTGGGTCATTCGAGAAACTCAGCAAATATTTCCTTAAACTCAATGCATCGCTTCTATGGTCGCTCTGTAGGGCGGTGTTTAGGATTTAGGAAAAGCCCTAAATACAATAAAATTTAGTAAATTATATAATTTTAATGTTTTATAAAAAAATAAATATGTTTTTTAAGAGATAAAATCATTATAAACATGACCTAAGTGACGTTAGTATATTTTTTATCTTCACTTTAGAAATACGTATTTTTCTTTATGATAAAAATTTAAAAGGATTAAAAACATTTTTTGTTTTTATTTTTGAAGTAAAAATAAATTAAAAATAAACTTCAGATTAAATTAATTTTTATTATTTACATTATATAATAATTTCAGAAAATTTTTAACCTTAAAAAGGAAAAAATGAATAGATGAAGGATTATATAATACGAGGAGGAGAACAGGAACTTCCCCCTCCTTATCAGATGAAACAAGTAGAATTTTATTCCTTTTGTATACAAGGAAATTGGAATGCAATTCAGTCGATTGTGGATCGGGAGCTAAATGTCCCTGCAAGTGAAAGGGCACACTATCATGTGTTTAGCGACTATTTGTTTTTAGTATTTGCAAGGCAACAATACCTTGTTCCAGGTAATGATTGTGGTTGGGTGGAAGAAACAGACGTAGGTTTTTGGATACCTCTTTTTGAAAAAGAGGCTCATGGAATCCGTTTTTATCAACCGTATCTCTTTGTGGACATTTCCACTGCTATGGCAACTGGAAGAGAAATTTATGGTTTTCATAAAATTCAAGGTCAATTCCAAATTCCTTCTCTTCGGGTTCCTCCGGAATACTTTTCTGTGGATGCGATTACTCCTCGCGGTAAAGATCGTCAGGCTATTTCTCAAAGGATGCTTACTCTTAGTTGTCCTCCTGGAGAATCTAGAACAAAAAAATCGTACGATGAATTTTCTAAACTTGGAAATTATCTAGCTGAAACCCTTTTTGATAATCCTTCTAAAATCAAAATCCCTGACTCTAATATTACGATTGATCTCTGGGATAATTTATTTCATTCAGAAATTGTAATGGTTTTTTTAAAACAATTTAGGGATGCAGCCGATCCTACATTGGCCTGTTATCAAGCGGTTGTAGAAGCGAGTAGTAACGTTACTTGTTTTCGTAAAGGTGGATATTTAGAAGGAAATTACATTTTGGATGTATTAAGTAACCCATACTTTCCTTTTGTTTCAGATTTCGGTTTAAAAAGCACTTCTATACCGATTCATTTTGGAATTTGGTGCGATTTTGATTTCGATTTTTCTCCAGGAAGAATTATTCATCAAAGAGTTTAGAATTTTATTTCAAAGAAGTATCGCAATTAGGATTAAGGTACTTTATAAGCGATAATAAAATTTAAAAGTATAACTTAATTTCTGTTAGGTGTATTTATGAAAAATAAAAAAGAAAAAGTAATTATACTCGGCGGGGGGTTGGGATCTCTTGTTACAGCTTACGAAATTACTTCTAAACCTAATTGGAAAGAACATTACGATATTACGATTTATCAATTAGGTTGGAGACTTGGTGGAAAAGGCGCAAGTGGTAGAAATCAAAACGTATTTAACAGAATTGAAGAACATGGATTACATATTTGGTTCGGATTTTATGATCATGCCTTTCGACTGATCAGAAAATGTTATGAAGAACTCTCAAGGCCTCTTTTTAGCCCATTGGCTATCTGGGAAGAAGCTTTTAAACCGGCAAATTTTTTTGTACTTGAGGAATTAGTTAATGGAAGTTATCAGTCTTGGCCGTTCCATTTTCCAATGAATAGTCAGATTCCAGGTGATACGACCGAACTTCCAGATTCTGTGACTTATCCTTCGATGATTTTAGAATATTTGAATGAATATTATAAAAATCGTAAGCAATATATTTTTCCAGAAAATGAGTGTGCTGAAAATCAGGGGGGTTGGAAAGAAATTTTAGAATGGGTAGAAGACGGAACGGAAGGAATGAGTTTAGATGTGATTGAGAAAGCCATTCTTGTTTTGAAACATCTCTTGAATCAATTAAACAAAGATTTTCCCCAGGATCGTTTTCTAAAATATGTGGATCAATTTATTGATGGTCTTTGGGCAAAGACGGAGAAAAAAATTGAATCGAATACGGAAGCAAGAAGGTTTTGGATTCTAGTTGATTTTAGTCTTACGAATATCAAAGGGATGATCCGAGACAAAGTTTTTGAAAATGGTTTTGAAAGTATAGATGACTTTGATTATAGAGAATGGTTAAAACTTCATGGAGCAAGTGAGCTTACGATCAACTCTGCGATTGTACAGGGGATTTATGGTCTTGTGTTTGCAGGAAGAAGCCAATATACTTTTGCTGCGGGAACGGCTCTTAAAGGTGCTTTGAGAATGTTATTCACCTATAAAGGTGCTATTGCATATAGAATGCAAGCTGGAATGGGAGACGTTATTTTTACTCCTATATATGAAATACTAAAAAAACGTGGAGTTAAGATTAAATTTTTTCATAGAGTTAGGGAGTTGATTCCTGGAGGCTCGGATGAACAATCTTGGATTCAAACCGTAAAAATTGGCAAACAGGTAAACTTAATAAAAGATGAATATTCTCCTTTAGTAGACGTAAAAGGACTTGGTTGTTGGCCGAGCGAGCCTCTTTACGATCAAATTGTAGAAGGAGAAGAATTAAAAAAATATAATATAGATTTGGAAGATTATTGGTCTAAATGGCAAGATAAAGAAGAAATTAGTTTGGAGTATGGAAAAGATTTTGATCGAGTTGTTTTTGGAATTTCCATTGGCGCAATTCCCTTTTTGTGTCCAAAAATTTTAGAAGAGAATTCCAATTGGAAACGAATGATACAATCGGTTCAAACGTGTCTAACGGATGCGTTTCAACTTTGGATGTATCCAGATATCGCAGGGTTAGGGTGGAAGTATTGGAAAAATGAACCTCCCGTATTGGGCTCATATATAGAGCCCTTTGATACTTGGTGTGATATGAGTCATTTGATCAATAGAGAATCTTGGTCTGATTCTCTATCACCAAATCATATCGCTTATTTTTGCGGGCCTTCTCCACTGGGAATTACACCTATTGATCCTTTGGTTGATCCAAATATACCGAAGCAAATGGAAAAATTAAAAGAAAGAGTAATTCAATTTTTACAAAATAACGTGCAAAGTATTTGGCCTAATTCTGTGCAAACTTCAGGATTCAATTGGGGTTTATTGTTGAATCCGGACAAGACCTGTCAGGGACCAATGACAATCGAATCCCAGTATCTTCGTTTAAATATTCAGCCTACGGAAAGATATGTTTTATCTGTCAAAGGTTCTACAAAATACAGACTTCCTGCAGGAAAAAACGGATACTCTAATCTTGTGATTACAGGAGATTGGATCGCAAATTCGGTGTTAAACGCCGGATGTGTGGAAAGCACAGTAGTAAGTGGCATCGAAGCGGCTAAGTGTTTTTACTAAATATTTTGAACAATTTGATTCTAAATTTATTTTAAAAAATGATAAATCTTACTTCAATTTATTAAAACAAATATATTATAAAAAATTAATATTTAAAGTTGAGATATATAGGGAAATAATTCAAATTTATTGAAAACGTATATATACTCCGTTTTATTTTAGATTTTTATTTCGGGCTCGTATTTTTTTAAAGAGGAAGAGTGAAAATTCCCGGTTTCAAAATATTAGACTTATTTTCAGAGGATTATAAATTTATTATATATAAAGCTTTTGATCAAAGATTTGAAAAAAAAGTTCTAATTAAGACAATTTCTCAGAAAAATTCCTTTATGACGGATGTTCAAGGGATTTATCACGATTTTAGAATTTCAAATTTTATAAAAGGATTAAAAACTCAAAATCCTCTTGAATTAATACGATACGGAGACATTCAAGCTCTTATATTAGAGGATTTTAATTCAATTCCACTTGCAAAACTCTTTCCTAATGGAGTAGGCTCCGTTCAAAAATTTTTCGAAATTGCTTTAGAAGTTTCTTTTGCACTTCAAGAAATCCATGAAAGAAGAATTTTACACAAGTCATTATGTCCAGGGAATATTTGGATTCAACCAGATACTGGGATAGTAAGGATTGTTGATTTTTCATCCTCTACTTTTTCTGGTAAGGATATTTCTCCTTCTAACACACCTCATCTGCCTCCTGAAGTTCTTTCTTATATAGCACCTGAGTTGACGGGTAAGTTATCTCGCGTTTTGGATCTTCGAACTGATTTTTATTCTTTGGGAATTGTTTTTTACGAAATGGCAACTGGAAGTGTTCCGTTTGTTTCTAAAGATAGAAACGAAATTTTACACTCTCATCTTACTAAAAAACCTGTTCCTATTCATATGATTAGAAATGATTTTCCTATTTCAATTTCTATGATCGTTTCGAAGTTACTCGAAAAAGACTCCGATCTACGTTATTCATGCATTAAGGGATTGATATATGATTTAGAGCTTTGTTTTAAAGATTTTCAAAATGGAAAAATTAATTCTGAATTTGTTCCCGGTTCAAAAGATAATCCTGAGATTATATTAGATTCTTCTAATTTATATGGAAGAGAAAAGGAAATTCTCCTTTTACAATCTTCTTTAGATAAGGCGTCTCAAGGAGAAACTAGAATTGTTTTTATTACTGGTGTTTCAGGTTCGGGAAAATCTGCGCTGATAAAATCCTTTTTAACAAGTATTTCAGATATTTTTGTCCAAGGAAAGTTCAATCAATATGAAACTTCAATGCCATTTGGGGGATTGATTCATTCCTTACGGGATTTGGTTTCGATCTTGCTTTCTAAAAGTGAAAAAGAAATTCAAGAATTTAAAGAACTAGTTTCTAAACATATAGGTAACAATGGAAAAATTCTTTTAAATCAGTTTCCGGAATTAGAATTTATTTTGGGTCCTCAGCCAGAGTTATCTAAACTCCCTCCGGATGAAAATCAGAATCGTTTCTACCATACGCTCAGTAGCTTTATCAAAGTTCTTACAGAAATAAGTAGACCATTTGTTCTTTGTTTAGACGATTTACAATGGGCTGATTCTGCGAGTCTCAGGTTTGTAGAAACTATTTTAGTACATTCAGAAATTAAAAAATTCTTATGTATTTTATCTTTTAGATCTGAAGAATTTGAACTTTCAAGTTCTTTTTCTAGTGTATTAAGAAAAATTGAAAGTAGTAGGGTTAAAATAGATCGAATTAAGGTAGGTTTATTAGATGAAAAAAACGTTTATAGCCTTATTCAAGATTTGTTTCCTGGATGGGAAGAACAGTCTAAATTTGCAACTTCTATCTTTCTCAAAAAAACGTCAGGAAATCCTTTAGCTATTATTCAACTTCTCGGAATTTGCCAAAAGAAACGTCTCATCAATTATCAATTTAAATCTAAACTTTGGAAATGGGATCTTGAAAAGATAGAAAAACTTTCAATTTCAGATAATGTAGTTGATCTACTTTGTGATAGAATTAAAACCCTTTCTCCGGAGCTTCAAGAACTTTTGGGTGTATGTTCTTGTTTGGGAAAAAAATTTACTTTAGAATTTTTATCTAAATTAACTTTTTTTAATACTATAAAATTAGATCAGCTCCTTTGGTTAGCGGTAAGAGAAGGATTTTTAAATATTTTTTTTAATGAGAATCATTTTCTTTTCGAAGAAAATCTTTTTTCGGAACGAATTTTTAGTTTTTCACACGATAAAATCCAACAAGTTATTTATGACTTACTAGAAGAATCGAAACGGAAAAAAATTCACCAACATATAGGGATGACCCTACTTACAATTTACGGATTAGAATCTAAAGACAAGATTCTTTTTCAAATTGTACAACATCTTAATCATACAATTGATACAATCGAAGAAGAGTCTATAAAAAATGATCTTACAATTTTAAATTATAAAGCGGGTCTTCAAGCTAAGAATTCAGGATCATACGAAAGTTCTCTTCAATATTTAAATTTTGCTTTGAATTTTCTGAATAAGGAGGCTTCCGTCGAGAACTTTGAACTGTATACAGATGTGATTTTAGAAACCGCAGAAACAGAATATCTCTTAAGCAATTACGAAAGGGTGGAATCTCTTTTGAGATTATTAGAAAATAAAAATATAACAAATTTACAATATATTCGTAAAGAAACAATTTCGGTTCGTTTGTATTCTAAAATGAATAGAATAGAAGAGGCGGTTTTAGCGGGTTTAAGTGGAATGAGACGTTTTAAAATTTATATTCCTTCTTTTTGTTTCAGAGTCATTTTTGCACTTTTTAAGGAATTGTTAATTTCTATAATTTTATCCATAAAAAAAACCGATTTGGAACTTGTTTGTGTAAAAGAAAACTTGGAACCTGAATACGAAGCTTTGATCGATCTTTTTGCGGAGTTGGGTCCATCAGCTTTTACATACGATCAAAATTTATTTGCCCTTATTGTATTAAAAATGTTTAATGTTTCTTTGACAAAGGGAGTTTCTAGAAGTAGCGCTATTGTGTATAGCGGATACGGTATGATCATTAACCAGGTTCTAAAAGACCTAAATCAGGCGGTGCGTTATTCTAAGCTCGCGATGGATCTGAACAAAAAGATTCCGTTTGATCTTGTAAAGTGGAAAGTGAAATACGTATATTCTGCTTATATCTGCCACTGGGTAAGGCATATCACTTTCGACATAGGTTTGTTAGACGAAGTTCATAATGGAGCCTTACAAAACGGGGATATTTTTTTTGCCGGATTTAGTCTTCAGGCCAAGATTCAGAAAAAAATTTTTGCTTCCTATTCTATAAATGAACTTTTGACGGACATAGATAATGCGGAAAAGTATTTTAAGATAACAAGAGACGATTTCGCTTCCGTAATTTCAAAAAGTTCTCATCAGTTTATCAAAGCTCTTGCAGGAAAAACTTTTTCCGGCTGTTCTTTGGAAGATTCTGAGTTCCAATACCAAGATTTTGAAAGTGAAATAATGGAAAATAAAAATTACACTGCACTTTCCTATTATTATCATGATCTTACTAAACTTTATTATTTTTCAGGGCAATATAAAAAAGCTATAATATTCGCCGCAAAGTGTGAAAAGTTAATTCGGAATGCTTTTGGTTTGATTCCTTTTGCCGAATATTGGTTTTATTATGGAATTGTCATTTTAGCTAATTTTCATGAATTTAGTTTTTTTCAAAGAATTAGATATTTAAAAAAATTGAATATTGTATTTTCATACTTTAAAAAATGGAGTAGAGATTGCCCGGAAAATTTTATGGGACTTTTGGAACTTCTTAGTGCAGAAAAAAAAAGAATACGCGGAAAAGTTTACGATACAATTGTAGGTTACGAAAGAGCGATCAAACTTTTTCAAGAATCGGGTTTTATTTCGTTTCAGGCTTTATCGAGCGAAATGGCTGCTGAGTTTCATTATAAAATTGGAAATTTCTCTCTTGGAAATCACTATTTAGGATACGCGATCAATTTATATTCTAAATGGGGAGCTTTGTCTAAGGTATCTGATCTAAAAAGTCGTTTTTCGAATCAACCCCAGCTTTGTTTTTTGAATGAAAATGATCTAAACAAAATCTTGGAACAAGATCTTGTTTTAGATCGGGAAGTTATATTAAAATATTATAATATTATTTCTAAAGAGATTGTCTTGGATAATCTTCTTAAGAAATTGATGCAAATAACGATGCAAACTGCTGGAGCGACAAAAGCGGTTTATTTTAATTTGTATAATGAAAATCCAATGCCTTATCTTATAGGACAAAACGAAAAGACAGGAATTAAGATTGAAAAATTTCCAGAATTAGATAAACCTCAATATCCGGTTTCTTATCTGAATTACGTGTTTAGAACGGGTAAATTGATTTCTACGTTTGATTCTTTCTCGATTAAAAATTTTAACGATCAATATATCAAAGAAAAAAATCCACAGTCTATGGTTTGTATTCCATTGATACACATTGGAAAATTAAAGGGGATTCTCTATTTAGAAAATGAATTCGCCAAAGGAATGTTTACCGAAAAGAATATTCAAATTTTGGAACTGATCGCGGGGCAAGCGGCGATTTTTATAGAAAATGCTAACCTTTATGCGGAATTAGAAGAAAAGGTAAAACAAAGGACTTCCGAACTCGATAATACAATTCATCTGCTTCGAAAGGATTTACTCTACGCTCAAAAAATTCAGGATAAAATTTTATCAAAACCGGAGTCTACATTATGTGGAATACATGTTTTTACGAAGTACATTCCGATGATGTACGTAGGAGGTGATATTTACGACTATGAAGAAATTTCTCCAGGTAAGGTGAGAATCTTTTTAGCGGATGCTACTGGTCACGGTGTTCAAGCTGCGTTAGTCACTATGTTAATTAAATCCGAATATGAAAGTCTCAAATATTTAAATATATCTCCGGGAGGTTTGATTACCAAATTGAATCGAACCATCATAGCAAAATATAAAACTCTTAAATTCTTTTTTAGTTGCCTAGTCGCTGACGTTGATGCGCAAAGAGGAACATTTTACTACTCAGCGGCAGGACATCCGGACCAACTCTACCTTTCTGGAAATACGATAACAAAATTGATTCGATGTGGACCGATTATAGGTATTCTTGAAAATAAAGAATACGATTCTCATTCTTTGAAGATATTTAAAGGAGATAAGTTGTTTTTCTTTTCTGACGGAATGATAGAAGGATCTAATTCGTTTAATGAGACGTTCGGTGAAGATAGACTTTTGAAATTAATTTTAAATCATTCTTCCAAATCGGTTTCGGAAATCGTTTCGTTTGTATTTTCTGATTTTCAAACTTTTCTTTCAGGTAAAGAAGTTGCGGATGACATTACGTTTTTGTCGGCAGAAGTATTGTAATATCTTTTTCTATAAATTATTTCTTTTAAAAATCTTAACAATTTCTTAACTTCCTTTTTTGCGCCTTAACCCTACATTTATTGACTCAGTCTCTATTTTATGATTTACTTGTATGTTAAAATACTAGTTTCAGGTAAAAGAATATTATGAATTTAGAAACTATTTTGGCTTTAAGTATGGGTGGATTTTGTATCATTTACTTGGCATATACAATTTTTAGACCGGAAGAGTTTTAAGGAATTTTTATGGTAACGGAATGGATTCAACTTTTGATCTTTCTATTTGCGCTCCTAATTTTTTCTCCTTTATTCGGTCTTGGATTGTATAAAGTGTATTTATATAAAACTTCTGGTTTTGAAAAATTTTTGTATAAAATTTGTGGGATCGATCCCAATCGAAATATGGATTGGAAAGAATATGCTCTATCTTTGCTCGTATTCAATTTTTTCGGTTTTTTACTATTGTTTTTAATTCTATTTTTTCAAAATTATCTTCCACTCAATCCAGAAAATTTTCCAGGATTAGTTTGGGATCTTGCGTTTAATACCGCGGTCAGTTTTACCACAAATACGAACTGGCAGGCTTATAGTGGAGAATCTACGTTAAGTTTTTTTTCCCAAATGGCAGGATTGACCACACAAAATTTTCTTAGCGCAACTACTGGATTGTGCGTACTTCTTGCGCTTTCAAGAGGAATATCAGTAAATTATAATGTTTTTGCTTTGGGAAATTTTTGGAAGGATATGATTCGAGGAACGTTATACGTTCTTCTTCCTCTCTCTTTTATTTTTGCTTTGTTTTTGGTTGGCTTTGGAGTTGTACAAACTTTTTCCGAATCCGTTTCCGCGATTACTTTAGAAGGAAATACACAAATAATTCCTTTAGGACCGGTTGCGTCTCAGGTAGCCATCAAACAATTAGGAACAAACGGTGGTGGATATTTTGGAGTAAACGCGTCGCATCCTTTTGAAAACCCTTCTCCAATTTCAAATTTTCTACAAATGTTTTCCATTCTGATTTTGCCAGGCGCTTGTGTTTTTTTATACGGAAGAATAACCGGAAGTATCAGACACGCATGGGCAATTTTCAGCGTGATGTTTACGATACTCTGTGTTGGAATTTTAATTGTCTGGACTTTTGAATCTTCTTGGAACCCGATCAGTGGTACGTTAGGTTTTTGGGAAGGAAAAGAAATTAGATTTGGAATTTTAAACAGTTCTATTTGGGAAGTTGCCACAACTGTGGCGTCTAACGGATCTGTAAACTCTATGCACGATAGTTTTTCTCCGATTGGTGGTCTAGTAGGAATATTGAATATACAACTAGGAGAAATTGTATTTGGAGGAGTAGGGGCTGGGATGTATGGAATGATACTTTTTGTTTTGCTGACCGTATTTTTAAGCGGGATAATGGTGGGACGCAGCCCGGAATATTTAGGTAAAAAAATAGAAAAGAGAGAAATTCAAATGTCTATCTTGGGAATTTTATTACCTTCTACAATTATACTTTTGTTTACTGCAATTTCGGTAAGTGTCTCGGACGCGTTATCTTCTCTTACAAATCGAGGCCCTCACGGTTTATCAGAAATTCTTTATGCGTTTTCTTCGGGAGCGGGAAATAATGGAAGTGCTTTTGCTGGTCTGAACGCAAATACTACTTATTATAATGTTATGATTGCGATTGCGATGATATTAGGAAGATTTGGAGTGATTCTACCTGTTTTAGTAATTGCTGGAAGTCTCGCTCAGAAAAAAAGATCGGAGATCGTATCGGAAGGTTCTTTTTCTACAGAAGGAGGGACCTTTTATATTTTGTTATTGTCAGTTATTATCATAGTAGGCGCGCTTACTTTTTTTCCGGTGCTTACGATTGGGCCGATACTTGAGCATTTTATAATGTTTCAGAATCTGACTTTTTAAGGAGAATCGAATGAATCGTGAGTCCAAAGTTTTTATAGAATCCCCAATTTTAAAAGAAGCGATCTTAAATACATTCAAAAAATTGCATCCATTTTTGCAGGCCAAAAATCCGGTTATGTTTATCGTATTTTTAGGCGCACTTTTTACAACTTGGATCTTCTTTAAAGATTTATATTATGGAGTTTATTCTTCCTTTAACCTGCAAATTAGTCTATGGTTGTGGTTTACGGTGCTTTTTGCCAATTTTGCAGAAGCGATTGCGGAAGGAAGGGGAAAAGCGAGAACGGATAGTCTTAAAAAAACTAGATCCAATATAATCGCTAAAAAATTGGTAGGGAATAAGATAGAAAATGTTCCTGGAACTTTATTAAAAATTGGTGATATAGTTATTTGTGAGGCGGGAGATTTGATTCCCGGAGACGGGGAAATTTTAGAAGGGATTGCAAGCGTGGACGAATCTGCGATTACCGGAGAGTCTGCGCCTGTAGTTCGAGAGAGTGGAGGAGATAGAAGCGCGGTTACTGGTGGAACCAAAGTTTTAAGCGACAGGATTAAAATTTCAATCACCGCAGAACAAGGAAGAACCTTTTTAGATCAGATGATTGCATTGGTAGAAGGAGCCAAACGTCAAAAAACGCCAAACGAAATCGCTCTTACGATGTTATTATCCGGGTTGTCTTTTATCTTCTTGATTGCTGTGATGAGTCTTCCTTTATTTGCCGAGTTCGTTGCTAAAGAAGGAGGACAAAGTGCAAATCTTTCCATTCCAATTTTGATTTCTCTTTTAGTATGTCTGATTCCTACCACGATTGCCGGATTATTGTCAGCCATTGGAATTTCTGGAATGGAACGTCTCATTCGTTTTAATGTAATTTCAAAAAGTGGAAGAGCGATCGAGGCCGCTGGAGATATAGACATTCTTTTATTAGATAAAACAGGAACAATTACGTTAGGCAATAGAGAGGCAAGAGATTTTTATCCCGCCAAAGGAGTAGATGAAAAATATTTAGCGGATGTGGCTCAACTTTCTTCTCTTGCGGACGAAACCCCAGAAGGAAGGTCCATCGTAATATTAGCAAAAGATAAATTTGGAATCCGAGAAAGAAACTTAAGCGAAATGGAAGGTGAATTTATACCTTTCAGCGCTTCTACAAAAATGAGCGGAGTGAATTTGAAAAAAGAAGGAAAGGTAGTTCGAAAAATTCGAAAAGGAGCGGGAGACTCGATTCGAAATTATCTGCATACGTTGGGTCAAAAAATTTCTGCAGAACTGGAAGAAACGATTCAAACAATTTCACAAAGAGGAAGTACTCCAATTTTAATAACCGAAGAAGATAGGCTTTTAGGCGTGATTGAATTAAAGGATATAGTCAAAGGGGGACTCAAAGAAAGATTTGCAAGTCTTAGAAAGATGGGAATTAGAACCGTGATGATTACCGGAGACAATCCTTTGACAGCTGCGGCGATTGCCGCAGAAGCGGGAGTGGACGATTTTCTTGCGGAAGCGACTCCGGAAACTAAGTTGAAAAAAATTAGAGAACAACAAGCCAAAGGTTACCTGGTTGCGATGATTGGAGACGGAACTAATGATGCGCCTGCATTAGCGCAATCGGATGTGGGTGTGGCTATGAATACAGGCACACAAACCGCAAGAGAGGCCGGGAATATGATCGATCTTGATAGTAATCCTAGCAAACTGATAGAAATAGTAGAAATAGGAAAGCAACTTTTGATGACAAGAGGAGCATTAACTACGTTTAGTATTGCAAATGACGTAGCAAAGTACTTTGCTATTTTGCCCGCTTTGTTCGGAAGTTTTTATGCTGTGTCGGAAGTTGGTCCTTTGTCCGCTCTCAATCTAATGAAACTAGGTTCTCAAAAAAGTGCGGTACTAAGCGCGGTTATATTCAACGCTCTCGTGATACCTGCTCTGATACCTCTGGCTCTTAGGGGGATCGTTTATAAGCCGTTAGGTGCTGATAGGATATTAAAAAGAAATCTTTTGATTTTTGGTTTGGGAGGAATGGTCATTCCGTTCTTAGGGATAAAGTGTATAGATTTGATGTTAGGCTTCCTAGGAATCATTTAAGGAGAATTTTATGATTTTCTTGAATATAATTTCGATTTCCATTCGGCTTCTTTTGATTCTTACTTTAATTACGGGAATTTTATATCCGATTGTAACTACTGGATTTGCGGAACGTTTTTTCCCGTTTCGATCCAGCGGAAGTAGGGTAGTGATTCAAGGTAAAATCGTAGGTTCTGAGTTAATTGCACAGAAGTTTATAAAAGATGAATATTTCTGGCCTAGACCTTCCGCAATGGATTACGCTGCTGGAGCGTCCAATGCAAGTGTGACTAACGTTTTTTTGAAGGCAAAAGTAGAAGAAAGAAAAAAATTTCTACTTGAAAAACATTCAGAACAAACGCAGGTTCCTCCCGATTTATTATTTGCGTCCGGTTCCGGACTTGATCCGCATATCAGTCCTGACTCGGCTCTATTTCAGATAAATCGTGTGGCGAAGTCACGTAAACTAACGGAAGGCCAAATTCTACGCCTAAAAAACATAGTGGAGGAATCGGTAGAAAAAGGTTATATAGGAGAAAATAGGATCAATGTACTTCTATTAAACTTGAAGCTGGATTCCGAATTTGGAATAATATTAAAATGATTAAAGATACTCGTTTAGATCCGGACGAGTTGCTTCGTAAGATCCAAAAAGAAGAACAAAAAGAGATTTCCGGAAGACTCAAAGTGTTTTTTGGAATGGTTGCGGGTGTGGGCAAAACCTACGCGATGTTAAACGCCGCTCGAGGACTTAAAAAAGAAGGTGTAGATGTAGTGGTAGGTTACATAGAGACACATGGCCGAAAAGAAACCGAAGAACTTTTAAAAGGTTTGGAAATACTACCTAGAAAAAAGATAGAACATAGGGAGATCGAATTCGAAGAGATGGATATAGATTCCATTCTCAGACGAAAGCCGGAAGTGGTGTTGGTGGATGAGTTTGCACATACAAACATTCCAGGCAGCAGACACGTAAAACGGTATCAGGACGTGATTGAAATTCTAAATCATAGTATTAATGTATTCACGACTTTGAATGTTCAACATTTAGAAAGTCAAGTGGAGTCTGTAGAAAAAAATACTTCTGTAAAAATTAGAGAAACGATTCCAGATTCTATATTGGATATGGCAGATGAAATCGTATTGATTGATCTTTCGCCGGATGATCTTAGAAAACGCCTTCAGGAAGGCAAGGTGTACGTACCTGAAAAAGCGAACTTAGCGGGAGATTATTTTTTTAAGAAGGAAAACTTGACCTTTTTGCGTGAAACCGCACTCAATTACACGGCAAGACACGTCAATGTAGCTCTGGATTCAGAAAAGTTTAGAGAAAAAATTTTAGTGTCGATCGGTTCTAACCCTAATTCTTACTCTTTGTTACGTTATGCGAAACGACTTGCTTATGAGAGAAATGGAGAATTGTTTGCTATCTACAATCAAACGAGAGAAAATCTTACCAAGGAAAACTTAAGTCAACTCGAGAAAAATTTAAGTTTTGCCAGAGAATTAGGATGTGAAATTCTTTACGCAGCAGACGAAGATACTGCGGAAGCAATTTTAAGAATTTCCGGACAAAAGAGCATAACGCGCGTAGTGATAGAAAAATCTGATACAAATTGGTGGTGGAGATGGAATTCAACAGCTTCTAAATTGGCTAGGATTCCTTCTAATTTCGAACTTTGTTTAGTTCCATATTCTTTTATTTCTGGAGAAGAATCCGTTTTAAATCGGTTTTTAAGAACTTCTTCGGGAGGAAAACAATACTTAACGTCTTTAACTTTGATATTGTTGGCTACTTGTATCAGTTTATTTTTGGAACCGATTGCTGGCTATTGGAGTATTTCCTTACTCTATTTATTTTTTGTTTCGGGAATTGGATCTTTTTTTTCCAAAGGACCTACGGTACTTGCAGGATTATTGTCCGGAATTTTCTGGGATTTTTTATTCATTCCACCCAGATATACTTTTTTTATAGAGAAGTTGGAAGACGTACTTATGTTTGGCGCTTTTCTTTTTATATCTATCATCATAGGAAATGTTACTTCTAGATTAAGACAAAAAGAAAAGGTATTAGTCAATCGAGAACTTCGCTTAACAACATTATACGAATTATCTAAAGAATTGGGACATGCAAGAGACGTACGACGTATATCTGAAATCGGAGCGGAATATCTTGGAAAAGTATTTCAGACGGAGATAGTTATACTTTTAGAAAATCAAGGAAACATAGATTTTAATTCTTCCAGGGCCGGAAATTTTTTTCCTGATCCAAAAGAAACTGCTGTTTCTAACTGGGTGTATAAAAATAAAATTCCCGCAGGAAAATTTACGGATACGTTATCCTTATCTTTAGGAACTTATTTTCCTATGATCGCTCCAGGTAAAGTGATAGGAGTGATCGGAGTCGTTTTAAATGAAAGATTGAACTTGGATCAAGAAAATCTTTTGCTTACGATGGGAAATCAGATAGCTCTTGCGCTTGAAAGGGAACTGTTGTCTGAAGAAACCAGGACTAGATACTTGGCTAATCAATCTGAAAGACTTTATACGATTATATTTAATTCTTTATCTCACGAATTAAAAACGCCACTTTCTTCGATCCGGGGAGCGGTGACTGCATTATTAGAGCCGGAGATAGAAAATTCCAGGGAAGCTAGAGTCGAATTGTTAAACGAAATCAACGAAAGTAGTATGATTCTCAATCTATTATTGGGAAATTTATTGGACATGAGTCGTTACGAATCTGGTTTTTTAAAATTGAGAATGGATTGGCACGATCCATCTGATCTGATTCACGTAGTAGTAAGAAGATTGAGGCAAACGGTAAAAAATAGTCATTGTGTGATTCATCTACCGGAAAATCCGGTACCAACTTGGATGGATTTTACATTGATGGAACAAGCGCTTTTTAACGTAGTATTCAATGCGGTTCAGATTTCACCCGAGGGCACTCCGGTTTTTATAGAACTTATATGCAGAAAAGATAAAATACAATATATTGTAGAGGACGAGGGGCCAGGAATTCCCAAGGAAGATCTTGAAAAGATATTCGAAAAGTTTTATAGAAGTAAAAATAGAAATCACGTAGGAAGTGGTCTAGGGCTTTCGATTAGCAAATCTATTGTGGAAACACACGGAGGTACTTTAACCGCAGAAAATAGAATAATAGTAGGGGCCAGGTTTTGTATCGAAATTCCGATCAAATCGAGTTAAAAAATGAATCCTAAAATTCTGGTGGCGGATGATGACGATCGTATTCGCAAGATGATACGAATCAGTTTGAACGCTTCTCATTACGAAGTGATTGAGTCTGCTACAATTCAAGAAACGATACTCAAAGCCGCGAAAAATTCTCCGGATTTGATTTTATTAGACTTACAATTTCCAGATGGTAACGGGATTACTGCATTGAGGGAGATACGATCTTGGAGCGAAACTCCGGTGATCGTATTGTCAGTTCTTGCTTCCGATCCTGAAAAAATTTCACTGTTAGATGGAGGGGCCGACGACTATATTACAAAACCATTTAGTATGGGAGAGTTATTGGCAAGAATTCGGGTTGCTCTTAGAAATAAGACTCAAGATCCAGGGTCTCCTATTTTTATATCTGGAAATTTATATGTAGATTTATCAAATAGAAACGTAAAAGTATCCGGAATCACGGTACATTTGACTCCGACCGAATATATATTTTTGACCTTTTTAATTCAACACGCAGGAAAGGTATTAACACAGGAACAGATTATACGTCACGTTTGGGGGCCTTTTGCAAAAAACGAATCCGGGTCTTTGAGAGTTCACGTAGCAAGTTTAAGAAAAAAAATAGAATTGGATCCCTCCAGTCCAGAGTTACTTTTGACGGAGCCAGGGGTAGGTTATAGGCTTGCAATTCATTTATAATATTCAATTTACATCATGTAATATAAGTTAAGTGAAAATTACAAGACGCTACTCGAAGTTATATAGTAAATACCTGTTCGGAGTTGTATAACAGAGTGCTCAATCCAATATTTATGCTTTAATCGCTTTCGCATTGGGATGATACCGAAAAAGCGTCAACTGAAACTCTATCACGAAATTTGTGGAGCTCGATTTTATAGAGACCGGTAGCGGTAAAAGAATATTATTATATTGAAATGTTATTTTGTATAAAAGTATAGAACAGTTGTTAGAGTGCCGCACCTTTTGGTGCGGCGAGACATAAAAAAAATTAAAAAAGAGAAAGAAAAAGAGATGGTTTAGAAAACGGAGAGTTATGAGTTGCTTCCGGATCGGAAATAGTGATCGCGTTTAAACCTTCTTTAAGATATTGAGCAAGGCCTTGTGTTTCAGACTGACTGAAAAAAACGTCTTTATCCATCCATACAACTTTCAGATTAAAACCGTTCCATAAATTTTGTGCAACAGATATTCTAGGGACGGCGTCCGTAGTTTGGGCGGTATAATCTAAACCAACAATATTCGCGGCTGCTACGTAAGGCTCTAGATCGCTCATCGTTTTTAGTTGTTCGGTGGTAGGTGCTCCCGTAACCGGAACTCCGTTTACGGCGTATTTCGTATTAATATAGAAGTCGTCTGGAGTTTTTACGAACCAACCAAATTCGGCATAAGGCGGATCGGGAAGACTACCTAAAATTTTTAATATTCTAAAATTCCAAACAAAACTTTTTGCAGAGTTTGGATCACTCATAGGAGCGTCTCCACCATACCAAGGCAAAGGAGAAGGAATATCGCTGCCAAGTAAGATTGTGTTTTCGATACCGAATGAGCTCAAAAGGTTGCCGCCATTTCTATGAAATAAATCTTGTATCGTTTGAATGACTAACCCGCCTGTACTATGACCAACGATGGTCTGGATTTTTTTACCTTCCGTGCTGGTCATTCTACCAAGTAAAGCACGGAGTGCATCAGCATAATTTGTAACACTCAACTGACTATAGTTAGCTGGATATTCTGATGTTCCAGGGGCCATAGTGCTGGCGCCGTGTCCGGGAAGATCCATAATATAAACGTTTTGAGCTTTTCCTTTGAGGATTAATTCTTTTGCCAGAGGTTCAAAAAGAGTACTATTATCTCCAAAACCGTGAACGAACAAAACCGATCTAGGCTTGAAAATGATCGGACTACCCGGATCTCTTACGTATTTATAATGAACTACGTTGATTGTATAATAGGTGGTTTTAAGGGAATAGAAATTACGACCTATCAAATCATAGGTGAGAATTTCTTTCGCATAAGAGGCGTTAATCGAATTTACGCCAAACAAAAAAATTAAGAAACATAGGGTGAGTCCCACTTTCCTAAATCGATTTTGAATACCCAATTGAATCTTCATAAATATTTATCTCCCTGTTTAATCTAAAAAGAGAACTCTATCTCTATATAAATTTCTTTGATTTTAATGAAGCGATACGGAAAGATCATTTTTCAGATTATCTGTAAATCAAAATTATGTTTTTTTGAAAATAAAATGAAATTAAATTAAGATTGAATTTCATTTTGATTTAAATATCATGATTAAGGCATGTGTATGATGATCTATTATAAATAATGTTGGTATTTAAGTGCTAACAGAATACATTTAAGTATTTAAATTAAGAAAACTTACATAAAATCAATTTTAAGTTAAGAGTAGTTAGGCGATTATGGGTATATAAATTTGACCTTTGTTTTTATAGAGATACTTTGAATTGCTAATTTAAAAGTTAGGCCGAGGTATAGTTATAACTTTATGTCGTCAAATTGTATAAAAAATATTTTATTTAAAATCGCTTGTTCTTCGCTTAATATATGTTAGGTGTTTTCTGTAAATTTTAAAATAGATTGTGGTGCATTTTATGGAGATCATTGGTCAGTATTTTTTATTATGAATTCAAATTTTAAAGTAGGGCTTTTATAAGCTTAGTAGAGTAATACTAGTCTGATACGTAAAGCTCAATGTAAAATATGTTTCACCTTATATGTGTTAGTTGAGTGATCGAGTGGGTTCTATTTTACGAATTGTAGCGCTTTGTTACAGTGTAAATTTTGTGTTTTTCAAGGATTTTCGGTTTTGCTGTTACTTCATTTCTTACTCAAGAGCTCAAGTAAATTATAATAGGTGTTTAAATTCTGCGATTCACTTCAAAATTTAGGATATTCTAATTTGATTCTGTAGAAATTAGTAATGAACACAAATTTTGATTTAGAAAAAACGTTTAGTAAAATTAAAAAAGGCTGAGGTTTTGTATGCCAGGATTTAGGCATTTAAGTTCTAAATCGAGATTTTGAGTTTCAAACTCATTTGGGTTGACTCTAAAAACGCTACATTCTAAAATTGAAAAAGGAGGTCTGTCCATATGAAAGAAGTTTTTGATTTACCACCTAACGCTGATTTGTGGTCTTCGAAATCAACTTCGACAATCGATACACAAACTCTTTTTTCGTTTAATGAAAAATATGAAATGGCTTTAGAAATATTAACTAAATTCGAAAACTTATCTATAGTTGATTCTTCAAATTTGAAAATTTCATCCACACAAAACTACGATGGAGAAATTCTTCCACAGCTGACTGAAATTTTGAAAACGGGAGACTTTCATACGGAATATCAGCCGATTCTATCTTTAGAGACGGGAAAAATTTATGCGTATGAGGCCCTAGCCAGGTTCCGTATCAAAGAAAAAAATATTTGTCCGGAGTTTGTATTTAACGAACTTCATCAAGATCCGGATCTATTCTTTGAATTTGAAAAAGAATTGAAACGATTCCAAATTCAGAATCGTCCACAAGGTAAACATCTATTTTTGAATCTGGATCCACACGTTTGTAAAAATCGTTCACAGGCTGCCGAATGGCGAAAACTTTTAAGTAAGGAAAAAGATATAGTCTGTGAAATTATTGAAAATACTGATTCTACTTTAATCGAAAATACTCGATTTTGTTTGGATGTTTTAAGACGAGAAAATGTTCCAATTGCACTTGATGACGTAGGTGGAGATCAGAATCTTTTTTGTTTTAATTTTTTAGAATATTCTAAATTTATTAAGTTTGATAAATGTTGGTTGCGGCTTTTTGAAATTAAGCCATCTTATAAAAATATAGCTTGGGGTTTTTTGGATTTTGCAAAAGAATCTAATATACTGTGTATATTAGAAGGAATCGAAACCTCTGAGGATTTTTTGATGGCTGCAGAAATGGGGTTTCCTCTGGCACAAGGGTATTTATTTCAATCTAGGAACGTTTTAGTTTAAAATTTAATTTCGGGTGAATTACTACGAAAGTTGAGCGTTGTTTCTTTCTATTATAATATAATTTTATTTCACCCGATTTTACATTTTAAAAAAGTAAAATATTTTAATATAAAAGATCAAATATTTTATACCTTTGTTTGTTGCGGGATATCCGTTATATATGTTTTTTAGTCGTGTGGAGATAAAAAGGAAGAAGATAATTCGGATCTTCTTCTATTCCTTCTCAACTCATTAGGTTCTTCCAATTCTGCGGCTTCTACCGTTGTTACTTCTTGTAAAGACGCATCTTTTTGTAGAACCTTCGTTGCTACAAATAATGGGGCCGGTTATGACGGAAATTTAGGTGGAATCTCAGGTGCGGACGCAAAATGTGCCGCTGCAAAATCCTCTAATTTACGGGAACTTATAAGGCTTTATTAGCCGCAATGGGTACAAGAGAAGCGGTTTTTGTTGGAGATGGATCTACTCGTTTAGTGGATTGGGTACTTTATCCAAACAAACAATATCGTAGAAGTGACGGAACTACAACCACGTTTACTACAAATGCAAACTCAGTTGTAACTGCAAATTTACAAAACTCAGTCGACGTAGGTGCGGAAAAGTTTTATTGGATTGGTGTAGGAAATCAACCAGCAACTTTTGATTGGGAAGTTTCACTCAATTGTAACGATTGGAATTCTAATAATGCTGTCAATTTTGCGATCGATGGTACGACATCATCCAATGAAGTATTTGCCGGAGATGGGGCAACTCCTGGAGGAGCTTTTGGAAGCCATAATACCGGTTGTAACATACGGCTGAATCTACTCTGTGTAAACAGTAAGTTTTTAAAAACATCGTCCTGCAGGACGATGTTTTGTCTAAGTAAATTTGTAATGAGTATATATAAAATTTAGAATGCTGTTAAAATAGAAGTCTTGTAAAAGGTGAGAGTCACTTTAGTGCTTGAAAATAAATATAAACTTTGAACGATTCTTTGATCGTAGATAGAAATTTTAGAACCGACGGAATTCAATACATTTGGAAACCGTTTGAGTATGTTTCCAATACGATGAATATTTCGAGAAGTTACTTTCAGGAAAGAATTCAAAATAGCACTTATTTTACAGATACGTCTAAGGGTGTACTTTCGGCTGCCTTTAACGGATTACAAAAAGCGAATACACTTGGAAACGATTTTTCGGAAGACCTTCGCTATTTTGAAGACGTTATGGAATTTAACTTATTTAAAAAAATCTTAAAGTTAAAGGCAGGTGGTCAATATAGGGAAACCGTTTCTAGCTTTAAGGGAAAAGTCATATATATCAACGAAAATCCGGAGATGCTAAAAATTACTCAGTTCATTCTTTCCGACCCAAATACTAATGCAGTTATGGAAGGTGATAGAATGGTTCGTAGACAGTTAGGATATTTTTCGGAAATGAAACTGGATTACAAAGGTAATGTTTTATCCTTTGGGGCAAGAAGAGATTATTATGATTTATCTCGGGAGTGGAAAACAAGTCCAAGACTTATGTTTGCAAAAGAAATTGATTTTACAAAAACTACTTTTTTTGGAGGAACTGGAAAGTTTTTTCAAGCTCCTCCGGACGTAAGTTATATTTCTAAAAAGATAGGAAATCCCAATCTTAAGATGGAGGAATCTCAACATTCTAATATTGGAATAGAACAAAAGTTTTTATCTAGTTATTCTATTAAACTGGAAGGTTACAAAAATACGTTTGATAATCTAGCCGTTCGAGACAATTTAATTTATAATTCTTCAGCGGCTAACATCAATAATATGGTTTCCTATATGAACAACCAAAATACGGAATTAGTTCTTCAGAGAAATGTGAATTATTCTAATTCTATGTCTGGATGGTCTAAAGGATTTGAGTTGATGATAAAAAAAGAGATTCCCGAAGATTCAGGTTTTTTTGGTTGGATTTCCTATACAAATTCTTTGACAAAACGAAATAGAAACCAGCCTAGTTTAAAGGATTCTGAACTTCAGGCTCATAATGAGTTGGTTGCAAATCATAGAATTTTATATCAAGACGTATCAAAAGATTATTATACCAACGTTTATGATAATGGTAGTATAGAAGTTCTTAAGAAAAATTCTAAAGAAGAATACTACGATTTAGATCGTACTCATATGTTTAGCTTTGTTGGAGGTTGGAAATATAAAGATCAATGGCAGATCGGAACGAGGATCATTCACTTAACGAATTACGCATATACTCCTATTGTAGGATCAGAACTTACGCCTGTAAATTCTTTAAACATTTATACTCCTACGTATTCAAATGATATTAGATCCGCAAGACTTCCTTCTTACAACCAGATTGATATTCGATTTGATCGTTTTATAACTACAAGTTGGGCAAAGTTAGATTTATACTTTGAAATTATAAATTTAACCGGAAATAGGATTGCGGTTTCAAAAACTCTTTATAGTACGTTAGCTCCGTATATCCCAGATGTAAACCCGTCAACTAGCTATATCAATCAAAACGGACTGGAAGTAGGTAAAACTAAAGTTCCTATGTTTAATTTTGGGATTCAAATGCAGTTTTAAAACTTGTTTTCGAAGAAAGTGAAAACGACAAAGTTTCTATTTCATATTTTTCTAAAGTGCAAAAATTGCTACTCTGCCGAAATATAGAATTCAAACTGGTTTTTCCATTCTCCAGCAAAAATGGATTTTTTCATTTCTAAAATCTTCTGGAATTGTAAACTTTGAAATGTCTTTCAAGTTGTCCCATAAAACGGACTGTTTAGAAAATTCAAATTTTCTAAAGTTTGTAGAAAAAAACAAAACGGCACCAGGAAATGCAAAGTCTCGATAAAGTGTATTTAGAACTTCAACGTGATTTTTTTGTATATCAAAGATTTCGTTTGTTTTTTTACTGTTAGAAAAAGTAGGTGGGTCGACTACAATCAGATCATATTTTTCTCGATCAGGGTTTTTTCTTTCATGCCGAAGCCATTCCATTACATCCGCTCTAAGTATACGGTGTTTTGTAAGTGAAAAACCGTTCAGTTTCAAATTTTCTTCGGCCCAGTCGGAATAGGTGTTGGAAAGATCCACGCTTAGGCTTTTTGTAGCTCCACCTGACGCCGCGTAGACGGTAAATGATCCGGTATAAGAAAAAAGATTTAAGAATTTTTTTCCCTTGGATTCTTTACGAACGAGATCTCTAGTGATCCTATGATCTAAAAACAGCCCTGTATCTACATAGTCTGATAAATTCACATAAAATCTAAGTCCGTTTTCTCCAACCTCAAATAACTCAGATTGTTCGGATTGTTTTTCGTATTGTTCCTTACCTTTTTTAGGTTCTCTTTTTTTCCAAAAAATTTGATTTGGATGGATAGAGAGAATTTCACAAATGATTTTACTGATTTCTTCACTTTCTTTCACTCTATCTTCATCTGAAATTTCGTAATTATTTTTATACACAGAGATATGACACAAGGGGCCATAAAGATCTACGCAAACAGGAACCTGAGGTATATCTCTGTCATAGATTCGAAAACATTCTATGTTTCTTTTACGGGCCCATTTTTTCCAGTGTTTAGCCATTCTGGTTATACGATTTCGAAACATCACCATAGGATTTCCAAAATCGTTATACGAATTAAATTGTTTTTCCAACATGGGACCAGAATTAAAAAATCTATTCTAAAATCCAATCAGAACAAAAAGTTAAATTTCGTAAAAAGACTGGTAAATTTACAAATCGTAAACTATGGTTGCGAGGTCGTCTGATTGAATTCGGTTTTATTTAGAAATAAAAATGGAAACTAAAAAATACGAGTATTGTTACATTTATAAAAAATTGGAAAACAAAGTTTGAGCCAAGAAAGTATAAGCCGTTTTTTTATGTAAAAGTTATGTGGTGTACAATTTTCTTACGAAAAAATTGTATGTCTTCTTCTTTAAAGTGTTGTTCTACTTGCGATTTGTATTTCTAGTATTTGGAATTTAAAAGTGTTACTGATCTCTATAAAATTGAGTACTGTTAATTTTATCACAAAACGCTGGTTCCATACAAAATATTAGGTACTTTATTATATAGTTATGAATAATAGGAGAATCGAAAGTTTGAAATATACATATTTAGAAAATCAAAAAGTGAAACTGTTTCTCTCTTATTCAGAAACGGATTCTAAGAATGTGATTCTATTTGTTCACGGTTATCCGGATACACATAAAACTTGGGATTTACAGGTCAATGTTTTGAAGGAAAAATTTACATTAGGTGCAATTGATCTAAGAGGGTCTGGAAGATCTTCTAAGCCCTCAGAACAATCTGAATATAACTATACAATGATTCTTTCTGATTTATTGGAGGCGATTCGTTTTCTTTCCAAAGATAAAAAAGTTCATTTAGTCGGTCACGACTGGGGAGCCGCGCTTGGTTGGTTATTTATTAGTGATTTTGAATATTCTAAATATGTAAGTTCTTTTACTGCTATTTCCGGCCCTCATCCTTGGCTTGCTGGAAAAAGGATAATAGACGACTTATTCAGTTTTGATTTAAGTAATTGGAGTAAGGTGATCGATCAGGGTTTTCGTTCTTGGTATATATGGTTTTTTCAAATTCCTGTATTACCGGAACTCATTTGGCAAAACTTTGGCGAATCGATTTACAAATGGATCATGGATTGGGGCGGGGTTCCTAAAAAAGATTCTCTAAGGAAAGTGAATAAAAACGATATTTATAACTCTACTATTGCTCCCATTAATTTGTTCCGAGAATTATTATTTGGTAAAACGGTCATTTCGTCTCCTTCTCATATTAAAGTTCCAGTGCAGTTAATTGTTCCTCAAAAAGATTTTATCGTTTTACCGGAAGTCTACGAAAACTCTTACGATTATGTTGAAAAATTAGAAATTCATAAAATACCATCCAATCATTGGGTTCACAGAGAACAACCAGACTTAGTAACTGAACTCATTCAAAAGTTTGTTTTTAAATATTCCATCTAAGACAAAATGGCGCCCCTTCTGGGCTTGAAAACGTGGGTTAGATGCAAGAAACAAGAAAACCAACAGAAGGAACTAAAGTGAAAAGAAAGGTATGTAGGAATGGATGTCCACAGAGAAACGATCAGTTTTGCTTATTTAACGAGCAAATCGAAAGATGTAGTGAAAGAACAACAGATAAAGCATAATGAAGTTCAGATCAAAAAATTCATCAATAAACTCAAATCGGAATGGAATCCATTGTTGTTACGAAGCAGGAGTAACCGGCTATTCACTTTACAGATATCTAAAGTCTTTGGGAGTGAACTGTATCCTTGTAGCGCCCGGCAAGGTTTCAAGACAAAGTTTAGACAAAATCAAAACGGATGCGATCAAGTTAGCGAGATTATTACGAAGTGGAGATTTAGAATCGATACATGTTCCAGCTAAAGAGGACGAAGCAGTCAGAGATTATCTGAGATCGCGTGACAGTCTTCGTTTGGATTTAGGAAGGAATCGTCAAAGGTTGATGAAGTTTCTATTAAGAAAAGGGAATGTATATTCAGCCACGAAATATTGAACAGTCAGTCATTACAAATGATTGAATAACCTTCATTTTGAAAATGAGATCCTTCAGGAAACGTTTAACGACTATTACAGCCGGGTGAGAGTTCAAGAAGAGAATCTCAAAGCGATGGATCAAAAGATTCAAGAGATCGCGGAAAGTGAACCGTTTAAAGAACGAGTGGGAATCTTAAGATGTTTTCGAGGAGTGGATTATTTAACGTGAGTTCGGCCTAAGAAAATTTTTCTAAAAGTAGTAGTTCCTACATTCATTTATAGAAATGATTGATCCTGATTTTTAAAGGCTAAAAATAGTGGAGTTCCCACATTTCAAAGTTTTACTGTAAAGTTTGATTATAGTAGTTCCCACGTTTTAGAAATCCATCTGTAAAATCGTTATTTGTGATAGTTCCCACAGATTAAGTCGCATAATAAATTTTTAAACATTCATTTTTTATAATTCGAGTTCAGGGAGTTCCTACATTCATTTTTTATGGAAAAATCAGATTTTTATAAAACGAATTTTTACGCCGAACTCACGTTATTTATTTGTATAATTTTTCAAAAATACTACTTTCTAAAAATTCTGGAGTTTAATGAGCGTGAATCGAATCTGGATGAAGAGAACTTTTTAAAAGTATGAATTCCTATAATTGTAGAATTTGTTCGTAAAATCTTGATTTGTAGTAATTCCTACATTTTAAGAATAGATTTACAAAGTTTAGATTCCAACTTTTTCAGAAAAATGAATCATGATTTTTTACACCGAACTTATGTAATATAAATCACCTTGAATGTTTACGTGCAAAATCTCCACTCCACTTAGAAGCAGAAATCTATTATGCAGCTTTCAAGCTTTCAGTAAGTACGTTTTATCTTCCTTTACAAAAAAGGATCGTCTTTACTCTCAGAAATAAAAAAGGCCCGGTATCTTTTTACCGAGCCCCTATTTATTAGTTAGGAATTAATTTCAGCTAACTAAGATTTATTGAAGATTTTCCGGATTTTCTTCCTCTCCATTTTCTTCTTCGGGTGAAGATTCCTCATTTTCTGAAGATTCTCCACCTCCTTCTTCTTCCGAAGTATCGGTAGATGGAGGAGTTGCTTCCGCCTTTTTCTTGTTATTCGATTCTCCAGCTTCGGAATCTTCAGAAGAATGTGTAGTGGGCTTTCGGTTTTCTTCAATAGCCTCTACTTCTTCTGTGGCCGGTTTTTTCTTTCTGGACGGCGCAGATTCTACTTTGTCCAATCGAGTCGGGCCTTTTCTAGGAGGAATTAATAATACTTGTTTCGGATAAATCAAGTTTGGGTTTTTGATTTTGTTTCGGTTTGCTTCGTAGATTCTTCTCCAAAGTTTAGAAGTTCCATAATGTCTTTTATCTTTTGCGATTCTCCAAAGACAATCTGCAGGAACTTTTTTCCGAACCACATAACGTTTCCAACCTTCCGGTAAACCATCTTCTCCAATTTTAGATGAAGAATTTTTGCCTTCGGTTGTGGATTGGTTTTTAGTATTTTTATTCCCTTCGGTTTTTGTATCACGACCAGCGATCTTATCAGTCGTTGCTTTTCTTTCTATTCTTTCGGCCAACTCAGTGGCTTGGTCTACTAAGATTCTGGAAAGGCGAATTGCTTCTTCAGAACGCGAAATAGAATCTTCGTATTTTTCCGAAGAATATAGATCTTCTGCAGCTACTCTCGATTCTTCAGCTGCTTTAAGGTTTTCTTCTGCTCTTTGGTAAGAAACTTGAAAATCTCTAGAGGAATTGATTTTATTTCGATCGAAGGAAGCTAACCTTGTAGTCGCAGATGCTACGCTTTGTTTTGCAAGTTCCTTCTGTTTTTCTGCGTAAATCTTAATATTCTTAGCAACAAGTTCGCCGGATTTTTTACGAATATCATCTATTTCGGAATATCCTTCTTTGATCTTCCCTTCTTCTATTTTGGATTTAGAGGAATCGAGACGATTTCTAGTTTCGGAAACTTCCGGATCTTTTCCTTCTGCATACTTATCTGCATCATTTAGATTTTTATCTATGTCTGCAAAAGAATCGATTAGTTGTTGTTTCTGAGAAAGAGCTAATACCTTGGATTCGTCTGCGGCCTTTTTAGAATCCGCATATTTTTGACGAGAAGCCTCATACTGATCGAATGCTGCTAATCTCATCCTCAGTTTTGCGTCATCTCCGGATTCTTTCGGATACGATTCTAAAGTGCGGTCAGCAGTTTCGCGTAGAGAATCACCCTCTTTGCGAAGTTGTACAGAAGTATTATAAGGTTCAGAAGCAAGCTGAGAAGCATAGGCTTCTTCTGCAGATTCGATTGAAGAGCTGGATTCTTTACGTGCATCATCAACAGAAGAAGGGAAGGATTTCTCGGAAGCGTCTAAAGCCTTTGCTCTTGCATACAACGCGGATTTTTTAGTCTCTGTAAGATTTTCTTCCGAAGCTTTTTGATGAGCTGTGAGTAAGTTTTTACGGGCTTCTTCTAATTCTGAAGGAGCATATTTTTCAGCACCTGCAGACTTAGCTCTTGTGATCGAGTTTTTTGCATCACTTAATTCCTCAATAGGAAGTTCAGCTCCACAGGAAATAAAAAATCCTGCGAGTAAGATTATAAAAGAAGAAAGTATTTTTCTTTGAGTCGATTTCATTGTGGCACCAGATTTTAGAAAAGGTAGGATAAAATTAAAATTCCGATTTACTTAAAAGCAGAAACTGCTTCTGACTCATTATCAAAAATCTCAAAAAAAGAAGTTAGCTTTGTTAGCTCAAATACCTTTCTTACAGATCCGGAAACATTGATAATTTTAAGTCCA
Source organism: Leptospira interrogans (assembly GCF_900156205.1). Classification (GTDB taxonomy): domain Bacteria; phylum Spirochaetota; class Leptospiria; order Leptospirales; family Leptospiraceae; genus Leptospira; species Leptospira interrogans. Next base: position 35,390 of record NZ_FTNA01000031.1, read on the forward strand.
CCCTGATATTTTTTCAGATTAGAAAGGCTGGAAATGAGAGCACCAATACCAGAAGAATCTATATAAGAAACTTTTTCGAGATTGATGATCGTATAATATTTTTGCTCCTCGATGAGTTTCGCGATTACATCTTTAATTTCTGGAGCATTGTAGAGATCGATTTCTCCGTTTATGCCCAGAATGACAATGTTCCCGCTTTCTCTTCTGGTTATTTCCATAAATAATCAGCAACTCCTTTCTATTTCTTTCCAGCCAGCTCTACTAAAGGAAAGTCGATTCTTTAAATAGTCAACCGGAAAATTCGGGCTTTTCGTACAAATTTTTCCACTTAGCATAGATTTCTAAAAATTCTCCTTTTTGAATGGAGTTTTGAATCTCTGTCAGAAAATTTTTCATAAAATGTAAATTATGGTACGTTGAAAGTGAGAATGCAGTGATCTCTCCTACATGATGTAGGTGTCTGATGTACCCTATGCTATATCTTTTACACACCTTACACGTGCAATTCGGGTCCATTGGTGTATCGGAGCTTTTCCATTTTTCGTTTCTTAAATTGATTTTTCCTAAAGTTGTAAATACTTGGCCGTTTCTTGCGTTTCTGGTCGGAAGTACACAGTCAAACATATCGACTCCGTTTTTCACTCCGTCCAAAATATCCGGTACCGTACCGACTCCCATCAAATAAAGAGGACGATTTCGATCTGTGTGGGCCGAAATACCGTCCAAAATTCGAATGAAATCTTTGCGAGGTTCTCCGACCGAAAGCCCTCCGATTGCAATTCCGTCAAACGGTAGTGAGGTGATCGTATTTAAACTTTCCAGCCGAAAATCAAGATCGATTCCTCCCTGAAAAATTCCAAAAAGATGCTGGGAATTCTTATTCTTTTCCCAATATTGTACCGACATTTCTGCCCACCGATGGGTTCTATCTAAGGATTGTTTGAGCCTTTCAGGGCCAGAATCGAAAGGCGCACAGTCGTCTAAAACCATCATAATATCGGAACCAATACTTCTTTGTATGTCTATAACGGAGTTGGGAGTAAAATAATGTCTACTCCCGTCTATATGAGATTGAAAACGAACGCCATCCTGTTCGTATTTAAAAAGTGAATTTAAACTGAATACTTGATATCCTCCGCTATCCGTTAGAAGTGCTTTTTTCCAGGTTGAGAATTTTTTGAGTCCTCCAAAACGATCCAATACGGAAGTCCCGGGTCTGAGATAGAGGTGATACGTATTTCCTAATATTAGAGAATACTCAAGTTCTTCTAGGTCGTCTGCTGAAAGGGTTTTAACGACTCCTCTCGTACCCACCGGCATAAATACAGGGGTTTTTAATTCTATTCCGTTTAAATTTAAAATTCCGGTTCTGGCTTTAGTAAGAGTGTCTTCCGAAGTTGTTTGAAAAATCATTTACTAGAAGAATGTTCGTTGCAAGTTCCGTAAATGTTCAAGCTATGACCTGTGATTTTGAAACCGTTTTCTCTTGCTGCTTGTTCTTGAAGTTGTTCTATTCTTTCGTCTAAAAATTCCACGATTTTTCCGCAGACTGTGCAGATGATATGATCGTGATGTTTGTGGCCTATTATATGTTCGTAATATTTGTAATCCTTTCCAAAATTATGTTCTTGTAATAGACCTGCTGAAACCATTATGGAAAGTATTCTATAAATTGTGGCTTTGGAAATTTGATCTCTTTGATCCTTAAATTCTTCTAAAAGTCCTTCTGCGGTAAAATGATTGTGAAGGGAAAAAATTCTTTCCGCAACTAACATTCTCTGATTGGTAATCTTTAAGCCTTCTTTTTGTAAATACTCAGAAAATGTCTGCATTTCCATACGGACCGCTGGTTGCGTTTTATTTAGAATGGCTTCTTGTTTTTCTCGATTCATATTAGATCACCAAAGGACGAGTCAAGATTATCAGGGATCGATCTTTCCGGCAATAGAAAAATACCAACCCCTTTCCGTCTCTTCTGCAATTCGAACTGCCATAATTTTTAATAGTCTAGCTTGAGCTTGGCTTTCACTTTCTCTAAACCCAATTTGATCGGAGAATATGATTCTTACTGGAATCTCGTCTCTTTCCAAAATTATTTTTTGTCCTCCTGCTTTCTGTAGTTCTATGCGGACTATGATCGTCATTTCTCTGGAGATCGATTGTCCTCCTTGGTCGAGTAAGTTTCCGACAAGTTGGTAGTGAACGACTTCTCCATAGAGTCGATAAGAGGCGATTGATTTTTCTCTTGTTTGGAGGAATCTTCCTCTAGTATCTATCTCAGCTCGAACTAATTCCGTAAGGAGTGTCTGGACTCCCATTCCGTAAGAATTGTTCCGAAAGTTCTGAATATAGATTTTCCTTTGTTCATCCGGGATTGGTACTCCGTCTATCTTAGGAGGATTTCCTGGTTCTCTTGTAAAGTATGTGCATTGATTGAGCTGTAGAAAAACTAAAGTCAAAATCGCCAGTCGGGCAATAAACATAGTTGGAAAGGTCCTTTGTGGTCGGACCTCCGTGCAAGGAGTTTTTTCAATTCCCTTTTCAGCTTTACAAATTACATTTTCTGGTCCATTTTTTCGGAAGATGAAAAGATTTTTCGTTTTTTCAATTTATGTGATTCTTTTATTTTTTTTGGCTTTCTGGGAATTGCGGGCGGAGGACCGACCAGAATTTCCAGAGTTACAAGGAAAACTTAGGTTCCCTATGGAGGTGCAAACACCCGTTTCAGGCTCTTTTGCAGAATATAGAACTCATCATTTACATATGGGGGCTGATTTTAAAACCTTTCATTTGAATGGTTTTCCTGCAATTGCTCCTTTTGATGGAGTTGTAGAATCTATTTCCGAATCTCCTACCGGATATGGACTAAACCTAATGCTTCGTTCTTCTTCTGGGTTAAGAGCAAAATTTGCACATCTTTTTAATTTAGAAGGTGCAAAAAAAGAACTGGAGAATCTGAGACAAGCGCTTCACCTTTTGAGTGATGGAATTTTCTCTGTAAAGTTTTTAGATCATAAATTTTCCGTAAAACAAGGACAACCGATTGCAAGAATTGGAGAATCGGGTACGGGAGTTCCACATTTACATTTTGAACTTCATGGGAATGGAGATACTTTTAATCCTCTTGCGTATTTAAAGATGAATGATCGGGACGGAACTCCACCCGAATTGTTAGTTCTTTACGTAGATTCTTCTGACGGTCAGAAATTTAGAATTCCTATTCAGAAAAAAGAAGACGGTATTTATGAGCTCGATGATCCAGAACCACTTAAGTTAGGTGGAGAAGTTAGGATTAAACTTGGTGCGTTCGATCGAATGAATTCTCGCAATAAGAATAATCTTTATTTTGCAAGACTTATGTCCGAGGGAAAAATTCTCTATGAAAGAAAGTTTGAAAAAATGAGTTATGCGGAAGCGAGAGATCATCAATCCATTTATGATTCCAACCGTTCCTCTCTCAATCCACCCGTTTATGTTTATAACCTTTTTTCTTCTCTCAAACCAAGTCTCAATCTTAAGGAATTTTCAATCAATCAGGAAATCCCTTTGGAAATCATAGCAGGGGATAAGGAAGAAAACCATTCTTCTCTTAAAATAAGAATTTTGAATTCTGGCTTTAAAGGACATTCGGAAAAAAAAACTGAGACAGAATATTTATCTTCGGATCGTAGATTTTTACTGAAGACTCCGAAAGGAAATACATTCGGAAAAGGAAATATTTTGTTTGAAGTGGTCGGAACCCCAGCCAGTGAAAACTTTCTACCTGAAGGTTTGGTTTTAAAGAGTGAACTGATTGAAATCGAATCTACTGGAATTAGTTGGTCTGGTGAAGCCAAATTTCTTTGGAAGGGTAAAAAACTTGGAAAAGGAGAGAATCTTTACTTATTAGAAGAAGGAACTAAACGTTGGGTAATTCTAAAGACATTTTCAGAGATTGGAGGAATCGGAGCCGTTTTAACTAAGATAGGAATTGTTGCAGTTTTGGAGGATCGTTCTAAACCCAAAATTGATCATCCATTTTTAATTTCCCGTTATAGATTTACGCCAGAGGTCCGACCAACTACTTTTATTGAAAGAATGTATTCTATATCTGATGTAGGTTCAGGATATGCAGGGGGCGCCGAGATCCTTTTGGATGGACAAGTTTTTCCATATGAGTTTGAATCCGATCGCAAAATGATTCTTGTAAAGATCCCCCGATCCTTTGCAAAATTTAAAAGAAGACTTTTACTTCAGGCGAGAATTAGGGATCGAGCCGGTAATTTTTCTGATTGGTTAACCGACCTGATTGATTTAGGGCAAATATTAGAAGACGAAAAAAGCTAATTAACCTGAATTAGACGGAACTTCTATAAAATGAATTTTTAATAAACCGTAAATTCGGCGTAAGAAATTTTGGTAAATCTGGTGCGCAGGACGACGCTTTCAGTTTCGATCAACAAGTTAAAGGTTCTCTCTGGAAAACAAAATCTTTTCTTGAGTTCAATTTGTTATAGAACGCGATCTGTCGAGCGACCGTAGAAGCGAGATACTGAGTTTGAGAGAGCGTTCAATCACTTTCACATTGGTTATGCTGAAATTTAATGAAACGTGAGTTCGGAATAAGAAAAT
>NZ_FTNA01000013.1 GCF_900156205.1 Leptospira interrogans
AGTATTATAAAAACGAGTTTCATATTTAAAACACAAGCGAAATTAGGAAATAATTATATTCGCCTATTTTTAAAGGAAGTTTTTCAGAATAGAATTAACATTTAGAAATGAAAAACATTTAGGAGATCTCTATAAAATCCAAAAAGAATTGTTGTCCAAGCAAATTTTTGCATAAGATTTCCATTTTGTAGTCATGATAAAAATGAAAAATCTATTTTATAGTAGTTCTTTGAACTAGATTTTAACGTGAGTTTGGTATCAGAAAATAAGAAAGAATTTTCTAAAAGTATGAGTTCCTACAATTTTACAATTGGATCATAAAATTGTGATTTGTGGTAGTTCCCACATTTTAAAAATGATTTACAAAGCTCAGATTCCAACTTTTTTTAAAAAAATGAATCATGGATTCTTCTACAAACTCAAGTTAAATTATATTGGTCGTAACAACAGCCAAATCAATTCCCATTCAACTTCCAAATCTAATAACTGAGATAAAGAACTTTATGTGTTTTAGAAAATTCAAAAGCTCATTCACTAAAGTAGTAACGTAAAATCGACTTGCAATAAAGCTTCCTTTCACCGAAATGGAGTCAAAAATCGCTTGAAAACGCGCTTAAGGATAAAACCTTGGAAATCTAGCCGGAGAATGAATGCAGAGGAAACCGAGTCAAAAATCAGCAACCGATAAGCTTTTTAATCATAGAGTCAATGAGAAAATAACAGGCGTTTCCAGGGTTCGCTTAGTGTCGGATGACGGCGTAGCGATCGTATCTTTTGAAGAAGCACTCAGAAAAGCAAAAGAGGAAAATTTAGATCTAGTAGAAGTATCAGCGGATCAGGAACTTCACGTTTGTAAGATTATAGACTACGGAAAGTATAAATTCGAGTTACTTAAAAAGAGTAAAGAAGCAAAGAAAAAACAACACGTAATCAATGTAAAAGAAATTAAGATTCGCCCTCGAATTGAAAGCCATGATTACGAAATTAAAAAGAAACACGCGCAGGAGTTTCTGGGAAAAGGAGACAAAGTAAAAGTCAGTCTCCGGTTTCGAGGTAGAGAAATGATGCATTCTGACCTCGGAATGAAAGTAGTTTATAGAATGATAGAAGACCTGAAAGAACACGGAACCGCCGAAAGGGATCCGATTCAGGACGGAAAACAGATCGTAGTAATCATTAATCCGAAATAATTTCCGAAAAAAGGAATTCAAAGGTAGATAAGATGCCAAAGTTGAAAACGAACAGAGCCGCTGCAAAACGTTTCAAGTTCACAAAAAACAACAAAATCAAACGTAAAAGTATGAATACCCGTCACATCTTGACCAAAAAAGGACCCAAAAGAAGAAGACGTCTTCGTGGTTTGACTTTGGTTCATAACTCTGACTGGAAATCTATTGTCAGATTAATGCCTTATGGAGTAAGATAATGCCTAGAGCGGTCAATGGAACTATCCACAAAAATAGAAGAAGAAGAATCTTAAAAGACGCAAAAGGATTCCGCGGTGCTCGTTCTAAACTTTATAGAACGGCCAAAAGCGCTGTGATGAAAGCGGGGCAGTGGGCCTACAGAGATCGCAGAGCAAAAAAAAGAGATTTTCGTAAACTTTGGATTATCAGAATTAACGCCGCTGCGAGAGAAAATGGTTTGTCTTATTCTGTATTTATGAATTCCCTTAAGAAATTGGGGATTCATATGGATCGTAAGTCTTTGGCAGAACTGGCTTTCAACGATAGAGAAGTATTTAATTCCTTGGTTGAAAAAATTAAAGTAGCTGGATAACAAGCAGCTTTACTAAAATCGACGGCTCTGTAATTTACAGGGCCTTTTTTCGTTTTCAGAGAATGTTTTTTAAGGGAGAATCAGGTTATGCTTACTATGGAGACCATTGAAGAATTAGAAAGCAAGGTCGTAAAAGCCCTCGAACTCATCGCTGATCTTCGCGCTGAAAATGGTAGATTAGAATCCGAAAACGAAACCCTCCGAGCGGAAAACGACCAGATGAAACTGGCGATGGAGGAGAAAGAAAAAGAACTTTCATCTCTGAGAGAACAATTACAAAAAACTACAAACGAATTGAATGATCTCAAAGAAAGAGAACGAAAACTAGAAGGAAAAATCAATCAACTCCTAGGAAGATTGGATTCCTTACCTGCAACTTCTCATACTCCTGCTTCACCTCAATATGGTGTCTCTGGTCCTGCTGCTGCAACTACACCAGCTTCCTCCACCTCCAATGTAGTAAAAGAAACCGCTTCTGCCGAAGATGAATTTGGAGAAGACGATGAAATCATTCTTCTCGATGAAGATGATGATGATATTTCGCTTATTACAGAAGTGCCTGAAAAAGACGACGAAATCATTGAAATTTCCGATGATCAGGAATCTGAATTGGCCTTGGATGAAGATGAGGATATTATTATCGAGGACGATGAAGATTCAATCAGCGTATTTGATGCGGATGAAGACGATGATTTTCTAATCATCGAGGATGATCCTAAAGCTTGAGTTTGTAATGGACCTCCGTAGGGCAAAAGTCAGAATCCTCGGAGAGGAATATACGATCCTCAGCGAAGCCGAAGAAGATTATATTTATTCTCTATCGGAAGAAGTAGATCGTAAACTCAGAGAACTTGGGGCTGGAATGCCTGGCGCTTCTAAACAGAAACTTGCTATTTTGGCTGCACTCAATTTTGCAGATGAATTGCACCAAGCAAAAGAAATCAAAGACGAACCTAATTCTGTTTCTACCAAAATCGGAGAGGTAGAACTAGAAGAAAAAACTCGTAAACTCATTATGATGTTAGAAGAAGGAATCATTGGAGATCTTTGATTTTTCTTTTGTTTAAAAAGTAATCCTCTTTGAAACTTCAGTCTAGAAACGCACTTCGAACTTTACTTACCCTATTAGAAGAAAGGGAAAAAAAAGACCTCGCTATTCTCGAATTTTTAAAAGAAATTACATTCGATGCTCGAAAGATCATAGCTTACTCTCCTGATAAATGGGAAGTAAAGGTGGATCCAAAAGTTTTAGGTTGGGAGCATTCTGGAAAAGAAATTTATTTCCCAAGGATCCAAGACGAAAAATTGGAGTTTATTCTTCCGGAAGCTTGGGAAAGCGGCCCCTTTGGAATTTTGGAACCTAAAGGAACTAAAACTCTGAATTTTAAAGATGCAGAATGGATCATAGTTCCTGCCTTAGGTTATGATCAACTTGGTTATCGTTTAGGACGTGGTGGAGGTTTTTATGATAGAACCCTTTTCGAAATGGATTTTACAAAGTTGATTGGACTTACTTATGAAGAACTTTTTCCGGCAAGTTTTGCAAAGGAAGATCATGACATAAGAGTAGGTACTATAGTTACAGAGAAAAAAATTTATCAAATCGTCTGAAAAAACGCTAAAATCTTGTCTATTTATATCTGCGGCAGTTCAGTAACAAAATGTCAGTCGAGTGTGAAACTTAAGTTGAATTTGACCGAGAATGGTGTTCGAAAGATTTCTAGGTAAAAAGAATTGGATCTATCTTTTCATTTTTGGAGTTTTACGATTCCCTTTCTTTGGTTTATTCTTTTTTAAGATTAAAAAAATAGTAGGATGAAATCTGATGTTTACTTTGGTTGAGTCGGATTTCTTCGTCTTAAAGATTGCTTCTTTTTGATAAATCTTTAGGATGAACTAAAAACGTGAAAGTACGATTCCCAAAAGATTTACATCTTATGTTATCTCTTAAGTTTTGATACTTTAAGTGCTAACGACAGATTTTATGAACATCCGTTAAAGTTTTTAGAACCGTTGGACATAAGATCGATTTTCGGGTTATGTTAACCGATTGGGTGTTGTGTGACTCAAGTTCTATTGAAAAAAAGTTTCGCTTTTGGAAAAATGTAAGAATTTTTAGGTTTAGTAAACTCTTTCTTTCGATTGTTCTTGAAAAACAAATTACGATCCGTTTTATAGATTGATTCTGGATTTTTATGGAGAGCCGCTAGGTAACATTATGACCTCATTCGATAATAGACAATACCTTGAATCCTTAGAAGCGGATAAAACTACGGAATCTCAAAAGGAATATTTAACTTTCAACGTAGAAGAGGAGATTTTCGGAATCGATATTCTAAAAATCCACGAAATTCTAAAACCGGTCCCGATCACTAGAATTCCAAACGGAGACGATTATATTTTAGGTGTGATTAATCTTAGGGGGGAGATCATTCCGATCTTAGATTTAAAGCAGGTTTTTGGAATCGGATATAGCGACATTATGCCTTCTACTCGAATTATCGTAGTAGTGCACGAGGATAAACGAGCCGGAATTTTAGTCGATACGGTAAGACAAGTGGTAAAAATTCAATTCGACAAAGTCAGTAAAGCTACGGATGATCTTTCTCTAAATTATAGTTCTTTGATAGAATCTGTCAGCCAGGCAGACGAAACTTTGATACTCAATTTAAATTTATCTGTCCTGATCAACTTTGAACAGGAGGTTATCTAATGGCTGGAATTTTAGGAGAATATACCGAATTATTTTTAGAAGAATCTGAAGATCAGATCGAGGAACTAAATGCAAACTTACTTAAGCTAGAAGCGGATCATAAAAATCTTTCTATCATTAACGATATTTTTCGCGCGGCACATTCTTTAAAAAGTTCGGCGGCATTTGTTGGTTTATACAATCTTTCGGATCTTGCTCATAAAATGGAGAACCTTCTTCAATTGATCCGAGACGGTAAACTGGATGTTAAACTTCCTCTAGTGAATCTTCTATTTCAATGTTTTGACCTGATCAAATACGTTATCGCTAACGTAAGCCAAGGCAAAAAGATTGATACTCCTTTTATGGACATGATTCAAAAGTTGGACTCCTACGAAAAAGATCCTTCTTCCTTTTCGGATGTCTCAGCTCCATCTGTTTCTACACAACCGGCTGTTGTATCTAAACCTGCTGAAACTTCAAGTCAGGCGGCTCCTCCTGTAGTTAAATCTGTGGAAGCTACGAGTTTGGCTTACAGTGGATTGGAAATTCGTCTCGAAGCGGAAGAAGTGAAAGAGTTAGAGGAAGAAATCCGTAAGTCTGGTAAGTGTTGGAAAATTTCGGTGACTCTTGGAAAAGATTCTCCGATGAAAGGACTTCGTTTTTCTTTAATCGTTCAGAACTTGAAGAATTTAGGAATAGTTTATAAATCGATTCCAGATTTAGAAGAATTGGAAAAAGGATCAGATGTTTCTTCCGTTGTATTTTTATTTCTTTCTTCTGAGTCTTTCGAACAAATCAAAACCGCAGCTAACGTGGATATGGTGGAATTTTTGGATGTGCAAGAATACGTTCCAGTTGTTCAGGAAACGGCCGCGGCAAATTTTAAGATCGAAGACGATATGGCCGCTTCGGAGTCTAAGGTTACATTAAAAAGTATTAAAGTATCTTCTGATAAACTAGATCAGTTGATGAACAACGTAGGAGAGCTTATCATCACAAATTCCGGTTTTCAAAGAATCTATGACGACCTGATTCGTATTTTTGGAGAAGATCAACTATTCAACGATCTCAAATCCAGAATCGATCTTATCAATCGTATTTCTAAGGAACTTCAATCCGGAATTATGAATATACGGATGGTCCAAATTTCTACTGTGTTTAGAAGATTCTCTAGGCTTGTAAGAGATCTTTCGTTAGAAACTGGCAAAAAAGTAAATTTAGTCCTTTCGGGAGAATCTACTGAACTCGATAAAAAAGTCATAGATGCGTTAGGTGAACCTCTACTTCATCTCATTCGTAATTCTGTAGATCATGGAATTGAGACTCCTGCAGAAAGATTGAGCGCAGGAAAACCGGAAACCGGAACTTTGGAACTGAATTCTTATCAGGGCGGAAGTAATATTATGGTGGAAATCCGAGATGACGGGCGTGGTCTTGACTCGGAAAAAATTCTCTCTAAGGCAATTGAAAAAGGACTCGTAAACCCAACAGAGGCTTCTAATCTTTCCGAACAAGAAATCTTTCAATTTATCTTTCAAGCTGGATTTTCTACTGCAGAAAAAATCACAGACATCTCTGGTCGAGGTGTTGGGATGAATGTAGTAAATAATCTTATCCAGGAATTTAAAGGAAAAATCATTATCAACAGTGTTCGAGGACAGGGCACTTCTTTTGTACTTTCCTTTCCACAAGCTCTTGCGATCATTCCTTCTATTCTGGTTCTCATGGAAGAAGAAGTATATGCCTTTCCACTTTCCGAAGTTAATGAGACAATTAAAATTCACAACGATCAGATTACAACTCTCGAAGGAAACGAAATCATCAACCTACGTGGCGAAGTGCTTCCGATTTATAGACTCAATCGGATCATAGGTCTTCAAGATAAAACAGATCGTGAGGAATTTCCAGTTGTCATCGTTCAATATAAAGGTCGTAAGATCGGATTTATGGTGGATGAGCTTGTAGGTAAACACGAAACAGTGATTAAGTCTTTGGAAAAAAATTTCAGAAATATTCGAGGGCTTACCGGAGCTTCTATTATGGGAGACGGAACCATCATCATGGTTTTGGATATTCCTGGGATCGTAGAAATTGCTTCTGAGTTGGAGGATGTAGACACAGTAGTTCACTATCATTTGGAAACGATGAGAAGAATCGGTTCGATTCATTCTGCGGAAAGAGAAGAAGAACGTTATATTCAAAAAACTACAAATCCTACAAACGTCTACAATCACAAGTTACACGACATCACAAATCGAGAACGTCTGAAAAAGAAAAAGACTGAAAAGTCTAGAGATCTAAAACGGATCGTCGCGGAAAAAGAAGAGGTTTTCAGAGAACAAGAACTAGCCGCCGCTGTGGCTCTTAGTGTTGAAATGAAAGCTCCTCAAGAAAAACAACTTCCTCTTCCTGTCGAATCCGAAACTCAAGATCCGCAAATGCCACCTACGATTACATCGTATTCTTCCGAAGATCCTAAAAAGCCGTTCGTTTCTTCAGAAGAAGAATATCGTTCTCATATTACAGAAATTGCATTAGATCAGAGCGCGAGCGAAGACGAGCAAAAACGAGCAAAGGCCATTATAGAAAGTTTTTTAACTCAAAAAAAAGAAAGAACTATGTCCGTAGCTCCTTCTAAAGATTTTAAAGGCGCCTTATCTAAAGAAGAACTTAAAAAATTAGAAAACGTGGTCAATACAGGTATGATGAACGCCGGTATGGTTCTTTCTCAACTTTTGAAAAAGAATATTGATCTGTTTATTCCGGAAATCATTATGAACGACAGAGATGGCCTCGCGGAAGAGATTCGTTTTTCGGAAAATCATTTTTACGGTTTAAGAATTCGAATGAACGGAGATCTGAACGGAAACCTCTTGATGATGTTCTCCCGCGAAAATGCCGCAAATCTTGCCAAAGAACTTTTGGGTTCTGAAACTTCTCCAGGGGAAAAACTGACCGAAGACGCCAAATCTGTGTTAAGCGAAATTTCAAATATAGTTTGTTCTTCCGTGATGAACTCTATATCGAATAAGGCGAAGGCTAGCGTTACACCTTCTGTTCCAGAATTTTTGGAAGGAACTTTTATGCAGGTTTTGGACGTAGTCAAACCAGAGCGGACCAAGTTTTTAAGTATGCTTACTGAATTCAATCACGAGGGTAACGATTTATTAGGTGTGTTATTATTCCTTCCGGATTTTGACGAACTGCTTCAATTGATTCCGAGGTTTTAATTTCGATGATTCCAAATCCGGTTCGTGCGGTTATTATCGATGATTCTCTATTAGTCAGAAATATCATCTCTGATCAGATCCAAAAAGATTCTAAGATCCATGTTGTCGCAACCGGCAAAACCGGAATGGATTGTATTGATCTTGCTCAGAAGATGAATCCGGACGTGATTATACTCGACGTAGAAATGCCGGTTATGGACGGCCTTACGGCACTTCATGAACTTCAAAAAAAGAAATTAGGAATTCCTGTCATTATGCTTTCCGTTTTGACTCAGAATGGAGCCGAAGCAACTTTCAAGGCTTTGGAATATGGAGCCATTGATTTTGTACCGAAACCTTCCAGTGTGTTTCAATTCGATCCGGAAGAAATTGGTAATATTTTAAAATCTAAAATTTTAGCTTACTTCGAAAGTAAAATACAAATTCCTTCCCAAAATCTTTTAAAAAAGGCTCCGGCTTATTCAAAGGTTCCAGCTGGATCGCATTTAAAAAAATCCCCGATTCAAGCCATTTGTATAGGTACTTCCACTGGAGGACCTAGAGCCCTTCAAGAAGTGTTTTCCAGAATTCCAGCGGACATTTCTTTACCGATTTTAGTCGTTCAACATATGCCCGCGGGTTTTACAAAAGCGTTTGCGACTAGGCTGAACGATCACGCAAAAATCAAAGTAAAAGAAGCAGAGGATGGTGAGCCGATAGAACCGAACACTGGTTATGTGGCACCGGGTGACGCACATCTTTCCATTCAATCCAAAGGAGGGAGGAAATGGATTGCCCTGAACAGGGAAGCCCCTGTAAATGGACACAGACCTTCCATCGAGGTTCTTCTAGATAGCGCGATTGAAGAATATAAAAGCGGAATTATCGGTGTGATTATGACTGGGATGGGTAAAGACGGTTCTGCAGCGATCGTAAGAGTTAGAGAAATAGGTGGTTCTACGATTGCACAAGACGAACAAACTTCTGTTATTTATGGGATGAATCGTCAAGCTGTGGAGATGGGAGGCGTCGAATATATTGAGCCTGTTACAGAAATCATCAATAGGATCCAAATCATTTTGAAAGAGAGAGGAATTTAATATGGCCAGAATTCTCGTTGTGGATGACGCAAAATTTATGAGAACCATGGTAAAAGATGCACTGACCCAAACCGGTCACGAAATCGTGGGAGAAGCAGAAAACGGAAATATTGCTGTAGAACAATATAAAACTCTAAAACCGGATCTGGTTACTATGGATATTACCATGAGAGAAAAAGATGGGATCGAAGCCGCTCAGGAAATTTTTAAAATGGACTCGAAGGCTAGAATCATCATGGTAACTGCGCTCGGCCAGGAGGATCTACTCGCAAAAGCGATCAAAATGGGCGTTAAGGATTTTGTAGTAAAACCTTTTTCTCCAGAAAGATTGCAACAAGCTGCGGATAAGGCGCTCAACTCGTAAAGGTAGATTTCTTTTGAATGGAGAATGAAGAATCCGGTAAGTCCTTTGTAGTTCAATGGAACAATTCGGAAGGAGGTTTATCAGAAGGTCCTTTATCCGTCCTTTGGAGTTTGATTGAAAGTTACAAGGTAGACATCTTTGATGTTTCTCTCTCTCGCATCACCCGGGATTTTTTAAGTTTTCTTAGAATTTCAGAAACTCTTTCTTTGGAACTCAGCGCAGAATACGCCTTAATGGCCGCTAATTTAATCTATCTAAAATCTAAAGCTTTATTACCAGACCCAGGATTTGAAGAGGAAGACTATGAACCTCCGCTTCCCCCTGAACTTGTAGAAAAACTTTTAGAACATAAAAAGTTTCAACTTACTGCCAAAAAACTTTCGGAAATGGATCAGACTCAGACAGGAGTTTTTAGAAGAGAATCTAACGTTACCTTGGATGAAGAAGACAATTGGCTGGATGTTTCTCTTTTAGATCTGATTTCTGCATTTCATGAAATTTTAGAATCTCAATCGGTAGAGGCGGAAATTCCTACCTTACTTACCGCGCCTCATCGTTTTACCGTAGAAGAAAAAATGGAAAAAATACTTTTCACTCTTAGGGAAAAAAAAGAAATCTCTTTTCCGGAATTATTCGAACGAGAAAAACCGGAAAAAGCAGAAATCGTTGCCACTTTTCTGGCATTGCTGGAACTAAGTAAGCAGAGGATTTTACGCGCCAAACAACACAAACTGTTTGGAGAGATCCGTTTATTTCTGGTAGAGGGACATTGGAACGGGACAGAACAGCAATCAAAGGATTGATCGAGGCCTTATTATTCGTTTCCGGTGAACCTCTAAAGTTGGCTAGCATTGCCAAATCTGCGGAAATCGAAAAAACAGAAGCTCGTGAAATTTTAGACGAACTCATTTTAGATTATTCTGAAAAGAACGGTGGATTTTTACTGAAAGAAATCGCCGGGGCTTACCAGTTTGTAACTAACGAAGGTTTTGCGGAACTACTCGGAAATATTTTTAAAGAAAAAAGAAGAGAACAACTTTCCAAGTCTAGTTTAGATACACTTGCTATCATTGCTTACAAACAACCGATTACACTTCCAGAAATAGACGAAATCCGAGGAGTTTCTTCCCGGGCTATGGTCACGTCTCTTATTTCTAAAAAGCTAATCAAACCGGTCGGAAACAAAGAAGTTCCTGGAAGACCCGCCTTGTATGGAACTACGAAAGAGTTCTTGATTCATTTTGGATTGAATAAACTATCGGATCTTCCTGCTCCTGTGGAAGTAAAAGAATTGAAATTCGAAAATTTGGATGATCTACTCGAAGATGAGTGATTTAGATCAGCAATTAAAAATCTTTAGAGATCAGATCGATTCTTTGGATCGAGAAATCGTAAAGTCTATCCAGACTCGTGCAGAGTTTGCGTCTAAGATCGGAGAGATTAAAAGAGAAAGAAACGAGCCGGTCTTCCGACCAGATAGAGAAAAGGAAGTTTACGAAAAGATAAAGTCTTTTAGCCCCGGTCCACTTCCAGACAAAGTGTTGCTTGCAATTTACCGTGAAATCATGTCCGGTTCTATTTCCGTAGAAAAAGGATTAGAGATTGGTTATTTAGGACCGGCAGGTTCTTTTTCCAATCAGGCGGTTCGTTCTCGTTTTGGAGCTTCGATCAACGCTTTAGAGTTCAATTCGATTCCAGACGTTTTTCGCGCCGTAGAAACCGATAAAATCGATTACGGAGTTGTGCCTGTGGAAAATTCCAGCGAAGGTTTGGTCAACTCCACCTTAGACCAATTTTTAGTTTCCGATCTTCTGATTTACTCGGAACACTATTTAAGAATCAATATCAGCCTACTTGGATTGGAACATGATCTTTCTAAGATTAAAACGTTATACGGAATCAAAATCGCCAATTCTCAGTGTAAAAATTGGATCGCCGCCAATCTTCCTCACGTAGAAATCGTAGAAACTTCTTCTACTGCCAAAGCGGCTCAAATCGTAGCGGAAAAAAAAGACGCCTGTGCCGCAGTTGCTTCTTCCATCGCTGCGGAAATCTATGGGCTCAGTCTGATTCGCGAATCTATCGAAGATCTTCCTGATAATACTACCCGCTTTTTGATCATAGGAAAAAATCAATGTCCTCCTACGGGGAATGATAAAACTTCGATCGTTTTTTCCTGCCCCGATAAACCGGGTGCACTTTATCGTGTACTAAAACCTTTTTTTGATTATCAACTCAATTTGAGCAAAATAGAATCCAGACCCACAAGAAGAAACTCCTGGGAATATAACTTTTTTATAGACTTTCACGGTCATCAAAAGGATCCATCGATCCAAAACGTTCTCGCCGGTCTGAAAGAAAATACTATTTTTTTGAGAGTACTCGGTTCTTATCCGATGTCTCCGCAAAACCTGTGAAATTAGAATTTTCTAATATTTTAATTTACGGATTGGGGCTGATGGGCGCTTCGCTTTCTTTGGCGCTTAAACAAAAGGGGATTTCAGCATCTATCACTGGGGTTGTAGGTTCTACTAAAAGTAAAATAAAGGGACAATCCTTAAAATCCGCGGATCAAATTTTAACTTCGGAAGAATTTCGCTCTACACAAAGTTGGAAAGATTACGATTTTATTATATTTGGAGTTCCAGTAGATCTTACGGTAAAATTGATTTCCGAGTTGCCCACCGATTTTTCAGGAATTATCACTGATTTAGGCTCCACTAAAAAAGAAATCATTCATGCGGTGGAGACCCATTTTTCATCTGGACACAATTATATTTCTTCTCATCCGATGTGTGGTTCAGAGGAATCTGGACTTGAATTCGCAAACTCGTCGTTATATGAAGGACGACTTTGTATTTTGACTTCTCCAAAAAATGTAAAACTGGGAATTCAGGATCGTTTAAAAAACTTTTGGAAATTTGTCGGGACTACAACGATAGAAATTTCTGCAGAGGAACACGATTCTATTCTATCGTATCTATCACATTCTCCTCATATACTTTCTTCGATTATGGCGGATTGGGCAGCTAATCAAAAAACGATAAAACGTTATACGGATCTTTCCCCAATCCCTTTAAATGGAGGAGGGTTTCGAGATATGACTCGAATTGCAGGTTCCAACCCAAAAATGTGGGCAGCTATTTTTGGTTCTAATCAGGACGAAATTTTTCGTTCGTTATCCGACTTTAGGGATCGACTTGATATTATATTAGAAAAATTGAATCCAAAAAATACTCTAGATCCGGAAGAATGGGAACGATTTATGGAAATTTCTCGTAGATCTAGAGATTTTATTTTGAAGAACCAGGATGATTCCAAAAAAAACTAAACTCAAATCCAGGGAAATAGAAGTTCCGGGAGATAAATCACTTTCTCACCGTTCCGTTTTGTTTGCGGCGCTTTCCAAAGGCAAATCCAAAGTAACCGGATTTTTAGAAGCAGAAGACCCTTTGAATACAATGTCCGCATTCGCCAAACTAGGATTAAAGGTCCAAAAGGTTAAACCGGGAGAATACGAATTTGAAAGTCCTGGAAAAAACAAACTTGTTTCGCCTAATGTAGATTTGGATTTCGGAAACGCAGGAACTGGAATTCGATTGTCCGCAGGACTTATTTGTGGACTACCCGGTATAAACGCTACTTTAACCGGAGACAATTCGCTTAAAAAACGTCCTATGGGAAGAATTATAAAACCCTTAAGTTCTATGGGGGCTTCGATCGTAGGGCTTGGGGAAAAAGAAACCGCTCCTTTAAAAATCGAAGGAAAAAAATTAAAAGGATTTCGTTATGAAAGCCCGATTGCGAGCGCACAAGTCAAATCCTGTCTGATGCTGGCTGCGATTTCGTCTGAAACAGATTTGGAATATTCGGAAAATATATTATCCAGAGATCATACCGAAAACATGTTTCGTTTTTTAGGAAACAAGATCGAACAAATTTCCCCTTTGCATTTTAAAATTAAACCTCCTTACGTTTTGAACGGTGGAGAATTTAGGGTGCCAGGAGATATTTCATCTGCGGCTTTTTTTCTTGTGCTCGGAGTTTTGGCAAAAGAAGGAAATTTACTCATTAAAAACATAGGACTCAATCCGGCTCGGACGGGGATTTTAACGGCGCTCCAATCGATGGGAGCAAAAATAGAAATCCAAAACAAACGTATAGAATGTGGTGAGCCTGTAGGGGATTTAAAAACGTATCCTTCTAATTTAAAAAAATCAAATATTCCAGAATCTTTAATTCCTTCGATTATAGACGAAATACCAATCCTTTCCGTTGCGGGTTTTTTTGCGGAAGGTGGTTTTGAAATTCGTCATGCGGAAGAACTCAGAGCCAAAGAATCGGATCGAATTCATACGATGGTTTCCAATTTTCGCGAACTCGGTATCGAAGTAGAAGAATATACGGACGGATATTCGTTTGATGGGACTTCTAAAAAATCCTCGGAAGTATGGACTCGACTTTCCACTGTAAAAAAAATTCCAATTCAATCATATATGGATCATAGAATTGCAATGAGTTTTTTGATTTTTAAAACGCTTTCCGGTTTAGATCTCCAAATTGACGAAACTTCTTGGATTGAGACTTCTTTTCCTGGTTTTGAAAAGTTACTCGAGAGTTGTATCAATGAATGAAAACGTAATCGCTTTGGATGGTCCGGCGGGTTCTGGCAAAAGTACGGTAGCAAGACAAATCGCCGAAAAGATAGGATTTAATTATTTAGATACGGGCGCTTTTTATAGGGCCTTGACCTTATACCTTTTTCGGTTATATCAAACTTCGCCTAACAATCGTTTTGAAGAATGGGTAAAAACATCGGAAGCGGAACGTAGTTTATCACAAATTCGAATTGTATGCGAGTTTTCGGCTGGAAATGAAAACAGAATTTTACTGGACGGAGAGGACGTTTCTTTGGCAATACGAACTCCGGAAATTACAAGAGAAATCAAACATATAGCAAACCGCAGAATTTACAGAGATTTTGTAAATAAAGAACTACATTCCCTCGCAAAACTTCATAAATTGATTATGGATGGGAGAGATATTGGAACTGAAGTATTTCCAGATGCAAAATTTAAATTTTATCTGACTGCTTCTTCGAAAGTAAGAGCGGAGCGTAGATTTTTACAATTGCAAGAACAGGGAATCTTTGCCGATCGGAATGAGATTGAAAAAGAGATTATTCTCAGAGATAAATCGGATATGGAGCGAGAAATTGCTCCTCTTTATCAAGCAAAGGATGCAATCCTAATTGACACTGATATTCTCTCTAAAAATAGTGTAATCAGCAAGATCCTCGAAATTCTGGATCAATGACCCCTAATTTTCCAGACGGATCCAATACCATTAGCCGAGTAGCCTACGCCCCATGACAAACAAGGAAGAGAAGTCCACTTTTGCAGAAGTATTCAAACAGTGGGAACAATCAATACACGAAGAACCGGAACTCCGGAAAGATCAAGTCGTTGAAGGAAAAATCGTCTCCGTAGATAACGACTACGTTTATGTGGCGATAGAAGGGCTCAAACAAGAAGGTCGTATTCCCAGGGGAGATTTCGACGAAGCCCCAGAAAGAGGGAATTACGTTTCCGCAATTGTAAAAAGAAAAGAATCTCAGGATTCTGGTTGTATTCTTTCTAAAAAAGAAGCCGATCAAAGAAAAGGTTGGGAAATTGTAAAAGAAGCTTTTAAAAACGGTTATCAGGTTACCGGTCGTTTAGTAAACGAAATCAAAGGTAAAGGTTATATCGTAAACGTGGAAGGTGTGGAACTTTTTCTTCCGGCTTCTCAACTCAGTTATAAATTTAAAGAAGGGGAAACCTTCAAAAACAAAGAACTTGAATTTAAGATTATAGAACTCAACGACCGTACTCGTTCCGGAGTCGTTTCCAGAAAAAAACTTTTAGACGAAGTAAATGAAGAGAAATGGGATGCTCTTCTTTTAAAACTGAAAGTAGGAGACAAAGTAAAAGCGATCGTAAGTAAAATTGCTTCTTTTGGAGTTTTTTGTGAAGTAGACGGCGTTACCGGACTTCTTCGCCAAAGAGATATTTCTTATAAAAAATATGCTCCTTTTAAACAATACTTTCAGGTCGGTCAAGAAGTAGAACTTGTAATTCTTGAACTTGATAAGGAAAACAACAAACTCGCGTTAGGTTTAAAACAACTCTACGAAGATCCTTGGGTTTGGGCAGAACGTTCTTTGGAAAAAGAAATGGTGATCCGAGGAACTGTTACCTCCCTCACTAAATTTGGAGCATTTGTAGAATTGAAAGAAGGTTTGGAAGGTTTGATTCATACTTCTGAACTTGCTTGGTCTAAAAAACCACCACAACCAAAAGATATATTAAAAAAAGGTCAAGAAGTAGAGGCTCTGGTTTTAGATATAGATTTCAAAAACAGAAGACTTTCTTTAGGACTGAAACAATTACAGCCGAATCCTTGGGATCAACTTGGTCCTGAAATCCGCAGAGGAAATGTTTTAGAAGGTGTGATTACCGGTATCACTAAATACGGTGCCTTTGTGGAAGTGGAAAACGGAATTGAAGGTCTTATACACATCAGCGATATTACCTGGGATGAAAAGGTGGCTAATCCTACTTCTCAACTTAAAAAAGGTGATACCGTAAGATATATGATTTTAGACGTGAACTTGGATGCTCAGAGAATTTCTTGTGGTCTCAAGCAGTTAATGGAAAATCCATACGAGATTTTTAGAAATGAACATCCGGTTGGTACGATCGTAGAAGGGAAAGTAAAGTCCATTAAGGAATTTGGGATTTTTGTGGAAGTAGCTCCAGGAATCGAAGGACTAGTGCATATTTCTGAAGTACCAAATGGAAAAGAAGTGAATCTGACAGAATTATACAAATCAGATGAAATCGTAAAAACTGCGGTGATTAAGGTGGATGTGAAGAACAAAAAGATTTCGCTTTCTATCAAGGACTTTGACAAGGCCTTGGAAAGAGAGGAAATGTCTAAATATCTGAAAACCTCGGATGCACCTTCTCGAGAAAGTTTAGGAAGTTTCTTAAATACTTCTCTCAGATAAAAAATCTTAGAATGAAGGATTGATATGAAACGGTACGGGATTGGTCAAACAGCCAAAGAAGTAAAAGTCGATCCATACACGGATTTTCAAGGAAGTAAAATAGAATTGGCTCTGACTAAATTTTTCAGAGCAATTTCTTTTCGAATCAAGGAAGTATTGATTGGCGCAGGAGTGATAGTAGTAGTTATTCTTGCTGTAGTCATCTATGTTCAATATCAGGATTCTCAATTTGAAAAGGGAACAATCGCTTTAGAAATTCTGGAAAAAAAATTTCGTGCTAATCCAGCAACTGATTTGAAAGAAAAAATCAAAGCTTACGAAGAAATTTCCGCTCAGTATTCTTCTAAAAAATTAGAACTTAGGCTTGCAAAAACTCTTTCCGATTTGTATTCCCGTAACGGAGAATTTCAAAAAGCCGCAGATAAATTGGAGTGGGCTGGTAAAAAAATCGAAGAACCCACGGAAGTAAAGGCGTATTATTTTTATCTTGCGGGCAATCTCCGAGAAAGAGAAGGAAATTTAGCGTTAGCCGAAACAGACTTTAGTGTCTCTGCAAATCTTCTTGCAAACACAAGAGAAGCCAATGGATTTTTAGCTTGGAGTTTATATCAAACTGGTAGACTTCAAGCGAAGAATGGTAAAAAGGCGGAAGCGACCGAATCTCTAAAAAAGGTTTTGGATCAAGAGATTAAAACTCCTGCTACGGATTATAATACTGTAAAACAATACGCTACGTTTTTACTAATACAACTCAACCAGAAGGGTTGATGTTAACTCTGGCTTTGCCTAAAGGAAGATTGGCTGAGGAGAGCATCGATTTGATGATCTCCAAGGGTTGGCTTTCTTCTAAACCCGATCCTAATTCCAAAGAATTGATTTACAACGACCCAAAGGGAAAAATTCGAATTCTACTTGTACGTTCTCAAGATGTTGCTACTTATGTGGAACAATGTGCAGCGGATGCAGGAATTAGCGGATGGGATGTTTTAAAAGAAGGTGGTTATGATTTAGCGACTCCTTTGGATTTAAAAATCGGGAAGTGTAGGCTTTCTCTTGCAGCCCCGAATGGTTTTACTTTAGAAGCGCATCACCGTAAGATTCGAGTGGCCACCAAATATCCAAATTTGGCGAGAGAGTTTTTCTTTCTGAAAGGACTTTCCTGTGAAATTTTTAAACTTTATGGAAGTATAGAACTCGCACCTCTCGTCGGTCTTTCCGATTGTATTGTAGACTTGGTTTCTACTGGAGGAACTCTCAAGGCAAACGGACTCAAGGAGCTGGACATAATTTTGGAATCCTCTGCTCGTCTTGTTTTCAATCGTTCTTCTCTTTACGGGAAACGAAAAGAAGCGGTTGAATTTATGGATTCTCTTTCTAAAATCTAAAAACGGAACCCATAAGAAGTGTTTGTTTGAGTTGTGTTTAAGGCAACCCAGAAGAAATTTAACAAATTGCGGATTGAAGACTAACGAATGCTTTTCTCAAGTGCCAATCACGCTCTTGGATGTCGCCAGAGCCTTCTGATCGCTTTTGTAGTAGTCTATAAGTGGTCTGCGTTTTTGGAGTTTCTTGTTTTCGATTCCAAAAAGGATTCTTATTTGTATTGGATCGAAATAATTGTTGAGGATTACAGACCTCTAAAAAGGATAGTCTAACAATTCAATTTCCCAAGAGGAAAGTAATGGCAGTTCCTAAAAGACGAAAATCGAAATCAAAAGTTAGAACAAAACGCGCTCATCATGCCATCGGAAAACCGAATTTGGTACCTTGTCCCAATTGTAATTCGTATAGACTTCCCCACAGAATTTGCCCTACTTGCGGATTTTATAAAACCGGAATCGTTTTAGAACCGAAAGTTAAGAAGCCTAAAGAAGAAAATTAATTTCTATGATGTGGGTCGCCGTCGATGTAATGAGCGGCGATTACGGGCCGGAAAAAATCATTGAAGGCGCCGTAAATGCCGTAAACCAAGATGGTGCCAATGTAGTCTTAGTCGGCAAAGAAGAAGAAATCGGGGAAATACTCCTCAAATTCGAATACGACACAAATAAAGTAAGAATCCAACACGCTTCGGAGATCATCGATATGAATGATTCTCCTTCTATCGCTGTGCGCACTCTTCAGGATTCTTCCATTGTTCAAGCAACACAAATTGTAGCTGATAAAACCTGTGTAGGAATGTTTTCTCCCGGAAATACAGGAGCTACTATGGCTTCTGCTCTTTTGTATTTAGGAAGAATTCCGGGGGTTTTGCGCCCCCCTATCGCGGCACCAATTCCTCAGGAAAATGGTCCACCTATGTTGCTTGTGGATGCGGGCGCAAATGTAGATTGTAAACCAGATTATTTGGCGCAGTTTGCGGTGATGGGTGAAATTTATTCAAAGCTAATATTCAATATTTTGAATCCAAAAGTCGGTATTCTTTCCAACGGAGAAGAAGATAAAAAGGGAAATACAGTTTCCTTAAAGGCTTTTGAAATGATCAAAAAACTTCCTATTAACTTTGTAGGCAACGTGGAAGGAAGAGATTTATACGGAAGTGGCAAGGACGTGGATGTAGTCGTTTGTGACGGTTTTATCGGAAATATCGTTTTGAAGGCAACCGAAGGCCTTTCTAAATCTATCTTTAACGTTTTACGTGAAAGTATTAAACAATCTAGTCTTGCACAAACCGGAGCCTTACTCTTGAAACCTACGTTAGGTGCTATTAAGAAACGTTTGGACTACGCCGAATACGGTGGTGCGCTTTTATTAGGAGTGGACGGAATTTGTCTGATCGGACATGGTTCATCCAATGCGCTTGCGGTTCAGAGTGCAATTCGGGTTGCGGTTGAATGTGCACAACATCAGATTAACGATCGAATTGCTGCTGATCTCAAAAAGTATAATATTTGATTTCATAATAAAAGGATCAAATATTAAAGTTGTTGAAAAATTAATTCTCCATCTATTTCCGTTGCATTAAAATATGGACAGTGGAAGCAATTTTACTCATCTCCACTATAAAATTTTTCAACAACTATATTAGAGTTGTTGATTTATAGAATGAATTTCTTTTAAATCCTCTCGCCAACTTTTTTAGTATATTTTTATCGTCTCTAATTGAGTCAGTTTATCTAATATTGCTTTTGTATGTTTATCTTTATAAGGATAAATATAAGTAGTTTCAAAATTTATAGGAATTTTTATAAGAAATTTTTACTGTAATATGCACAAGAGGACGTTTGGATATAATTTATAAACTAAAAGGGTAAGTTAGATTACGGATAGTAAACTTCAATATATATAATCTTTTCTTTTTTAAGAAAAGATTTTACTCAGTTTTTCAATTGGAGCAACGAGTATAATTTGAATGAAGATTGTCATTTCGATTTTAATTTTTTTGAATTTAAGCTGTACGACAACCCGAAGTATCGTTTATTCCGTTCAGGAGAAAAAAGAGTATTTCCCTTATGAAGGAACTTTTTATGACTTCGCTCTAATTGTATTAGGACCAAGTTGGACAATTTTTGGCCAACTTGGTAGTTTTGGCGGATGGATTTTGGCGATTCTTGATCGTCTTTTGTATTGGACACCATTTTATTGCCAGGAACTCTCCCTTATTACATATATGTAAAGTCTGGTAGGCCGAGATCGGAAGATTGGTACTACGAAAAAAGAAACGAGAACATATATATTTTTAGAACACAAAACTCTTCCTATGATGTTTTAAGATCAATCGTCCGAAAAAAAACCCAATTGTTTTACGAAAATTTTTAGAGTCTTGCGACGTCGTGGCTTTGGAAAAAAAATTCAACAATTACAAAAAGAGGATTTTCTTCCTTATGAACATGCACATATCGAAGCTGATTTAAAAGAATTCAAATATTGGACGTATCCAAAGGAGAGATGGGTTTATTCCTGGAATAAAATTAGTATATTAGAATATTTGCCTGCACTTTTTTACAGCAGTGAATCAAATATGAAATTACAATCCGATCGATTTGAAATTTTAAGAGTTTGTCCCAAACCGTCCAATGTGGGAACTAAAACGAAAATTTAACGACATTAGAGTTGCTCGAAAGTTCGTAAATTGCCAAATGCAATCTAATCTGTGGAAACTACTATATTTTATTAAAAATTTCTAAAGAATGATGCCTAAGATTCTTTGAAGTTTTGGGACAAGTTTTAAATATACTTTATAACGAATTTCGAAAAGATCCAGTTTTAGAAAAATAATTCTATAATAAGGTTTGGAAACTTTGTTTTTCTACTGAGATTATCATGTACGATCCTTTAGTTTTTAAAAAAGTTTTGCATACGTTTTCAGATAGGGAAAAAATTTACGATTTATTGGATCATCGGTTTTTCGAAGAAAACTCAATAACTAAGGATCCTAGATTTTGGCGTGATAGAATTGCTTTTTTATTAGAACTTTATAGGAGATCAGCCGCATTTAGTTGAGAAGTTTAAAAATAATTTTTGGAAAAAAGCAATTTCTTCTGGATTAGTCTCTTATTATTCTCCTGCTTTAGAAATGACTTTTCAAGAGTTTCCGTTGGAGACTAAAAAATCGATTCGGAATCTATTTTGGAAGGCTTCTAATAGTGATACATCTTCTGCGATGGATCTTATTGAAAAAAACATCCAAGAATCTAATGAGTTCGCTTCTGATATGGATATTATGATTCAGGTGTTTCATATTTGAGGGTCCAAATCTGATTTTCGAATTTAAAAGAAACATAAAGGTAAATGGTAGGTTGCAGGAGGTTTTAGAACAGGAATCGCTTCTTATTCTTTCTATCAAAGATGCTAAAAATGAGGATACTTCGATCGAATCGTTTCGGGTTTTATTGAAATATGGAGCTGATATGGATTTAGGCGTTAGGCGATATGATGAAAATGGAAAAGAATATTTATATTATCCTACTGATGTTTTTGCAAGGGGCTATTTCGTCTCGCCGATGATTATGCAGCGCAAACGCAAAATTTGGGATGATAGAAAAAAGGTACTTAAAAAATTCTAATTTCCTTTTAGATTTAAGGATGAAGGAATTTTTGATACAAAGTTATAATTTGTAAAATACTGTAGAAAGATTTTCCAAGTAAGTATACGATACACGTTTTCGGATTCTAGTTTATTTTTTTAATTCAAAAAAATCTTAGCTATATCGACTATTTTTGGAAACCGCAACGATCATCTGATAAATTAAACTACGAGTTTCATTTGGAATGTCATCATAGAAAGAGATCAAAATATCTTCCGCTTTATCGTTAGATATTTTATTCCAAAGATAGTCCCTTTTTTTCATTTTTTTAACTGTGCCTGAATTTTCGTTTAGGGAAGAATTTACTTCGGGACTTCCTTGTCCTTTGATCAACCATAAACCCGAAATACCATGTGTAGTTTCAATATCAGCCGCGAGTTTATCCAATAAGGGACGTTTATCGTTACAAATATAACTGATGTAATTTTGAGATTTGCCAATCGAAGTTGCAAAATCTTCATCATTCATCGCTAATATATTTTTTATAGCGTAGCGGAGTCGTTTTCCCGGCGAAGAAAAATCTATATTTTCTAAAGGGATTGTGATAATTTTATTTGCCATACTCAACGTTGACTCAATTTTTAAATAGAGATCCTTTTTTATAAATTTACTAAAATATGTAATGAACGCCCTTTTTATTACAACCTTAAAAATAGATTTGGTCATTAGAAATATACATTTTTTGGAAAATTTTAGTAAGTTCTAACATTTTTGAATTTTAATATCGGATAGTAATTGATCACCGGATAAAATGATACGTATACAAATCTTTCACCTAACTAAGCGTTGTTTTGCTTTCTATAAATGAGGTTAAATGTGAATTCAATACGATAGTCGTAATTCCTCCAACAAAATATATCTAAAGAAACGTATTTTTAGGCAAAATGTTAGATTTTTTAGAAAATAAACACATAGAAATACTAAAGAGATTATCTCTAAATTTTAAAAATAAAAGTTAGATCAACCAACGATGAAGTAATATAACAAACGGAACCGTTCTTTTTTCCGCGATCTATTCTTATTTCTATGATTTAGTTCTATTTTCAAAATATTTGATAACAAAACGATAAAATAGAAATTTATAGCTGATTTTAAATACAATGTTTTTAGGCAAAAGAGGATTATAAATATCAAATATTATAGGTTTTGATTTGTGTTTATTACGTACATCCATTGAGGTTATTACAATGTTTGGTATTTAAATCGATTTTGAATGTTACTCTACTGTTCTGGAATAGATACCGATTCTTTTACCTAAGTATTTTAGAAAAACGATAGGAGCCTGAAAAAATTTTTCTAATTTTTTAGACCGAATTCATTTAGAATAAATAGATCTTGTTTTGTTTCAGAACATTCGGTTGGGCATATTTTGATCTGAATTGGTGAAATGTTGCTAGAATGATGGGCTTGAAGAAAATTTAAAGTGATGATTTCGTTACGTTTTTACCCTTATAACTAATATAAAAGTGTCCAGTGTTTTGCGCTGAAACAATGTTTTGCGATAAAAATTCAAAATACTTAATCAATCAGGAGCAGTAAAAGATTTTTTCCTGAAAATAATCTGATTTGAGGATGAACTTTTTTATTTAATTTCTAGGTTTTCAATTCCAGATTCTGTAAAAATTTCCTCATACTTTGAAATGAAAGGGGCTTCTTTTTCGATTCTTTCCTCAATCGCCATTCCTTTAATTTCGGATTCGTCGTAGATTCGTAAAAAGTCTCTTGCGGCGAGTCTTTGAATGAGTTCATCCCAAAAGATACTATCTTGATATTCTGTAATGAGATCGGAAATATCCGTTTTTTCTTCGAATTCCCTGGTAAGATAATGAAGCTCTTCTTCCTTATCATACGCTACTAGATGAGAAGCTTCCACTGCTTTTGCATAAGATAGAATTTGCTGTTCCATATCTTCGAATGTATCGTAAGAATCCAATCTATCCGCGGCTGGTTCCTCTTCATCCAGAATGGAATGATATAAAAATCTTGTGATCGCTAAAGATTTTAATAGAGCTTGGTATTGGTCCCGGGTGAGTTCAATATTCATTACAATTCCCATTTCAGTAAGTAAGGCTTGAATTGCCAAATCTATTTCTCCAAGAATCGGTCTGAATCTTGATTATTCTTGTTTCTATTTGGATGATATAAGTTTTCTGGATTTATCCAAAGTTAAAATTAGAATGTAGTTTATTGATATTTTTTCCGCTTACTATTTTTTATAGAACTAGAATACCATAAATTTTGAATCGAATTTCAGCTTTAGTGACAGAATTTCGATACTTTATTATATTAGTTTTCAATAGAATAGAATTGTTGAAAAATGAATTTTCCATCTTATTTCTGTTTCATGAAATTTTCGATTGAAGCAGTTTTGTTAGTCGCCACTATGAAATTTTTCAATAACTCTAATAAATTCTGAACATTGGGTATTTCGGACTCAGTTTTAGAATATCAAATTTCTTTAAATCATTTTCAAAATGCTCAAATTTCTATGGATCAAAAAATGGATTTTTCTAAATTCCTTCCGAAAAAAACTTGATTTCTAATACATTTTTTTAATAAACATGTAAGTTGTTGCTTACTATGGAGGTTTTCTTTCCTTTCGATTTATGATCTGAATGAAAAATTAAATCTTCTTCCGAGTCAAAATTCTATTTATTTCCAGCAAATATGGAGCGTTTTTTTGGTTTTTTTCTTTCGACAAAACTTAAATTCTTTCGTTTCCAATTTTGGATTTAGATTTTTCCCTCTTTTTTTTGTGCCGTCTTTGATTCTATTTTTAGATATAGGGCTGCGTTGGAAGATTTTGAGCCACATGGAAACTTTGCAGGTTTATTATTACCTTCTTTCTTTCCTTTATTCGATTTTGATCTATTTTCTGCTCCTTTTTTCTCTTTCTTTACTAGATTCTATTTCGAACAAAAAGGTATATTGGGTTCTTTTAATATTCTCTTCTCTGAGCTATTCTGTTTGTATGATTGGTTCTTATGGTTATTTTATATATACCGGAATCATGCCAAATTTTTTTGTTTTTTCCTATATTTTTCAAGAACCTTTTAATAGCTGGACGCTCCTTAGCGCCGGGCTTACGGTTTGGGTTTGGATCTTTTTCTTTTTTCTTTTGATTCTGGTGTTCGTGAGTTTAAGAGTTGCTTCACAAAATTTTAAACCGGTTCGATTTGCAAAAAGTATTTATTTCAGTTTGGTTTTTGGGATTCTTATTCTCGCTGCTTTTTTTCATAACAATACTCGTTTTAACGATCAGATTTATGTTTCGGATGTGAATTCGATTTCATTTATCAATCGAAATTTATACAACTTAATCACGGGAGATCGGCTCGGTTCTGCGGGACTGCAGTCTAGAAATAGACCTAATTTGAAAAGGGGATCGATTCCTTTTCGAAAAAACGTTTTGATCGTTTTAAGTGAAAGTCTTCGTAGAAAGAGTATGGCTCTTTATGGTTATCATAAAGATACTACTCCGTTTTTAAATCATTGGACTCGAAATGTTTCGAAAGGTTCTGTTGTAGTTTTTCAAAAAGCTTTTTCGAATTCGAGTTCTACTTTAATTTCCGTTCCGAGTTTGTTATCTGGCGTTTCCCCGATTCAACCCATTTCTATGACTCATAGTTTTCCTTTATTTTGGGAATATGGTAAAGCTGCTAGTCTTTCTACGTTTTATATTTCGAGTCACAGTTTTCGTTGGAATAATTTTTCTGGTTTTTTTAGAAACGCTGGAATCGATTTTTTATGGAATAAGGAGATTAGCGGACTCAGGGTTTTTAATGATATTGGAATTGATGATCGTAAAACGATTGCTGAATTTCAAAATCACGTCAGGTCTCTTAAAAACAAAAATTCCAGATTTGCCGGAGTTTTACATTTAAATACGAATCACTTTCCGTATATCGTTCCAGAGGAATTTGTTCATTTTCCGATTGGTAAGGATACACAGGCTCCCTATGACAATTCTGTTCGTTATCTAGATTTTCTTTTGAAAGAAATATTCAATTTTTTGAATCAAGAAAACTTAATGGAAAATACTCTTGTGATTTTTACTTCTGATCATGGGGAAGCCCTTTTTGAACACGATTATATTGGTCATATAGAAAGTAATCATATCGAAACTTTGGCGATTCCTATGTTTTTTTTCGTGCCTAACTCTTTAAAAAATCATTTCGGAGATCGTTTAAAAAAGAATATGAATAAGAACGTTTCCAACGCGGATTTAATCCCGACCGTTGCGGAATTGTTAGGTGTTTCCAATCAACCAGATGTAAAGGGGTATCTTTCCAAATTGGAAGGACGTTCTCTTTTTTCCGATTTGACTGAGGATCGTCGTATTTTTATCGCAAATAACAACGAAACTTCTCTTTATCGAGTTGGGATGAGTTATATTAAAGGGAATTTGCACTATATGCTTCGTCTTAATTCGTTCCCTCCGGACGAAGAAGCCTATGATATTCAAATTGATCCCTATGAAAAAGAGAATCTCTGGCCTGTTTTGAATTTAGAAAAAAGAAGAGAAATTCGTAAACAGTTAGATGAATGTAGTCTTTGCCACGATTTGTATTCTGCTTCCGGAATTAAACTTTGAAGATTGAAAGTGCATCCATAAGTTACTCTGTCAGTTCTTGCGGAAGATGGAATTGTAAATTTACATCTTGTAAAATATAATACAATACTAATATACTTTTTTTAATAGAGTTGTTGAAAATTTGATAGTAGAGACTAATAAAATTGTTTCAATCGACCGTTTTTATACAACTGAACCCGATAAAAAATTAATTTTTCAGAAACTCTAATATCACGAACTTATAACCATTTTGAAAATATTGTATTTAAAAAACTGAATGTATTAAGTAAGTAAAACGTATCAATATTCATTTTAAATGTGTATGTAGATTTATTTTTGCACAAATGGCTTGGATTTGTCTGTGTAAAAACTGTCTTTTGATATTTAGATTTTTGTGTGGCGGCTTTCGGAGAAATAACTTTGTTAGTTTATGTTTTTTTTTATATTCTGTTTTTATATTTTTGTAATTGTTTCTCCGAAACCGGGCTCTCGGCTTCGGTCAATAAATTGAAAAATGTGGAGAAATGTTGGCATTTTCTTTTTTACCAATTTATTGACCCCGCGTCGATCCCTGCCGCTTTGTTTAGAAGGAATTTTAGAAATAGTATATTCTAAAAATTTGATGTAATAAATAGGTTTTATGGTCTTAAGCGACATATTGAATTCTATAAAATTAAATACTATGAATTTATATTGGAATTGTTGAAAAATTAATTCTCCATTTGTTTCTATTTTATGGAAACGGACAATTGAAGCTGTTTTGTTAATCTGTACTATGGAATTTTTCAAAAACTCTATTATAAATCTCTGTTCGAGTTGAAATATTAGCGCTTTGTTGTGTAGTTTTGATTGGGTTTTAGAAACCTCTAATAAAATGTTTTTTATTTTTTGTAGTGGCTCGCCAAATATAGATTTTGTGCAGAAATCTGACTGGAAGATGATTCTTTTTGTATTTTATAGTAGTTCTCATATTACTCAACATACGAACGAACTGGTTTTAGCTGTGGGAACTCTCACAAATCGTGGATTTACCAGTTGATTTTTTGAAAATTAATTTACCAAACCAAATCCGTATTTTCAAAACGAGAATATTTCGATTCTCGTCCGTTGATACAGAATGAATTTTACAAGATCGATTTAGGTTTTTGTTTATGGAGTCGTATTCGGTGACATTATTTTTTGTAATTCCGCGTCCGAAGGAAAAACTATATTTCGATTTAATAAATCGTAGCTTAGGTTTAAATAAGCTTTTGCTTTTTTACTCATTTCTTCACATACGAAAGGATCCTTACTACAAAAATTATTTTTTTCGCGTGGTGGATTGATGTTGTAAGAAAGATCTTCTTTTCCGTCAAAAAATCTTAAGTAAAAAAGTTCTTTTTCTATCCACCCAAATAGATTTCCGTATGCAAAGTAGGCGGTTTTAGTTCTTTCTGGAGCCAATAGGTTTCTGCCCATTGCAGAAAAATAGGCTTTTTTTCCTACAAGCCCTAAAATTGTCGGGATAATATCTAATTGGGAAGCTATAGTTTCGTCTAACGCTGGTTCTACTTTTCCAGGAGCATATATTAGAAAAGGCACATTTCTATCTTCGTAGTAATCTAAATATCTGTGATGCGTATGGTCTGCCACAAAAACGAAAATTGTATTTTTGAAATATCCGGATTTTTCTGCCTGAGTGATAAAGTTGTGAACGGCCCAATCTGCGTAGTTGTAAACGTTTAAGAAATCGTAGTCTCTTGTAGAAGGATCAAAAATCCTAAATTTTTCCGAAGGAGTTCTGTAAGGATAGTGAGTGGTTAGTGTTAGAGCCAAACCTAAAATTGGTTTTTTAGAGGTGGAAATTCGTTCATGCAATAATTGTAATACGTCTGCATCGTCGTATCCCCAAGCTCCTAGTTTAAATCTTCCTAATTTTGTAATTTCCTTTTCTCCGAGTACTGTATCGAAACCCCAATGAGGCATTAGAGTGCTTTTATTATCAAAACTCAAATCACCTCCCGTCACAAAATACGTATCATAACCCATTCTTTTGAATATGTTTCCGATTCCGGAAAAATTTCCTAGAACCTGATGTGTTCTTACAACGGTTAGCCCTGGACGATCTGGAATTCCAGTAAGTATCGACATCATTCCATTAGTCGTTCTCCCTCCTGAAGCGATAAAACGATTATAGAATCTTCCCTTTTTTAAAAGTTGGTTGAAATACGGAGTGATTTCCTTCCCTTCTACAAGTCCGTTCGAAATGGGGCTGATAAATTTTCCGGTCCAGTTTTCCAACATAATTAATACTACGTTAGGTGGTGTCCCTGGATTGGTTTCTTTTTGAACTCGTAAAATTGGATATTTATCGCTGATAAATTCTGCGCCTGCGTAGGCGGTTTCTTTTCGTACAATTGTGATTGCTTCTTGCGTTTCTAACTTGAGGAATTTAGGAATGGATTGGCTTTTTAAATCCATGATGGAAGTAAAAACGCCGTTTAATGCAATGTTGTTAACAAAATTGTTTCCGGAAACAATAGCGTTAGTCGCTCTTATAGGTGATTCTTGGATTCCTCCTCGAATTGCAATGATCGTTATGATCGATACGAGTACAATTTGAATGGTTGTGGATTTCCAAGATTCTTTTTGATAACGATATGGATTGTATTTAAGAAATAACCAAGTAGATAACGGAAGAAAGATGAGTAAAAATATAACTCCTATTAAAAAAGTGATCGTGTTTTGTTCTAATGCGGATTTAAGAATCACACCTAGATCTTTTCCGAGAAATACAAATCCTTCATAACCTATATGTTTATTTGCGTTTTCAAAATAGATGATGTCTGCGATTAGATGTGCTATCATCCAAATTCCTAAAAGCAAAGGAGTATAGCCCCAGAAAAAACGATACAACTTGAATTGATTAAAATAAGGTAAGACGGAGAGAAATGCAAATAATCCGAGTGTCATTCCGATTACTACTAGATCAAAACGAAAACCTAATAAAAACGCGTATGCCAACTCTTGGAAAGGAACTCCTTGAAGTCTATAAGAATAGACCAAAAGAAACGAGATCTTATAAACTAGAAGTATAAGAGCGAAGTAGAGAACATAACCTAAGATAAGTTTAAAGTGGGATGGTAAACGTTGAAACATTCTGACTCTTTTTTAATGGAATAGGAATTGAAAATTTAAACTCTCAAAACGTATACTAGGCTGAAAGGAAGCCGAAGGCTCAAGTCAAAAATAATTAAAAAATAGTTATCACAGAAGTAAAACTCTGAGATCTAAATGAATGTTTTTATTCAGGTTTAGTTGGATAGAGTTATCATTTTGTTCTGGATTGAAAATTCTCAATATAAAGTAAAAGCAAAATTTAGGTTTTGCAATTCAACTACTCTAAGCTCTGCGAGTATTAGAGTTGTTAAAAAATTCGATAGAGGCGTTGAACAAAACTACTTCAATCATTCACTTCATAAAACAGAAACAGATGGAGAATTCATTTTTCAACAACTCTATTTTATTATGAATCGTATGATTTAAGTGAGTTTGTTATATCCAATTAGAAGGTTCTCTAAAGATTTTTGATCCGATTGTTAATTTGAGATTTCTGTTGTCGACTGGTTGGTTCTCAAAAGTGATCTGTTCTCAAAAATCCAATGATGTAAAATGATACCTTTTTAGGATTCGTGACGGCTCACGTTGTCTAAAAATTTAAAAAATTTGAGTCTTGACAAATTTCCTTGTGCAAAATTATAAGTGAGTGATTACTCACCATGGACTCACCAAATCAAGAAATGCATGAAAGTATCGAGCTGGATTCAAAATGGCCCGAAGGACAAAAGAAAATCTTTTTGGCGGCGATTGAAATTTTTGCCCAAAAAGGTTTTTCCGCAGCAACCACGATAGAAATTTCTAAAAAAGCAGGCGTTGCGGAAGGACTGATTTTTAAACACTTTAAAAGTAAAAAGGAACTTCTTTTAAGATTAGTTTCTCCTATTTTAGAAAAGTTTTTTGCCCCACTTACTCTTAGAAGACTACAGACAATGGTCTTTTCACAGAAGTTCACTTCTCTCGAACAATTTTTAACGGCCATTTTTGAAGAGAGAATCGGGTTTGTTCGAAGTAATAAAAATTTGATGCGAATCATTCTTCAAGAAGCTTTTGTCACTTTGGAGGTTCGAAGTCTTTTAGAACGAGTCTTTAGACAAAGAGTGGTTCCTTTGGTTCAAGAACATCTTAAAAAATTTCAAGATGCAGGAATGATTTCTAAAGAAATTTCAATCAGTAGTGCATTTCGTTTGGTTGCGGTCAATCTTGCGGGATTTGTTTTACTTACAGAAATTTTTTATCCACCTAAACCCGAAGACGGCTGGGATCAAGAAACAGAATTAAAAAGAACGATCGAGTTTATTGCAAGAGGGCTGGCTCCTAAAATACAAGAAGTTCCGGCTCCCGTTTTAAAACCTAAGAAAAAACCAACCGTTCGTAAAACTGCGACGAAGGTGAAAAAGAAAAAGAAGAGATCTTAAAATCGCAGTCGATTTTGATCGGGAGTTTTTATGAATGTTTTCATCGATAAAATAAAATATTGGTTTGCGGTCTATAGATCTCTACGTCTTGTGTTTCGGATTCTTTTGCCCCTGATTCCGTTTTTAATTTTGTTTTTATTTTTATCTATGAAAGGTAAAAAGAAGGTGGAGGATTTAGCGGTTATCGGTCCGATTGCGGAAAAAGCTTACGGACTCGGAACCGTTCATTCTTTGGATACGTTTCGATTTAGAGTCGGAGTTCCTACTAAAATTACAAAGGTATTTGTTTTAGAAGGGGATGAAGTTGTTCCTGGCCAGGGGTTGCTTCAGTTGGAAGGATCGACTATCGTTCGTTCTCCGATTCACGGGATCGTCTCCGAAGTCGGTTATCACGAAGGAGAAGTCGCGTTTCAAAATTTTCTAGCGATTGAAGTTTTAGGAATTGGTTCTAAATATTTAATCGTTGCTCTTGACGAACAAATTCTTCTTTCGATTCGTAAAGATCAAAATGCGTTGATTCGTTTTGAAGGAAAACCGAACGAAGTAATTCAAGGACGAGTTCGAGGGACTTTTTCTCACGCGGGACAATTTTTTGCAAGAATCGAAGTGACTCATTTTCCCGAAGGAGTTTTGGCCGGAATGACCGCTGACGTGGCGATAGAAATTGGCAAAAAAGAAAATGTGGTTTTGATTCCTAGGAAATACGAAAAGAAACAGAAAGTTATAATATTCAGAAATGGTAAATCGGTTTCGGTCTCCTTTAAGCCGGGGTTAAAATCGGAACAGTTTGTAGAGGTAAAGGACGGAGACATACAAGCTGGGGATAAACTTTCGGAGGTCCCGTAATGTGGTTTATCGCGATCAGACAAATGTTAGTCAGAGGAAAACAAACTCTGACTACACTCTCGGGGATTGTTTTGGGGACGGCAGCTTTTATCATCATATCCGGAGTTCTTTTAGGATTTAGAGGTTATCTAGTCGATCAGTTAATCAATTCCGATTGTCACATTCGGATTAGCTCTAGACAGGAAATTATTCAACCTAATGCTATGGATGATTTATTTCCAGGGGAAAACGTATTTTGGATTTCTCCCCCTTCTGGAAAACGAGGCTCCAACCATTTAAACAACGCAAGTCTTTGGTATGAAAGATTGGAACAAGATAAAGAAGTGGAGGCGTACTCTCCTCAAGTGAGCGGAAGAATTTTTCTTTTTTCCGGTTCCAATCAAGAAGCGGGAAAAATTATAGGAATCATTCCATCCAGACAAACCTTGATTACTCCTCTTGCAGATTATATCATCGAAGGAAGTGTTGAATCTCTTTCGGCGGGAAATAGAATCGTTTTAGGAGACGGACTTGCAAAACTTCTCGGACTTGGATTGAATAAAACTATCTGGTTGACTTCGGGGTTGCAGGAAAAAACTCCGTTTCGGATTTCTGGAATTTTTCGTTCCGGGAATAAGGCTTTGGACGATGGAATCGCCTACGGGCTGTTATCTGAAGTTCAACTTTTGACGGCTCAGTCTGGGATGATTACCGATATAGCCGTTCGTCTCAAAGACGTAAACCGTTCTCTACAAAAAGCGGGAGAATGGAAAAGTATCAGCGACGATAAAATTTTAAGTTGGGAAGAAGCAAATTCCAATTTTTTTGCGATTTTTAAATTACAAGATGCGATCCGTTATTCTATGACAGCGGCCATTTTGACGGTTGCTGGATTTGGAATATACAATATTTTAAATGTAATTATAAATCAGAAAAAGAGGGAAATTGCGATTCTTCGTTCAATAGGTTATAGACCAAATGAAGTTTTGACTATTTTCCTTTTACAAGGGTTGATTCTTGGAATTTCCGGCGGTTTAATCGGATTGTTGTTAGGTTTTTTAGTTTGTTTAAGAATTGAATCTCTTCCTTTTACAAATCCTCTTTTTTCGGCAGGTGCCGGAAATATGGTGATTTCTTTTGCTCCGGCGATTTATATGCAGGCGTTTATACAATCTATGGCAGCTACTTTGATCGCTAGTTGGATTCCCGCAAGATCTGCCGGAAAACTTTCTCCAATCGAAATCATACGTGGAGAATAAGATGCAATTCGTAAATTCCGGAATTTCCGTAACCGATCTTAGAAAAACTTTTGGTAATTCCGAAATTATCAAAGGTGTTACGCTGGATATAGAGGACGGAGATTACGTTTCTCTTACCGGTAAGTCCGGTTCCGGAAAGAGTACTCTATTGTATATGATCAGTTCTTTAGATCCTCCTAGTTCTGGAACGATTAAAATAGACAAAAAAGATATTTATAGAATGAATGAAGAGGAAATCCACGAGTTTAGAAATAAAAGAATGGGTTTTATATTCCAATTTCATTATCTATTGCCTGAGTTTACTGCAATTGAAAATGTATTGATGCCTGCAAGAAAAGCGGGGCTTTTAAAAGAATATCAGAGTTATGCGGAACATCTTTTAGAAGAATTTGATTTAAAAGATCGGATGAACTATAGAATCAATCGTTTGTCTGGAGGTCAGGCGCAGAGAGTGGCGATTGCACGTGCGCTTGTGATGAATCCTAAATATATTTTTGCGGATGAACCAACCGGCGCTTTGGATTCCACAAATACAAAAGTAGTTATGAATATTTTAGAAAAGGTAAATCGGGAAACCAAAACCACCATCCTTGTGGTAACTCACGATCCCGATTTTGCTTCTAAAACAAAAAGACAAATTCATCTCGTGGACGGAAGGGTTGTTTCTTTAAAAGAGTTTGAAGCGATCAAAAAAAGTGCGAAAACGGCTCGTTAGAATACTGAGATAGAAGAAATTTTCAGATAGGCTTTCTAAGTCTAAGTTTTGATCCTATGTTTTATGAGTTGGAACTTTCCAAAGTTTAAGGCAAGTCTACATAGAAGATGGGAATATTTACTTCCTACCGGGTCTGTTAACGAAACGGAACGGATCGCAAGAAAGGTTGTTTCCGAATCGTATCTTCCAAAAACTCAGATTCCATTTTTGAAAATTCAACATGGCAAAATTTTACTCGAGAACGCTAATTTCAGACAAGCACTTGAACTTTTAGTAAGAATTCCTTGGGTGAGAGATTTTCGATTAAACTTGGGAATGTTTCCATTCAAAAAATCTTTTACTTTTGAAGGATTTGAAAATGCTTTAAGAAAATCTAATATTCTTCCGGAAGAGTGGGGACTTCGTTTTCGTTCACAAGTTAAAGGGCAAAACCAATGGAACTCTGGTAATTTACAGACGCTTTGGGAATCAAGTATTCCACTGTCTTCCAGAATCAAAACCACTGAACTCAGTGCGCTTCTTGTAGAAAACGAAATCATTTTGAATCTCAGTCTTTCTGGAGAACCTCTCAATCAAAGAGGAAATTTTATACCTCTTTCTAAATCGGCTCCGATTCGGGAGGATCTTGCCAGATTTATAATACAAAAAATGCATCATATTCTCCCGGACCCGGATGGAATTTTTGTTCCATTTGCCGGAACCGGGACTTTTGTCCGTGAGGCTGTAGATTCTATTTTAGGAATTGGTTTTACTCATTATACAAGAAATTATTTATTTCAGGACATGGAGGAATTTCCCAATACAACTTGGGATTTTTTAAAAAAGAAAATTCTAAAAAATTCTTTGGAAAACCAAATTAGAGTCTGGTGGAATGAACTGGAAGATGAAATTTTTGAATATTCTAAAAATAGAATAAACTTATATCAAGATTTTTTAAATAACTTAGGATTTTCTGGTTCTTTTCGTTTTATCCAGGATAAAGGCGACTTTTTTCATTTTTCTGCCGAAGATATTTGGAATGCTTCTGGAAGGTGCGAACGAGTCTGGATGTTACTCAACCCTCCTTACGGACTTAGATTAGAAAGGGGTTCTTCGATTGGGTTTTATAAAAAATTGGGAGAAAGACTCAAACATTGGTGGGGACTTCCCTGTGAACTGAGTGGTTTGATACTTTGTCCTGACGAAGATTGTTGGTCTGTTCTGATTCGTAATATGGGAGTTAAGACGGATACGATTCATGTAACCCATGGGGGTTTGGATCTTAGAGTCGTTTATTTTTAAAGGCCTTGGTTTATTATAAAAAGAATCTCTAAGTAAATGAATATTATAGTTGTTGAAAAT
Source organism: Leptospira interrogans (assembly GCF_900156205.1). Classification (GTDB taxonomy): domain Bacteria; phylum Spirochaetota; class Leptospiria; order Leptospirales; family Leptospiraceae; genus Leptospira; species Leptospira interrogans. The sequence continues at coordinate 34,453 of NZ_FTNA01000013.1, forward strand.
TAATTTTTTTTGTTTCTTATCCATTGAAAGTGAACGAATAATGTCGTTTTACTAACGTAGACGATGTTATCAATTTATCCAAGAAAAGTTAGAATATATTTTTGTAGTGAAAATTTTACGAATCAGACGTATAAAAATAGTGCTGAAAATTAACGGTTGATTTTACAAAGATGTGGAAGTCCTCAAAAATTGCGTCTAACTTTGATTGTTTGAAGTGGATTCTACATTCTAACTTTTGGAGCAAGTTCGTCTTAGTATTATTTTTATGTATCGAGTCGTAAGTAACGAGATTCAAACTTTGAGTATGATCGGAGGTAAAACTTTCAAAAGATGTAAATCCAGATAGGATTCGCTTAAAATAGACTTTTATGGAAATCGAAAAAAGAACGGTAAAATTTAAAATAAACAAAGATCGTATTTTTGAATGTGAAATGACATTGACTGAGTTGGATGATACGGATTTGGTCGATATAAAATTTGTAATCGACAATCAAAATTTCCATTTTACGAACCATGATTATTTTTCGACCTTGGTAGAGGTTAGAAGAAAATTAGAAACCATGAATATTCAGATTTACTGTAATGGTGCTGCTAGAAATATTTATCCTTCTAGTATGCAACGTTCGATGGGGACTGGAAGGACGGCCTATCAATTGTATTTGGGAGAACAGGCGAAATCAAAGGATATAGTTGATATATTCGATTGTGACAATCATTTGGAGTTTGTGACCGTGGATGAACAAGAAAAATTTTATAGAGATTGGATTTCTAGTTTAGCGTGAATTTATAAAAAATTAATGTTTTTCGTTTTTGTACACATTCCTTGAGATATTTTCGAAATTTAAAATATCAAAGAGAAGATTCGGGTTAGAACTTTAAATTATTATGGAAGTTTGATGCTTCTGTTCGACATTTTAACGGATGGTTCGTTTAAGCTTATATTTGCGAAAAGTAAAATATTTGAATCTAGAGAATTGATTTCTTTGTGTGTAAATTAAAAACAACGTTGGTTTTGGACGATTTAAATTGAGTTCATTTTGTAACTACTCATAATTATATAACGTGTTACCCAATATTTTGTTTTGAAACAGGATCTTGTAATTAAAATTTACGGTAATCAATTTTATAATGATCAATAGAATTTGCCGTAAAAAATCACATGTGAGATTTTAAGGTTACTAAATAAGTTTTTCTTTTTTTAGTTCTGCTAATATGACCGATTTATGGGAAAAGGCGTTTAACCAGGGACGAAACCGAATTTTTTCCCTTAGAAGAGGAGGCGATTTGTTTCATTATTTGTATGAGTCTCTTGTATTGATTTCTGGAATTAGCATAAATGGCTTCTTTTTTGAAGTAATCGATTCCTTTTTTACTTTGCCCAAACTTTTTAAAAAGTTTATAAATTTCAATAATAATTCTTTCCATACGATACGGATTGTCTTTTGCATAATTTAGTTCTTGTTCCAAAACCTTTTGAAGACGTTTTAGTTGTTTGGAATTTAAATCTAGACATATTATAATATCATAATAGTCATCTGAACGACCGAAATCTTGTGTGGCTTTGTTCTGATATAGATGAAGACAAATTTCGAAAATTTCATCGCATAGTGTTGGATGTTTTCGAACTGACTTTCGAATCATTTCTAAAACATCCTTTACCAGATCATCCATGGTATAATGGTTGGTATCGTCCATATTCATGGACGCCTCCAATGCTATTTCTGCGCAGGCGGAAGCGAGATAAAGGGCTTCTTTTGGTTTTATTGGATAAAGTCTTTTTGCCTGATCTAGAAAACGATTCATTTCTTTTTGGAATTCAAAGCTGGTTTGATAATCGATGAAATCAAATTCATCTAAAAAAGAATGATACATTTTCGTCACTTCTTCCAAATAAGAAGCTCTTGATTTAGAATCGGATTGTGAAAAAAAATTGTCAATTCTTTATAAAAACGAGGATCTGAGCCCGCTTTTTCTAAAAGAAATTTTACGAGATCCTTTTGGGATACACTCGGAAGAATTTTTGAAAGTTCTGGTTGTTTTGTTTTATCTTTACGATTGATAAAACCGGAAAATACAATTTGTAAAATGGCGGCGACTGCGTGTTTACAATAGACATCCATATCATATGGACAATTACATATCACCTTCGTTTTTTTGGGTGAAGAAATTTGAATTTCTAATTCATACACAGCGCTAGTTCCGGATACTTTCATATAATAATGATTCTGTTTCGTTTCTAATAGGTCGTGAACTTCTCCAAAGTTAAAAAGTTCGATTCCTCTTTTTATGATCGTGTCTGATGGTAGTGATTTGGTTACTTGACTTAAGGCTTCTTTTGCTTTTTTGAGACTTAGCATACGTTTTCTGATGTTTCGTATTTGATTAGGTTTACAACAAATTTTTTGATTCTTTTATCGAATAACTATAATTCAGAGACAAGAGTTTATTATAAGTATACACTGAGCTCTTATAAATTACGGATTTATCAGTTCAACTTTGAAATTTGTGGGAACTCTTACAAATTGAGTACTTACGGTAGATCATAAAATTTAAGAGTTTATTTTAAAACCTCGAAAGACATAAAAGATAATTTATAAAAATTTTATATACTATTAGACTCTATAAAATTGAGCGCCATAAATATTTGACACAAAATTCTATTTTTATTTCGGAGTAAAATATTATATATTTTTAATATATATCAGAATAAAAAATCAATCAGAATTTGAATATTCTGAAAATAAGGTAAATGGGGCCAAGTCCGATTCAAAAAAAATTCTGCTCAAAAAAGTAAAAAACAATCCGATCCCAAAATACAAACCCATTGGAATTGGAGTTTTACGAATACTTTTCCCTCTTTCTCTGAGAATGATTGTAAATAAAACGGCAGGAATATAAGAAGCGTTTAAAAAAAACATCCACCAGGGATGGCCTGCTATAAAAGCATAAATTGGGGCGAATAAAACGTCCCCGAATCCAATCCCGCCCGGAAAGAAAAAAAATAAAACCAAGAAAGTGAAAAAAAAACCACCTAACACAAATAAATCGTTTAGGCTCGGAAGTTTGCCGTCCAAAAGAAAAATGGATATAACTCCAAAACATAAAATCCAAGGAAGATTTTCGTAGTCCAAAGAAAAGTGGAATGCGTCTGTTAAACAAGAGATCAGAAGGTGGCCACATAAAAATAAAAATGTAAAACTAAATGAAAGATTTTTTGTTATGGTAAAACAAAAGACAAAAATACAAACGAATAAAAATTCGACCAAAGGAAACAGAATATAAATCTTTTTATTACAATATTTACATGTACCTTTAGAGATAAAAAAACCGATGATTGGAAGTAATTCCGGATAACGTATTTTTTTTCCACAATGGTCACAGGAGCTGGGAAATGTGAAAATCCGTTTCCATTTTTGAAAAAAAGTTAATGACTTTCTTTGTTTTCCATAATAGGTTTCTAATATTCTAAAACCTAAAGTAACGTAAAAACTTCCTAAGGAAGCTGCTCCTAAACTTCCGAAACCGAGGATTATCCAAAAAGGAAAAGAATCAGGCGAGATCAACAAGCGCCGAGATTCCCCGTTTTAGATTTTCCCATTCGGATGCAAAACTGATTCGGATGTAATTTTTAGAACTGGTAAAAATATATCCAGGTACCAAAATCAATTCTTTCTCTTTAACCGCTTTTAGGATAAAGTCTTCGTCCTTTTCTTTGATTTTAATAAAAAAGTAGAACGCACCTTCACTTTTTGTAATTTCGTAATGATCTTTCAAAGATTCAAAAACAAAGTCTCTCTTTTCTTTATAATCTGCTATGTAGGGACTCATATCGGTTTTAAGTGCTTCGATCCCCATCCATTGAGTTATGGAAGGGGCACATACAAGAGTATATTGTTGCAAAGTAGTTAAGGTTTTTGTAATGGATTCTGGGGCCAGTATAGATGCCAAACGAAGTCCCGTCATACTATATGTTTTAGAAAAACCCGAAAGTGTGATCGCCTTTTCATAAAAAGAACCGACCGAAATAAATTTTTTATCGTAATCGAATTTTTCGTAAATTTCGTCCGAGATTAGATAAGCTCCTGTTTTTTCTGCAAGTTCTGCGAGAGCTTCCAGTTGTTTTTTAGAAAGAATTTTTCCAGTAGGATTAGAAGGGGAGGAATAAATAATGATCTTGAGTTTTTTATTTGCAAATTCTTTTAACTCTTCCGGTTCGAAAGACTCGTGAATTGAATTCATCTTACCTCCGTAAATTTTGATGTAGGCTGGATACATCAAAAAGTGAGGAGTTATTACCAAACATTCGTCACCTTCGTTTAACAATGCGTTGAATAAAAGAAGAAATGCAGAACTGATTCCGGATGTAACTAAAATTCTTTCTGGTTTTGCATAAGAAATTTCATTTTCATTTTTGTATTTTTCAGAGAGTGCGCTTTTTAATTCAGGAATTCCTCCGGTAAGAGTGTAGGCGGTTTTACCTTCTTTCAAAGCTTTTGATCCGGCTTCTATGATATTTGAAGGACAAGGAAAATGGGGTTGTCCTATCGAAAGATTGATTGGGTTTTTAAGTGTTCCTGCAAGTTCAAAAGCTTTGCGAATTGCAGAAGTATCCAAACCTTGGATACGATTGGCTAAAACATATTCTAACATACGAATAACTGATAACAGAAGATAGGTCTGGTAGTCAATGTTTTATACAAAATTAAAGATCTAACTATACTTTAACGATACACTTTTTGACAGTTGGACTCTGGTTTTAGATTTTTGTAGAAGCCTAGATTATACTCAAATTTATAAAATAATTTATTGGGATTTTAATTTATTCTGGAACTTGGAAAATACACTTTCGCAAATCATAAAATAAAACTTCTATTTAGAACGTAGTTTTATTTTTTTTTACAATCAAATTGTATTACTCGGAATTATATAATAGAATACACAATCCAATAGTTTACACTTCAATAATAGAGTTGTTGAAAAATTCCATAGTTCAGATTAACAAAACCGCTTTAATTGTTCGTTTCCATAAAATAGAAACAAATGGAGAATTAATTTTTCAACAATTCTAATGTAAATTCAGTGTAAGAAAACCGGGGCGAATTCGGCTCTGCCAGACCGCACTTTCTGCTCCATTCAATAAATTGTATAAAATAAACGTTATGCAATCTATCATTTTTGAGTGTGCTCCAAAACCGTCCCATGAAGGAACTACTACGAAAATTTAATGAGATTAAAACTACTTGAAAGTTTACAAGTTGCAAAATGCGATTTAATTTGTAGGAATACTGTAGTTTATTAAAAATTTCTAAAGAATTATTGTATAAAAATTTTTGAAGTTTTCGGAAACGTTCTTAGTTTCAATTTAGAACACGATCTGTCGAGCGCCCATAGAAGCGAGACGCTGAGTTACTTCGAGCGCCCATAGAAAAGCGAGACGCTGAGTTCGAGAGAGCGTTCTACACCTCAATTGCTTTCGCATTGTATTTTACCGAATACGCGTTCCTCTACGATTTATCACAATATTTATAGATACTCGATTTTATAGAAACGAGTAGTATATCATAAAATTAGAATATATTTTTATTATTTGTGATTTGTAAGAATCTACGATTAGAAGTCGTTTTAAAAATACTCAATTTTTATTTAAAAAATTATAGAGTGTTTTTTGAAAGTATTTTTGAGAAAAGTCTTTTTGTGGAGTTAGATTTCCTCTTTGGATTGTTTAACTCAATTGATGATAGAGAGTAACTTTCTCATCTGTTCTTTAGATTTGAATTTTTAATTACTAAGAATTCAGGTTGCCATAGACTCCTGTAGGAGAATACTTGAGTTATGGAAACCGTAAAAATCGCCGGACTGAATATTCCAGTTTCAAAATCCGGAATCAAAGTAACCAATCTCGGATCAGATCTAGTCGAAACCGATTCTACCGTTCGTAATCTATCTAATATTCTTTATCCTTTGTTAGAAGGAAAGCCGATCCTTCTCGTTGGAGACGCAGGAGTCGGAAAAAATGCTCTTATTTATTATATTAATCACAAAAGAAAACACACGACTGCAAGATTTAGTTTTAACGAAGATACTCTTCCAGAAGATCTGATCGGTTCGTATCGAATTTTGATGGATGGAAGAGGATTTGTCTGGTCGGACGGACCTCTTACTTCTGCGATTCGTTCGGGTCATAGTTTTGTAGCCGACGAAATGAATCTTTGTCCTCCCCATATCATCAAACGGTTTTCTACAGTTTATGAGTCCGCCTATTTAGAGTTAATCGAAGGGGACGGTTCTAAAATTTACTGTAAGGAAGGTTTTAATTTTATAGGAACACAAAATCCATCGGAAGGTTTTGAAGGAAGAAAACCACTTCCGTTTGACATTACTCGTTTTTTCTCGGTTATTTTTATAGATCCTCATACTCCTGATGAAATTTTATTTATCTTGAAAAAATTGTATCCGGCTTTGAGCGAATCTTTACTTCGATCTTGTATTAGAATTTCATTAGAAACGGAAAGTAGGGTTGTAACTGGTAAACTCGGAAAAGGTGATCTCGAAAAATATCATTTTAATATTCGAAATTTAAAAAAACTTTGTAACCGTCTGATTGGTTTAAAAGCGGACACAAGCGAACTTCAATTTAGGGAATTTTGGAATTTTTACGTGGAACCTTTTCGGAAGAAGGAAGATAGGGATTTTCAGATTGAATTATTGTTAGGCGAATCCGGTTTAAAAATGATTCCAGAACTTCCAGAACCTAGTTTTCAAGTTCATAAAGGATTTTTTTATTGTAACGATAAAATGATTCCTGTCGCCGATGAAAACAAGGCAAAAAAATTGTTAAGCGAAGTTCCGCTTCCTTTAAAACTCAGAGAGTTTTCCGAGAAAATTTTTGCCGCAATTCAATTTCAAGAAAACGTATTGATCGAATATTCGGAAGAACAGGATCCTCAGATTCTTCTCCCTCTATTTACTGAAATTTCAGGACTGCCTTTAGAAACGGTAAGTCTTTGTAAAGGAATTCATACTTCTGACATCATAGGAGCTTTGAAGCCTATTGACGGTTCCAAAGTAGATTGGGTAGACGGTCCACTCACTCGTGGGATTCGAGAAGGTGGAAATATACTTATTACCAATTTAGAAGCAGCAGGTGCGGAGCTAGTAGAAAAATTGAATATGTTAACTGATGACGCTCGTTCTCTTACTCTTCCTCCGGAAAGTGGAAACAGTGAACCGATTCAACTGACGGAAAGTTCCAGAATTTTCGCACTTAAACTTTTTCGAAAATCTAAATCTAATCCTACTATTTCCAGAGCGTTTAGAAATCGTTTTACGAGTGTGTTGTTTCCGGATCTTGAAGACGAAAAAACGTTAACCGAAATATTATCCTTTTATCTTCCAGGAAATAGTTTGATCTTGAAGATGGTGAACTTTCATACGAAAATACGAGATCTCGCTAAAAAAAGAACGATCGGTTCGGCTAATTTATTGCCGTATCTATTCGGACTTTCTAATCTCCTTTTTTGGAAAGATCATATTCTACGTTATGCGGAAGAGAAAGGTGGAGAAGCCGGTCTGAAAGAAACCGCGGTTCGAGGTGGAAAGATCGCTTATACGAATCAGATCGCAGACCCAAAGGAAAGAATGGAACTCGAAAAAATTCTGGATTTTCAAATTTCTGGAATCGAGGTAGAATCCGATTTCTTCAAGGTTCTTGAGGATAAGAAAAAAAAACTCTGACGACGGTCTCAGACATTGAAAAAAAACGTTGGTGGGATCCTGAACTTCATAAAAGAGAAGCCTTAACCGGAAAGGCAAAACTTCTCAACTCCGGTAATCCTCTCAAAAGAGGAATCGAAATTGATACTCCTGAAACCGGGGGACAAATCAAAGAAGGCGCAGACGCTTGGTATGGCCAAGATACTCGAGGCAACAAGGGTCAAGGCGAACCTGCGGGCGGAGGTGGGGCCTGGGGTTATCGTACGGAAGAACTTTATAAACAATTTCTTGCCAAACGTAAAATTCTTTGGGAATACACAATTCAAGTTTCTTTAAAAGAGTTTAAAGAAGTATTTGGTCAGAGTCTCGAAGAAATAGAACTCAACTTAGATAGGCTTTTTGATCCGGAGATAGATATTACTAGAATGTATCGTAATGAAGGAAATCGAATCGATACTAGGAAATATATTTCCTTTTTATCCGGAAGAGGGGATTCAAAAGTATTTGATCGTACGATCATAGACAAGAACGAAGAAAAACTAAAAGGTGTGGAAGTTGCATTTCTTGTTTCTAAGTCCAGAAGAATCTTTAACTTTGAATATGCGGTCGCGGTAATTTCTGCGATGCTTTCTTCAGCCTATATTTTAAAAGAACATGAAGTAGATTTTTCGATCCATGCGTATTCGGATCGAAACAATAAAAAAGATAGAATTGACCTAATTCCAATTAAACGTTTAGACGAAGTTTACGACGAAACCAAGGAAGAAGAGATGTTCAATTATCTGAGAACCGACTGGCAGGGAGATTCGGTGGAGGAATATCAACTTCTTGAAAAAGTGGAATCGTATTTTTCTCCGGAAGCACAAACTAAAATTGTAGTGATGATTTCCGATTTTAGAGGACAAAGAGGTAAGGCGGAAGTTTCCGATGAAATCAATTCCAGGGATAACCGCAAACTACATGCAGAAATTCTAAAAAATCAAAATCGCAACTATGTATTTTTAGGAGTAGGGCTCGGAAGAAGATACATTGCGGAACATTTATTTCAGGATTCCGTCCAGATTACTTCGGATAATTTTTACAATATGCCAAATCTGATCGGAACGGAGCTGGGCAGATTGATTTTGACTCATCATAGTATGAGGAATTAATCGGACATTGATTCGGCGATTTTACTGCATTCTTGGGAATTTTTTCTTAGGGTTTTTGTTTTTTTAACGCGAGTTCGGTATAACGAATGCGAAAGCGATTGTAGCGAAAATTTCGAAGAAATTGCAGCGGAAAGCGCGGTCGCGAGCATTTCAAGTAACGAGTGGTTAGGAGCTAGGGATTAGCGAACTTCGTAAAGTTTTAACCACTCGCCACTAATCCCTAGCAACTTGTAACGCGAGCGATTCGCCCAAATATTCTTACGCCGAACTCACGTTTTTTTAGATCAGATTTCTAAATGATTATGAATTTACTGTGAGTTCCCGCGTTTTGTGGAAGATCTTGAACTTTGTAAGAGTTCCTACATTTTACAGTTCTTCCTAAAAAAAATTAGTTTTTACCAAGTAGGATTTTTTACGGTCCTGCTCACGTTATCTGGGATTTCAAATGCCTTTTAGAAGGAACCTTTTGTATTTTTTTCCATTCTATCGATTTTTTTTCCGCTTCGCCGGTTTTTTCCACAACTCGGAAGAACCGTTTTAGGTATGGGAAAAATCTTTTTCGACACGGATCAAAAAATCCAATCCAAATTGTTAGAATCCAAAACGGAAACCGAAACCATTCTGTTTCCGGAATCGTATCTGAAAACATTGACGTTGGAACAAAAGAAAGCGCTTCCAAAGAGAATTCTTCCTCTTTTGAAACGATATCAGAAGTTTTTGGCTTCTCAGAGAAGGATTAATCGTAAGGCCGGGAAGATTTTGTATCAAAAAAATCGAGGCAAAATGATTCGTATGAACATGAGAATCGATTGTAAAACTTGGGCTCTTCTGGGCGTTATTTCTGCTACTCATGGTGTTTCCAGATGTTTTATGGTGAATTATCTTTTGTGGTTGGATGATTCGAAGGTGGGGGATTCCATCGATAAAGCTTTGAATGTGGGATGTCCACCCTTCCACAGTTCGTACAGTTATGTCTGGCACCTCGATCTTGCTCAAAACAGGATCATTAAAAGTTTACGATTCCATCCGAACCCAATCTTAGTCTCTTCCGAAAGAAAAAGGTGGTTAAAAATTCCTTCTAAAACGAACGAAGCGAAATTCTTCCGAATTCTTAGATTCTAAACTCGAAACTTCGATTCAAAAGACTGCGAAATCAAACTGACGAGGGAAAATGAAAATATTCACGTCGATTCTTCGTATTCTTTAGAATCTTTAAAATGGCAAAAATAAAAATCTTTCGAATTGGGTACTATTGGAATTTAAAAAATACTAAAAGAATCATTGTCCATCCGATTTTTGCACAAAATCTCTGTTTTGCGGTCATCATCAAAATTTAAATCCCATTTTAACGTGAGTTAGGTGAGAAAGAATTTTCTAAAATTATGAGTTCCCACTTCATGTTACGGACAGACCTAAGTTTTGTGGTAGTTCCCACATTTAAGGAATCAATCTGTAAAATCCAGACTCCAACTTTTTTCGGAGTCATGGTCCTTACATCGAACTTACGTTTTACTCATGTTCGTATAAATACGATTCCTCATGCAGTTCCGGAAAAACGGAGTCTAATTTTAATTTTTTGATTTTTTCTCGCATCTTTTCTTCAAAGAACCACGTAAAATAAAACCCTCTACAGGAATAGTCGGAAAAATTCTGGGATCGTAATAAGGATATTAGGTTTTTAGAATCGGAGTTCATAATCTTTGCGACTGCACAACTGGTTCTGTAAGTATATCCGTCCATTCCAGAGTTCTCTACAATGTGATCTTCGTCTAAAGAACGAACTTTGAGAGAAAATCCCTTTTTCAAAAGAATCTCTAAAAAAGATAGATCGTAGGTTACTTTGACGGGCTTGTTCAAATACCTCTCAATCTTGATTTCACGAAGCAGAGGAGATTTTCGAAGAGAGTTGTATTCTTCCAAAAGATACGAAAGAATTTTTGAATCTCCTTTTGCCAGTTTTAACTCTTCCACATCGATCACCGCTCCCTGATCGAGTAGTTTTTGGATTTCAGTTTTATTCTTTGCTAAAATTGCTTTTTGGAGCGAGGCTTTTCGTTCGTCTTTCGCTCCGAAAGAGAGAAGAAGTTTTTCTAAATTTTTCAGTCCATATTTTCTCGTAGCGTCCAATGCGGTTGTACTGTCGCTCCAGCGATGTTGCGAGTAAACATAACAATTGGGACTGGCCCCCATTTTAAGAAGGATGGAAATTCTTCTTAAACTTCGTTCACGTGTTTTGGGATCTTTAGACTCGCTTTCATCTGGTATCTCCGAGCAAAGAGGGGAGTAATCAATCCAATCGCCTTTTCCTGGATTTGCACCAATCGAATGAAGTAACTGATATAGCTTCTGTTCCTCTTTTACATCTTCACAACGAACATTATAAAAATGTTTCGAAAAACCTTTCGGGCCTGTGAGTTGCCAAAGAGATGGTTGAGAGGGTAATTTTTCAAGCAAATCCGATCTGCACTCATTCAAGGCGAAATTGATCTTAACATGACTATCTATCGTTCTCAAAGAAGAACCAATCAGCTCGATTTTTTTTCCTTTTTGAATCGAACGAAGCCAAAGTTTCAATTCTTCCGGATCCTTCGGAATCCCTTCACGATCATATATGTCGAATTGCCAATAGCTAACCGGCGGTATCGGATATCGGTTCGCTAATGATTTCATCAGTTTTGGATCGCTTTCGAAATCAAATACCGTTAACCAGAGATTTGATTCCAACCATTCCAAAGCCGGTAGTGTGGGTTGGTTCAGAAACGATTCTAAAATCGTACGAATTGTAGTACTGTTGTCGTTTTCGTAGTTTATTAGAAAAATTGCATGGAAAGCGGTGCTCGGATTTTTATCATTGAGGTTTAAAAGAAAACGATCGATTTGGTTCCAATCTTCTTGTTTTTTGAATTTCTGAAGTTCATAGTATTGAAAAGGAGTCAGTCCGAAACGATTCGAGCGGTTGAGATCGATTTGGTTTGTCTTGCAGTATTGGAAAAAAAACTCGGAAAAATCATTACTATTATTGTCATCGTTTAAATCGCCTAACAATAAAAAAAGAGCGGTCCTCCCATCTTTATACTCTCTATCAAGAGGAGTTCCTTGTTCAATCAAATAGATAGTAATTGCTTTGATATCCTTTGAGGTTAAATGACGACTATATGTGTCTGACGTTATGGTCCCGAGCTCTTGTTGAAAACCTAAAAGATGATACAACGCGTCTCTTCCGTGTTTGTCTACGGAAGAAACGGAAACATTCTTTTCCATGAAGAATCGAATTGCGTCTAAATTTTTACATCGGATCGCATGCATCAAAGGAGTTACCCCGCTAATGGTAGGGGCTTCTATCGTAGATCCAGAGTTTACTAAGAATTCTATAAATTCTCGATTGCACCCTGCCACTGCGGTATAAATCGGTAAAAATCCTTTTTTTGTAGGTCGATTGAAATCCACTCCGGCGTTTTTTAATAATTTTAAGATAGGAAGAGAACAAAGATCTGCCGCTAAAACCGCAGGGCTGATTCCGGATTTTGTTTCTAAATACGGGTCTGCCTTGGCGTCTAACAATGCTAATACGGATTCCAAACTTAAACCGTAGACTGCGGTAATGAGAGGAGTTTCTCCCCGATCATCCGAAAGATTCGGATCGGCGCCTTTACCCAAAAGGAATCGTACAAAGGATACGTCGTTGTTAAAGACCGCTTTGTGAAGGGGTGTTTCTCCTAAGAAAAATTGTCTTGGATCTTTGGCATGAATGGACGCTCCTTGTTTCAAAGCCTTTTGTGCGAGTCTTTGATTTCCGCTGATGGCTGCGGAAAGAATCTTTCGATCTGCCTTGGATATGGATTTTCCGAAAACCTCTGAGGAAAATAAAATTAGAAAGATCGAAAGTAGGAAACATAGACTTTCATTTAGAAATTTATTTTTATACAAAAGACTTATGAAAGATGACATAATATTGTTGTCGGTAGGATTGATAAAACATTATATCTAAATTTAAAAACAAAGGGAATGTTCGTTTATCAAACGAGAAAAACATTTGGCTGAAACAAGCGCAAAACCGTTTCTATGAAATAAAATTGTAGTGGATTTCAATTTGGAAGTTCTATCGCGTGCGATGGAAAACTCATTCGTTGCAAATTTGCACTTCGTATGAGTTCCCACATTTCAAAATCTTACAGAAAAACTTTCTTGCAAACCTAATTTCTAACAGCTTATCCATTCATCCCTAAAACGTAGTAGTTCCCACATTTTACAGAAATTGGCCGTCTGTAGACGTAAAAAAAGGATGCGATTGTGGGAACTCCTACGATAAGGTTTTATTAGAGAAGAGTCAAAGTGATTTGAAATAAGGAACCGAAAACAAAAAAATTGAATCAACCGAGATTGTTTAAGGGTAGAGAACGGCGAATTAAAAAAGACTTCAATTTTTTAAGAGTTTTTATAAAGGCTGCATAACGGTGCTTTGGAAAAAATTTTTTTCCTGAATTGATACAAATTAAACCGCTGGTTTCATAAAAAATATGGTAAAGAAAAAAGAAGAATCTGGGCATTCCCCGCTAGTCAATAAAAAGGCAAAGTTCAACTTCGAATTAATTTCATTTCTAGAGGCGGGGATCGTATTGTCCGGATCCGAAGTTAAAAGTCTACGTGATAAAAAAGGAAATCTAACAGACGCATTTGCGAAGATCAAAAATGGAGAAGTGTTTTTAGAAAATTTTTCTATTGCTCCCTATAAAAACGGAGGGTATGCAAATCATCCAGAAATCAGACCTAGAAAGCTTTTATTACATAAGAAGGAAATTGAAAAGTTAGAACGTCAAGTAAAGGAGAAGGGTTTGGTTTTAGTTGCCACTAAAGTTTATTTTAAAAATAATCTTAGGGTCAAAGTGGAAATTGCAGTAGGTAAGCCTAAAAAGTTACACGATAAACGGGACGATTTACAAAAAAAAGACGCTCAACAAGAAATTGCACGCGCATTGAAATCATCCAATCGTTATCAATGAACGACCGCAAAAATTAGGATTAAGATGGCTAAAGCCGTAAAAAAAGAAATCGCAAAATCGGAAGAAGTCGTTTCGATCAAAGCCCCTCGTAAAGAACCTGGAAAGAAAATACCAGTCGTGTCGATCGTAGGAAGACAGAACGTAGGTAAGTCTACATTATTCAATTCTCTCTTAAAGAAAAAATTAGCGATTACAGAAGACTATCCAGGTGTGACGCGTGACGTTCTTTCCGCAAGAATCTATCAGGAAGAAAAGGATCTCGATTTTTATCTTTGTGATACTCCCGGACTCGACATAGAAAATCCGGATTCACTTTCTCAAACTATATTAGAAACCGCTTATGGACAATTGAGAGAATCGGACGTGATCGTATTTTTACTAGATAAAAATCTGATCACTACGGCAGATCACGGTCTTCTCAATTATTTAAGAAGAGAAGATAAAGTGGCAAACAAACCTATCATCTATTGTGTCAATAAAGCGGATAAGGAACTGGATGAGTTTGATCTAGAAGAATTTTACAGAATGGGACTTTCGGAAGTATTGCCGATTTCTGCAATTGGTAGAAAAAACCTAGGACTTTTACTTGAGAAAATTCAATTTTTTTTAAAGGATAAACCGGGTAAGGTTTGGATCGAAAAAATTTCGGCTTCTAAAAAGAAGGAAGCGCAGCCGTTGCCGCTGGCGGAAGAAGACTACGAGTTCCGTCTTGCGATCGTTGGAAAGCCTAACTCCGGAAAATCTAGTCTTTTAAACGCTATCTGCGGTTACGAACGTGCTGTGGTAAGTGACGTTGCGGGAACTACCCGGGATTCTATAGATACTCTATTAGAATTTGGTGATAGACGATTGCTTCTAACCGACACGGCGGGAATTCGAAAACAAAGTAAAACCGCAGAAGCTTTGGAGTTTTATTCTTATCAAAGAACTATCAAGGCGATAGAATCTAGCGATTTGGTAATTCATCTTTTGGATGCAAAAAAAGGGTTTGGGGATTTTGATAAAAAGATTACCTCACTTCTTCAAGAAAAAGGAAAACCCTTTTTGCTTGCAGTTAACAAGTGGGATTCGATCGAAGATAAAACGGATAAAACTTTTAAAGAATATAAAGAAAAACTCTACAGTCGTTTTCCGTTGTTAAACGAAGTGCCGATCATCACGATTAGTGCGACCGAAAGACTCCGGGTTCAAAAACTCATGGATCTTTCCTTTGATCTCGCCTCGCGTTCACACAGAAAGGTGAGCACTTCTGAACTCAATAAAAATCTAAAAAACTGGATGGGACTTGCAGGAAGGTCTTTTTCTGCACATCAACCTCCTAAGATGCTTTATTGTACTCAAGTATCCACTTCTCCTTTTCATCTCATTTTGTTTGTAAATCACGTAGAATACTTTAAATCGAATTTAGTTTCTTTTCTGAAAAAAAAACTCACGGAAACCTATGACCTTCAAGGAATTCCGATTCGATTAGAGTTTCGATCGGATCGAAAATGAATTTTCCAATTTTTGCATTATTTAGTTTTATATCTGGTTCGATTCCTTTCGGATATTGGATTGCACTTCGGTTTGCCGGAGTAGATATTCGTAAATTAGGAAGTAAGAATATAGGAGCAACTAACGTTGGTCGTTTAATTGGATGGAAATTTGGTTTTGTAGTTTTAGCTTTGGATATAACAAAAGGAATGCTTCCGGTATATCTTTCTAGTGTTTACGTTCCGGAAGGAGGAATTCCATTTCAATTACTCTGCGGAGTTTGTGCCGTATTAGGACATATGTTTTCTCCTTTTTTAGGATTTAGAGGAGGTAAAGGTGTTGCAACTACGTTCGGAGTTTTTTTAGTTTTGACTCCGATTGCTTGTTTAGGAGCGGTTTTGGTTTTTTGGGTGGTGTATAAATTTTTTAAATTTGTATCCTTAGGATCGATTTTTGCTTCCATTACACTTCCACTCGTTTATGCTTTTTCCACGATCCTACTCTTACACGAAGAAGTTTCGTATTGGGTTTTGGGAACTATGGTGTTTATCTCATTCGGGATCATATTGACTCATAGAGAAAATATCATTCGGATCTTAAATAGATCAGAATTGTTCGCGGTTAAAGGCGAGGAACAAGACGGTGATTCAGAGAGAAATCGACGATAACAAAACCAGAGAAGAAAAGATAGAATTTTTAGAACAGTATCTTGAATATCATCCCGTATTTGAAATCGCTGATTTATACAAATGGCTTTATTATGGAGAATTTGGAGAGGTAGAAAAACAGGAATTTTATTCCGATCGAACTGAAGTTGTTCCGGAGTTACAATCTATCTTGGATGATTTAAAATTGGAGGAAGGAAAACCTTATCCGGATAGAATTTGGGAACCTCTTGGATTTTCGCAGAGATATTTACTCGTCTATCTTAGGCCTTATACACAAAGAGATTATCCTCTTAAACGATTGGTCAATTTGATTCAAAGGTCCTCCGCGTTTCAAGGATATAGGATGAGATTTAAGTTGGATTGGATCATACTTAAGGATTTAATTACGGAAAGGATGCCAGTCTTCACCAAACAAGAATTTAACGATTTTGAAGATCGGATAGGGTTTCAGCAATTGCCAGATGTGGAACTTTCTAGCTCTTATAAGAATGCGTATCCCGCAAGTTTTAGAGTTGTATCTGCAAAATTATTTTACGAATATTTTCCGGAGTTTGTAAAAGAACCAAAAGGTTTTTCGCTTTTGACGGACTCAAAAGAAAGCGACGAGTCTGATTCTAAACAGAAACAAACTTTTGTAACTGAATCGGAAGAACCCATCATTCAGAAAAAACATGCTCGAGAAGGGCGTCATAGTCGTTTTGATAGAATGGAAATAGGCGAAGAAGAAATGGGAGAGGTGGTAATTCCGGAAAATTTCAATTTTGATGGACTTTAGAAATGGATTTGAATTTGAATAATATTCGATTTTGCTTTACAAGGTTTTAAATTTAGTGTTCAGTTGAATAAAAAGGAAATTCGCAGTCATGCTTAAAGAAATTAACTTCGCACTTCAGAGTTCTACCGGGGCCAGACAATTTTCAAAGTCCGAATTTACGATTCGGAACATGCCGGATCGTTTACATCCACTTTCCGAGTTGGAAAACGTAAACTCGGGAGCAAGAAATATTGCTAAGGTAGGGGTTAATACGGATGATCAGGCGGTTCGTCGTGGTTATCTGATTGATTTAAATGCTTGATTGGTTAATTTTTTCAAATCCAATCGTTAAAGGAAATTTGCCACTAGGTTTATAACAAAAACAAAGTAATCTTATATTTATAGTGGTTAGTCTGAGGACAATAGGGCCTCTTATTGTCCAAAAAATCTTCTTCCAGTTAAATTTTTGCATTCAATTGCCGTTTGGCGTATCACAAAATAAAAAAACTATTTTATATAGTTTTATAAATTTATCCTTAGTCTTTTGTTACCACTGATCCTTATAAAATTGAGTATCTTAAATTTTTATCAAGACTCTATTCAAAACAAATAAAGCGGAAGAGACGGTAGTCATTTTCCTTATCAAATTTCTGTCTTCTATGGCAAGGATCGCAGGGCTCATTCATTTTTTCTTGTAGGTTTATGTATCTTATTTTCGCTTTTCCTAATTGTAGTTTGGATCCTATATATTTTGAGAATTTTATTCTAAGTTCTATATAAGAAAATTGAAAAGAACCTTTCTAAAAAGAATAAGAGTAAAATAGAATTTGTTATTTATCGAATTTGCCAAGCAATGACACAGGAATTTTTTCTAAATTGTGGGAACTCTTACAAATTCAAAAAATTTACTGTTTTTAACAGCTCATTTTTAAATTACAATATCTGATAATTTTTAGTAGCTCACTTGCGTTTTTAGAGTTCGTTTTAAAGCCTGAAAAAACTTATCATAAATCTTCAAATCAAATGTGGTAGTTCCCGCAGATTAAGTCTCTTTGTCGGTAGAATTTTGAGTTTATCTTTTACTGTTGAAGTTTCTGTGTAGAGTTCCCACAAATTTTACAAAAATCGGCCATCTATAGACATAAAAAAAGAATAAGATTCTAGGAACTCCTATGAACGTTTAAGAACAATGGAGATTGTTCGAACACCACCAATATGACGATTTCTGTGGGAACTACTACGTTTTATAATGAACTTACTAAAATGATTATAACTGATTTCTTTTAACGCGAGTTTGGGGTAAGAAAAAATTTTCTAAAAGTATGAGTTCCTACAATTTAAGAATTTGTTCGTAAAATCGCGATTTGCATAGCTTAATACGTCGCTTAGAAACCGTTTATCATTTTATAATTATCTTTTTTAGAATTTGATTTTTATAGTAGTTCCCACGTTTTAAGATTGTTTCGGATAATCATGTGATTTCTCAAACTCAGGCTGGGGAATTGTTTAAATTCTAAATAGAAATGAGTGGTAGTTCCCACATTTAAAAAATTGAACTGTAAAGTTCAGATTTAAACTTTTTTCAGAATCATAGGTTCTTTACGTAGAACTCATGTTCTTTTAAGATTTTTGGACAACTTCAAAAATAGAAATTATCAATTTTGATACAAATCCGCAGTTTAACACAAAAATTTGAGAACTCAATTTTATATCTAACATCAGCAAACGGTATTATCCGTTCACTTAATAATGGATAAAGAACAAAAGAAAATTAACTTTTTAATAATTCTAATATAGAAATAGGCTACATTTTTTGCAGAAAAATTAAACTATAAAAAAAAGGATTTAAGTTAATTATACTTTACTAATATTATTTTTTTAAGAACGAATTCCAGATAGAAGTTTTCGTTTTAGACCGGAAAATTCCTTTAAAACCGCTCCTAAAAATAGGTTTTTTTTTCTTGTTTCGTCTAATGTGTCTTTATGGCGTAAAATATAAATTTCGGTTTTGCGAATTAAAAAGTTAAGATCTTCCCAGTTATCGATAGCAATTTTAAATTTAGAAAGAACCGAATTATAGGAAACGTCCCGAATAGAAGGATCTGAAAATTCTTCCAAAATATTTTGGATCTTTATCAAAAGATTAGAACGAAAGTCTTCTGCGGCCTTTAAACTGATTTCGGAAGAATTGTAGTCATTCCAGGGAATCCATTCTTTCCAAAAAAAATTATGGCTTGGAAATGAAGAAAGGATCCGATCTGCTTCTTCTAAAGAAACGTTTTTGCAGTTTGCAATTTGGGCACCACGAGAATTTACGTTGTAAACGGAAAAATCCAAGGATCGAAATGATTCTTCAAACCAGTGTCTATAAAGATCTAAAACGTAATCGGTTAAAACTAAACCACCTTCTGCGGATCTAACAAGACGAGTATCTCTTTTTCGAATGATCACTTCGTTTATCTTTTCCAAACTTTGTGTTCTTCCAATTAGAGTGAGCCATTTTTCGTTATGATGAGTGCCGGTGGAATGAATTTCTCTTCCAGAATAAGCTAGATCTTGACCCACTAAAAAAATGGGTTTACATCCAAGATTTCGTAAAAGATCAAACGCAGTGGTAGCCACGCTTCCACCGGATTGGATGTCTCCGATTGGACCTAAAAGTTTTTCCGCAGTTTTAGAACCAGCAGTCACTTCCCGTTTAAATTCACCGCTTGCGTCTACGACGTATTTGGCGCTTAAGGAATGTACTATTTTAGTAAATTTTTGAGATCTTAAAATGGAAGGAGAACTTACTAGATCTGCAAACAAAGGAACATTAGACGATTCCGCTCCCATAAAATGAAAGAAAGAATGAGTCTGTGCGTCTAAAGTGATTACACCGTCCGGAACAATACCAAATTTCAAAAGGGCTTTAAAGGAAGTATCACAGGAAAATAAAAAAACCTTATCTCTCACTTTAGAAATCCACTCGCATTGACTTCTCAGAGAAGGGCCCGCCGAAACGAGCATTGCAGGAGTGTCTAAAAATTTTCCTTTTAATGATTCAATTCTAGTTCTTGGATTTTTGGAATCTGGAAAATTTGCGGTATTAACGAAAGTATTCCGAACCCAGATTCTTTCGAATTCGAACTTAGTCAAAAGATCACTCATTTTAGAAGAAAGAATTTTACGAATTTTAATTTCCAAATCGCTGTAATACGTTTCGTTGAGCGCGGTACTTGCGGTGTTTCTAAAAACCCGAATTCCAGAAACTCGTTCTACCGGAAGTGATTCTAAATAATTCCAAAGAAGATTTAAAGCAGAATGACCTAAAAACAAATGTCTACCAGGAACATCCATTACTGGTTCTAAAATTCCATCCCAAAGAGGAAAGATAAGTTCTGGGTATTCGTCTACGAGAAGAAGAACCTGTCCTGGTTCTAAACTTTTATGAACTTCAAAGATGAGATGTGGATTTCCTAGACCAATTACCACAACTAGATCCGTTGAAGAAATTTTTTGAGTTTGTAGAATTCTTTGTGCTTGGGTTCGAGGAGCGATCGTGCTGGAAAGAGCACGTCCGTTGAGTTCTAAAAACCATTCTTCTGGATTTTTAGCTGGTTTGAGGTCGAAGTTACGACTTGGATCTACAGGTCTCTGGAAATAGAGGGATAAGTACGGCTTTTTCCCGAATATTTCTCTTGTCTTTTCAGAGATATTGTGAGACATAATAACCCAGGGTGCATTCTATTCCCTGCCCAAATCTGGTCAATTGGAAACATTTTCCGGAACATCCGGAAATGAAAAAACATAAAAACTATGTATTTAAAAAGTCTGAATATTGTTGGATTCAAAACGTTCGCGGACGAAACCGAAATTTTACTCGATCCTGGGTTTACGGCGGTCGTAGGTCCGAACGGAAGTGGTAAGTCGAATATCGTAGACGCTGTAAAGTGGGTCTTTGGAGAAAAGTCCGCTAAAGGACTTCGCGGAGATAAAATGGACGACGTGATTTTTCACGGTTCCGAAGCGCGTAAACCCGCGGGTTACGCGGAAGTATCTGTTATCTTCGATAATTCTTCCAAACTCATCAAAATGGATTATCCGACTGTAAAGATGACTCGTCGTCTTTATATGGATGGAAACAACGAATATTGTATCAACGATTCTCGTGTTCAAAGAAAGGACGTAGAAAAACTTCTAATGGATACTGGGATCGGTAAGTCTTCTTATTCGATCATGGAACAAGGTAAAGTGGATCGAATTTTACATTCTAAACCAGAAGAAAGAAGACTGATTTTTGAAGAAGCCGCTGGAATTTCCAGATTTAAAGTAGAACGTCAAGAAGCGCTCAAACGTTTAGAAGACACAAAACAAAATTTACTCCGCATTCAAGACATCATGGGTTCCATGAAAAAAGAAATGGAAATCAAAGAAAAACAAGCGGAGAAAGCAGAAGCTTATTTTAAACTGAAGTCTGAGTTAGACGAAACCGATAAAATAATACGTTATCTTAAATTTTCCACTCTTACCAAAAAGTTAAAAGCTTCGGAAGAGGAGCTTCAGGGTATCAAAGACAAAAATCAAATTTTACTCGATACAATCGGAGAAGAAACTGGTAGAATTGAAATATTAGAAAAAGATAAATCGGAAATTGAAAAAAGAGTTTCCGAAATCGATAAAAAGTTATACGACCATTTGTCTCAGACAAAAATCCAAAAAGAAAAAATAGAAAAAAATAAACAGATCATTTTAGAATACGAAGAAAGAATTTCGGAGATGACTGAGATTTTAAACGGGGAAGAATCTTCTTTGAGTTTACTCGTTATTGATTTAGAAAGAATTCAAAAAGAATGTTTCGAGTTGGAAGGAGAAATAGAACTTCTTCAAGAGGAAATTCAAAAACTAAAAGATTCTAAATCTGGACTTGAAAAACAAATCGAGGACGAAAACCTTTCCGTTCTTGAAAAAGAGTCCAGGATTGCAACCAACGATAAGTCTCACAATGAACTTCGTGAAAAACTCAAAGAAGTCATCTTTGAACTCATTAGCCAACTTGAATCTAGAAAAAAGGAAGCCATCGATACGGAAAATAGAAGAAAAGAATTAAAAGAATTCTTACTTTCTAAAATATCTGAATATTCTATTCAAATAGAAGAGTTAAGAAGGAATTTAGAATTTTCCGAAAAATCTAAGATAGCCATTGTTCTAGAAACCTTACAATTAGGTGAAGTTCAATCTAAACTAGAAGAGTTCGTTCATCTAGAAGATATGATTCGAAACATTCTTTTTGATCGAGACGGATTTTTATCCAGAAAAGAAACCTTGGATCAACAGATTGAAGATTTAATTTTAGAAAACGAAAATCTGACCAGAAGTATCAAGGATTCCGGTTTAAAAATAGAATCCTTGAGAGAAAATTTAGAAGCCAATAAGGAACAAACCGTATTTTTAGAAAAAAAGGTTTTAGAGCTGAGTTCCGAAAAAAATTCTAGATTAGAAATTTGTAAATCGATTCAACTTAGAAAAGAAGAGATCGAAAAAAGAATTCAAAATGCAAAAGATTCTATTCAGAATGTGATTTCTAAAAAACAAGAATTTGAAAAGGAAGTTTCCGAATTAGAACAACAGATCGAGTCCAGTTACAACGAATTTTTAGATATGAGTCGTGCTTTAGAATCTGAAAAAGAATCTCTTAGAAATATTTTAAAAGAGATTCAAAATCTAAAACACGATATTCAAAAAAATCAGGACGATTTTAAAAATCTAATTCCCGTTTTAACAGAAAAAGAAAGAACCGTTTCCGGTTTAAAGGTTCAGATCGATTCTTTTACCGAAGAACTTTATAACGATTATTCTATTTCTGAACAGGAACTTGTTTCTGAATTTCAAAATCGAAACTTAGAAAGAACAAAAGAAGAAGTAAAACTAAAAAAATTAAAATCCGACATTCAAATGCTTGGTTCGATCAATCCTCTTTCTATCGAAGAGTATAGAAGTGTAAAAGAAATCTACGAACATCATCGTGTGCAAAAAGAAGATATAGAAAAATCCAAAGCAGACGTAGAAGAGGTTCTTGGACGAATCAACGAAGAATCAGAAAAATTATTCCGCGAGACGTTTGAAAAGATTCGAGAGAATTTTCAGGAAACATTTTCCACACTTTTCAACGGAGGGCGAGCGATCTTAGAACTGACTGAAAACGAAGATAGTCTCAATGCTGGAATTGAAATTATGGCTGAACCTCCTGGAAAACACGTTCAAAATTTGAGACTTTTATCAGGTGGTGAAAAATCAATGACAGCGATCGCATTGCTTTTTGCGATTTATATGGTCAAACCTTCTCCGTTTTGTTTTTTGGATGAGATAGACGCTGCATTAGACGAAGCGAATAAACTTAGATTTTGTCAGATCTTGGATAAGTTCAAGGACAAGTCTCAGTTTATAGTCATTACTCACGCTCAGTCTACGATCAACAGAGCCAATTCTCTTTTTGGAGTTACAAATGAAGAGCCGGGGATTTCTAGGATTCTTTCTTTAAAGTTGGATGAAGCATCTTCGATTGCAGAGAAGGTAACGGAAGCGGCGGTTTAGAGTTCGTTTTTATTTTTTGGGATCGTTTTGTTTCTATAAGTTTATGCTAAAACATCCCAAGAAAATTCCAGGCTAATTTTTAGATAACGTGGTTTCTGTGTTTAATACTTGTTATACGGAACTTATGAAGTTAAATAGTAAGGATATCTGTTTGTCATTGGGTTTGGTTCGAGTTTTAGTTCTCTCGAAATGAGATTTTGTCTCCTGTCAATCTTCCAAGTCATTTTGTAAGTCCAGTGAAAGCTAGGAACTCCTAGGTTCCAAGTTTTCACAAAAAAATTCTCCTCTTCACCAAGCTCTTCCAACCAGAGCATATAGTTAAAAAGATAACACCTCGAAACACCATGAGCCGCAGCCAACACACCCAAAGTCGACCAAACCCCGGTATGAACCCGAATACTAAACTTTTTCATCTTACCAACGCCCCGATTGTATTTGATTTTACCCGCCTTATAATGAAGACGTTTCATAGAAGCGATCTGTTTAGAATATTTTCTCAATAAAAAGGGAAGTTTGTCCCGAAGGGATTTTCTTTCTTGAGCATTTAAACGATTCCAATAAACATCTGGAACCAAAAGAGAATCTGTACCAACAGCATTTTCTACTAAAGCAGACTCAATTTTTTGACCGTCATCGAATAAAAGAATATCCATACAAGAAACGGTTCTTCGACCTTTCTAAACGGGGCGATTTATAGAAAAAAAAATTTTAAAAGAAAACAAAATATTTTAACGTGAGTTTGGTGGCCCAGAAAATCTGGGCGAATAAAAACCCAATGCAACGACTCTACTATGAGTGCGTTTAAGATAGATTGTATAATACTACAATTTATTGACCAGAGCGAGAGGTCGGTCCGGCAATGTATTGGCAGCCATTCACTCATGTTTTTTATACCGAATTCACGTTATTAAAGAGCTTATCCAAAAACCGTCCAATGTGGGGAACTATTGCGAAAATTTAACGATTATAAGAACTACTCGAAAGTTCGCAAATTTGTCAAATGCGACTTAGTTTGTAGGAACTACTGCATTTTATTAAAAATTTCTAAAGAATTATCGTGTAAAATTTTTTGAGGTTTGGGGACAAGCTCAAAGTGTAAACTATTAGATTCTTTATTATATCGTTCTGAACCAGAATAAAAAAAGAGCGAAAGGCTCCGCTCTTTTAAGAAAAATCAAAAACTTCTTATATTCTAAAAGTTTTATGAATTATCAAATTTATTTTTTATTCGTGTTGTAAGTGCTTACGATACACTCGTTAAACGGTTTACATTGACTCTTATGATTTTCAAAACAAGCGGCAACAGCGGCGCTGTGTTTTTTACAGGAATTGAGGCAGCCGGTTTTCACTTTGTTTTTTTCTTCGGCGCTGAGTTTTCTAGGTGCGTTTTGATCCACACAGCCAGAATAAAAACCGCAAACTTCATTACAAGACGCGGATTGAGCAGATAGAGAACCTGCTAAAATTAGAAAAGAAAGAATTAATAGAAAGAAATGTTTCAACGTCATTCTCCTTTGAAACGATTAGCGACGCAGGGATTCGAACCCCGGACCTGCGGATTATGATTCCGTTGCTCTAACCAGCTGAGCTACGTCGCCGCTTTGTTGAGACCCGATTCAATCGGTTCCAGTGCTATTTTTTTCGAGGGAATTGCACTGTCAAGGTTTCCTTCCGGCCTGAGATTTCCAAATTTCAAACAGAATTTTCCAAGCGGAGACCGAAAAAGTCTCTGCTATTTTTTGATTTTCTAATTCTTTCTTTTCTTTCCATTTTTCCAAAAGTGAATTTGAAATTTCGATTTGAATCGATTTCCAGTCTTTTTGAACGTTTTCGTCTAAAGAAATCGTTAGTAATTCTTGAATCGACTTCAGACGATTCAAGAGTTCCGGAATTTCCGATTCTTCTAATTTTTTCTTTTTGTTTTCTAAAATAGAAAGAAAAATGTTTCTAGCCGTATCATATTCACTTTGAAGAATCGAATGAAAAAAAGATTCTTCTTCCCCTATATGTCTGGAAATTCGGGAAGCAAATCTATGTTCGGTGAGTTCTCTCCAAGATTCATTTCTTTGGAAACTAGGAAAGGAAGTTGGAATTTGTAGATCCAAATTTAAATTCTCCCAAACATCCAAAAGTGTGGAATCTAAAACTAAAAATAAAAACGAAGGACTCAGCCAAGGTGGAACTGAGATCTCTAAATAGTAAAAATTTCCGTTTTTGTCTTTGATGAAATTAGGAGAATTTTCAAAGTCTATTGCGGAAATGATCGCACCAGAACGGGAAAACAAAGTAGGTATAATTTCTTTACTTTCGGAAAGATCGATGAGTAGTTTAGAAAAATTGAATTTGATTTTTTCGGAAATGTTGGAGAATAGATAGATTGCAAAAAGACTTTGAACTCCGTTTAATTTAGGAGTGACTAAAAAAAATCCTTCTTGTCTTTCGTATATCTTTTCCGTAAAATTTTCTGGGATTGGAAACTCTAATATTTTTTCCAGAGTTAAAATATCTTCGGATAAAATTTGAAATTCAAGTTTAAATACGGAAGTGCTCTTTATTTTTTGATTCTTTCTTTTACAAACCTGTTCAATGACTTCTTCGATTTTTGCAATTTTAGAAATCACAGTGGATTGTTCGTTCGAAACAAATGGAAAGTAAAACGATTCCCCCCAAACATATGCTGGAAAAATTTTAGATGGAAACTTGGATGTAATTTCTCCAAGTCGAGAGATAGAACGGAAAAACGTCTTTTCGAACTTTTGAAATTGTACCTTATCAAAAATGGAATCTGGAAATTCGATCCAGTATTTTGCATTTTTTTCTTGAGCCCAGATTTTTAATTGAATCGAAAATTCTTTTAAAGCGGACGGGCTAGAATTTTCAAATAAAGACTCGAGTGTTTCTCGATCCAATCTTTGTTTTAATTCCGTTTCGGTTAGAAGATGAATTTGTCTCATGAGTTTCTCAAATGCTGAACAATATTTATGCAGAATGTAAATTATCGGTACGGATGTTGTACAAAATTTGTGCGAGTTGCCAATGGAACTGTAAAAACGATAAAATCTGCAACCGTAGTGTATTTTAGAGCTTGCCTGTCTTTCAAGGAATTTTACTTTGATTCCGAATTCGATCTTAAAACGGAGTAAAAAGAGAGTTTCTCTCTTTTTCTTGAAAAACATCGAGTTTCAATTCATTGGTACAATATTTGCACAAAAAGTGTAAACGACTCTACGCTTGAATTAGAGATTCATGATTATAATCGAAAACAATTAGGAGAACAGAATGTCCAGAACACCTAGTGAAGTTATTGCCTATGCAAAGGCGAATAACGTTCTATTCTATGATTTCCGTTTTACGGATATCAAAGGAGCTTGGCACCACGTATCATATCACGCCGGTTCCATTAACGAAGATTCTTTCAAAGGCTTACCGTTTGACGGAAGTTCTATCCCAGCTTGGCAACCGATTGATCGGTCCGATATGCAGTTGATTCCGGATACAAGCGCGATCTTTTTAGATCCTTTTACTGCTGATTCTACACTTGTAGTTTTCTGCGACGTATTCGATATTTATAAAGGTACACTTTACGAAAAATGTCCTAGATCTATCGCGAAAAAAGCTCTCAAATACCTTGAGTCTTCTGGTCTTGCGGATACCGCTTATTTCGGACCTGAAAATGAATTTTTCATCTTTGATAATATCAAAGTAAGAGACGCGATCAATGTTCAATATTATGAAATTGATTCTTCCGAAGGAATTTGGAATTCTCATACTGATTTTCCTGGTTCTACAAACACTGGTCACCGTCCTGGTACTAAGGGAGGTTATTTTCCGGTAGCTCCAGTTGATTCTCAAGTGGATTTGAGAGCGGACATTGTGAAAACTCTTCACCAGATCGGTATGGAAACTTTTGTTGTTCACCATGAAGTGGCTCAAGGTCAGGGCGAGATCGGAGTGAAATTTGGTACTTTGATTGAAGCGGCGGATAACGTTCAAAAATTGAAATATGTTGTAAAGATGGTCGCCCACAAATATGGTAAAACGGCTACTTTTATGCCTAAACCTCTTTATGGAGACAATGGTAACGGTATGCACTGTCACCAATCCATTTGGAAAAATGGTGTGAACCTTTTTGCAGGTAAAGGTTATCAAAATTTAAGTGATACTGCAATGCATTATATCGGTGGGGTTCTTTCTCACGCTAAGTCTTGTGCTGCTTTTACAAATGCTTCTACAAATTCTTATAAGAGACTTCTTCCTGGTTTTGAAGCTCCTTCTATTTTAGCTTATTCGGCTCAGAACCGTTCTGCTTCTTGTAGAATTCCTTTCGTAAACGGAGACAAGGCAAGAAGAGTTGAGTTCCGTTTTCCTGATTCTTCCGCTAATCCTTATCTTGCTTTTGCGGCGATGCTTATGGCGGGTATCGACGGGGTTCAAAAGAAAATCGATCCGGGGCCTCCTCGGGAAGAAGATCTTTTTGAACTCTCTTTAGATGAAATTCGTGAAAAAGGAATTCAGCAAATGCCTCATACTCTCAGGGAATCTGTGGAGCATATGCTTCTTGATAAAGAATTTCTGAAGAAAGGTGACGTGTTTACGGAAGAGTTTATCCAGACTTATAAAGCGTATAAGTTTGAAACTGAAATTTGGCCTTGGGAAGGAAGACCTCATCCGTTCGAATTTTTGACTACTTATTCCTGCTGATTCAAGTTAATTTTTAGGGCGGCTCTCTTTTGGGGAGTGTTCTTGGAAATTTTCAAATTGGAATGGAATTTAAAAAGCCCGGGTTTTCTCGGGCTTTTTTTGTTCCTGAGTGTGATTTGAGGAAAATTTCCCATTCGAAAAAAATGGATTTAGAACAAGAATCGATTCACGAAGGAAATGCCACCCGAGCTTTGTCGTAACTGCGACGATCCACTGTAAAACATCGGGCCCAGAACACGCCCCATAGGAAGTGTTCTGTTGAGTTTTGGGCGCTCTACATAAACTCAATGTGTCGCTTCCTCCCATGTATCTTGTGTCAAGCCCTTCCGCTATTTTTTGTCACAGCTTATCCAGTATCTCTGAATAATATTTGTCCATTTCACAAATATAGTATTATGATTTCTGAGTACAAGAAGTTTTGAGACCGGCTCCAAATCCCCACTTCGCAATAATCTCGCTAACTTGATCGAGTCTCTTTTATCCGTTTTGATTTTGTCCGAGTTTTGTATTGGGATCTTTCCGGGTACTACCAGTGTGCAATTCTCCCCTAAAGACTTTAAATATCTGTAAAGCGGATAGCCCGTTACTCCTGCTTTGTAACAACAATGAATTTCGTTATATTCCGATTTGAGTCTGTTGATGAATTTTTTGATTTGCCCCTCATCATGTTTTATCTGTTGTTCTTTTACGATTTCATTTATTTTGCTCGTTAAATACGCGATACTGATTGTTTCTTTGTGAAAATCCGTTCCTACATATATTTTCCTTTTGACTTTAGTTCAGTCTGTCGGTTTTCTTGTTTTGCAGTAACATGTATCTAACCCACGGTTTTCAAGCCCAGAAGGGGGGACCATTTTGTCTGATACTAATTTTTTTGAGTCTATCTGCGATCTTCCCAATCGAACAGGAAATGAAAGAAACAAAACCGTCTAAAGACTTCGTTTTGATAGTATCCTTATCCAAACAAGATTTTAATGTGGATGAAAAAATCAAGGCAGTCATTCGGTTCCGGAATGTGTCCGGCCAATTACAGAGCTATGGTTTCGGTGACCTTGGGAAAGATTTCAACTACATATTGGAATGTTACGCGTATCTTAAGAATAAGAATGGTGGACCACCTCAAGCGCTGCGCACTCAACATGGAGAATGGATGGCGCAAAAGAGTCAAAATGAAGAGATTATGGGTGCACTCAATTCAGGAAAAGAATTGGTGAATACAATTTCCGTTTCTCGTCAGTGTGATTTGACAATGACCGGGACATATCAATTCGTAGTGAAACGCCACAGATATCCTTCTCTTAAAAAATCTGAAATTATCGTGTCCGATCCGATCGTATTTAGAGTGCATGAATAGTAGGATATTTTTCAATGAATTTGAAACTATTTATAGTTATTAAGCTATATAATAAAGTACCTAATATTTTGCGTTGAAACAGTGGTTTACGATAAAAATTAACGGTACTCTATAGTAGTTAGCGTCGCTTAAATTATCATTGGCATCGGCGTTTCTTTTACCCACTTCAAGATTTACGGTTGATAAACTTATCAAAGAGCTAATCGAACTCTCTATCAGAAATATCTTATATTTTCAAGAAAAAATCTCGTTGTACGTTGTTGTAGGAACTCCCACTTAGAACGCGATCCGTAGGAAGCTTCCGCTGAGTTGATCACTATTCCAGGAGCGGTTTGTTCGCGCCCGGATGTTGGATTAAATATTCCTTTACCGTGTTTCTTTTTTTGTCCAGACGAGCCAAGTGATCGTCTATGATCTTTCCGAAATCCAATTTGCCCGTTATGATCTCATAACGTTCCGTTTCCATGGTTCCTAAATCCAGATCAGAGTCGATTTCGGAAGAACGATCCGCGTATTTTTGGGCTTCTTTCCAATAAGGGATTGCCTCTTTGTAAAAACCGTCGGCCACTTCGAAAGAACGGTTTAAGTCGTATGCAAAATCCAAGTTATAAAAATATAAATGTCGCTTATCAAATTGAGAGGCTATCCTCATATAAGAACGCATAATCTGAAGGTTTATATGCATAAAAAGAAGGTTGCGATATTTATAATATTCGTCTTCGTCTTTAACTGGACAAAGAGCGTTCTTAGGATGTCTGAACCGTTTCTTAAGTCCTATCTTTAAAAAGTAAATGTCTCTTCTAAGTTCGTTTTCACCGTAATGAAGTTTGAGACCATAAAGTTGATAATAGTCTTCTAAAAATTTTGGTTCCCATTTATGAAGTTTATAAGGCACCCAATCGGAGAATTTAGTATAAGGACCGTTTTTTTCGTACTCGTAGTTGTAATCTAAATCTATTTCTGGCGAAATAGGAATGCTCAAAAGTATTCCTAAAATACAATAGATTAACTTGATCATTCCCGTACGCATTCAAAATGATTTTCGGCAAATTTCGATTTTTAGGTGAGAATGGAATCTTAGAAAACAAGAGAGTTTTTGAATTTCTTTAAATGAACGTGAATTCAGTGTAAGGGACTCATGGTTCTGAAAAAAGTTTGAATCTGAACCTTACAGATCGATTCCTGAAATGTGGGAACTACCACAAACTTAGATTTGTCTATAAAATGATGTGGGAACTATTGCAAACCATGATTTTACAAACCATTCCTGAAATTGTACCTTTAGAAAATTTTTTCTTAGGCCGAACTCACGTTAAAATAAGATTTAAATTTTGACGATGGCCGTAAAACAGTGGTTTTGTCTAAAAAACTGACTAGACGATGATTCTTTTTGTATTTCTTAGTAGTTCCCACAATTTTCAAAGTTTACTACTCGGACGCAAAATGGTGCTAAAAATGAATGAGTAATTTTTTTAAAGATATAGAAGTCTTCGCGAAATTATGCCAAACCTAAAATTGTTAGCTTTTTTGAAAAAATCTCATATTCTAAGTTTTGAAACAAGTACAGCATAATATTTGTTCGAGTAGTAACTGGTAAATACACGATTTGTGGGAGTTCCCACATCTATTTTTTTACGAAAAAATTGACCTAAGATAAAACGGATTTTTTACTCCGAATTCTCGTTCAATATTAGGATCGATCAATTTATAAGAACTTCTATATTTTCCAAAAATCCACTCTTAATTTTCAGCAGTGTTTGTAACAATCGAATCCAAATCGTTTCTAAAAATCAGACATAAGACGGTCATCTGTGGGAACTCATACGATCTGGATTTTATGGTACAACCTTAAAAATGTGCGAATGCGGATTACTGCGACCTAAAGTATATTTATTAAAATAAGTTCAAAACCTATGATTTTTCTTTGTTTTGTTTC
The DNA here is from genome assembly GCF_900156205.1 of Leptospira interrogans. Classification (GTDB taxonomy): domain Bacteria; phylum Spirochaetota; class Leptospiria; order Leptospirales; family Leptospiraceae; genus Leptospira; species Leptospira interrogans. Next base: position 65,776 of record NZ_FTNA01000013.1, read on the forward strand.
TAAATACTTTGGGGATGTCTTTGATACTTTTTAATTTTGGGTTATAGGGCATTTTGTAGTCTTGGGTTCCGATTAAAAAAAGAATTTTTTGAAATTGGCTCTGAGTCTAAACTTACGAGTTCTGAAATTACTTTGATGGGAATGAGGTTGACCTCAGGTTTTTTAATTGAAGCATAGTTCTCGGAACCAAATTTCTTTTTTGGTCTTTTCATTTGTGTTATCTAAAATTTTAATATATAAGAATTTTATAATACGTTTTTCGATCTTGAGCATCAGCTTATTCGGATGTGTTCTTCCTATTTCCGCAGAAGCTGTATCTGAATCTCTGAGAAAAATAGTTGTAGAAGGTATTTCCGGCGACGGTCCAACAACCGGGTTGATCCTGGTCATGGGTGGAATTTTGGCAAGTTTATTGCCCTGTGTTTATCCTTTGTATCCGATTACAGTAGGAATTATAAGAGCCAGAGGAGAAGGTTCTCCAAAAATTCTTCACCCTGCTATTTATTATCTTGGTTTGGTTGTAACTTATTCTTGTTTTGGGCTGATTGCGGGTTTTAGTGGGGGGGCGTTTAACGTTATCCTACGTTATCCTATCGTAAACCTGGGGCTTTCTATTTTTATTTTTTTATTGGCACTGGGATCATTGGATCTAATTCATCTTCCTTTTTTTAGATCTAAAGAAGTAAAAACAGGACAAGGTTGTGGCGGAACATTTTTACTAGGGATGGGAGCGGGACTTCTTTCGTCTCCTTGTGTAGGACCGGTTGTGGTAGCGATTCTTTTGCAGATCACTGCGGGGGCTGGTGTAATATCGATCGGTTCTGTATTTCTTGCTTCTTTTAAGATGTTTTTGTTTGGGGTCGGTTTAGGTTTTCCTTTTTTAATGATAGGCGTTTTTGGTTTGAGTTTACCAAAATCAGGAAAATGGATGCGTTGGATTCAGTGGATTTTAGGAATATTTGTATTATACTTTTCTTATACGTATTTTCAAAAATCTCTTTCGGGTTGGGGGATTCCAGATTCTTCTATTCCTTTGGCGGCGTTTGGAATTTTGTTTTTACTTTTTTGTCTCTATTTTTTTCTTCCAGATGAATGGAATCGTTATGTGAAAATGAAAAAAACTCTCCTTTTAGGAGGAATTATATTATCCGCTGTAGGACTTGTAGTTTTACTGATGTATAATTTGGAAAGAACCAATTCCATCTCCGTTGTAGAGATGGAAACGAAGGGAAACCTTTCTTGGCATCGAATTCCTTCTAAGGCTTATGCGGAAGGAACAGAGACCGGAAAAAAAGTGTTCATCGATTTTTATGCTGATTGGTGTACAAATTGTAAAACGTTCGAGGAACTTACTCAAAGTGACTCCGCTTTGAACGATGCTTTGCAAGGTGCTGTTCTTTTGAAAATCAAAGACCAAGATCCTATTTTTGAAACGTATGCAAAAGATCCTCGTTTTGAGGAATTAAAAATAGGTCTCCCGTTTTTTGTGATCTTGGACGCTGATGGAAATCTTTTATATAAAAATACAGATTATCAAGATACTTCTACTATGATCCAAATTTTAAAACAACTTTGAAAATCTAAATTTATAACAGTAAATTTGTTTTGTAGGTTTTAAACAGAAGTATTTTAAAAATAGAACTTTAATAATTTATGTTTTTAGAATATTCATAAAATTTTTTTCGATTTTGTTATTTTCTATGTATCTTATGAGATATGTTCTTATTTCACACAAATTCAGAGTAGAAAAATATTACTCATAACTATATAATAAAGTACCTAATATTTTGCATAAAATCAGTGTTTTGTGATAAAATTAACGGTACTCAATTTTATAGAGATCAGTAGTGAATAAAAACTCATTAGAGTTGTTGAAAAATTAATTCCCTATCTTGTTTCATGAAATGATCGATTGAAGCAGCTTTGTTCATCTGCGCTATGGAATTTTTCAACAACTCTAATACCGTTTATTGGTTGCGTTGAACTAATTGGACGTATGTTGTTCTGTAGAGGTTGCGTTTTGGTTGTTTTATAACCTAAGAGCTTGTCCAAAAAAAATCTTAAACACCGACCTGCAAGAGCGACCATAGAAGCGATACATTGAGTTTAGAGAGGTGTTTGCTGAGGTCCGATTGAGTTTCACAAAATGTGGGAACACTACTATCAAAATTTAACGACATTCGAACTACTCGAAAATTCACAAATTGCCAGATGTGATCTCATTTGTAGGAACTACTGCATTTTATTAAAAATTTCTAAAGAGTTATCGCGTAAAATTTTTTGAGGATTTGGAACAAGCTAATGAAACGTTTTTTGAAGTCAGCACATTACTTCTATGATCGCTTTGCAGGTAATAGCTAATCATCTCTTTCTAATTCGTTATACAAAACTCGTGTTATTTAGGTTTTATGAAGATTTTTTTACTACTCGGACGTATGAATAGAATACTTGTGTTAGATTGTTTCAAAAATTTGAATATTTTGGTCTTACTTTAAAATGCCGTAAATCCCGAATTTGCGGTATTTTTTAAGTACTACTATTTTTTCGTAAATTAGGCCGTTAATAACTTGGTACTATTTTTATGCGTCCGAGTAGTAAGTGTTTAATTTTAAACTTGTTCCGACGAAATGGATTTGGTTTGAAAAGTTAAATTCTAAAAATCTGTAAGGTTTTTGTCTCAATCAATGGATCTAATTTACCTCATATAGATTTACAGTCGTTTTTTGACAAAAGACGCCTTGTTCTTTAAAACTGTGGGAACTCTTACAGGTTTAAGAATTAACATACACTCTCTTATTTTAAAAAAGAAAATTTCCAAGTATTCCATTCTTACTCTACAAAACTACGAACGGGAAATTGGGTCCGAACTACGCCCTAATTTTATGGAATATTTGATTTTCAGAGTGCGACTTAGAAAAAATACTGACAAACGATGGAAAAAGACGTCGTTTCCTTAGAAGACGCCCTGGAGCACGGGCTTACCAAAGAAGAATTTCAAAAGATTCAAGAAATTTTAGGAAGAATTCCAAATTCTACCGAACTTGGAATTTTTTCCGCGATGTGGTCGGAACACTGTTCTTATAAAAACTCGATTCTAAAATTAAAAACTCTTCCGACAACCTCAGATAAACTACTTGCAAAAGCAGGAGAAGAAAACGCTGGAGCAATGGATATAGGTGACGGCTTAGCAGTGGTTTTCAAAATAGAAAGCCATAATCATCCTACGGCTGTAGAACCGTATCAGGGAGCAGCGACTGGTGTAGGTGGAATTATGAGAGATATTTTTACGATGGGCGCTCGTCCGATCGTATCTCTCAATTCACTTCGTTTTGGAAATCCGGATGAACCTAAAAATAAATATCTACTTTCTCGTGCGGTAAAGGGAATCGGAGACTACGGAAACTCACTTGGAATTGCAGTGTCGGGTGGAGAACTTTTTATAGATGAATGTTTTTCCAAAAATCCACTCGTAAATGCAATGACCGTCGGGGTTGTGCGTCATGATCAGATGGCGAGTGCGACTACGGGTGGACAAGTTGGTAACTCTGTTTACATCGTAGGAGCTACGACCGGAAGGGACGGAATTCACGGAGCTTCTTTTGCATCCAAGGATCTTTCCAAAGAATCTGAATCGAAACGATCTGCGGTGCAAGTAGGGGATCCGTTTATGGAAAAGCTCTTGATGGAAGCAAGTTTAGAAGCGATTCAGAAAGGACTTCTCGTAGGAATTCAAGACATGGGTGCTGCCGGAATTTCTTGTGCTACTTCCGAAATGAGCGCCAAAGGAAAAACCGGAATGAAGATCGATTTAGATCTTGTTCCATTTAGAGAAACCGGAATGAACGCATACGAAGCGATGTTATCCGAATCTCAAGAAAGAATGTTGGTCGTACCTAAAAAGGGAAAAGAATCGGAACTCGTATCAATATTCGAAAAATGGAATTTAAACGCGGTCAAGATCGGAGAAGTTACAGCAGATGGAATGATCGAAATTTATATGGGCGGAAAACTGAAAGCTAAAATTCCTGCCGAATCACTTGTGTTAGGTGGAGGAGCTCCCCGTTACGAAAGAGAAACCAAACGTCCTTCATATCTGGATGCGGTCAAAACTTGGAAACCAGATGAGATTCCCGACGTGACCAAAGGTGCAAATTCAAAAGAGATATTGCTCAAAATTCTTTCTTCTTGGAATGTGTGTTCTAGAAAACCGATCACGGAACAATATGATAGTGAAGTTGGTTTAGTAAAACTCATCGGTCCCGGTTTAGACGGGGGACTTTCCGCTATTCCCGGTACAAATAAAGCACTTGCAACTGCAACCGATTGTAATTCCAGATATACGTATTTAGATCCTTATAAAGGTGCGGAATTTGCCGTATGTGAAGCAGCTCGAAATGTGTATGTGACCGGTGCAACTCCTTACGGAGTGACTAATAATCTTAATTTTGCAAATCCTTATATTCCTGAAAACTACTATATATTTTCTGAATGTATTCGTGGAATGGGCGACGCTTGTCGTTTTCTGGGACTTCCTGTGACGGGTGGTAATGTATCTTTTTACAATGAATCTCCGGAAGGTCCAATTTTTCCAACTCCTACGATTGGTATGGTGGGAATTTTAGAAAATAAGGAAAAACTTATATTCAATTTTCCGAAAGAAATCGGGGTTGAACTTGCGGTTCTGGGAAATTTTCGTCCTTCTCTCGGGGGAAGTGAATATTTGAAAAAAATCCACGGTCAAATCAACGGAAGTATTCCCGAGTTGGATATTAAAGAAGAATTAGAACTTTGTAAACTAATCCTTTCCTTGAATGAAAGTAGAATTTTAAAATCTGCGAAAGATCTTTCTTTGGGAGGAATTGCAGTAGCACTTTCTAAAACGGTACTTTTTTCGGGGTTAGGAATTGAGTCTGACCTAACGTCTCTTAGACGGAACAGATTGGATTTGACCCTTTTTGGAGAAAGTTCGACAGCGGTTTTGGTAGGATTTGATTCGTTATCGAAAGAAGACATTCGTAAACAGACTGAAGCTTATGGATTAAAGTTCTATCCGATAGGAAAAACAAATTCTTCCGGAATTTTAGAAATCAAAGACGCCGAAATTAAAATTTCTTTCCAGGAATTGAGCGGACCTTATGAAAAAGGTTTAGAGGCGGTTTTTGCATTATAAAAAAGGATCAAACCAATGAATTTCCTATCTTTAAAAAAAATCTTTAAGCTCTATTTCTTTCTTTGGGTTTCGTTTTTTGGGATCGATTGTAAAAAAAACGCGGTAGAGATTTTAGAAGAAGCAAAAAGAAAATCGGAATCGATTCAAATCTTAGATTTAGGAATGCAAAAGTTAACCTCGATTCCAGAAGGAGTTTGCTCTTTTCCGAATTTGACTCAGCTGGATTTACGTTTGAACAGTTTGAATTCTCTTCCTGGTTGGATTGGAGCTTGTAAAAATCTGGAACAAATTAACCTTTTCGGAAATGATCTAAATACGGTTCCATCTTCTTTTTCTAAATTAAAGAATTTGAAAGTATTACTCTTGGGTAATAACGATTTTACTTTTCTACCTTCGGAACTTTTGTTTCTGCCTTTGCTTAAAACCCTGTATTTGGATCAAAACAAGCTTACGTTGACTGAAACGGATGTTGAAATTCTAGCTTCTCTTTCCAGTTTGGAAGAATTGGATCTTAATTTGAACTCTGGAATCAAAGTGCTTCCTTCTAACTATAATAAATTGAAAAATCTGACTCATTTAAAAAGATTGAATATTAAAAAAACTTCATTAAAGGGGGAGGATGCTGATAAATTACAAGCAGTTCTCCCAAATACAAGAATAGACTATTGATACAACTATGAGCGAAACCCAAAAAGAAAATCCTTATTCTTCCACGGTTCTTCTTCCGAAAACCGATTTCCCGATGAAAGCAGATCTGGCCAAAAGAGAACCGGCTCAGATACAATCTTGGAAGTCCGGGCAAATTTTCCGTAAAATGAAAGAGCAAAGAAAGGGAAAAAAAGAATTTGTTCTTCACGACGGTCCTCCGTATGCGAACGGAAATTTTCACCTTGGACACTCACTCAATAAGATCGTGAAAGATATTATCATTAAATCCAAGTCTTTAGCCGGTTTTTATGCAGACATGATTCCTGGTTGGGACTGTCACGGTCTTCCAATTGAAGTTCAGGTTTTAAAAAATTTAGGTAAGAAAGCGCGTGAAACCGGACCAGAAGAACTGAGACGTCTTTGTAGAAATTATGCAGAAGAATTTGTAGGAAAACAAGGAGAGGATCTAAGTCGTTTTTTATGTTTTTGGGAAGAAGATAGAATTTATAAAACGATGTCTCCCGGCTTTGAGGCGAAAATCGTGGAAGTATTTGGTGAACTTTTTCAAAAAGGTTACGTTTATCGAGGTAAAAAGCCTGTCTATTGGTCGATCGATTTAGCTACCGCTCACGCGGAGGCGGAAATAGAATACTATCCTCACGTTTCTCCTTCTATCTACGTAAAGTTTCCGATTGTAGGAGAACAAAAAAAATTTTGTCTAATCTGGACTACAACTCCTTGGACACTTCCTGCAAATCTTGGAATTTGTTTTAACAGAAAAATTGAATATTCTTTTTTTAAAACAGAGTCAGGAGAGGAACTCATTCTTGCGGATGGTCTTGCGGAAAGTGTAACCTCTACGACTGGAGTTTCGCTTAACAAGGTAAAGTCGATTTCTTCTGATGAACTTTCCGTTCTTAAATTTCAACATCCTTTTATGGATCGTATCTCTATCTCTTTGTTTGGGGATCATGTAACTCTAGATGCTGGAACGGGTTGTGTCCATACTGCTCCCGGACATGGTCAAGATGACTACAAAGTAGGTTTGGCCGCTGGGTTGGAGCCGTTTTCTCCTGTGGACGATTACGGGAAATATACGGACGAATTTCCTTTGATGCAGGGAAAGAAAGTTTTCGATGCAAATCCGGAAATCATTCAGCTTTTAAAAGACAAAGGTTTACTTCTGCATCACAGTGAGTTTGAACATTCTTATCCTCATAGTTGGAGAAGTAAAAAACCTTTAATTTTCCGCGCGACCCCTCAATGGTTTTTTAAAATGGATTTTAACGAGCTGCGCGAAAAATCACTTTCCGCGATAGACGGAGTTCAATGGATCCCTTCTTGGGGAATTACTCGGATTCGTTCTATGGTAGAAACAAGACCGGATTGGTGTTTGTCGCGTCAGAGAAATTGGGGAGTTCCGATTCCGGCGTTCACTTGTGAATCCTGTGGACAGACTCATATTGATGACGTTTCGATCCAATTCTTTACAAAGATGGTAAGAGAAAAAGGAATCGAAATCTGGTATTCCGAAAAGGCAGCGGACCTTCTTCCCCCAGGAACCAAGTGTGGAAAATGTGGAAGCGACTCTTTCAAAAAAGGAAATGATATTTTAGATGTTTGGTTCGATTCGGGTGTTTCCAGCTTTGCAGTGTTAGGTGAACGTAAAGACGAACCTCCCGCCGATCTGTATTTCGAAGGTTCGGATCAACACAGAGGTTGGTTCCAGTCTTCTCTTTGGCCTTCTATGGCTCTTAGAGGAATTCCTCCATATAAGACAGTTTTGACTCACGGTTACGTCTTGGACGAAAAAGGTCATCCTATGTCTAAGTCTCTCGGAAACGGAATTGATCCTACTGCGGATGTAATTCAAATTTATGGAGCGGATATTCTTCGTTTATGGGTCAGTTCCTTAGATTTCAGAGATGATATTAAAGTGGGTAAAGAATCCTTAAAGATCGTTTCCGAGCAGTATCGTAAGATCCGAAATACATTTCGTTATCTTTTGGGAAATTTGGACGGTCATACTTCGGAACAAAATCTTCCTTTTGAAGAATTAGAAGAATTAGATTTATTTTATCTTTCTAAACTTTCTCAATTTGCGGAAGACGTGATTGCGAATTACGAAGCCTATCAATTCCATCAGATTTACCAGAAGTTGATTTTATTTTGTACAGTAACATTATCCCAGGATTATTTTGATATGATTCGAGATAGAATGTACTGCGATGCTAGAAATTCCAAAACTAGAAAGTCATCTGCAACAGCACTTCAGTATATTCTGGAAACCTTATGTATTCTTACAGCGCCGATTCTCAGTTTTACCGCCGAAGAAGTATGGGTTTCCAATGGAAAAAAAGATTCTGTATTTTTACAGAATTTTCCAGATTTAAAATTTTGGAAAAATCAAAACTTAGAAGAAAAGTTTGAATCTGTGCTACAAGTGAGAGAAGTTGTTCAGAAAGCTCTAGAAATTGCAAGACAAGAAAACAAGCTAGGTAAGTCTCTCGAAGCTGGTTTGGAAATTGTTTCTAAAAACGGAACTAACTTAACCAAAATTTTGCCAAAAGAAACATTAGAAATTCTTTTTGTAGTTTCCCAAGTTCACGAGAAGAATCCTGGTTTGGACGTTTTATCCTTTTATGAAAACGAAAAATTTTCCGTAAAAGTTTTAAAACCGGTTCAAGTAGAATGTCCCCGTTGTTGGAGACATACGGAAGATATTTCTAAGGAAGGAGATCTTTGTGGTCGTTGTAAGTCTGTTGTAGGTTAGCTTGAATATTGAATTTCAGCGCATTTAGAAGATTGAGGATAACAGTGTGGCAAAACCCTTTCTTTGAAGAATAAAAGTGGTTGAAGTTACGCGTTTAAATACATTAAGATTATATTATATTTCGTAAGATATGAATTAATTTGTAATTCTGTCTTTTGAACACGTCTTAAATTCTAATTGTGGGAACTCACACAAAATTCGGCTTATCTGTAAAATGATGTGGGAACTCTCACAAATCATGATTTTACGAACCAATTCTAAAATCATACTTTTAAAAAATTTTTTCTTAGACCGAACTCACGTTGAATGAGCTAGATTTAGATTCTAAAAAAAGTTTTACAAAGAGTTTAAAAAATCCGATGTCGTTTAACAAAAATCAACCACCTGGACGGTCGTTTTCGTCCGTAAGTCTACGGATTTCGTTTCTTTTTCTAGGTTTAAACTTATATTGATCCAATTGTTCCGAATTAAAAATTACCCATTTCCGATTTGGAATATTTCGAACCGTTTGGAATTGTACAGTTCCGTTGTCTGCTATCTCAGTTCCATCGGATATGTGAGAGAGACTGATTGCTTTTATATCGGTCCAGAGTGCAAAATCCAATCCAACTGATTTATCTACGATTTCTCTTTTGATTTTACCAAAGACTAAGTTGATCTTGTCTTTTTCTCCCCAAATGAGAGCGGTGGTTCTTTCTTCTAAGGATATGACAGATTGAATGTCATCGTATTTTGAAATTAATACGAGTATTTTATTTTCCGGTAGAGATTTTAAAACATAAGGTAGATCTCTTGAGATGTTTTCTAATTCTCCGTCTGAAAACGTGTAATCCGTAAAAAAACCAAGTGAGGATTTTTTAATATACTTTAAGTTTCCTAAAAGATCTTTCCATTGCTCGGGAGTGAGTTGCGTAGGATGGGTAAAAGGCCCAGGTGCGATTAGGGTTTCGAACAATTCCACTTTGGAAGGTGAAATGTGAAAGTAAGCTACCTCTTCGGAGTTATAAATTAGATTTCGATTGGTTGGCCAAAAGTAAAAATCCCTTTCTTGAACCCAAGAACACTGAACGAACCAAAAAATAAAAATTAAAAAGGAAAATTTAAATGTATGTTTCATTTGGAATTTTGATCTACAAACTCTTGAAAAATAGGATATTTACTTAGAAACTCTTCGCTAGTATAAAGGTTCACGATTTTATCTAAACCGGATAACCGAAACACCGAATTTAGGGACTTGTTCAGACCAAAAATGTTTACGATTCCGTTTTTTTCACGGACTTGATTTCTTACTTTAATAATGATACCAATCCCTGAGGAGTCTATGAATTTAACCTTTCCTAAAAAAAAGCTGATGATTTCGGGGTTTCCGGTTTTCATAGATTCTTCAAATTCAGAATGAAAATCCCTAGAGTTATCCATGAGAATATCTTCAAGAACCGTAAGAACGATATGATTCTCTCGTATCTCGCTTCGGATTAGCATCAGATCGAAAAAACACCTGGAAGAAAGGTCTGTCAAGAAGTAAAATGAAGTAGTAACTTTCTTGATTTATTTCTTAGAACTGTAAATTTGAACTAAGACGCAAGGATTGAATATGGCAGAGTTTGATAAAACAAAACGTTCTATCGGTGTTAATAATCTGGATGATAAAGCCAGAAAAGAAATGTTTAATAAATTCCAATCTGCCGGTGGAAAAGTAGTTAGCGAAAAGGATCCAAAAAAAGAAGAGTCTGCGTCCGGTAGACAACCTAACATTCGACAAGGTCAGAGGAGTCAAGCCGGTGGAAAAGGTACTGGATCTACTCGTTCTGGCGCCTCTTCTGCAAGAGGTGGATCGGTTTCCAAAGGTCCAAATCCCAAAGACAGAAAGGCGATCGAAGACGAAATGGGAAACTTTATCAATCGTCTTTCTGTTCGATTGAAATGTTGGATGGGCAGAGTTACAGGATTTTCTTCTTCCGATTTATTACCTTCCTTTTTATCCGAGTTTAATCTTTCCGGTAAAAAATCCCTTTTAGAATTGAACTTTGTAGGAAACGATATACTTGGAAATCCTGCTTATGCTGGTAAAATTGCTAAAGAACTAGACGCTCAAAATCCGATTTATATCGAACTTTTAGGAAGAATGCATAAGATTTACGACAATGAGGAAGTAAATCAAATAATAGAACCGCATAACGCGGCTCCGGACTTGCCCGTTGCAATTTCTAGAGTCAAAGATCCGTTGTATTCCATTTTTAGAAAATTATACTATGTTTATCCGTTTCAGGGGAGTTACGTTAAGGCCATTAATCTAGGATACTCTGCTCTGGAAAAATTAGAAGGAAAACCTACCACCATTTACAATACTAAGAAAAAACGTGCTCTTCAAGAGTTCGATTATCTATTTGGAACTCTATTCGAAAAATTTTATCTTGTGGTTCTTAGAAACGAAAATAAAAATATTCCTCTCTTAAGTAATTCGATGGAAGCAGTCCTGGGAATTCTTCCCGAAGAAAAACCGGGTCATAGACAACAAGGAGAAGAATTAGATGAAATTTCTGGCGGTGCGGTTCCCGAAGAAAATGCTCCCGTAGAAGAAAAAAAAGAGGAAAACAATCCGGAAGATTCTCTCAGTAAAGAACTCAAATACGGTTTGAAATTGATGAGAACGCTCCCTCTCGACCAACTTCGTAAAAAACATGATCCAAGAGGGGAATACGAAGTAATTCCTTCCGCAGATAAGGCGTTTTTAACCTGGCTCTTTTTTAAGGAATTCGACACCGAATATTCTTTTGTGATGACCACTAAAAAGATAGATATAAAACCTACGATCGTAAACGGAGCCAAGGTGGATTATAGAGAGAAAATGATCGATCACTACGAAACTACCAGAGCTTCTATCGAACAGTTTCGAATTTATGATCAATATTATAAAGAACTAAAGAATCATCTTAAAAATCCAGGGGCCAATTATATCGAGGCTTCTAAAAAAACTACCGCCTTAGAAACAAAAAGAAGTCAGCAATCTAGAAATGTTCGAGTTACCGTTAAGGAATTTGTAGAAAAGACTGCGGAAATTTTGGAAAAACTCATCGCGGATATGAAATCCAAAAAAGAAATCGTAACCAACATGGAAGATATTATAACCTTAGATATGATGGAATCTAAAAGAAGGTTGAATAAAAAACCGATCAAACAGTGTATTATGGAATCGTATTGTTTTGCAATTGCGTTTGCTGGCCGTCTTGAAAACGGAGACTTGTTTGGAGGTGTGACTGAACTTTCTCCGGAGGAAATGGAAAAGGAATTTGGAATCAAAACGGAGCAACCTTCTTCCGGAGAACCGGACTTAGGAGTTCCTGCAGCTGGGGATGGAGCCGAGTCGATGGGAATTCCAGAAAAAATGGATTCGGACTCTCTAGGTATTGACCCTTCTATTTTAGACGATTAAAAGGCGAATTTTATTTTGGCATCTGCAAAGGTTACACTTTTTCAAAAACACATCAACCGTCCTGTTTCGAACGAACAGAAATCCAAACTTTCCAAGGAAAAATCGGACTTTTTACTTTTACCGGAATTTTTTCCGTTTTACGATTTATATTCTTCTCCGGAAAATCTTTCTGATAAATCCAAGATTCTGTCCGACGAACTATTGCAAATTTCTGAATATTATAAAGGTATAATTATCGGCGGTTCGATGTTTAGGAAAGATTCTTCCGGAGTATTGAGGATCGGCGTTCCGATTGTTCAAGACTTAATGGTCGTAGACTGGTATGATAAACGGGAACTTTTTCCGGAAGAAAATTCTGCTTCTGCTGGAGATTCAGAAACGATTTTTATTATGGGAGGTTTTCGTTTTGGGATCGTGGCTGGAAAAGAAATTCAAAATCCACAACGTTTAAAAGAATTAAAGTCCCAAAACGTGAATCTTCTATTTCACGTCGATTTTACTTTAGAATCCGATTCCACTCACGCTCAGGACTTGGAACGTTATGCTAAACTTTCTTCCGAATACGATATTTTTATCGCTAGAATTGGCGGAGTGGGTTCGGCTCTCGGTCGTAATTGTGTTGGTAGAAGTCTTTTGTCTACTTCTTCCGGTATTAATTGGAAGGTGGCCGAATCCGAAAAAGACAAAGAAGTTATCAAAACTGTAATGATTAACGGTGTGAATGGTTTATTTTGACCTTGAATCGATTCTTACCATTTTTTACTTTTATAATTATATTTCAATTTTGTAATATAAGCATGTCTCAAAAAGATCAGGTTATAGTTGAAAATTCCGTGTCCTTTTTTGAGGACGAGCAGAATAAGAACTTGATCCGATTTAAAATAAAAGTCACGAATCAAAGTCGAAATCCAATTCCAGATTTAGGTGTTGAAAACAGATCCAAGTTCATAAAATTTTATTTTAATGGGAAGGAAAACTATCCTTTAAATCTTTATAACGGTTTAGAAAAAATAGACGGTCCAAAGACGATTCCTTCTGGTTCTTCGCAAGAATTTCAGTGGCATGAAAGTCTTGTTTATTACTTGGATCGTAACGTATTTCTACATGAGGACGAATTTACGGTTCAATGGGAATATAGAAAAATAAAATCGAAGATTCTGCAAGTGAATGTGAGGAATCGAACCGTTACAACTTTAGAGTAATATTGGATACAATTTGTATTTCAGTAATTCTCGAAAAAAATAGAATTTTAATCCGAAAAGATTTATCAAAATTCCAAATCCTTTTTAAAGTTGTTTCGTAAAGAAATTTAAATTCAAGAAATCAAACTATTGAGAACAGATTTCGAGTCTGACTTTACAAATGGAGTTTTAGAGCTCGAAAACGTTTCCGGATCAGAATCTTTTCAAATCGCAAAGGATCTTTCCAGAAAATTTACTTGCAAGTTAGGCATTTGTTTTTTAGATATTTTGCATGTAGTCTGGCGATTTTTTTTAAAGTCAAAGAATTTTATTCTTTAGACATAAAACAGATCGCGCTAGCAAAAGCAGTTGGGTTGAAGGTAATAAAACCTTTGGCATAGCATTTTTATCAAAAAATTTAAGTGGTAGTTCCCACATTTTAGAAGTTTCACTGTAAAATCACGATTTGTGGTAGTTCCCACGTTTTAGAAGTTTCACTGTAAAATCACGTTTTGTGGTAGTTCCCACGTTTTAGAAGTTTCACTGTAAAATCACGTTTTGTGGTAGTTCCCACATTTTAGAAGTTTCACTGTAAAATCACGTTTTGTGGTAGTTCCCACATTTATTTTTTTACGAAAAAATTGACCTATGGTAAAACGGATTTCTTACGTCCTGCACACGTTATGATTTTATTATGTAGATTGCTCTTAAAAAACTACTGAGAAATCTTTTCGTTTATCCCAATTTTTTTCAAAATCAAAGTTTCTAGATCAGTCAATTTTTGTTTTCTTACTTCTTCTAATGGAGTTCTTCCTTGTATGTCCGCAATGTTTGGATCGGCTCCGAGTTCGAGTAATTTTTCGGATAGGGAGATTCTCTTTTTTAGTATGGACTTCAATAGAGGAGTGATCCCTTCCGCATTTCTATGATTTAAATTTGTCCCACTTTTTACTAGAAGTTCCGGGATTCTTGGGTCTATATTGGATTCTTCTGAAAGAAAATGAAGAGCGTTGTCTACCCCCACTTGGATTTGTTTACCGTCTTGATTTTTTTCATGAAGACGACTTGTGTAATCCGGTTTTGCGTTATTTTTCAAAAGAAATTCTACGATTGCAAAATTAGCCGTGGAGGAACCTGCTCCGCATGCAAGAAAGAGCGGGAATTCTTCCGGGTTTCCTTTGTCAAAGTTTACGTCTGCGTGATTGTCTACTAAAAACTGTACCAATACTAGATTTCCACGACGTATAGCCACGTTTAAAATCGATACGGAAATGGTCTTGTTATCGCTGATTTTAGAAATGTATTCTAACTTGGCTCCGGATTCAATCAATCGTTTAGGAACAGCGAGATCATCTATATCTAAAACTTTTACGTCTAAAAGTCCAGATAAACTTTCCATCAATACTGAATTTCCATCCTTATCTTGAGCGTTTACGTTTGCACCGGCGCGGATGAGAACTTCGGCGACTTCTGGTCTATGATCTGCAAGCATCAAAGCGGTTTTTCCCCTGGAATCGGTTGCGTCTACAGATGCTCCCGCTTGGATTAAAAGTTGGGTTTTTTTAGGATCTCCCTCTTGAACGGATCTTAAAAATTCGTTGTCCAAAATCGGATCAGCCAATAGAAAAAACGGAACCATTAAAAAAAAATAGGGAATGTTATGAATTTTGGAAATCATCGTAAGATACTCGTGTAACAATTAAAATCGAATTTTTTGCGACGTGTATATCCACATTTTGGGAACTTCTTTTTTACAGGAATCTTAAAAACTTCCTTTTTATCTTGACCCTCTTTTCTTTTTGAGGTTCCTAAATTGTATTCGGAGTCTCCTATGCCTCAACCTATTCCGGAATATACATATTACGATGCTATAGGACTGGCCACTCTTGTCCGAAAAAAACTAATTCATCCTATTGAGCTCGTTGAATCTGCCATTCAAAGAATTGAAACCATAAATCCTGGGCTGAATGCAGTAATTACCCGTTTTTACGAAGAAGCAAGAAAAACTTCAAAGTCTAAACTTCCGAACGGTCCTTTTCGGGGAGTTCCGATTCTTGTAAAAGATATGGTTCATTCTATTGGAGGCGCTCCTCTGACTTGTGGTTCTAAAGCGTTTCGAAATTATATTTCGCCCCAAGATTCTGAATTTATAAAAAGGCTTCGTAAAACAGGAACCATTTTTTTAGGACAAACGAATGTTCCCGAATTTGCTCTTATGGGAATCACAGAACCGAAGTTATACGGTCCGACCCGAAATCCTTGGAACCTAGAAAGAACTCCGGGTGGTTCTTCTGGTGGTTCTGCGGCTGCGGTCGCTTCTGGGATGGTTCCGGTTGCAACCGCTTCTGACGGTGGGGGATCGATCCGAATTCCTGCGGGTTACTGTGGTTTGTTCGGTTTGAAACCTACTCGAGGGAGAACTCCAGTTGGTCCTAATTTTGGTAGATTTTGGCAAGGTGCTTCTGTGGATCATATTCTTTCTAGATCTGTCAGAGACAGCGCGGCTTTTTTGGACGCGTTATGCGGAATTGAAAAGTCGGGAGCTTTTTCTTTTGAGGAACCGAAGACGAACTATCTTTCCGAGATTAAAAAATCTACTGGCAAACTCAAAATCGCTTTTTCCACCCAATCTCCGATTGGGACTAAGGTTCATCCGGATTGTGTGGAATCTGTGATCCAAACCGCAAAACTACTACATTCTCTTGGTCATAAGGTAGAAGAAAAGGACGCACCTATCGACGGTAAGGCGATCGGGAGATCTTTTATCACGATGTATTTCGGTGAGGTTGCCGCTCAGTTAAAAAGCTTAGAAACGATACTCGGGCGAAAAGTCAGAATGAATGACGTTGAACCTGTCACTTGGATTTTAGGCCTTTTAGGTAGAACTATTTCTGGGGGTGAGTTTGTTCTTAATTTACAAGAATGGGATAAGGCCGCCTTGGCAATGGAAACTTTTCACGAAACCTACGATGTTTATTTGACTCCTACGACTGCCATGCCTCCTTCTAAAATAGGTGAATTAGAACCTAAGTTAGGCGAAAAGATAGCGATGCAAATAGTAGGTCATCTTGGTTTAGGAAAAATTCTATTCGCTTCCGGGCTTGTGGACGAACTCGTGGAAAAAAGCCTTTCTAGAACTCCGTTTACTCAACTCGCTAATCTTACTGGTCAACCTTCTGTTTCCATTCCTCTAAGCCAGACGAGTGATCGGCTTCCCTTGGGGCTTTTATTTACTGCGGCTAGAAGAAGAGAAGATATTTTATTTCGCCTCAGTTCTCAATTGGAAAAAGCGGTTCCTTGGTCGAATCATAAATGAATGAGAAGAAAATGATTACGGGTCTCCGTTTTTAGAAAGAGAGTATTTCCTGTTTATTGGAAATATCATTTGGGATGATTACAAAAATAGAATGAATCTTAAATGGAATATTTTAATGTGAGTTCGGTGTAATCATGTAGTTCCTACATTTTTAAAGTTTAGCTGCAAAATCACGATTTGTGGTAGTTCCCACATTTTTAAAGTTTAACTGTAAAATCACGATTTGTGGTAGTTCCCACAAATTTAGTGGTATCTAAATTCTATATTCGTTTTTTAAAAGATTACATTTGGAAATAAAACATACAGGATAAGGACTCAATCTTTTAAAAATTTGGATTCTGATTCGGGTGGAAAAAGATTTGTAGATGAATGAAGATAGTAGAGTCGTCCATTCTCACAAAAAAATATTTCAATACATTGTAATTCTGGAAATACAAGCCAGAGTTGGGGACCATAGATTGATTTTTTTGAGTTTCCTATAAATATAAGAGTCGATTGAATCCTTCCTCTAAAATTACGTCACAGGAGATAAGATCGTTTCTCCGACCGGATGTTTTTCTAAATACTTTTGGATTATGAGAAAACGTTTCGCTACAAGTCTTTGATGGGGCGAGTGAGGTTGGAGTTACACGTTCTTTTTCATTGATGATTCAGTCAGATCAAAATCATTCTGTATTCCGGTCTTCAAAGTCATGGCCCAAAGAATCCCTTTAAAATCTCATTTGGTCAAGTCAAAATAACTCTTGATTCCGGATAGAATCCACGAAATGGTTTGTTCAACTTATGATTCCAGTTTTACTCATAGGTCTTGGAAGAATTGCGTCTCTTTTAGAAAAGGATTCTCTCAGAAATCATCCTTGTACACACGCGGGTGCAATTTTTTCCACCTGGGGAAGGAAAAAATTCTTTCTGATAGGAGCGATCGATCCTTCAGAAGAGAGAAGAAATAATTTTTGCAAAGATTGGAATATTCCAAAAGAAGTATGTTTTTCCGATTTTAAAAGTTGGGCTGAGAGTTTTCGTTTTAATCTAAATAGAAAAGATTTCGCTTTTATATTCCAGAGGAGAGATACAAATTTAGAACCGAACCAAAAGAACATAAAATTTGTTGGTCAAATAGATTGGGAGATTCCAATTGCTGACTTTAGAAATACAAACCTTGTTATAATCGCTACACCTTCTGAAACACACTACGAACTTGCAAAGCAAACGATCGATTTTGGGTTTAGACGTTTGTTGGTAGAAAAACCAGTTTGTCATTCACTTCCTCTTGCGCGCAAGCTAGCAAAACTTTGTAAAAAAACAAAAACTAGTTTATGGGTAAATCATGAAAGAAGGTATCATCCGCTTTATATCCAGATTCGTAAATGGATTCAAGAAAAAACGTTTGGTCCGGTAAGAACTATACGCGCCTCTGTCCTTACTTCTGCAAGAGATCCAGGCCGTGCGATTTTAGATAAAACTGGTCCTCTTTTTCATGATGGAACTCATGCGGTGGATCTTTTGATTTGGTATCTAGGAATGCCGGACCGAGTCGTTTCTGTTTTAAGATCTTATCGTCATTCTACCGTAGAAGAACAGGCTTTGGCGTTTATGACTTATCCCCAGGGAGAAACCGTATTTTTAGAAGCGGGAGGAATGAGAAATTATTTTCAATTTGAGCTGGATATTCAAACAGAGAACGCCCGTTTTTTAGTTGGGAATGACGAGGTTCGTTTTTGGAAATCCAAACCTTCCCGAAAATACAAAGGATTTAAAAGTTTGACTCCGATTTCAATTTCCGAAAAATCTTCCGCAGGCTCAAATCCGTTTCTTAATTTGTACAATTCTATTTTCCTGCATTTGTCTGGAAAACCTTCCTCGATTACAGGGGATATAGAAGAGAATCTTCAAATTCTCACCCTGTTGGATACGATCCGGAGAAAAGCCGAAAAAAGAATCCTAGAGGTTTAGAAGTTTTATCCATGCTCGTAACCGGAACAAGCGGACCTCAGGAAACCCTGTCCTACAAGTTACACAGTAGTTCTTGGAGATTTTGGAACGCTAATTCTTTTGTTTGGAAAAAAATTTGGAGTATATTCTGGTTTTTTAAATTAGGAAAAATTTTTTTTCCTTCTTATAGAGATACGGATGCTCACGAAAAATTCTTTCGTACGTTAGGTGAAGATTGTCGTAATTTCTTTTTATCTATGGGTGGAGTTTATATCAAACTCGGTCAATACTTAGGGAATCTTTCTCATATTTTTCCAGACTCGTTTACGGAATCTTTGCAAGATCTTCAAGACAGAGTTCCTCCTCATCCGTTTTCGGAAATAGAAGAAAGGTTTCGATCTGAGTTTGGAAAAGAAATTATAAAAGTTTTTCCGGATATTTCCAACGTTCCAGAAGCAAGCGCTTCCACGGCTCAGGTTCACGTGGCTTCGATCGGAGGCCAAAAAGTTGCGGTTAAAGTTTTGTATCCTGGAATTGAAACGTTAATCGCAAACGATCTCAAAAACATTCGTTCTTTTTTAAAAAGAATCAATCGTTATCTATTTCGTTTTGAATATAAAAAAATTCACGATGAGATTACTCGGTTGGTTACGAGGGAAACTGATCTGAAACTGGAAGCGGATTCTTACGATAGGATGAGACAATTTTTTGTAGAAGAACCCGATTATATCTTTCCAAAAGTCATTCGTCAATTTTCTGGAAAAAGTGTTTTAGTAACTGAATTTATAGAAGGTGTCAAGATCACAAGAGCGACTCCGGTCTTAAAAGGTCAGGCAAAGTCTAGACCGGTGGAACTTTTAGTACGCGCTTATGTTTTGATGATCTTTCAATATCGTTTTTATCACGCAGACCCTCATCCAGGAAATCTAATTTACACACCGGAAGAAAAACTTTGTTTTTTAGATTTCGGAGCAGTGGGGGAGATCAATTCTGGAGGAGCATACGCACTTAAAAAAATATTTCTATGTGCGATTGCCAAAGATTACTTTGGGGTAGTAGACGGTTTGGAAGAAATGGGGGCTTTGTCTGCTTCTGCAGATAGAGATAAATTAGAAGAAGTGGTTCGTTATTCTTTGGAGAAATTGGGAAGGTTTGTAGCGGATACGGACTACTTCCGAAATCTTTCTCTGGGTCAAATTCATACTCGAGAAGATCAACTTTTTTTAAAAGAGATCAATTCCAGTTTGAAAGAAATTTTTAGAATGATTCAGATTCCTGAAAATTTCATTTTCTTAGAACGTGTCCTGGGTTTATTGGTAGGGATTACTTCGATTTTGGATCCTTATAGAACCGTTTTAGACTACGGAGAAAAACCGTTCCGGACCGTCGCCTCCGGAAAAGAAGGCGGACTGGAGTTTCTTTTGTTAAACGAAGATAAAAATCTTTTAGGTAATACACTTTCCATTCCGGGAGAATTTTATAAAGTACTCCAGAACATCAATCGAGGAAAACAGGGAATTCAACTTCGGGAAGTCGAAAGACACACTCGGAAGATGTATATTCTGGGACATCAGATTTTATATTCTGGATTCTTGATTGCAGGAATTCATTTTGGAAATGATTATCTCGAAAAAGGAATGGAGATTCAAAGTTGGGGATTTTTTACGTCTTCTGTGATTTTCGGATTTATACTTATCTATTCATTTTGGAAAAATAAACTTAAAAAGAAAGGAACCTCTTTGTGAAATATTTTGAAAAAAGATTTTTAGACGTCTATCGCCCTATTTATTTGGGAGTTATTTTTTTAGGAATCGTATTGGATCTTGTGACTAAGTTTTTAGTCATTCTTTACTTTCAACCCCATCGTTATTTAGAAGTATTCGGAAGTTTTTTTAGAATGACTCTTACGTTTAACACCGGTTTTGTGTTTGGTGCGTTTCAGGACAACGCGATTCCTTCTTTGATCGCTACTGGAGTTGCGATTGTGTTTCTAATTGGTTATAGATGGAAGAATCACGATTTAGGAAATCCCTGGGGCTGGAACTTAGTGATGGCGGGAGCTTTTGGAAATTTCTTAGATAAATTTTTTGTAAAAATTCCGGGAACAGGATTTCGTTTTGGTTTTCAACCTAATATGGGAGAATATATCGGAGTCGTAGACTTTTTGGATTTTGATTGGCCTGACTTCCTTTTGTTTTCTAGATGGCCTGCGTTTAACGTAGCCGATTCTTGTGTCACGATTGGTCTTACGATTTTGATCTTTACGATGAAACTAGAAGAGGAGAAATAATTTTTTGAAGGCTCTTGATCTTCCTATCTGGAAAAAATTATTCATTCGTAAAGAAGCGAGTAATCAAGAGATCATTCGATTTCTCAGGGAAACTTCTGTTTTTGGAAGGATGAAAAAAAGAACCTTAATCGAAATCGCTAGGATGATTCACGTTCGAGAATATCAGGAAGGAGAAACCGTATTTAGACAGGGGGAAGTAGGAGCCGGTTTTTATTTAGTTTATGAAGGTTCGGTAGTGATTCGTTCCGTTCGGGATGGAATTGAATTGGATCTTGCTCATTTAGATAGGCACGCGTTTTTTGGAGAACTTTCTCTTTTTACGGAAGAAAGAAGAACTGCGAGTGCTTTTGCTCTTGAAAAGACGACTCTACTTGGTTTTTTTCAACCGGATCTTAAAGAAATTATAGAAACAAAACCTAGGATCGGAATCGAAATTCTAATGAGTTTATCGACTGTGATCGTGGAAAGATTGCATAGAACCAACGGACTTTTGGAAAAAGCGTACTTCCGGGGAAAACAGAAAAATGCGTGAGGGAGAAAGAAGAGAACTTTCCGAATATTTTATTCGGACTAGTTTTTTTCTGATCGTTATTTTTACGATCGTTGTTTCTCTGTGGGGGCTCCATTTACTTGCGGTTCCGATCGTAATGGCCTTTTTGATTTTTTATGCGTTTAACGGAACGATCAATAACTTAGAAAGTTTAGGAGTTCCTAGGATTCTTTCCATCGCGATTTTAATGTTTGTAATCAGCGTTCCGATTTATTTTTTCATCAACTCGATTGCTCCCCCTATCGTTTCTACTTTAAATCCTCTTTTGAAAAATTGGAAACAGGATTTGGATGACGCTAAGTTTAAGTATTTAACCGTAACCGTCAATTTGCAGTTTAACGAGTTCCCATCGAGTTGGAACGAAACCATTCGCCCGGATGAACTTATTAAAAAAATTGCGGAACTAATGCATGAACAAGTGAAGGCATTTGTATCTTATATTCCGACTTTGATCGGTTATTTGATCATCACTCCTTTGTTTGCTTTTTTATTTTTACTCAACGGAAACGGAATGTATAAAAGTTTAATTTCTTTGATTCCCAATCGTTATTTCGAAATGGCTTTGATGGTTACGTATAAAATCAACGAACAACTTACAAATTATCTCAAAAGTTTAATGATTCAAGGTGCGATCATTTGTGTGGTTTCCGGAATTGGATTTTATTTTATAGGACTTCCTTATTTTTATATCTTTGGTTTGTTTTTAGGAGTTGCTAATTCGGTTCCCTATCTTGGTCCGATTATGGGTGCGATTCCTCCTCTGTTTTTTGCTCTTGTAATCGGTGGGGACGGGACTACGGAACTTTTGACTTCGATTTTGATTGTGGTAGCGGTCGCTCAGATGATAGATAATTTTCTGATTCAGCCGATCGTAATTTCTGGTTCTGTTTCTTTACATCCGATTGTGGTAGTTGGTGCGGTTACAGTAGGTGGTGCGGCTTTAGGGCTTGTGGGCATGTTGATTGCCGTTCCGATCGCGGCTATTTTAAAAGTAACAATTCAAACCTTATACAGTTCTATGAAAGATCACAATTTACTTTGAGCTTATTCCAAAATTTACAAATATATAAACTATATTTCTTTAGAAGTTTTTAATGTTCTCGCAAAAAACATCACATTCTACTTTTCTATATTAGAGTTGTTGAAAAATTCCATAGCAACAATTAACAAAACGCCTCAATCGACCGTTTCCATAAAATAGAAATCAATGGAGAATTAATTTTTCAACAATTCTATTCCAAATTTCGTATGAGTTCTACATTTTGAAAATCTCAGTAACATCAATGCCGATCTTTAGAGGGTCATTCGCTGAGTGGGTCGTTCGAAAAACTCAAGCAAACATCTTCCTAAACTCAATACATCGCTTCTATGGTTGTTCTACAGGTCGGTGTTTAGAATTTTGGACCAGCTCTTAATGAAAAACGGAAGAAAATTAATTTTTCAACAACTCTAATAAGTTATAACTAAAGACAAGATATTGTATTCTGTTTCTTTCATACAATTTATTAACTGGGGCAGAACGTGCGGTCCGGCGACGCCGGATTTACCCTGATTTTCTTACGTTGGATTTACGTTATTGATGTGTAAATTATTGAATTGATACTTTATTATCTAATTCTTAAGTAAAACCGTGATTCGTAGTAGTTCCCACAATTTAAGAATCGATCTGTAAAGTTCAGATTTCAACTTTTTTCAGAAAAAATGAATTATGGAACTCTTACACTTAACTCACGTTAAACGGTGGGCCTGATTTTTGGATGATCAACAAATTTAGTCGTTTTTCAAGTCCGTTTTTTTTCTACCGATCCAAAGAACTCCAGTTAAAACTAAAATTGTACCTGCGATTCCGGAAGAAGTGATTGGTTCTTCTAAAAAAATCCACGCGAGTAAAATTGTAGAGATTGGTCCTGTTGAACCGATAATTGCCGCTCGTCCTGAGCCTATCATTCTAATTCCTTCCGTAGTCAGATAAGCAGGAATTACCGTAGTTAAAATTCCTAAAGCTAATCCGTATAAGTAGACGTTAGGTGGTTGAATTAGATTTTTTGGATTTCGAACAATGAAAAAATGGATCACTACAATCAAACCGGAAATAAGCATGAGATAAGAGGTAAATCGAACCGAACCTAGTTTTGGAATCAAAGATTCACTTCCTACTAAATATAAGGAATAAGAGATTGCAGATGCAAGTACAAACAAAACTCCCTTGGTAGCGTTTGGTCCTTCGGTTTGAATGTCT
This sequence comes from Leptospira interrogans, assembly GCF_900156205.1. Lineage (GTDB taxonomy): Bacteria > Spirochaetota > Leptospiria > Leptospirales > Leptospiraceae > Leptospira > Leptospira interrogans. Next base: position 89,308 of record NZ_FTNA01000013.1, read on the forward strand.
CCTATAAATGCGACTAAGATTCCGGAATACGTGAGAAAGATCGCAAACACTTCCGCTTTTTTGATTTTTCTTTTGAATAAAAACGAACCGATGATTAAAACGATCGTGGGATATACAAATAACGTAAGTCTTTCTAAACCCGCGGAGATATATTCCAAACCTATAAAGTCAAATAGACTCGCTAGATAAAATCCTAAAAAACCTAAAATGAAAATCAGTCCCCAATCTTTTTTTGTAAGATTTACAGAGGTTTTTGTATTTTTAGAACGAAAGGCGATCCAGGCAAAAAAAGGGATCGCAAATAACATTCTTAATGTGAGTGCAGTAATAGAATCAATATCGTATCGATAGACTAATTTGACAAAGATCGCTTTTGCGGAAAAAAAAATTGCTCCTATCAATACGATACAAGTTCCTAAAAATGGTTTCCATTTGGATTCAGAGACTTCCATAAAATCCATCTCTGGTTCTCGGGGAGTTTTTAGAAAGATTTTTATTGATTTGTCTATCGAATCAATAAATGGGTTTCCGATTTTTTCTTTTTTATTCTTTTATTTTTGTATTCGTAAAGAACAATCACAGTCACTTATTCGGAAGTTATATAATAAAATACCCAATATTTTGCACTGAAACGGTGTTTTGCGATAAGATGAACTATATTCGATTTATAGTGATTAATGAAAATAAATAGTATCACTTATCTATCGTAGATCTCTATAAAATTGAATACTATAAATTTTATAGAGATCCGTAAAGACCAACGGAAGTTTTACGTTGGATTGGAACTTTTATTTGTCCAAATGGAAAAAATCGCTCCCGTGGCGAACATGATCAAACTGTAAATCGCGGACGGAATCGCCATTGTAGGGTTATTCAAAATTGCACTTGCGATTGTAATCCCTAAGGTTCCGTTTTGAATTCCTACTTCTATGGTAATCGATGTTCTTTGTGGATGAGTGACTTTCATCAGAGTCGCTCCCAGATAACCTAAGAACATAGTAATCAGATTCAATGCCAGAGACGCCGGACCAACTTGGATAAAATATGGAATTATGTTTTGTCTTTCACGAACGATTGCGCCTAAGATGATCAGTACTAAAAAAATTCCGGAAAGAACTTTTACAGTCTTTTCAAATTTGCGGGATAGTTCTGGTTTTTTAGAGTTTAAAATCATTCCGATTGATACTGGTAATACGGTGATCATAAAAATTTGTAATATGGTTTGAGGAATATTCAATTTGATCATTTGCCCAGATCCTAAAAAATGATGCATAGATATATTAAGTAGAAACGGAATTGAAAGAACCGTGATACAACTAGTGATTGCGGTTAACGTTATGGAAAGCGCCACGTCTCCTTTGGCTAAGTGAGTGATCAGGTTAGAAGTGGCTCCTCCGGGACAAATTGCAAGTATCATAAGTCCTACCGATAGTTCACTTGGAAGTTTAAAGACGTTCGCAATGAACCATCCAGTCAGAGGTAAAAGGAATAGCTGTAAAATGAGCCCGGTGATAACAGCTTTAGGAAGAACGAAAATTCTTTTGAAATCTTCTACCGTAAGGCTCATACCCATTCCGAGCATTATAATACCTAACGCGATAGGAAGAAATACTGTTGTTAGCAAATTGGATTCCATTGTTTGTGACCTATTTTTGTTTCGAACTTTGTACTGTAGTTTTGATAGTAAGTCCACAGAATTTTTGAATTCTTTCAATTTTACTTCTTGTATTATGATTCCATAAAAGTCTTTTTCGAAGGCAGATTTTAAAAATACATGCTATGATTCTTATGGTTTTATGGATCCGAGTAATCATAAATATTGTAATCAAGAGTTGATTAACACGAGTTCGGCGTAATCCAATGCAAAAGCGATTATTATGCTGCGATTCGTAGAGAGCAGCATTGAGTTTGAAAAATTCCGAAGGAATTGGAGCAAAAAGCGCGCCGGATTTGCCCAAATTTTACTACACTGAATTCACAAAATTAGAGTTGTTTAAAAATGAATCTTCCATCTCTGTTTTTTGGAAACGCTCGATTGAATCCTTGCCACTTTCAACAACTCTATTATTGAAATGTAAACTATTGAATTCGATTTCTGTCTTATCGTTCTGAGTGGTAGTAATATAGATTATTTTTAAAATCAATTCTGAAAACTTGATGGATCAAGATTGAATCTGTTTTTTTAAGAAATGGAAAAAACTGTAAAATTGTTTATTTTGTTTTGTGATCGGTTTAGTTTTATTTGGTGGTGTTTTGATATTTTTACTCAAGGGAAAATGATAGTATAGGATGATTTAGAACCGAAAGATGAATTTGTTTTCTATTCTCAATCTAAAATTTTTTCTGTGATTTTTTAAATACGAAGTATATTTTCGCAATTCTACCTTGAATTCAGTTTAGAAAAAGAGGTGATGAATTTTGGAAGTTAAAAACCCTCGTGCTTAATATGGAAGAAAATTCTGAATCTCATAAAGGTAAAAAACGATCTTTTAAAAGAAAATTTTTAATTTGGCTGATTCCGTTTTTTGTGGTCAACTTACAAAGATTGATTGGGTTGACTTCTCGTAGAATCAATATTGGAGACGAAAGCATTCGTAAAATCCGCAAAGAAAAAAAGCCTTACATACTTTCTGGTTGGCATACAAATGTTTTATATTCTCCTTATCTCAATCGAAATGAGAGGATGGCAGTTCTCATTTCGGAATCTAAAGATGGAGATTTTATCAATCAAGTCGTTCATAGATTTGGTAATTATAGTATCCGAGGAAGTTCTTCCAAAGGCGGTTCTAAGGCTTTAAAGGCACTGATCGTTCATCTTAAAAAAAATTTTCCTGCGGCGATTACTCCCGATGGCCCTAGAGGTCCTGCGCTTGTGGTGCAGCCTGGTTTGATTGCTGCGGCTCAGGTTTCCCAGGTCCCTATCGTTTCATTTCATTACGAATGTACTCGTCAATGGATCGCCGAAAAAACCTGGGATAAACATAGAATTCCAAAACCGTTTACCACCTTTGTAGTGTCCTACGGAGAACCGATCTATATTCCTAGAAATTTAGACGAAAAAGGTTTTGAAGAAGCCAGATTGATGGTAGAAAAAGCCATGTTGGAAAATCGTCAGAAAAGTATTGATAAAGCAGAAGAGTTAAGAAAAAAATAATATTCTAAAAAATAAATATTTAATTTTTTGTTCTATCTGAGTTTTTTGTGGATTTATATTTTAATATATTTTGGAATCCATTACAAATAATTGCAAAAGTAACAATAACATTTTTAAATCATAAATTAAATAAATGGATTTGAGTTATTGAAAAATTAATTTTCTTCCGTTTTTCATTAAGAACTTGCCTAAAAACCCAAAGTATTTTACGTGATTCTTCTTTAGAAATTTTTAATAAAATACAGTAGTTCCTACAAATTAGATTGTATTTGGCAATTTGCGAACTTTCGAGTAGTTCTAATGTCAATAGTAGTTCCTATAAATTCGAATTTTTTAATGTTCGGGTACTAAAACGTGTTCCTTTAAAATTCTTTTTACTTCTAAGAAAGTGGGAAGATGGGTTTGGACGGAATGTTCGGATTGAATCAACATTTCCGATTCTGGATTTTCTAAATGGGAACTTTCATACGATACCACTGTGTCACTGATCCAATCCAAATCCACTAGTTTAGAATTTCCTATGATAGAATGAAATTTTACTTCCGGCTTATAGCGACCGGTTACTTTCATAAAAAGACTTTTAGGCGCCAGTCCGTCGACTCCATATACTTTGGGGACTATATCTTTATTCTTGTAGTCCGCGCTTAAATACTTATAACCTTCTTCAAATTTTTTAGTTACTTCTTTGGGGATGATAAAAAGAAATCTAGCGATGGATCCTAAAATTCCTTCCGCCAAGTTCGAACCTTTATGTGGAGTTGCTATAAAAATCACTCTTTTTACGAAAGGAACTGGTTCAAAATCGAAAAGTCTTCTGATTTCCTTTTTAATTTCTTCGCTCATCGTATCGAATATTGAATTCGGAATTTCTGCTGTATTTAACCATTGTTCTTTATTGCTTCGTGTTACTGCGAGTTTTGCAATCAATCCTCCCATACTATGACCTATCAAAACGGTTTTGTCGAAACTTTTATGTTCGTTTTTAGGATCATAGATCTTTCTTAAATCATATAATGTATCTCTAAATTCAGCCGCGTTTAGAGGGATCGGATTTACGGTAGGATACCAATAAACCCAGAATTGATACTTTGACTTAATTTCTGAATCGGAAAGAAGTTCGTTGATCATAGGAAACCAAATGAAAGGAGAAGAAGCAAGGCCGTGAATAAATATAACCGGTATCTTATCCTTGTGATAAGGGTATACGAGATAAAGCCCCTTTCTGGACATACTCGTTTCTCCATCAAAAATAGCTAATATACTGTCTCTTTGTTGTGCTATCTTAAGCATATAAGCGAGAGGGGTAGTAGTATCACTTTCCATCGGAAGGCTGATTCCGCCTAATGTTATCCGATCCCGAAAGACAGGATCATAGACGTGGATTTTGGCCGGCAAGTTTAGAAGATCCTTATTTTCAAGATACGATTCTTCCAAACTTACAAAGGCAGTGGCGGGATAGGCTTGTCCTACTCCGTTGATAAATTCGTATTTGATTCTTTCCTGAGATTCATTTTCCGGAAATTTACGGTTGAGGATTACGGGAGTTCCGATTCCATACTTGCTGATATGATTGGAAAATCCTTTGACACGATAGTCGTAAGCAACTTCTATTTGTAGAAAATTTTGAGGTTTCCAAGCGGTTTCTACTTCAGCACCTAACATCTGTAAGGTTCCCCGAACCAGAGGAAGACTTAGATCGGTGACGTTAGTTAACTTACGATTTTTTTTAGCAAATCGAACGAGTTGAGCTAAAGAACGATTGTAGGTAAACAAAGCAAATCTAAATTCTGCGGAAAAAGGATCGGGTGTAGGATTTGCCTTTTTATCAAACAGATAGGTATACGAATAAACCAAAGCGGAAGCATACATCTTTGCGAACTGTGGATCTTCCATATCCAGTGAGTTTCCTGTAAAATAACAGAGTTCGGAAAGGTAGTAGGCGAGATTTCTGGATTTATTCGCCATCAATTCATAATCCAAGTCATAGATGACAACTAACGGAGATTCTTCGAATTTATCGTATAGATCGTTACTTTTTAAATATCGTGTGGTCAAAAGGCTGAGTTTGTTGGAAGAAACACCACTCAGATTTACGAGTTTTTCCTGTTCAAATTGAGAATAACTAAAAGTGGAATAAGTAGCGCATCTTAGAACAAAAATCAGTATGGGAAGAAACCAAAAGTAAAATTTCATCGTTTGAAAAACAGATTTCGACCCATTTGTAGGAATTGACAAGCAAAAAGAGGAATAGGTAATACAAGTTTTGAAAGTTTAAACAACCCATTTTTGAATTACGTTTTGACTTACGGAGTTCTTAAAATAAAAAAGACTAATTTGTATATTTTAGAATATTTAAATTTTATAATACGTAAATTTTTTCTAAAAACTTAAATTTAATGTGCAAATGATTTTGATATTTTGGATCGAACGATTTAAGTGCGACTTACACTTTGATTTATTAAGACCCAGTAAAATCCGATTTCACTGGCTACTTCTCCAAATTTATCAAATTCAAATGGTTTAACTACGTAACTATTTACCCCTAGTTTATAACTTTCTATAATATCTTTTTCTTCGGCAGAAGAAGTGAGTATCACTACCGGAAGCATCTTGGTATTTTCTTCGTTTCTGACTCTTCTTAATACTTCGATCCCGTCCACTTTAGGCATTTTTAAATCTAAAAGAATGAGAGAAGGCACTCTCGTTTTATCCCGATTTGCGTAACGTCCGGTTGCGTATAAATATTCTAAAGCTTCTTCCCCATCCCGGACGTGTTTGACTTGATCTGTAAGTTTATGTTTTTTTAAACTTCTTAGAGTAAGTTCAGAATCCTGAGGATTGTCTTCCGCATATAAGATCTCTATCAATTCATCCTGAAGATTATACATTTTTATCATTGACTCCTAACGTAAAATAAAAACAAGCGCCCTCGTTCAGGTTACCTTTTCCCCAAACTCTACCATTGTGTCTTTCTATTACCCTTTTGACGATGGCAAGTCCGACCCCGGTTCCTTCAAACTGATCGGTATGATGTAACCTTTGAAATATGTTGAATAATTTATGTTGATATTTCATATCAAATCCAGCTCCGTTATCTTTTACAAAGAAAACGGTTTCTTCTCCATTTTGATACGATCCTATTTCGATTTTAGGAATTTCTTTTTTTTGAGAATATTTAAAAGCGTTGGAAATCAAATTGAATAAAAGTTGTTTGAGAAGACTTGTGTCTGCATTTGCGTAAGGAAGTTCTGCGACGGAAATTTCTGCTTTCATATCCGGATAATAACTGATAACTTCTTCAATCACTTTCTCTACCAAAACTTTCATATTTACGACAGAGAACATTGGTTCCCTTCTTCCCAGTCTTGAATATTCCAAAAGATCGTCTATGAGTTTCCCCATGTTTTCGGAGTTTCGAATGATGATGTTTACGATTCTACGACTGTCTTCTCTGAGTTCTGCTCCGTGATCCTCAAGCAATATTTTAGAAAATCCTAATATACCTCGAATGGGAGAACGAAGGTCATGAGAAACCGAATAGGAAAAGGCTTCTAAATCTCTGTTTGACCTTTCTAATTGTTCTGAATAGAGTTTGAGATTTTGATTAGATTTTTCTAATATTTCCTCTGTTTTTAGCCTACGTTGGCTTTCTTTGTAGATAAGCCAGTTCTGTAGAAGAATAAAGGAAAGATTTAATACAATTCCGGAAAAAAGAAGAGTAACCGATATGGTCATGTTGATTTTAGAATTGTGTTTTCGTATGTTTAGAAGTCTAAGTTCTTCGTCTTTGATTTCCTGAAGTAGGAACTTGATTTTTTCCGATAAAGTAAATCCATTAGGAGAACGATACAATTCAACATAATCCTGAAATGATTTATATTTTTTGATTAAAAGTATGTCTTCCATATAAGAAAACTTTTCTTTCAAATTGGATTCTATGTTCAAAAGTCGTTTTTGTTCTACCGGGTTATCGACCGTTTTATTTCTTAGTTCTTGAATTTTTTCTAAAACTATTCTTTTGTTTTTGAAATAAGAATCTATTAATTCTTTATCTCGATATAAAATATAAGCCCTTAAGACGGAATGAGTTTCTCTGAATGAAGAAAGGGTTTCTTCCAGGTTTAAAAGAACTTCTTGAGTATGGGTTTCCCATTTTCTAAGTTCTAAGGATTGTTGTAGAGTATAATATGCAGATCCTGTCATGATGAGGTTTAGAAAAAGAATTATGATTAATCCATAGACGATATTCTTTTCAATTTTATTTTTCAAAGGAAATACCTCAAATGTCTAGTATTGGAAATCTTTTTATTCAAGGAAAGCTAAACCCTTATAATACGAGTTTATAAAACATGTCGATTCGCATCTATTCTTTTCTGTGTGAAAAATTGGATTCCAATTTCTTGATATACTTAAAATTACTTTCCTTTTTTTGAATCTTTTTTTCTTAAAAATAGAGAATCGTAAGAAAAAATTCTGTTATTCCAAAGCCCAAATTTCTAAAACAAATGAGCTGTAAAACCACCTCTGTATACTTATAGATTGTTAAGACTAAAGTTTACGGTTTGTTCTAAGATTCCTCTATGGAAAAATTTAAAGCAGTTATTTTTGAGTTGTTGTGGTTTTTGTAAGTTTATACTTTAAATTTTTCTGAAATAATTGGACGAAACTTTATCTGGAAAAAATTTCTTTTATATCCGCTTGGATTTGGAATTTTTTATGGCTTTATTAAAATTAATCGATGGTTTGTAAAGAGTGAAGTTATGCTGGTTTGATTTTCTTTTTTAAAAGGTGAATCTGGGGCACTTTGTAGAACGATTTTTATAGAATTAGAATTTTACTAGATCAGAAAGATCAAGTTGCATTAGAGTTATTGAAAAATGAATTCTCCCTCTTCTGTTTCATGAAATGGTCGATAGAAGCAGGTTTGTTAGTCGTCGCTATGGAATTTTTAAACAACTCTATTCAAGTGTCTCATATTTCTGTTTTGGGTGATTTTTATAAAATTGACTATCGTTATAATTTTTATCGTAAAAACACTGTTTCAATGCAAAATATTAGCTTTAAATAGTTCTGAGTATAATTTTGAAATATGATCTTTTCTATCTTTAAAAAAATCCGAAAAACGTTTTAAATTTGTTTTTCAAAATTCAAGTTATTTAGAAAAACAAAGAGCCATCATATCACCTTGATCCAAAAATTTTACTGTAGGATCTGCAAAATACTTTAAGGTTTTATAAAGTAAAGAAGAGTTCTTTTTGGCAGTAAGTCCACTTCCATAAGTGATGTGTTTTTTCTTTTGAAAACCAAGAGAACGACAGAGTTTTACGATTCCAGGAAGAGAATAGTAGTATAAATGTTCGGGAACGTTTAGATACCTCCAGGACGGTCCTTGTAGTTTCGCTAAAATTCCCCATCTACAAGTGGAAAGAATCACCCGGCCTCCAGGCTTTAAATGTGTATAAATTTTTTCTAATGTTTCTTTTGGTTTATGGAGATGTTCGATCGAAGCCCAAAGTGTGATTAAGTCAAACTGATCCACATTTATCGGCTTCCATTCTAAAAAATCTACTTGTTCTACCTTGAGTTTGAGTTTATCTCGAGCAAATTTTACGGGAGCTTGGGCGATATCCATTCCGTAGGAATCCCATCCTCTACTTTGCATATAGTCTACAAAATAGCCTGCGGCACAACCTACGTCTAAGCAGCGTTTGGTGGTAGACAAAGATTTTTCCCAAGTTTGAAAATCCAAATCTTTTAAGTTAAGGCCGAACACTCTGGAAATTTCATTTCTGATTCCTTCCGAAAAATAATTATCGTAACCTCTATCACTTCTTTTTAAAAAATATTCTTCCGAATAATAAGAAGCTACTTCTTTAGGAGAAGGTTGAGGACTAACTTGAACGAGAGAACAACGTATACATTGAACGATATGAAAAAGTTCGTTCTTATGATTGGATTTGGAAAAAAGAGGTTTGAATTCTGATGAGCCACAAGTGTTGCAAGGGATTATTTCCATTCTATTATTCTATCGGGAAGGGTTAGAATTCTTTTGATAGAAATTCTGCTTTACGATCAGCTTCCGATTGAAACTCATGAAATGACATGAGACAAACATTCATTTTATCCGTTTTATTTCTTTTTTCATTTGGGCTTTTAGGTGATTCTAAGACGATTAAGATCAAAGCAGTGGGCGATATGGTTCCAGGAACAAATTTTCCTCAACCGTTGAATATACAAGATCCTAGATCGTTTTTATTCGGAAAGGTGGAAAGTTATTTAAAGGGTGCGGATCTACTTTTCGGAAATTTTGAAAGTACCCTTACCGATTATCCGAACACTTCCAAAGACACTTCTAGAAAAATGATTTTTGCATTTAGAACACCTCCCGCCTACGCTAAGGTTTTAAAGGAAGTAGGATTTGATATTTTAAGTATTGCTAATAATCATTCTTTGGATTTTCACGAACAGGGTTTTGTGGACACTCAGAAAAATCTTTCGGACGTAGGAATTCGTTATACCGGAAAGAAGGGAATGATCACGTATATGAACGTGAAAGATATTTCCGTGGCCTGGATTGGGTTTTCTCATTTAAAATCGCATAACAACGTAAATGAGATCGGAGAAGGGGTAGCGTTGGTTAAGGAAGCAAAAAAAAAGGCGCAACTCGTTTTTATCTCTTTTCACGGAGGAGCGGAAGGTGGACCGGCCCTACACGTAAAAAATCAAATGGAACGTTTTTACGGAGAATATAGAGGGAACTTAGTTGAGTTTAGTCATTCACTGATTGACGCAGGCGCCGACTTAGTGATCGGTCATGGTCCTCATTTGGTGCGAGCTATGGAATTGTATAAGGGAAGATTAATCGCTTATTCTCTCGGAAACTTTATGGGCTATAGAGCCTTATCTTCGAGAGGGATCGTAGGTTATTCTTTGGTTCTTGAAGTGGAAGTGGATTCTCAAGGAAAGTTCGTAAAAGGAAAGATCCTACCGTTACAACTGGATTCCGCTTCGATTCCAGAATACGATCCAGAAAAGAAAACGATCGATTTGATGAAAAAACTTACGAAAGAAGATTTTCCGGGCAAGGGACCAAAAATTGCAGATGACGGAACGATTCTTCCGGGAACGTGACATGAGTTGAGCTACGACCTAAAACGCGATCCATAGAGAACTAAATGAACCAAAGATAGCGGAGCACACCGAACGACCTATAGGGAGTGAAGGTTGAGTTTTTTTCATCTTTGGTTCCTCTCAACGTAATCTACAGAAATTTGGCGGTTGAGAGGCTTTTTGCTCCAATCAACAAATGGATGATTAGAATTGTTGAAAAATTAATTCTCTATCGGTTTTCGTTGTATGGAAACGGTGGATTGAAGCGTTTTGTTAATTGTTGCTATGGAATTTTTCAACAACTCTATTCTTTAAAACGCGAAATTCTTTTGTCATTTCAATTTGTTGATTCCGCTACAATCGCTTTCGCATTGGTTATACTGAATTTTTGTTTAAACAAATCGATTTAAATTGTTCTGTATGTTCGCAGAGAAAAAGCGTAGGATTCACGCAAGTTATTTTCAAATTGTAGAAGTTCCCGCACGATTTGTACATCGAAGAAATTTTTCAGTAAGAGTTCCCACAGATTCCTAAAAGCGCGTCCCTAAAATTGCACAAATGAAAAAGTTGAGCAATGCTCTTCTGATACGATCAAGCCATGAGCTTTCAAGTTTTTAGTTTTTTCCAGGTAATATCGATTTCGTAAGAAGAACTGGTTATACTCGAAAGTTTTTTCATTCCTGCGGGAACTCTTGCAAAAGCAGAACTGTTGAAAAAAACATGAGAACTCCCTCATATTAAAAGGTTTTTGAGAGTTATTTTATACTGTGGGGAACTCTTACATTTTGAAGTGACTCCAAGATTTTTTGGATCTTTGTAGGAACTCCTAAAAAATCAGTGGATGGAAGGCTTTTGTTGAATTTCCAATATTGTGGGAACTCCCGCGTAAATGAAATCTTTGAGATTACTTTCAGTCCTTTATATTTTTGTGGGAACTTCCTACAAACTTTAAAGTTAGAATCTGTCCACAGTTCATTGAACCTTAACCAATGCGAAAGCGATTCTATGTAGAGATCCAGAACACGATCCGTAGGAGAAGAGAGCCGTTTTACTAAGTTCTATAAAAATAGTGTGGATGTCTTCTTATGTTTCGGCATTCAGAACTTGGAACAAAAAGCGCGATCGCTTAAAGTATTGTAAAATTACTTCTTTCATTGAAAAAAATATTTCGCTGAAACAACGCGTATCCTTTTTTGTTCATTGCAATAAAATTTTGATTTGGAAAATCCGTCGCATGAACTTTTTTACAACACAGATTCGTTTTAAACGAATCGGAATGGTTCTTTTGATTTCTATCTTTTTTTTCTTCAACGAGGTAGAAGCACAAGAGCAACTTGTGGAAGTAAAAGCTTACACAAATTTAATAGAGGCTTTCCAAAATTCTTCGGATGTTCGTATTCTGCATTTGAACGGTCAAGGATTTAAAAATCTTCCGAGACAAATCGGAAATCTACAAAATTTAACAGAGTTGAATTTAGGGAGCAATTCACTTACGACAGTTCCTAAAGAAATCGGTCGGCTACGCAACTTACAAAGTTTGTGGTTGTTTGGAAACTGGCTGGCAACCCTTCCTGAAGAAGTCGGGGAACTTCACAATTTAGAAGAGCTAAGTTTAAGCAGGAACCTTCTCATTACACTTCCAAAAGAAATCAGGCGGCTACAAAATTTACAAGTATTGAATCTATCTGACAATCGTCCCACTTTCACCGTTCTTCCAAAAGAAATCGGAGAACTACGGAATTTAAAAGAGTTGAATTTAGAGAACAATTCACTTACGACAATTCCTAAAGAAATCGGAAAACTACAAAATTTAAAATGGTTGCGTTTAGGGAGCAATTCACTTACGACGCTTCCAAAAGAAATCGGAGAACTACGGAATTTAAAAGAGTTGGATTTGAGTTCGAATTCTCTTTCGGTCAAAGAGAAAAAGAGAATTCGAAAGTTACTTCCAAAATGTTCTATCATCTATTTTTGAATAACGACTTATTTATACGAACTTTCAAAAACATTTGGAAATTACGAATTCGCCCTCAAAGATGTTTACGTTAATGTAATAAACGATGATCTTTGAATGTTACAAGTTGCGGTTAAACGCGCTGCTTTTAATTCTGTTTCAAAGGTAGAATTCAAAAATGGATTTTTATCATCCTTTGAAGTATCAAAACCTGGATTCAACAAAATCATTTTTTATCTACAAACATGTCCGATTCATTATAGTGTTTCTCGCCGAATCTTTCCTTTTTTGCAATAGAATTCTCTTGATTGCGAAGTCCTATTTAGAAATCTTGGAACGGAAAACTTGTTTATTCTCGTGATGAGGAAGGGAATCCGGTTCAAATCCGGAGCTGAACCCGCAGCTGTAATCGCCGAATGAGATTTCGCAATCATGCCACTGCGTTAAATACGCGGGAAGGCTGCGAAATCGGCGAAAGCCAGAAGACCTAACAAGTAAAAAAACAAACTAATGGGACTTTCGGGAGCTAAAGTCGGGTTTGAAAAATAGGCTTTTGTTTTTTAGATTTCTAATTGAAATCTCCGATTTTTCTTTCCCATTTTATTCCGGCTAAAAATGGGAAAAAATCAATACATTCAAATATTAAAATATTCTGTAATTCCATTTTTACTTGTGTTTGCTTTGACTTTAAGCGCACAGAATCAAGTTCCCGCTACAAAAGCCGAAACCGTTCAGGTAATTGGAAAAGTTCCAGACTCCAGTTCCCAAAATTTTCGTTCCAATCCGAGCGGATTTCAAACTGCAATTAAACTAGACGAAACTTCGGCGCGTTATACGTCATTGCCGGAAGTTTTGGAAAGAGAGGCTGGTCTTAGGGTTCGGTCTTTTGGAGGTTTGGGATCGTATTCCACTCTTTCTATTCGTGGCACAAATCCAAATCAATCCAGAATCTATTTGGATGGTATTCCGCTAAACAATTCTCAAGGAGGAGAAGTAAATTTAGCGGATCTTCCTTTTGATAGTTTAGAAAGTGTGGAAGTATATAGATCCGGAAATCCGATTGGTTTTTCGGGATCTGCGATCGGAGGTTCGGTCAATCTGGTAACTAAAAAAGATTCCCAAAAACCAAAAACCAGGATCAATCTGGGAGGTGGTTCGTTTAATACTGGAAAGGCGAGTGTCTCTCATACTGGAAACTACAAAGGAATTGGAACCAGTTTTTTAGCGTTAGGTGAAAAGTCTGATCAAAATTTTTCCTACAAAAACGATCACGGAACGGTCGTTTTAAACACATTAGACGACACAATTGATAGAAGAAAAAACGCTTCTTTTGAAAGGGCGGCGCTTTTTGGATCTTTAAAATACCAAATCGGAAAAACGGAACTAAAATTCTTAAACGATTTCAATCATAGGATCCACGGACTTCCAGGACCTGGCTCAAATCAAACGGATAGGGTTCATCGAAAATACGACAGAAATACCAGCTCTTTTGCTACAGACACCAAAGGGCTGTTTGTCGATTCCTTTCGATTGGAAACCAGAGGTTTTTATACTGCGGCTAAAGATGACCTTTACGATCCACTTTCAGAATTTTCTAAAGGAACCCCAAATTCCAGAGCAGAGATCAGACAAGCGGGTTTTCAGGTCATGCCTACTTTGTATTTAACTGATTATCATCAGATCTTGAGAGGATTTGTGTCTTTGGAAAAAGAGTCCTTTGATCGAGAGAGGTTAACTTCCTCTAACTTGGTAGGAAGGGTGGAGCCTAAAAAAGAAAGAACTTATTCTTCTTTTCGTCTGGAAGACGAGATCCGTATTTGGAACTCAAAAATACTTTTGATACCTTCCGTGACCTGGGATCATTATAAAGATCGTTTTCCTTCCGAAGAACCCTGGTATAGAAGACAAGATCCACTTTCGGGTGATATCAAAAAAACTACATTCACAAATCCTAAATTAGGTTTTGTTTGGAAGATATTCGAAAAAGAAAGTTGGGATGTTCAGTTTCAAGCAAATATATCCAAACAGTATAGGATTCCTTCTTTTTTAGAAATGTTTGGAGAACAGGGAAGTATCGTCGCAAATCCTAATTTGAAACCGGAACAAAGCGAAAACGGGGACGCAGGTTTTATATATAAAACGAATCATTCATTCCTAAAAACAAAATCGAGCATTTCTTATTTTAAAAAAGATATGAGAGATATGATTCTATTTCTTCCAAACTCCCAGTTTACACTCAGGCCGGAAAACGTGGATTCCGCTAAAATTAGAGGATTAGAATTTTCTCATAGAGGAGATTGGAAATACGGAATTAAGTTTTTATTCAACTATACGTATCAAGAAGCGATCAATACTTCTTCTTCTCCGTATTTACATGGAAAAATACTTCCTTTGAGACCCAGACACGAATTTTCCAGCACGTTTTCTTGGAAAGGAAAGAAACTGGAAACTGGAATAGAATTGTTGTATATCGGAGCCGTGTTCAGAGATAGAACCAACGAATACATCAATTATATACCGGAAAGACAGATCTGGAACTATTTTTTCACTTGGGTAATCTACTCTGAATCAAAAGATTCCGATTTGAACGGAAATTCAAAGGAGATAACGAGAGAGGTTCTGTTAACCTTTGAGGTCAAAAATTTTACAGACAAAAGGATATCCGATTTGATCGGTTATCCTCTACCTGGAAGAAGCTGGTACACAACTCTGAGTATGAGATTTTAAAATGAGAACAAAACTTAAGGTTTTTATTTTATTCTTTTTTTTGAATGTATTTTGCAGAGACATTGAAAGGCCTTCATTTTTAAGTCTGCTTCTGATTCAAAATTTACCTGGAAATATAGGAGTGGTTACCACAGACTTCGGGGGAGGTGGGCGGTTTAAAGTGATCAATCCGACTCTTTTCTACGCTTATCCCGGATTGACTCCGATCCATTCGGATGCGGTTGCCCGATTTGGAAACGGAAAAGTGTATGTGTTAAATAGATTGAATCGGGATAGCATTCAAGTATTGGACCCGAATTACGGATTTATCACCACCTCAGAACTTTCACTCGGTTCCAAAGTTAATCCTGTGGATATGGAATTTGCAAGCACATCCAAAGCTTACGTAAGTCTTTATGGATCTAATCGATTGATGATCATAGATCCGACTTATATGACGATTACCGGTTTTATTGATTTAGGAAGTTATGCAGAATCTTTTTCTCTTGGGGCTTCTCCGGACGGAATTCCGGAAATGAACGGATTGAAAATAGTAGGGGACTCACTCTTTGTATGTTTACAAAGATTAGATCGGAACGATCCTTCGGGGTACTTTCCACCTAACACGAGTTCTATTTTATTAGAATTGAATGTATCTACGGATCAGGTGGTCGGAACTTATACTTTCCCAAGTTCTAATCCGGTCGGAAAACCGCAACTCGTGGAACTTTTTGGAGAATCCCATCTTGTCATTGCGACTCCCGCTAGAATGGGATTTCAAAGTCAGATCGACGGAGGAGTGAGCGCATTTCGATTATCGACACGAACCTTTGTTTCTAGATTTTTATATTCAGAGGCGATTGCGGGAGGGGATATACTATCCGTTCAAATTAAATCGGACACGATGGGTTATGTAGCGGTATTGGATTCCGGATTTACTAAAACCTTACAGGCATTCAATCCTAGTACGGGGGAAAAAATTTCTACCTTACTTACGATTCCTACAAGTTACGACGCGAGTCTTTCCAGTGTTCTATTGGCCTCGGATCAAATTTTATATGTGGGGAATACACAGTTTCAACAACCGGGAGTGACTATGTTCGATACCGAAAGAGGGAATCGATTGTTGACTCCCACTCCGATTTCGGTCGATCTTCAGCCCTACGATATTATAGAATTAAAATAAATTGAAAATCTAAAGTAGTATAGTTTTTAAAAGATTTACGTCTACTATTTATAAGCGATTTTAATCAGAGTTACTCATCTCTATAAAATTGAGCGTCGTAAATTCTTATTATAAAACACTGTTTTAAAGCAAAATACAAATACTTTATGATAAGTTATTGAGTAAAATCGGAAAGTGTAAGAACTCATACAATTGATTTAAGATTTAAAAATTACATTCGATAAAGTATATACTTTTACTTAGATGGAACGCAGGTTAGGCGAAATAGATCCGTTTTATTTTTTCTCTAAAATTAGATTTTATAAAAACAAATTTGATTCTTTTGAAAAAGACCATTTCAGAGAAACGAAATAAATTTTTTCCACAGTTTTTTAACCAGGTTGAATTCCTACTCGGGGACGTGAAAATAATACTATTCTGAACCTGTTTCAAATTTTAAAATGCTGGATCTCATATAAAAAAGCCGGTGATTTCAGGTTAGATATAATTTTTTGAAAATTTCTGCGTCTTTGTAAAATCGCTCATTCATTTTCTGATACTATTTTCATGTACTTGAGTAAGAATTCACTTGAATTTTTTCCAAAAATTAGGTCTAATCCTCTTTCAAAAAAGAAAAGGTAATCTATGCAGGAAATTTTTCAGGCGATAGCGAGCGGTCAAAAGGCGAAAGTGATCGGACTATTAAAAAGAGATCCTAACCTTTTTCAGAGTTTAACCGAAGAAGGAATCACTCCCGTTTTATTCTCTCTTTATTATGGAAAATTAGATATTTCTAAAGAAATTTACGAAATCAGTCCCAGTAGAAACCTTTTCGAAGCAGTAGCTTTGGGGGATTTAGAAGAAACAAAAAGATTGATTTCTAAATCAACGGATGTGGTCAATTTTCTATCTGCAGATGGTTGGTCTGCGTTACATCTCGCTTCTTATTTCGGTCATTTAGAAATTGCAAAATTCTTAATATTTTCAGGAGCAGATCTTAGTCTTACTTCTAAGAGTAAGTTGTCTTATGGAAATACTGCGTTACATTCTGCGGTAGCGACCGGAAAAAAAGAAGTCGTGGAACTTCTTTTGGAAAAAGGGGCGGACTCAAATTCGCTTCAAAATCCGGGAGAAATTACACCTTTGCATATCGCCGCAAGTCGATCCGGAAGCGTAGATATTATACGATTACTTTTAAAAAAAGGAGCGGATAAAAAGTTGATCAGTTCCGAAGGACAAACACCTTATACAATCGCATTTGAAAAAGGAAACATGACAGAAGCGAAATTATTAGAGGTTTGAAAGTTAAATTCTAAGAACTTAACTATAAGATCTGAAAACAATTAAAGTTGGTGATTTCGTTAATTAACTTATAAAATTTGAGCAGTAAAAATTTTACCGTAAAGAACTGTTTGAGTGCGGAATATTAGTACTTTGTTTATAGTTTCGAATAAAAAACGCAGTGGATTTTTATAGTGGAGTTGTTGAAAAATTTCATAGCGGCGATTAATAGAACTGCTTCAAACAACCATTTCATGAAACAAAATGAAGAATTCATTTTTCAAAAACTCTAAAAGTTATAGCTCATATAAAAATATAAAGTTAATATATATTTTTATAGATAAATATTATAATTTTTTTTTATATAAAATAAATTTTTATTCAAAGGTATCTATTGTAATGAAATTTTTATATAAAAATTTTATTTTAAGATTGTTGTTCTTAAGTTTATAAAGATTTTATAGACACTAAAAGATAATTGAATCTATGGAGTGATGTATGGAAACTATTCGTTTTTCTATTTTAATTGACGCAGACGTAAAAACCGTTTGGCATAAAATGCTTGAGGATTCGAGTTACAGAATTTGGGCTAAAGAGTTTCATGAAGGTTCCTATTTCGAAGGAAGTTGGGAAAAAGAAAGTGAAATCCGTTTTTTGGCCCAGGATGAGAATGATAAGCCGCAAGGAATGTATGCTAAGATTCGGGAAAATATACCTTATCAATTTATTTCTATAGAACATATCGGGCTTATATCCGGCGGGGTAATCGATACCGAAAGCGAGGAAGTAAAAAAATGGACCCCCGCTTTTGAAAACTATACGTTTCAAGAAGAATCCAATGGAAAAACAAAGTTGATTATAGAAATGCAAACGATCGAAGAATATAAATCCATGTTCGAAGAAATGTGGCCTAAGGCTTTAAAATCTCTCAAAGAATTGTGTGAAAAGTAGTTTGTTTTCTTTTTCAATAAACTCTCAATCTCATTTTTTAGAATGAGTGATACTTTAGAACTTTATAAATTTTATATATAACTTTAAAAGATATTACTGTCCCCTATAAAATTGAGTTCCCATAAATGTTGTGATAAAGTGTCGATTAACGTTAGTTCGATATAATTCAATGCAAAAGCGATTGAAGTATAGCCTCTTTCAAGCTCAGCGTCTCTCTTCTATTGGTCGTTTGACAGATCGTGTTGTGGAATGTAAGCTTTACACAGGATTTGTGGTAATTTCGACAGATTTATATTGAGATCCAAATACTTGTGGGGACTTCTACGGATCACGTTCTATAACAAATTGAAATCAGGAAATTTTTTTGTCCCTCAAATTGTTGATCGGAGTTGAAAGTATGGTCCAGCAATGCGCCTATTTTCGTATACTGAAGTTATATTAGGATTATTGAAAGTGGTGATTAATAAGATTACCTCCATCAATCGTTTTCATAAAACAAATGGAGAATTTATTTTTCAAAAACTCTATTATTGATGTGTAATCTATTGGATTGAATATTCTGTTATATAATCCGGAGTAAGCTTATATAGTCCGGTATAATTTTTTCAAATAGTACATTCAAAAAATATAAAGTATTTAAGAAGCAGACGCTCTTTCTAATTTTAGAAAGGTCAAACTTATGTTCGATAAAATCTAAATAAAATTAGAATATTCTATTAAACCTGAATAGAACAATTTTGAATTTACAACGTGTCCCAAAACCTGCCGAGCGATTCGTAAAGAGCGAGGCATTGAGTTATCCCGAGCGATTCGTAAAGAGCGAGGCATTGAGTTATCCCGAGCGATTCGTAAAGAGCGAG
>NZ_FTNA01000034.1:0-4049 GCF_900156205.1 Leptospira interrogans
CTCTCTACTACAATCCTGAAAGTGGACATATTGCTCAGTATGATCCAATCAGTGGTTCTCTCTACTGTATGTATTCTCAAGTAGGTGGTAATCAATGGAATTGGGTGACATGGGCACTATGTAGTGACGCAGCGATCAGTAAAGATAATCCTGCTTTTTGGAATGTCTTTTTTAAAACGGAAGAAGGAGGAATCATCACAGATTATAAAGGCAACCTACTCAGAGTAACCAGATATGGAAGCAATTGGGGAGTTGCTTATGCAGCTAAGCCTGATTTTGTCAAAACGGATACTAAGAATAGTCCCACTTCTTTGTTCGTACTTGATAAAAGTTTACTGGATTGGACACGTTATACGTATTCTAATCTTGGAAAGACAGATCAGTATTGTCCAGCTGGTAAACACGGAAGTATTATACATAGAAGAATAAAAAGAACCTTACCACCTGACTTTCAATTAACTGAGGAATGGATTCAAAGACTCTACGCAATAGCAAGATCAACGACACGTCAAACTCAACATAGTGGAATATGTGGTGTTTGTTTACTTCAGACTTTCCAGATGTTAGCAGAGCTACAAGAGTATCATTCTCAAGGACCTCTTTCGGCAGGAGGTTATTTCTTCGATACGGCTCCTAATGCGGATCCTTTTATCTCGTTTAGACAACGTTATCCGCTTTTGGATAATACTCTAAGTGATGCAATTAATATTTTCGGTCCTTCTTATAACACAACCTGGCTTTTGACATTAGCTTACGCGATTACTATGTTGCCTCAATACGAATGGACTCTATCAAATACATTTAATACTCGACCTGAGATCTTATCTTACATTAGCTCACTCATCAATTCCCCTCCCGGAAGTATATGGTTGGCAATACTGCGATGGCGGCGCCCAGATGGGACATTCATAGGACATTCAGTTCCAATTCTTAGAACCTCTCAAGGATTAGTAGTAATTCCAACGAATGTTTCTAGTTCGCGCACACTTGAAAACTTCAGACAATCCTTAATACCCAGTACAGATCCAAATCATATAATTACTAACTTGGAAAGACCAAATGTAACTCTGACGAGATTTACAACGATAGAGTTAGGAGGACTTTATCAAAATACTTTTGACTTCTTAATCTCTAACAATAACTGTACCGGAGAAGGTGAAGACAGAAGAGGCACAGGGAATTACCCATCCAGTACCTCCGTAAATCAGTGTTCGGGGGATGGCAGGTGTGCTCTGCCATTTTAAAGCTAATAGCTGAGAAAGTAAATAGAGTTGTTGAAAAATTAATTTTCTTCCGTTTTTTTCATTAAAACGAATTGGAAAAATCGTTTGTAGATATAGATTTTTTTAACAACTCTAATGGCAAAACTATAATTCGTTTTAAAACTAAAACTAGAATATACTCAATTAATAAAACTCAATAAATTTGAATCGGCTCAAACAAATCAAAAATGACTTTAAGGAAATATTATAAAATAAATTTTTAATTAATGTGAGTTCGGCATAAGGAGCTCATGATTCTGGAAAAATTAGAAATCTGAACTCTACAAATCGGCTCTTTAAATGAGGAATTACCACAATTTATAAAATAGAAGTTTATAACACTTAAATCCGTCGTATTCAAGTGCGGGAACTACAGTAAATCGCGATTTTACGAACAAATTCTAAAATTGTAGGCGCTCATACTTTTAGAAAAATTTCTCTTACACCAAACTCACGTTAATTAAGAAATAAACATATAATAAAGATATTATGTATAAATATCTGTTTTAAAAATCTTTCTTTTTACTACCCAGGCACATAAAAATAATATCGCCATGAGCTTGTTTAAAAAATTAGAATAGAGTTGTTGAAAAATTCCATAGCAACAATTAACAAAACGCCTCAATCGATCGTTTCCATGAAATAAAAATCAATGGAAAATTAATTTTTCAACAATTCTAATATACAACCTTCTTTAAAAAAACCAACAATTCCAGATTAAACACAATTTTTGAGAACTTCCGTATTTTTGTAAAATAGACGGTTCATTTCGGGTATTATTTTTATACATCCGAGTAATAAATTTTATAGAGTTCTCTTGATCAAAACGATTAGCTCCGTTATTCCCCACAATGAGTTTTTCCCAAAATGGCTTTTTGTGTTTCTGAATTTTCAGTGCATAAGCTCCAACATAAATACAATTGAGCCAGCAGTAGATCGTTTAATTCTTTATCAAGTCCGTTCAAATTATTGGTCCCCATATTTGAAAACAATAAATATTCACTCATACACTGTGAACGCCAAGAATTTACGGAAATGCCAGAGTCTGCGGTATTTATTCCCAACAAACCACACCCTGCCGATGGAATTATTAAAATTATACACAATACAAAAAATAGAATGTTTTCGCAGCCATTCCTTAATTTCATAATATTTTAAATTGTTCTCCTATTTTTTCGTTAAAAATTTCAATACTCGCCACCTCATTCAACATTTTAAAAATATCCAATTTGTTCAAAAGATTTTTGAAAATTTCATTTTTCTAATATACTTAAATTTTATAATTCACCTACATACCATATCAAAGATTTTTATGTGATAACTTTTTAGAAATTTTTAATCAAATGCAGTAGTTCCTATAAATTAGGTCGTAATTTGCGAACTTCCAAGCGGTTCTAATGTCGTTAAATTTTCGTAATAGTTCCCACATTGAACGGTTCTTACGACAAACTCTTAACAGAAAAATATGAGAATAAACAATATAATAAAAAATTAATATTAAGACTTCGTTTAAATTATACACTTATAAGTTTTTTCTATAAAAACTTAACTTTGGAATTTTATAATGATTCTTTTTTCTAATATTTTTTAGCTTCTTCTAGAATGGTTTTTACAGTATCAGTTTCAAATTCTCGATATAAAGTAATCATATAAGTATCCGTAGACTTAATATTTAAATGAAGACTACTCGCTCCGAATTCTAGCCAAACATACCTATAATATCCTTCGAAAGCGATTGATATGTCCCAAAAATCGAACTTAAAACCTGCGAACGGACTAATATTATAAGAAGTGCAACTTTCTCTAATCGCACAAACTCCGATTCCTCCGTCAACTCCTCCGATTAGTTGCAAATTGTTTAAAATTTTAAATTCGTATTTTATTCCTAAATCAATACTATTAGTTTCGTATCGAACACCGTTACGCATTTCGGTTGATATATAAGGAATCACATATTGAAGTGAAAACAATAAAAATGCGTTTTGAAGTTCATCTATTTCTGGTTTTGGATCTACCAAGATATACTTACTTGTATAAGCAGCATTCAAGTATGAATCGTAAGGTCTTGCGTAATAGATGCTATTTGTAAAACCGATTCTATAATAAACCGATTTGTAGTCCGTAGGCGACTCTATTCCAAAAGAAGTATGTTTAGAGTTAAGGGAATAAGTTCTATCTTGTAACCCGATTAAAATTGCTTCCATTTGTCTTGGATCAAATTTTGGATATTCAAAAATACTTAAAAACACAATCCCTGTGTTGACATACGTATCTTTGATGGGAAGAGCGCCTTCTCCTCTCCGAATATAAACCTTTTTCTTTTCAGCCAAAAGAAAGGCTGGAAAACTCAAAAAAATCAAAATTAAAAATACAATCTTATGCAAGGCCAAATCCTTATTGTAGCGGTTTTTTGTGTTTGATTCTTCAACGTAGTAACGTCTTTAGAATCTATCCACTTTTTATATCTGATTTGAGATAAGTCTTAGACAAATTTACAACAAAAATAATCGCCCGTTTAAAATTATTTTTTATACAAAGATAACAATTACACTTTTATAAAAAGAATAATTTATATATTAGTATTCCATCATATGTTCTGTATGAAATTTTAATTTATCGGTATTTTAACACAAATAGATCTTGAGTTCCTGTTAGGATCTGACCATCTAAATTTCCGGAAGTAATTCCGGTTGAATATAGATCTCCTAAACTATCGGATGTAATTCCATAAGCAGTTGTGGAAACTCCCGCTATTCCTAAAAGTCTTGTCCATTGTTTGTTCCCGCC
>NZ_FTNA01000034.1:4219-41763 GCF_900156205.1 Leptospira interrogans
TCATACTTTGTCACAAATAGATCTTGGGTTCCACTTAAGGCTTGACCGTCTAAACTTCCGGAAGTCACTCCGGTTGTGTATACATTTCCTAAACTATCGGATGTAATTCCATAAGCAGTTGTGGAAACTCCCGCTACTCCTAAAAGTCTTGTCCATTGTTTGTTTCCGCCAGTATCATACTTTGTCACAAATAGATCTTGGATTCCACTTAAGGCTTGACCGTCTAAATTTCCGGAGGTTCGTCCTGTTAAATATATATTTCCAGAACTATCAAATGCAACTCCGTTTCCCTGAGTAATTTGTCCCGCCACTCCCAAAAGTCTTGTCCATTGTTTATTTCCGCCAGTATCATACTTTGTCACAAATAGATCTTGGATTCCACTTAAGGCTTGACCGTCTAAATTTCCGAGCGTGTATCCACTTACATGCAAGTTATTAAAAATATCACGACTAATTCCGTTGGCTTGAGTTGTTGCTCCTGCCACTCCTAAAAGTCTGGTCCATTGTTTATTTCCACTTCCGTCATACTTTGTCACAAATAGATCTTGGGTTCCACTTAAGGCTTGACCGTCTAAATTTCCGAAAGTCGTTCCGGTTGTGTACACATTTCCTAAATTATCAGACGTAATTCCACGCGCTAAAGTTTGAATTCCCGCCACTCCTAAAAGTCTTGTCCATTGTTTGTTTCCATTTCCATCATACTTTGTCACAAATAGATCTTGGGTTCCACTTTGAACTTGGCCGTCTAAATTTCCGGAAGTCATTCCGGTTGTGTATACATTTCCTAAACTATCGGATGTAATTCCATAAGCAGTTGTGGAAGCTCCCGCTACCCCTAAAAGTCTTGTCCATTGTCTCGTCCCAGAATTGCTAAAGGTTTCACCTGGATTGGAATGATTGACGTTATCTTCATTCAATGATGAGGAGTTGATTAAAAGTGATTGTGGATTGCATGTGTAATCTAAAGAGTAACACTCATACGATAAACAATTGTATGCGGAAAAAAGGATATAAAAAACGGCGAAACCTAAATTCAATTTCATATGAGTATTGATTATTTTTAAACCTTAAAAGATCACTTACTTAAATAAGGGAAGAAGTGGTTTATGAGACAATTTTTTTTTATTATCTACAATAATTTTTCTTTTTTCTGAAAGCTGATTTCTAAAATCGTTTTCATACCAAAAGCCGTTTTGAATTCAAATATATTATGAATGTTATTTTATACATAGATTTTACACGTAAAAGAGCGGTTAACTCAGTAAAACGCTTTCTACCATAACCAACCCAGAAGTTGAAGAGGATTTAGAATCAGAAGGCTCAAAAAGGCACATTCTTCAAGTGTTCCGACAAGAATGATTATTTTTACTACTTGCGCTTTTGCCTCGCATTGATAGAGCCATTGCATTGTGCTTTTGAAACTCGAACACCGCTTAACATACACTTTTCCGTTTCGTTCGAGTTTTGCTTCGCAAACTTTCACTGGCGTCTTCGACATATCCCTCGCTCATTTGACTTTTTGTGTATTAGATTGAAAACACTTGACAATGCACGAAAATCGTGCTTCTAATAAGTTATGAAGAATATTACGTTTAGAGCAGACGACCAATTGCTTGAAAAAGCGAGACTACGTGCGGCCAGTGAACGAAAATCTTTAACTGACGTTTTTAATGAATTTCTTAAGAACTATTCAAATTCTGTTAAAGACGTTTCTGATTATGAAAATCTATTACAAAAACTAGCCTACGTTAAAGTTGGTCGCAAGTTTACTAGAGAAGAGATGAATGAAAGATAAAGTATTCTTGGATACTAATCTGTTTATTTATAATTTTGATACAGAAAATAAAACGAAACATGAGAAATCAAAGGAAATCGTTTTAACGGCTTTAGCAGAAAATAATTATGTAATTAGTTATCAAGTGATTCAAGAATTTTCAAATGTAGCTTTGAAAAAATTTCAGATACCTCTCAAACCAAAAGACTTAGCAATATATTTGAAAAGAGTTATGTTTCCATTATGCAGTGTCTATTATACTAATGAGAATATTTTGAATGCAATTGAAATCAGAAACCGATATAAACTTTCTTTTTACGATTCTGTTCTTATAGGTTCTGCGATAGAAGCGAATTGTAAAACATTGTTAAGTGAAGATTTACAAGATGGACTTCAAATCAAAGGTTTACAAATTACGAATCCTTTTAATAGCACAATAAAAAAGAAAAAGTAGTTTGGCACCTAACTGCGCTTCTCACTCCGTTCTTCGACACATTTGCTTTGTCGCTCAGTTTGCGAGCCGTTCTCTAAGGTTCATTCAAACATCGTGTCAAACCACGTCGCGCATAGGCGCAACGTTTACTAGGCAAAGACAAAAGATCAAGTGTCAGATGAATACTGTTACTGCACACTCTTTCGTTATCTGCAATCGTCGCGGCTCTTCGGGCTCGCGGAACGTTGACAATCACTTAGGTCATTATCTGAAATAATTGCACCTTTGTTATCCGCCGACCTCGTGTTGGCACGGCAACTACCAGACCCAAATATGTAGGAATTTGCCCTCACTCAGATACTGTTTAATCTCTGAGCCATCACCACAGTGAATGATGAGGGCAAAATGACCAGTTATGGGTAGTCAAACATTAAAGACCAATTTTTTACTGCAATTCCAGAATGAGCCGAAAACCAACCATATTTGAGCCATAGCTTGGTACACCAGCGTTCCTATGTGAAATACGACAAGTCTCAGATTCACTAAACCAACTGCATCCGCGGACGATGCGCATTTCGACATTGCGCTTCGAATGGCGATCCACAAAACTGTCTGCCGTCCATTCAGAGACATTTCCGTTCATGTCAAAAAGGCCAAATGAGTTAGGTTTCTTTTGACCAGCTGGATGAATTTTATAATCAGAATTTGAGGAATACCATAAGTAATTTGGATCCATTTCTTCCCCCCAATAATACTTTGTAGTCGAACCAGCTCGGGCTGCATATTCCCATTCCGCTTCATTCGGTAATCGAAAGACCATTGTCGCCTTTCCAAGCTCTTGCATTGCATAATTTAGCTGTTTTAAGAATACCTGGACACTAAACCACGTAACGTTGTTCACTGGGCAAGAACCACCACACTTCTTGAAATCACTCTGATCATAGCGCATCACAAGTTGCCATTGTGTTTGTGTAACTTCATATTTGCCCATGTAGAACGGTTTGACGATCTTCATGGCTTTGGGCGGTTTCTCCCTCTCATCACACTGTAGGTCACCGGCAACGCAGCCCATGACAAATTCTCCAGCGGGAATGAGTACGAAGTTTTCGATTCTGAATTCTCTCTGAAAATCATTCTTGATTTTTTCTTCTTGATTTTTTTCGGAAATGGATAATGGTCTGGAAAAAATTGTGGAGCCTACCGATATCGCGATTAGTAGACAAATTGTTGAGACGTATTTCTTTACCATCTTGAACATGTAAAACATTGCTCCTCACTAATTCACAGTTAATCCCTGAATCACGGCTGTAAATCCTGATGATTCTCCGGGGAACAAAAAGATAAGTTATGAGTGATTAAGCGCAAAATTCGCGCGACCTTCATTAAGACGCCAGCCATCCTTTGCGTCGCCGATTAGAATTCAGGTACGGTACAGCAGATAACTAAAAACTGTGGTGGCGCTTCAGATCGCAGAGGCATTAAGTTTGAATTTAGTAACACCATTGTATATACTAAGTTGTAACAAGTTAAATCATGGTCAAAAAATTAATTCAACACGGCAACAGTTCTGCATTAGAGTTGTTGAAAAATTCCATAGTTCAATTAACAAAATTGCTTTAATCGACCGTTTCCATGAAATAGAAACAGATGGAGAATTAATTTTTCAACTATTCTATTAATTATCGAAAAGCCAATTCTTGAACTTTTACATATTACTTCAGATACTTCCCTGGATATAGTACTGATGGTAAAAATTTAATCATTAGTCCTATTGATAAAAAATTAGAAACAAATCTTGGAAAAATAAATAAAAAACACGGTAAGACGCTTAGGCGACTCTCTGAATGAATTCTGCCTCTTCTGTTAGATATTTATCTTAACGTGAGTTCGTGGAGAATATTTGGGCGAATCGCTCGCAAATTTTATAGCATACAATGGCTCGCGCTTGAACTCAATGTTGCTCCTTGCTGTCGCAACATAATGCTGCAATTCCTTCGGAATTTTTCAAACTCAATGCTGCTCTCTATGGATCGCAGCATAATAATCGCTTTCGCATACCGTCACGTTATCTTACGAAGAGATTCTTTAACATTCATAAAAACCAAATAGAAGAATATGTGTCACTGAACTTAGGAGATAAAAGATTAGATAAACGACTAAAGAAAATAGTAAGTGTGATGACCAAGCGAGGAGGAACGAGTTTGCCAGATAGATTTGGCAATTGGTCAGGTGCATATCGTTTTTTCAAATCCGAAAGTATATTATGATAAAATAATCTCTCCTCATTGTCTTAGCTCCTAATCACTGGTTACTAAAATGTTTACGATTAGTTAATCTTCTATACGAACGTTTCGTTTTAATAAGTTAAATCGCCGAATTTAATTCTTCTTTGAGTTTTTTGGCTTCCTCAAAATCAGGTTTGATCGAAATCGCTCTATGTAAATACTGCAAAGATCTTTCCGGGCGATTCCAAATTTTATAAAGTGTAGCTAGGTTATATAATGAGATATGAGGTGCGTCGTTTAACTCACATCGTAAAGATTTTTTCAACCAATAGACTGCTTCTATTTCCTTACCGGCTCTTAAAAGTATAATTCCGATTTCGTTACACGGATTTCCATAATTTGGATTTACCTCCACAGATCTAAAAAAATGCATTAACCCCTTTTCTGGATTTCCTTTTTGATTTTCCATTAGTCCCAAAAAGAAATAGGCTTCGTGACTTTCTTCGTTTTCTAATGAGAGTTTAAACAAATACTCCGCTCTATCCGAATCACCTTTTTTGTAAAAGTATTTTGCCGCTTCTAAAAAATCCGAAGAAGTATAGTTGTCCAATTCCATTACCCGTTTTATTTTATTTTCGGTTTGGATTGGTTAAGGCTTGATTAAGTTTTTTTTCAATACCGCAGCGACTTGTTCCGCAATCGATTCACCGTCTAATCTATACTTTTGGAAAACTTCCTTCCTTTCTCCGTGATGGATCGGCTCCGGTGGAAATCCAAATGTTTTTATATATTTTGATAAATTCTCCCGTGTCATTCGGTTGAGTAAATATCCAGTTACTCCTGAGTCTATATAACTTTCGTCTAATATCACAAAACACCTAACGTTCACCAATTCTTCGTTAAGCGCTTCTGCACCAAGTGGTCGCAGCCATACCAAATCAATTAGAGTTACACTCAACCCTTCGTTCTCTAATCTTTCAGAAGCTTTTTTAGCTTCGTCAATCATGGAACCGATCGATATGAGTGCTACATCCGTTCCTCTTTTAAATACTCTAAACGTTCCAGGTTGTAACTCCGTCTCTTTATAAAAATCTAAAGTCTTTAAATCCACACTCGATTTTGGAAATCGAATTGCAACCGGCGACTTATCGTATTTTTCCATCCATCGTAACGCATCTATCAAATCCTGTCCATTAGACGGTACAAATACGTCCATATTAGGAAGTCCTAATAAATATCCTAAATCAAAAAGTCCTTGGTGAGTTTCTCCATCCGGCCCCACACATCCAGCTCGATCTATCACAAACCGCACCGGTAGATTCATGAGAGATACGTCTTGTACAAGTTGATCCATCGCCCTTGTCAAAAAAGTAGAATAGATACACATATATGGTATGATGTTTCCATTCGTCATTGCTCCTGCAAATGCTACCGAATGTTGTTCCGCAATTCCCACATCAAATAAATGTTCCGGATATTTTTCTGCGTATTCTTTAAGCCCGCTTCCTTCTATCATCGCAGGAGTGATTGCCGCAATTTTAGGATTTGTTTCCGTTAAAATGGCCAACATCTTTCCTACAATTTTACTATATGCAATTTTAGATGTATCCCCACTATCCATCGCTCCGTCTTCTTTTCGAAACGGTGTTACTCCGTGATACTTAATTGGATCCCTCTCCGCCGGATCGTAACCTTTTCCTTTTTGTGTAATAATATGCAATAAGATTGGACCCTTCATTTTTTTGACTTTTTCAAGCATCTTTACGAGCCGTATCACGTCATGCCCATCTTCAGGCCCTATATACCCAAATCCCAAATCCTCAAATAACCCACCCGGAGTTAATACGTCCTTAAATCCTTTTTCTACTTTTTTAAAAAATCTTTCGGTTGCAGGTCCAATGATCGGTAACCACTTTAAGAAAGTATAAAATACTCTCTTCCAATGATTGTAAAAATGAGATGTAATGATGTTGTTAAGATAATTAGATATAGATCCTACATTTTTGGATATAGACATGTAATTATCATTCAAGATTACGATCATGTCCTTTTTCAAATGCCCCGCGTGATTCATCGCTTCAAGAGCCATTCCCGTAGCAATCGACGCGTCTCCTATGATAGCGACTACATTATAATTTTCTTTTACTAGATCCCGAGCCGCGGCTTCCCCCAGTGCCTGGGATATTGAAGTTCCCGCGTGTCCGGTATTATATAAATCGTATGGAGATTCTTCTCTTTTAGGAAACCCGGAAAGTCCATTGAACTTTCGCACAGTATTGAGTTTGTCCTTTCTTCCCGTAAGTATCTTATGCGGGTAAGTCTGATGCCCTACGTCCCAAACCAATCGATCTTTTGGAGTATCGAATACATAGTGTAAGGCGACCGTGAGTTCTACGACTCCCAGATTACTTGCAAAATGTCCACCAATCCCCGAAAGTGTATCGATGATGTAATTTCTAACCTCCTTACAAATTTGAGGCAGCTTTTCCAGTGGTATATTTCTTAGTTCAGCTGGATAGTTGATTCTATCGAGCAGAGTTAGTTCCTGTTGCATGAAAACTTTCTAATATAATTTTATTCCATCCCTCAGTTCGCCTGCAAAGGTTTTCTCAATAGTTTTAGGTCTTCTTCGTTCACTAAATCCAATAACTCATAGATTCGAACGGGTTGAGTTTTTCCTTTCACTTTAATCAAGTCCAGTTCTCTTGCGATAACTCTGTCCTTTACCTTTTCATAGGTGTATTCTGAGATGATTATATGAGTTCCGTATTCTTTATTGGTTCCTTCTAGCCTGGAGCCAAGATTGATAGTATCTCCCATACATGTATAATCCATTCTATGAGAACTTCCCATATTTCCTACTACCGCAGGCCCTGAATTTAATCCGATTCCTATATCCATTTGTGGAAGATCTAAACTCTTCCACTCTTCTTTTAATGTCGCGAGCCTTCTCATCTGCGCCAACCCAGCCGCACATCCATAATAAGCGTGATCTTCTAACGGCACTGGAGCTCCCCAGAATGCCATGATCGCATCACCCATGTATTTATCAATCGTTCCCTTAAACTCAATAATAATCTCAGTCATCTCGGATAAGTATTGATTCAAAAATTGAACCAACTCTTCCGGCCCCATTTTTTCCGACATGGTAGTAAATCCTCGTATATCAGAAAAGAATATGGTGATGTCTCGTTTAGATCCTCCTAAATTCAAGTTATCCGGATTTTTCAGTAATTCATCTACTACGTCTTTGGATACGAACTTGGAAAATGTACTTCGTATATACTTTACGTTTTCTTCTTCCGTTAATATCCTAAATCCTATTAAACCAATGAATATAAATAACTGCTCTAATATCACAGTCGGATATAAATGCACTAAATTAAATTCGGAAAAATTAATCAATGTTCCAACCGAATATATAAACGCAATCGCCAAGAAAAATAAAAACGCTAACCATGTCTTTAGCCTAGGTTGTACAACCCCGGCCAACATTCCTACAAGGATTATGATTAAAAATTCTCCCCATAACGGTAACTCAAATAGAAAATCCTGATTGAGTATGGTATTGATCGCCGCGGCGTGGTGTTCTATCCCAGACATATCTCCAAATGGTGACAAGTGTGTATCTTTTGCTGCCCCCGCTCCAGTCGCATAATACATAGCCACTAAAAAAATTGTGTTTTGAAACTGAGATGCCGTTTCCTCATTCCATTCCGTCGCCGCTTCAAATATCTCATGCGCTCTAAATGAATAGAGCCCTCCAGGAAAATTGATCTGCATCTGTCCGTCTGCGTCGATCGGTATCACTACCTCCCTCTTTTCATTCGGTCGATTCATAATATCCTTGGTTTCCATCTTCAAGGTTTTTCGATCGAAATGAGTCAGTGTTTTTTGTGGTATATTTTTGATTTTGACATATTTTCCCATTACCACTTCCACATCTCTTTTTACATCGACTCCTAGATAATTACACGCGATGATCAAATCAATGGATGGATAATATTCCGTTTCTCTTAACGGCCCTGCATTCATTAACTTTGCAACCAGCGGCATTCTTCGGTTGAGTCCACTTTCATCTTTTTTAATATTCGCAAATCCTAATCCTGAAGCTTTTTCTGCCACTGGTTCGATCGGTGGTTGCGGGAATTTCAACCAAGTTCGTCCTGCGTCCCCAGGATCTTCTACGTTTTCCAGTTTAAATTTTCTGAGTATTTCAATCCGTTTTTCTAAATTTAATATGGAACTCTTGGATTCTAAACTCGTTTCCATCGGATAATCGAACATTACCTGTGGATTTTTTGCCAAGGCTTGCGCCATTTCCTCGGTTTGCCCCGGCTTATAATCTACGAAAAAAATATCGAACATCAACTGGTTAGATGTATTCTTAAATATATCTATTATATTTGCATAATATTTCCAAGGTAACGGCCATTTCCCTTGTAACTTCTCCAAGGACGTTGTTGTAATTCCTATTATTTGTATGTCCTGTCTCGCTCCTGGCGGAGGATTATATCGCGTGTATTCGATCGTTCCTTCTTCGGATTCTTTTTCGCTCTTATTCACCCCCGCTCTGAGCAATGTAAATCTCCAGGACACGGAAGATTCTTCCAATTCTGCAAGCGGCGTAAACACTTGATAAAGAAAAAACATCACAAGCGATACTACTACGGCTAACCAAATACTGCCCGACTTTTGTTTATCCGATGTATTTACTTCTAAAAATTTATAAATTGGATACGAACTGATCAATAAGAGGGTAAATCCACCTAGCAAGAATTCGGTGTTGAGCGAAAAGTTAGGTAAAAATGCGGTAAATGATATAAATAGAATCCCCGTTATTCCCAACAACAATGACAGTATGTGGAGTGGAGTGATTTTAATTTTTTTTTCGCTCATACGTTCCTCCTATCTGGACCGGAGATCAGTATCCTATTTGTCAGTGTTTCGTCAATATTTTCCAGATTTTGCTGACTTCCAGTTCGCGTTCTGTTTGTTTTTTTTGTCCCTTTTTCGGTTCCGATTTGATTCTTGCAAGAACCGTTTCGGTTATGAAGAATTCTTCTTTAAAATCCGGTTTTGCTCTCTGTTCTATCCGTAAATCTGGTAACCTTTGCTCGTTTTTGATTCCGGAAGATTTGGTTCGGACTTATAGTCTCCATCCTAAAAGACTCAGAAAAATTCTCCATTTTCTTTTATCCAACTGGGATGAAACTTTGATTCGAAAACGCTTTTTGGGAAAGAGGCTGGTCTATGCTAGGTATCAAGAGAAAAATCTTAATCTACAAAAAATGAATTTTCGTCCTTTTGAAGAAGATTGGTGTAAATTAGGAATCCTTGCCTGGGGATTAGGAATATCCCGTTGTCTTTTATTTTCTTTTCTTCTAGAATGGACTGAAAAGGAGGGAATCCCCAGTAAAACAAAATCGAATGGAGTTCCAACTTATTTAGTGATTACAAGAAAATTACTGTTTCCACGGAAGCGTCTACAAAGCCAAATTCAACTCGTAAGGGCACATCCAAGCTAAATCCACCTCAACTAACGACACAGCCAAAAGTCATCTATCTCATCGAAGCACGAATCTCAGAAGCGTAGGCCAGAAGTTTATCCGCACAGTTATTACGATCAGATCCGTTTTCTTCAATGATTCTTTGCACGGCAGAACCGATGATCACTCCATCTGCATAAGTCGAAATAACCTTAGATTGATCTGAAGTGGAAATCCCAAAACCAGCACAAACTGGAAGACCGACAATCTTACGCACCATTCGAATTCTATCTTCCAAACCAGACGCAATCGAACCTCTTTCCCCGGTAACGCCGTAAGAAGTCACGTAATAGATAAAACCGGACGCAAGAGATTTCATCGAACGAATTCTGTCTTCCGTAGTAGCAGGAGTCACAAGATGGATAAAATCGATTCTCTTTCTTTCGAGTTGAGAAAAAAATTCTTCCGCCTCCGGGGTATCAAACGGAAGGTCCGGAATGATCAAACCTTGGATACCAGAATTTTTAGCTCTTTCCGTAAAAGATTCCAAACCCATAGAGAACAAAGGATTAAAATAAGTAAGATATACGAGAGGAATCTGAGGATGAAGTTTATGAATTTCCGAAGTAACTTCTAAAATTTTATCCATGGAAAAAGGATGAGCCAAAGAACGTTTAAAAGCTTTTTGAATCACTGGACCATCGGCAACCGGATCAGTAAAAGGAATTCCCAATTCTAAAATGCCGGCACCACCTCGAATCAAAGCATCCGCCCAAATAACGCAGGAATCATAGTCCGGATCACCCAAAGAAATATAAGGAATAAAAACACTTTGCTCCGAAGAAAAAACGGAAGAAATGGAGTTCAAATAAATTCTCCTTTTCTAAGTCTAGAAACCTCTGCCACGTCCTTGTCACCTCTACCGGAAAGACAAATCAGAATATTCTCTTTTTTGCTCATAGTTCTTGCCAGATCTTTCGCATAACGGAACGCATGCGCAGTTTCCAAAGCGGGAATAATACCTTCAATTCTACAAACTTCAATAAACGCGTCTAACGCTCCCTCGTCGTCTACGTTAACGTATTCAACTCTACCACTTTTGTGAAAGTAAGCGTGTTCCGGACCAACACCAGGATAATCCAATCCAGCAGAAACGGAATGAGCGGGAACGATCTGTCCAAAATCGTCTTGAATCACTAAAGTTTTAGTACCGTGTAAAAAACCGGTTCTACCAAATTGAATGGTAGCAGAATGAGAACCAGGATCGGAAGAATAACCACCGGCTTCTACACCAAAGAGTTTAACTTTTTTATCCTGAATAAAACCGTAAAACATACCGATCGCGTTCGAGCCGCCGCCGACACAAGCAATCACGGCGTTTGGAAGTTTATCGTTTACTTTTTTAAACTGTTTTCTAGATTCAATACCGATCACAGATTGGAAGTCTCTGACAATCGTAGGAAACGGATGTGGACCGATAGAAGAACCCACAATATAATGAGTATTAGAAACATTTAATGCCCAGTCTCTCATCGCTTCGCTAGTCGCGTCTTTGAGAGTAGCGGTACCACTGGAAACACCTACGACTTTAGCGCCCAACATTCTCATCCGGATCGCATTGAGTTCCTGACGTCTTAAGTCTTCTTCACCCATATAAACTACGGTTTCCATCTGGAACATAGCGCCTACGGTTGCAGTTGCAACACCGTGTTGACCGGCGCCGGTTTCCGCAATGATTCTAGTTTTACCCATAGCCTTAGCAATCAAAACCTGACCGATCGTATTATTGATCTTATGCGCTCCAGTATGATTTAAATCTTCGCGTTTGAGCCAGATTTTAGCGCCGCCCCAAACCTTAGAAAGACGTTCCGCATAAGTAAGAGGAGAAGGACGACCGATATAATTTTTACGATAGTATTCTAGTTCTTTTTTAAAGTGTTTGTTTTTCTTGAGCTTTTTATAAGTCGTTTCAAGTTCTACGAGAGCATCGTGAAGAATTTCAGGAGAATAACGACCGCCAAATTCTCCAAAGTAGCCTTGTTGATTTTCCTTTCCCATAACTACCTCAATTCCGTAAAGAGTTCTTGGCGCATAGATTCTACTCTTGCGACCAAATCATCAAAACCGGAAAAAACAAAGGAATCTTCTTGATCCTTCTTACGATTGTAGATCGAAATCTCACCACTTTCGAAGAATTTTTTACCAATGGTAATTCGAATCGGAAAACCAATCAATTCAGAATCCTTGAGTTTAAAACCAGGACCAAGGTCTCGATCGTCCCAAAAAACTTCTATCCCCTCATTTATTAGAACATTATAAAATTCTTCTATTTTAGAATACTGGTCTTCTCCTTTGACAATACTCACCAGGGAGACTTCAAACGGAGCGATGCTGATCGGCCAAAAAATACCTTTTTCATCGTTACACTGTTCAATGACGGTAGCCATCGTACGATTGACTCCGATACCGTAACAACCCGTCGTAAGAGTTTTAGATTTACCATTTTGATCCAAAACCTGGATACCAAAAGCTTTTGTATATTTATCTCCAAGTTTGAAAATATGTCCTACTTCGATCCCTTTTTCCGCTTTTAAGGGGGAACTACAATTGGGACAAAGATCTCCTTCTCTTGCTAATGCGACATCCGCAAATTCGGGAAGACCAGAAATTTCCTTTTCTAAAATAAAACCCTGAGTGTGAAAATCTTCTTTGGACGAACCAACCACATAAGGAAAATCTTTTTGTAAGGAACGATCGTATAACACCTTAATTTTATCGTTAGGCGCAATCGGAGAAATAAACCCAGGAATCAAACCGAGCTCACGAATTTCCAAGTCTGTCATCGGCTCCGAATCCGCAATCTTCAAGAGAGAATGAAGTTTATGAAGATTGAGTTCCAAATCTCCTCGAAGAAAAACGAGAATCTTTTTTTTCTCCGATTTAAGAGCAACCGCCTTGATCGTCTCTGATTCAGAAACGCCTAACAGAGTACTAACTTCCGAAATCGTCTTCTTACCAGGAGTGGAAATTTCTTTCTTTTCGGAAAATTTCGCGGAACCATTTTCTTTTTTTAATATAAGAGGGGTTTTTTCGCTGTTGGAACTATAACCACAAGAATTACATAAAAGTAATGTTTCTTCTCCAATTGGAGAAACTACCATAAACTCTTCCGACGCAGAACCTCCCATACTACCGGAATCTGCTTGAACCGGAATGGTTTTCAGCCCACAACGATCGAAAATTTTTCTGTAAGCGACTCTCATCGCTTGATACGTATCATCTAAAGAAGAGTCATCGATATGAAAAGAATATGCATCTTTCATAATAAACTCTCTAGAACGAATCACTCCAAAACGAGGACGGATCTCGTCTCTAAATTTAGTTTGGATCTGATATACGTTCACCGGAAGATCCTTATAAGATTTCAAAAGAGGCTTTAATAAAAAACTAAACGATTCTTCGTGTGTGGGGCCAAGAGCATAAGAAAGATCGTGTCTATCTTGGATACGAAACATTTCTTTTCCCATCGCAGACCATCTGCCACTTTGTTCCCAAAAATCAGAAGGAGTTAAAATCGGAAGATCAAATTCCAAAGCCCCGGTAGAATTCATTTCTTCACGAACGATCTGTTCTATTTTTTTCAGAACCTTAAGACCTAAAGGAAGATAAAAATAAAGACCAGCGGAAGACTTACGAACCAAACCGGCGCGAATCATCAAACGATGGGAGGCGACAACCGCGTCCGCAGGATTTTCTTTTTCTGTGGGAAGAATGTATTTCGATGCTTTCATGCGTTTTAGAAAATTCGCATTACATCGTTGAAGGTGACGTAGAGCCCAAGTCCGAGTAGGAATAAAAATCCGATTCTAAAAATAGACTCGATCACTTTGCCGGGAAGGGGTCTTCCTGTAATCGCTTCATACGCATACAATACGATATGTCCACCGTCCGCCATCGGAATGGGAAGTAAATTCATAATCATCAAAGCGATTGAGATCCTAGCGACAAACTCTAAATACGTTTCCCAACCAATTTCTAAACTGATTCCAGCATACGAAACGATTCCCACCGGACCAGACAAACTGTCTTTAACGGAAAGAATTCCAGAGAACAACATTCCAATTCCTTTAAGAGTGGTCTCAACGTTTTCATAAACATCCTTACCAGCAACCGCAAAGGACTCTAAAAAACCCAGATCTCTCTGCATAGGTTCCGGATTGAACTTCATATTCGGCCTAAACCCAAGAAGTCCGATCGGACGAACCTTAGGTTCGGCTTCTAACTTAAGATTTCCCATATCGATCGTAACGATATTTCCGTTCTTCGTTTTAACATACGCGAGAAGTTCCTCGAAACTCGGAAAGGTCTGCCCGTCCACGGCAAGGTTCAAAAGTTTTTGACCAAGCTCCGGATCATAACTAGCAAACTGATAGGATTCCAAATTTAACTCAGGATATTTACGATCTCGAATATTCTTAAATTCTAATATATTGGCACCTAAAACAGGAACTTCCACAGAGACCATTTCCGTAGACCAAGGATTGACCAATGGATAGGTTTTACGATCGACTACTATGTTTACCTTTCGATTTTGATATTCTCCCAAAATTTTTTGAAGTTCTCCAACGGTAGAAATCGTTTTCCCGTTCACCGTTTGGATCACGTCTCCGTCATTCAAATAACTCAGGGCTCGGGAACGCAGAAGATTTTCTTTTTCTTCTTTCTCTTTTTCCAAAAGAACCTCGGCGGGAATATCCCTACCTTCCACCGCTTTTTTCAGACGTTCTTGGTAATAGTTTTCGGCTTCGTGAGATTTATCTAAACGAGAAGACAGCCAGTGTTGAAACTGTTCTGGATAACTAAAGGTGGCGACCACTCTTCTTTCTCCAAAAGGTTCCACTCCTATGGTAGGAATTCCGGAAGAACGTTTCGGGTTATAGATAATTCTAGGAGTTACGTTCCATTCCATCGGTTTTCCTTCTCTTTCTCCTAAAATTTTAAGAGAATTACCGGAAGACAAACCAACGTTAGTCACTATGTCCTCGAACTTTTCGGTTTTGTTTCCGTCTATAGAAAGGATTCTATCCCCCGTTCGAAGTCCAGATTGATACGCCGCTGAAAATTCCTGATCGGCTGGATCGATAAAAACTCTGTTTCCGGGAGGATTGTGACCTAGAAAATTCAAAATCAATAATATTCCAAAACCAAGAAATAGATTAAAAAGAGGACCGCCCAAAACGGGGATCATTCTTTTGAGAGGAGGTGTAGAAAGAAGTTCGCCGGGTTCCCCTTTTACGTCCCCGCCGTAGTCATCTCCTTTAAATAGAACATATCCTCCGACAGGAATTGCGGTGATCTGGTAAGTGGTTTCACCAACTTTTTTTTTCCAAATTCCCCTTCCGTAACCAATCGAAAAAATTCTAGCCTTAACGCCTACGAGCATTCCACAAAGAAGATGACCTAACTCGTGTATAAAAATAGAAATCGCCAACATAAAAACAGCGCCTAATACCATGATCAACATGCGGATACTACCTTCCTTGCTTTCAGATTTCGGACGGTTTCGCGGGCAATCCGATCCGCTTCCTCGTATTCTTCTAGAGACAACGGGAACTCAATTTTAATTTCGTCTAACGTTTTCCGAATGTAATCGGGAATTTCTATAAAACGGATTTCATCTTTTAAAAACAATTCTACAGCGGCTTCATTAGCCGCGTTAAAAATACAAGGTGCCGTTCCTCCTACCTTACCCGCCTCAAACGCAAGACCTAAACCAGGATAACGTTTGAAATCAGGTTCTCGGAACTCTAATTTTCCCCAATCCTTAGCAGGATAAGACCGTAAAACTTTAGGAACCGGTTCCGGATGAAAGAGAGAATGTGCAATCGGGAAAATCATATCCGGATAAGAAGCGTATAAAAAAGAAGCCCCGTCCTTTAATTCTACGATTCCGTGAGCGATACTCTGAGGATGAATCACAACCCCAATTTTATCATACGGAACATTGAACAAAAAATGAGCTTCGATCACTTCAAGTCCTTTATTAATCATACCATTAGAATCGATCGTAATCTTAGGCCCCATGTTCCAAGTAGGATGATGTAATGCTTGTTCTTTTGTAACGGAGGAGAGTTGTTCTACGGGTAAATCCCGAAAAGCACCTCCAGACGCGGTAAGAATAATTTTTTCCACAGAGTTAGGGTTTAAAGATTCTAAAAGTTGAAAGAGTGCATTGTGTTCTGAATCCACCGGGACTACTTTTGTATTGTGTTTTGCGATCAGAGATTGAATCAGAGGACCTGATGTGACTAACGTTTCTTTATTAGCAATTCCTAATCTTTTTCCCGCTGTGATCGCCGCAATCGTAGGACGTAAACCAACAGAACCCACAATAGCAGTGATTACGATCTCCACCTCGGGTTCGCGTACTAGTTCGCAAAGCGAGGATTCACCGTAGAGAATTTGTGTTCTACCCAATTTATTTCCAAGAACTCCGACATCCGCAAAATCGGAACTCACACAGATAAAATCGGGAGAAAATTCTTTTTGGATCTCTTTTGCTTTTTCAAGATTAGAATGAACGCTGAAAGAATGAAGTCTAAATTTTTCCGGATAAGCGCGAAGCACCTTTAGAGTAGATTCTCCAACGGAACCGGAAGCGCCTAAAAGACAGACGGAGGTTGTCATATCCAATTAGACTCCAAGATTCCCCTTGATCTGAAGATAGTAATACAAGACGGGGATGGTAATCAAAAGAGCATCCGCAAGATCTAAAATTCCACCGTGCCCCGGAATCAAAGAACCGGAGTCTTTGATCTTTGCATCCCGTTTCATTGCGGATTCTAAAAGATCTCCAATCACACTGACAAAAGATAAAATCGCGGAAATCAAAAAAACTTCCAATCCTCTGACGGCTGCGAGAGTTCCAGTAGAATATTCCCAAATTATGTTGAAGATAAAAACGGAACCGATCGCCGTGAAAATTCCAGTCACGTAACCTTCCCAGGTTTTTTTAGGAGAAATGGCAAGACCAGCCGGATGTCTTCCGAACCATCTCCCACCAAAATAAGCGCCGGCGTCCGTCAGAAAAGTGACCACCGAAACAAAAACAATATAATAGATTCCCTGAGCCATTCCGAGCAAAAGTAAAAAGTGACCCAACGGAACCGCAACGTAGAACACACCTAAAAAAGTGGATGAAACAGAAAAGATAGCACCGTCTAACGGGCGTTTGGTTATTTGCAAAGTAAACGTAACGATAAACAGTAAAAGAAACGCAACGGGAACCGGATTAAAAGGAGGAATAAAATATTTTATATTTTGCAGAAAGAACAAAGGCGCTTCAAATTGATTTTGAGAACCCAAAAATCGAAAGTAATAAAACGAAATGACTAACAACATAAAGAAAACGCCGGTTCCTCTAAACGGTCTTCCGTCCTCACCTCGATCAGAAAGATTATAAAATTCTTTGATACCAATAGCCCCGCCTAAAAGAAGAATCAAATAGGTTTGCAGATAATAAAAACCAGGATAGAATATCATAAAAAGATAAAATAGTATGAGCACAGCCGCGGAAGCGAGTCTCTTAGAAGTTTCACCCATTCGTAAGTCCTCCGAATTTTCGGGTTCTGGTTTCGTACCACTTTAGGGAATCCACCAGAGAATTTTTATCGAACTCGGGCCAGAGAGTATCCGTAAAATACAACTCCGCATACGCGGATTGCCAAAGTAGAAAATTGGAAAGTCTTTGTTCCCCGGCGGTTCTGATCAGTAAATCTACGGGAGGAAGGATGGACGTATATAAAAATTTTTCGAACTCTTTTTCTTTCAAAGGCTTTTCTAAAGCAACTTTAGAACGTTTTCTTTCTAAAAAAAGCTCTTGTGCCGCCCTGAGAAGTTCATCTCTGGAACCGTAGTTCAAACAGAAGTTTACAGTAAGATTTTTGTTTTTTTGAGTCTTATCTACCGCAAAGTCTATCTTGTCTAAAACTCCTCGGGTAAGTTTTTTTCGGCTTCCGGAATGAAGAATTCGAATTCCTCTTTTGTGAATCGTATCTAATCGAGTTTCTATAAATTCAATTAAAAGGCTAAAGATAGAACGGATTTCGGTGACAGGGCGTTTCCAATTCTCGGTAGAAAAAGCATAAAGGGAAATATTTTTTAAACCTAGTTCCAGACTCGCATCCATAAGTCTATCTATGGCCTGGGCACCTTCTCTATGGCCTTCCGATCTGGATTTACCTCGGGATGTTGCCCAACGACCGTTACCATCCATAATAACGGCAATATGTTTCGGGAGATTGGACTCGAACAAGCCCACGTTAGATCGTAGTGATTTCCTTTTCCTTCTCTGCGGTAAGAGCGGAAATTTTATCGATATAGGAATCTGTGATTTTTTGAATCTGATCTTGAACCGATTTGATCTCGTCTTGAGACATCCCTTCGGTATGTTTTTTAAGATCTTCCATCGCGTCTCTACGGATGTTCCGGATGGCGACCTTTTTTTCCTCGGATTTAGACTTTACAACTTTTGCAAGTTCCTTTCGCCTTTCCCCTGTTAGTTCCGGAATTACGATTCGAATCACTACCCCGTCATTGGTAGGTTGAAGACCTAAACCGGAAGTTTGGATCGCCTTTTCGATGTCTTTCATAATTCCCTTATCATAAGGAGAAATGACCAGCATTCTAGGTTCCGGAACGGAAATATTTCCAAGCTGATTGATCGGAGTTTGATTCCCGTAATAATCCACTCGAATATCTTCTACAAGAGAGGGATTAGCGCGTCCAGTACGAATGGTTCCGAAATCCTTTTTTACAAGATCGATGGTTTTATCCATCTTAGTTTTCATTCCAGAAATGATTGCATCACTTGCCATCGATTTGAATGTCCTCCGAATTAGAGATCAATGTGCCGATGTTTTTACCGGTAACCAGGTCTTTGAGATTTCCACGTTTGAAGATGTCGAACACTATAATCGACATATTATTTTCCATACACAAACTTAGGGCGGTAGAATCCATAACCTTAAGCCTACGATTGATAGATTCCATAAAAGAAATCTGAGAATAACGTTTGGCACCATTGTCTTTTTTAGGATCCGCGGTATAAACCCCGTCCACTTTGGTAGCTTTGAGAATCACATCACAACCCACTTCTACGGCTCTGAGACTTGCAGTTGTATCCGTGGTAAAATAAGGATTACCCGTTCCACCGGCAAAAATCACGATTCTTCTTTTTTCGAGATGTCTAACGGCCCGACGACGGATATAACTTTCTGCAATAG
The DNA here is from genome assembly GCF_900156205.1 of Leptospira interrogans. Lineage (GTDB taxonomy): Bacteria > Spirochaetota > Leptospiria > Leptospirales > Leptospiraceae > Leptospira > Leptospira interrogans. The sequence goes on from NZ_FTNA01000034.1 coordinate 23,425, forward strand.
AATTGATTTCGATCGCGGATTGAACCCTTGTATAAAGGCCTTTTTTTTCGCAAGCGTCTTGGAGGGCCAAAGCGTTTTGAATCGTGGCGAGCATTCCCATATAATCCGCGGTGGCGCGGTCGATTCCCGCCTTGGCAAGGTTTGTGCCTCGGATGATGTTACCACCGCCAACGACAAGAGCGATCTCCACTCCTAAATCGTGAACTTCTTTGATTTCTTCCGCGAGAGAGTGGGCCTTATTTGTATCGATCCCAAATTCACCCTCTCCAGCGAGAGCCTCGCCGGAAAGCTTAATTAGAATTCTATTATACTTCGCTTCCGTAGCCAAAACTTAGAGTCCACCCACCTGAAAGCGGATAAAACGGGCGATAGTAATGTTCTCGCCAAATTTCGCGATCGCTTCCTTTACTAAGTCGTCTATGGTTTTAGAATCGTCTTTAAAAAATGCCTGGTTTACAAGACAAACTTCCGAAATGTATTTTTTGATTTTTCCAGGAAGGATCTTTTCAATCTGATCGGCTTTTTTACCTTCCGCTTCCAATTGAGATCTCATGATCGTTTTTTCTTTTTCCAGATCCGCAGCAGGAATGGATTCTTCGTTGAGATACAAAGGATTCATCGCCGCGATCTGCATACAGATTTCTTTACCGAGGGCTTCAAAGTCTTCGTTTTTAGAAACGAAATCTGTTTCGGAATTCAATTCTACAAGAACTCCGATCTTTCCGTTTCCGTGGATATAAGAAACCACTCTACCTTCTTTGGTTTCTCTTCCCGCTTTTTTAGCCGCCTTTGCGATCCCTTTTTCACGAAGCCAAGTGATCGCTTTTTCAATATCTGCGTTGTTTTCTTCAAGAGCCTTTTTACAGTCCATCATTCCTGCACTGGTTCTTTCTCTAAGTTCTCTGATTAAGTCCGTAGTCACTGCTGCCATGAATGAAATCCTTATTCGTTTTGATCCACTTCGACCGTAGTGGTAGTAGAAGGTTCGATCGTAGCAGAAGGTTCTTCCGCAGTTTTAGTTTTTTTAGAATCCGGGTCTTCGTCCATGATGAACTTGCCGCTTTCATCATATTCACCTTGGTATTCCAGAGCCAGAGCTTCGGAATCCAAGTCTTCGCTGAATCTAGGTTGTTCTACAACACCACCGGTTCCTTCAATCACCGCATTGGACATAGTTTCCAGAAAAAGAGAAATGGCTCGGATCGCGTCATCGTTTCCTGGAATCGGATAATCAATCAACTCAGGATCACAGTTCGTATCAACAACCGCGAAAATTTTAAGACCCAGTTTTCTGGCTTCTTTAACAGCGATTTCTTCTTTTTTAGGATCGATTACAAACATGATTTCGGGAATGGTAGCCATATCCTTGATCCCGCCGAGAGTCTTGCGAAGTTTTTCTAACTCTCTTCTTAAAGTCAGAACTTCTTTTTTAGTTTTAACTTCTTTTTCAAAACTGTTATCCGCTTCCATTCCTTCGAGTTTTTTAAGACGCGCGATACTTCTCTTTACCGTATTCCAGTTGGTCAAAAGACCGCCCGGCCAGCGATTATTGATAAAGAACATATTAGAGCGGATCGCTTCTCTTTCGATCGCGCCTCTCGCTTGTTTTTTAGTTCCTACAAAAAGAACTTTCTTACCTTCGGAAGTTAATTTTTTAAGAGCGTCGTATGCCTCTTTGGCTTTTTGAACGGTCTTTTGAAGGTCTATGATATGGATTCCGTTTCTGGCCGTAAAAACATACGGAGCCATTTTAGGATTCCATTTACGAGTCTGGTGTCCGAAGTGTACTCCGGTTTCCAGAAGATTTTTCATTGAGATCACTGACATGATTTACCCCTTTTTTAGTACAAAATACAACGTCGCTACGAGTCCTATCAGACTAGCAGGGGTAAATTGTATTTCGACTTTGATTACGTAGAGTTCAAATTTGATTGCTTCTCGGAGCAGGTAGGAAGAGAAAAAAGGAACGCCTGTTAGGCGATCGAGAATAACTCCCGTCACGGCCCCGGCGAAAAAACCGAGGAGAAGAATGAGGGCTATCTTGCCAATCTCAGCCCTATCCTTAGGCTTTTTCGGGTTAGCAGGTACCACTTTTTACGGGTGAAAGCGCGGGTCAATCTTTATTGGGCTGAATCATTTCACAGTTCCCATCAAAGATCACTCCATCTGCAATTTGTAATTTGGATGTTTTGATATTTCCATTTACTTTCCCAGTCGAAAGCATTTCTAACTTTTCAGTAGCGATTACGTTTCCGGTAATTTCACCACCTACGATTACGGTACCTGCTTTGATATTAGCACGTATCTTTGCGCCTTCACTGATGAGTAAAAATCCTTCGGATTCAATTTCACCTTGGAACTCACCTGAAATTTCAAGAGGTCTTTGAAAGTTTAAAATTCCGGAAAAGGAAGTTTCTCTTCCGAGAACCGTGGAGATGGCGCCGTATTCTGTAATGGGGCGAGAAGTTCTAGTTGCAGTTTTTTTAGACATGGATTCTCTTATTTCGTTTTCATTTCAAAAACCCCATCCCAGTCTGCAGGAGGAGGATTTGTGATAAATGCCTGACAACGACCAATGTATTTTTTAGAAGGACCGTCGTCCGGAGTCAACTCGATCGCCTTTTTAAATTTTTCAAGCGCTTCGGTAAACTTTCTGGTTTTATACAAGTTAAGACCTTCGTTGTAGAACTGAATAGTTTGTTTCATCGCTTCCGAAATCATAGATCACTCCTTGTAAAGCACCACGACGGCGGTGGAATAATTTTCAGCGTGACTGATCGAAACCGAACAACCGCTGTATCCTTTGGTAAGAAACAATTCTTTGGATTTTCCATGCAGTACCAATTCTTTTTTTCCAAATTCCTTTCCGAAAAGTTCGATTTCCCTCATATCTAAAATCACATGATCTCCTGGCTCAATCGCTTTGATAAAAGCTTCTTTGACGCAGAACCTTCCACTTAAGTGTGGAATCGGATCTTTACGATTGGAACAATATTCTCTTTCGGATTCCGAAAAGACCCGTTTCAAAAAACGATCTCCGTGTTTTTCTAAAAGATCACGAATCCGAGAATTTTCAACGATATCATTACCGACGGAAATTTTCATTCTTCTTCTAAAAGTTCCGGATTAGTATCTGGTTCGATCGTATTTTCCTCTCCCTCTCCGTCTGGTTCTTTCCCGCCGTTACTTTGATTTTGATCCTGTTTGATCTTAAAAAGAATAGATACTCGATCCGGAAATACTCCTAAAACTTCTACGGATTTTAAGGAAGTAGATTTGTTCAGTTTAATCTTTGCAAATACTGGTTTATTATCCGGAAGAATCTTTTTGGTCTTAGGATCGTATTTATGAGAACATACCACACTCGCAGAAAGTCCTTTGATTACCTGGATACTTTTGAGAGGTGTTTTAGATTGAAGTTTTACAGAAACTTCCGGTTCTGAAAATTCAGCTTCCAAATTTTTATCTAAGTTTTGACATTTAATCGGAATCCCGAGTAAAAGTGTTTCCCCTGCGTTAGACGCGCTTGCAAATATATTCACTCGAACCGTAACTTCTTTTACGTTATCTCTTACCTTTACGGCGGAGGGGAAATCGGGAAGTTTATGTTTGTAGGAGAAAGATTCCGTTTTATCCTTGAGAGATATAGGAGGAATCGAAATTTTTCCCAAATTTTCCAAAACTCCCGGAGGACCACTGACGTGAACCACCGAGGGAGAAACAAAATGATTCGTCTTTACATAGTTAGGCGGAAGATCTCCAGTAAATTTCACTTCGATAGGAAGTATTTTACCTGAATTGGATTCCACGTTTACCTTAATTTTATCTCTAAGTCTTGTAATTCTAAGACCCGCAGGTGCTCCCGAAATTTTATAAACGGAAACAAGATTTTCTCCGGCCTTAAGTTCAGAAGAATTGATATGAGCCTTTAAAAACTGAGAATAATAATTTACGTATTCCCGAACTCCCTCTACCTTTATAGGAACCGTTTTATCAGAAGTTTTAGAAACAATCAAAGAACCACCTAACTTAGGATATTCGATCGGAATCTGGATTTCTTTTACGAGTATTTTAGAATTTTGTAAATTTATATAGAATACGATCGCCAGAATCAAAGACCCTAGTTTGGCTTGCCAGTTATTGAAGATCAATTTCAACTTCAGCGCTCCGTCTTTTCTTCTACAACTGGATTGTATTTTTCAGAAACATTATCCCTTTTTTTCAGGATCGTATTTACTAGATTTTTAAGTTCGATCGGTTTGACAGGATGAGTCATTTCTCCGTCGTAACATACAGAAATTTCTCCAGTTTCTTCCGACGTAACAATCACAATAGAATCCGATTCTTCTGAAATTCCAAGTGCGGCTCTGTGTCTGGCTCCCATTCTTGAGTCGTCTAAATTCTGAGTCATTGGGAGAAAAGCCCCGGCACAGGCGATTCTATTTTGTTCTATAATTACGGCCCCGTCGTGAAGTGCTGAATTTTTTTTAAAAATAGTAAGAAGCAAACTCGCAGAGATGATCGCGTCTAACTGCACAGATTGATCTATAATTTCCTTCAAATTATTCTCTCGTACAATCGCAATCAGAGATCCTGTTTTATTTTTAGCCATAATCTTTACGGCCTCTATGATCTCCTCTAAATCTGTCATTTGTTTTAAAAGAAACGGTTGAAAGATTTTCATTTTAGAAAGATCTGCTGTGATCTTTCTAAGTTCCGGCTGAAGTAAAACGATAATCGCAAATACGAGTGCAGGACGAATGCTTTCTATAATCCAATCTAATAGTTCTAGTTCAAACGTACTCGCAAAAATTCCAAGGAACCAAATGACAGCAACTCCGAGTAATAGCTGGATTCCTCTGGTTCTTCGAATGGTAGAATAAAATTGATAAATGAAAAAACTTACGATGAGTATATCAATGATGATAATGAACGGATTTTTACCGAGTGGGAACAGGGATATGTTCTTGAAAAAAAACAATCCTAACTTCCTCTATAATCCTAAAACCGCAAACATATCGTAAAGTCCCGGCTTGCGGCCTACTAAAAATTCTGCCGCGTGTACACTTCCTACTGCAAAGGTTTTTCGATCCTGAGCCTTATGTGTTATTTCTATCCTTTCTTCAGGAGTAAAAAAATATACGGTATGATCTCCAATCACTTCTCCCGCTCGAAACGTGTGGATTCCTATTTCTTTGGAATCTCTTTCTTTTAAAATCCCGTGTCTTCCGTGGACTACGTTTTTAGACGTTCTGCCTAACGTTTCTAAAAGTATGCTCTTTAATTTTTCAGCGGTTCCCGAAGGTGCATCCTTTTTATGACGATGATGAATGTCCTGGATTTCTATGTCCGAAATTTCCCCCATTACCTTGGCCGCAATTTCGGTTAACTTGAACAATAAGTTTACTCCAATAGACATATTAGGTGAATACACGATTCCGATTTCTTTAGAAGCCACTTGCAACGCATCTTTTTGAAGCTCTGTGAGTCCTGTAATTCCAATTACAACCGGTTTTTGATATTGAATACAAGCCTTAAGTGTAAAATCTAAATTTTGATGTGTGCTGAAATCAATTACACAATCCGCGCTCCGTACCGCGGCTTCTAAATCGGAGGAAAAATTCACTCCGTTTTGTTTGATCCCAGAATGTAGTCCAGAATCCATTCCTAAAAATACAGAACTTTGACTAACTACCGATGAAGATAACGTGGATTTAACAGAAGTAGAAAGTACGGAGACAATGGCGCGCCCCATTCTTCCGGACGCTCCGATCAAAGCGATTTGAGTTTTTGAAGGTTGACTCATTCTCTATTCGTATCCTTTTTCTTTCAGACCTTCGAGCACCTTTTTAAATTTAGAACTTGTCTCGTTTTGAGAAAGTGGAGTCAACGGAAGTCGTATTTCCGGACCACAATGACCAAACCAGCACATCGCCGCCTTGATTGGTATCGGGTTGGTTTCCATAAAAGCAAGTGCAAAGACTTCAATAAAATCATAATGTATTTTTTTGGCCTCGGAGATTTTTCCCTGTTGAAACGATTCTACAAGTTGTACTAAAGCTTTTGGAAATAAATTGGAAATCACGGACACAACCCCTACTCCTCCGATTGCAAGTAAGGGAAGGGTCAAGTTATCGTCCCCGGAAAGTACAGTCATTTTATTTCCCACTAAGGAAATTAATTTCCCCATTTGTCCCAGATCTCCCGTGGCCTCTTTCATAGATCGAATCTGTTTGACCTCACTAAGCCTGAGTACGGTTTCCGGTAATAAATTTACGGAAGTTCTTCCAGGAATATTGTAGAGCATCACTGGTACGGTAGAATGTTCTGCAATTGATTTAAAATGTTGAAAGAGTCCTTCTTGTGTTGGTTTATTATAATAAGGATTTACGGAAAGAATTCCATCCACTCCATCTTTACAAGCCGCCTCTGTCAATTCGATCGCTTCTTTTGTAGAATTGGACCCAGTTCCAGCCACTACTTGAATTTTTCCTTGTACTGCTTTGACAGTTTCTCGAATCAGTTCCGCGTGTTCACTATGAGAAAGAGTCGGAGATTCTCCAGTCGTTCCACAAGGAACAACTCCACTGACTCCGGCTTTGATTTGTTTTTCCAGTAGTTTGAAATAACTGTCGTAATCGATTTTATCGTTTTTGAATGGTGTGATGATCGCCGTATAAACGCCCTGGAACATAGGGTTAGATTCTTGATTTGAGCCGGATTTGGCAATCAAAAACGTTTCGATTTCTGATTGCAGTGAGACTTCTTACTTCTAGTCTGGATTGCTAGTGAAACAGATTTCTTTTTTCTGGAATCCAGTATTTACGTGTGCTCTCATTTTTTTTGCCACGTCATTTTTCTCTTGGATTTATCTTCATTCCAAAAGGTTCACAATCTCGGACGTCTCAAATGAAAGAAGTATGCACGTAGGTACGACCAAAAAATCAGGAGGAATTTGGATTTTACTTCCTATTTTTTGTTTGGCAATCGTCTGGTTCAGTGTTTTTGAAATTCCCGATCGTAAAATTTTTCTATTTTTTACGGGTTTGTTTTTCTTTTTTTTGATCGGTCTTGCGGACGATCTTCTCTCATTGAGTGCTGGAATTCGTCTCGTTTTGGAAATTTTTTTCCTAATCGTTTTCTTTTATCTGGAACCGGTTCGATTTTCATTTCTAAGTTTAAGTATAGAAAACATCCCAGGCCTTTCCACTTTGATTTTGATCGTCTACGTTTTGTTTGTTGTTAACGTTTGTAATTTTATGGACGGTCTAGACGCGTATCTTTCTTCTCATTTCCTCTTTGCCATTTTAGCGTTTCCATTTTTATTTCATTCTCATCTTCCTTTATTTTATTCTTGGATCTGCGCAGGTGTTTTCGGTTTTTTAGGTTTTAACTTACCTAAGGCAAAACTTTTTTTAGGTGATTCCGGTTCGCTTCCTCTCGGTTATACAATTTCTGTTCTTCCTTTGTTTTTTATAGATGGTAAACTTTGGGGTTCATTTGAAATCTCTTCCGCATTCTTTTTGTTGCCAGTGTTTTTTGTGGACGGTGTAGTTACGATTTTTTTGCGGCTGAAAGACGGAGAAAATATTTTCCAAGCTCATCGTAGACATCTTTATCAGCTAATCGCTGTTAGCTCTAAAAATAAAGGTTTAGTTTCGTTTCTTTTTACGATCGCCAATCTTCCGGCTATGATCCTATTTTCGTTTCATCGTAACCTCAAAATTCCCGGCAGTATTATTTTTTGGATCTGCTTGGTATTTTATGTAGGCGTGTATTTTTTATTGTTTCGTAAATTTAGAACGCCTAGCCCAAATCCCGTCGAGCGCCAATAGAAGCGAGACGCTGAGTTTCTTCGAGCGCCAATAGAAGCGAGACGCTTTTATTTCACAAAAATGTGGAAACTCATATAGAAGTTATACAATCTTAGAAGTTGATCCTATCCTCTTTAGAATTAAAGCGAGTTCGTGGAGAAATTCGTTTTTATCCTAAGTCAATTTTTTCGTAAAAAAATAGATGTGGGAACTCTCACAAATCGTGGATTTACAGTTAAACTTTAAAAATTGTGGGAACTACTATAAAATATAAAAAGAATCATCGTTTAATCTGATTTCTATGCAAAACCGCTGTTTTATGGCCATCATCAAAATTTAAATTCCATTTAACGTGAGTTTGGCGTGAGTAAAAATTTTTTAAAAGTATGAGTTTCTACAAATTTAGAATTTTTTCGTAAAATTGTGATTTGCGGTAGTTCCCACATCATTTTACAGACAAACCTAAATTTTGTGAGAGCTCCTACAGAAACCATCGTTTGGAAACCGTTTATCATTTTGTAATTATTTTTTTTAGAATTTGATTTTGTAATAGTTCCCACACTTGAATACGACAGATTCAATCTTTATAAACTTCGATTCTTTAAATTGTGAGAGTTCCCACATTTAAAGAATCGATCTGTAAAGTTCGGATTTCAACTTTTTTCAGAATCATGAATTCCTTACATCGAACTGACGTTTTTAAGATCTTCCTTTGGTTGGATTATTTTGTGTAATACTGGATTTTTATCCTCGGAAAGAGGTAGGTTGGGTTAATTTCAAATTCTAATGATTCTAAGTTAGAACTTGTCCCAAAAGCTCAAAAAATTTTACACGATAATTCTTTAGAAATTTTTAATAAAATGCAGTATGTTCCTATAAATCAAGTCGCATTTGGCAATTTGTGAACTTTCGAGTAGTTCTAATTTTCGTAGTAGTTCCCACATTGGACGGTTTTAGAACAAGTTCTTAGTGTGAATTTGGTATAACCAATGCGAAAGGGATCGATGCGAGGTCAAGTTATTGGTATTTTATAATAATTTAATATGGTTCTAAAATTCCACAATAACTTGACCAGAGCTGAGAGCCCAGTCCAGCCTTTGCAAACAAAGGCTGGATTCGCCCCAATTTCATTACGTCAAACACGCGTTAAATGAACAGTGCAACTGCTCTTTCCAAATCGATTGATTATAGGGATTCTCCAAGGGCTTATTTTTCATTTGGACAGAGGGTCCAATTATTGCTCGAATGAAACTCGAAAATATTTGCTCAGCAACAAAATTCAAAGGAATAATAGCAGAAAAGGAAATTATTAGGACAATGTAATCACCAAATCCTTCTTTGGTTTTTTGAAAAGGAAAATGGAATATAATTACTTTTATAAATTTTAAAAAGCGGAAGAAATACTTTTTGATCATATATTTGTCTATCAGAATAGACAAATATCTCATTAGTCTTTTTGAGTTCTGCCCACGATCAACAGAGAACATCAATAATAAAAAATTATATAAAGATTTAACAAAGAAAAAGTATTCAGACAACTTACAATTTTCTTAATGAAATTTTAAAGAACATCGGTTCTCATTTTGGCTATTACAAATAAATTTCCAAGGATTGTAAAATCAAGTTCTAACTATTACACTTTGCTTTTATAATTCTGGGTAAGATAAGCGATAGTAAACCAGAATACTTTCTCCTCGATTTTCTTTTTTGTTTTTAGAATTAAAATATCTTTTAAACTATTACGTTTAACAAAAGAAACCTCTCTTCGAACGAAAGTTGCGTAAACAATTTAGAGACTCTACGTCAGAACCGACAGTTATGCAAGTAAGTTATTACTTGATTATTCCTGCCGTCCATTTGAGTTAAAACACTGTCAACATGGTTCCCATAGCTCAATCTTGTTGCCTTCAGCATCCATGATATGGACAAATTTTCCATAGTCGTAACTTGTAATACTGTCAAGTATGGTTACTCCGTTTTGTTTGAGTTTGTCCACAAGCCCTTCAATATTCTGGACTCGGTAGTTAATCATAAAATCTTTTTTGGATGGAGAAAAATATTCAGATCCCTTTTTAAAAAGACTCCATTGAAGATAGTTTATTTCATCTGGTTTGTTAACGTCTCTCGATTCGAAAGTCGAACCCCATTCATTGGTTTCAAGTCCTAAATTTTTGGCATACCATTCTTTTGTTTCTTGCGGATTGTCAGAAAAAAAGAAAATACCGCCAATTCCTGTCACCTTTGGTGTTGTGTCAATAGGTGAAGTTGAGTTCTCTGCTTTATCTTTTGGGTCTTCCATATTGCCTACCTTTTAGTTGTCGAATAACAATCTGCAAGAAGTTATTACAAGCGAAATTATTTTCAATTATCATGAATTGGTTCACAAATGACGTGAGTCGTAGCGTAACAAATCCTGTCCTAGAGATAAAAAAATGTCGAACTGCCAGGCGATCTCAAATCCGCTCAAAGAGCCGAAAAAATTCTACTTCATTATCAAACTGATCATTGTATTCTCATTCAAAATCTATTTAATTGAATTCTTATATATTTCTATAGATTTATAATATTTTTTTAAGATTCTAATTAAAATAATTGCACTGAACAAAACTCTACTCGACCTTTATTTAGAAATTCACAAGCGTTATTATGTAAAAATATTTTAATATAATAATATAATTGAGATAATTTCTAATTCATCTTACACAAAATAAACCTAAAACAAATTTACCTGGAGATCTTAGATTATTAAAGTTTTTTGCGTGGACAATACATTCATTTCATTCTTCGTGCTGAATCAAATATTTTATATTAGAGTTGTTGAAAAATTCCATAGCGATGGTTAACAAAACTGCTTCAATCGACTATTTCATAAAATAGAAACAAGATGGAGAATTAATTTTTCAACAATTCTATTGTAATTCTTCAAATTTAGAATCCATAATTTTACAGAAGAGACACTCGTATATTTCCCCTTTGATAAAAACAGAGAAAATATTAAAAGCAATTATCCGCAAAAATCCTCGTAAGAACATTAAGATTATGTAAATGAAGTTCATATTTTAACGTCAAAAGTAAGCCCTAATTTTATTGTTTTTTTAATAATGAAATTTTTAGCAATATAACGTAAGTTTGGCGTAAAAAACGAGAAGGACTTTTCTAAAAGTATGAGTTCCTACAACTTTAGAATTTGTTCGTAAATTCGTAGTTTGCTGTAGTTCCCACATTTAAAGAATCGATCTGTAAAGTTCAAATTCCAACTTTTTTCAGAATCATGAGTTCCTTATGGCGAACTCATGTTAACATAAACTAATAAATCCGTTTTACATCCTTCGACCTTTTATTTGGGCGAAATAGCTTTTTCTTCATAAGATTATTAGATTCAGTATCGTATAACGTTTATAGATAACCAAAGTTGCGAAGTACTTGCACCATAACGGTTCGCCCTTTATTTTTCATGTCGTCGTAATGTAAATACCTCCTCGAGGTTACATCCATGAACGCCAATACGCAGAAACAACGTTAGGCGCAGTTGAGTTTAAACTAACTCTTCTAAAGTTTTTAGAAGATCTGTGTGTTTAAATTGAAAGCCTAAGTCAATAAATCTCTTTGGAAAACATTTTCTCCCTGTTAACGCAAGGCTAGAATCAGCTTTCATGATAAAAAATGCTCCAAGTTTAACTATAAATTTAGGTGCAGGAGGAGACCAGGGTCTGTGAACTGCTTTTCTAAGTGCTTTCATAAAGAATTTATTTTCTACAGGATCTGGTCCAGTCGCATTGAAAATACCAGTTACATCCTGATTGATACAAAACTCAAACATTCTATTCATGTCTTCGATATGAATCCAACTGATAAATTGAGTACCATCTCCAATGCTTCCTCCAAGAAACCATTTTGCTAATTTAGTAAGTGGTTCAATAGCCCCGCCATTTTTACCTAAAACAAAACCTATTCGAAGTATCACTTTGCGAGAGTCAGGAATCGAAATTTTGAAAAATTCATCTTCCCATATTTTACATACATCGACAGAGAATCCTTTTCCGAGAGGAGACTCCTCAGTTGAATCTGATTTAGTATCTCCAAAAATGGCTAAAGAAGCTGCTTGTATAATAACTTTAGGAGGTGATTTAAGATTTAAAACAGCTTGGTCAATCACTTTGACAGAGTTAATTCTTGAATCTATGATTTCGCGTTTGTTTGTCTCGGTGTAGATACAGTTTACACTTTTTCCCGTAAAATTAATAATCGCTGTTGAGTTTTCAAGAGAACTAACCCAAGGTCCTAAGGATTTAGCATCCCAATTTATGTATTCAATTTCGTTAATTATCTTAGATTCTGAACGAGATAAAACAACAACTTGATAACCTAAATTTCTAAAGTAAAATGCAGCAGATTTCCCTAAAAAACCTGAACCCCCGGCAAGAACTATTTTATTCATATTGGTCTCATACTATAATACAGTTAGACTATTCAATTGCACTTAATGTATACTAGACTAGATAGCCTACGTCACCTGATAGAGACAAACTTATTTTGCAACTTTGAATGTTGTAAGAGTGACGTAACAAAGCCAAACACAGCAATTATCTCTTGTTAGACGAAGGTTTCTATTTGATTAAAATAAAATGGTCTTTTTGCGCTAAAAGTGGTTCTGTTAAACTAGATAAACTAATTTTTTGCTGTCCATTTTCATCAAAATTTTTAGAATCAAACCATTTTTCGAATGCTTCCTGAATCAAATTCCATTCTGAATTTATTATTGAATACCATGCAGTATCGCGATTTCTACCTTTGTTAATTGCATATTGTCTAAATGTTCCTTCATATGAAAAACCGTATCTCTGTGCTGCTTTTCGTGAAGGAATGTTTAAAGAATTACATTTCCATTCGTATCTTCTAAATCCTAATTCAAAAGCGTAATTCATCATTAAATACATTGCTTCCGTTGCAGCCTTCGTTCTTTTAAGTAGATTTGAAAAATTTAAATGACCGACTTCAATAGATCCTTTTTCTTGATCGATTCGAAGATAGGAAACTACTCCAACTGGTTTTGAAGTATTTTTATCTATAATAGCATAAAAAGTAGGATCAACTAAATTCTGCATTTCTCTAATCCAATTTTGGTATTCTATGAATGTTTTAAAAGGTCCATAGGTTAGATAGGTCCAGCATTCTCCATTTTTATCCAAGGAATTAGCTTTGTATAATTCTTTTGAATGTATCTCAGAATCTAAAGGCTCTAATTTACAAAATTTTCCATCCATTACCGATTTCGCTGGGAACTTAGGTATGCTCCAATTTTGAATTTTTATTCCGATAGGTTGGTTGTTTGAATTTAGTTCATATTGGATCATTTTTTAAGTTTCTTTGATTATAAAATTGATGTCTTCCTTAAGTTTGCAGAAACGTCCGCTTAACTTAACGACCACGGTTTTACAAAATCGCAAAGTGGGAAACCGAAGTTATGTGTGTTATTTATATCTTTTTAATAATTCATCTAATTCATTTTTATAACAACTTATGTTATATCCGTGAATCATAGTAAAATCGAATTGTAGGCTTTCGGGTAAAGCATTCTTGTAAGCTTCGATATCATCCAAATACTTTAATTCTAATTTTATAAATTGATTTTTATCATTAGCTTTTTTAAAACTCTTCTGTAAATCATAAAGATTTTCGAGTTTCTTAATTAAATCATCTATTCGTTCTTTTGATAAACCGGATTTTTCCATAATTAATTTTATTACTCCTGACTTTGTTGATTTTGGAGCAATACTGATTAATTTATCCTTTGATATTAATGGTAATGATATGTCTCGATCTATTTCCATATAACCTGCGATCATCCATAAAAATATGGAACCTGGCCCAAGCGCTAAAGGCCCATTAATTTTACCATCAATAACCTGACAAAGAACCTCTCCATTCATATCTTTAAAAGCAGGATGAAACACAAAACTTCCATCACCGCCACTTATAGGTGACTGGATACTATTTAAATCATAATCTTCATCCTTCCATTGGGTTTCCTCAAGATTTTTGACGTTAATTCTATTATCAAAAGCAATTTGTCCGCCGAATACATTTTCTCCTTTCCAGATACCCATAGCTGCATGTTCAGAGAATATTCTTTTAACTGATTCAGGCCATTGTTCTATTTCTTTTTTATCCGCCGGTCCAGTAAGTTCAATTGAAACATCATTAACAAGCTTTACTTTAATGTTTTCATCCACATATTCGATACCTTTGACTTTAGAAAAAATTTTCTGAAATAAATCCAAACTAGATGATGTATCTAATAAAAGCCCTCTAAAATATTCAATAATCTTTTCATTATCCTGGGTCCATTCTTGATTCATTTTATTTCCTTTTATAATATTCTAATATAAATCTAAATTAATAACACAATATTTTTCTCATTTCTTTCTTTTTAAGCTCCAACAGTACCTGTCTTGACTTCTCCTGCTCGTTTGTAATTAGCAATAATTACTCCACTTGGTGTAACAGAACTCTCTATTAATGTAAATGCCACAGGGATGATCCCATCGCCAAACAAACGTTTGCCAGTGTTGAGCGTAACGGGAAATATTTTAAGCCACAACTCATCTACTAAATCATTCTTAAATAACAGTTGAATGAGTTCACCACTCCCCCAAACTTGAATGTCAGAACCTTCTGAATTTTTGAGTTTTTTAATATCCGCCAAACTTTCTAGGAATACTGAGTTTTTCCAATCTGATTTCTTCACGGTCTTGGACATTACGTATTTTGTGCCCTCATTGATACCAGGCCAAAAGTCTGCATGTTCAGGCCAATAGGAGGCGAAGATCTCAAATGTTTTTCTGCCCAAAAGATAATCTGCAGGTTTCATCTGTTTTTCCATGATCTTACCAGAAACTTCGTCCTCATACGGCGCAGTCCAACCGCCGTATTTAAAACCGCCCGATGTATCTTCCTCAGGTCCACCAGGTGCTTGCATAACTCCATCTAATGTAATAAATGATAAAACAGTTATTTTCCTCATATGATTTCAACTCCTCTAATATAAGTTAATGTAAATACTGTTTAAGTAAATCGCTCGCAAATTTCATAACCAACGCACTCATCACCTGAAACGCTTTCGTAAAAAGTATTTCATTGAGTTCTTTTAACTTAATCTTTTCGAAATTTTTCAAACTCAATACTGCTTCTCTACGGATCGCAGCATAATAATCGCTTTCGCATTAGTTATACCAGATTCAAGTTAATTTATAAAAAAATAATACAGGCATTATTTAAAACAAACAATATTAGAGTTGTTGAAAAATTAATTCTCCATCTGTTTCCGTTGTATTGAAATGGAAAATCAAAACAATTTTGCGAATCTCTGTTATGGAATTTTTTAATCACTCTATTATCTCTTACCAATAGCATCCCTATAAAGTTGAGTACCATAAATTTCTATTACAAAACCTTGTTTCAGCATAAAATATTAAAGACTTTATTCTATAGTTCTGAGTATCGTCCGGCATGAATTTGCCCAACGTTTCTATGTCCTATAACGAAAGAACGGCTCTGAAACGTACTCAGACACGAAAGAATTGACGCAAGACTTTGAACTCTCGCAAACCAAGATAAAGAGAACATTCGGAGTCGGAATTAGAATCGCATTAGCAATTCTGAATGGACCGTTTTCCTTGGAAGCAAAAAGTAAAAGCCGTTTTAACCGGCTGCGGCCTTAAGCGCGGCGATGTCAATTTTCTGCATGTTAAGCATCGCTTGTGTTACACGCTCGGCCTTCGCACGATCTTTATGCGACACAAGTTGCAAAAGAATCTTAGGAGTTACCTGCCACCACATACCATATTTATCCTGAATCCAACCACACATACTTTCTTTGCCGCCGCCTGCGAGAAGTGCATTCCAATAATAATCAACCTCTTTTTGTGTTTCTACGCTGATCATAAATGAGACGCCCCAATTGAATTGAAAATTAGGTCCACCATTATAGGAAAAAAATTTTTGACCATTTAGAATGAAATCGGCCTGCATCGAATTGGCTCTAAGAATTTTGGATTTTTTGAAAATCGATACATAAAAATTCGCCGCTTCTTCAGGGTTCGCATTGAACATAAGAAAAGGTGTTATACTATGCGAAGGTGCACCTACGAATTTAACTTTCGTTCCTCCAGTTTTCTGTTTCCGTGGACTACTTTTTTTCTTTGATTGGGCCATGTTTTCTCCTTTTTTTTAGAGCGATTTGATCGCTTGTGTTACAAATTTTATGAAAATAGCCGTTTCGAATATTTCGTCAGATAGCATCTCACTGCACAAACATTTAATGGTTTAGACTTGTTCAGATAGTTGCATTGATAAACTTTACGAATTGATTTATCATTAGAAAAATAAACCTTATAGGCTACTTTACATGATTTTCCAGTATTAGAGTTGTTGAAAAATTCATAGCAACAATTAACAAAATGCTTCAATCGACCATTTTCATACAACGAAAACCGATAGAGAATTAATTTTTCAACAATTCTAATTAGAAAGCTTTTTCCAAAGTGCCAAATTAAATTTGAATAAAATTTCTCTTCTCTTTTGAACCTTAAGCTAATTTGAATAGAATGAAAAATTATTAGATTTGAAACCAAAGATACAATCGCATTCTTAAAGTGTTTAAGAAAAGAATTAGAACTAGACTATTAGGATTTAAAATTCAATCTTATTAAAAAATCCGGAATCAATTTTAACATTAAACGAATAGAAATTTAAAAAAGAACGTTTAAATTAAATGACGTTTTATTTTTATTTAGAAACTTGTCTTTCAATTTAATTCAATCCCAATCCGGATAACCTTTATGAACTTCCGCATAACGTTAATTCACTTACAAAAAATTACAATTGGTCTTTTGTTTCTCATTCATCTTTCTTACGAGATTCAAGCAGAAGAACCAGGAACTTATAGAGATTTAACAAAAGCGCTCCAAAATCCTTTGGAGGTTCGAGTTTTGGATTTGAGTCGTCAAGAACTCAAAACCCTTCCTATAGAAATCGGAAAATTGAAGAATCTGCAAAGGTTGTATTTACATTATAACCAACTTACAGTTCTTCCACAAGAAATAGAACAACTGAAAAATTTACAATTGTTGTATTTGCGTTCTAACCGACTCACTACTCTTCCTAAGGAAATCGAGCAATTGAAGAACTTGCAAGTTTTGGATTTGGGTTCTAACCAACTTACAGTTCTTCCACAAGAAATAGAACAGCTGAAAAATTTACAATTGTTGTATTTGCATTCTAACCGACTCACTACTCTTTCTAAAGACATTGAACAACTACAGAATTTGAAATCGTTAGATTTGAGTAATAACCAACTTACAACTCTTCCTAACGAAATCGAGCAATTGAAAAACTTGAAATCGTTGTATTTGAGTGAGAACCAATTCGCAACTTTTCCTAAAGAAATTGGACAACTACAGAATTTAAAAGTGTTGTTTTTGAATAATAACCAAATCACAATACTTCCCAACGAAATCGCAAAACTAAAAAAGCTACAATACTTATATTTAAGCGACAATCAACTCATAACCCTTCCGAAAGAAATAGAGCAATTGAAGAACTTGCAAACGTTGGATTTGAGTTATAACCAACTTACAATACTTCCTAAGGAAGTCGGACAATTAGAAAATTTGCAAACGTTGGATTTGCGTAATAACCAACTCAAAACTCTTCCGAAAGAAATAGAGCAATTGAAGAACTTACAAACGTTGTTTTTGAGTAATAACCAACTCACAATACTTCCACAAGAAATCGGAAAACTGAAGAATTTGTTATGGTTGAGTTTGGTTTATAACCAACTCACTACTCTTCCTAACGAAATCGAGCAATTGAAGAACTTACAAACATTGTATTTAAACAACAACCAATTCTCATCCCAAGAAAAAAAAAGAATTCGAAAACTTCTTCCAAAGTGCCAAATTTACTTTGACTAAGATTTCTTTTCTCTTTTGAACCTTAAGCTAACTTGAATAAAATGAAAAATTATTAGATTTGAAACCAAAGATAAAGATTTCTGAGATCTTTCTTTTAAAAACACTTAGAAATTTAAAAAGAACGTTTAAATTGAATGACGTTTTCATTTTATTTAGAAACGTGTCTTCCTATTTAAATAAATCCCAATTCGGATAACCTTTATGAACTTCCGCATAACTTTGAATTACTTACAAAAAATAACAATTGGTCTTTTATTTCTCATTAATTTATCTTGCAAGATTCAAGCAGAAGAAGTAGAACCAGAAGCTTATCAAGATTTAACAAAAGCCCTCCAAAATCCTTTGGATGTTCGAGTTTTGATTTTGAGTGAACAAAAACTCACAACTCTTCCGAAAGAAATTAAACAACTACAGAACTTGAAATTGTTGGATTTGGGTCATAATCAGCTTACAGCTCTTCCGAAAGAAATCGGACAACTACGGAATTTACAAGAGTTGGATTTGAGTTTTAACTCACTTACAACTCTCCCCAAAGAAGTCGGGCAATTGGA